>JBKBHU010000011.1:0-128272 GCA_046299715.1 Tepidisphaerales bacterium | reverse complement strand
GAGCGGGGGACGGGGGGGCAAGGGGGGGGCAAGGGGGGGGCAAGGGGGGGGCAACGGGGGGGGGTCAGCGGCGGACCGGCTCGGCCGGGCGGGGCACGGTCACCTGAACCTGCGGGCGGGGCCCGGCGGGGGCGGGCCGGGTTTCCATGGCGATCACCTCGCGGGCGAGGGCCCGGTAGTCGTTGGCGCCGTTGGAGTTCGGCTCGTAGGCGAGGATCGACTTCCCGAACGACGGGCACTCGGCCAACTTGATGTTCCGTCGGATCCGCGTCTCGAAGATGCGGCAGTCGGCGTACGGCACGGGCTGACCCCGGGCCTTGTCCAGGAAGTGCTGCAGGTCGGCGACCACCTCGGCGGAAAGCCGGGCCTGTCCGTCCCACATCGTCAGCACGATGCCCGAGACGCGGAGCTGCGGGTTCATCCGGCGCGAGACCAGCGTGACGGTCTCGAGCAGCTTGCCCACGCCCTGAAGGGCCAGAAAGTGCGGCTGCATCGGGATGATGACCTCGCCGGCGGCGGCCAGCGCGTTGATCGTCAGCAGCCCCAGCGACGGCGGGCAGTCCATCAGGACGTAGTCGAACTTCGCCCCGGCGGCGACGGCCGCGTCCAGTCGCTTCTTGAGGATCAGCTCACGGCCCAACATCGACACCAGCTCGACCTCGGCAGCGGCCAGGTCGATCGAGCTGGGGACCAGGGCCACCAGCCCGGCCGCAGAAGCGCTTCCGCCGCCCCGCGCCGAGCCGGCGGACGACGGCGTGCGGCTGCCGGGGACGGCTGCCGCGGCCGACGTGGCCGACGAACCGGACGCCGACGACGGGGCGGCGACGGCAGTGGCCTGGGCCGCGGTGGCGTGGGCGGCGGTGGCGTGGGCGGCGGTGGCGTGGGCGGCGTCCACGGTCTGCAACGCCTCCAGCAGCGAGCGGTCGTCGGCGAGCACGTCGTACAGCGAGAGCACACGGCGCGTCGCATCCGGCCCGCCGTGCGGCGCATGGGCCGGCGCGGGCTCGATGCCGAAGTTGATCGTCAGGTGCGCCTGCGGGTCGAGGTCGATGAGGCACACGCGTTTGCCGGCCTCGGCCAGCGCCGCCCCGAGCGAGGCGGTGGTGGTCGTCTTGCCCACGCCGCCTTTCTGATTCATCAGGGCGATGACTCGCATGGTGGGAGTGTATGCGGTCGGAGGGAGCGGGGTGCTCCCGGAGCGGACGGAAGCAAAAGCACGGCGCGGTCCGTGCATTGTGAGAAACGTTGACGCTCGGACAGTCAGCCTGCCGGACAGCCAAGCGGCATCCGCGGAGGACGTTGGCGGGCGAGTTCGGGCAGGTCCGCCACACCGGGCGGTCCCGGAAAACAAAGAAAGCTTCCGCCGTGGCTTGGAAGCTTTCGTTTGCCGTCATCTCGCCCAATCGGCGACCGGCCTTCATGGAGGGGTCGCGGGGGAGCCGGGCGGACGACGAAAAGGTGACCTTGAGTTGTTCTGTACGCTGCCACGAGGGGGGCCGGGCCTCGACCGGAAGCCGGCGACGTCATGTCGCCGTCGGGAGCCACGAGGCGCGGGCACCGTGAACCCGCACCGACCCGGCACGACGAACCAAGTTACTTCTTGGTGGTCTTCTTGGTCGTCTTCTTCGTGGCTTTCTTGGTGGCCTTCTTCGCAGCCTTCTTCGCCATAGCGCTTGTCACCTCCTTTCTGTTGTTTTCAATCTACGTGGCTTGCGTAGATGGGTCAACGTTTCTTTCGTCATCGGCACAACCGGCAGTGGGGGTTGAGTCGCGCGTGCCCCAAGCGGTGGTTTGATGTGAAGCCGTCGGAGGACGTGTCGCCCGTCGGGATGCCGACGCGGTCGTCGGCGGCGTCTGCGGCATCGCGTCGCCCCGCCACGGGCGTGTCGCAACCGCGGGCATCCGGTCGGCTATTCTCCCGGCACCATGCCACGACCCACTGTGCTGATCATCCGCGACGGCTGGGGGAAGAACCCGCACCCCGAACACGACGCCTTCAACGCCGTCAAGCTGGCACGACACCCCGTGCAGGACCGCCTGCTGGCCACCTGCCCTTGGACGCTGCTGAAGACCTCCGGCTTCGACGTCGGGCTGCCGGAGGGGACGATGGGCAACTCCGAGGTGGGGCATCAGAACATCGGGGCCGGCCGCGTGGTGGACCAGGAGTCGGTACGCATCACCAAGGAGATCCGCTCGGGGGTGTTTTTCGCGAACCCGGTGCTGGTGGCGGCGATGGAACACGCCCGCACGACCGGCGGCGCGGTGCACCTGCTGGGGATCGTCTCCGACGCCGGCGTGCACGGGCTGCTCGAGCACCTCTACGCCCTGCTGAGGCTGGCGCGCGACCGCGGGCTGTCGCGGGTGTACCTGCACGCGTTCACCGACGGACGCGACACGCCGCCCAACTCCGCCGGCGGCGACGACGGCTACATCGCGCAGGTGGAGCGGAAGATGGCGGAGCTGGGGGTGGGCCGCATCGCCACGGTGTCGGGGCGGTACTACGCGATGGACCGCGACAACCGCTGGGCGCGCGTCGAGAAGGCGTACGTGGCGCTGACCGAAGGCATCGGCCCGAAGTTCGCCACCGCCCGCGAGGCCGTCGAGCACTACTACGCCAACCCCACCGAGCCGAACATGGCCGGCGACGAGTTCGTTCTCCCGTCGGTCATCGCCGGCGGCGAGAGCATCCGCGACGGCGACTCGGTCATCTTCTACAACTACCGCGGCGACCGCCCCCGCGAGCTCACCAAGGCGTTCGTCCTCGACGACTTCAGCGGCTTCGCCCGCAAGGTTCGGCCCAAAGTCCGCTTCACCACGCTCACCGCCTACGAGGAAGGGCTGCCGGTCGAGGTCGCCTACCCCAAGCCGCCGAAGATGCGGAACATCCTCGGCGAATACCTCGCGTCGCTGGGCAGGAAGCAGTTCCGCTGCGCCGAGACGGAGAAGTTCCCGCACGTCACGTTCTTCTTCAACGGCGGGGCCGACACCGCCTTTCCCGGCGAAGACCGCCACCTCTGCCCGTCGCCCAAGGTCTCCACGTACGACCAGAAGCCGGAGATGTCGGCGTACGAGATCGCCGACGCCACCGTGCAGGCGATCGAGTCGGGCAAGTACGACCTGCTGGTGGTGAACTTCGCCAACGGCGACATGGTCGGCCACACCGGCGTGCTGGAGGCCGCGGTGAAGGCGGTCGAGCACGTGGACGTGTGCGTGGGCCGTATCCTCGACGCCGTCGCCAAGGCCGGGGGCAACGCGATCGTCACCGCCGACCACGGCAACTGCGAACAGATGCTCGACCCGGCCACCGGCCAGCCCCACACCGCCCACACGACCTACGACGTGGAACTGTTCGTCATCGATGACCGATACAAAGGGGTGAAGCTGCGGGACGGCGGGCGGCTGGCGGATGTCGCCCCGACGCTGCTGCAGATGATGGACTTGCCGCAGCCGCCGGAGATGACCGGAGAAAGCCTGCTGCCGCCGCCGCGGACGGTGGCCTGAGCCGACGCCGCGGCAGGCCGCGCCCGGCAGTGACGGCGGCGCCGATTCAGAAACCCCAGCCCAGCGTCACCTGCAGCGTCCAGCGGGGGGCGTCCTCGTCGGTGAGCTGCACCAGCCCGGTCACGGTGAGCGCGGTGGTGCGTCCGAGCACGAGGCCCAGCGTCGGCCCGGAGTAGACCGTGGTGCCGACGTAGCGGCGCCATTCGTGGTAGCGGCTGTCGATGAGCAGCTCGCCGCCGAGCGACCACGCCGACACCAGCTCCGAGAGCAGTTCGTCCGCGACCTGCCCGCTGCAGGCCACGCCGAAGCTGTGTCCGAGCGTGCCGGTGGTGTCCGTGCCGCCGCCGTCGATGCCCTCCACGGCGGTGCTCAGGCGAAGGTTGTACGTGAGGTTCCACGGCCCGTGCAGCCGCTGGATGACCAGTCGCCCCTCGCCCACGATGCCGCGTTCGTTCCCCCCGGCGAAGGCGAACACCGCAAGTCCCAGCGGGGACGACTCCGGGTCCACCAGGCTCAGCAGCGCCTGCGCCGCCGACCCCTCATATCGAAGGCCGTCGAAGTTTCCTGACGAGGTGTAGCTCACGTCCGCCGGGAACAGTCCGAGGGTCAACGTTTCGCTGGGGCTGTGGTAGATCCCCGGCTGGAACAACAGCGATGTGCTGTGGCGGTCACCCGGGACGCGTCGCGCGAGCGTGAAGGCGGCTTCGACATACCACGTGCCCGGCTCGGCCCGCGTCGCCTCCTCCACGTTGTTGAACACGACCACGCCCACGCCTTCGCCTGCCGCCGAACCGGCATCGGGGCCGGGCGTGGCGGGCGACGGACCCGGTCCGGGCCGCGGCGCGGTCACCAGCGCCGGCGCCGCATTCCACATCACTGCGGCGGACGCCCCGTCGGCGGGCCACACCGCAGGACCCGGCAAAAGAGTCGTCGGAAACAACCCGGCGAGAAGGCTGGCCAGCATGGACATCATCCCGTAGCGTCCCATCGGCCGAACAACGACCACGTTTTGCAGGACACCAAAATGCCATCCCATCGTCGAGTTATCGCCCGCAGCGCGGTCCGGGTTGCCCTGTCCTGCGTTGCCCTGACAACGCTGCTTTTCCCGGACGCCCGCCCGGGGTGGGCGCAGGCGCCGTCGGCCGACCCGACCCCGCCCGCGACGACGCCCGCTTCGGCCGCAGCGACCTCACCCGCCGGCGAAGCCGCCGAGCAGGCCCCCCGCCACGGGACGGTGGTCGGCGACCTTCGGCTGCACCCGGACTTCCCGTCGGCCGTCCTCGGCAACCGCCGGACGCTTCGCGTGTGGGTGCCGCCGGGCTACGACGACCCTGCCAACGCCCACGTGCGATATCCGGTGATCTACGCCCACGACGGACAGGGCCTCTTCGACCGCACGACGGCCGCGTTCGGCGAAGAGTGGCAGCTCGACGAAGCGATGACGGAGCTGCTGCCGCGCGGCGAGGTGGCCGCGGCGATCATCGTGGGCATCGACAACTCCCCCGACCGGGTCGCCGAGTACACCTCGGACACGAACGGCGACGCCGGCGGCAAGGGGGCGGACTACGCGAGGTTTCTGGTCGAAGAGGTCAAGCCGTTCATCGACGCCACCTACCGCACGCGGCCCGAACGCGAACACACCATCACGCTCGGCTCGTCGCTGGGCGGGCTGATTTCGCTGTATCTCCTTCGGGCACACGGGGATGTGTTCGGCGGCGTTGCCATCGTGTCGCCGTCGCTGTGGTGGGCGGATGAGGCCGAACTCAAGCGCTGGGAAGCGGCGGCCGAGCCGGGCGGGGTGGCCGACGAGATGCCGGGCCGGCGGTGGCGGGTGTGGCTGGACATGGGCACGCGCGAGGGCGCCGAGGACCGCTGGGCGCTGCACTCGGCCCGGGCCAGGCGGCTCCACGCCGCCCTCCAGCGGCGACCCGAGTTGCACGTGCACTTCCTCGAAGTGGAAGGCGGACGGCACACCGCGGGGGACTGGGCCCAGCGCGTGCCGCAAATCTTCAAGTTTTTGCTGAATCCCGCGGACATGGCCCCCTGACGCGGCGGCGAGCGGGAAGGGAGCCGTTCGCCACTCGAAAAAGCAACGACCGTGCGTTGCATCCGCGGGCCGGTTGATGACTAGCTCCGCGGGGAGGCGGCGGGGCGGTCGTCGGCGAAGGTCCGGATGGGGCGAGGTCTCGGCATGGCGGCAGCGTCCGACGCGAGTTCGGCTTCGGCAGGCGGGAGGCTCCCGCAGGAGGCCCGGTCGTCTATTCTTGCCTGGACGACCTTCAGCTCAGCCATGGACAAGACCTTCACCAAGTGGTTTTTCACGCGTGCGGTGGTGTTTCGCGACGTTCCGCCTGAGAAGCTCGCGGCCGAACGCGAAGCCATGGAAGCCCAGCAGGAGTACAACCACAACTACGCCGAGTTTCAGCGGACGGCGTTCCTGCCGGCGTTGGACGAGCTGACCAGGCTGCTGCGGGAGCACCGGATCGTGCACCGGGTGTCGACGTGGGGGAACCAGATCGCGCTGCGGGTGCATCTGGCGTGGCGGTGGGGCGAGCTGGTCGTGATGCAGTCGCACGAGGACGCGATCTCCTTCGAGCACCACATCATCACCGAGGGGGAGCGGCGGAACGAAGACTCGGCCGACGACCACACGCACCAGTACGACCTGCGCGACCCGCTGCCGAGGTCGATCGCGGAGGCGGAGCTGCAGTTTTTCCTCTCGCGTCTGGCACAGGACCTCGTGGAGACCACCGAGCCGGAACTGCCACCGGGGGAGAAGCCACCCGCGCCGTGACCGCGACCGCGAAGCCAACGGGCCGGCGGGCCCGGAAGGGGCTGTCCGTGTACAGCGTTCAGATCGTCCAGCTCGTCGGGCCGGTGACCATGCAGAACGTGGCCCGGCACGAGGCCGAGCTGCTCTCGCACGCCGGGCCGCAGGTCCACGTGATTCTCGACCTCACACTGCTGGAGCTGCTCAACACGCTGGCCTTGGGCCTGATGCTGGAGCTTCGCAAAAGGTTGCTCGAGCAGGGCGGCAAACTCAGCATCGTGTGCCCCGATGCCCGGCTCCGGGGCGTGCTGCGGCAGACGCACCTGGACCGGGTGCTGACGATCACGCAGACGCTGGAGGAGGCGTCGAGCTGGTCACCCGGCCCGCCCGCGTGACGCGCTGAGGTGCCGTGCGGCTTGCCCGACCTTGGGGCGTGTTTCCTGCGTGAGCTATCTCACGCAAACTCACGGCGTGGCCGTGGACGCGTGGCGGTCTGGCGAAGTTCGGGGGTTATGGGATGCCCATAAAGACGGCCATGGCAGTGTTTCTGTGCGGCCGGGCGGCTGGACGTCCGCTATAGATTGCTGAGGAGGTGGCGAGCTTGGCGCGGGTCAAGTCGCCCCCCCGGCGGATTCGATATCTCAACCAAGGCAGGTTCACCGCAGGCGGAGGCTTGCGGGGCTGTCAGGTCCGGGGCGTGCCGGGGACGGGCGCGCGGCCGGGAAGGAACCTGTCGCACGGGCGTGCTGCCGGAGACCGGCGACGCGGTCGGGCGTCTTGTCGCTGTGGGACGGGCGTGACGGGACTTGCGTGGCGTGACGGCGGTGCGAGCGTGAGCGGATCCGTCCGAGCCAACTGAGGAGCACAGGAACACCGATGGCCAGCACCAACCGCCCCGGCGGGCCCCCGCCCAACACGACGACACCCAGCGGTACCGCCCACGGTGGCGGCGGGGGCGGGGGTGCGGGTGGAGGGGGCGCGGGTGGCGGTGGCGCGGGGGGCGGGGGAGGTGGCGGAGGGGGGGGCGGAGGCTTTCGCGGCCGGCGGGTGACGACCTGCAGTTTCTGCGGCAAGTCGTCCAGGGACGTCGGGCCGATGGTCGAAGGCCCGTCGGACGTCTTCATCTGCGCGCACTGCGTCGATCTGGCGCACAACATCATCCGCCAGGAGAAGCGCAAGCTCTCGTCGTCGGCACCCAACTTCTCGTCGATCCCTTCGCCCAGGCAGATCTGCGAGTTTCTCGACAACTACGTGGTGGGGCAGAAGCACGCCAAGAAGGCCTTGTCGGTGGCGGTGCACAACCACTACAAGCGGCTGAGCACGCTCGAAAAGGCCGACGCCGGGCTGAGCGGCAAGGACGAGGTCGAGCTGGACAAATCGAACGTGCTGCTCATCGGCCCGACGGGCTCGGGCAAGACGCTGCTGGCCAAGACGCTGGCGCGGATCCTCAACGTGCCGTTTGCCATCGGCGACGCGACCACGCTCACCGAGGCCGGCTACGTCGGCGAGGACGTGGAGAACATCCTGCTGAAGCTGCTGCAGGCGGCCGACTACGACCTGGAGGCGGCGCAGCGGGGCATCGTCTACATCGACGAGATCGACAAGATCGGCAAGACGCAGAACAACGTGTCGATCACCCGCGACGTCTCCGGCGAAGGCGTGCAGCAGGCGCTGCTGAAGATGCTCGAGGGCACGATCGCCAACATCCCCCCGCAGGGCGGACGCAAGCACCCCGAACAGCAGTACATCCAGATGGACACGACCCACATCCTGTTCATCTGCGGCGGGACGTTCGTGGGGCTGGAGGACATCATCCGCAAGCGGCTGGGCCGGCAGATGATCGGCTTCGCGTCGGAGTCGGCCCCGGTGGCCACCGAGTCGGAGAAGGCGGCGATCCTGGCGCAGGTGCAGCCGGAAGACCTCGTCGAGTTCGGGATGATCCCCGAGTTCGTGGGCCGGTTGCCGGTGGTCTCGACGCTCGAGCCGCTGGACGTGCCGACGCTGGTGAACATCCTCACGCAGCCGAAGAACGCGATCGTCAAGCAGTACCAGCGGATCTTCCGGATGGAAGGCTCCGAGCTGGAGTTCACGCCGCGGGCGCTGGAGATGATCGCCAGCCGGGCGCTCAAGCGCGACACGGGCGCCCGCGGCCTGCGAGCGGTGTGCGAGGAGATCATGCTCGACCTGATGTACCGCCTGCCCGACCAGCCTCAGGGCCGCAAGTACGTCATCAACGAAGCGGTTGTCGAAGGGCGTCAGTCGGCCATCGAGCTCATGCCGGCCGAGAGCCGCAAGCAAAGCGCCTAGCGGCAGATTCGTTGCCGGGGCCTTCCCGGCAGGTGAAGGCGAACCACGGCACCCGGGAGACCACCACCCCCGGGGGGGACCGACCTTCCGGGGGCTCTTTTTTTCGTGCCCGCCGGGCCGCTACGCTGCGCACGATGAATGCGATCGGCCTGCTCGTGGTGGGGTTGCTGGTTTCGGGGATGGTGCTGGCGTCCGTGGCGGCCGCCGGGGAGCCGGCAGCGCCGCCGCAACCGGCCAAGGTGTGGTGGGACCGCACGGAACACGTCGAGACCGCGGCGGCTTTCGCCGCCGGCACGTTCGACGGCACACGGGCGACCGAAAGCGGCACCGTGACCCTGCTCCCCGGCGACCGCGGCTACCCGCTGGAGGGCTCGTGGACCGGGCCGGTCGTGACGACGGCGTTTCCGTTCACCGAGCTGATGGCCAGCTTCAACCTCACCGTCTCGACCGAATCCGGCGGGATTCTCGAGGTCCGCGTGCGGCTGGCCGGCGAGGGGGGCGAGGGTGCAGCCGCGGCAGCGGCTCCGGGCGGTGAGGCGTCGGCGGCCACGGCAGAGGGGTGGTCGCCGTGGATGTACATGCAGAGCTGGGGCAGGACGCTGTCGCTGGTGGGGCGGGTGAACCAGTTCGAGCACGGCAAGGTGGCGGTGGACATCATCGAGCTGACTCGGCCGGCGGTGGCGTATCAGGTGCGGGTGCGGCTGCAGTCGTTCGACTACGATCCGGCGTCGTTTCCGCAGCTCCGGCGCGTCTCCGTGTGCTACTCGGGGCAGCTTGCGGCCGAGCGTGTGCCGCAGGGAACGCTGCCGAAGGAGCTGTGGGCGCGGGACCTGAAGGTGCCGTTCCGTCCGCAGGGCGACCCGGCCATCCCGCGGGCGCTGTGGTCGCAGATCTGCTCGCCGACGTCCGTGGCGATGGTGCTGGCGCACTTCGGTGTGGACACGCCCACGCTGCATGCGGCCAAGTCGATCTTCGACCCGCACTACGACCTGTTCGGCAATTGGGGCCGGGCGGTGAGTTTCGCGGCCGAGCACGGTCTGGACGGCTACCTCACCCGGCTGCGGAGCCTGGAGCAGGCCAAGGCGTACATCGCCGAGGGCGTGCCGCTGATCCTCTCGGTGCGGTTCCGCAAGGGTGAAGTGGACGGGTTCCTCTACGAGCAGACCGCCGGCCACCTGATCGTCCTGCGCGGCTTCACCGAGGACGGCGACGCGATCATCAACGACCCGGCCAGCCGCGAGAAGGGCGACGGCGTGATCTACCGGGCCACCGAGCTGGAGAAGGCGTGGATCGGCACGGGTTCGGGGACGGCCGGTTCCGGCGGCGTGGCGTACGTGATCCGCCCGCCGGGGAAGTAGCCGACGGGCCGTGTGTCCTGCGGCAGGATGGGGTTCAGGGGCCGCGAAGGGCGGCAGGCGTCAGTCGCCGTCGGGGGGGCCGGGGTCCCACGGGTCGATTTGCGCGTCGCGTCGGCGGGGAATCGGGCCGCGGGTCTCGACGTGGCCGTCGAGGAACAGGTAGTTGCTGCCGACCCGGCGGCCGTGGCGGTACAGCTCGGGGACGGGGCCGAAGGGGGTGCCGCGTTCGCCGTAGCCGTAGTCCGACCAGATGCCGCCGGGGAACACCTGCACGTAGAAGTCGGGCATGTGCGAGAGTTTTTCGCCCATGACGACGACATCGGAGACAGACATGCCGCCGGGCGGCCGGGAGGAGAACTTGATCTTGCGGTAGTTCAGGTGGTCGTTGACGACGTAGCTGTGGGCGATGGACTGCGTGGCCGCCTGCATGGACGGGTCGAGCGCGTCCGAGGGGCAGCGGAGAATCGCGGGGGTCCAGTTCCAGTAATCGAGGTCGGAAGGGTCACCCCGGGGCGGGAACTTCAGCACATGGACGAACCACTGGTTGTTGGCCGGGACGGGGCCGGTGGGGCCGCCGGCGTCGGTGGGGAACATGTACCCCATGCCCTCGGCCTGCGCGTACATGATCATGAACTGGCCCACCTGCCGCATCTGGTTGGCACATTGCAGGGTCTTGGCCTGTTCGCGGGAGCGGGCGAGCGAGGGCAGCAGCAGCCCCACCAGCACGGAGATGATGCCCAGAACCACAAGCAGCTCGACGAGGGTGAAGGCGCTACGGCCGCGGCGGGACATCATGCAGCGACTATACCGCACGGCCGCCGGCGGCGTTGCCCGAAGGTGAGCGGCCGGCGAGCGCGGGGCCGGCGGGCGAGCGGCCGGGGACCAAGCGGCCGGGGACCAAGCGGCCGGGGAGCGCGGGGCGTGTGGCCGGGGCCGTCGCCGGGCCGGTCCAGAAGGGGTGCAAACGAAGGCGGTTTGCGTTACACCATGCCGCAGGCTCTGGCGGCCGACGTCTGTTGAACGCTTTTGTCGAACACTGCCCTGCCGCCGCCGTCCGTCTGACCCGCATGAGTGCTCACCCCCCGGACATCTCGGTCGTCACGCCCATCTACAACGAGCAGGAGAACCTGCCGGAGCTGCGCCGGCGGCTGGTGGCGGCACTGGAGTCGACCGGGCGCAGCTGGGAGTGGATCGCGGTGAACGACGGCTCGCGGGACGCGTCACTGGCGATGCTGCGGCAGTTCCACCGGGAAGACCCGCGGATCAAGGTCATCTCGCTGTCGCGCAACTTCGGACACCAGCCGGCGGTGACGGCCGGCATCCACGCCGCCAACGGGCGTTGTGTCGTGCTGATCGACGGCGACCTGCAGGACCCGCCGGAGGTGATCCCGCAGCTCGTGGCACGCTGGGCGGGGGGCCGGAGTGGCGGGGGCAAGGAGGGTGCGGGCGAAGACCGTGGCGCGGACATCGTGCTGGGCGAGCGGACCAGTCGGGCCGAGCGCGGGGCGCGGGGGCTGGGGTTCCGGCTGTTTTATCCGCTCTTGCGGGCGGTGACGGACCTGCCGTCGGCCCCGGACGCGGGGATCTTCGGGCTGATGGACCGCCGCGTGGTGGACGAGTTCAACCGGCTGCCCGAACGCAACCGCTTCATCCCCGGTCTCCGGGCGTGGCTGGGGTTCACGGTCGCCAGCGTGCCCTACGACCGGCAGGAGCGGGCGGCGGGCAAGCCCAAGCAGACGTTCCGCCGGCTGCTGAAGTACGCCATCGACGGCATGCTCAGCTTCTCGTACAAGCCGCTGCGGGCCGTGACCTACATGGGCTTTCTCGTCTCCATCAGCTCGTTCCTGCTGGCGGTGTACTACCTGATCGACTTCATCGCCAAGTCGGGGGCGACCTACGGCTCGGGCTTCACCACGACCATCCTGTGCCTGCTGTTCCTCGGGGGGGTGCAGCTGATCTGCATCGGCATCGTGGGCGAGTACGTGGGGCGGATCTACGAGGAGATCAAGCAGCGTCCGCTGTACGTGGTGGGTGGGGCGTGTGGGGTGACTGTGTAGGGGCTCGTGGTGGGGTTTGCTTTCGGATTTCCTTTCCCCCCCACCGCCGCCGCGACCGAGTCGCCGCGGGAGGCGAGCGTGTCGCGGGAGACGTCGTCGGCCGGCGACCGCCTGAGCGTCCGGTGAGGGAACAAACCCGGAAAGAGGGCAGGACATGGTGTGCCGGCGTGGGCGGTTTCCGTCGGCGGCGTCGGTGGGGCTGGCGGCGGTGGCCACGGTGGCCTTCGTCCTGCCGCTGACGTACCTGGCGTGGACGGCCGCGACGGCCCTGGTCGTCCCGGCGCTGCCCGGCCGCTACGGATGGGGCCTGCTCGGGCGGACGCTGCTGTACAGCTCGTCGGCGGGGCTGCTGGCCGTCGCGATGGGCGCGGTCGTAGCACGGGTGATCGGCCGGCAGCAGCAGGGAGACGCCTGCGGGCGGGGGGCGTGGGAGCTGTCGCGTCGGCTGCTGCTGGCGTGCGTGCCGGCCACGCTGGTGATCCCGTCGCTCGTCTATGCCTATGGCGGTCAGCAGGCGCTGCGGCTGGTCGGCTGGATGCCCGACCCCGGCTCGGCGGCGGACGTGTTGCGGTGCGTGGTCACGGTGGCGGCGTGGCTGTGGGGCGTGCCCGCGGCGGTCGTGGCCCTGGCGTGGAACCGGCTGGACCCGTGGACACTGCAACAGGCGGTGCTGGACGGGGCGTACCGGCGGGTAACGCTGCGGCTGCTGGCCGGGCCGATGCTGGCGGCGTGGTGCCTGACCACGGCGCTGGCGACGCAGGAGTTTGCGGTCTTTGAAACCACGGGCATTCCGGTGGCGGCCACGGAGATGCGGGTGGTGTTCGAGACGGGAGCGTTCCTCGGCGCCGACGCACCGGCGGCGACCCAGTCCCAGCGAGCGGCGGCGGCGATTGTCACGGGGCTGCCGTCACTGCTGGCCACGCTGGGGCTGTTCGGGGCCGCGCTGCTCTGGGCGTGGCGGCTGGTCGTGCCGCCGTCGGCCGACGATGCGGCCGGCGGTACCGTGCCGCCGGCCGGACACGCCACGCAAGGCCCGCTGGCCGCACACGCCTTCGCGTACCTCGTGGTGGCGGCGACGCTGGCGGTTCCGGTGGCGGCGCTGGTGCTGAGCCTGCGGGACCCGGCCCCGCCGTGGCAGTGGCTGGCGACGTTCCGGCCACAGGTCGGCGGGACGCTGCTGATGGGGGCGTTGGGATGTCTCGCCGGCGCTGCGATCGTGCTGCTGGGAAGCGTCGCCCGGCCGTGGACGGCGCTGGGGCTGGGGCTGGCGACGTTCCTTGTCGGCGGGCTGTTCGTGGGGATCGCGCTGGTGCGGCTGTACAACCGGCCGTGGACGTTCTGGGTCTACGACACGCCGCTGGTGACGGTGCTGGGGTATGTAGCGCGGTACGGGTGGGTGGCGCTGCTGACGTCGGCGGCCGTGGCACACGGCCCGTCGGCGCGGCGACTGCGTGAGATGGCGGCGGTGGACGGGGCGGGGCCGTGGGCGACGCTGACACGGGTAGTGCTGCCGACGATGTGGCCGGCGGCGGTGGCGGCATCGCTGGGGGTTGGGGTGCTGTCGCTGGGTGAGGTGCCGACGACGATGCTGGTGGCGCCGCCGTCGCCGCCGCTGCTGACCCCCCTGCTGCTGAGCTGGGTGCACATGCAGCGGTACGACCCGATGATTCAGGCGTGTCTGCTGCTGGTGGGCGTGTGTCTGGCCGTGGCGGTGCCGCTCACCCTCGGGCTGTTGACGGTCACCAGAAGTACCAGTCGCCGGTCCAGAGGACGTAGGCCCCCAGCAGGAAGTTGGTGACGGCGTGGCAGAGGATGCACGCGCCCAGGCTGCGTGTGGTGACCAGCAGGCCGCCGATCATCAGCCCATAGACCACCGCGGTGAGCCACTGGACGTGCACGCCGGCCCCGAAGACCACCGCCACGATGAGAAACGCCTTGAGGTCCCACTCGCCCACGCCCACCATCTTGAAGTCGTTGGGGGCCATGAGCTGCCGGTGCAGGTAGTCCCGCCAGAACAGCTCCTCCATGACCGGCACCAGCAGCGTGGCCCCGGCCCAGCGGACGGCGATGAACGCCCACGCGGCGGCGGGCGTGGCGAATTCCGATAACGGATTGAACGGCTCGCCCCCCATCCGCGGATAGTCCGGCCAGACCGCCAGAAGCGCCTTTTCCATCCCAACCCACTGGATGACCCCGACCACCCCGGCCGCCACGCCCACGTGCCAGTAGCGCCAGGAAATGCGGGTGTAGCAGGGCCAGTAATACGCGATGAGCACCGTCACCAGCAGCGTCTTGCACACGTAGCTGAAGGGGAACCACCCCTCGAAGCTGCCAAGAAACGTGAGCACCATGAAGGTGAAAAACGGGACGACGTAGGCCCGGTGGTCGCGTGCGGTGGACAGCGGCGGCGGGGCGGTCGTGGGGAGAGGCGCGGGAGGGGCGGAAGATGACGGCGGGTTGCTCACGGTGCGGGGCATCTTCGTCGCGACGGGGACATGGGGCAAACCCCGACCGGTGTGGCAACGACCAGTGTGCTGCCGTGAACCGGATATGCCGACAGGATTGTCTTGAAAACGCGAGACTTACAGCGCATTCACGTCGCCCCGTTTTTGACCGATAGCCGATACGCCGCCGTGTGGCATCCGGCCGACGGGCCGGGCGGCCTGGCACACGTTTGAGAAGGAGACGGCATGTTGTCCGGTTTTCGTAACCTGTCCATCGGGACCAAGCTCATCACGGGCTTCCTCGTCGCCGCGGCGTTCGCCGCCGTCGTCGGCGTGGTGGGCATCATCGGCATCACCCGGCTCGGGGCGGCCAACGATGAGCTGTACGAGCGGGGCACGCGACCCCTGGTGAACCTGGCCGGGGCGGCGACCGACTTCCAGCGCGTCCGCATCGCGCTTCGCGACACGGCGCTGGCCGAGAGCCCGGTGCGGGCCGCCGAGATCCTCCGCACCGTGGACCAGAAATGGGCCCACATCCGGCAGGAAATGAAGGACTTCGAAGCGACCATCGTCTCCGACCGGGCGAAGCAGGCGTACGCCAACCTCGAGAAGCACGTCTCGGCCTACGAGCCGGTGATCGGTCAGGTCAAAACGCTGGCGGCGAGCAACCGGCTGAGTGACATCACCGGCGTGCTGGTGGCGAACGCCTCGACGGCGGCGAACGTCACCGACGCATTTGAAGAGCTGATGGAAGCGCGGGCCGTGTACGTCCGGGGCATCTACGAAAAGTCGGACTACCTGGGCGCGCTGTTCAACTGGCTCATGGTGGGCGTGGCGGTGGTCGCGGCCGGCGTGGCGCTGATCATGGGGGTCGTCCTGTCCCGGATGATCTCGCGGCCGCTGGGTGAGATCACCAAGGTCGCCGCCGCCATCGCCAAGGGCGACCTGACGCAGAACGTGACGTACGAGAGCCGCGATGAGGTCGGTGTGCTGGCCAGCAGCTTCCGCGAACTCTCGGCCTTCCTGAATCAGACCGTGTCCGTGTTGACGACCAACTCCCAGGCCCTTGCCGCCGCCAGCGAGGAGCTCTCGTCCACGAGCGTGCAGCTGGGGGCGTCGGCCGAAGAGACCTCCAGCCAGACGACGGTGGTGTCGGCGGCGGCGGAGCAGGTCAACCGCTCCATCCAGACCGTGGCCACCGGCGCGGAAGAGATGACCGCCAGCATCGGCGAGATCGCCAAGAACGCGTCGCAGGCGGCGCAGTCGGCGACCGCGGCCGTCAAGACCGCCACGAGCACCGAGGCGACCTTCAAGCAGCTCGGCGAGGCGTCCCGCGAGATCGGCAAGGTCGTGCAGGTCATCGTCGGCATCGCCGAGCAGACCAACCTGCTGGCCCTCAACGCCACGATCGAAGCCGCGCGGGCGGGCGAGTCGGGCAAGGGCTTCGCCGTCGTCGCCAACGAGGTCAAGGAACTGGCCCATCAGACCAAGCGGGCGACCCTGGACATCGAGCAGAAGATCAACGCCATCCAGAGCAGCGCCGACGGCGCGATCAAGGCCATCGCCGAGATCACCGAAGTCATCAACCGCATCAACGACTTCAACACCTCCGTGGCCAACGCGGTGGAAGAGCAGTCGGCCACGACCAACGAAATGACCCGCAACATGTCCGAGGCCGCCCGCGGGTCGTCGGAGATCACGCAGAACATTTCGGCCATCGGCACGGCCACGCAGGCGACCAGCGAAGCGGCCAGCCACACCAAGACCGCCGCCGCCGAGCTCTCCCGCATGTCCGCCGAACTCTCCGAGATCGTCTCCCGGTTCAAGACGACCACCAACCCCGGCGGCTCCTTCACGCCCGCCGGCGGCTCGTCCGCGGCGTCCTATAAGCTCTCGGCCAAACCCGCCCAGGGCGTGGGCAACACCGCCCGCAAGGCGGCGTAAACGGCCCGGAAGCCGGCCCGAACCGCCCGCAAGGCGGCGTGTGGCCGGCCCCCCCTTGCGGTCGCCCCGCCGCTCCCGGACCGGTCGAACCGCACGGGCAACGCGGGGCCTACCCTCCAGAGCTGTTTCTCTCTCTCCTCCCGACCACACCGGCCCTGCCGCCGGTGTGGTCGTGTTTTCGGCAACGTCGGAACTCTAACGGCCCTGCACTCGGGCTCAGCCCCTAACCCCCCCCAACCCCCCCAGCTACCACCTTCCAGAGCCCCCGCCCCGGCACACGGACGGCCTGCCCGACCCCACGGCCAACGCGGTGGTATATTCCGGGGACAGAAGTTCACCCGCGAGGAGGGCGTGGCATGATCTATCGTTTTGCTGCTGCGGCGGTGGTGCTCGGGATGTCCGCGTCGGCGTCGCTGGCCGCGGTGGAGTTGTACCCCGCCAACGCCCCCCTGCCGCCCACCGCCTACGGCTGGCTGGCCGTCTCGCAGGCACCGGCGCCGGCGGCCGTCCCCACACCCTGGCCCGACTTCACCATCGGGGCCGGGCAGTCGGTGCTCGTCTCCACGATGGCCGACCGCGGCGGCTACGGCGGGCTGATTTACACGGGCGTGCCGCTGTCGCCGACGCAGAACACGCTGCAGTTTCACCTGAGCCTGGTGAGTTCGGAAGTCTTCTTGCTCGGCGTGGGGCGGCGGGCCGGGCTGTCGCTGCTGCTGCTCAACGGCGACGCGCGGGGGGTCGAGCTGGGCTTCTGGCCGGACCGCATCTTCAGCCAAGAGGTCGGCTTCTTCGCCATCGGTGAGGAGGTCCTGCACACCCCGTTCGACCCCACCAACGCCACGGCGTACTACCTCACGCTGCTGGCCACGACCTACGAGTTGCGGATGGGCTCGACGCTGCTGCTGACCGGGCCGCTGCGCGACTACTCCGCCACGCCGACCGTGTTCGGACCGGTGTACAGCCAGAGCAACTTCCTGTTCATCGGAGACAACACGACGCGTGGGGCGGCGTCGTTCGATTTCGGGCGGATGGCGGTGGTGCCCGAGCCGGCCGCCGTCGCCCTGCTGGGGCCGGCGTCGGTCCTGCTGCTGCGGCGTCGGCGGGTGAGGTGAAGAGAGGCCCGCGAGCATGCGGTGGTGCCGCGTAGCCGCCCGTAGCATCGGTCATGGGACACGGTGCATCTCCGGCCGGGGCTGACCCGGCGGTCGCGCTCGGGCGGGCGCTGCGTTGGCATCGGTTAGCGCTGGTGAGCCTTCTGGCGCTGGCCGCCGGCGTGGCGATGGGCCGACTCGCCAGCCCGCAGCGGGCGACCCGTTTCGAGCTGGTGGACGACGGCGATCGCGTGCTGGCGACGCTGGCCCGGGGGCCTGACGGCCGAGCGGTGCTCACCTTTTTCGATGCTGACGGGAAGGCGGTACGCGCGATCACGGCGGCGGACGATGTGCCCCAGCGTCTTTCGGCGGTGGAGGGGGCCTTGGCGGCGGTGCAGCAACACCTGCTGCTGAGAGAGCGGGCGGGCGTGGGGCCGGTCTTCCCGCCCCGCCCGGACCTGCTGGACGACCTGCGTCGGGACCAGAACGAGCGGGAGCTGGAGCGGCTGGCACGCGAGCGGCGGGAACGGGAACGCGAGCTGCAGCGCCAGCTCGACGAACAGCGGCGTCTGCAGGAGCAGCTCCGGCGTGAACAGGAACGTCGCGAACTCGACCGCCACCTCTTTCCGGGACGGCCGTAGGCCTCCCGCCCGCGTGCGTCGGCGCCTTGACGAAAAGGGCCCGGATGTGCGTCCGGGCCCGGCACGTAAGGCAGGTTGTCGTCGAGGCGGTGCCGTCGGCCCGTCCCGACCGGATGAGGCTACTTGCAGCAGCCCCCGCCGCAGCAGGCCTTGCAGTCGGCACAGGTGCAGGAACCGCCGCTGCAGCAGGCGCACGAGCACTTGCAGTCGGCGGAGGCGGAGGCGTCCGCCGTGACCGGGAGCTGGGCCGAGCCGAGGAACAGGGCCGTGAGGCCCACGAGCAACTTGAGCATGGTCGTCTCCTGAAAATCGACCCGGCGTGGTTCGCGTTGCCCGGGCGTGCCGTCAGGCGGCCGGGCGTCGGCGTCCGCGGGTCGCGTCCGATTCAGGAAACGCCGCCCGGGCGGGGGGCGGTTCAATCGTGCTTGGTCGCTTTGGGCCGGGCGACGGGGTAGAACTCGCCTTTGTACTCCTTGGGCTCCTCGGGCTTGTTGAGCTCGGGGAGCGGTTCCAAGGGTTTACCCGAGAGCACTTTGGGGGCCGGGGCGGTGGCCGTGGCGGTGCCGGCGGCGGCCGGGGCGGGAGCAGCACCGGGCGACATGCCGGCGGTGGCTTCCTCGAGGCGGTCGATCATCTCGCCGAGACGGGCCTGGTCTTCCGCCGACGGACCCGACGCGGCGGCGGCGGCTTCGGCCGGCGACGGGGGCGGCGGCTTCATCGTGGCCACTTCCTTCAGTTCCTTCGCGCCGCCCCGCACCAGCCACATCACGCCGGGGATGACCACGCCCCACAGCAGCAGCACGCCGGTGAAGACACCCCAGAGGGTCCAGAGACGTTTGGGTTCGCGCCACCACTCGTAGGTGAACTTGACCTGCTCCGGATTGCTGGCGCGGAGCTGCTCGAGCCACTCGAGGATGGTCTGGTTGGAGTCGGGCCGCGGGCTGCGTGCGGTGAAGCTCCACGGCTGAAGCAGCCAGCGGTCGTTGGCGCGGTCTTCCACGAGCTGGTCGAAGTTGACGGTGTAGAGCCCGTCCACCGGCGGATACACGCGGATGTTCTGTACGCGGGGAACCGGCTTGTCCCGGCCCACCGGACGCGACAGCAGGGCTTGCTCGAAGTTGCTGGGCGAGGTGGTCCGCGGGTTGGCGGCCGGCTCCATCTGCAGGTAGGAGAACGTCAGCGCCGCGGTGAACACGGGCAGCGCCAGCGCGATGTGCCACTTTTTAACGTCACTGAAGTCCATGGTTCACATCCCGTCTGTGGCCGACGCACGGTTGTCCCGGCCGAGCGCGGTGGCGGTCCCGGAGGCGGTCACCCCGATGAGCGTACGTCGGCTCCCTGCTCCTACTACACCGCTTCATCGCTCGGGTTGAGCGTGACCCGGCTTGCGAAACATCGGTAAGGCGGACGGGGGTAAGCCGGACGGCGTGAGCCGGACGGGCTGCCGCCGGCCACGGGCGTGCGGCGCCGCGTCGGGGGTTGTGGGGTGGGCGGGGGGGACCGCGGAGGGCTGCGGGGGGGCTGCGGGGAGGCTGCGGGCTCGGGACCGGGTGGGCGGGGGACAGGGGGGGCAGACCGGGGGTCAGGGGGAGGGGCGGCTATCCGCCGTCCGCGGCGGCGAGATACACTCCCGCCCAGCATGAGTGACACCCCGCCCACCGGAACTGGCCCCGCCCGCCCGCTGCTGCGGACGCCGTTTTACGACTTTCACGTCGAGGCGGGGGCGAAGTTCGTGGAGTTCGCCGGCTGGGAGATGCCGATCCTGTACAAGTCGATCGCCGAGGAGCATCACCAATGCCGCAACTCGGGCGCGATTTTTGACGTTTCGCACATGGGTCGGCTGCAGATCAGCGGCCGCGACGCCCTGGGCCTGCTGGACAAGGCGCTGACGCGCAAGCTTTCGGACATGAAGGTGGGGCAGTCGCGGTACTCGCTGATCTGCAACGAGCGGGGCGGGGTGATCGACGACGTCATCGTCTCGCGCGACGTGAAGCAGTGGCTGATGGTGTGCAACGCGTCGAACCGGGACGCGGTGCACCGGCATTTCATCGCCGTGCGCCGACAGTTCGATTTCGACTGCGACCTGGTGGACCAGACGATGTCCACGGCGATGGTGGCGATTCAGGGTCCGAAGGTGATCGACCGGGTGGCGGGCGTGCTGCCGGTGGATGTCAAAAACCTGAAACGCTACCACTTCGAGTCGGCCAACCTGCTGCTGTTCAAGGTATACGTCTTCCGCAGCGGCTACACCGGCGAAGACGGGATCGAGGTGATTTTGCCGGCCAAGGCGGCGTCGATGGCCATCAAGCTGATCGCCGGGAGCTTGAACAAGGAGAACGCGACGATCGCGCCGGCGGGGCTGGGGGCACGCGACACGCTGCGCATGGAGGCGGGGATGCCGCTGTACGGGCACGAGCTGACGGCGGAGATCGACCCGCTCTCGGCCGGGCTGGGGTGGGCGGTGGACCTCTCCAAGGACTTCATCGGGGCGGAAGCGCTGCGGAAGGTGGCCGAAGCCGGGCCGGCGCGACGGCTGGTGGGGCTGGAGCTGGCGGAACGGCGCATCGCCCGACAGCACACGCCGGTCGTCTCCGGCGAGCGGGTGGTGGGCAGCGTGACCTCCGGGACGCTCTCGCCGACGCTGGGCAAGTCGATCGCCATGGCGTACGTCGAGTCGGCCTTCGCCGAGGCGGGGACCGACTTGTCGGTGGACCTGCGGGGGAGCATGATCCCCGCCAAGGTGGTGAAGCTGCCGTTTTATAAGCGGACCGGCGCTGCGGCCGCGGCCGCCCCGTCCTCAACCCCCACGACTCCCACACCATGAACGTTCCCAACGACCGCAAATATCTGGTCTCGCACGAGTGGCACCTGCCGCGGGGCGAGCTCATCGAAATCGGCATCACGCAGTTCGCGGCCGACGAGCTCACCGACGTCACGTACGTGAAGCTGCCCAAGGTCGGCACGCGCGTCACCAAAGACACCGCCTGGGGGGAGATCGAATCGGTCAAAGCCACCAGCGACCTCTACAGCGGGGTGTCGGGAGAGGTGGTCGAGGTGAACACCGCGCTGAACAACGACCCGGGCAAGGTGAACTCCGACCCGTACGGTGCCGGGTGGATGATCCGCGTGCGGCCCACGGCCACCAGCGACAAGCTGCTCGACGCCGACGCCTACCTCAAAGCGATCGGCAAGTAGGCCGCACGGTCCGCCGGTGCGGGGGGCCGAGACGGGGGTCGGTACGGGGGGTGGGGGCGGTACCGGAAGGCTTCGGCGCAAGTGGTACGGGGGGCGGTCAGCCGGTGATCTCGATTTCGCCGTCGTGGTCTTTTTCGTTGATCTTGCGGGCGATTTCCATCGCCTGTTTCTTGTCGCGGCAGAGGATCAGCAGCTCGTGCCGGCGGTCGTCCTTGCCGTTCCAGACGGCATACTTGCCGCCCTGTGCGATCACCACACGCACCTTGCCGCAGTTGGGGGGGATGCGGTAGCGGGCCATGGTCAGCGGTTCTCCTCGAGCTGGTCCGGGGTTTTGGCGATCAGCGTCTCGAGGACGCGGTCCGGCGAGACGCCTTCGGCTTCGGCCTCGAAGTTGAGCAGGATGCGATGCCGCAACGCCGGCAGCACCGCCTGCCGCAGGTCGCTGAAGCTGACGTTGAAGCGGGCGTCGAGCAGGGCGCGGACCTTGCCCGCCAGCACCAGCGCCTGTGCCGCGCGGGGGCTGGCGCCGTAGCGCAGATAGCGCGTGACCTCCGCGTCGGCATAGGGGCTGCCGGGGTGCGTGCCCAGCACCAGACGGACGGCGTAGTCCTGCACGTGCCGCGCGACGACGACCTCCCGCACGAGCGACTGGTGGGCGAGGATCCGCTCGCCGTCGAGCACCGGCCGGACCGGCTCGGTCGCCCCGGCCGTGGTGCGGTCGAGGATCTGGTGCAGCTCGTCGCGGCTGGAGTACTGCACGAGCAGCTTGAAGAAAAACCGGTCGAGCTGGGCCTCCGGGAGCGGGTAGGTGCCCTCCTGCTCGATGGGATTTTGCGTGGCCATGACGAAGAAGGGAGGCTGCAGTCGGCGGATCTCCCCGCCGGCGGTCACCTGCCGCTCCTGCATGGCCTCCAGCAGCGCGGACTGGGTCTTGGGCGTGGCGCGGTTGATTTCGTCGGCCAGCACGATCTGGGCGAAGATCGGCCCGGGCATGAAGCGGAACTCGCGCCGTCCCGACGCCGACTCGTCGATGACGTTGGTCCCCAGCACGTCGGCGGGCATGAGGTCGGGCGTGAACTGGATGCGGCTGAACTTCAGGTCCAACGCGCCGGCCAGGGCGCGGATGAGGGCGGTCTTGCCCAGCCCCGGAACGCCTTCCAGCAGCGCGTGGCCGCCGACGAACAGGCAGGTGAGCACGCCGTCCACGATGTCGGCGTGACCGACAATGACCTTGCCGATCTCCTGCTGAACTCGGCGGTAATCCTCCCGGAAGCGGTCGCACCGGGCGCTGACGTCGGCGGGTAGGCTGGGCATGGGGACAGGGTCTCCGGAGAAGAGGTCGGGCGGGAGAGGGTGCGGCCGGCCGCGGGAAGCTAGGGCTGTTTTTTACGCTCTTCGATCTCCTCTCGGGCACGCTGTTTGGCTTTGAGCAAATCGCGCAGGCCGCCGGGGGATTCGGGCGGCTTGTCGGCGGGGGTGCTTGTGGGCCGGGGCGAGGCGCCGCCGACCAGCGTGTCCAGCTCGCCCCCGACCCCCGCCGGGGGCGACATGCGGGGGGCGGGCGGCTGTACCGTCCCCGGCGGTGGGGAGGGGGCGGGCGTCGCGGGCGGAGAGGGTGGCCGGCCGGCGGCCCGCAGACGTTCGACCTCTTCGCGCGTGGTGTGGGTGTAGCTCTGGACGATCAACCGCAGCTTCGCCCACGCGGCGGCCAGCATCGCGCGGTCGATGGCCAGCCGGCGGACCGCCACGTCCATCAGCAGCAGCAGCAGGGCCAGCGGGAGAAGCAGGTGCCAGACGGGCAGCGTGGCCACGCGCGGGCTCAGGCCGTCGCGGGTCCACCAGGTCTGCCCGGCGACGTCCCACGCGGGCAGCAGGCGGCCGCCCGTCCGGCGGGCGATCTCGGCCAGGATGGTGTCGTTGCTCTGGAGGTCGCGCAGTTCCGGGCTGGCGGTGCGGGCGAGGCCGCTGACGAGGAACCCCGAAGCGCCGTCGCTGCCGGCGTACCGCAGGCTCACGACGTAGTTGCCCGGCAGCGGCGTGTCGAAAAGCGCTTCGTAGATGCCGGGGGCCGTCTGCTGCAGCCGCACGGGCCGGGCGGTGAGGTCGGGGGCGACGACCGTGCCTTCGAGCTGCAGCATCGAGTCGAACGTGCCGTCCGGCCGGACGGCCTCCACCATGACTTTGCCGCGCTCGACGCCGGCCGTCTCTTCGCCGGCCACCAGCATCGTCTGCACGTCCAGTTCGGCGGACATGGGGGGACGGGCGACGGCACGGACGACCTGGGCCCAGAAGCGGTCGTAGACGTCGCTGGCGTACCAGCTGGCGGCCCAGCGGTTGTGGGCGTCGGAGGTGAAGGCGATGGCCCGCCCCAGCCCGGTCTGCCAGTAGGCGAGGATCGGGTCGGACTCGCGGCCGGCGACGATGGGCACTTCGACCTGCGGGCTGGCCTTGCGGCTGGTGAGCACGTAGCCGCTGACCGTGGACGGGACGACGATGCCGCGGACGGCGTCGGTGAGCGCGGGGGCCTGACGGAGCGGGAAGCCTTCGCGGGCTTCCTGGATGAGCGAGCGGCGGACGACGGTGGCTTCCTTGATGAAGATCTGCGGGAGCTGCTGCGGGTTGGCCTCGATGGGGCCGTAGACGCGTCCGCCCAGGGCCTCGGCGATGAGCCGCATGGTCCTCGGCACGCCGGCGGCCTCGGTGGTGTGCGGATAGACGGTGACGGTGGAGACGGTGATCCGGGCTTCGCGGAAGGCGTCGAGTGTGGCCGGGCTGGGCGGGGCGGGGTCGCCGTCGGAAATGATGATCATGTGCTTCTGCCGGGCGTCGGAGTCCTTGAGGCCCGGGTTGCCGGCGAGTCCGTTGAGGGCGGCGAGGAAGGCGTCCTCGAAGTCGGGCATGTCGCCGAGCTGCATGTTCTTGATGGCGGCGATCGCCTTGCCGCCGTCGCCGCGGGGTTGCAGGGGGAAGTCCCACTGGGCCCCCCCGCGGCCGGCGACGCCCCGCCACGCGTAGCTGATGACCCCCACTTCGTCCTGCGCGCTGAGCGCTTCGACGGCCTTGATGGCGCACTGCTCGCCCCAGTAGTTGCCGTCGGGCATCTCGCAGGAGTGCATCAGCAGCACGAGCGCGCCCTTGGGGATCTCGCGGCGGGCCGGGACGTCCATGTCCACCGGCAGGACCTGCTCCAGCCGCGACCCCGACCACCCGCCGGCTCCGAACGCCTGCTCGCCGCCGATCATGACCAGCCCGCCGCCGAGCTCGTGCACGTAGGCCGCCAGGACGTTCTGCTGCTCGTCGCTCAGTCCGCCGACGCCGCGGGGCACGTTGGCCAGAATCACCGCGTCGTAGTCCTGCAACGGCAGCAGCGAAGCGGGAAACCGCTCGGGGGGGATGATGTTCTCCGGGTCGATGCCGATGCCCTGGCGCCGCAGCGCCTCGGCCAGGAGCAGCCCGCCCTGCCCGGGCACGTTGTTCACGTAGAGGATCTGCCCGCGCCCGCGGACGAACGTGAAGCCGCTGGCCGTTCGGTTGGCCAGAAGGCGGGCCGACTCGGCCGGGTCGTCGGTGCCGGGGGCGGTGTCGGGCTCGAAGACCGCCTTGAACTCGTGCACGCCCGGCCGTCGCAACCCCGGCACGCGGACCCGCTCGACATTCGTTCCCGGGTTCAGCGTCACGCGACGCGTGGCCGAGCCGTCGTCGCCGAGCACCATCGGCACGCCCTGATGCAGCACCGTCAGCCGGCCGGTCACGGGCGCGGCGGCGGTGGAGCGGAAGATCAGGTCCAGCGTGAACGGCTCGTTCTCGCGACGCCACGTGGGCGTGGTCATGCGTTCCAGCAGCACTTCGCCCGTGCTGCGGTAGCGCAGGGGCACGACGTCCACGGGGATCTTCAGGGCGGCGAGCTGGGCGAGGGCGCGGTCGAGGTCGCCGGCGGTGGCGTTGCCGTCGGTGATCAGCACGACACGGCGCATCGCGCCGTCGGAGAACGCCGCGGTGGCGAGCATGAGCGCGGCGGCGATGTCCGTGCCGGCAGAGACGTCGCGGATCACCTGGGCCGACTGGCCCAGCCGCGGCCCCGGCATGGACTCGATGAAAGGCTGGAGGGCGAAGCTGATGAGGCCGACGCGGTCGGTCGGCGGCTTGTGAGCCGCCACGGCGTCAGCGATGAGCCGTTCGACGGCCGACTGCACGGAGTCGGCCGGGTCGATGCGGGGGAAGTCGCGGACGCGGACCGTGGACAGCGAGACGTCGCGGACGACCACGACCTCGACGTCACGCCCGCGGCGTTCCACCCGCAGCCCCCCCAGCACCAGCAGCAGCACCGCCAGCAGCGTCAGCCGCAGGCCGACGGCCGCCCAGCGGCGACGGCGGCTCATCCCCGCCATCGCCCCGCGGGCCAGCACAACCACCAGCCCGCCGAGCACGACAAACGCCCCCAGCAGCTCGGCCCAGCCGAGATACTCCAGCTCCACGCCCAGCATGGCCGGCGGCGGCGCCATCGCCCGTATCTAAACCGAAAGCGGCGGGCCGTGCAGTGATTTCATAAGCTTGCCGGGACGGGCGTCGGGAATCGCGGTGTGCCGACATCACCGGTCAAGGCCGGCGGGCGGCACCCCGGGTGTCGCGCAGACGGACACGCGTGCCGCCCTTGACGGCGGCCACCAGCCGGTCGCGTGCGGCGGGGACGGCGGCGGCGTATTGCGGCAGCCACCTCGCCTGCGCCACCAGCATCTCGTCGGCCATCTGCCACACCTCTTCGGGGTTGCACACCGCGCCCACGAGCGGGTCGTGCAGCATGGCCAGCTTGAGCAGCTGAACGTCGCCGGTAAGGGCCGCCCGCACCGACATCTGCTGCACGTGGATGCTGGCCGAGCAGGTGGCCGCGCAGGCCATCGGCAGCTCGCCGACGACGGGCATGTGGATGCCGGTGCGGTCCACGTAGCCGGGGATTTCGATGCACGCGCCCTCGGGCAGGTTGGGGATGTGGCCGCGGTTGATCACGTTGAAGTGGCCGCGGTAGGTCCGGCCGGTGTGAAGGGCTTCGATGATGTACGAGCCGTGCTCTTCGCTGCGCTGGTCCGGCGTGATGCGGGGCGACGGCTCGCTGAGCCAACGGGGGTACTCGGTTTCGAACCAGTTGCGGCCGTCGGTGCACTCGCGGAGGTAGCCGCCGGTCTGGCCGTGGATCCAGTGCGACATGTCGATCCACTGGGGGATTTCGTCCCAGCGTTTGCGGTACCACGGGAGGTATTCGCTGAGGTGGCCGTTGGACTCGGTGCTGTAATAGCCGAAGCGGGCGAGCACATCGAGCCGGACCTTTTCCGTGCGCTGGAAGCCGGGGACCTTGGGCATCCACTCGCGGATGACCGGGAGCATGTCCCGCCCCCGCCAGCTCGCCTGCACGCACCACGTCTGGTGGTTGATGCCGGCGAACACCACGTCGAGCTCGCTCCGGTGCATGCCCAGCGGGATGCCCAGTTCCTTCGTGGCCCAGTGCTCTTTGGCCGTCTGCCCCGGCGAGGCGTAGTCCTTCGGGAGCTGCCCGGTGGACTTGAGGTAGACCTCGACGGCATGGGCGAGCTGCCAGTGGGCGCCCTGCACGCCGTGGCACAGCCCGATGGTCCGCACGCCGCCGCCCCCCTGCTCGACGGGCAGGTTGCAGGCGATGGTGTTCATCGCCATGGGGTTGGAGTAGTTGAGCAGCAGGGCGTTGGGTTTGGCCAGCTCGCGGATGTCGCGGCAGATCTCCAGCAGCGCCGCGATGGTGCGCTGGCCGTACATGATGCCCCCGGCGCACAGCGTGTCGCCGACGCACTGGTCCACGCCGTATTTCAGCGGGATGTCCACGTCGAGCTGGAAGGCCTCCAGCCCCCCTTGCCGGATGGTGCAGATGACGTAGTCGGCGTCGCGGACGGCCTCGCGGCGGTCGGTGGTGGCCACGATGCGGGCGGGAAGCTGGTTGGCCGAGAGGTCCTTGCGGCAGAGCGTGCTGACCATCTCGAGGTTGCGCTCGGAGATGTCCATGAACGCAAAAACCGTGTCCGCCAGCTCGGGCACGGCCACGATGTCGTGGACGAGCTTGCGGGTGAAGCCGATCGAGCCGGCACCGATCATGGCAATGCGGACGGGCATGGCGTGCTCCCTGGCAGGCGGCACCTGCCTGCAAATAGCCTGTTCTTGAGTGAGTGTTCCCCGCCCGGCCACGCTCACAAGGGCACATTTGGGATTAGAATGGTCGAATTGTGACAGGTCGAACGCCCCTGCCGCAGACCGTCCCCGCGGCCTTCCGCGGGCTGTACGACCGCCTCGCCGAGGTCTGGGCGTTTCACACGCCCGAGCGACGCGCGCAGGCCGCCACGGTCGGCGTGTACGCCGGGCTGGAAACCCGCACCGACCCCGCCACCTACCGCTGGGACGGGCTGCGCCGCTCGGGGTCGCGTCGCGTCCCGTTCATCCTGTTCCAGTACACGCTCGGCGGGCAGGGCATCTACCGCGACGCCGGCGGGGTCCATCCGCTGCCCCCCGGCCGTGCGTTCCTTGCGGTCATCCCGTCGGACCACACGTACTACCTCCCGGCGGGCCACGAGTGGACGTTCTTCTGGACCATCACGCACCACCCGTATGCCGTACAGCGGCTCTCGGCCGCGGTCGGCGGCGTGGGGAAAGTGCTCTCGGCCGCACCCAACGCGCCGCTCGTGCTGGCGGCGGCCGAACTGGCCGAAGGCACCTTCCAAGGGGGCTTCCCCGACCGCTTCGACCGCGAAGGCGCGATCTTCCGTTTCATGCTCGAGCTCGAACGCCATGTCCACGAGCGGTCGGTCTCGGTCACCGAACGCGACCAGCTGCTCTCGGACACCCGGCGGTACGTGCTGGAGAACCTCACCCGGCGGGTGTCCGTCGATGAGCTGGCCCGGCGGCACGGCATGAGCCGCACGCACTTCTCCCACCACTTCCGTCGCACCACCGGGCACGCCCCGGCCGACTACGTGGCCGAGGTCCGCCTTGCGGAGGTGGCGCGGCAGCTCACCACCACCGACCGGTCGCTCAAAGAACTGGCCGGCGCCTGCGGCTTCGCCGACGCCAACCACCTCTGTAAGGCGTTCCGACGCCGCTACCACCTCTCGCCGGGCACCTACCGGCGTCAGTCGGGCTGACGGCGGCGTCGGCCGGTCGGCCGGGGGCGGGGGGCGAGTTGTCCGGCGACCGTCTGCCCGGGCCCGGCGGCACGAATCACGCGACTTTTCAGGGCGCGTTGTCCGATAATCGCGTGTATGCGTTGGAGATGTGCGTGGTGCGTGGCGGCGATGCTGCTGACGGCCGGCTGGACGGACGACGCCCGCAGTCTGCCCGTGGGCGGTGAGAGCCGCGACGTGCGCCTCCGCCATGCCGTCGTCCAGCAGGTGCTGGCGGAAGTCGGCTTCTCGCCGGGGCTCATCGACGGGCGGCCCGGCCGGCGCACCCGGCTGGCCATCGAGAGCTTCCAGCGGGCCCGAGGCCTTCCCCCGACCGGCGACATGGACGGCCGCACGTGGGAAGCGCTGCTCGAGGCCCGCGGCGGCGTGAAACGCGGCTTCGAGCCGCTCCGCTACCGCATCACCGACGCCGACGCCGCCCAGATCACCGGCCCCATCCCCAACGACTGGAACGAGCGGGCAAGGCTGTCCTTCTCCGGCTTCGCCGACCTGGAAGAGCTGCTGGCCGAGCGCGGCTGGTGCACCCGCGAGTTCCTCCGCTACCTCAACCCCGGGGTCAACTTCGCCCGCCTGCAGACGGGCGACGAAGTGCTGCTCCCCCGGCTCGACCCCGTCCGGCTGCCGGCCATCTCGCGGCTGGAGATCGACCTGACCGAGAAGCTCGTCCGCGGCTTCGACGCCGACGGGCGACACGTGCTGCTGCTGCACTGCTCCATCGCCCGGGAGGTGGAGAAGCGGCCCGTCGGCTCGCTCCGCGTGACGGTCGTCGCCACCGACCCCAACTACACGTTCAATCCCGAGTCGTGGCCGGAAGTGAAGAACGTCACCCGGCGGCTGATCATCGCCCCCGGCCCACGCAACCCCGTCGGCCTGGCGTGGATCGGCCTGGACCGCCCCGGCTACGGCCTGCACGGCACCCCCCGTCCGGAAGACATCGGCAAGACCGGCTCACACGGCTGCTTCCGCCTGACCAACTGGGACGCCGTGCGGCTGGCCCGCGCGGTCCGCATCGGCACGGAAGTCGTCGTCCGCGACTAGGGGCCAACCGTCAAGAGGACGTGAAGGCGATTGGCCGCCCCGTCAAACGGGGGGCATACTGTCGGTCTGCATGAGGGGACCAACCTGGCGACTTCTTGCGGCCGCCCTGGCCGCGCCGGCGGCACTGTCGTCCGCTGTGCGGGGGCAGTACGAGCCGCCGGCAAGCTACTACACGCCGGCGACCGGCCTCACGGGGACGGCCCTGCGCAACGCGCTGCACGAGATTATCCGCGGGCACACGGTCGTGTCCTACGCCAACGCCCGCTGGGCACTCCAGGTGCTGGACCCGAACCCCAGCAATCCCAACGAGTTGCGATTGTTTTATACCGGCGAGATGCTCAACCTGCTCCCGCTGTCGGCCTCGGGCATCAACGGATGGGACTCGGGCGTGAGCTGGCAACGCGAGCACGTCTGGCCGCGGTCGAGGCAAGTGACTTCGCCCGGCGACCCCACCGACACGGGGGCCGACTTCTCCGACCTGCACATGCTCCGGCCCATCGGCAGCATCAACCAGACGCGGTCGAACCTCAATTTCGGCGGCAACGGCTCGGGGGTGAGCGGCACCTCGCCGCTGGCCGGCACCACCAACGTCGGCGGGGTCACCTACTTCTACCCCGGTGTGATGGACCGCGGCGACGCTGCCCGCGCGGCGATGTATGCGGCCGTGCGCTACGACGGCCGTGACGCCAACACGGTGAACCTGCAGCTGGTCAACGGCAACCCCGCCAGCGCGACGGGTCAGCTCGGCGACCTGCAGTCGCTGCTCCGCTACCACTACGAAGACCCGCCAGACCTGCCCGAGCGGCGACGCAACCACCTGATCTTCTCCGCCGCCGCGTGGGCCAGTGAGCCGCGCCCGGCCAACTGGAACGGCGGCTCCAGCTACACGCAAGGCAACCGCAACCCGTTCATCGACCGCCCCGAGCTGGCGTGGTCGATCTTCAGCCCGACGCCGAATGACTCGCAGATCGCCGCCGGCGTCTCGGCGGTGGACCTCGGCCGGGTGATCGCCGGGGCGGCGTCATCGACGTTGACGGCGACGGTGCCGCTGACCAAGACGGGGTCAGCGCCGACGTACTACGAGGTCGTGACCACGGGCGGGGCACGGGCGTCGAACAGCGGGCGATTCAACGCGTTCTCGTACGGGCCGCAAAACGCCACGAGCACCGTGTGGCTGGACACGTCCACCACCACGGCAGGCCTGCGCAGCGGGCAGGTGACGTACCGCAACCTCGACGTGACCAGCAGCGGCCCGGGGCGCGGCTCGGCGGACGCCGACGACGTGGTGAACCTCACGCTGACCGTGCTCGCCCCCGGTCGGGCTTCGCTGGACGCTGCCGGCGAGGTCAAGTCGCTGTCGGTCAGCTTCGGCGCGGTGGACGTGGGGTCGGCGGCGACGCAGACGCTGCGGCTGCACAACCTGGTGAGCGTGGCAGGGTTCACCGCCGGGCTGGACATCGACGCGGTGACGCTGACGGCCACGCCCCCGCCCGGCGGCGTGACCGGTCACTTCGGGTCGTCGGGCGCAGCGGTGTTCGCCACGGACCTGTCGCCGACGCTGGTGCCGATCGACGCGGGGGATTTCCGCGACTTCTCGGTGACGTTCACGCCCGTGCACGGCGGCGCCTTCGCCGCGACGCTGACCATCGGGGTGTCGGATGAGGACCTCCCCGGCGCGATGACCCGGCCGTCGCTGGTGGTGCAGCTCAGCGGGGTGGGCGTGGTGGTGGTGCCGGAGCCGGCCGGGCTGGCCGTGCTGGTCATGGCGGCGGGGTGGTTGGGCGTCTCTGGCCGACGCGCGCGGCGGTGAGCGGGGGCGGCGAAGCGGCGCGCGGGGCCGGCCGGGAAGAATCGGCGGCGCTGAGTTCGGCGGCGAGGCGTTCGGACAACCGGGACGACTGAATGACACCGTTGACATGGGCGGGCTTCGCGGGCGTGTGCGTAGGGGCGGTGCTGCTGGGGATCGCCTTGCGCGGCCGGAGGACGGACGACCGGCCGGCGTGCGCCGCCTGCGACCACGACCTTGGCCGTACGCCTCCCCGGCACGGCGAGCACGGGCCGCGCTGCCCCAAGTGTGGCGCGGACCTCGCCGAGCCCCACGCGATGGTGGAGGGGCATCGCGCCGTCTCCCGCGGCGGCGTGGCGGCCGCGACGGCCGTGGTCTTGGCCGGGCTTGCCCTCATGGCCGCCGCGGCGATCGACACTTACCTGCGGTCGCCGGCGGCGGAGCAGGTCACGTTCACGCGTCAGCTCAACCAGCTCGCGGCGGTGGACCGCGCGACCCGCGACGCCGCCCTCGCCGCCCTGCTCAGCCGCCTCGACGACCCCGCGGCACAGGACACCCTTCTCGGCCACGCCCGCACGCTCATGACCCACGACACCCCGCTCAGCCCGGCCGAGCTGACGCTTCTGCAGGCCATGGCCGACCGCGGGGCGATCGACGCGACCGCCTATGGCGATTTCCTGTTCAGCCGGCTCAGCCCGTCGGTCGCGGTGGCAACGGTCGTTGCGGCCGGGTCGCCGTTGCCCGTGTGCATCACCCCGGGAAAGGCCGTCGCGGCCGTGTTCGACGATGTCACGGCAGCGTCGTTGCCTCACCTCCGCGTCACCGGCGTCCGCGTCGATGTTCCGGGGGCCGACGTCGCCCCGGTCGCCTACGACGTGACGTCGGTTTCCGCCGACGCCCCGACGGACGCCGGCGGCGACGCCGCCAGCGCGGTAGGCGGACGCGAACTCACCGCCCCGCTGGACCTTCTGGTGCCGTGGGCTGCGGGTGGTGGTGCGGGTGAGGCTACGCCGGCCGCCGGCCAGCGCCACCAGGTGCGTGTGGTGGTGGTGGCGGCGCACGACGTCGCCGGGCGAGCTTTGCAGCGCGAGTACGCCTCGTGGCACGCGGTGGAGGTGCTGCCGCCGGGCGTGCCGTGGCTCCAGCCCGTCCGTGAGGCCTACGCCCAGCGGCGGGCCGCGCAATCCCTGCGGGTGAGGGCGACGCGATGGACCGACCCCGACGGCGTCGAGTGGGCGCAGGTCTCCGTCGAGCTCACCGACCGGCTGCTCGAAGCCATCGCGGCACGCGCCAGCCTGCACTGGGCGGGCCAGACCTGCCCGCTGGGCATAGCCCGTCTGGGCCCCGAGCTGCCCGCAGGAACCCGCCGGAGCTGGCGGTTTCGCGTGCCCGACGGGGTGGGCGACGGCGACGACGAGGCCGTGCTGGTCATCGTTCCCGACGAGACCGTCGCCGCACGCTACATCGACACGCGGCGCTACCTCGACCTCGAGATGCACCTGCCCGTGAGGGTCGAGCGGCCCTGAAGCACGGTAAATGCTCCGTGCCGCCGCGGGCTTTGGCGGGCTCGCCCCTGCGCGTCAGCGGGCGGACTTGCGCCCGGCTTTGGCCTTGCTGGCGGGCTTGGCCTTGGCCGAGCTGTGCCCGTTGAGCAGGGCGGCGTGAGCGGCCGCGAGCCGGGCGATCGGCACGCGGAACGGCGAGCAGCTCACGTAGTTGAGCCCCACGGTGTGGCAGAAGTGCACCGACTTCGGGTCGCCGCCGTGCTCGCCGCAGATGCCGAGCTTGATGTCCGGGCGGACCGCGCGGCCCTTGTCCACGGCCATCTGGATGAGCGCGCCGACGCCCTCGGTGTCCAGGCTCTGGAATGGGTCGCGCTCGAGCACCTCCTTGGCGAGGTAGTCGGGCAGGAAGCTGTTGATGTCGTCACGCGAGAAGCCGAAGGTCATCTGCGTGAGGTCGTTGGTGCCGAAGCTGAAGAACTCGGCTTCGGTGGCGATCTTGTCGGCCGTCACTGCCGCCCGCGGCACTTCGATCATCGTGCCGATGAGGTACTTGACCTTCACGCCCGCGTCCTTCATCACCCGCTCGGCGGTCTCGATGAGGAACTTCTTGAGATAGGTGAGCTCCTTCACCATGCCCACCAGCGGGATCATGATCTCGGGCAGGACTTCGATCTTCTCCTTCTTGACCTCGACGGCCGCCGAGATGATCGCCTCGACCTGCATTTCGAGGATCTCGGGATAGGTGACGGCCAGCCGGCAGCCGCGGTGGCCCAGCATCGGGTTCATCTCGTGGAGCTGGTGCACGCGGTTGACCACGTCGGCGTAGGTGATGCCCATGGCCTGCGCGAGCTTCTCCTGGTCGCCGGTGCCGTGCGGGATGAACTCGTGTAGCGGCGGGTCGAGCAGGCGGATGGTCACCGGCAGCCCGTTCATCTCCTTGAAGATGCCGATGAAGTCCTGCTTCTGATACGGCAGGAGCTTGGCCAGCGCCTTGCGGCGGCCTTCCACGTCGTTGGCGAGGATCATCTCCCGCATCGCCTGAATGCGGTGCGGGTCGAAGAACATGTGTTCGGTGCGGCACAGCCCGATGCCCTCGGCGCCGAAGCCGCGGGCCACCTGAGCGTCGTGCGGGGTGTCGGCGTTGGTGCGGACCTTGAGCGTGCGGTACTTGTCCGCCAGCTTCATGATCGTCGCGAAGGCGCCCGTGAGCGACGCCGCCACCGTGGGCACCTGCCCTTCGTACACCTCACCCGTGCCGCCGTCGATGGAGATGTAGTCGCGGTCGGTGAGGACCTTGTTGCCGACGGTGACGGTGCGGTTCTTCAGGTCGATGTGGATGGCGCCGGCGCCGGCGACGCAGGGCGTGCCCATGCCGCGGGCCACGACCGCCGCGTGACTGGTCATGCCGCCGGTGCTGGTGAGGATGCCCTCGGAGACGTGCATGCCGCCGATGTCGGCCGGCTCGGTCTCCCGGCGGACGAGGATGATCTTCTCGCCCTTGGCCACACGCTCCTCGGCTTCCTCCGCAGTGAACGCGATCTTGCCCACCGCCGCGCCCGGGCTGGCCGGCAGCCCCTTGGCGAGCACCGTCTTGGGGGCCTTGGGGTCGAACGTCGGGTGCAGGAGCTGGTCGAGGCTGGCCGGGTCCACCCGCAGCACGGCCGTCTTCTCGTCGATCAGCTTCTCCTTGAGCATGTCCACGGCGATCTTGACCGCCGCCTGCGCGGTCCGCTTGCCGGTCCGCGTCTGGAGCATGTACAGCTTGCCCTTCTCGATCGTGAACTCGAAGTCCTGCACGTCGCGATACCGCTTCTCCAGCAGCGTCTTGACCTTCAGCAGCTCGGCCCAGCTCTTCTTGCTCCACCTGGGCATCTCGGTGTTGCAGTCCAGCGGCGTGCGGATGCCCGCGACGACGTCCTCGCCCTGGGCGTTGACGAGGAACTCGCCGTAGAACTTGTTCTCGCCCGTGGACGGGTCGCGCGTGAAGGCGACGCCCGTGGCCGAGTCGTCGCCCATGTTGCCGAACACCATCGCCTGCACGTTCACCGCGGTGCCCCGCAGCCCGCGGATGTCATGCAGCTGGCGGTACTTCACGGCGCGCTCGCCGTTCCAGCTCTTGAACACCGCCTCGATGGCCGCCTCGAGCTGCTGCATCGGGTCCTGCGGGAACTCGCTGCCGACGTGGGCCCGGTACACCCGCTTGTACCGCTCCACGACCTCCTTCAGGTCGGCCGTGTTCAGCTCCGTGTCCAGCTGCACGCCGCGGTGCTTCTTCACGTCCGAGAGCTCGTGCTCGAAGTGCTCGTGGTCCACCCCCATGACCGTGTCGCCGAACATGTTGATCAGCCGGCGGTAGCTGTCGTAGGCGAAGCGCTCGTTGCCGGTCAGCTCGGCCAGCCCGACCACGGCCTCGTCGTTGAGGCCGATGTTCAGCACGGTGTCCATCATGCCGGGCATCGACACCTTCGCCCCGGAGCGGCAGGCCACCAGCAGCGGGTTCTTCGGGTCGCCGAACTTCTTGCCCGTCGCCTTTTCGATCCTGGCGATGTTGAGCTTCACCTCGTCCATCAGCCCCGGCGGCAGCTTGCCCCCCAGGTCGTTGTACTCGCCGCAGGTGTCGGTGGTGATCGTGAAGCCCGGCGGCACCGGCAGCCCGGCCAGGGTCATGTCCGCGAGATTCGCCCCCTTGCCGCCCAGCAGGTCCTTCATGTCGGCCCGCCCTTCGGCCTTGCCGTTGCCGAAGAAGTACACCCGCTTCACCGCCTTGCCCCTGGCGACCTTCCCCGCCGACGACTTCGCCCTGGCCGACTTCACCGACTTGACCTTGCCGCTCTTCTTGAGCATGACCTTCTCGCTCCGAAAAAAAGACCCGGCGGACGCTCCCGCCTTCACGGCGCGGCCCGCGGACACCACCACCTTCACCGACAAGGTCCCGACGCCTTGCCGTCGAGTGCGGGGCCGGCGACCTCCTCCGGACGCCGCCCGAACTCCCCTCCCGAACGCCGCCAGACGCCCCGCACCCGCCGGCGACCCCCGATTCCGCCGGCTGCAGACCTCCGCAACGTCCTGAGAGCCGCAAGTATAGAACGCGCTCAACAGCCTTCCACCGCCCGGCGCGCGGCGCCCACCGCCCACACCGCCCCCGCCGACCGCCCACGCCGCCCCCGCCGCAGCGCCCGACCGACCCCGCACGGCCCTGCCGCTAACCCGCCCGCGGGGCGACCTCGTGCGTTCGAACGTAAATCTCTGTCTTAAAGTGCTTTATGGCGAGACATCCGTCCCGGTCGTCCGCGCCTTGCGTGCCGCGAGCAACTGCCGGGCCGACTCCAGCACGTACTCCCACTGGAACGCCACACCGGGGTCCACCTTCTCCCGCGTGACGTGGAAGTGCCCCAGCACGCCCTTGAAGTTCTGGAACTGCTCGTCGCTGAGCACGGTCATGATCACCTGCCCGTTTTCGTCGCGCGGCGCGTCGGGCTGGATTTGCGGGAAGATGTCGCACAGCGCGGCGGTGAGCTTGATCAGCGCGTCGTACTGCTGCGGGGTGAGGTCGTACATGCGCTGGGTGATGCCGTGGATCTGCCCGACGACCATGTCGTTGCGGGCCGGGCGGAACGTCACGCCGCGCGTACGCACGGCCGACTCGCCCCCCAGCCGCGCCGGAATCTGGATGTACGTCTGCCCCGACGCGTCCTTCTTGTACCACTCCATGAGCGGCGCGATCGACTCGCGCAGCGAATAGCTGCCCATGTTGGCGATCTCGATCCCGATGGAACGGTCGTTGGCCTTACCCGCGTGCCAGGCCCGCTCCTTGAGGTCCAGCGTCTGGTAGATGGTGCCGTCGATGTCCAGCATGAAGTGCACGCTGAGCCCGCGCAGGTCGTGCAGCACGCGGAAGCACTGCCGGCTCACGCCGCAGACGTCGTAGTGGATCACGAACTGGTCCACGTGCTTCTGCAGCAGCTCCAGCGACCAGCCGCCGCCACGGATCTGCTCCAGCTCCGACGGCGTGTAGCGCTCGGTCGCCGTGCGCTGGTAGCGCAGGTTGTAGCGGTTGGGGCTGGAGGGGCTGAGGTCGCTGCGGCCTTCGGCGATGGCCCGCGTCGTCGGCCCCCAGTGCGACTCTTCCCACGGCACAAACCGCCGCTCGACGCGATACGCGTCATAGCCGCCGACGTCCATCCACGTCACCACGGGCGTACCGATGCGGTACAGCCGCCCGGCCACGATGATCTCGTCGCCGTACCGCACCTGAAACCCGGTGGACGGCTGAGGGATCATCATCACCGGCTCGGGGGCGACCTTCGGCTCGGCCGGCGTGCCCTTGGAACGGCACCCGCCCAACGCCGCCGACACCACCACGGCCCACGACGCAACCCACGCCCACGCTCTCCCACGTCCGGCATCCCAGATCATGGCGGGAAAGTTAACCGACACACCATGCAAACGAAACCTCCCCCGCACTCCGGGGTTGAGCCCCTCCGGAGAAGACCTGCGGCCAACGGCCGGCCACGGCGCAGACGGTCCGGACGTGCACGGTCAGGGGCGGGAGCGAGCGGCAACGCGGCGGCGCAGCAGGTAGCCGCCGGCCAGCCCGCAGGCAGCCCCCGCGCCGCCGGGCTCGGGCGCGACCACGACCTGCAGGAACGCGCGGTCGGCGAAGTGACCGTGCAGCTCGGGGAACTCCGAGTCGTTGCTCACGTCTTCGATCGACGCGATCGACAGCACCAGATACCGCGTTGTTGGGGGCAGAAACACGGCCACCGACAACCGCTGCCACGTTGATATGTCGCCGTCGGCGAGCAGGAACTCCGACGCCAGCGGCGACGTCGCCACCGGGGAGCCGTCAATGAACCACAGCGACCGCGTCACCGGCGGCACAGAAAAGCCCCGCACCGACAGCTCGAACCGCCGGTCGTACGGCGACTCGACACCCGCGACATCCGCCAGTCGGTTGATCAGCACCCCAGCGCGGGCCGTGGCGTGACCGTGGTCGATCGCCTCGGCGTACGCCCTGACGTCGATCACCTGGTGCACGATCGACGTGTCGCTGAGGCCCAGCTCGCTCGACGTCTCGCTGGTCGCAAGAAACTGCAGCATCTTCGCGCCGGCGCTGGGTGTGACGCCGGCCGTGACACCCACCGTCGCCGCCTGCTGCTCGGTCATCCAGACGCCGGGCTTGGTCAGCCACCCCGCGTGGACGCGCATCGTCGTGAAGTCGCCGTCGCCGACGAGGTTCTCCCGCGCGCCGGACTGTCCACGGGCTGTCGCCGTGGCCAGGGCTGCCGCCGTCATGGCCGCCGCCGCGACCGCTCCCGTTCTGCTCCTGCCCGTAAGGATCATGTCGCACCGCTCCCGGTTGGACGCCCATCTCCCGTGTTCGACCCAACCAGACAGTCAGGCGATGCGACCGCGGCGTCACGGGAAAAAACGGGTGTGACGCCGTCATCCCGGAGCGGAGTCAAGCGCCTCACGCTCGCCCTTGAAAGAAGGGGGCTGCCCTCGCGGGCCGCTCCGTGCAGAGCCGGCGTGCGATCACTCGGGGGGCAGGCTGCCGCGTCATCGCCCGGCGGCGGACGGCTCGTCGATCAGCTTGATCGCGTGGCCGTTGATGCAGTAGCGCAGGCCCGTCGGCGGCGGGCCGTCCTCGAAGACGTGGCCGAGGTGGCCGTCGCAGCGGTTACAGAACACCTCGATGCGGACCATGCCGTAGCTGAGGTCCAGCTTGCGGCCGACGTTGCGCGGGTGCACCGGCTGGAAGAAGCTCGGCCAGCCCGTCCCGGAGTCGAACTTGGCCGCCCCGGCGAACAGCGGCAGTTCGCAGCCTGCGCACACGAAGACCCCGGTCCGTCCTTTGTGGTCGTGGTACGGGCCGGTGAAGCAGGTCTCCGTCCCGCTGCCGCGGAGGATGCGGTACTGCTCGGGGGTCAGCCGACGCCGCCACTCGCTGTCGGGCAACACGAGCTTTACGCCGTCCCACGCGAGGTCCTCGGCGTTCGGCGAGACGGCCGACGTCTCGGCGGTCGTCGGCGCGACCGCTGCGGGCGACTGCGCCCCGTCCGTGCGGGCGGGACTCTCCGTGACCGACCCCCGGTCCACCGGCCCCCGGTCCACCGCCGCCGTACTGTCCGCGGCCTGATGGCCGGCCGAGCCGGGCGGCCGTTCACAGCCCGCCGCCAGACCGAGCGTGCACGCCAGCACAGCCGCCATACGGGTCACGCTCGACGTCGCCCGCCCCGCCGCCTGACGTCGCTTCGTCCGATGCTCGGCCCGGCTCATGGCCTACTCTACGCGCGATGCGACACGGCCATGTCTCCCCGGCGGTTTCATCGCCCTTGAAACCGGGCCGCGCGGCCGCCTCGGCGCCACACGGCGGGCGGGCGACCCACGCCGGCGACGCGGAGCTGCGCGGCTGCCCGGGGCCCGTCTGCCCCACCTGCGGCCCGCTGCACCCCCGGCAGGTCGTGCGTGTGGCGTCGCACGACCAGTGCGGGCGATGTGGGCGGGTGCTGGAGAGCTGCTGCGAAGGCCCGGGCTGAGCGGCTGCGGGGCGGCGCCGGGGGGGCTCACCACGCGTAGGCCTTGGGCGCTTCGCCGCCGGGGCCGGGGAAGATCGCGTCGAGCTTTTTCATCACCTCCGCGTCGAGCTTGATCTCCGTCGAGCGGATGCAGCCGGTGAGCTGGTCCAGCGTCCGCGGGCCGATGATGGGCGCGGTGACGACCGGGTTGTGCAGCAGCCACGCCAGCGCGACGTTGGCCGGCTCCTCGCCCAGCTCGCGGCACAGCGCTTCCCACTTCTCCAGCTTGGGCCGCTTCTCCTCGACCCGTTTCTCGAAGCCCTCGCCGCTGCGGCGGCCCTTGTCACGTTTGGCCAGCGCTCCGCCCAGCAGCCCGCCCGCCAGCGGGCTCCACGGGATCAGCCCCAGCCCGTAGTGCCGGCACGCGGGGATGACTTCCAGTTCGATCATGCGGTTGTCGAGGTGGTAGATGCTCTGCTCGCACACAAGGCCCAGCATCCCGTGCCGCATCGCCACCTGGTTGAACGTCGCGATGTCCCAGCCGGCGAAGTTGGAGCTGCCGACGTAGATGACCTTCCCCTGCTTGATCAGCACGTCGAACGCCTGCAGCAGCTCCTCCACGGGCACCGAGCGGTCGATGTGGTGCATCTGGTAGAGGTCGATGCGGTCGGTCTGCATGCGCTTCAGCGACCCCTCGCAGCAGGCGATGATCTTCCGGGCCGAGAGGCCGCGGGCGAGGTTGGGGTCGGGCTTGCCCTCGGGGTCCATGTCGCCGAAGACCTTGGTCGCCAGCACGACCTTGTCGCGCGCCCCGGGGCGGGCCGCGAAGTAGCGGCCGAGGATGTTCTCCGTCACGCCCAGCCCCCGCTTCCAGCCGTACACGTCGGCGGTATCCCAGAACTGGATACCCAGCTCCAGCGCCTTGTCCATGATCGCGAACGAGTCCTCTTCGCTGGTCTGCGGGCCGAAGTTCATCGTCCCCAGACACAGCGGCGACACCTTGCATCCGGTACGGCCGAGCTGTCGATACGTGATGGGCATGTCGGGTTCTCCTTAAGCCCTAAAGCTTATCGCGCGTTCGGTCCGCGCATGAAACGGCACGGCGGTCCGTTTCGGGTATAACTCGCGGCCGAAGTGTCCGGGCCTTCGAGACAGCTCGTGTTCGTATTGGGGGCCGTTTCGGGGCTGGCGTTGCTGCTGCGAGCCGCCTTCGCCCTCGGGGTGCCCGTGGTGCCGGCGATGTCGGACCCGACCGCGTACGTGCGCTTTGCCGAAAGTCTTTCGCGCGGACACGGTTTCGGCTGGGGGCCGGGGGCGCTGACGGCCTTCTGGCCGCCGGGGCCCAGCGCGATGTACGCCGCGCTGTTCTATCTCTTCGGCGAGAGACTCTGGCTCATCGCCGCGGCCCACGTCGTCATCGGCACCGCCACGGTGACGCTGACCATGCTGCTGGCGGCCCACTTCCACGGCGTGCGCGTCGCGACGCTGGCAGGGCTGCTGCTGGCGCTGTGGCCGCAGATGATCCTGTTCACGACGATCCCGTCGTCCGAGCCGGTGTTCACGCTGCTGGTGCTGATGGGGCTGGCAACCTGGCTGGGCGTGCGTCAGTGGCCGCTTAAGGGCCTGGCCGTCGGCGGGCTTTTCGCGCTGGCCAGCCTGGCACGGCCGACCGGGCTGCTGCTGGCGGGAGTGCTGGCCGCCGCCGACGTCTTCCGCGAGCGCAAACTGCTTCGCCCGGCCGCCGCCGCCTTCCTCGCCGGCGTCGTGACGCTGGGTCTGCTGCTGCCGTGGGCCTACCGCAACCAGCAGGTGCTGGGGCGTGCGTTCCTCACGTCGTCCTCCGGCTCGGCCAACCTGTGGCTGGGGAACCACACCCGGCAGCTTCCGCCGGGGGAGATGTGGCCTCCCGAAGTCGCTGGCATGTCCGAGGCGGAGCGCGCGGACTACCTCGCCGCCGAAGTCCGCGCGTTCATCCGCGAGCGGCCGCTGGAATACCTGCGGCGGTGCGTCGTGCGCTTCTTCCGCGTGCATGAGCGCGAAAGCATCGGCGTGGTGTGGAACGACCGCTCGTTCGACGCGGCCGGCATCGGCCCGCGCGGGCAGACCGCGATCAAGCTGCTGGCCAACCTGTACTACTGGCCCGTGCTGCTGGCGGCCGTGGCGGGGCTGGCGGTGTACGCCCGACGGGCCGGCCTTGTGGCGCTGCCGGGCCACCCGCTGGCCATGCTCTGGCTGTACTTTGCCGCGGTGCACGCGCTGACCGTCGTGCAGGACCGCTATCACGTCCCGTCGGTGCCGGCGATGGCGGTGTTCGCGGCCGTGGCGATCGACGCATGGCTCGCCCGACGCAGCGCCACCCCCCCCCGCCTCTACAGGAATTTCGCCGCCAGCAGCACCATGACCGCCAGCAGCAGCACGATGTGGCTGTTGCGGTCGCGCAGGGCGAAGACGACCGGGTCGTCGTGCAGCTGCTGCCGGTGCGCCAGAAACCACACCCGCGTCAGCCAGTACAACGCCAGCGGGCACAGCGCGTAGAGGTAGCCCGGGCTGGCATAGCGCTGCGAGACCTCCGGCGCCGAGACGTACAACGCCAGCACCAACGTCGCCACATAGCCCGCCGCCGGCCCGGCCGAGCGGAGCAGGTCCAGGTCGCCCGGCCTGTACCCGCGCCCGGCCAGCATCGCCTCCGGCCCCGTTCCGAGCGCGCCGGCCGTCACCGTCAGCTCCGTGTACCGCTTGACGAACGCCAGGCTCAGGAACACGAACATCGAAAACGCCAGCAGCCACGGCGAGACGACGATGCCCGTCACTGCCCCGCCAGCAAGGATCCGCAGTGTGTACAGCCCGGCGAGGCACAGCACATCGACCAGCACGCGACGCTTGAGGTCTGTGCTGTACGCCGTGGCCGCCAGCAGATACACCGCCGCCAGCAGCATGAACGGCACCGGCGTGAGCAGCAGAGCCAGCACCGCCGCCGCCAGAAGCGCCGCGGCGGTCCCCACCGCCGCCGGCACAGACACCAGCCCCTGCGCGAGCGGACGCAGCCGCTTGCGGGGGTGCAGCCGGTCGGCCGTCATGTCCAGCAGGTCGTTGGCGATGTAGGTCGCCGACGCCAGCAGGCTGAAGACGAACACCCCCACCAGCGACATCGCCAGCACGTGAGGGTCCAGCACCTTCTGACCCGCCACCGCCGGCACCAGCAGCAGCACGTTTTTCGTCCACTGGTGCGGACGCAGCAGCCGGACCAGCGGCCGGAGCCCCCCGCGGTCCCGGTCCAGCACGGCCGCCGGCGCCGTGGGAAGCCCCGAGAACCGCCGCCCGCCCACGACCACGTACCCGCTCGCCGCCGCGAACAGCACCCGGTCGGCCGCGGAGTCGCCGGCATAGCGGAACGCCTCCCCCAGCCCGCGGTCCCGCAGGTACGCCCGGATCGCCTCGAGCTTGCGACCTCCCTTGAGGTTCTCCCCGTCGGTCGCCAGCACGGCGTCGAACAGCCCCAGCTCCGCCGCCACCTTCTCCGCCAGCAGCCGATGGCCCGCCGTCGCCAGCACGATGTGCGTACCCGCCGACCGCTCCTCACGCAGCCACGCGAGTACCTCGGGCACGTACGGCAGCGTGGCGGGGTCGAACACGTCTACCGTCCGCCCGGCCAGCTCGCGCTTGAGCCGCGCCCGCCCGCCGAGCATCAGCCACATCGGCATCTGCAGCAGCACCGCCGGCGACCGCCGCACTGCCAGCGCGGCCGACTCGTACAGCACGTCCGTGCGGATGAGCGTCCCGTCGAGATCGACGAACAGCGGCGGGCCAGCCCGCGTCGCCGCCGGAAAACCGTGCACACTTTCGGACACCACGCGGAACTATCGGCGAAACCGCCCGGCCGTGCCAGCGATGCTTGCCGCGTCACCGGGACGCGGACCGCCCGGCCCCGACGGGACCGGGAACCGGGGAGAGGGGCAGCGGCCGGGTCGAACCGCGCCTTACACCCCCAGCACGCGGGCCATGGTCGCGCCGATGGTGGCGGGGCTCTCCGCCACGGCGATTCCGGCCGCCTTGAGGTTGGCGATCTTCGCGTCGGCCGTGTCTTCGCCGCCGGAGATGATCGCGCCGGCATGGCCCATGCGCTTGCCCGGCGGGGCCGTCCGTCCGGCGATGAACGCTACCACCGGCTTGCGCACATTCGCTTTCACGTAGGCCGCCGCTTCGCTCTCGTCGCTGCCGCCGATCTCGCCGATCAGGATGATGCCGTCGGTCTCCGGGTCGTCGTTGAACAGCTTGAGCAGCTCGATGTAGTTGATCCCCTTGACCGGGTCGCCGCCGATGCCCACGCAGGTCGTCTGTCCGATGCCGCGGCTGGAGCACTGCCACACCGCCTCGTAGGTCAGTGTGCCCGAGCGGGAGATGATGCCGACCTTTTTCCCGCTCTTGCTCTTCTTCGCCGGCGTGTGGATGTAGCCGGGCATGATGCCGATTTTGCAGCCCCCGCCGGTGTCGGCGTCGCCGGGGGTGATCACGCCGGGACAGTTCGGGCCCACCAGCGTGGCCTTGGGATAGTCGCGCAGAAACGCCTTGACCTTGATCATGTCCAGCACCGGGATCCCCTCGGTGATGGCGCAGATCACCTCGATGCCGGCCGCGGCCGCCTCCATGATCGCGTCCGCCGCGAACGGCGGCGGGACGAAAATCATGCTCGCCGTCGCCCCCGTCTCGCGCACCGCCTGCTCCACCGTGTCGAACACCGGCAGCCCGTTGGCGTCCTTGGTGCCCCCCTTGCCCGGCGTGGTCCCGCCCACCATCTTCGTCCCGTAGTCGAGACACCCCTTGGTGTGGAACGCCCCGGCCGAGCCGGTGATGCCCTGACAGATCACACGCGTGTTGCCGTTGACGAGGATGCTCATGGCTGGACCGCAACGGTAGCCGTCAGACGCCCCCTCACGCCACCGCACCCGCCCGACACGGCCCGCCGGGGATGACGATTTCGCGCTCCGCTTCGACTTGCCCCACCTGTCGGGCCGGGCCTAGTTTGTCCCCAGCGCCCCCGGGACGGCGATTCGGCCGGCCGGGTGCGTCCGGGTGTTCGCACCCGTCACCACCATGGACAGCGACAGTCGAAGTAGCCAGCACTCGGCCCTGCGGGGCCGACCCCGCCGCACCCGTGGGGATGCCGCGCGGGGCCTGCCGGCCGAAACCGGCCCGGCGGTCGCCCTTCCCGGCAGTCGGTCGCCCGACCCGGTTTGACCGTTCTTTCTCCCGGTGCGTCGGTCGGCAGCCGCCGCGTCGGCCGGGAGGAAGGAAGGTGGGCCGTGTCCGGGACGCAGGAACTGGTTCAGCTGCGAGAACTGCTGGAAACCGGCAGCGACGCCGACGTCCGCCGGTTTTTTCACGAGACGCCCCCGCACGAGATCGCCGAGCTGAGCGCCCAGCTCGTCGACTCCGACGTCTGGCGTTTGCTCATGCGGGCCCGCCCGCACGAGGCGGCGGCCGTGTTCTGCCGGCTGCCGCTGAGCCGACAGGCCCGGCTCGCCGAAGACCACCCCGCCAGCGAGGTCACGCAGGTGCTCTCGGCGATGGCCCCCGACGACCGGGCCGACCTGATCAAACAGCTCGACCCCCAGCGGCAGGGCGTGCTGCTCGGTCTGCTCTCCGAGGCGCAGCGCCGCGAGACCCAGCGCCTGGCCGAGTACCCCGAAGGCACGGTCGGCGCGGTGATGAACACCGAGTTCTGCGCCATCCCCAGCGACCTCACCGCCGACGACGCCTTGAACTTCCTCCGCACCATGATGCCGCTGCGGGAAGAGCTCACGTCCGTATTCGTCCTCGACGAAGCCGGACAGCTCGTGGGCGTGCTGTCTCTGCAGAGCCTGATCATGGCCCGCCCGGAAACGCCGGTCACCGAGCTGATGCGGCCGGACCCGGTGAGCGTGCGGGCCGACGAGTCGCGCGAGGTCGCCGCCGCCCTCGTGCAGCAGCACGACCTGCTCGCCCTGCCGGTGCTGGACGACGCCGGACGCATGGTCGGCGTGGTGACCGTGGACGACGTGCTGGACGTCCAGCAGGAAGAGTCCACCGCCGACTTCCACAAGATGGGCACGGTCGGGCTGGTGAACGTCCACCTCAAGGAAGCCCCGCTGACGTTGCTGGTCCGCGCGCGCATCCCCTGGCTGCTGGCCCTGGTGTTCATGAACATCTTCTCCGGCGCGGGCATCGCCTACTTCGAAGAAACGCTCTCGGCGATGATCTCGCTGGCCTTCTTCCTGCCGCTGCTGATCGACTCCGGCGGCAACGCCGGCTCGCAGTCCGCCACGCTCATGGTCCGCGCCCTCGCCACCGGCGACGTCCGGCTCTCCGACTGGGTGAAGCTGCTGGGCCGGGAGCTCATCGTCGCCGTCGTGCTCGGGGTCATCATGGCCGGCGGCGTCGCGCTGATCGCCGGCTTCCGCGCCCCGGACATCGTCCCCATCGTCGCCATGACCATGGTCCTGGTCGTCACCTTCGGCTCCGTCGTGGGCATGTCGCTTCCGTTCCTCTTCACCCGACTGAAGATGGACCCCGCCACCGCCAGCGCCCCGCTGATCACCTCCATCGCCGACATCGGCGGCGTGCTCATCTACTTCTCCATCGCCACGTGGTGGCTCGGCGACAAGATCAACGCCGTGCGGTCCGCCGCCGGGGGCTGAGGCGCGCCCGCCCCCCCCGTGCACGCTCCAGCCCGCCGGGTCCGAACCGTGGCCCGGACAGCGCGAGTCCCGCAAAGAAAGCCCCCCGGCCGGAAGCACGTCCGACCGGGGGGCCGTCACATTCGGTCCAAGGCACGGCAGGCCGTGTACCCGGCCGGCCGGCTCACCGCCGCCGGCGGCACAGCCCCAGCCCGGCCAGCAGCGCCACGCCCAGCGCGCCCGGCTCGGGGATGACCTGCCCGGCCGCGTTGACGTACAGCACGATCTCGTCGCCGTACACCCGACGCTCCGTCCGCAGCAGGTTGTACTGGCTGTCGAGCACCGGGAAGACGTACACCGGCGTGAGCGTGATCATCGCGTAGGCGTCGCCGAAGTTCTCCAGCCGCTCGACGTTGATCTCGAGGTGGCCGTAGTGCTTGCCGCCGTCCACCAGCTGCAGCACGCCGTCCACGAGCTGCCAGTTCTCGCGGGAGTGCTCGTCGGCCGACCACTGGCTGAAGGGGTTGTACTGCAGTCGGTTGGACTCGGTGAAGCCGTTCGAGGTCCGCCGCTCGCCGCGCAGGCCGTCGCCGGAGATGCCGACGTCGTAGTAGTGCACGCCGATGCCGTCGCCGTTCTCGTCCACGAACGACCGCTCGAACATCTCGCTGTGCCCGGAGATCACCGCAGCCACCGAGAACTCCTCGAACATCGGGTGATACACCCGCATCGGCGTGCCGCCCTGGCCCGACGAGTCCACGTGGTTCATCGGAAGCCCGTGCTCGCCGTCGGAGTACGGCGCGTGATGGAACTGCACGAAGATGATCTGCCCGCGGGCCCGCGCGTCGGCCAGCTGCGCCCGCGCCCAGTTCCACTGCACCGAACCCGGGTTGTACGGCGAGAGGTCATTGACCAGCCCGAGCTGCGCGGCCGCCGCCGCATACCCGGCCAGCTCGAAGCTGCTCTGCGTGTCCGTGCCCGGCCCGGTGTACTGCTGGCCGGTCAGCCGCTGCTCCGGCGGGTAGTTGCTCCGGAAGTCCTCCGGGTCGCCCTTGGTCGAGTCGAGCGTGATGATCGTGATCGGCCCGTAATCGATGCGGTAGTAGTTGTCCTGATGGGCCGGCGTGCCGTTGGACGGCATGTCGAAGAACGTCTTGTAACGGTACCGCGACCGCACCACCGGCCGGCGGTCCGACGACGAACCGTAGCCGCCGCTTGCCGCCGCGAACGTCTCCCAGTTGCCGTAGGCCGGCAGGATGGCCCGCCGCGTCAGCACGTCGCCGAACTCGCCCGCCGTGAACCGGAAGAACTCGTCCCACCCGGGCTGATACCCCGCGCCTTGCACGAGGTCGCCCGGCATCATGATGAACGCCGGGTCACGCGACTCGACCACCTGCAGATTCCGCGTAAAGCCTTCCTGCTCCGTCATCGCGTACCGCAGCACCTGCACCCCGCCCAGGCTGGCGGTGCCGAAGCGGCTCGCCCACGCGCTGCCCGGCGCCGCCGGGCGGTTCTCTCCGCCGAACCCCGGCGCCCACTCGCGACGCGTCACCCGACCCGCAGGCTCGGTCTCGCTGTCGGACATCGCGATGAACCGGATGCGGTCCCACGTGCTGGCCGTCGGCGCCGTGCGGAACGTCCGCGTGAACACCTCGGTCCCCTGACGCACCGTGTACGTGTACGTCGAGTTCGGCAGCAGCGACCGCACGTCCACCGTGTGCTTGTACGCGTCACCGGGAATCAGCCACGACCCCTGCGGCAGCCCCGAAATCGTCTGGTTCAGCTCCTGCGTCGTGTAGGCCATCTCCGGACGCAGCTCCGGCGAGCTCGTGAACGTCAGCGGCGACGACAGCCCCGGGCCGCTCACCTCCAGCGTCCCCGGCACGTTGCTGCTGGTGAACCACGTGAAGTACATCCCCGTGTCCGACGGCTGCTGCAGATACGGCTGAATCCGGAACGACGCCGCCGCCAGCCCGGCCGTCCCCAGCACCGCCGACCCCGCCACCACCGCGCACGCCCACCCGAGCCTCCCGACCCGACGACCCATCCGAGACATGCAATCCCTCCGTCTTGTGAGGTAAACCACGCACGCGCGACGGCCCGACAGCCGGACCTGCGCGGCCGCGGAACTCTCACGTCGCGTCATTGGGCAACGGTGTGCGCGCCGCTAAATCCGCGCTGACGTTGCATCAGCGCCGTGTTGACCGGGAAGCTCAACGACGTGGGGCGTGCGGTGTAACGTTATACGAACCACAGAATGGCCCGACCTTCACGCCCGTTGCTCTCCCGGAGCCAGCCCATGCGCTTCACCGTCCTCTCGTGTCTTCTCGTCGCCCTCGTGCTGCTGAACGTCGCCACCGTGGCCCGTGCGGCGGCAACCGCCCACGCCCCCGACTTCCTCTGGTGGGAAGGCGAAGCCCCCGCCCGCACCAACTTCCCCGCCCGGCACGCCTTCGAGCCGGCCAACCCCACCGAAGCCGCCAAGCTCTCGCAAGGGCGATGGCTGGGCGCCGACGGCGAATGGGGCGGCAAGCTCTTCGCCGAGTACGACCTCACCCTCCCCGAGGCCGGCACGTGGAAGCTCTACGCGCGCAAGTTCTGGAAGCACGGACCGTTCACTTGGACGCTCGGCGGCCACAGCGGAACCGTCACCCGCGACGTCGCCCTGATGGACGCCACCCCCATCCGCCAGTTCCTCGAGGCCAACTGGGTCTACCTCGGCGACGTCGAGCTGCCGGCCGGGCCGGCCACGCTCCGCATCGAGACCCTCGACACCTCCGGCGCGATCGCTTTCGACGCCTTCCTGCTCACGCGCACGCCGCTGGAGCCCCGCGGCAAGCTCAAGCCGGGCGAAAAGTGGGACCGCGCCGATGAAGGCTTCTTCCCCTTCGAGCCCGACCGCGACCCCTACCGCCCAACCCCGCTGTCCCTGCGGCACCTGAACGAGGACTTCGCCGGCCAGCGCGGCTGGATCCGCGCCCGGGGCACCCGCCTCGTCCAGGGCGACGACGACCGGCCCGTCCGCTTCTGGGCCGTCAACACCGGCTGGGAGTCCGTTCGCAAAGACCGCGCCGCCATCGACGAACAGGCCCGCTTCTGGGCCAAACGCGGCATCAACATGGTCCGCCTCCACGGCGGCATCTGGCGCGACGACGACTTCACCCAGGTCGACCTCACCCTCCTCGACCAGATCCACTACTACGTCGCGGCCATGAAGCGGGAGGGCATCTACACCAAGCTCTCCACCTACTTCCCCCTCTGGATCCGCTTCGACGACAAAACCCCCGGCTACCCCGGCTACCGCCCCGGCGGACAGCACCCCTTCGCCATCCAGTTCTTCAACCCGCGCTTCCAGGAGATGCAGCGGAACTGGTTCCGCACCCTCTTGACCACCCCCAACCCCTACGCCGACGGCGTGCCGCTGGGTCAGGACCCCGCTGTCGCCATCGTCGAGATCGTCAACGAAGACTCGTACTTCTTCTGGACCTTCACCCCCTACGAAAACGTCCCGGCCCCGCAGATGGAGCTGCTGGAAAAACAGTTCGGCCAGTGGCTCTCGGCCCGGCACGGCTCGCTCCAGCAGGCGCTGGCCGCTCTGGGCAATCAGCGGGTCCGTGGCGATGACGTCGCCGCCGGCCGGGCCGGCTTCATGCCGCTGTGGGAGATGTTCAGCAGCAAATCGCCCCGCGCGCAGGCCCAGGCCGAGTTCCTCGCCACCCACCAGCGCGACTACTTCCACTCGATGGACCGCTTCCTCAAGCAGGACCTCGGCTACCGCGGTCTGGTCATCGCCTCCAACTGGACCGTCGCCGACCCCCGCACGCTCATGCCGCTCGAGAAGTGGTCCAACGCCCTCGACCTGCTCGACCGCCACGGCTACTGGTCCGGGCCGCACGAAGGCGAACGCGCCGGCTACTCCATCTCCCCCGGCGACCGCTTCGCCGACCGCTCGGCCCTGCTCGGCCCGCAGTCCACGCCGCTCTACGAAACGCAGTGGATGGACCTGCCGTCGATCATCTCCGAGATCAACTGGACGCCGCCCAACCGCTTCCGCGCCGAGTTCACGCCGCTGGCGGCTTTGTACCTCACGCTGCAGGGCAACGACGGCATCTTCTTCTTTGCCACCGCCGAACAGGGCTTCGGACAGACCCTCCCCAAGTTCGCCATCTCCACGCCGGCCGTCGCCGGGCAGTGGCCCGCCGCCGCCCACATCTACCGCCGCCAGCTCGTGGACGAAGCCGGCACCGCGCTGCGCATCAACGCCCGCCTCGCCGACCTCTTCGCCCTCAAGGGCACGCCGGTGGCCACCTCGGTCAACCTCGACATGAACCGCTTCGCCAACGTGCCCCCCGCACAGGCCGCCGCCGACGAAATCAACCCGCTTTACTTCCTCGTCGGCCGCGTCGAAACCGCCATCACCGACACCGGCGCCCCCACCACCGGCGTGGACCTCTCCCGCTTCGTCAACCCCGACGCCCGAACCGTCACGTCGATGACCGGCCAGCTCACGTGGGACTTCGGCCGCGGCATCGTCACCGTGCATGCCCCACGGGCCAACGGCGCCGTCGGCTTCCTCGGCAAGCAGGGCCGCTTCGACCTCCCCGTCCTGCGACTCAGCACGCCGATGGAGTTCGCCTCCGTGCTGCTCGTCCCGCTCGACGACCAGCCGCTGGAGACGTCCCGGCAGATGCTGCTGCAGGTCATGACCGAAGAGCGGCCGTTCGGCTTCGCCGCCACGCCCCCCGATGACAAGGGCCTGCAGACCATCACCTCGCTCGGCGAAGCCCCGCTCACCGTCCGCAACATCGACGCCACCCTCACCCTTCGCCGCAGCGACGCCGACCAGCTCCGCATCACCCCGCTCGACTTCAACGGCTACCCCACCGCCGACCCCAAGCCCCTCACCCCCGACTTCAAGCTCGACCCCACCACCATTTACTATGTCATCGAACGCTGAGCGGCGTCCCCGCACCCCGCCCCGACGCGCTTTCCTTCGCCCCGCGGCCGTCGCCACCGCGCTGCTCCTGCTGCTGCCCGCTGGCCCCACCCCCGCCCAGCCCACCCGCGCCCAGTCCACCACCGCCCCGGCACGGCCTTCTCCCGAACTGCTCGCCCTCTGGGCCGAGCTCGATGCCGCCCGCACCGACGCCCTTCGCCTCGCCCGTAACGTCGATGGCGACACCCTCCCGCAGGCCCGCGAGAACCACCGCCGCCTCCTCAAGCTCACCCGACGCTTCAACCAGCTCGTCGCCCCCGTCGCCGACGCCTCACCCCTGCGCTACGGCCAACCCCAGCCCCGCAGCGGCATCGGCAAGGGCATCTGGCTCTACAAAGCCGCCCGCGCCATCGAACGCTACAACCTCGACCACGCGCACGAGAACACCCCCGACGAGTTCGAAGTGCTGCGGCTCGTCAACGACTACCGCGAAGCCCTCGGCCTGCTCCCGCTCGAACTCGACCCCCGCCTCATCGACGCCGCACGACAGCACAGCCGCTGGATGGTCGAATCCGGCACCTTCTCCCACGAGTCCGACCTGCCCGGCCGTCAGACCCACGGCCAGCGCATGGACCGCGCCGGCTACAAATGGCGGGCCGCCGGCGAAAACATCGCCTTCGGCACCGGCGAGCTCAATACCCCCCAGGCCATGTTCAACGGCTGGTTCGACTCCCCCGGCCACCACCGCACCATGCTCGGGGACTACGTCCATCTGGGCGTCGGCCGTTTCGATACCCACTGGACGCAGAACTTCGGCCTCGGCCCCCCGGCCCGCGCGGTCACCTACCGGCCACGACCCGCCGGCCCCTCCGCCGCTCCCCTTCCCCCCGGCTCCCCGGCCGACCCGGCTCAGCCGCAGCCCTAGCCGCCCAGTTTGGCCGGATAAAACGTGACGATCACCTCGCCCAACGACTTCTCCCACGCCTCGCGACGCGCCGACGCGTCCAGCCCCGGGTGGGCCGCGGCGAAGTAGCTCTCGGCCGGGAGCCGCGTGTCGCCGTGGATGATCAGCGCCGAAATCACCGGCAGCTTCGCCGCACGGCACGGCTCGACCAGCTCCACCGCCGCCGCGTCCAGCCGCGGGTCGCGCAAATCCAGATCGCGCGGCGCCTCAGGAAACAGCCTGTACAGCTCGGCGATCAGCTCCGAGTGGTCCAGGACGGCCTTCCGCCAGTTCGGCTTCGGCACCCGCAGCCGAAGCACCTGATACACCATCGCAGCGAGAGGAGACATGCCCGCAAGTGTGGCCGACCCGGCCGCCCACCGGCAACCCCCCGCGGGTGCCGCCCGAACATCACGTCCGCGCCCACCCGCCCGCGGACGCTCCCGTCCGCCGCGTCGCGCCCGGCAACCCCCCGTTACGCCGCCAGGGGCTGCGTGCTGAGGTACAGCGACAGCATGCCGCGGTCCAGCTCGTCGATGTCCTCGAGCTTGGCGCCGATCTCCACCTCGTCGCCCAGGTCGCGCACCCGCACCACCGTCAGCCAACCCACCCACTCCCGCTTGGGCCGCAGCTTCGAGCCGCTGTGGTCCACAAACGGCGAAATGCCCGCAAACGGCGGCAGCTCCAGCCGGATGCGGATCTGCTTCCCCACCTGCGCGACCGACTTGTCCTTCGTCCGCAGCCGCAAGCCCCCGGCCGAGAGGTCCACCAGCTGACCCAGAGGACGCAGCTTCCCCACCCGTCGCCGCGCATCGTCCAGACGCTCGACCATGATCTCCCGGTCGTGCAGGTCGTGCCGGCGGTGCGCACGCCGCTCCACCCCGCGAAACCACTCCAGCGCCGTCATCGGCCGTGTCGCCCCCGCCTCGCCCCCGCCCGCCCCCGACCTTCCACGCCGCTCGCGGTCATCCGACTCGGACTTGTGCAATCGCATGCAACCTCCCGGTCAAGGCCGTCCACGTCCTGATATCGACCACGACCGGCGGGTGGGTTGAGAAGATGGGTAATCTGCACCAGAAAAAACGCACCGCCCCCTTCCGTTATCGGACGCAACGCGGTCTGGACAACCCCGTTTTTCGATAAAACCAGCCCCCCGAACCCCGTCGCGGCCCGCGCGCGGGGCACGCGTCGGCCATCGCCCATGCCCCTCAGGGCCCGCCCGGCGTCGGGTACGGCCCCCGCGTGGCCGGGTCGCTCGACATGCGCGTCGTCGGCAGCGACGTCAGCGGGTTGACCGTCCCCACGGGGGCACGCTCCGCCAGCGGGTCGTGGAACCAGTGGCACGTCACACAGTCCGACGGCGCGCCCCGGACCTCGCCGTGCAGGGCCGTCCAGCGGTCGGGGCGGTGACACGACACGCAGGACGCCCCGGCGGCCGCGTTGTCGCCGATGTCTGGCGAGAGCACGTCCGACGTGAGCTGCGACGTCGCGGCCCGGCTGTGGCACTCCGTGCACGACATCGAGCGGTGCGCGTAGTGGTCAAAACGCGAGTTGATGAACCAGCGCCGCGGCCCGTCGGGGATGCCCGTCGGCACGGTCGCCGTCAGCACGCGTGTGCCCTCGCTTCCGAACGCCACCGCGGGCACCTCCCCCTTGACCGCGTGACAATAAGCACAGTTGGCGGCGATGCCGTAGGTCACGAAGTGCTCCAGCACGCTGACGTCCGGGGCGTCGAACCCGCCGGTCGCGGGAGCGGCCGCTTCGGCCGGCCGCGTGGTCCCATCGCCCGGCCGTGTGGCCGCTCCGCCACTGCCCGCCGCCGCCACCGCCCGCTTCACCGCCGCGTACCGCTCGTCCCGCCCGAACGCCCGCTCGATCGCCTCGGACAAGCCCGCGAGCTGCTGGCCCACCCACTCGCCTTCGGTCAGCACCCGCTTCTCCCGCCGCTGCCTGGGCGGACGCCCCGTCACCACCTCCACCTCCAGCGCCGACGACTTGTCCGGCAGCTGCATCAGGTGCTGCCGGTACAGCTCCGGCACGCCCGACAGGAACGCCCGCACCACCGACATGTCCTCATGGGGCACGGCCAGCCTCACCTTCCCCGGCAGCTCGATGGCGTGGCAGCCCACGCAGTGCCGCGCGAAGGAAATCGGCTGCATCTCGCTCCGGTCCTGCGAACGCGACCACGCCAACGGGCGGTCCTTGGGGTCGCCGTACGGCGGCGGCAGCGTCGCCACCGGCGGGTTCACCCGCACCTGCGGGTCGTCCGCGGCGTGACAGGCCGTGCAGTTGTCCTTGAGCACTTCGATGCGGTTGTGCGCCGCGTGGTTGAACTTCAGCACCGTCGGGTCCACCCACGCCCCACCGTCCGGGCCCCGCGCTGACCCGCTGCCCGCCGACGCAGACGCCCCCCCGTCCGCACGCAGCGACCGCCCGAAGCCCGGGTGGTCCTCGAGCGTAAACGCCGTCACCCGCGTCGCCACGCGAACGGCAGCGGGGTCCTGCGTGTGCCGCGTCAGGTCGGCGTGACACGACGTGCACAGTTGCGGATGGCTGGCGGCCAGCGCGGCCTGTCCGCGGTGTTCGACGTGGCAGCTCACACAGTTGTGTGCGGTGAGCTTGTCGCTTGCGCCATCTCCCGCCGCCCTCGCCCCGGCCTGCAGCGTCGGGTCCAGCGGCGGGAAGCGGTTCACCGTCGTCGTCAGCTGATTGCCGTGGTGGATCGCCCCGTCATGGCACGCCAGACACGCCACGTCCGAGACGGTCTTCGAAAACCCCGCCACCGGCCCGGCCGTGCCCGCACCGCCGCCGTCGTGACACGCGCGGCAATCGTGCTGGATGAACGCGTGCGACGCCGTCAGCGCCCCGGGGTTGTGCAGCCGGGCATCCCCCGGCCACGACAGGAACGTCACCGCGAACACCGTCGCCGCCAACGCAAAGAAGCTCAGCAGCCCGCGCACGGTCCGCATCGGGTGCGGCCGGCGGTAATACGTCGGGTCGATCCGACCGGCCAACGTCTTCTGGTCCCGCCGACGCGCCATGCCCAGCCTCCCTCCGCCGCCGCCCTCACCCCCCCCCTCACCCCGCCTCACCCCCCCACCCCGCCCGCCCCTCCCGCTGCCGTCTCTCCCGCTGACCGTCGGCCCGCCCGTCGGCCGGCCTCCCGGACGCCACGGCTACCTTGCCGCCGGCTCGCGGCGCAGGTCGTCGGCCACCTTGACCACCTCGGCACGCACCTTGTTCAGCTTCCCCAGCGCGTCATACGCCGCGTACTTGTACACGTCGCTGAGCGTGGGGTAGTTGAACACCGCCTGAATGAAAAAGTCGATGTCGCCGTCGTACATCAGGCACGCCATGCCGATGTGCACCAGCTCGGAGGCGATCTCGCCGATGACGTGCACGCCCAGCAGGCGTCCGTTGGTGGCATCGACGATCAGTTTGATCATCCCCTCGGTGTCGCCGATGATCAGCCCGCGGCCGTGCTGTCCGTACCGCGACCGCCCGACGACGTACGGGATCCCTTCGCGCTGACAGTCCTGCTCGGTCTTGCCGACCTGCGAGATCTCCGGAATGGTGTAAATCCCCGCCGGCAGGATCGGCGAGAGCTTGGACTTGTACTTGAGCTTGAACGCGTGGCACATCGCCAGCCGCCCCTGCTCCATGGACGTGGACGCCAGCGCCGGCGGGCCGATCACGTCCCCCGCCACGTAGATGTTCGGCACCACCGTCTGATACGTCAGCGGGTCCACCCGCTCGATGTGGCCGTACTTGCCCGTGGGGATCCCCAGCTCCTTCAGCCCCAGCCCCTCCGTGTTGCCCGACCTCCCCAGCGCGTACAGCAGCGTGTCCACCTCCAGCTCGCGGCCCGATTTGAGCTTGAGCTTGACCGTCCCCGCCGGTGTTTTCACCGCCGAGTCCAGCCCGTCGTTCATCAGCAGCTCCAGCCCCGCCACGCGCATGCGGTTCATGAACTCTTCGCCGATCTCCGAGTCCAGCAGCGAGTCCAGCGCACGACCCTTGGGGTGGATGAGGTAGGTCTTCACCCCCAGCGCGTTGAACAGGCAGGCGTACTCCGAGCCGATGACCCCCGCGCCCACCACCGCCATCGTCCGAGGCAGCCGCTTCATCTCCAGGATCGTCGTCGAGTCGAAGATCGTCTCGTCGTCGAACGGGATGTTGGCCGGCCGCGCCGGCACCGACCCCGTGGCGATGAGAATGAACCGCGCCGTCAGCCGCAGCTCGCCTTCCACCGTCTTCACCGCCACCGTGTGCGGGTCCACCAGGCGTGCCTTCCCCCGCACCACGCGCACGTTGTGCCACGGCGCCTCCATCGACCGACGCGCCCGCTGCTGCTCGCGAAGCTGCACCATGTTCTTGCGGGCCATGAAGTTCGCCAGCGTCACGTCCGCCTTGAACTCCACCTGCATCCCTTCCCCCAGCTGCCGCGTCCGGAACCCCGAGAGGAACAGCGCCGACTCCCGCAGCGTCTTCGACGCCAGCGTGCCCCAGTTGATGCACGCCCCGCCCAGCTCCTTCCACTCTTCGATCAGGCACACCTTGTGCCCGAAGTACGCCGCCTGCGCGGCCCCCTTCTCCCCGGCCGGGCCGCCGCCGATCACCACCAGCTCGTAGTCGTACCCGCCGTTGTCAGCACCGCTGGACATGGTCACCTGCTCCGCCTTCGCGGCTCGCTGCAGTTCGCCGCCTCACGTCACGGCTCACACCCCGCCGCCCGGCCCCACGCCAGGCGCTTCCAACCCCGCCACGCGTGTTGTACCGCACGGGGTGGACCCCTGTCGCCCCGTTCCAGCGGTTTTGAAGCCCGCCACTTCCTCACCGACCGCGCCCCGGCCCGTCCGCACCCAGCACACCCCCGCCACCGCGAGTTGCACGGCCACCGCCGACAGCACGTACACCTGCCCCCCTTCTCCGAAGCCGTACGTGTGCAAACCCGCCCCCAGCAGAAAGTTCACCCCGTACCACGACATCACCACCGTCACGAACCCCAGCACCGACCCCAGCGCCAGCCCACGCGGCCCCACCCACCCGGCGTATCGCGCGTGCAGCAACGCCAGATACGTCAGCAGCACCACCAGTGCCCACACCTCCTTCGGGTCCCACCCCCAGAACCGCCCCCACGACACGTCCGCCCACACCCCGCCCAGCACCGTCCCCACCAGCATCAGCAGCACGCCCAGCTGCACCGCGCGGTACAGCTGACCGACCACCGCCCGCTCCGTCCCTCCCTCCCCGCCGGTCCCGCGTCCCGGCCCCCTCCCGCGTCCGCCCCACGCCCACTTCACCAGAAGCACATTCCCCAGCACCAGCGCCACCGCGAACGCCGCGTACGCCGACACGATCGTCAGCACGTGCAGCGTCAGGTACAGGTTCGACTGCAGCACCGGCGCCAGCGTCGCCACCGCCGAGCCCATCTCCGGCGGCATCACCGCCGCCACCACGCTCGCCAAGGCCGCCGCCACCGCCCCCGCCAACGCGGGGTAATACGCCCCCCCCCTGACCGCACCGCCCTCTGCCGCACCACGGGCCCGCCGTCGCCACGACCACAGCTCCATCGCCAGCGCTACCCCCGCCGACACCAGCGCCACCCACACCACCGTCTCGTACAGGTTCGTCACCGGCGCCCACCCGGTGACCACGCACCGCCACACGAACGCCCCCGCCGACGCCACCACCCCCAGCCCCAGCAGTCCCACGCCCAGCGCGTACAAACCTCGAACCCAAACCACCCGCGACAGCGCCAGCGCCCCAACCGAAGCCAGATACACCCCCAACGCCCACCGGAACGGCTGCACCGCGTAATACGCCACCTCCCAGCGCAGCCGCCTCGCCGTCCACGCGTCCGTCACGTCCGCCGGCACCACCGCCGCCCCGCTCACCACCGCGTCGAACCGCGCCAGCCTTGCCATCAGCGCTTCCGCCGCCGCCTGCTCACGCGTCAACACCACCCGTTCGCCATGCGCCGACGCCCGCCGCCGCGCCTCGGCCGCTTCCGCCGCCCACGCCGCCACCGCCGCCGACCGCCGCACCACCGCCGGTGACACCCTCCCCCCCACTCCTCCCCCCGCGTCCGCCCCCGCGGCCTCCAGCGCCTCCCGCAACGCCGGCCCGCCTGCCGCCAGCACCGCCCGCCGCTCCCACACCTCCGGCTCCACCTGCCACGCCAGAAACAGCTCCAGCGGGTCCATCCCGTCGAGCCGCTCGCGCCCGGTCACCGCCCGCACCGTCTCCCTCGCCAGCGTGTCCAGCGGCTTGACCCGCCCGCCGTCCAGCACCGCCATCGCGCGCAGCTCCCCCAGCTCCGTCGCCGGCCCCGCGCCCGGCGGTGCCGCCGACACGGCCCCGCCCGGAACGCTCACCGCCCACGCGGCCGCCAGCCACGCTGCCACCGCCCCCACTGCCGCGGCCCCCGCACGCGAACGCCCGCCGTGCCGAACACCCGCCCCGGGCATGCCCCCTCCACCGTGGACGGAGTCACCGTCAGCGACCGTCGGCGCATCCGCGCCCGCCCGCCGCGGCCGCACGAAGTACGCCCGCATGTAAAACATCAGGAACACGCCCAGTGCGATCAGCCCCGCCCCGCCGTACTTCAGCAGCGTCCCCGGGTCGTACCGTACGAGCAGCTCCACACCGCCACGCGTCCGCCGCCCGCCCCCCCCGTCCCCCCCGCCCCCCCCACTCACCGTCGCCCCACCCCCCGCGGCTGCGGTCGCCATGGCGCCGCCGTCCGCCGGCGTCTCGAACTGCCCCAAGTACAGCGTGTGCCCCGACCACCAGCTCCCCACCATCGCCGGCCGGTTGAGCGTGAGCGTGCGGTGGTCGCTTGCGCCGTCGGCGTGCCGGAGCGTCAGTTCCGCCGTGAACGCTGCCGGCCGGTCGGTCCCGGGGTAGTCCTCGCGCCACGCGTCCACGAGCGTCACCGAAAACGGCAGGTCGTGGGCGCGATACCCGTACGCCAGCACCGCCGCGCCCCGCGGCGTGTCCACCCCCGTCGGCAGCTCGCCCCGCCGCAGCCACAGCTCCCGCCGGACGCCGTCCACGGTCAGCGCCAGCCGCATCGCCCGCTCCGACCGCTGCAGCTTCGAAGGCTCCACGTCCGCTGGCACGAAACCGCTGCCGTCGGGCGACGGCTTGGCCGCCGGCAGCCACGCGGTCACCTGCGCCTCAACCCCCTCGGCCAGCTCAAATCGCGGCCCGCGCCCGTCCCCGCCCGCCGCTGCACCCTCGCGCCACGCCGGCTCGGGCCACCCTGCCGGCCACAACGCCCGCCACGCCGACGGATACCCCGCCGCCGACCAGTACTGCCCCGGCAGCCGGTACGTCCGCCCACCCACCGTCACCTGCACCAGCTCCTGGAGCATCGCCGCGTCCGTGGCCGAATCGCCGGGCCTGAGCCGGATGCGTGCGTCCACGGCCGTGCGGTACGACACAAGACACCCCAGCAGCAGCACCAGGATGCCCGCGTGGGTGATGACGAACCCCGTCTGCCGACGCGTCCACGGGTAGCGGATCAGCGCTGCGGCTAGAACGTTGACCGCCAGGACCGCCATCAGCCCCAGGAACAGCGTCGAGCCGTACATCTGGCTGGCCGCCGGCTCCATCCCGTACTTCGCCTCGTACACCGTCGCCACCGCCAGGAACGCCGCCAGCGCAAGGATCACCCCCACCGCCAGTTTCAGCGACGCGGCGAACACGAACAGCCGATCCAGCCAGTTCAGCATCTCCGGCTCCCGCTTTCGACCCGTCGCCCCCCGCCCGCCCCGCACGGCAAGACGCCCACTCACCAAGGCCGCGCGTACCGCAGTGCCACCACCGCGTGCACCACCACCATCACCGCCATCGCCGCCGACAGCGGTACGTGCACCCACAGCCAGCCGTGCAACCACGTGTGCAGCCGCCGCTGCCGCTCCAGCTGCCGACGCTCTTCCACGATCGACTGCAGGTCGGCTGCGGCCTCCTGCATACCCAGCGGCAACGTCGCCCGCAGACGCTCGAAGTCCGCCGGCGTCGCAACCGACACGTCGCCCCGGTCGGCCAGCGCGGGCACCACCTGCTGGCGGTAAAACGCCGTCAGCGCTTCGGCGCCGTCCCGCGCGGGCGGGGCTTCCGTCGCCCGCACCCCGCCGGCCGACTCTCCCACGGCAGCGCGGGCCGCGCCGCCCCCAGCCGCCGCGCCCGCCGGGATCGCCTCCAGTTCGAAACCCTCTTCGCCCCGCGGCCGGCTCGCCGACATCACCACCTTCTCCGCCTCCTGCCGCAAGTGACCGATCACATGGTCGATCTGCTCGAAAATCGTCTCGCCCGGCACCTCCGCCAGCAGCCGCACGGGCATCAGGTTCTGCAGCACCAGGCCCACCACCCCCGAGACATAGATCACGATGAACACCACCATGAGGGCGAACGTGAACGGGCTGCCCCACAATCCGTCACGAAAGCCCGCGTGCAGCAGGATCACCGGCAGCGACGCCAGCCCCAGCCACACGTGCGCCTGCATCCAGCCGTAGGCCCGCCCGACCCGAAGCGTCCGAAGTTTCTTCCTCGGCGTCAGCAGCATCGCCACGACGATCATCGCCGTGCCGATGACGCCATAGATCAGCCCCGGCCACGTCCCCCCCGACGGCCCGTTGAGCGCGGCACGGTGGTACGGGATGTACGTCAGCACGCACACCACCAGCACGGCCGACGTCGCCCACACCCACGGCAGGCTGTCCCGGTTGATCCGCATCGCTGTCCGCCTCCGTCCCCCTCCCTCCAGCCCGCCGGTTGCCCCCCCTCCCCACACTCCCCCATGCGCTCCGTCAGAACGGAGCGCACACCCGTCCGACGCCGCTACCGCCCGGCCTTGTGCCCCGCCAGCGTCGCCCCCAGCAGATGCTCGTCAAAGAACGTCTGCCCGTCCACCCGGTGCGCCGCATCGTGCGGGCAGGCGTACACGCAGCTGGGCACCTCGTCCTCCTCCAGACACTGGTCCGTGCACAGGTCGCACACCGCCGCCTTCTTCCGCACTTCGCGTCGCTGCTCGCCGGTGGACAGGTCGCGGACGGTCACCTCGAACGGGTGCAGGTGGATGTTGCCATAGGGGCATTGCTCGGCGCAGCGCCCGCATCCGATGCACCAGTCCTCGATGATGATTTCCAGGTCGTTCTTCCGCCGGATGCTCCCCACCGGGCAGCCCACCATGCAGTAGGGGTCGCGGCAGCTGCGGCAGCTCGTGGTCACGAGGTACCTGTCGTAACGCACGCCGTCGCGGATCAGCCGCGACACCCCGTCGTGCGCCGCCGCGCACGCGCGAACGCACTCGTCGCACCGCGTGCACTTCTCCAGGTCCAGAATCAGCAGCGACCGCGCCTGGTACAGCCCCTGATCGAGGAACTGCGGCAGCGACAGCGTGCGGTGGGCGTGCTGGCGGGCCACGTTCGCCGCCGCCCGCGCATGCGCCACCTGCTCGAGCTGCTCGCGGATCCGCGGGAAGCGGTCCACCATCGCCTGGAAGTCGTCCCGGCCGATCCGCACCAGCTCCACGTGATCCAGAGCGCTGCAGCTGGCCGTCCGCACCCCCGCACCCAGCAGCCCCATCTCCCCGAAATACTGCCCACGCGACAGGTAGCTCAGCACCAGCTGCTGCCCGTCGGCGTACGCCTCGAACACCTTCACGTGCCCCATCCGGACGAGATAAAACGCGTCCGCCACGTCCCCCTGCCGGCAGATCACCTCGCCGGGCCCGAAACTCACCAGCTTGACACGCTCCCTGAGGTCCTCGATGAAGTCGTCCGGAAGCTCGGCGAACACCGGCACCGAACGCAGGTGGTTGTCCAGCGCACGCTCGCGGTACTTCCGCTCCATCTCCGCCTTGAACTGCCGGTTGCGACGCAGGATGTCGAAGGCGTTGCGCAGCATCTCCAGCACCACCGTGTCCTCGGCCGCACGCAGCGTCGCACTGCGCGGCTGGAAGTTCAGACAGCTCGCCTCGCCCAGCACTTCTCCCGGCCCGACCTGCGCGATCGGCCGCTCATAGCTCAGATCCGTCGGCGCGTCGATCGGGATGTACCGCTGCCCGCTCATCCCCTCCCGCGGCCGCTCGCCCCGGCCCAGCAGCAGACTGCTCACCCGCTTGAACAGCCCGCCGCGCTCGCTCCGCGTCCGCACGTGCCCCAGCGACGTCTCCAGGTACACGTCCACCTTGCCCGACTCGATGTAGAACGCCGTCGAGCCGAACTCGCCCTGCCGGCAGAGGACCTCCCCCTTGCGATACGTTCGACGCACCACGCCGCCCTCAGAGCGGCGCAGGAAGCTGCTCGAAATCCGCGAAAACATCGGCAGCTCACGCAGCTGTTCGGCCGTCAGCGGCGTGCCCTCCTCCAGCCGCGTCGGCACCCCGCCGCTGTAGGTGATCGCCCCCGTCGGACACGCCACCATGCACTCGCCGCAGTTGTGGCACGACGAGTCGCCCATCGGCTGATTCGCGTCAAACGCCACCGACGTCTGCAGCCCCTTGCCCATCCGCTCGAGCACGTGAAACTCGACCGCCGCGCACGCACGCACGCACCGGTCGCACAGAATGCACGCGCTGTGGTCCACCGCGATCTGCGGGTTGCTCGTGTCGCGCCCCTTCGAAAACACCCGCGGCGTAAACACCGTGTCCGCCGACCCGCCCCGGATCACCCCCAGCTTCTCCGCCAGCAGCTCCAGCTCGCAGTCGCCGCTGTCGCGGTGCCGCTGGCACGGCACCGGGTGCTCGGCCACCAGCAGCTCCACCAGCGTCCTGCGCGCCGACGCCACTCGCCGTGCCTCGGCCCCGTCCTGCCCCGCTACCCCCACACCCGTGGTCACCACCATCCCCGGCTCACACGCCTTCATGCACGCCGCCGTCAGCGTCCGCCCCGCCGGCGAAAGGCTCCCGTCCGCCTGCCGGTACCGCACGTCCACCGCACACACCCGGCACACCCCCACCGGCGCCATCCCCGGCTTATGGCACAGCACCGGAATCGCCACCCCCGCCGCGGCGGCCGCGTCCACCAGCGGCGTCCCCTCCGGCACCTCCACCGCCCTGCCGTCGATCTCGACCCTCACCACCTTCGCCGCCACGCTCATCGGCCACCTCCCGCCCGCCCGCCGCCGACCGTGACGACCACGCGGCCGTCCCCCGCCTTCTCCCCCGCCGTCCCGCCCGCCGTCCCGCCCGCCGTCCCGCCCGCAACCTCCGTCCGGCACACCCCCGCCGGGCACCGCCCTTCCCCGGCCGGGCCCGTCCGGTGCGCCGCAAGTTCGTCCGCGAAAAACGCCATCACGCTCACGATCGGACTCGGCACCACCTGCCCCAACCCGCAGATGCTCGTCAGCTGCAGCGTCTCGGCCAGCCGCGGCACCGCCTCCAGCTCCCGCTCCCCGGCCGTCCCACCGCACAGCCCCACCAGCAGGTCCACCAGCTTCTGACTGCCCACCCGGCACGGCACGCACTTGCCACAGCTTTCATTCCGGTAAAACCGCGTGAAGTTCAGCGCCATGTCCAGCACGCACCGACGCTCGTCCGCCACCATCACCGCCCCGGAACCCAGCACCCTCCCCACAGGCTTCACCACCGTGCCCCAGTCCAGCTTCAGCTCCAGCATCTCCGGCGGCAGCAGACCGAAGCTCGGCCCCGACGGCGCGAACGCCTTGACCCGCCTCCCCTCCGCCACCCCGCCGGCCATCCCCACCACCTCCGCGTACGTCGTCCCCATCGGCACCTCGAACACCCCCGGCCGACGCACATCCCCCGACACCGACACCCACTTCAGCCCCTCGCAGCCACGCGTCCCCAGCGACTTCCAGTACGCCGCACCCCGGGACAGGATCAGCGGCACGTACGCCAGCGTCTCGACGTTGTTCACCACCGTGGGTTTGCCCCACAGCCCGCCGCCCATCGCGATCACCCCCCGCTCGAACCCCACGTCCGCCGGCTTGTTCCGCGGCTGCCCGCGCCGCCCTTCGATCGCCTCCAGCAGCGCCGTCTCCTCGCCCTGCACATAGCCCCCCGGCGACACGAACACCTCCAGCTCCATCGCCCGCCCCGTCCCCAGCACGTTCGGCCCCACCACGCCCAGCACCCTCGCCCGGTGCAGCTCTTCCCTCAGCCGGTCGATCTGCGCGTGGTACTCGTGCCGGACGTACAGGTAGCCCCGCCGCGCCCCCACCACCAGCGCCGCGATCACCATCGCCTCGACCACGAGGTGCGGCAGACGCAGCAGGATCTCCCGGTCCTTGAACGTCCCCACCTCGGATTCATCGGCGTTGCACACGACGAACGCCTCGTCCGCCTTCCGCGACCGGGCCGTCTGCCACTTCCGCGCCGTCGGAAACCCCGCCCCGCCCATGCCACGCAAGTTCGCCTCGGTCAGGGCAGCCAGCACCTCGTCCCCCACCGCCCCGGCCAGGTCGCCGCGCCCCAGCAGCGCCTTCAACGTGCCGTAGTGCTCCCCCTCCGACGCGTACGGGTCCGTCCGCAGCGGGCCGCTCAGCCCGAACGTCGGCGGCTCCTCCGCGTGCGGGACCTCCCTCCCCGCCGCCGCCAGCTCCACCCGAGAGACGGCCTCCTGCGCCGTCAGCCCCCCGTGCACCTCATCGTTGATCACCACTGCCGGCGCCCGGTCACACTGTCCCAGGCACGAGCACGGCCTCACCTCCACCCCTCCGGCACCGACACCCCCGTCTCCCGTCGCCAGCCCCGACAGCCGCTCGCGCAGCGCCGACGCCCCGGCGAGGTGACACGCCAGGTCGCCACACACCTGCACGGACGCCCGCGGCGGCGGACGCAGCCGATACGACGGATAAAACGACGCCACCGCGTGCACCTCAGACACCGGCACGCCCAGCTCCCTCGCCAGCTCGTGCAGCGCCCGCGCCGGCAGATGGCCGTGCCGCGCCTGCAACTCGTTCAACCGCGCGATCAACACGGCCTGCCCTCGCTCCCGTCAACCCCCGCCGCAACCAGCCCCGACGGCTCCCCTCGTGGCGACGGCCCTGCGACGCAGTGCCGCGACCTCCACCCTAACGAAGCCCTTGCCGTCCATGCAAGGCAAAACCGCGCCACGGCCGCAACGCAAAACAAAACAGCCCCGGGCACAAGGTCCCGGGGCTGCTCCAGTGGTGAGAGGAGAAGTTCGAACTTACCGCCGGCGGCGGCCCATCAGCAGGCCCAGCGGCGCCAGCAGACCCAGCGTCGCCGGCTCGGGGATGGCCGCGACGTTCGGCCCGCGACCCGCGCGAGCCCCGTCCAGACCGGGACGGCTCGGCGCACCGAGCACCGCCTCGATGAACAGGTCCACGTCCTCCGCGTCGAACACCCCGTTGCCGTCGAAATCGCCGAAGGCCACGACGATCTCTTCCGTGAGCGTCCCGCCGTACTGCGCCGCATACGCCGCGGCGAACTCTGCGATGTACTCCGTGTACGGGGCCGACTCGAGCAGTGCCGCCGTGAAGACGTCGATGTCGCCGGCGTCCAGGAACCCGTTGAAGTCGAAGTCACCCAGCACAACGTTTGGCGCGAACGACAGGCCGTTGATCACGAACGTGCCCGTGTCGCCCGACGCGCCGTTGGCCGTCACATTCCACTCGGTCGGACCGAAAACCATGTTCCAGCCACCCACCGCCAGGTAGTACTGCCCGGCGGCCAGGTTCGGCAGCGAGATCAGCGACAGGAACCCGTCGCCCGAGTCGTCGTCCGACGTGACGAGGTTCCCCGAAGCGTCATACAGCCCCAGCTCCGTGTCGTTTCCGCCCAGCAGCGTGGAACCGTTCGTGTTGACGCTGAACGGGCCGCCGCTGTGGTTGAACGTGTACCACTTGATCTGACCGATCAGGTCGAGCGTGTCCGTCAGCGAGCCACCCACCACCGTGTTGGCGGCAGCCGGCGGCGGCGGCGGCGGGTTCGGCTCCGGCAGCGGGTCGGACGGGTCGGACACGTGGAACGCGTCGATGCCGATGTAGTCGCTATTGGCTCCGGAAGGACCCGCGTTTGTCACGAAGTACCGGAACGCAAAGCGGCCGCTGAACGCCGTCGGCAGCGTGTACTCGTACCGCGTCCATGCCCCGGGATAGCCACCCACCGACAACGACGGGTTGATGTCGATCAGCAGGTCCGTGAAATCCCCGACCGACGTGGCCGACGTGCCGACGTCGCTGCCGCCCGTCGGGCTGGCCCGGAACTGCAGCCGGTCAGGGTAGATGCTGTCGACGGACCGCGTGACGAACGACACCCGCGCCCCGGCCGGCGCCGAGATCACCGGCGTGACCAGCCAGTTGCTGATCGTCGCCAGACCCGCACCGCTGTTGAAGTTCACACCGAGATAGCCGTTCGGGTCGCCGTTGAACGACGAGAACACCGCCGGGTTGCCCTGGAACCAGTTGATCACCCCGATCGGGTTCGAGTTGTTCTGCATCACCCAGCCGCCTGGCGGGTTGCCCAGCTCATCGAAGAACGGCGCGGCAAAGCTCTCCTCGAAGTACACCACGGCCTGGGCCGACGTCGCCCACGCGGCCGCGGCGACGACCGCCGTCACGCCCGCCCACTTGCGGGCCAGCTTCCCTTGACGCATGCGCTTCCATCCTTCCAAGAAAAAAATCCCTCAACCCTCGACCTCGCCCCGCTACCTCCCGGAGCGAACACCGCGTCCAAACCGGACATCACGGCACATGCCACATCCGTGCAGACACCCACGCTGCCCACACGCGACCCGGACCCGCTACCGTGCACGCCCAACGCCGGACGCTCACCACGACCGCCAAGGCCGTCAAGGCTTCCATGAGCGGACAACCGTCTTGCCGCTCCCACATCCGCGGCCCCGCGGATGCGTCACCACCGTTGAAAACCTCTCAACCCTCGCAGACGCACGTCCCCCGAAACGCAGGGGGCCGTAAAAAATTACCGGCCGTTTCCGTCCGCGACAACCAAATCTTCACACAAAATCTGCCACGTTCTTGCCACTGGACTCACGCTGCATCCGCGCCCGCGGCCCCGCGTTACACTGGCCCGGAACGACACCACCGCCCATGCGACGCTCGCAAATCAACCGCATTCTCCGCACGGCAGAAGCCGTTTTCGCACGCCACGGCATACGCCTTCCCCCCTTTGCCCACCGCCGCGCCGACCACTGGCCGCACACCACGCCCGCCGACCAGCACATCATCGCGTGTGGGCTTGGGTGGGATGTGACGGATTTCGGCTCTGGGCAATTTGAGCAAACTGGGCTGACGCTGGTCACCCTCCGCAACGGACGACCCGATGACCCCCAAGCCGTCAAGCCGTATGCGGAAAAAGTCATGCTCGTGCTGCCCCGCCAGCTCACCCCCGCCCATTTCCACCACCGCAAAATCGAGGACATCATCGTCCGCGCCGGCGGCCGGCTCGTCGTTCGCGTCTGGAACGCCAACCCCGATGACACGCTCGCCGACACCCGCGTGACCGTCCTCACCGACGGCGTCGAACGCCAACTGCCCGCGGGCGGCGAGCTCGTCCTCGAGCCCGGCGAGAGCATCACCCTCACCCCGCGCCTCTACCACGCCTTCTGGGGACACCCCTCGGACGAACCCGTCGTGGTGGGCGAAGTCAGCTCGGTCAACGACGACCGCACGGACAACCGCTTCCTCGAGCCGCTGCCGCGGTTCCCCGCCGTGGAGGAAGACGAACCCGCCTACCGCCACCTCGTCAGCGACTACGGCAAACTCCCCGTCGCCAACTAGCACGTCCGCCGACCCGGCGCATGCCGGTCGTCACTCACGGCCGTCGCACCAGCTCGTACCACACGGTCCGGTGCTGCGGGCCCAGCTGCAGCGCCATACCCCCGATCGCCGCCCGCCGACGCCCGTCCACGTCCAGCGGGAACACGTCGTACCGCACCCCGGCCCCCGTTCGCAGCACCAGCGGCACCCCCTCCACGTGCACCGGCCCCCGGCCCCACCTCTCGCCCACCGACGTCCGGTCGGCATTCCACCCCATCTCCAGGTTCTCCGCGCGGCCCATCACCGTCAGGAGCAGTCGGCGGCTCTCCGAGAGGCTCTGGCCGTCGAGAGGGACAAGCATCAGCGACGCAAAGCCGTTGCCGAACTCGCCGAACTCGAACGTGAAGCCGCCCGCCTGCTCACGTCGCCCGCCGACGAACCCCGTCATCGCGACGACCTTGGGCGCCTCCAGCACCACGACGCCGCCCCGCCCGGTCAGCTCGGCCCGCAGCGGGGTCGTCGCCGCCGAGCGTGCCGCCCGGTGCATCGATACGGCGTCGGCGGCCGGGTCCGACCGGACGGCCAGCCGGTGCGACATCGGGCTGGGCATCGTCCCCGCCGCACGCCACGCCTCACCCACCGTCCACAGCGACGCGTGCACGTCCGACGGCACCTCGAGCGTGACGTCCGCCGGCAGCGGCTCCAGCAGCCCCGTCCGGAACACCAGCGCCGCCGACGGATTGAACGCCCACTTGCCCGGATGCGACGACTGGTCAAAGAAACCCTGAATGCGGTCGGTCGCCTTGTCCGGCCCGTAGCCGGCATACGAGAACGTGTACAGCTTGTCCCAGTCCTGCAGCGCCCCGAACGCCACGAGCAGCGGGATCATCTCGCTGTTGAAATCGTTCGGCGCCGGGTGGTCGTACTCCGACACCGAAAACGGCTTGCCCGCCACGCGGTGCCGCGCCAGGTCCCCCAGCGTCCCCAGCTCGCCCCGCGCCAGCGCCGTCGTCAGGTCGCTCTGCGGGACCCGCCAGTTCACCGGGTCCCAGTCGCCTGCCGGGAAAATCGGATGGTTCCAGTAGCTGTGCGAGTCGGTCCAGTGCATGCGGGCTTCGCGCGTCAGCGCCCCCAGACCGCCCCACTGGATCTGCGTGTCCGCAATGAGCCCGCGCACTTTCAGCTCACCCGTGAGGAAGTCCAGCATCTCCTCGGCGAAGCGGCGGTCCACCTCGGTCACAAACCGCTGCCAGTCCGCCCGCACCCCCGGCAACGCATCACCGCCCGGGAACGGCACCTCCCCTGCCTCCAGCGACGCGCCTGCCGGCAACGCCACCCCCGCCACGCCCGGCTCCAGACGCACATGCCGCACCGACACCGTCCCGGTGGCCGTCCCCAGCTGCAGCGCCAGCCGCTGCACCGCGGCGTCCCCCGCCCGGAACACCAGCCGGTGCGACGTGAACTCCGGCCCCAGCCGCACGGTCGCATTGAGACCCTGGTTGTCCCACGGCGGCTCGTTGCGGTCCACCGACACACGCATCGCCCGCGGCGGCTCGGCCGACGCCTCAAAATGCAGCGTGTAAAACGCGTTGGGCGTCAGCGGCGGCAGCGGCAGAATGCCTTGCGCGTGCCAGTCCGTGCCGGTCGTCTTCGAGACGGTGAACCGCGCCGTACCCCCCCCACCGCCCCCCGCTTCCCCGCCGACCGCCTCCACCGCAACCTGCGTGTCCCCCGGCGACACCGCGAACCACCCCGTCGGCCCCGGCAACGTCACCGCCGCCCCCGCCGGAGCGTCCCCCGGCGGCCGCTCCCACGCCGCTCGCATCGCCGCCGTGGACGGATACCGCTCCCGCAGGAAAGCCACCCACTGCCGCCTCAGCTCATCGCGGAACACCGCCGGCAACTCCGCCAGCCCCGCCCCCGGCTCTTCGCCCGGCCAACCTGCCGCCGCGTTCTCGTTGTTGATCTCGATGAACGCCACCGCCGGGTCCTCCGCCGGCGTGAGCCCGCCCCGGTAGGGGTTGGGCGTCGTCAGCAGCTGCCGCGCGAAGGCCTTCTGGTGCTCGATAAAAAACGGATGGAAGCGGTCCACTTTCTTCTGGAACGCCAGCGACATCCCGCGCGAGAGCTCTTCCGTCCCCGGCGGCACCCCGTCCGCCGCCGACAGCTCCTTGGACACCTTGAGGTTCAGGTTGACGTAAATGCCGTTGCGGGCCAGTGCGGCGATGAGGTAGTGCAGCTTGTCGAGCTGCACCGGGTCGATCACGCGCTTCGCCTGCGTCGGGTCCCACAGGCTGCCGCGGTACTGGACCGCCCACGGGTTGTCCAGGTGGTGCAGCCGCACCACGTTGATCCCGTACTTGGCCATGCGTTTTGCCACCGCGTCGGCCGACGCCCGGTCGGGAAACGCCTCGTCCGCGCCGATGTTGGTCCCCCAGAACCGCACGCGGCGGTCCGTACCGGCCTCAAAGAACTGCCCGTCGCGCACTTCGATCCGCGGCAGCTCGCCGCCGACGTGGTTCAGCCGTGACAGGTCCGTCGCCACGTCCGGCACGGCGTCGTCCCACGGGATCACGAACGGGAAAAACCGCTCCGGCAACGGCCCGGCGGCGGCAACGGCCGGGGTGGCAACAGCGTTGGCGGCAACACTCAGGCTGGTCATGGCCCACGCAAGCAAGGTCGGACGCATCGGCGGTTTCCCTCGTTCGACGGCCTCGTCACGCCGTCTGACGTTACCACAAGTCCGCGGGAACGTTGCAGCCCCGTCCCGCCGACGCTTGGCCGCCCCGGCCCCCGGCGCGGTAACCTCGCGACCATGCGCGTGCTGATTCTCGGCGGGACCGGGCTCATCTCCACCTCCATCACCCGTCTGCTCCTCGCCCAAGGCTGCGAGGTCTGGCATTTCAACCGCGGCCGCTCGTCCCCCCGCGAGCCGCTGGCCGACCGCGTGCGACACCTCGTCGGCGACCGCAAGGACCGCGACGCCCTCGCCCACGCCGTGGACACCTTCCGCCTCGCCAGCTCCGGCCCCTCGGCCGTCATCGACATGATCGGCTTCGTCCCCGCCGACATCGACACGCTCGTGCACGCCTGCGACGGCCGGGTCACCCGTGTGCTGTTCTGCTCCACGGTGGACGTGTACACCAAGCCGTACCTCGCCTACCCCGTCCGCGAAGACCACCCCCGCGGCAACGGCCCCACCCGCTACGGCCGCGACAAGGCGGTGTGCGAAGACGCCTTTCTACACGCCGGCCAGCGCGGCGCCTTCGAGCCGGTCGTCCTCCGACCCGCCCACACCTACGCCGAAGGCCACACGCTCGTGCACAGCTTCGGCTGGGACAACCGCCTGTTCACCCGTCTCCGCGACGGCAAGCCGGTCATCTGCCATGGCGACGGCACCAGCCTCTGGGCGGCCTGCCACGCCGACGACGTAGCCGAAGCCTTTGTTGCCGCCCTCACTTCGCCCCGCGCCCCCGGCAAGGCCTACACCCTCGCCACCGACGAATGGGTCACCTTCGACGACTACTACCGGACGCTGGCGCGGGCGATGGGCGCACCGGAGCCGCGGCTGGTGCACATCCCCAGCACCCTGCTGCGGGCCTGGGCGCCCCACCGCGCGGCCTGCTGCGACGACAACTTCAAGTTCTCCAACGTCTTTGACATCTCGCTGGCCCGGCAGGACCTGCGCTTCGCCCCACGCATCCGCCTCGAAGACGGCTTTCGGCGCGTGCACCGGCACCTGCTCGCGCACGGCGGCTTCGACGAACGCCCCGACCCCGACTACGACGCGGTGCTGGAGCGCTGGGCACGCGTCACCGCCTGACCCCCCCCGCGCGCCCCTCCACCCCTCCGTGCCTCCGTGCCTCCGTGCCTCCGTGCCTTCGTCGCTCCCCCCCTCCGTCGCTCCGTCGCTCCCCCCCCTCCGTCGCTTCCCCCCTCACCTCACCCCCATCAGCACTTCCATCGTGAGCTGGTCGAGCTTTTCGTAGTGCAGCGGCATCGACGCCAGCTTCACGCGGTCCAGCTCCATCGACATCAGCTTCTTCGCGTTGGCCGCGGAGTACTTCCGCAGCAGTTTCTCGGCCTCGGCGTGGCCGGGATGCACTTCCTTGAGCAGGCCCTGGATCTCGGGGTCCTTGTTCCAGCGCTCGGCCTTCTCCTTGAGGATCATGTACGTCCGCATGTTGCCGCGGGCGAAGTTCTTCACGTCCTCGACGTCCGCCTGCCGGTAGGCGTGGGCGTCGAAGTGGCGCGAGCCGTTGTAGCCCGAGTCTTCCAGCAGCTTCACGAGGAAGAAGGCGTGCTTGAGGTTGGCGCTGCCGAAGCGGAAGTCCTGGTCGTACCGGCCGAACTCCTGGTCGTTGAGGTCGATGTGGAACAGCTTGCCCAGCTCGATCGCCTGCGCCACGTGGTGCACGAAGTTCAGCCCGGCCATGTGCTCGTGGGCCACTTCCGGGTTGACCCCGCACAGCTCGGGGTACGCCAGCGTGGGGATCAGCGCCAGGTACGAGCCGGTCACCGCGAAGTACATGTGCCCGCGCGGCTCGTTGGGCTTGGCCTCGAAGGCGAAGCGGTACCCCAGCTTGTTCTGCACGTTGTACTCGAGCAGAAAGTTCACGCACTCGCGGAACCGTTCGATCGCGTCCACGGGGCTCTTGCTCGCGTCGGTCTCCGTGCCTTCACGCCCGCCCCAGATGACGTAGAGCTTGCACCCCAGCTCCTTGCCGTAGTGCATCGTGCGGATCGACTTCTGCACCGCCAGCGCCCGCACGGCCGGGTTGTTGCTCGTGAACGCCCCGTCCTTGAACACCGGGTCGGAGAACAGGTTCGCCGTGCACATCGGGCACTGCAGCCCGGTCTCCTTCAGCCCCTTCTTGAACTCCTTGACCAGACGGTCCGCCTCGGCCGGCGTCGCGTCGATGGGAATGGCGTCGTTGTCGTGGAAGTTCACGCCGTATGCACCCACTTCCGCCAGCAGCTCGAGGATCTGCCGCGTGCTCAGCCGGCCGCGCGTCGGCTCGCCGAAGGGGTCGCGCCCCACGTTGCCAACGGTCCACAGGCCGAACGTGAACTTCATCTTCGGGTCGGGTGCGTACGCATCTGCCATGGTCGGTGCTCCTCCGCGTGGGTAGACCGGTAGTGTCCGCGCCGACGCCGCGACCCGCAAGCGTCACCGCACCCGCATCCGCACGATGCGCCTCCGCGTAGGCCCCCGCGCCCGGCCGCTGGCCCCCGCACCCGGCCGCTGGCCCCCGCGCCCGGCCTCTCCCCCCGCCCCGCCCGGCGTCCCGGCTCAGTCGAAGAACACCGCCGACAGCACCGCCGACGGCCCCTCCAGCCGCGTCAGCCGGATCGCCACGCTCCCGCTCACCTCCCACGACAGGTACTTGCCCCGCTGGAAGTCGCGCAGCAGCTGCGACGAGAGCACCTGCCCCGTCGTCGTGTCCACCAGCTCCACGCGCTGCACCCGCCGCCGGCGGTCGAAGTCCACGAAGTACGCCGTGAGCCGCCGCGTCGTGCCGTCGGCGATCGACACCGGCAGCGACGTCGTGCCCTGCGTCTGCAGGTAGCCCACGAGGTTGCCCCGCGTGAGGTTGGGGTTCTGCGGCGCGGCAGCACTGTTCGTGTTCCCCGACAGCAGCGCAATCGACCCGCTGCCCGCAGGCGACGCCGCCGGCGTGGACGACACGAACGCCGGGAAGCTGGTCTGTGCGCCCACCACCCACTGCCCGCTCACCCCGAAGCTGCCCCGCCACCGCCCGCCCAGCGTACTGTTGCTGCCTACGAAGAACCCTTTCGTGCCCTGCGGGCTGCCCGGCGTGTTCGACGAGTTGAAGAACACCCCCGCCAGCGACGCCCCGCTCCCCACCGCGCCCAGCGAATGGAAACGCAGCGTGTTGTTCCCGGTCAGCCGCAGCGTCACATACGCCCCCGACCGCGGGGGTAGCGTCACGTCCTGCTGCGCCGCGACGCCGCCGCTGCCGTCAAGCAGTTGCACGCGCTGCGCCGTCACCGCGCGACCGTGGTTGACCAGATAGAAGCTCACCTCACGCGGAGCCGCCCCCACGTTCACCTGCACGTCAAACGGCCCTGCGGCCGTCAGCACCCCCGACGACCTCGCGTTCACCGCCGCCGGCGACTCCGGCAGCCACCGGTCGCGCGCACCGCCCGGCAGCACCACCGTGTTCGCCGACGACGTCAGCGTCACCCCCGCCGGCAACACCGTCTGCAGCCCCGGCAGCACGTACCCCTGGTCGCCGTACACGTTCACCCAGTTGCCCCCGGTCACGGCGTCCGTCCGCACCACCGCCGACGGCGACGACGGCACCGCGTCCAGGAACATCCCGTTCAGCACCGCCGACCCGCGCAGCGGCACCACCTCCACGCTCACCCGGCCGGTGAGCTCGAGCGTGACGTACTGCCCGTTCTGGAAACGCTGCAGCGTCGTCGCCGCCAGCTCCAGCCCCGTGTCGGTGTTGACCACCCGCACCTGCTGCACCCGGTTGCGGTTGTCCAGGTCGGCCATGTACAGCGTCAGCCGCCGCGAACCCGTCGCGGTGAAGTCGAAGTCGAAGCGCAGCGGCTGGTCCGACACCACCGCCGACGCGGAGCGCGTAAAGCCCTGGTCCGGCAGCAGCAGCCCCGCCACCGAGCCCCGACGCACCCGCAGCTCCTCCACGCTCGCCCCGCCCGGCACCGCCGACGACACCAGCCCCGGCAACGTCGCCGCACCCGCCGCGCCGTAAATCAGCTGCCCCGCCGCCCCGAACCGGCCCACCCAGTCCCCCGCGGAGGTCGCGTTCGTGCCCACGATGCGGTTGGTGAGGATCTGCAGCGTGTTGGCCACGTTCACCCGACCGCCGGTGGACACCTTCCGCGGCGCCGCGGCCGTCGCCCCCAGCAGCGACGGCAGCACGTCCACCCCCCGCAGAATCGCATCCGCGATCTCCGCCGGGCTGGCCTGCGGCGCCACCGACCGCGCCAGCGCCGCCAGCCCCGCCACGATCGGCGCGGCAAAGCTCGTCCCGTCGGCGCTCAGGTAACGGTCGCCGTCGGCGTCGATGAACATCCCCGCCGGGTCCGCGTCCCGCGACCCGGTCGTGAAAATCCCCACGCCCGGCGCCGCCACCTGCACCGTCCGGTTGCCATAACTCGAAAACGTCGCCAGCTCGCCGCGGTTGTCCGTCGCCGCCACCGAAAGGTTCCCCGGGATCAGCAGCGAGTTGCGCGTCGGGAAGTCCGCCAGCCGGTCGTTGTCGTCCGCCGAGTTCCCCGCCGCCCCCACGAACACCACCCCGGCCTGCGACAGCCGACGCAGCGCCGCCGTCACCACCGGGTCGAAGAAGAACGTCGGGAACCCCAGCGACGCGTTCGCCGCCGCCACCGGCACCCCCCGCAGCGCCATGTCCGTGACGTAGTTCACCCCCGCCACAAAGTCCGACACGAACGCCGAGAGCGAGTCCCGCTCCCGGCTCGCGAACACCTTCACCCCCATGACCTTCGCGTTCCACGCCACCCCCGTGACCCCCTTGCCGTTGTTCCCCACCGCCGCCGCCACCCCCGCCACGGCCGTCCCGTGCCCGTCCGTGTCGGTCAGGTCGTTGTTGCCGTCCCCGAAGTTCCACCCGTTGATGTCGTCCACGAACCCGTTGCCGTCGTTGTCAATCCCGTCACCCGGCACCTCGAACGGGTTCACCCAGATGTTCGCCGCGAGATCGCCGTGCCCGACGTCCAGGCCCGTGTCGATGACCGCGATCACCACGTTCGGGCTGCCCGTCGTCACGTCCCACGCAGGCACGATGCCGATGTCCTCACCGGGCACGCCCAGCGTCCGACCGTCCTCCGCCTCCGGCACGAACAGCGGCGACGGGATCGCCTGCCCCGTGTTCTGCAGGTGGTACTGCGCCGAAAACGCCGGGTCGTTCGGCACCGCCCGACGTTCGATCACAAAGTCCGGCGACACCGCCAGCAGATTCGGCGACCGACGCACCAACGCCTGCAACTGCGCCGGCGTCCGCGTCGAACTGAAGCTGTACAGATTCCCCCCCAACGCCCGCACCTCCGTGAACCCCTGACGCGCAGCCACCCCTGCAAAGTCCACCCCCGGCCGCACCACGGCGTTGTAGCGCCCCAGCCGCGCGTCCCACGTCACCCCCCCCATCGTCACCGGCCCCACCGCGACCGCCCCGCCGCTGCCCCCGCCCACAGCCGTCACGCCCCCCCACGCCCCTTCCCATGGCGTCACATCGATGTCCACCGAGAGCAGCCGCCGCGGCTCCAGCGCATCCATCACCGCCACCGCCAACGCCCCACGCCTCTCCGTCACGCCCTCGGCTGACCTGCGCATGCGTATCTCCTTCAACCCGCGAACCTGGCCCCCCACGCCGCCGTCTCCCCCCACCCCCACGCCCGTCGCCTACCCCCGCACGGTGCCCCGCCGACGTCCCCGCCCCCCCCGCCTCACGATGGACGACGCCGACCCCCACCTCGGTTTCGCGCCCAGAGGCCGACAGGTCCGCGGCGCACACAAAAAAACGTCGCGGGGCGTCGTTGTAAACGCTTGGGCCAGTTGGGGTCAACCCGCCCCCCGGCCTGTCACTCCCCCCCTCCGTCCCTCCGTCGCTCCGTCGCTCCGTCGCTTCGTCGCTTCCCCTCTCCGTCCCTCCGTCGCTTCGTCGCTTCCCTCCCTCCCCCCCTCCGTCGCTTCCCCGGTTACCATCCCGCCCATGCTCCTCGCCCCCGCACCCGCCCTCGCCCTCCTGGCCGCTCTGCTCGTCGCCGCCGCCCAGCCCGCCGACGGCCCGCAAGCTCCCGCGACCGCACCTGCCACTCAGCCCGCGAGCCGCCCCGCGCTGCCACTGCCCGCCCACTGGCACGGCCACTATGTCGGCACCGTCGAGCTGCTCCGGCCCGGACGCGGTGCCACGGCCGACCCCGTCCACATGGAGCTGATCATCACGCCCCACCCCGACGACCCGCTCAAGGTCGGCTGGACCATCATCTACGGCACGGGCGACGCCCGGCAGGAACGCCCGTACGAACTCGCCGCCGTCCCCGGCTTCCCCAATCGCTTCCTGATGGACGAGCGCAACGGCATCTTCGTGGACCACGCGCTGTTCGGAAACACGCTCGTCAGCGAGTTCCGCGTCAACGCCACGCTGCTGCTCTCCCGCTTCGAACGCACGGATGGCGGCATCCACGTCGAGATCTACAGCTTCCAGACCACCCCCAGCCGACGCAGCGGCCCCCGCGGCACCGACATCGACGTCGAAAGCTACCCCGCCACCACGCTGCAACGCGGTCTGCTTCGAGCTAAGTAATCCGTATTACAAAACAAGGCCCCCAAGACAGACTCGAGCGTCGTTTTCAGCGATTTTGCGTTGCACACAACGCCGCATCGGGTATGTCTTGTTTTACTTAGTCTTTGCAGCTTTCCACTCTGTTTCGCTCGCACCGCCGGGGAGCGTGGGGAGAGGTGAGACGTCTTGTCCGCAGTGGGGGTCTCGGAGTCCACGCGTCATGTGCACGTCAGCCGCCACCGCCCGCCGTCCGCGCGGGCATCGAACGTTTCGCCGTCGTGTTGCCGTCGCCCTGACCGCCGCCCTCGGCTGGGCCGCCGTCCCCGCCGCCCGCCCCGCCTCCGCCGCCGACTTCTGGTGGCACGGCGACCTCAGCAATACCTGGTTTGAGGCTGAATACAACTTCTTCTCAGAAATCATCAACAGCAACTGGGCCACGTCGGCCTCCGGCGCGGTGGATGCCCGGGCCTTGCCGGGCCCGTCCGACCTCGTGCGTTTCACCACCGGGACCGCACAGAACTTTGGATGGATTTGGGCTTTCAGGCACGCCGTTCTTGGCATCCGCACCGAAGGCTTTGTCACGCTCGACGTGAACCTCCGCAGAGCCTACCCGGAGCTCACCAGCTACATAGAAGTCGGCACGGCAAGCGTCGTCGTGGAGGGCAGTGGCATCCTCCGCTTCCATGAACTCGAACTCAGGCGCACCGGAACGCTGAACCACGAGTTCAACGTCAACAACCCCTCCGGCCAGGTCTGGGTCACCGGCAACGGCGACTGGCTCTCTGGCGGCAGGGCGCTGGTCAAAAACGGCCCGGGCAACATGCGTCTGGCCGGCAGCAACACCTTCACCGGCCCGGTCCTCGTCAACGACGGCACGCTCACCCTCGCTTCCAACGGCGCGATCCCCGCCGGCCGCAGCATCAACATCAACCGCGGCTTCCTCCGCGTCTCGGGCGCGACCGCCACCGTCGGCAACCTCATCTTCGGCGACGGCGGCACCACCGTCGGCCCCATGGGCACGCAGGCCGAATTCGGCGGCAGCCTCATCCTCAACGGCGGCGTGCAGTTCAACGGCGGCAACGGAACCCCCGCCGCCGTCCTCCAGGCCCCCATGTTCCTCCCCGCCGGAACCCACACCCTCAGCAACCCCAACTTCACCCCCGCCATCGGCAGCTACGACCTCATCCTCTCCGGGCCGATCTCCGGACCCGGCGCGCTGGTCAAGCAGAACTCCGGCTTCATCGTCGTCCTCAACGCCCCCAACACCTACACCGGCGGCACCACCATCACCGCCGGCACCCTCCACACCGGCGCCGTCAACGCCCTGCCCCCCGGCGGCAGCGTCACCCTCAACCTCGGCAGCACCCTCGACCTCTCCACCCCCGTCACCCAGAACGGCGTCGTCGCCGGCAGTTACAGCCAGACCATCGGCACCCTCACCGGCAGCGGCGCCATCCGCCTCGGCGGGGCCGTTCTCACCGTCAGCGACGGCAACTACGCCGGGCCCATCTCCGGCACGGGTTTCCTCTTCAAGCAAGGCCCCGGCACCCTCGTCCTCTCCGGCAACAACAGCTACTCCGGCAACACCGGCGTCCTGGGCGGCACGCTCCGCCTCGGCTCGTCCACCGCCCTGCCGGCCAGCACCTTCGCCTTCGTCGGCGAAGGCACCCTCGACCTCGGCGGCTTCAACGCCACCGTCCGCAACCTCGGACTCGGAGACAACAACCGCACCGGTCCCAAAAACATCATCAACTCCGGCGGCCCCGCCGCCCTCACCGTCACCCGGCTCATCAGCTACGCCGGCGTGGCCAACGCCGTCTCCGCCCCCGGCATCGTGGAGACCCGCATCCACCTCGCGCCCGGGCCCGACACCCTCACGCCCGGCACCATCGACATCTCCAGCGGCCTGGCTTCCGGCGGTCCGTACGACCTGATCTTCCGCGGCGGCATTTCCGGCACCTCCGCCGTCCGGTTGCATGGCGCCGTAGGGCCGCGTGTCGTCTACACCGCGCCGGTCACCTACACCGGACCCACGACGATCCAGACCGGTTCCGTCCTCTACCTCGCCACCCCCAACGCCCTGCCCGCCAACCACCACGTCGTCGTCAACGACGGCCGGCTCGACCTCGCCCCGCCAAGCACGGTGGACGGCGTCGTCGCCGGCAACTACAACCAGACCATCGGTGCGCTCTCCGGCTTCGACGCCGCCGGCCAGGTTCACCTCGGCTCGGCCACGCTCACCGTCGGCGATGCCAACGACACCACCTTCCCCGGCAGGATTTCCGGCAACGGAGGGCGGCTCGTCAAGCAGGGTACCGCAGTCCTCAGTCTCTCGGGCAGCAACAGCTACACCGGCGGCACCGAAGTCCGCGGCGGCACCCTGCGCCTCGGCAGCGGCGCCTATCCCCCCAACACCGACCTCATCGTCCGCCAGGGCCGCTTCGAACTCGACACCCGCTTCGCGGTCAACACAGCCGTCGTCCGCCACCTCCAGCTTGGCGACGGCGTCAGCTTTGGCCCCATCGAAGTGGCCGTCGTGTCCAACGTGTTCCCTGTGGCCCTCGAACTCACCGGCGACATCAGCCTCGCCGTCAGCTCCGCCACCCGCCGCGCCAACGTCGCCGTGCCCGTCAGGCTCACCCCCGGCCAGCACGTCATCGACAACCCCACCAACTCCTTCGCCAGCGAGGTCTACGACCTCGTGTTCACGCAACAGATCTCCGGCCCCGGCGGGCTGACCAAACGCGGCAACTTCACACAAGTCGCGCTCGCCGCCGTCAACTCCTACTCCGGCCCCACCCGTCTCGAAGGCGGAACGCTCGTCATCGCCGCCCACGGCGCGCTCAACGTGGACTCCGACCTCATCATGTCGCCGGGCACCGTCCTGCAGATGAACCCACCCATCACCGCGGGCGGTGTCGTCGCCGGAAACTACAACCTCACCATCGGCTCCCTCTCCGGCAGCGGCACCATCCAGCTCGGCTCGGCCATCCTCACCGTCGGCCGCAACGAGGCCGCCACCCCCGACGCCACCTTCGCCGGCGACATCCTCTCCGGCACCGGCGGCAAGCTGCTCTACCGCGGCACGGGCACGCTCACCCTCGCCGGGCTCAACCAGTACAACGGCGGCACCGAAATCCGCGAAGGCACCCTCCGCATCGCCTTCCCCTACTCCTTCCCCTCCGGCACCTCGCTCCACATCCCCCGCCGCGGCACCTTCGACATCGGCGGCAACCACCTCACCGTCGGGCTGGTCACCCTCGGCTTCGATTTGGGTCCTTTCGGGGCGGACGACAAAATCATCGTTTCCACCCACGCCGACGGCTCGCCTGCCGGCGGCTCTCTCACCCTCAGCAGCGACGTTCACTTCGTCCACAGCGAAAGGGCTTTCCAGACCGACCCCGGCCGCTTCCGCGTCCCGGTCGTCCTCCCCCCCGGCCCACACACCCTCAGGCCCATCGGTTCGATGCCGTTCTACGTGTTCAACGCGTACGAGCTGATCTTCCGTGAACCCGTTTCCGGCCCCGGCGGGCTCGTCCTCGAGGGCACGCTCGACCAGCCCCCCTTCGACGTCGCCCTCGCCGCCCCCAGCCCCTACACCGGGCCCACCGTCATCAACAACGGCACCCTCTACCTCGCCGCACCCAACGCCCTGCCCAACAGCCCCGTCACCCTCGCTTTCCCCGGCGCCATCAGCCTCTCCACCGAGTCGATGCGGTCTGACCCCGACGTGCCCTTCGGCAGCTTCGACCAGACCCTCACCTCCCTCGCCGGCACCGGCGGCACCGTCCAGCTCTGGAACCGCACCCTCACCGTTGGCGACGCCACCTCCACCACCTTCGCCGGCTTCATCGACGGCGACGCCAACGCACGGCTGATCAAAACCGGCACCGGCACCCTCACTCTCTCTGGCTTCAGCAGCTACCGCGGCGGCACCCGCATCGACAGCGGCACCCTCGCCATCGCCGCCCCCGGCGCGCTCCCCGCCAACACCGACGTCACCGTCCGCCAGGGCACACTCCACATCGCCGCCGCCAACGTCGAAGTCCGACACCTCATCCTCGGCGACGGCACCAGCGACGGACCCCGCGGCGTCACCTCCGCCCCCGGCGGCTCCATCACCCTCAGCGGCAACCTCAGCTACAACGGCCGCAACACCTTCGCCGCACCCGCCATCGTCGCCGTCCCCATCACCCTCACCCCCGGCCAGCACCTCCTGAACAACCCCAACGGCCAGTACTCCGCCCAGCAGTACGACCTCGTCCTCACCCGGCCCCTCTCCGGGCCCGGCGGCCTCACCCAGTCCGGCGACACCTTCTACGTCGCCCTCACCGCCCCCAGCACCTACAGCGGTCCCACCACCATCGAAAGCGGCTCGCTGTTCATCGGCGCCAACAACGCCCTGCCCACCACCACCGCCCTCACCCTCGGCCCCTTCGCCGCCCTCGTCCTCAACCCCATCTTCACCCAGAACGGCGTCGTCGCCGGCAACTACAACCAGCGCGTCGGCTCGCTCGCCGGCGGCGGCTTCATCAACCTCGGCTCGGCCACCCTCACCGTCGGCGACGCCACCTCCACCACCTACTCCGGCGTCATCGACGGCAACCTCGGCAAGCTCGTCAAGGTCGGCTCCGGCACGCTCATCCTCACCGCCAACCACCTCTACACCGGCGGCACCACCGTCTCCGGCGGCATCCTGCAAATCGGCAACGGCGGCACCACCGGCTCCGTCCTCGGCGACCTCCACACCGACGCCACCGCCGTCTTCAGCCGCAGCGACACCGTCACCTTCTCCGGGTCCATCCGCGGCACCGGCAGCCTCGTGCAGGCCGGCCCGGGCACGCTGCGCCTCACCGGCGACGTGCGCTACGAGGGCAACACCACCGTCCGCAACGGCGCCACCCTCCGAATCGACTCGCCCCTGCTCACCCGGAGCAGCACCCTGCTCGTGGACGACGAGTCCGTCGCGATCCTCGCTTCCAAACGCACCACCCAGCCCACCCTCGCCGCCGAACTCGACCAGCTCATCGTCCGCAAGGACGCCCTCGCCCGCGTCACCCCCACCGACCGCGCCGCCGGCTTCGCCCCCGCCACGCTCGTCACCAGCCGTCTTCTGCTCGACGCCCGCGGCTTCATCGACCTCACCAACAACGACATGCTCGTGCGCGGCGAACCCGCCGAGCGCGTCCGCGAGTACGTCCGCGCGTGGACCATCGCCAACGGCGGCCTCCCCGGCTCCGTAGGCCTCGGCTCCTCGCTGGCCTTCTACCCCGCCGACGGCGCCTTCACCACGCTCGCCGTCTACGACAACTCCCTCCCCGGCCACTTCCTGCCACTGTTCAACGGCATCGAGACCACCCCCAGCGACGTGCTGGTCAAGTACACCTACTGGGGCGACACCGACCTCAACGGCGTCGTCGATGCCGACGACCTCGCCCGCGTGCTCATGGGGCTCAACGGCGAAGGCCAGGGGTGGGCCTTCGGCGACGTGGACCACGACGGCGAAGTGACCTTCTTCGACCTCGGCCGCACCCTCGCCGCCCTGCGCGGCCAAGGCGCTTCCCTCGGCGACGCCTCGGCCTACAGCCGCATCGCCCCGCCCCCGGGCGGCGGCAGCGCCGTCCCCGAACCCGCCTCGCTCGGCCTCATCGCCGCCGCCGGCCCGCTGCTCGCTCGCCGTCCACGCCGGGCCACCGGCCACGAGGCCCGCGTCGCCTAACCTGCGCTGCGGCCCGCCGCCGCAATGCCCCGTGCCCCCGCGCCTTGCTCCGCCCACGCCCCCGCCCGGCTCCCCGGTCCACACCCACGGCCGGCTGAAAGTCCGCAACCATCAGCTCATCGGCACGCACGGCCGGCCCGTCCGCCTCCGCGGGCTGAGCACCCACGGCCTGCACTGGTTCGGCCCCGACACCTTCCTCCGCCCCCATCGCCTCCGCGAACTCTCAACCCACTGGCATGCCGACGTGCTCCGGCTGGCCGTCTATCCCGACGAAGGCGGCTACCTCACCCACCCCGCCCGCCTCGACCCGGTCATCCACCAGCTCATCGGCGACACCGCCCGCCTCGGCCTCTACTGCATCGTGGACTGGCACATCCTCACCCCCGGCAACCCGCTTCTGCGACTCGACGCCGCCCGCGACTTCTTCGAACGGCTCGCGGCCATGCACCGCCGCCACCCCCACCTGCTCTTTGAGCTGTGCAACGAACCCAACGGCCCCGACGCCAACTGGGACTGCCTCCGCGAGTATGCCGGCAAGCTCATCCCCGCCATCCGCCGCTACGACCGCGACCGCATCCTGCTGATGGGCACGCCCGGCTGGTCGAGCTGCGGCGCCGCCATCCCCCCCACCCCCCCCAACCCCCCCGCCAACCCGAGCGGCCCCGACGAGCTGCTCCGCCGACCCCTCGCCGGCTCGCTGGCGCACAACCTGCTCTACACCTTCCACTTCTACGCCGCCAGCCACACCGGCCATCACCGCCGCGTCTTTGAACGCGTCGCGTCGCAGCTCCCCGTCTTCGTCTCCGAGTGGGGCATGAACCGCGCGACCGGCCACGGGCCGCCCGACCGCCGCAGCACCCGCCTCTGGCTCGGCCTGCTCGACCGCTTCAACACGAGCTGGGTGTACTGGAACCTCTCCAACGAACTCAGCGCGTGTGCGGTGTTCAAGCGCGACACCCCCCCGGACGCCCCCTTCGACCCGCGCTGGCTCAAGCCCGCCGGGCGACAGCTGCATCACCTGCTCGCCCCGACCCGAGCGGGTCAGCCCCCTTCGTAGCCCCCCGTCAGCTCTTCGGTCACTTCCCGGTTCACCGGGTCGTAGGCATCAATGAACCGCTTGATGTCGTTGATCGTCCGCTGGGAATGGCCGAACGACTCGATGGCCGCCTTCGTCCGCTCTTTGTCCCACCCCATCACCGACATCTGGTACGCCGCCACCATCATTCCCGTCCGACGGATGCCCTGCGCGCAGTGCACCAGCACCGGCTGGCGGTGCGGTTTTTCGACCTCCTCGAGGAACCGCCGCACGTCTGCCGTCGTCGGAAAACCCCCGAGCTTGATCGAAATGACGTTCAGTCTCACTTTTGCACGGGTGAGGTACTCCCACTGCTCGTTGTACGGGTAGCGGCCGTACTCCGACTCATCCAGCAGCGAGATCACCGTCTTCGCCCGCGACGCCAGCACCGCGTTGTTGAACTCGCGCATGCTGCGGAAGCCGTCGCGGTACAGCACCCCCGGCACCACCTCGCGGTAGTGGTAGAAGTCGAAGAAGTACAGGTACACCCACACCGCCCCCGCCGACACCGTCGCCAGCAGAACCCCCACCAGCACGTAGGCCCGGGGCAGACTGTGCACCACGTCCGCGACTCCCAGCTCCCAGCCGCTAATGGCCCGCGCCCTCCGACCCCACGCCCGGCTCCGCCTCCACCTCCCACGTCACCGTCGGGTCTTTGAAGTCGTGCGGGTCGTCGGGCAGCTCCGCCAGGATCTTCTCCATCTTCTCCGGCGTGAGCTCTTCAAACAGCACGTCGTTCACCAGCGCCACCGGCGCCGTCCCGCAGGCGCCCAGGCACTCCAGCTCGACCACCGTGAAGCGCCGGTCCGCCGTCGTCTCCCCCGGCTCCACCCCCAGCTTCCGGCACACCCGCTGGGTGATCTGCTCGCTGCCCAGCAGCTCGCAGCTCAGGCTCCGACACACCTGCACCAGGTATTTGCCCTTGGGCTTGAGCCAGTACTCTTCGTAGAAGCTGGCCGTGTCGAGCGCTTCGGCCGGCGAAATCTCCAGAAACGTCGCCACCTCTTCGATGGCCTGCATCGGGATGTACCCGTACGCATGCTGGATCAGGTGCAGCGCCCGCAGGAGCACCGCCCGCTTGGTGGGGTATCGCGGGAAGTATCGCTCGGCAAGGAACTTGCGCATCGCCTCGGTGAGCAGCGGCTCCCCGGCCTTCACCCGCGCCGCACGACGATCTTCCGCCTGCCAGGCCATAGTGCTCCCATCTTAGCCCCCCATGCCCCTTCCCCCCCGCCCCTCCGTCGCTTCGTCGCTTCCCCCCCCGTCGCTTCGTCCCTCCGTCTCTTCGTCGCTTCGTCCCTCCGTCGCTTCGTCGCTTCGCCCCTCCGTCGCTTCGTCGCTTCCCCCCCGTCGCTCCCCCCCTCAATTCCCCATCCCGTTGAGCGCATCGACCATGCGGTAGCTCGCCAGGGCCGCCTGCCGCAGCGACACCGCCGTCGCCGCCGCCGCGTAGGCCTCGGTGACCGCCGGCGGGGTCACCGTCGGGTTGGCCTCGGCCTCGGCGCGGGTCGGGTAGTTGATCATCCCGAAGTGGTAGACGTAGCGGATGGCCAGCTCGGCCGCGGCCGCCACCCATGCGTTGACGTCCGGCTCGGCCAGCTCAGCCGAAAGCTGCTCGCGCGGGTGCAGCGACTCGATCTCCGCCGCCCGCCGACGCGCAAAGGCCATCGACCGGTCCGTGCCGATCCACCCGTCCCACAGCGCGTGGAGGTTGCGACGCTCGCCGCGGAACGTCAGCATCCACTCGTTGGCCCCCCGGTCGCCGGTGGGGTGCCGCTCGGAGTACATCGACATCGTGTGGCACGGCTGGTGCATGTCCGCGGCCAGGTGCAGCACCCAGCACAGCGCAATCGCCCGTTCCGACGCCGGCAGCGTCTCGTCCTTCAGCCGCTCCAGGTTCCACACGTAAGCCGTCACCACGTCCACCGGCTCGCCCGGCTGCACCGGCTCCGGCCGCTGGGGCACGAAACGGTCTTCCCCGCCGAAGGGATGGAACGGCCGGTCGGTGTAGTGCCAGATGCCCCGGTGGTGCGTCGCGTGCATCGGGTGCTGCCGGTTGCGCAGCACGTCCGGCCACACCCCGGCCTTGGCGAACGCGTGCTCGGCCTTGGCCGCCTCATCCGAAGGGTCCCCCGCGTAGCCGCTGAGCAGGTCTTCGGCGTACCGCGGGTGCGCCCGCAGGATGTCATCGAGCTTCGCCCGCACCTCCGGCCGAAGGTGCCGGTAGACGATCACCCCCATCGTCGTGTGACCGCTCTCGTTCCACGCCCACAGCGGCCCCGTCCAGCCCAGCACCGCCCCCAGCGCTGCCGCCACCGCCGCACCGCACCCCGTCCGCATCCGTCGCCTGACCATGCCGCCAGCTTACGCGCGCACGTGGGCCGCATCCCGCCGACCCGCGGCCCGCCCGCCGCTCGGCCACAACACCACCCCGACCACCACGGGCAACAGCGTAAAAACGATTGCGAAAAGCCACAGCTTCAGCCGCTCCACGTCCATCCACGCCGCCGGCACCGCGGCCCAGCCCAGACGACCCGAGCGAACCGCGCGTCCGCCCGCATCGTCGCCGGCCGCCAGCTCGCGCAGCCGCACCGCCACCACCAGCCAGCTCCGCCCGTCCGCCCGAACACGGACCATCACCCCCGGCCGCTGCACCGCCGCCTCGAGCAGCGCCGTGTCGTCGGCCGGCCTCTCGCCGTCCCACACCCCCATCCGCCAACCGTCCAGGGGCACCGCCGCCTGCGGCCCCATCAAGGCCAGCCGGCCCGCCCACGCCTGCAGCGTCGCCTGCCACGTGCTCCGCAGCGCGCCGTCCAGCATCCCCCCCAGCGCCCACGTCCCCACCAGCCCCACCGCCACCACCCCCCAGCGGACCGGCCACCGCCTCATCGGGCACGCACCGCCCGCACACGGCCCGTCGGCTCGAACTCCGCCCGCACCCGCCGACGCTCGAACGTCCCGTCCACCACAAACGTCACCGACGCCCCCTCGTGCACCTCCCGCACCCGGTTCACCGGCATCTGCGCAAACCGCCGCCAGATCGACGCCTCCACCGCCGGCGGCAACTGCGTCCGCTCGATGTCAATCGTCTCCCGCAAAACCGCCCCCGTCTCGTCGATTTCGAACACCGTCGGCCGCCCCGCCACCCCCAGCGACACCACGTACACCATCCGCGACATCCGGTCGTCCACCCGCACGCGCCGCGGCGTCAGTCCCCCCGTCCGCGCCAGCGTCGTCGCCTTCACCGCCTCGGGCGCTTCCGCAAACGCGATCTCTTTCAGCTCCACGCTCCGCGACAGCACCCGCCCGTCCCGCGTGACCTGCACCTCCCCCGGCCGACCGTCCGCCGTCACGAACTCCGCCGTGTACACATCCCGCCCGAGAAACTCGTCCTTGTCCACACGCTTAAGCGTCGCCCCCACCGTCTGCCGCTCGATCGCCAGCCGCGCCGCCGGCGGCAGCTCCGCCAGCAGCGGCGACACGGGCCGCACCTCTTCGGCGGCCTGCCCGCCCCCCGCCGACGCACCTCCCCCATCCCGCGCGGCACACGCCCCCAGCGACCCCGCCGCCGCCGCACCCACCAGCCACCACGCCACCAGCACCCGCCGCGTCCCTTGTTCCATCACACCGTCCCTCGTGTTCATGTCGCGACGCGGAGTGTACCGACCGCTCCACGCCCCGCACAACGCCCGGCCGACTGCGCCCGGCCGCCCCCCTTACGACCGCGGCCGCACCTCCCGCACCTCCAGCTCGGCCGTGCTCCGCCCGTTCCACTCGTTGACCACGACCTCCGCCGCCACGTCCACCCGCATCCCCGCCGTCAGCCTCTCCCCGACCGAACCCGGCTTGCCCAGCCCGAAGCCGATTCCCTTGACCACGCGGTCGCCCTGACGCAGCGTCAGCTGAAGGTGGTCGCCGTTACGCCCCACCCGCCGAGGCTGCAGCGCCAGCTCCACATCCCGCACCGCCAGCACCGGCCGACGGTTGCCGTGACCGAACGGCCCGAGCCGGGCCATCTCCCGCCCCAACGCTTCGCTCACCTCCGCCAGCGACATCTCACACTCCAGCACCAGCTCGGGCACCAGCTGCTCGTCGCTCAGCTCCGCCCGCGCCAGCGACTGGAACCGCTCCCGCACCGCCTCGACGTGCTCCGCCCGCACCTTCAGCCCCGCCGCCATCTCGTGCCCGCCGCAGCTCACCAGCAAATCCCCGCACGCCGACAACGCCCGCGCCAGGTGAAAGCCCGCGATCGACCGCCCGCTCCCCGACCCCATCCCTTCCTCGTCCAGCGCCACCAGCACCGTCGGGCGGTGCAGCCTGTCCACGACCCGGCTGGCGACGATGCCGATCACGCCCGGGTGCCAACCCTTCCCCGCCACGAGAATCCCCGCGCACGCGTCGGCGTCGTCCCCCCGCCGCGCCACCTCCGCCAGAACCTCCTCCAGCGTCCTGCGCTCGGTCGCCTGACGGTCGCGGTTCTGCTGCTCGAGATACCGCGCGATCTCCGTGGCCCGCGCCTCGTCCGCGGTCGTGAGCATCTCCACCGCCAGACGCGCATGGCCCATCCGCCCCGCCGCGTTCAGCCGCGGCGCGATCTTGAACCCCACGTCGAACGCGTCCAGCGACGCCCCCTCCAGCCCCGACGACCGCAACACCGCCCGCACCCCCGCCAGCCGGCTCCGCGGCAGGCACTGCAGCCCGAAAGATGCCAGCACCCGGTTCTCCCCCACCAGCGGCACCACGTCGGCGATCGTCCCCAGCGCCGCCAGCGCCGTCATCTCCACCAGCAGGCTCCTGAACGCCTCCCCCACCTTCGCCCCCAGCAGCACCTGCCCCACCCCCCACGCCACTTTCAACGCCACCCCCGCCCCGCACAGGTGGGGGTTGCCGTACGCCTCCACCCCCGCCACGCCGCCCAGCCGCGGGTGCACGATCGCCGTCGCCTCCGGCAGCACCGGCCGCCCGTCCGACCCCAGCTTCCACTCGTGGTGGTCCGTCACCACCACGTCCACCCCGCGCTGCCGCGCCACCGCCACCGGCTCCACCGCCGTCACCCCGCAGTCCACGGTGACGATCAAACCCGCCCCGTCGTCGCACAACTTCGCCACCGCCTCACGGTTAAGCCCGTACCCCTCCTCCAGCCGGTGCGGAACGTACGTCCGCACCTCTCCGCCCAGGGCCGTCAGCGCGTGGTACAGGATGCTGCTGCCGGTGATGCCGTCCACGTCGTAATCGCCGTAGATCACCACCGGCGTCCGGTCCCGCACCGCCCGCGCGATCCGCTCCGCCGCCTCCATCATCCCGGGCAGCCTCGACGGCTCGTGCAACGCCATCAGGGTCGGACGCATGAACGCCGAACACTCCCCCTCGGCCGACAAACCCCGGTTCAGCAGCACCTGCGCCGTCACCCGCGAGATGCCCAGCCGACGCGCCAGTTCCGTCGCTTCCGCCGAGCCTTCCGCCAGCACCCGCCACCGGCGCATCCGTCCGCGCAGTCCTGCCCCCGCGCCGGGCTCCTCCCCGACCTCCGCCGCCCGCGGGAGGTCCGCAACCCCCGGTCCCGACACCGCCCCCCGACCACGAAGCTCCGCCTCGACCGCCAACCCATCCATGGTGTTTGCCGTATTCAAGTGGGGCACTTTATCGGCCGACCCCGCCCGCGGGAAAACCCGGCCCCCGTCGACGACACCCCCCACCGGCCCGGCCCCCGGGACAACCGCCCGACGTCCGACATGCAATGCAGCATCGCCACACTTGAACGCCCCCGCGCCCCGCCCGATGCTACCGGAGGCGGGCGCCGCTTCACCTGCGGGGCCCGCTCGCAGACCCCCGCGTTTCGACTTCACGGCTTATCCACGCAGCGTCCTCCATCCCCACCACCGCCCGGAGGTGTCGCGACATGTCGGCCCCAACCTTCCGCCTCGCGCACCTCTCCGACATGCACGTCGAGCCCGACCCGCCCGACGCGTCCGACGCGGCCCGCCGCTACGCCGCCGAAGGTTTTGCCGACGCCCTCCGCTCGCTCGCCCGGCTCGACCCCGCGCCCGACCTGCTCGTCACCGGCGGCGACCACATCATGGACGCCCTCGAACGCCCGCTCGACGACGTCCTGCGGCAGTGGCAGCTCTACACCCGCACGCTTCGCGAGCACTGCTCGCTGCCCGTCTACCCCGTCGTCGGCAACCACGACGTCTTCGGCTGGATGACCGACGCCGTCCCCCCCGACACCCCCGGCTACGGCAAGGCCCTCGCCTGCCAGATGCTCGGCCTCTCCCGCACCTACTACAGCCTCGACCTCGGCCCCGACCTCGGCGGCTGGCACCTCGTCTTCCTCGACAACACCCAGCCGTGCCAGCGGGGCTACTTCGGCGGCCTCGACGCCACCCAGGAGCACTGGCTCGCCCGCGACCTCGCCGCCGTCCCGTCCACACGGCACATCGCCGTCATCTCCCACATCCCCATCGTCTCCGTCTGCGCCCAGCACTTCTTCGCCCCCGAGCAGCGCGTGGACTTCTGGAAAATCTACGACGTCTTCGTCCACCACGACGCCCGCGAACTGGTGGACCTGCTCGCGCGGCACCGCGTCCGCCTGTGCCTCTCGGCCCACATCCACATGCTCGACCGCATCGAGTTCCGCGGCATCACCTTCATCTGCGACGGCTCGGTCTCCGGCGACTGGTGGCGCGGGCCCTTCCGCGGCTTCCCCGAAGGCTACGGCGTCATCGACCTCTTCCCCGACGGCACCTTCCGCCACCAGTACCACACCTACCCCCGCACCCACCCCTCCCGCGCGGCGTCGGCCGACCCCACCGCCGAACCCGCCTTCACCACCCCCTGACCCCCCTCCGTCGCTTCCCCCTCCATCGCTTCGTCGCTCCGTCCCTCCGTCCCTCCGTCGCTCCGTCGCTTCGTCGCTTCGTCCCTCCGTCGCTCCGTCGCTTCCCCACCTCCGTCGCTTCCCCCCTCCGTCGCTTCGTCCCTCCGTCGCTCCGTCGCTTCCCCCTCCCGCTTCCCCCTCACCTCAGCCCCACCTTCGGCACCCCGGTCGTCACCACCGCGTCCACCCCGTAGTACTCCGCCCACTGCACGTTCACCGGTGATGTCGGGTCCGGCCCGATGTCGCCCATGTGGTAGCTCAGCGGGAAATGTCCCACGTGCGGCACGGTGAGCACCCCCCTTCGTCCTTCCGACCGGTACTCGGCCACCAGCCGCTCCCGCTCCCGCATCACCGCCGTGTAGTCCCAGTACCGCCGGGCCAGGTCCAGACCGCCCAGCCCCACGTTGTGCCCGGCCAGCAGCGCCACCCCCAGCACGCCCGCCAACAGTCCCCGCACCGACCGCCAGCCCGGCATCCGGCCGTCCAGCCATGCCGCCCACACCGGCCCCCACGCCGCCACCAGCATCACCACCGCACCCACCGCGGGCACAAACACCAGGTTCACCGTCCGACCCGGCGGGCGCGCGTGGATCGCCCACGTCGCCCCCCACAGCATCAGCACCGACACCGCCACCAGCCACGCCGCCAGCCACCCCGCCCCCCCCGGCGGCCGAATCGCTTCACCGTCCCCGCCGCGGGACGTCGCCCACGTCAGCACCCACAGCACCAGCAGCCACAGCCCGGCGTCGGTCAGCCACGCCGGGTAGTTCAGCAGCACCTCCACCGCCGTCCCCACCGTCGCCCGGACCGGGTCCGACAGCCCGCCGAGCTCGGCCGTGCGTGCGGCGTGCCCCGGCGACGCCATCACCACCGCCAGCGACACCAGCCCCGCCAGCATCGGCACCGACGCACCGCCCCAGCCACGCCAACCCCACCACCACCCCACCGCCAGCACCCCCGCCCACATCGCCACCGCCCCCATCGCCAGCAGCTCGTGCGTCCCGCACCCGACGGCCGTGAGCACTGCCGCCACCATCAGCCGCACCCATCCCCCCGCCCGCAACCCGCCCCACGGCATCACCGCCAACGCCCAGCCCACCAGCCCCCAACCCAGCAGGTTGTCCACCACGCCGGTGAACCAGTACACGCCATCCCCCACCGACGGCAGGCGCGTCCACATCCATAGCGACAGCACCACCCCCGCCCCCGCACGGACCCCCACCGGCACCCACACGAGGTACCGCAGCACGTTCGCCACCACCGCCCCGGCGAACACCAGCCACATCCCCATCCCCGCCCAACCCAACGGCACGTGCTGTCCCAACAGCCATCCCGTCGCCGTCACCACCAGCAGCCCCGCCCACCGGCCGCTCCATCGGCGGTACTCCGCGACCATCGCGTCCCACGGCCCCAGCTCCCACCCCAGCCGCAGCCGCAGCCAGTCGTCCGTCTGCGGCCAGGCAAAGGCAAAGCCGGCGACCAGCACGGCCACCACCACAACCATCGACAGCCCCAACCCCCACCACCCCACCCACCCCCACCGCGTGCTCACGTCCCGCCGCTCCACCACGCCCACCTCCGCCCCAGTCCCCCAACGGCCACGGCGACCGGCATTCGGCCCCTCACCCCGCCGTCGGCATCCGAACCACTTCCCGCCCCGCCGCATCCGCGCCACGCCCCCTGCCCCCGGCATCCGACCCGCCGCCCGCCCCATGTGCCCGATAGGCCTCGACACACCGCTCGGCGATCCGTGGCCACGTGTAGTGCTCCCGGATCAGCTTCACGCCCGCCGCCGCACGTCGCGCCCTCAGCCCCGCATCCATGAGCATTTCTTCCAGCGCCCCCGCGATCCGCTCCGCATGCAGCGGCACCACCGCCCCCGCCCCCGCCGACGCCACCTCCGGGAAATGGCACGGCTCCGAAATGACCACCGGCGTCCCCATCGCCAGCGCCTCGATGATCGCCACCGAAAACCCCTCCTGCCGGCTCGGCAGGCAGAAACACGTCGCATCCACCAGCGCGTCCAGCTTCGCTTCACCGTACAGCGGCCCGGGCATCAGCACCCGCTCACTGAGCCCCAGCTCCGCCACCCGCGCCGCAAACGCCTCACCCGCCCCTTCCTCCGGCCCGGCCACGACCAGCATCACGTCCGGATGCCGCGACGCCAGCAGCCGAAACGCCTCCGCCAGATAATCCAACCCCTTCTTGTAGTGCAGCCGCGACAGGAACAGCACATACGGCCGCTCACCGAGCCGCGCATGCTGCGACCGGAACCGCCCCCTCTCCCGCGGCCGCTCCAGCCACTCCACGAACGTGCCGTTGGGGATCACCTCCACCGGCGAGTCCAGCCCCAGACGCTCCACAAACTGCCGCTCGTCGGCATTCAACGCCTGCACAAAAGCAGCCCCGTCGAGCATCCGCCGGTAGCCGATCAGCAGCGCAAGCCGCTTCTTCAGCCACCGCTGCCCCAGCGACCACGGGTCAAGCATGCCCGCCGGCCTGACCACATACGGCACGCCCAACTCCCGGCACGCCGACGCCACACGCAACAGCAGCACGTCCCACACGCCGTGCAGATGCACAACGTCACTCTCCGACACCCAGCGGTGCAGGCTTTCGCGAAGCCGGCCGGCGACAAAACCCCGCCAGCCTGCCGGCATATCCACGCTCAGCCGCTCCACCTCCTCCAGCCCGGGGACGTGAGCGAATGCCGACAGCCCGCTCCCGCCGCCGTCCGTGCCAACCGTCTGCGCATCCCCCGATTCGCCCGGCAACCGCCGCGAGAGCAAACGGACCGCGTGTCCCCCCTTGGCCATCGTCGCCGCCAACTGCACCGCGACCCGGGGCGGTCCGCCCCCTGCAGGGTCAAGGCTATCAATGACATGCAAAATACGCATGAACACGATATCCGTCGACGATGACTTCGCAAGCAACCGCTCAACGACATCCCACGATTCAGCAAAACCCTTACGACGACATCCCCATCTTCAATTCGGTCAGAGTACAACCGGACCACTCCAACAGACGCACTTCACATAAACAAAATTCCCATTTTAGCAATTTTCAGATAGAGCGTTCGCCGCGTGCTGCACGGCCGCCACCCCTCAGCTCACGAGCAGCGGGTAAGCCGCTACACCGTGTCGGGGTGAGCCCCCCGTCCGGCCGGTGTACCGGACGTACGTCTCGAGCATCTGTTCCGCGACCCGCGGCCACGTGTACTTGCTCAGGACGAGCGAGCGTCCGCGCTGCCCGATGGCGGCCCGCGCCGCCGGCGACGCGAGCGCATCCCTCAGAACGGCGCGCATCCCGTCGGCGAAGGCTTTGGCACACAGCGGCGTGCTCACGCCCGCCCCGCTCGTTTCCACCTCCGGGAAGTTGCACGCTTGCGTCACCACGCACGGCACCCCGACCCCCAGCGCCTCAAGTATCGCCATCGAGAACCCCTCCTGACGGCTCGGCAGGCAAAACGCGGCCGCCTCGGCGTAGGCGGCCATCTTCAACTCCCCGTACAGCGGCCCGGTCAGCACCACCCGGTCCCGCAGACCGCGCCGATCGACCTCGCCCCGGAACCCCTCCCCCGCCCCCCCGTCCGGGCCGGCCACCACCAGCATCAGCGACGGGAACTCGCCCGAAACGCGTTCAAACGCGTCCACGAGCACGTCCAGCCCCTTCTTGTAGTGCAGCCGCGACAGGAACAGCACGTACGGCCGATCGCCCAGCACAGGGAACGCACGGCGAAACGTGCCCGGCGGCGGCAGTGCGGCCACCTCCGATTCGAAAATGCCGTTGGGGATCACTTCGGTCGGCGCCGTCAGTCCCAGCGGACCGGCCAGCTCGCGCTCCCGCTCGTTGAGAAAATGGAGGAACATCGCCTCCGAGAGCATCGCCCGCACACCCGCCGTCAACGCCAGCTTCTTCTTCCACCAGCTTTGCTGAAGCGACCACGGGTCGAGCATCCCGTGCGGCGTCACGACGTAGCCGCGCGCCTTCGCCTGCGCCACCCGCGCCACCGACAGCAACATCCGCTCCCACACCCCATGCAAATGAAAGACGCACTCGCCCGACACCACCGATGAGGCCACCTGACCCGCCCGACGGCCGGTCAATCGCTCCAGCCAGTCCTCTTCGGAGGCATGGTGGATCTGCACCCGCTCCACGCCCGGCAGGCCCACGCCCAGAACGCCGGCATCGTCGCCCGACGTGCCGTTGCGGTAAATCAGGACCCGGACGTCATGACCCAGAAGTGCCTGGGCCGATGCCAGCTTCAGCGCCACCACAGGCACACCGCCGGCAGCCGGATCCAACGAGCGAACAACATGCACGATCCGCAAGGCGACTCCTGTGTCGTGCCGACTCCATCGACATCCCGTTTGTCAACCAGACACGGTCGGTCTTCCGAGCGACATCTTACCACACACGGCCGCACGAGCCCGAACCTAACTGCTTTTGCAGCCAAGGGTTTAGGTGATTCACCGACCCCCCGAGGTCTGCACCGGGCGTGCATGGTGGCCGCACGCACGGCGCCTTCGCCGGAGCCGCCGGGCCGACGTCCGCCGCGTTCCGTCATCCGCCTGACCGATACAGTCTTCCGGCGGTCGGACCTCCGAACCCCGATTTATGACCACGCCCTCCCCCTCAGGCTCTGCGGTCGATCACTCCGGCCCGGCCGCTTACGACGCGCGGCCGGCCCTGGCCATCGTGGCCGACGCACCCACGCCGTACCGACTTGCGTTCCACGTCCGCCTCGCTCGCGAACTCGCCCCACTACGCCTCGTTTCCTACTTCACCCATCCGGAGTCCAACGCACCGTGGGCACTTAACCTGCCTCCGGAGATCGGCCCCGTCCGGTTGTGCGAGCAGAGGGACACGCACGAGGCGGGTTTTCGCAATCAGATCCACCAGTTTCGACGAGCAGGACGCATCTTGCGAGACTTCAAAGCTGCCCCCCCTGCGGCTGTCATTATCAACGGCTACAACGACCTCGGACGGCTCCGAGTCCTGAGTTGGTGCAAACGTCATCGCATCCCGGCCTTCATCTGGGGCGACTCCAACCTCTTCTCCGACCGCACCGGCGGGATCAAACGCCTCCTCAAACAGGCCGTCGTCCGTTACGCCGTCCACCGAAGCGAAGGGGTGATGGTTTGCGGGCGGCTCGGCCACGCCTTCTTCCAGCACTACGCCGGCCGGAGCGTCCCCACGTTCATCGTCCCCTACGAGCCGGACTACACCCTCTTCGCAAGCCCCCCGCCTGAGCGACGTACGCACATCGCCGCGCGTTACGGCCTCACCATGCCCCGCCGGCGGCTCATCTACTCCGGCCGGCTCGCCCCGGAGAAGCGGGTGGACCTGCTGATCGACGCCTTTCACCGCATCGCTGCCCGCCGGCCGCAGTGGGACCTGCTGCTGGTCGGGGACGGGCCGCTGCGTTCCGCGCTCGAGCAGCGCGTCCGCCCGGATTTAGCTGAACGCGTCCGCTTTCTCGGGTTCCAGAACGACGCCGCGGACGTTGCCGCGATTTATCACCACGGCGACGCGCTCTGCCTGCCCAGTGAGTTCGAACCGTGGGCCGTGGTGATTTCGGAAGCCGCGGCGGCGGGGCTCGCGCTGGTCGCCAGCCACGTCGTTGGCGCCGCCCCCGAACTCGTCCACGACGGCATCAACGGCCGGACGTTCTTCAGCAACGACCTCGACGACCTCACCGACGCGCTGCTCGACGTGACCCACCCGGACCGGATCGACCGCTACCGTGCCGCATCGCCCCGCGTGCTCGAAGGGTGGCATCAGCGGTGCGACCCCGTGCTCGGCGTCCGCAAGGCCCTCGCATCCGTCGGCCGCGCGGAACCGGCCCACGCCGCCACGGCCGCGCCTGCGCCGTCGGCATCCCCATGAGCGACATCCACCTGTTCTACATCGCCGACGCGCCCACCCCGTACCGACTGCACTTCATCCGACGGATGCACGCCGAGCTGCCGGGCGTGACCCTCCACACCCGTTTCACACACCTCCGCTCCAACGCCCCCTGGTCGCTTCCACTCCCGCCGGACGTGGACATCCGCCAGGTCGGCCGCTCCGATCACGACTGGCCACTGACGCGGAAGCTGCCCAGCGACTGGCACACCGCCACCCAGCTTCTCCGCGAGATCTTCGACACGCCCCGCCCGGCCGTGCTGCTGAGCGCCTACAACGACCTGGCGCGCGTCCGCGTGGCCGTCACCTGCCACCACGCGGGCATCCCCGTGCTGCTGTGGGTGGATTCCAACGCCCGTTCAGACCGCGCGGCCGGCTGGAAGCGTCTGCTCAAGCGGGCAGTGCTCGGCAGCCTGTTTCACCACATCGACGCCCTGCTGGCGTGCGGGTCGCTCGGCCGGGACTTTCTGTTGCGGTACGGCGCCGACGCGGACCGCATCTTCTACTCGCCGGTGGAACCCGACTACGCCGACATCGACACCCTCACGCCCGACGAAATCGCGGCCGCTGCCGCCATGTATCGGCTCGACCCGGCACGCAAACGCCTCATCTACTCCGGGCGGCTCGTTCCCGAAAAGGCGGTGGACCAGCTTCTGACGGCCTTCCTGCGTCTCGCCCCCCGCTACAGCGAATGGGACCTGCTCGTGGTCGGCGACGGGCCCGGGCGGAGCCAACTGGAAGAGGCCGTCCCCCCGCCCCTGCACTCGCGTATCCGATTCTTGGGATTTATCGGGCAGCAGCGCCGGCTCTCGGCGCTGTACCGCAACAGCCACGCCCTGTGCCTGCCCAGCACCTACGAGCCGTGGGCGGTGGTGATCAACGAGGCGGCCGCCGCGGGGCTGGCGATCGTGGCCAGCGACGTGGTGGGGGCGGCCGCGGAACTCGTGGACGACGGACTCAACGGCAAGTGCTTTCGCACCAATGACTTGGATGATCTGACCGCGGCGCTGGACTTCGTGCTCTCGCATCCGGACGTCCGCCGGCTCGGGGAGCACTCCCGCCGGGTTCTTCAGCGCTGGCGGGCGCGGGCGGACCCGATCGCCGGGCTGCGGCAGGCGTTGGCCGCGGTCCGATAAGCCGGGCGACGGCCGCAAATCTGCGGAGTCCCCCGCCACCTTGACCGCAATAGGGTATAGATATCGCGTCGCCCGGCCCTACCGGTCGGGGATTCCCCGCCCAGTGTCAGGAAGTTGACATGAGTCTTTCGGTTTCCTCTCCGGTCTACGTCGCCGAAGTGCCGGCCCCGTCGGAGCCACTTTCCGCGGACCCGCTGGCGATGTTGCAGACGGAGCGGAGCAAGTATCAGCCGCTGTTCTTCCTCGTGCCGTTTCTGGTGGCGGCCGTCTCGTGGGTGGCCGGCGGGATCGCGCTGCTCACCGACTTCGCGTGGCTGCTGATCACAACGCTGTGCGTCGTCTTTCTCCTGGCCGAGCTGCGGGCGTTTTCGTTCCGCTGGGGGATCGGCGGGCTGCTGGTCTTCGGCGGCGTCCTGATCTGGTTCTGCTACGACTACTTCGACAACTGGTTCCTTCGCACCTTCCGCTTCCCCGAGGCGAGCTACCTTGTGCCCGAGGAGACGCTCGCCCGCGCCACGATGTGGCACGCCGCGTTCATCCCCTGCATGCTGCTGGGGATGCGTATTCGGCTGGGGGGCAAGGTCGAACGCCTGCTCGCCCGCTACCCCGAGCCCGAAAAGGGCTCGCTTTACCTGTTCCTGATCCTCGTGCTGTTCGCGATCGGGATGAGCCCGTACTTCATCTTCGTCGATGAGCCGTTTTACATGGCCATCTGGAACGAGTTCCTCGGCGGCCGGGCGGGCGGCGCGCTGTGGACGGTCGGGCGGACCGGCAACGTCAACTACAGCTTCGGGGCCTACGTCGCCCAGATCCTGCAGGTCGGTGCCTTCGCTTCGGTCCTTGGCGCGTTTTATGCCATCTGTGTCGCCCGGACGTGGGTCGGCCGGGCCATCGGGCTGGCGATCTGGGCGCCGGCGGCCGCCCTCGGCTTCGGCACCGGCACCCGCGGCTCGCTCGTGCTGGTGGCCCTGCCGCTGGTGGGGTTCCTGTTCCTTCGCTATCAGGCGCAGGCCGCGGCCATCCTCCGCCGCGTCAGCCTGCGGGCCTACCTGGGCCTGGCGGCCACGCTCATCGGCCTGCTCATCCTGGTGCAGATCCAGGCCACCTTCCGCGACGCCGGCTTCCGCAAAACCGACTGGGAACGCGTCGAGGTGACCCGGCTCAAGGGCAACATGATGTTCAGCGAGTCGCTGCAGGGCTTTGAGCTGATCCCCAAGCACCAGGCGCCCTTCTACGACAACTTCCCCGGTGAGGCGATCGTCCGGCCGATCCCCGACGCGATCTACTGGTTCTTCGTCTCGCCCATCCCTCGGGCCATCTGGACCGACAAGCCCATCGACCCCGTGTGGGTGTGGTACAACCGCGTCGTCGCCGGCACCGGCGTCGAAGGCACCACCATCTCGCACGGCGCCGTCGGCTACTGGTACTTCCGCTACGGCTTCTGGGGGGTGCTGCAAGGCGGGCTGTTCATTGGCTTCCTGATGGGCGTGACCGAGCGGCTTCTCCGCGACTACGCGGTGTACAAGCCCATCCTGATCGTCGTTTCGCTGGCGCTGGCGACGTTCCTCTTCCGCGCCTACCGCGGGCTGCAGTGGGTCGAGCTGCACGCGACGCTGGTGGGCCTGGCCGCACTGGCCGTGGCCATCCTGGTGCTGCGGCCGTTCTTCAACGTCTCGCCGCAGCCGCTGCCGCCGCCGGCGTCGTCGGCCCCGCCCGCACCCGCCGCCGGCTGAACCGGTCCGCGCGGTACACTGCCCGAGATGGCACCGCGGCCGCTGCGTCCCCTGCTGATGGCCTGCTTAGCCCTGTTGGCCACCGGCTGCGACCGCGCAATCGACCCCGCCAAGTCCGACCGGATGGCCGCCGACGTCGTCCACTGGCTCGACACCGGCACCGGTCCCGGCCAGACCGTCTACCCCCGTGCCATCGCCCGCGACCCCGCGGCCGGCTGGGTCTACATCGTGGACCGCCAGGGCCGCATCCAGCGGCTCGACCGCGACGGCTGCGTCCAGGCCGCCTGGACACTCCCCGACACCCGGCTCGGCAAACCCGTCGGCCTCTCCGTCGGCCCCGACGGCCTGCTCTACGTCCCCGACACCCACTACCACCGCGTGCTCGTCTATACCCCCGACGGCACCGAGCTCCGCCGCTTCGGCAGCTACGGCACCGACCCGGGTCAGTTCATCTTCCCCACCGACGTCGCCTTCCACGACGGCCTGATCTACGTCAGCGAGTACGGCGACAACGACCGCATCCAGGCCTTCGCCCCCGACGGAACGTGGCGGTTGCAGTTCGGCCGCTTCGGCCGCGAGCCCGGCGAGTTCTCCCGCCCGCAGTCGATCGCGTTCATCGCCGGCGAGCTGTTCGTGGCCGACGCCTGCAACCACCGCATCCAGGTGTTCTCTCCCGCCGGCGAGCTCCGCCGCATCCTCGGCAGCCTCGGCGACGCCCCCGGGCAGTTCCGCTTTCCCTACGGCCTCGAAGCCACGCCCGACGGCCAGCTGCTGGTCACCGAATTCGGCAACTCCCGCATCCAGCGGCTCGACCCCCACACAGGACGCGCGACGGCTATCTTCGGACGCCCCGGCCGCGGGGCGGGCGAACTCGCCCACCCATGGGCCGCCACGACCGACGACCACGGACGCACCATCATCGTGGACTCCGGGAACAACCGCCTGGTGGTGGTGCGGTTCTGACACCTTCGGCCACTACCGCGAACCTCGCACGGGCCGGCCCCCCTCACCCCCCCACTCCATCCCCGCCCCCGCCCCACCGTTCGCGATGCACGTCTTCTCGGTGCCTCCCCGCCCGCCGCTCACGCCCCCGCCTGCCGCTCACGCCCACGCCAGCCGCCACGCCGCCCAGCTCCCCGCCCCGAGCACCGCCGCCCAGATCACCCCCCACGCCAGCAGCATCACCGCGCAGCCCCGGCCCCGCGAACGACCGCGTCGAACTCCCCATCGGTAATACCGCCACGGCGAGAAGGTGAAGCGATGGTAGAGGCGGTTGTACAACGCCTTGCGCGGGTTGGTGACCCACCCCCAACCGCGGGGCGCCTTCCAGCCGAGCGAGTGACGCACGTACCGTGCCGGAGACGTCCGCGCCGACATCGAACCGCGCCACGACGGACGCCGCATCCCGAACTTCATCACGACCTCCTCGCCTGCCCACACACGAGCACGGTCGCCGGTCTACACACCCCGGCCGCACGGCCACGGCGGAACCGCCTTCAGGTCCGCCTCCGCCTGCTCGATCTTTTCCGCCAGCTGTCGCAGCTTCTGCTGTTCGTTTCGCAAGCGTTCGTGTTCCTGCTGCAGCTGCGTCGCTCTCGCCCGACACGACTGCATTTCTCGCAGCATTCCGCTCAGTCGGGACCAGAACTGACCGTTGATCTCACGGATCACGGCCACCCCGGCTCCCGCAGCCCACTTCCGCTTGAACTCCTCTTCCAGCAGTCTCCGCCACTCGAGCAACCGCCGGCTCCTTTTCCCGGTGCGGAAGCCCCTCACCATACTCAAACGGGCTGCACTGATATCCGCCGCCGTGGAGATGCCCTCCCGCGCAAGCCTTTCCACAACACTTTCACCGATCACGTTGTCCACGATTTCGCTGATCTGTCGTCGCTGCAACTCCTGCATCAGCGCCGCCTGAAACGTACTGTGCATCTTCAGTTTCAGCTCAAGCTCAGCACCTGGAAGACTCCACTTGATTCGACGAGACATCACGTCCAAGCTCAGGTGACCGCTTTCGGTCTGCAGTTTGGCCGCCGCCGCTTCAAATCCGACCCGGACACTCTGATAGGCTTTTCTCGCCTCGTTCAAGGCCGCCTGTCGCAGCGACACCTCGGTGTCGTACCTTGACTTCACCTCGGCATATTTCTCGCGATAACGCTTCTCCGCCTCGACCTGTTCCTTCCACCGCTGCAGCTCCGTTTCGTAAAGGGCCGCCGCGGCGGCATTCCGCTGTTCGATCTGCCGCCGCTGTTCGTTCACTTCTCGGCATTTCTGCGCGTGTTCTGCCCTGGCCCACTCACGTTGCTCCTGACACGCTTGACGCCAGTCTTCGTAGAGCTTCGCATTCGCCTTGCTGATCTGCCGTCCCCTGGCCAGAGCCTCCCTTCTGATCTTCTCGTACTCACGCTCCTGCTCCTCACGCTCGCGTTGCATGTCCGCTTCCCACCGCGTTATGAGTGGGGCGTACACCGCCCGCAAGCTTCGCACTCTCGCGTCTTCCCGCTCGAACTCAACGCGACGTTGCTCGCAGATCTGCTGATAACGCATCACGTTCTCTTCGTAGAGACGTTTGGCCTCCAGCTCCGCGTGCAACGTGGCAACGGCCTGGCGCCGCAACGATGGCCACACGCTCGAGCTCTCCGCGAGAAGCTCCAGCCACCTGCCCGGCATCTCCCGCACCTGCTGCGCCACCCAGCGTCGCCGTACGGTCTCCAACGCCACAAACAACACGCCGAACACGCCCGCCAGCCCGGCCGTGGGGACCGCCAAAGTCGGCCACGCGGACACGACCCACGACGCGCCGGCCGCCGCGATGGTTCCACCAAGCGAGAGCCACCACGCCAGCCCTTCCCATGAGCAGTGGAACAACCGGTTGACGCACTTCCGCGCCAGCTTCTCGCTGTAGGGCACACCGCTGTACCGCGTCAGCAGCTCGAGCCGCGGCTCCGGCGGGGGTTCCGGCAGGACGAGAACGGGCAGCTCGGGAAGCGGCGGCGGCGTCGGACGCGGCCGCGACGGCTTGAACTCGAACGGGGGCGGCTCGGGCGGCAGCGGCGTGTAGGTCGGCTCGGGCGGGTCGGGCGGGGGAACGAACTCCGGGACCTCCGGCAGCGGCAGCGGCGTCGGCGGCAGCGGCTGCTGCTGCGGCGGCGGCGGCGGGGGCGGACCCAGGCGCGTCGGGTCGGCCTCGGCTGGCCAGGGACGCCCCGTACGCGCGATGCCGAGCCTGCCCGGCTGTGGCACGTCCATGTGCTTTTGCAGGGACGAGAGCAACGCGTCGATCTCGCTGCAAAGCCGCTCGAACTCCGCCCCCGACCTGTACAACGTCGCGTCGTCCGGCAGCGGCGGCGGAAAGTAGTCGATTCCCCTATCGACCCTGCTGATCGCACACCATGCGCACGCCCCCGCGTCGCGAAGATACACGTGCGTCGGCGTGGCCCCGCAGGTCACCCATGTGTGTTTGTCAAGCAGCGAGGACAAGGCCTGCATCCATTCCTTAGGCAGCGGCCGGCGGTCCATCGTGAGAAACGCCCGCTCGAACAGCTCCGCGAGCGTCGGCGTCAACTCCTGTGGGAGCGGAACACGCGGCGGCGGGCCGAGCTTTGTCCGGTGCATCGGCGACGCGAACGCGTAGCACCGCTCGCGGATGGCCTTCTCGATGGTCACGTGCTCGTCAGCACGGCTCGTGCCGGCAAACGGATGGCGACCCACAAAGAGCAACTGAAAGATCAGCACGGCCAGCCCGAACGCGTCGTGCTCCACTCGCCTCACGACCTCACTCAGGGTCACGCCGGCCAGCTCAGGCGGCGTGTAGTGCGCCGATCCGACCGTGCAGCGCAACCAACCCGACCCGTCGCGCACCTGGAACGAGTCGCAGTCGATCAGCCGTACCGTGCCCGACCTTGGGCATACCTTCACGCCCTGAGGATTGACGTCGCCGATCACCGCCTGAGCGGTGTGCACCGTGTCGAACGCGGCCGCGAGGTTCCGTGCTACACACAACAGGTGCTTGAACGTCCACTGCGGCAGCGTCTGGATCCGCTCCTGGGGGTTGTAGCACTGGTGCAGCGGACAGAAGCCGCTGACCTTCGGCATCAGCAGCCCAACGATGCCGCCCGCGTTCGGGTCGCGCAACACGTCCCGCGGCCACGCACACTGAGAGGTCAGCTCCGGGTTGGCCTGACGGACCATCACCTGCAGCTTGCGGAGCCGCTCGGGGTCCGGCGGCTTGTGATACACCTTGGCCACCACGTCGGCCCACCCGCGGACGTGGTACACCGTACCCTCGCCGCCGCGGCCCAGCTCGCCCTCGAGGTCGACCCGCAGACCAGAACTATCGATGAGCGTGAGGGTCTTCATCGTCACGACAGGCGAGCACGAGGGTCAGGTCGTCGTCCGTGTGCGATTTCACCGCCGGCGACGTAAGAAACGTGGCCAGCGCCGGACGCAGGCGGTCGGTCTCTTTCATCGCACGAAGTTTCTCGAAGAACCGCTCGAAAAACGGCGGGTGCGGCCGCCGGGCGGCGTAGTGCAACGCCAGCCGCTGCAGCCCGTCGGTGAACATCGCCATCTCGCGGATGCGCCGACGCGCCGCCACACACCGCAGGTCACGCCGCCACGACTCGCCGGTCAGAAACGACGTGCAGTTGGCGTACTCGCCGTTGTCCGGCCACAGCGGCACCTCGTAGCTGCCCCTCGGCCCTTCCGCGTCGAACACCGCCGCCCCGTCCCCCACCTGCCCCACCAACACCCAACGCTCCGTCGCCACGGCAAGAACCAGCGTGGTCGCCAGCTCCCGCAGCGGCACACACCGCTCCGCCGCTTTGGCCTCCAGCGACCGGCGCGCCGACTCGAGCCACCCCTCGACGACAGCCCGCCCCGGCGGCTCGGCCAGCCCTGCCTTTCCGGCCGACTTGATGAACCGCTCGGCCGCCTTTCCAGTCTGGCGGCACGCGAGCTTCGCCCCGACATCGCCCAGCGTCGCCGACCCGGCCCCGTCGGCACAGCACGCCACGAGGACCGACTCCGGTCGCTCGAACTTCATGACGTGCAGCGCGTCCTGACACACCGTCTTCGTCGGCGGCTTCTCCCGTCCCGTCGAGACACAGCGCACGATCTTCCACATGGTCCGTCCGCTCCGTGTGCACGGCGGAAACTGCCCGCCCACGCCGGCACTTCAGTCACCATGCAGGCCTGCAGCACAGCGAAAGGCAGCATCGGCCCCGGCAGCTTTCAATCGACCACACTCCAGCCGATGGGCGGCAACTGGACCTTCTCGTCCACCTGGCTCGCCGAGATCGTCGACATGGACGCCGAGAGCCACTGGAACATGGCTTCAAACGCGTAGCCTCTGAGCTTGACCGGTTCCCGCTTGTGGAGCAGCTGGTTCAGCACGCTGAAGTCCGCCCCTTCCACGCCCACCGCGAGGAAGATGAACTTTTTCGCCTCCTCGCCTTCGCGGATCCGCTCCCGTGCCGCCGCCCACGCGTCCGTCGGTGCCCCGTCCGTCACCAGAAAAATCCACGGCCGGTAGTACGCCAGGCCATTCGTGCGGTACACCTGTTTTCGCTGATCGATCAGCTCGATCGCCTTGAGAATCGCCGCGCCCAGGGGCGTGTCCCCGCCGGCCTTGAGCGTCGGCGGCGTGAACTGGTTCACCGTGACGAAGTCGCCGGTCACTTCGACCGGCCCGAACTGCACGATCGTCACGTCAACCCTTTTCCTGGCCAGCTCGTCCTTGTCGGTCGCCTGCTTGAAGGCGACCAGCCCCTCATTGAGCTGGCGAATCGGCTCGCCCGCCATACTGCCTGACTTGTCCAGCACGAGCACCAGTGGCACCCGCGGCTCGGGGTTGTCCACGAGGTCGCTGGTCCTCACCTCGACATCTATCGTGTCCGAAAACGGAACCTGTTGCGCCATAGCCAGACCGCTCCTCCCCCGCCCCGCAGACGACCGTGCATCCGTCCGTGCGTTCCCGCGCGACCTTCCGTGCGAGGGCAGCTTACCTTGGCTTCACACGTTTCCGACCCCGACTGACAGCGCCCTGTCACTGCAGCCGCTTCAGCTCGGCCGCACCGCCGCGATGGCATAAAACGGCCGGCCCTCCCGCCGGTACTTCCGTTCGAAGTTCGTCCCCACCACCTCGCCGTCGCCCGCGCTCCCCGGCCGCTCGTAGGCCGTCACCGCCAGCCGCGAACCCCGCACCACCGCGTCGATCTGCTCCCAGTATCCGGCATGGTCCGTCACCACCTGCAGCCGCCCCCCCGGCACCAGCACCCGCTCCACCTGCTGCATGAACGGCGGCTGAATCAGTCGCCGTTTGTGGTGTCTCGCCTTGGGCCACGGGTCGGGAAAGTACACGTGCAGCACCGAAATCGTCCCGTCCGGCACGAACTCCCTCAGAAAATAGTTCGCCTCCGCCCTCACCGTCCGCGCGTTGGTGCAGCCGTTTCGCCGAAGACGGTCGCTGGCGTACCGCCAGAACCACCTCGCCCACTCGATGCCGAAAAAGTTCACCTCTGGCCGGGCCCTGGCCTGCTCGGTGATGAACGTCCCCTTGCCCATGCCGATCTCCAGCTCGACCGGGTTGCGGTTGCCGAACAGCTGCGCCCAGTCCAGCGGACGGGGCAGCGCCTCCACGTCCAGCCCGATGCCGGTGACGTCCAGCGGATGGTTGGTCTGCATACGCGGGGCGAGTCTAGCCCGACCCGACGTGACCCCCCCCCTTCCCTCCCCGTCCCCCCCGACCCCCGCGCACGCACGCCACGCCCCCCCGCCCCCCAACCCGCTCCGGCCGCGCCCGACCCCACGTCCGACGCCTGCGGGTCTTCCGCCGCCGACGACCCTGCGGCCGTGCGCACATCCGCGCGCACATCCCTATTCTCGCCGCATGCCCGTCCTGCAGTTCGAGTGCGAGGTCCCCGCGCCGCTGGAGAAGGTCTGGGCGTGGCACGACGACATCCTCACCGCCCTGCCCGCCCTCTCGCCGCCCGAAGACGACGTGCGTCTGGAATACGCCCGCCCGCTGCCGCCGCGGGTCGGCACCGAGGTGCTGATCACCGCCCGCGGTCCGCTGGGTCGCCGTCTCCGCTGGCTCGCACGCTACACCGCCTACGCGCCCCCGCATGGCGTCACCACCGGCATGGAGGCCCGCTTCGTGGACGAACAGGTCTCCGGGCCGTTCGCCCGCTGGCGGCACCACCACGAATTCGAAGCCCTCACCGACACGACCACCCGTCTTGTGGACCGCATCGAATACGCCCCGCCGCTGTGGCCGCTGAGCTTCCCCGCCGACCTGCTGCTGATTCGCCCCAAACTGCGCGCCATGTTCGCCCACCGCCACCGCGTGCTCCGGCAGGTGTTCGCGTCGCCGCGGGCGGGCGTCGGTCCCGGGGTGGTCGATCTCGGGGTGCGCGCATCGGCGGCGGGTTGAAACGCCCGGCGCAAGGACAAAGGCCCGCGGGAAGCGCCTCCCCGCGGGCCTTGGGTGTTTCTCTCCGGAACTCGGCGAAGCGTCTTACGACCGGCGCCGCGCCAGCAGCATCGCCGCCGGGGCCAGCAGGCCCAGCGCCGCCGGCTCGGGGATCGGCGTCACCGACGCGTAGGTCGTGCCGAGCCGCAGCTCGTCCAGCGAGCCCGAGCCCGCGTCACGCCCGGCGTACCACGCCAGCGCCCGGAAGCCGAAGGTCGCGTCCAGCGCCAGCGTCGCGTCCGCCGTCACCGGGGCCGGCCCGCCCAGCGAGCTCGGGTTGACGTACAGGCTCACCACGTCCTGGTCGAAGTCGAACTTGAGGACCATGAGGTAGGTGTCGCCGATGACAATCGGCACCGTCGTCACGACGTCCACCGTGGACGAGCCGACGTACTGCATCGCGATGAACCGGCCACCGCCCACGTCGCTGATGCCCGGACCGAACTCGCCGCTGATGTAGCCGACGTCCAGTCGCGGGTTGGAGCCAGCGAACCACGGCACGCCGCTGCTGTGGAACGTGAGGATCTGGTTCGAGAAGTTGTTGACGTCTTTCCGCCAGAGGAAGCTCGCCCACACCACGCCCTGGTCCAGCGCCTCGTCCACGAACGGCGACGACACCGCACCAGCCGCATCCCAGGCACTGCCGAAGTTCGCCAGCACCCGCCGCCCGGTCGTCTCGAACACGTTGCCGCCCGAGGCGTACCCCGGCGACGTGATCAGTGCCCCGAAGGTCATCGGGGCCGTGTTCTCGTACTTGTACCCCGCCGAGGACGGCCCGCTCTGGCTGTCCCAGGGGATCTTCCAGTTCGTGGACGACGGCGACGACGTCCCGTGCAGCAGGCCCGTCAGCGTGTCAAAACCGTCGTACGTGATCAGCGTCGCCGAAGCGACCGACCCCATCCCCGTCGCCGTGGCCAGCACGGCCGCCATCAAACAACGTGTCATCATGTTTCGCACCTCCGGTGGCAACGTTAACACAAATAGCTGAACAAGGTAGCCGAAAAGCGGTTATTCTTTTCCCAAATGCGTCCGGCCGATTCTCCCACCTTACCGCCCACGGCTCCCGCTACACCGCTCGGCACGCCGGCGCCGAGTTCACCCCGGCACCCGGCCCCGACAAAACACCGGAAAATTGCCATCGTCGTCATGTCCAGCCTTTCCGGCGGGCGGGAGGTCGCCCGCGGTGCGTGCCGCTACATCGAACAACTCGGCCATACCGAAACGGTGCTCGGCGATGAGCTGACCGACCCGCGGGAGCTCGCCCGCGTCGCCAGCATGGTCGACGGCATCCTGCTGGTTTCGCCCACGCACGCACAGGCCCGTACCGCCGTGCACCTTCACGTGCCCGTGGTGGCCGTGTCCTGCGACCTGCCGGGCCTGGTGTGCGTCAACACGGACGACCACCAGATCGGCCGCGTCGCCCACCAGCACCTCCGCTCGCTCGGGCTGACCCAGTTCGCTTCCGTGGGCATCGGCCGGGCCCCTTTCTCCGTCCGACGGCAGGACGGGTTCGACGCCGCCGCCACGCGGTTTCGCGTCCAGCGCTACCGCCGCCCGCTCTACACCACCATCTTCGCCGACCCCGACGAGCTCGAACAGGCGATGGCGTTCGTCCGCAGCCTGCCCACGCCGTGCGGGGTCTTCGCGGCCACGACCGCCCTCGCGGCCACGTTCATCCGCATCGCCCGGCACATGGGTAAACGGGTGCCGCAAGATTTCGCCGTCATCGGCGTCACCAACGACGACATGGCCTGCGAATACACCCGGCCGGGCATCACCGTCGTGGACGACCGCTCGGCCGTCGCGGGCGCGGAGGCCGTGAAACTGCTGCTGTCGCTCATCGACGGCGCCCCGCGTCCGGCCAAGCCCATCGTCGTCCCCTGCGGCGACGCCATCGTCCGCAGCTCCTCCGACGTGCTGGCCGTGGACGACCCCGACGTCCGCGCGGCCGTCGAACTCATCCGCAGCCGTGCACTGGGACCCGTCCGCGTCGCCGACATCGTCCGCGACCTGCCCGTCTCCCGACGCAAACTCGAACGCGCCTTCGTGAGCAAGCTCGGACGCACCATGCACGACGAAATCATCCGCGTCCGCATCGACCACGCCCGCCGCCTGCTCCGCAACACCAGCCTCCCGATGAAGGAGATCGCCTCGTTGTGCGGTTTCTCCGACGACTCCAAGTTCTCCACGGCGTTTAAGAAAACCCTGGGCATCACCCCGCGCGACTACCGCCGCCAGTCGCTCCTGGGCGGCTGAACCCGCCGGCAACGCACATCGCTCGCCACCACCGTCCGTCAACCCTGCCTGACCGGCCCCACGTCCCCCCCGCCCAGGTCCGCCGTACCCACGCACGCCAGCCCGCCCAACACCGCCCACACCGCCGCGATCAGCTTCAGGCCCCCCGGACGCGGCAACTCCGCGTACAGCACCGCATCCACCTGGTGCAGCGACAGCACCTCCAACGCCGCCAACGCCAACGCCACCAGCGCCGCCGTCGCCGTGCACCTCACGCCCCAACCCGCCCCGCGCAAACCCACCGCCTGGACCGCGACCACCACCCCCGCGGTCAGCACGGCCAGCCCCGCCAGCACCGCCGTCTGAAGCCCACGCCGCGTCTCGCGCAAACCCATCCCCGACAGCCCCCCGCCCAGCCAACCCGAGACGACGTGCCGCCACCCAAGCACCACGTCCGCCGCCAGCACGCCGAACACCGCAGCCGAAGCCGCCCACGCCCAGCCGCCGTCCCGCCGCCACCGCCACGCGCACATCGCCGCCGCCAGCCCGTAGGCCAGCACGCCCACCCACTGGGTCGCGTTCAGGCCGAGCATCAGCACCGGCAGGCCGTCGGCCCCGCCCGTTGCCCCTCTGTCCATGGTCCGACTAGTCTCGCCGCCGGATGGCCGCCGTCCACACCGCTTACCTGCTCTTCGCGCTCGCCGGTCTGGCCAGCTTCGCTTACTTCCGTCCGACGACGGCGGTGCTGATGTGCGTCCTCGGCGGCTGGATGCTGCTGCCCAATGCCGTCTACCCGGCGCCGACGCCCCAGCGACCGGCCGACGCCCCGTTGCCGTACTGGGTCATCGGCCTGGCGCTGCCCAGCGACCTCGTGCTCACCAAAGCGTGGGTCGCGCCCGTGACCGCCCTGCTGGGGCTGCTGCTGGCCGACCGCGGCCGCCTGCTCCGCCTTCGGCCCCGCTGGTTCGACCTGCCGGTGGTGCTGTGGTACCTCAGCCCGATGCTGGCGCTGCTGAGCGGCAAGCCCACCAGCCCGCCGGCCCTGCTTGCCGTGCTGTACCTCGCCGGGAGCTGGGGCGTCCCGTGGCTGCTCGGGCGGGCGTGCTTCGCTTCCGCTGAGGGGTTGCGGCAGCTCGCCGGCGGGCTGGTCGGGGCCACGCTCGTGTACCTGCCGCTGGCCGCGATCGAAACGGTCACCGGGCCGGTCGCCTACGGCTGGCTGTACGGCGAGCACCCCTATCGCCTCGACGGCAGCGACCGCTACGTCGGCCACCGGCCCATCGTCTTCTTCGAACACGGCAACCAGTACGCCATCTGGACCGCCGCCGTCGCGCTGGCGGCCATCGCGCTGGCGGTGTCCCCGGGCCGAAGGCCGTGGCACGTGGCGGCCGCGGCCCTGCTCACGGTGGCGGCGGTGGCGTCGCAGTCGGTCGGGGCCATCGTGCTGCTGGGCGCGGCGCTGTTCGTGCTGGCCGTCCTGCACGTCATCCCGCCCCGCGTCTTCGTGGTCGTCACCGTGGGCGTGAAGCTGCTGCTCATCGGCGTCTACGCCGCCGCGCTCACCCCGCTGCGCCACACGGCCCACGAGCTCCCCTCCGTCCGGCGTGCCGTGGAGCTGCTCCGCGACGCCGGCCGCCACTCGCTGGCGTGGCGACTCGCCCGCGACGAAGACCACCTCCGCTACGCCCGGGAGCACCCCTTCACCGGCCACGGCCGATGGGACTGGTGGGACCGCCCCGACGCCCCCCCCGCCCGGCCGTGGGGGCTGTGGCAACTGGCCTTCGGGCAGTACGGCGGCCCGGCCACGCTGGCCGCCGCAGCCGTGTGGCTGCTCCCGCCCCTGTTGACGCTGTGGCGGCTGCCGCGGCGACAACGATTGCTCAGCGCCACATCCCCCACCGCCACAGCCCCCACCGGGACATCCCCCCCCGGGTCGATACCAACCGGCACCCCCGCGGGCGACGGCCCGACCCCGACCGAGCTTTGGGTGCTTGCGGCGGCGATGTCGCTGCTGTTGCTCGTGGCCGCCGCCGATGCGGTGCTCAACAGTTTCTTGCCACTGCCGCTGCTCGCGGCGGCGGGGGCCGTGTCGGGGCTGGGGACACCGCGGTCGCTTGCTTGAGGGTCTGCCATTTCGAGAAGCGGACGCATGGCAGGCTGCCAGCGCGGCAGGGGCGGCCGCACCTGGCACAAGCTTGCCAACGCGATAACTGCTGATGAGGCTGGCGTTTGCAACGGCAGTCCGGGCGCGGCACGGCGGTTGCCATGCGGCAACGACGCGTCGGGTGCACTGCGCCCCGACCCGATGAGCCGTGCATGGAGATGCGCGACCGGTGGGCATCGCCCTGCAGGGCGGCGCGAGGACGGTCGCGGCAAGTTTCTGCATAAGGAGATGACTCATGGCCGCCAAGATGCTGGCCTTCGACGCCGAAGCCCGTAAGGCCCTCCTGGAGGGCGTCACGAAACTCTCCCGTGCTGTCAAAGTCACGCTCGGCCCCCGCGGACGCAATGCCGTCCTGGACAAGGGTTGGGGCGCGCCGACCGTCACGAAGGACGGCGTGACCGTCGCGGAGGAGATCGAGCTTCACGACAAGTTCCAGAACATCGGCGCCAAGCTGGTCAAGGAAGCCGCCAGCAAGACCTCCGACGTCGCCGGCGACGGCACCACCACCGCGACCGTGCTCGCCGAGGCCATCTTCCGTGAGGGGTACAAGAACCTCGCCGCCGGCGCCGACGCCATGGCGCTGGCCCGCGGCATCCGCAAGGCCGTGGACGCCGTCGTCGCCGACCTCAAGAAGCAGTCGCGGCCGATCGACGCCAAGAACGAAGACGACATCCGCAACGTCGCCACCATCTCGGCCAACAACGACCCCGAAATCGGCAAGATCATGGCCGACGCGTTCAAGCGGGTCGGCAAGGACGGCGTCATCACCGTCGAAGAGGGCAAGAGCCGCGAGACCACCGTGGACGTGGTCGAGGGGATGCAGTTCGACCGCGGCTACCTCTCGCCCAACTTCATCACCAACCCCGACGAGATGACCGTCGAGCTCGAGAAGGCGTTCATCCTCGTCTATGAGGACAAGATCTCCTCCGCCACCAAGCTCATCCCGCTGCTGGAGAAGATCCAGAAGGCCAAGAAGCCGCTGCTGATCATCGCCGAGGACGTCGAGGGCGAGGCCCTGGCCACGCTGGTGGTCAACAAGCTCCGCGGCATCCTCAACGTCGCGGCCGTCAAGGCCCCCGGCTACGGCGACCGCCGCAAGGCCATGCTCGAGGACATCGCCATCCTCACCGGCGGCACGGCCATCATGAAGGACCTGGGCATCGAGCTGGACAAGGTCGAGATCAGCCACCTCGGCCAGGCCAAGCTCATCCGCATCGACAACGACACGACCACCATCGTCGAGGGCGCGGGCGAGACCAAAGCCATCCAGGGCCGCATCGAGCAGATCCGCCGCGAGATCGACGTCACCACCTCCGACTACGACCGCGAGAAGCTGCAGGAGCGGCTGGCCAAGCTCGCCGGCGGCATCGCGCAGATCAACGTCGGGGCGGCCACCGAGGCCGAGCTCAAGGAGAAGAAGGCCCGCGTCGAGGACGCCCTGCAGGCGACCCGCGCGGCCCTGCAGGAAGGCGTCATCGCCGGCGGCGGTACCGCCCTGCTGCGGGCGCTGCGCGTGCTCAACGGCAACCTCAAGGTCGAGGGCGACGAGGCCCTGGGTGTGAAGATCGTCCGGCAGGCGCTCATGGCCCCGCTCAAGCAGATCGCCGAAAACGCCGGCGACTCCGGCTCGGTGGTCGTCCGCCGCGTCCTGGAGGCCAAGGACAACGAGGGGTACAACGCCCTCACCCGCGAGTACGTCGACATGTTCAAGGCGGGCATCCTCACGCCCACCAAGGTCGAGCGGACCGCGCTGCAGAACGCGGCGGAGGTCGCCATCCTGCTGCTGACCACCGACTGCATCGTCGTCGAGGCCCCCAAGAAGAAGAAGGCCGGCGCCGGCGGCGAGCACGACCACGGCGGCGGCATGGGCGGCATGGACGACATGGACTTCTAAACCGCCCACGCGCACGCCGACCGACGGGCGGCGCCGGCCATCGGCAGCCGCGCCCCTCACGTCGGCAGACGCGGGCCGCCGGCATGGTCCGGCGGCGGCGGCCCGCGACCTCTGGCAACGCAACGGCCGGACGACTCACCGCAACGACAACCCGAGGTAACCCAACATGGCCATCAAGCTCCGTCCCCTCGCTGACCGCGTGATCGTCAAGCCTTCCGAGGCGGAAACCAAAACCCCCACGGGCATCCTCCTGCCCGACACCGCCAAGGAAAAGCCCACCCGCGGCAAGGTCGTCGCCGTCGGGCCCGGCAAGCTCGACGACAAGGGCAAGCCGATGGAGATCGCGCTGCGCACCGGCGACCACGTCATCTACGGCAAATACTCCGGCACCGAGGTCGAGGTGGAGGGCGAAAAGTTCGTCATCCTCCGCGAGTCGGACATCCTCGGCGTGGTCGAATAAGCCCCGCCGCTGTCCTCTCGGGACGTCCTGCCTTCCCAGCACCCACTTACCCCAGCAAAGGAACAAGCCATGGCCGCCAAGCAGATGAAGTTCGACACCGAAGCCCGGGCGGAGATCGCCTCGGGGCTCTCGCAGCTCGCCAAGGCCGTGAAAAGCACGCTCGGCCCGCGCGGGCGCAACGTCGTGCTCCACAAGTCGTTCGGCTCGCCGCGGATCACCAAGGACGGCGTGACCGTCGCCAAGGAGATCGAACTCGAGCAGCCCTTCGCCAACATGGGCGCCAAGCTCGTGCAGACCGTCGCCTCCAAGACCGGCGACGTCGCCGGTGACGGCACCACCACCGCCACCGTGCTCGCCGAGGCCATCTACCTCGAGGGCCTCAAGTACGTCACCGCCGGCGTCAACCCCGTGGCCATCCAGCGCGGCATCCTCAAGGCCGCCGAGGTCGCCGCCGACGCCATCACCGAGCAGGCCAAGAAGGTCAAGGGCCGCGACGACTACAAGCGCGTCGCCACCATCTCGGCCAACGGCGACGAGCACATCGGCGAGCTCATGGCCCAGGCGATGGAAAAGGTCGGCAAGGAAGGCGTCATCACCGTCGAAGAGGGCAAGAGCACCGAGTCCGTCCTCGAGTACCACGAGGGCATGCAGTTCGACAAGGGCTACCTCTCGCCCTACTTCATGACCAACCCCAACACGCTCGAGGCCGTCCTCGAAGACGCGTACATCCTGCTGTACGAGAAGAAGATCTCCAACCTCACCGACCTGCTGCCGCTGCTGAACAAGATCGTCACCGCCGGCAAGCCGCTGCTGATCGTCGCCGAGGACGTGGAGGCCGAAGCGCTGGCGGCGCTGGTGGTCAACAAGCTCCGCGGCGTGCTTAAGGTCTGCGCGGTCAAGGCCCCGGCCTTCGGCGACCGCCGCAAGGCCATCATGGGCGACCTGGCCGTCGTCACCGGCGGCACGTTCATCTCCGAGGACCTGGGCATCAAGCTCGAGAACGTCGAGCTCGAGCACCTCGGGCAGGCCAAGCGGGTCGTCGTCGATAAGGAGAACACCCTCATCGTCGAGGGCGCCGGCAAGAAGAAGGACATCGAGGCCCGCGCCGAGCAGATCCGCACCCAGATCGAACGCACCACCAGCGACTGGGACCGCGAGAAGCTGCAGGAGCGGCTGGCCAAGCTCACCGGCGGCGTGGCGGTCATCAAGGCCGGTGCGGCCACCGAGACCGAGATGAAGGAGCGCAAGGACCTCATCGACGACGCCCTGCACGCCACGCGGGCGGCGGCCGAGGAGGGCATCGTCCCCGGCGGCGGCGTGGCCTTCCTCCGCGCTATCGAGGCCGTCGAGAACGCCAAGTCCAAGGCCCGCGGCGACGAGAAGCTCGGCTTCGACATTGTCGCCCTGGCCCTGCGGGCGCCCACCCGCCAGATCGCCGACAACGCCGGCGAGGACGGCGAGGTCGTCGTCTCCCGCATCCTCGAGAACAAGTCGGCCTCGTACGGCTACAACGCGGCCACCGGGGAATACACCGACCTGCTCAAGGCCGGCATCATCGACCCGGCCAAGGTCTCGAAGACGGCGCTGCTCAACGCCGCCTCGGTCGCCGGCCTCGCCCTCACCACCGACGTGCTCGTCACCGAGCTGAAGGAGAAGAAAGGCGAGACGGCCGAACCCGTCGCCGGCGCGGTCGTGTAAACGCTCGCCGTCGCCCAACCCGAACCTCGACGCGGAGACACGCCGGGCCGGTCCGCATCGCCCCGTGTCTCCGTGTCGTTGAACGGGACGGGTCACGGACGGCCATCCCCCACGCCACCCCCCGGCGCCCCCAGCCCGTCACCGCCAAGGCCCTCACCTGCCATGGTCTCCCGACACCGGCATCATCGCCTGATCCGAGCCTGGCGCGGCTCGCCGCTGGCCCCGCTGATCGTGCTGGCCTTGCTGTCGGCCGGCGGGCCGCTGGCGTGCGCGGCCGCGGGGTCCGCGGCCGCCCGCGCCGAAGCCGGCGGGGCCCACGCCAGACCGGACCCGTCCCGATTCCGCCAGCAGCTCGACCGGCTGCTGTCGTCCGGGCGTTACGACGAGGCCGAGCGGCTGCTGCGGCTGACGGCGCCGCAGGACCTCGCCATCGCCGCGTCGGAGCGTGCCGATATCCAGTACATGCACGTGGTGACCTTCGCGCCGCCGCCGGCCTCGCTGCCGGGGCTCGAGCCGCACGAGCGGCCGGCCCGCGTGCGGACCTACCGGCTCGACGACGCCGACCCGGCCGCCGCCCGGCTGCTGGTGCACCTGCGCGGCTTCGCCGCCGAATACAACCGGACCCTCGCCCGGGAAGAGCGGGGCGTGAGGTGACCTGCCCGCGGAGGAGCGCAAGCCCGTGTCCACCAAACGCGACTACTACGAAGTGCTCGGTGTCGGCCGCAACGCGGACGCGGAGGAGATCAAGCGCGCCTACCGCCGCATGGCGATGAAGTATCACCCCGACCGCAACCAGGGCGAGGCGAAGGCCGAGGCCGAAGCCCGGTTCAAGGAAGCGGCCGAGGCCTACGAGGTCCTCTCCGACCCGGACAAGCGGCGGCGCTACGACCAGTTCGGGCACGCCGGCGTCGGCGCCAGCCACGACTACGCCCACATGGACGTGGGCGACATCTTCAGCATCTTCAACGACATCTTCGGCGGGGTCGGCGGTCGCCGTGGCGGACGCGGCGGGCCGACGCGCGGCTACAACCTCGAAACCCACGTCGAGCTCACGCTGCTGGAAGTCGCCACCGGCTGCGAAAAGACGGTCGAGTACGAACGCGCCGAAACCTGCACCACCTGCAAGGGCTCGGGCGCCAAGCCCGGCTCGTCGCCGGTCACCTGCCCGAGCTGCGGCGGACGCGGACAAGTCGCCCAGACCGGCCTCGGCGGGCTCTTCCGCATGGTCACCACCTGCCCGAACTGCCACGGCAACGGGACCATCGTCCGCGACGTGTGCCCGTCATGCCGCGGCGCGGGCAAAACCCTCAAGCGGCGCAAGGTCACCTTCAAAATCCCCGCCGGCGTGCACGAAGGCCAGTCCGTCCGCATCCCCGGCGAAGGCGAAGCCGGCGACCACGGCGGCCCGCCCGGCGACCTGCACTGCTACATCACCGTCAAGCCCCATCCGATCTTCTCCCGCCAGAACGCCGACCTCGTCTGCCAGGTCCCCATCTCCTTCGCCCAGGCCGCACTGGGCGCCACGCTCAGCGTGCCCACGCTCACCGGCAAGGCGTCGCTGGAGATCCCCGCCGGCACCCAGCACGGCGAAGTCTTCAAGCTCCTCGGCGAAGGCCTGCCCGACCTCCGCAGCGGCCGCAAGGGCGACCAGCTCGTCCAGGTCCTCATCGAAATCCCCCGGAAACTCACCGACAGACAGAAACAACTGCTTCGCGAGTTCGCCGAACTTGAAGACGACGCCCACATGCCCCAACGCAAAAGCTTTTTCGAACGCATCAAGGACGCGCTGGGGCACTGAGACCGCCCCGGGCGTCCGCAACCGAACAACACGGATCACCCTGCCATGAGCACCAACACCTCACAACCCGACAGGCTCGACCCGACGGCGACCCCGGACGCGCCGGCCGACGCCCAGGCCGCCGCACAGACCGACGCCGCCGAAGTCGAACGCCTCAAGCTTGAGAAACAGCAGCTCTTCGAACGCCTCGCCCGCGCACAGGCCGAGTTCCAGAACGCACGCAGACGCCTCGAGCAGGACCAGGAACAGGCGCTGCAGTACGCCAACCAGTCGCTGCTGCGCAATCTGCTGCCGCTGCTGGACAACCTCGACCGCGCGCTGGCCGTGGACCCCGCCAAGGCCGACGCCGCCTCCATCCTCAAGGGCGTGCAGGTCGTCCGCGACCAGTTCGAAGCCCTGCTCAAGGCCCAGCGGGTCGAAACCATCGCCCCCAACCCCGGCGACCCGTTCGACCCCGCCCGCCACGAGGCCCTGCTCTACCAGCACGCTCCGCAGCCCGAAGGCACCGTCGCCCTGCTCCTCACCCGCGGGTACACCCTGCTCGGCCGGACGCTCCGACCGGCCCAGGTGGCCGTCTCCAAAGGCCCCGCGCCCGCCGAGACCGCCGCCCCGACCGCCCAGACCGGCGGGCCGTCCGGAACCTGACCGGCGCCCGCGGTCTTGCCCTTCCCGTGAGCCGTCCGAGGAGGACCTTCCCATGCCCACCTACGACTACCTCTGCAACGCCTGCGACCACCGCTTCGAGCTCTTCCAGTCCATCACCGCCAGGCCCGTGAAGAAATGCCCGGCGTGCGGCAAGAACAAGGCCACCCGGCTCATCGGCACCGGGGCCGGCATGATCTTCAAAGGCTCCGGCTTCTACATCACCGACTACCGCTCCGAGAGCTACAAGGCCGCCGCCCAAGCCGACGGCGGCAACGGCTCCGCCGCGTCCGGCGGGTCGAACGGCTCGTCCAGCGCCGGCAGCGCCACGTCGTCCAATGGCTCCACCCCATCCGGCAGCTCTTCCGGGACCTCAACGGCCACGTCCACCTTCACTCGCGGGTCAGGCACAGCCTCCAAAAAGACCACGTCCTGAGCACCCCGAGCCAACCCCCCATATTGACCCCTGTCCGTCCACGCCGTCTTGTCCATGTCCGAACCGCGGCCCAGCAAGGTGACTCCCCCAGAGAGCTCGACCGGTAAGGACCTGCCGATGCGTTGCCCCATCTGCAAGAAGCCGTCGGCGCCGCCCCCCCCGCCGCCTTCGCCGTACCCCTTCTGCTCCGAACGGTGCAAACTCATCGACCTCGGCCGCTGGCTCGACGGCGCCTACCGCATCCCCGTGACCGACCCGGACGATGCCATGGACGTCGGGCCGGACGACGACCGTCTTCCCAGGGGCGGGCGGTGACCGCGCCGCCCGGGGCATGACGCCGGTTCAGCCGAGCCCGGCCCCGCCGCGGGCCACGTCCCCGCAGAGACCGGCTTTGCTAGGCGACGTCGCTCCCGCCGTTTACCATGCCGCACGGCTGAACCTGCCGCCCCGACCCATGCCCGAGGCCACTTCCGACACGTCCCCGTCGCCCACACCGCCCGGCTCCCCGGCCGCTCCCGACACCACGCGGTCGCCGGCATCCCCCGCCTCGTCCATGGTCGGTGAGGGCGTCGTGCGCGGCATCGACTGGAAGGCCGCCTTCCCGGCCCTGCACCTCTTCCGCGCCTTTCGCATCGCCATCCACCCCAGCAAACTTCTGCTGGCGCTGGTGTTCCTCTACCTGATTCTCGGCGTCGGCCGGGGGCTGGACCTGCTCTGGCCCACCGCGTATCGCTACCCCGCCGTCGCCTACCCGCTGACGGAGCTGCCGAGCCGGCCGCCGTCGGCGTCGGGCGGCGACCTGTCCGGGCCGTTCGATGTGCTGCTGACCTGGCAGCTCACGCAGCTGCAAGGTCTGGTGGACGCGGTGATTTACCTGAACCTGCACGACGTGCCGGAACAGGTTTACAACCTCACACTCCGGCCGCTGGCGTGGACGCTCAGCAGGCACCCGGTGTTTGCGACGCTGTTCGGGTCGGTGCTGCTGCTGGCCTGGGCGATCTTCGGCGGCGCCATCGCCCGCATCGCCGCCGTGCACGTCGCGCGCGACGAGAAGATCTCGATGCGTAACGCCCTGCGTTTCGCATCGGGCAAGCTGCTCTCGTTCCTCTTCGCACCGGTGATCCTGTTCCTGTTCATCGGGGGGCTGGGCTTCGCCATCGCCGTCACCCACCTCGTGTTTTACCTGCCGTGGGGCATCGGCCCGGCGCTGGCCGGGTTTGCCTTCGTCCTCACGCTGCTGGCCGCGCTCGTCATGACGCTCGCCCTGTTCGGCACGCTCGGCGGCTTCGGGCTGATGTACCCCACCATCGCCGTCGAAGGCACCGACGCGTTCGACGCCATCTCGCGGTCGTTCTCCTACTTCTTCGCCCGGCCCTGGAAGCTGCTGTTCTACTCGCTCATCGCACTGGTGTACGGCAGTTTGACCTACCTGTTCCTCAAGCTGTTCATCTTCGTCCTCTTCACGCTCATTCAGGCCTTCCAAGTGTGGTTCCTCACGGACAGCCTCCGGGCGGACTACCGCCTCTTCTTCCCCCCGCTCGACTTCCGCTCGCTCAGCTACACGCCTGAGCACGAGGCGATGTCCAGCCTCGGCCTCAAGGTCGGCGCGTCGGTCGTGAACTTCTGGTTCCACCTCGTGGTCTACGCGCTCGGGGCGTACGCGGTCAGCTTCTTCATCTCCGCCCAGACCATCATCTATTACCTGCTGCGGCTGGACGTGGACGTCACCGAGCTGGACGACGTCTACCTCGAAGAGGCCGACGAGGACGACATCGCCGAGCAAACCTTGCCCGATGCCGAGCCGCGGGCCGCCCCCGCCGGCGGACCTGCCGCGACGACCGCAGCCGCCGCGACGCCGCCCCCCCCCGACCATCACGACGACCCGCCCACCGTCGGCCCCTCCGGCCCGCTGGCCTGACCTCCGGCCCGCCGGCCTGACCTCCGGTCCGCTGGCCTGACCTCCGGTCCGCCCCCTCCCCCGGTCGCCTCGTCTACTGCGACCCCGCCGACCGCACCCACGCGAAGACGGCGCAGGCGGCCAGCAGGGCCGTGCCCACCGCCAGCGCCGCAAGGGTTGCCAGATGTCGCCGCATCGCCCGGGGCCTCCTCCGCCCCCCTCCCCCCCCTCCGCCCCCCCCTTCTTCGTCGCTTCGTCGCCCCCCCGTCGCTTCGTCGCTTCGTCGCTCCGTCACTTCGTCGCTTCGTCGCCCCGTCACTTCGTCGCTCCGTCGCTTCGTCGCTCCGTCACTTCGTCGCCCCGTCACTTCGTCGCTCCGTCGCTTCGTCGCTCCGTCACTTCGTCGCCCCGTCACTTCGTCACTCCGTCGCTTCGTCCCTCCGTCGCTTCGTCACTTCGTCGCTCCCCCCCCCCGCCGCTTCTCCCCCTGCCCTCACGCCAGATTGAACCGTTCGGCGTGGTAGTCGCCCGCCGGCACACCCATCGCCTGCAGGGCCCGCTCCACCGCGTCCATCATCGGGTCGGGGCCGCAGATGAAGTACTCCACCTGCACGTCCTTGGGGGCGTAGGTCTCGAGTTTGTCGCGGTCGATGAACCCGCGCTCGCCCGTCCACGCCGCCGACGGCTTGCTGAGCACGTGCACGACCTTGAGGTTGGGCAGTCGGCGCTGCAGTTCGCTGAGTTCTTCCTTGAAGGTGATGCTGTCCTCGTCGCGGCTGCCGTACAGCAGCACCAGCGGCCGCGTTTCCCCGCGGTCGGCCATGCTCCGCAGGTGGCTGATCATCGGCGTGATGCCGATGCCCCCGGCAATGAACACGTATCCGCCCGCCCGCGGGTGCCGGTCGGCCGAGAGCGCCCCGAACGGCCCGTCCACATACACCCGCTGCCCGACCGGGATGTCCTTCACACGGCTGGTGAAGTCGCCCAGATTCTTGATGGTGAACTCCAGCTCGGGCGCGCGTTCGCTGGACCCGGAGAAGCTGAAGGGGTGTTCCCTGTCGGAAAATGGGGAGTCGTTGACCGTGATCCACGCGAACTGGCCCGGCGAAAAGCGGAACCCGCGGTGGCCTTCGGGCTTGAGCTGCACCGTCCACGCATCGCCCCGCTGCGGAATCACCGCGGTGACGGTGTACGGCCGGCCCAGTTCCCTCAGCGGCTTGACCAGCCGCACGTAGACGATCAGCCCCACGAACACCAGCGTGTAGGCCAGCCACAGCCACCGGTTCGCCGGCGTGGAGAGGTAGTGCCCCACCCACAGCGCGTGCAGCACGCCCAGCGCCACCGCCGCCGACGCCAGAATCGCGTGCCACCGTCGCCACCCGTCGTAATGGATCCCCAGCGGCCGACGCCACAGGCTCACCACCACCAGCCCCAGCAGGCACAGCACCGACGCCGTCCCCAGCCAGAACGGCCAGGGGTGCGTGAACGGACGGCTTTTCATCGTCTCCCACCGCTCCACGAACAGGATCAGCGGGTGCAACATCACGAAAAGCACGGCCACCAGCGAGATCACCCGGTGAAACGCGTACACCACGTCCGAGCCGTAGGGGCTCTTGAGCGTCTTGAAGCGGGCGGTGAGCGCGAACTGCAGCGTCATCATCGCCAGGGCGACAAACCCCAGCCCCACCGACAGCTCCGTCCAGAAGCTGCGCCCGGCCATCTCCCCCGGCGTCGTCGCCAGCACGATCACCAGCGGCGCCACCGACAGCGCAACGTACAGCCCGAGCCACCACGCGCCCTGCAGCACGTGGCGCGAGCGCCACTCGATGCCCAGCCATCGCATGGGCGCACTCTATACGCCGGCACCCGGCGGGGAACGCGGCTTCCACAAGCGCGCCCACTTTCAAACCGGGTGACAAATCGGATTTCGTTTCTAACCTATCCGGAGCCTTGGCCGGACACCCCCACCATCCCGACGCCCGCGCCGACGGGTCGCACGCCACCGGCGGCCACGTCCGCCCGTGGCTCCCGCCCGTGCCGCTGGGGTACCTGCTGGCGATCGTGCCGCTGGTCGGCGTCGCCCTGCTGGGCTACCTCGCCGCCGTCCACGGCACGGCCTACGCCACGCCGCCGCTGCGCTGGCTCCCCCAGACCGGGACCGACATCGTCTTCCGCTTCGACGCCCTCGGGCTGCTCTTTGGTTTTCTCGTCACGGGCATCGGGGCGCTGGTGCTGGCCTACGCGGGACACTACATGGCCCACGAGCCGCACCCCACGCGGTTCCTCGTGACGTTGCTGGCGTTTTTGCTGGCGATGCTCGGGCTGGTGCTGGCCGACGACCTCGTCGCCGTCTTCATCTTCTGGGAGCTCACCTCCGTCACCAGCTTCCTGCTCATCGGGCAAACGCGTACCGGGCAGGCCAAACGCGGCGCCGTGCAGGCGCTGGTCGTCACCGGCGTCGGCGGGCTGTTCCTGCTGGCGGGCATCGTGCTGGTGGCCGCGGTGACCGGCACGACCTCCCTCTCCGCCCTCGCTACCCACCGCGAGCTGCTGCTCTCCCACCCGGCGTTCCTGCCCATCCTCGTGCTGCTGGCGCTGGGCTGCCTGACCAAGTCGGCCCAGTTCCCGTTTCATTTCTGGCTGCCGGACTCGATGGCCGCCCCCACCCCGGCCAGCGCCTTCCTGCATTCGGCGACGATGGTCAAGGCGGGCGTGTACCTGCTGCTGCGGCTGCACCCGACCTTCGGCGACACCGTCGCGTGGTCCATGCTGCTGGTGCCGCTGGGCACGGCCACCCTGCTGCTGGGCGCCTGGCAAGGCCTGCGGCAGAACGACCTCAAGGCCCTGCTGGCGTATTCCACGCTCGCCCAGCTCGGCGCCCTTACGCTGCTGCTGGGCATCGGCACCGAGAAGGCGCTGGCCGCCGTCGTCATCGGCATCCTCGCCCACGCGGCGTACAAATCCGCCCTGTTCCTGGGCGTCGGCATCGTGGACCACGCCGCCGGCACCCGCGAACTCTCCCGCCTCGGCGGGCTGGCCCGGGCCATGCCGCTGACCTTGGCGGTGATGGCTCCCGCCGCCGTGTCCTTCGCGGGCCTGCCGCCCACCTTCGGCTTCGTCTCCAAGGAATACCTGCTCGGCGCGGCCTTGAAACCCACCGGCGACGTCGGCCCCGCCGTGCCCGTGGCCGCCTACGCCCTCGCCGCCGCGGCCGTCGTCTCCGGTGCGCTGCTCTTCGCCCAGTCGGCCCGGCTCGTCTTCGGCACGTTTTTCGGCCCCCGCGGCCCGCTCGGCGACGACCCCCACCACCCGCCTCACCCGCACGACCCCCACCCGGCCATGCTGCTGGCGGTCGGCTTGCCCGCCCTCGCCGGGCTGGTCATCCCGTTCCTCACCCCGCTCGACGGCTTCCTCAACGCCGCGGGCAACACCACCGCCGTCTCGGTGTTCTTCTGGCACGGCATCAACCTGCCGCTGGTGCTCTCCGCCGTCGCCGTGGCACTGGGGCTGGTCGTCTTCCTCAACTGCGGCCGCTGCATCGCCGTGCAGCACCTGCTCGACCCCGGCGCCGTCTTCCGCACCGCCTACACCGCCGTCATCGCCGCCGTGGACGCCGTCGCCCGCTCGGTCACCCGCCTGCAGACCGGCGACCTGCGGACGTACCTCATCGTCATGACGGTCGCGACGCTGGCGGCCGCGCTGCTGCTCAGCCCGCTCCGCGTCACCACCACGCTGGATTTCTTCGCCCTCAGCCCGCCCGATGACCCCTACGAGCTGAGCATCTGGCTGCTGCGGGCGTTCACGCTGCTGCTGACGCTGGGCGCCTCCGTCGCATCGGTGTTCCTCCGGACCGACTTCTTCGCCATCCTCGCGCTGGGCGCTTCGGGCATCGCGATGGCCCTGCTCTTCGCCCTCGAGCCCGCCCCGGACGTGGCACTGGTCATGCTCGTGGTGGACATCCTCACCGTCGCCGTGCTCGTGCTGTTCGTCGCCCGGCTGCCTCACAAGGACCGCCAGCTGGCCAACCAGCTCGACGCCGCCTCGCCCCGCCGCTTCGTGCACGCCGCCGTGTGCACGGCCGTCGCCGCCGGCACCGCCGTGCTCGCCTACGCCATGCTCAGCAGCCGTCCCCGCGTCTCCCACGTCACGCCGTTCTTCGAAGCCAACGCCAAAACCCTCGTCGGCAGCACCGACATCGTCGGCTCCATCGTCATCGACTTCCGCGGCTTCGACACCTTCGTCGAGATCATCGTCTTCGCCGTCGCCGGCCTGGGCGTCTACACCCTCCTCCGCTACGCCGCCTACTACGCCAAAGACCCCGCCCTCCGGCCCGACGCCCACCCCCGGCCCCTGCCCCACGCCGCACGCGGCATCGGCGGCCCCAAGCCCTCGCCCCTCATCCACGGCATCGGCTACCTGCTCCTGCCGCTGTGCCTGGTGCTCTCGGCCGTCCACGTGATGTACGGGCATGACCAGCCCGGCGACGGCTTCACCGCCGGCGTCATCGCCTCGCTGGGCGTGGCGGTCCACTTTGCCGTCTTCGGCGCCGCCGAGTCCCGACGCATGCTCACGTGGCTCCGCCCCACGCTGTTCATCGGCGTCGGGTTGCTTCTGGTCATGGCCGCCATGACCCTCTCGGGCTACCTCTCCGGGCGCAACGCCTTTTTCGCTCACTTCGACTTCGGCGCCGCCCTGGGCCTTGCGCCTTACCTGCCCAAGGGCTTCGCCCTCACCAGCTCGCTGTGCTTCGAGCTGGCCATCGGCCTCACCGTGCTCGGCGCCGCCAGCCACTTCATCGACACGCTGGGCAACCCGCCCCCCGCCCGCACCCCCGAAGACCAGCCCGCCGCCACCCGCTTCTCGCTCGAAGAAGACGCCCCCCAGCCGCTGGACATCGAAGAACACCACACCCCGGTCTCCCCGGAAGACGTCCACGACCCGCTGGAGCCGGCCCGTCCTGCAACCCCCCAACCCGAAATGGTCGGAGACGCCCGATGAACCTGCTCGCTTCTCTCGTCATCGGCGCCCTGTTCGGCGTCGGCCTCTACCAGCTCCTCCGCCGCAACATCGTGCGGTCGGCCATCGGGCTGGTGATCGTCTCCAACGCGATCAACCTCTTCCTGCTCTCCGCCGGCGCGTACAACGGCCTGGTGGTCCCGTACACCACCGTCGAAGGCCAGCGGCCCGACGCCCTCCCGCAGGCCCTCGTGCTCACCGCCATCGTCATCGCCATGGGCGGCTTCACCTTCGTCCTGGCCCTGCTGTACGTGCTCGTCGCCCGGCGCAACTCCGTGGACATGGCCCGCCTCAACGCCCTGCAACACTGACCCCCCCGCGACCCCCCCCGGCCACCCCCCCGTCAACCCACGCTCTTGATACCCCGCCGATGTCCGCCGTCCTCGCCCCCATCCTGCTCCCGCTGGCCGCCGCGGCCCTCGGCCTGCTCACCCGCCGCAGCCGCGCCAGCCAGCTCGCCCTCGGCTTCGCCGCGCTGCTGGGCGCCCTGCTGGCGAGCGTGCTGCTGCTGCTCGGCCAGCTCAACGGCCAACCGCCCGCCGTCTTCCAGCTCGGCGGCTACGCCGCCCCCATGGGCATCTCCCTCGTCGCCGACCCCCTCTCCCTGCTGTTTGTGATCACGTGCCTCTTCGTGCTGGTGTTCGGCCTGCTGTACATCGCCGGCGCCCGCGACAAGTGCGTGCGCTACCCGGCGTTCATCCCGCTGTTCCTCACGCTCTCGGCGTCGCTGTGCGGCGGCATCCTCACCGGCGACCTGTTCAACTTCTTCGTCTTCGCCGAGCTGCTGGTGATCTCCGCCGCCGTCCTCACCGCGCTGGCCGACGACAAGAACGGCGTCGAAGCCGCCTGGAAGTACTTCTACATCTCCACGCTCGCCGCCCTGATGCTGCTGGGCGCCGCCGCCCTTTTCTACGCCGCCTACGGCACGCTCAACCTCGCCGACCTCGCCCGCCGCATCGCCGACGACCCCGACCACCTGCTGCTGCGCCCGGCCGCGGCGCTGCTGCTGTGCGCGATGTTCGTCAAAGCCGCCATCGTCCCCTTCCACTACTGGCAGCCCGACTTCCACACCGTCGCCCCCACCGCCGTCTCCGCCATGCTCTCGGGCATCGTCGTCAAGCTCGGGGTCTATGGCCTGCTGCGCTTCCAGAACACGCTGTTCCTGCCCCTGGGCGACCTCATCAACCCCCTGCTCCTGCTCGCCGGCTTCGCCGGCATCCTCATCGGCGGGCTGGGCGCCACCGGCACCCACAACCTCAAACGCGTGCTCGCCTACTCCACCCTCGCGCAGATCGGCGTGATCCTCGTCGCCGCCAGCTTCAACACCTTCGGCGGCCTCATCGCCGCCCTCGTCTTCGCCGTCTCCCACGCCATGCTCAAGGCGGCCATGCTCATGCTCGCCGGCATCGTCGCCTCACGGGCGCCGATCAAATCCGCGTCCTTCGACGTCGTCACCGGCGTCGGACGCGCCATGCCCCTGGTCGGCCTGCTGTTCATCGTCGGCGCCATGGGCCTGGTCGGCATGCCCCCCGTCTCCGGCTTCGTGGCCAAGTTCCTCGCCGTCTACGCCGCCAGCGGTCATCCCACCTCCGCCGTCCTGCTGGTGACCCTGCTGTGCCTCGCCTCCGCCCTCACCCTGCTCTACACCTTCCGCAGCTACGCCCGCGTCTGGTGGGACCCCCTCCCCGAAGGCAAGGACCCCAAAAAGTACGGCGACGCCCCCTACGCCCCCGCCGCCCTCCTGCTGACCTGCCTGGCCATCGGCCTCTACCCCGCCCCTCTCACCGCCGTCGCCGAACACACCGCCGCCTACGTCCGCGAGCCCGACCGCTACCTCCGCGCTGTCCTGGTGGACGCCCGACAGCCCGGCGGCGAGCCGCTCGCCCACCACCCCGACCCGACCGGGCCCGCCCGGCACCACGGAGCTCGGCCATGACCCCACGGCACGTCCCCTTCTCCGCACGCGTGCTCGGCCACGCCCGACTCGCCGGCCCGCTGGCCGTCATCTACCTCTGCCTGACGCACAACCTCCAGCCTGCCAACCTCGTCGCGGCCGTGCTCATCGCCGCCGTCGCCGCCGCTATCGTCCGCCCGCCCCCGTGGCTTATCCGCCCCGCCCAGCTCCCCGCCGCACTGCTCGCCGCCGCCAAGTACGTCGTCCTGCTGCTCATCGACATCGCCCGCTCCGGCTGGAACGTCACCCTCCGCGTGCTCCGCCCCACCCCGCGGGTAAGCCCCGGCATCATCGCCGTCCCCGCAGGCACCCACGCCGAGGTGGTCGTCGCGTTCTCCGCACACGGCATCACCGTCACCCCCGGCGAGATGGTCGTCGCCATCGACCCCAAGGGCACCATGTACACCCACTGCCTCGACGCCCCGGCCTCCGCCGCCGGCGCCGACGAAGCCCAGCGTCTGCGCCGACAGCGCCTCGAAGCCTTCATCCACCCCGGCACACCCCACCCGCCCCCGTGACCCCGGCTCCCCCGTCTCCGCTCCTCACCTGACCCTGCTTCCGGAGCAACCGCCCATGTCGCCCCTGCTCGCTTACCTGCTCGTCGGCGCCCTGATCCTGCACCTGCTGCTGGCGGCCTACTGCGTCTACCGCGTCTGGCTGGGCTATTCCGCCGCCGACCGGCTGGTCGGGGCCGACCTCGTGGGCATCCTGTCACTGTCGGTGCTCGTGCTCATCGCGGTGGTGCTCAACCGTGCGGCGTACATCGACGTCGCCGTCGCGCTGGCCGCCGTCGGGTTTGTCGTCACGTTGCTGCTGGCCAAGTTCATCGCCGACGGGCACGCCGACGGCGACAGCCCGCCGAGTTCGCCGGAGGAAAGGCCATGACCGCCGTGGAGATCATCGCGACCTTGCTCCTGCTGGCCGGTTCGTTTTTCAACGTCGTGGCCGTGCTGGGCTACGCGCGACTGCCCGATGTCTTCTCCCGAATGCACGCCGCGGGCATGGCGGCGACGTTCGGCGTCGTGCTGCTGCTCCTGATGGCCCCGCTGCTGCTGCCGGTGGGCTGGGGCAAAGTCCTGCTGCTGGTGGCGCTGCTGCTGATCGCCGCCCCGATCGCCTCGCACGCCATCGCCTCGGCCGCGCTGCAGTCCGGCGAGCGTCAGCAGCCCCCCCCGGCCGCCCCGCCCCTCCCGACGCCCTTTTCGACTAACCCCCCCTACCCCCACCCCCCACCCCCTCCGTCGCTCCGTGCCTCCGTGCCTCC
>JBKBHU010000010.1:0-169007 GCA_046299715.1 Tepidisphaerales bacterium | reverse complement strand
GTCGTGGTCAGGCATGCCGGGGATGGGGCGGGGGCCAGGCGGCCACTGCATCGGGTTGGAATCCGCCGGCGTCGGCACCGGAGAGGTCTGGTAGGCGCCGCCGCCCCAGCAGCCGCCGCGTCCGACGCCGCGGGGGCCGGTGCCACCGCCGCGGGTGGAGCCGCGTCGTTCGGGGGGGTAGCTTGCGTCGGGCCGGGGGCAACGCGAACGGCGGCGGCCGGGTATACCGTGCGGTCGGGCGGGGTGCGGGCTTGAGGTGGGGTGCCGGCGGGTGCCGCGCAAAAGGGACCGGGGGGGTCGGGGGAAGCTGGAGGATTGAGCGTCATGTCCACGTCATCGCCGGTGACCCCGCGGGAGGATGCGCCGGTGTCGGGTGTGCCGGTGTCGGGAGCGCCGGTGTCGGGAGCGTCGGGGTCGGACGATGCGGCGGCGGTGTCGCGGCTGAAGGCGGCGCACGCGGCGATCCGTGCCGAGCTGGGGAAGGTGATCGTCGGGCAGCACGACGTGATCGACCAGCTCCTGATGGCGATTTTCACGCGTAACCACGCGCTGCTGGTGGGGGTGCCGGGGCTGGCCAAGACGCTGCTGATCTCCACGCTCGCCCGGACACTGGACCTGAGCTTTAAGCGGATCCAGTTCACGCCGGACCTGATGCCCAGCGACATCACGGGCACGGAGATCATGCAACAGGACCCGGCGACGGGTCAGCGGGTGTTCCGGTTCAACCGCGGGCCGATCTTCGCGCACATCGTGCTGGCGGACGAGATCAACCGCACGCCGCCGAAGACGCAGGCGGCGATGCTCGAAGCGATGCAGGAGCGGCGGGTGACGGTGATGGGGCAGGAGTACCCGCTGCCCGAACCGTTTTTCGTCTTGGCGACGCAGAACCCGCTCGAGCAGGAGGGCACGTATCCGCTGCCGGAAGCGCAGCTCGACCGGTTCATGTTCATGATCCACGTGGACTACCCCACGGCGGAAGAGGAGATCCGGATCATGAAGCTGGCGACGGGGACGTCGTCGCCGGCGGTGCGGCCGGTGCTGGGCGCGGCGGAGATCCTCGCGCTGCAGCAGGTGGTGCGACGGGTGCCCGTGGCGGACCACGTGTACGCCTACGCGGAGCGGCTGGTGCGGGTGACGCGGACGAAGCAGCCTGAGGCGCTGGAGTTCTGCCGGAAGTACCTGAGCTGGGGGGCCGGTCCGCGGGCGAGCCTGGCGCTGATCCTGGCGGCCAAGGCGCGGGCGGTGCTGGAGGGGCAGCCGTACGTGAGCTGCGACGATGTGGCGGCGGTGGCGCCGCCGATCCTGCGGCACCGGCTGGCGCTGAACTTCACCGCGCAGTCGGAGGGGATTTCGGTGGAGGACGTGATCCGGCAGGTCATCGCGATGGTCCCGAAAGACCGCAAGTTCGGGTGAGCCGGGCGGGGTGTCGGGAGGGACGGTGTCGGGGGGGGGATGGCGGGGGGGAGATGGCGGGGGAAGGGCGAAGGCGGCATGGCGGCGAGCGAGAGCGAACTGATCGACCCGCAGGCGGTGGCGCAGGGCGAAGCGCTGGGTCTGCTGGCGCGTCAGGTGGTCGAAGGGTTTCTCTCCGGCGAACACAAAAGCCCGTTCCGCGGCTTTGCCGTCGAGTTCACCCAGCACCGCGAGTACACGCCGGGCGACGACCTGCGTCACCTCGACTGGAAGGTGCTGGCCCGCAACGACCGCTTCTACCTCAAGCAATACGAGCAGGAGACCAACTTCGTCTGCCATCTGCTCGTGGACGGCAGCGCGTCGATGGCTTACGGCGGCGAGGCGACGCGGCCGGGCGATGTGCTGACCTCGGGCAGCAAGCTGCACTACGCGTGTCGTCTGGCGGCGTCGCTGGCGTACCTCGTGCTGCACCAGCGTGACGCGGTGAGTTTGCTGCTGTTCGACCGCGACGTGCGACGCTACGTACCGCGGACGACCGCGCCGGGGTCGATCCACACGCTCATGCGGTTGCTGGCGACGTACATGCCGGCGACCGGCGAAGCGGGCGCGACGGCCGTGGGGGCGGTGCTGCACCAGCTGGCCGCCACGACGCCGCGACGCGGGATTGTGGTGGTCATTTCCGACCTGCTGGACGACGAGGCGGCCGTACTGCGGGGCATCCAGCATGTGCGGTTCGTGGGCCACGAGGTGATCGTCTTTCACACGCTGCACCCCGACGAGCTGACGTTGCCGTTCCGGGGCAACGTCGAGTTCGTCGGCCTGGAGGGGGGGACGCCCCTGCTGACCCGCCCGTCGGAACTCCGGCGGACGTACCTGGCCGAGGTCGAAGGGTTCATGACGCGGACGCGGCTGGCGTGCGAGAGCAACCGGTGCCACTACGTCCTGGCGGACACATCCCGCCCGCTGGCCGAGACGCTGGCGGGGTATCTGGCGTTGCGTGAGCGGACGCACGTGCGGTGACGGGCAAGCGTGCGGTGAGGTGCGGTCGATGACGCTGCTCAATCCCCTGATGCTGGCGGGCGTGCTGGCGGTGGCGGTGCCGCTGGTGATCCACCTGCGCAACCGTCGGCAGGTCCGGCGGGTGTGGTGGGGGGCGATGCGCTTTCTGCAGACGGCGGTGGAGCGGAACCAGCAGCGGCTGAAGCTGGAAGACCGGCTGCTTCTGCTGGTGAGGTGCCTGGCGGTGGCGCTGCTGGCGGTGGTGCTGGCGCGGCCCGCGTGGACCGGAAGCGGGGGGTGCGGCGGGGACGCGGGCCGCCGCGGTCCGGTGACGGCCGTGCTCGTGGTGGACGTTTCGGGGTCGATGCAGACCACCGAGCAGGGGCAGACCCGGCTGGAGCTGGCCCGTGAGGCCGCCCGGAGATGGGTGGACGCGTTGCCCGCGGGCAGCCGCGTCGCCCTCTGGACGGCGGGTGCGGACGTCCGTCCGCTGCTGCCCGAGCCGACCGCCGACCTGCGTCTGGTCCGACGTCAGGTCGATGCGATCGGCCCGACCGAGCTGCCGTCGAACCTCGCGCCGGCGGTGCGGCAGGCGCTGGCCATGCTGAGCCGTGCCGCCGACGCGAGCCGCGAGCTGCTGGTCATCACCGACGGCCAGCGCCATGCCTTCGCCGAGCTGGAGGCGATCCGGGCGGAGGTCAGGGCGGCGGCGACGGAGACGCGGACGACGTTCATGCTGGTCGGCGAAGAGGCGGCGAGCAACCTCGCCGTCGTGGACCTCACGCCGTCGGCGGATGTGGTGGTGGCCGGGCGGCCGGTGCGGCTGGTAGCGCGCGTGGCCCATCTCGGCCGCGACAGCGCGCGGGACGTCCGGGTGGTGCTGCGACGGTCGGCAGGGATGCCCGACGGTCTCGGGGATCCCGCGACGGGGACGGCAAGGGGGGAGACGGCCGGGTTGCCGGGAACGACGTCGCAAGCGGAAGCGACGTCGCAGGCGGAAGTGACATCGTGGGCGGATGCGGCGGTCGTGGACGAGACGGTGCTCGACGAGATTCCCCCCGGCCAGACACGGGCGGTGTCGCTGCAGGCGCGCTTCCCCGCTCCGGGGCTGTACGCCGTGACCGCGGAAGTGGCGGAGGTGGGGGCGATGGGGGCGGCGGCTGCGAGCGAAGGAAGCCCTGCGGGAACGGACCGCGTCGCGTTCGACGACCGGCGTTCGCTGGTGCTGCGGGTTCGGCCGGTTGTGAGGGTGCTTCTGGTGGAGGGCGCAGCGCTGGCCGTGCCCCGCGACGGCGAGGCGTTCTTTCTTCGCCAGCTCTGGGAAGGCAGTGGCGACACGACGGGCGCTTTCGTCCGCGGGGAGGTGGTCGCCGCGGACGAGTTGGACCGCGTGGACCTCGACCGCTACGACGCCGTGGTCCTCTGCGGCGTGGCCGAGCTGACCGGCCGGGAGGCGGGGCGGCTGGCGGGTTTTGTCCGCTCCGGCGGCGGGTTGCTGGTCTTTCCGCCGACGGACCGTCCGCCGGGACAGGCATGGGCGGAGCTGGCGTCGCGGGGCGTGCTGCCGGCGACGGCGGGCGAGCGGCTCGACGCCACAGCGCGATCGGGAGCGGGGGGTGCGGGCCCGGAGACGGCGGAGCCGCGGCTGCGGTGGTCCACCCGGCACGTGGCGCACCTGATCGTCGAGCCGTGGTCCGGTGCCGACGCCACCGAGCTCGGCCGTGCAGGGTTCGTGAGTGGACACCGCCTGGAGCCGACGTCCGCCGGGCGGGTGGTGCTGAGGTGGACGGACGGGTCGGCGGCGGCGGTGGAGGGGGACGCGGGCGAGGGCCGCGTCGTGGTTTTCGGCTTCGCGGCGACCACGCGTGCGGGCGACCTGCCGCTGCGGCCGGGCGTGTTCGTGCCGCTGGCCTATCGCGCGCTCGGTTGGGCGACCGCGGGGCGTGATTCCGCGGCGGGGCTGAACATCCGGGTCGGTGAGGTCATGACCTACGCGCTGCCGGCGGCATGGGCGGACGCCGGGGAAGGCGCTGTCGAAGCGCGGGTGTGGCCGCCGGGCGGGACGACGGCGACCGAAGCAGAAGGTAGCGCGTCCGTGGCGGCGGACGTGGTCTTCGACGCGGCGGGGGGGCGGCTGCGGCTGCAGGTGTCGGCGACGGAGCGGGCGGGGGTGTACCGGTTTGAGGCGCAGACGTCCGCGTCGGCCGACGAGAGCGTGACGCCGCGGCTTGCGGGCATGTTCGCGGCGTCGGCCGACCCGTCGGAGAGCCAGACGGAGCGTCTGACGGCCGACGAGCGACAGTCGCTGGGGGAAGTGGCCCGAGTGGTGGAGGTCGGTAGCGTCGCCGCGGGCAGCTTTTCTGACGGCGGAGGTGGTTTTTCCCGCGGGGGGGGTGAGTCGGCGGCGGGCTGGCCGGCGGGTGCGGGGCGGGAGTGGTTCGGTGTGCTGGCGCCGCTGCTGCTGGCGGTGGCGGCGGTCGAAGCGGTGCTGGCGTGGCGGTTTTCACGTCCGCGGTAGGCGTGTCGTAGGGTCAGACGACGGGCCGGCGACGGCCCCGGACCGGGTGAGATGAACGACCTCTGGCTCAGGCTCATCGGCTTGCCCGCGTCCGGCCCCACGGCCGGGGGCCGGGTCGTCGAGACCGAACTGGTCCTGGGCGGGGGACCCTTCGGCGGCGCGATGTGGCTGTGGCTGCTCCTGACGGCCGGGCTTCTGGCGGGGGTCGTGTGGCTGTACCGGCGGGAGAGCGCGGAGCTGAGTCGGGGGCGACGCTGGACGCTGGGGGCGCTGCGCGGAGCGGTCGTGGTGCTGCTGATGCTGATGCTGCTGCAGCCGACGCTGCGTGTGACCCGCGAGACGGAGGTGCGCCGGCAGCTTCTCGTGCTTCTGGACCGTTCGCAGTCGATGGCGCTGGTGGACCAGCGCGTCGAGCCCGAGGACCTGGTGCGGGCGGCCATCGCCGCGGGGCTGGCGGACCCGGCCGGCGGCGTGCAACAGCCCCTGCCGGCAGACGCCGACACCCTTCGTCTTTCACGGGCCGAGCTGGCCGTGAAGGCCCTCACCGACGGTCGGCTCCGTCTTCTCGAGCGGCTCGCGCCGGCGGTGGACGTTCGCGTGATGACCTTCGGCCGGGACCTGCGCGAAGCGGCAGCCGACGGCGATGAACCCGATGCACGACCCGAGCGGGCGTCGGGGGGCAGCGATGCCCCTGCGTCGGGCGAAGGCTCCGGGCTCGACGCCCTGTCCGTCGAACGGGCGGTCGCGGCCGTGCGGTCACTGCGACCCGCCGACGACGCCACGGCGCTGGGAAACGCACTACGCGACGCCATCGAACGGACGCGAGGCCAGCCGCTGGCGGGCATTCTGCTGGTCACCGACGGGGCGAACAACGCCGGGCTGTCGCCGGTGCTGGCGGCGCGGCGGATGGCCGGTACCCGACCCGCCACGCGGCCGACAGACCCGTCGGCCACGTCCGGCGGGGACACCCTCTCCGGCAGCGTGCCGCTGCTGATTTACGGCGTCGGCGTCACCCGCCCGCGAGACCTCGCGGTGCTCGCGGTCACGACGCCGCAGACCGTGTTCGTGGACGACGACGTCGCGGTGGCGGTGCGGCTGCGGTCCGGCGGGCTGGCAGGACAGCCTGCGCGGCTCACGCTCCAGGCCGACGGCATGGTCGTGGCGGCCGAGACCCTCACGCTGCCGTCCGACGGAGAAATGACCGCGACGCTGCGGTGGCGGCCCGCGTCGGGCGGCTCGCGTCGGGCGGACGTCCAGCTCACGGCCCGTGTCGAACCGCTGGCCGGGGAGCTGACGGCGGACAACAACGCGGCGTCCACGCGGGTGCGGGTCGTCGAAGGCCGCATCCGCGTGCTCTACGTCGAGTCGCGGCCGCGATGGGAGTACAAGTACGTGCAGGCGGTTCTGCTGCGCGACCGCAGGGTCGAAGCGAAGTTCGTGCTGCTGGACCGGGCGGAGCCGGGGGCGATGCCGGCGTCGGGCGACGGCGGGCCCATGCTGTCGCGGTTCCCCGAGACCCGCGAGGACCTCTTCCGCTACGACGTGGTGATCCTCGGCGACGTGGACCCGGCGACGCTCTCGCGCGAGCAGCTGGGCTGGATCGAAACGCACGTGTCGCAGTTCGGCGGGGGGCTGGTGCTGATGGCGGGCCGGCGGAACATGCCATGGCGCTGGGCCGGGACGCCGCTGGAGAGGCTGGTGCCGGTGGAGTGGACGGCCTCACCCGTGGGTGGCGGCCGGGGCGCTGATGGTCCGGCCGCGGGCTCGGCCGGCGACGTCAGCGAGACGCCGCGCCGGTTGACCCTGACGCCGGCCGGGCGGATGAGCGAGATGCTGCGGCTGGCGGACGATGAGGCTGGCAATCTCGCGTTGTGGGCGTCGCTGCCGCCGGTGTACTGGACGGCGGCCGTAGGCCGGGCGCGGCCGGGGGCGGAGGTGCTGCTGGTGGACGACGACCCGACATCGCCCCGGCGTGGCGGCGGGACGGGCGAGACCACGGCGTCGGTCGGGACGCCCGTTGTGGCCGTGCAGCGGTACGGCGCGGGCACGACGCTGTTCATCGGGACGGACAACCTCTGGCGGTGGCGGCGGAATGTGGGCGACCGGCATCACGCCCGGCTGTGGGGGCAGATCGTCCTGCGGATGGCCCTGCCGCACCTGCTGGGCGAATCCCGCCGGACGCAGCTCTCCGCCGACCGCCGGCAGTACGCCGCCGGCGAGAACGTGACGGTCTTCGCCCGGCTGTACGGGCCGACGTTCGAGCCCATCGTGCGCGACCGGGTGACCGCGGTGCTGCGACGGGCTGACGACGCCGAACAACTGACGCTGCAGTTGCGGCCCGTTGCGGAGCAGCCGGGGCTGTACCGCGGCGAGTCGCGTGTGCCAGCGCCGGGGGTTTGGCGACTGACGGTGGACACCGACGACGAAGCCTCACTCGACCTTGACGTCACGGAGTCGCGGCTGGAGCAGCTGGAGACCGCGCTCAACGAGCTACTTCTGGTGGAGCTGGCCCGGCTCACCGGCGGCGCGTTCTTCCGCGAAGAGGACCTGCACCGGCTGCCGGAGCGGCTCGCCCTGCGGGGCGACGGGCTGCGGACCACCCACGACGCGGCGGTCTGGGCGTCCCCGCTGTACTTCGTGCTGCTGATCGCGGCGTGGTCGTCGGAATGGGGATTGCGGAAGGGGGCAGGACTGAAATGAACGCGGCCGGCGACATCCGCACCAGCATCGAAGCCGACCTTCAGCGTCTGCAGGGCCATCTGCGGCGTGTGCGTCGCCGGCAGATAGCGCTCTCGGCCGTCGCGGCGAGCGGCGCGACGGTCGCGGCGGCGGTGGGGTATGTCGCGGTTGTCGTGCTCGTGGATGCCGTCTTCGAGTTGCCGTGGTGGCTCCGGCTGGTGCTGCTGCTGACGGCGCTGTCGGCGGGCGCGAGCCGACTGTGGCGGTACGCGGGCCGACGGCTGTGGCGTCCGCCCGATGACGACGAGGTGGCGCTGTGGGTCGAAGCGGACCAGCCCGCTCTGCGTCAGCGGCTGATCTCTTCCGTGCAGCTGGGCCGGGAGGTTCTCTCCGGCGGGGCCGGCGCGGGCTCGCCCGAGCTGGTGCGGTCGCTGCTGGCCGAGACGGCGTCGCTGCTCGAGCCGGCCGACCTCGGCACCGTCACCCCGTCCGACGCCGCGTATGTCTGGGGCGGAGGGGGCATCGGCGCGGCGCTGGTGCTGCTGCTGGCGCTGTCACTCGGCGGGGAGAGCGTGACGGCCCGCGTGCTTCGGGCGCTGGGCGTCCCCGGGGTGGACCTGCCGCGCCGCACGACGGTCGAGGTGATCGCCCCGGTGCGGGACGTCCTTCCGCGCGGCGACGATGTGACGGTCGAGGCCCGGGCGGCCGGCGTGGTGCCGCGGAGCGGGCGGCTGCGCGTCCGCTTTGCCGGTGGTGCCGAGCGGAACCTCACGATGTCGCCGGTGGCGGACGACGACCCGGCCCGGCAGGGCCACTTCGTCGCGACGCTCACCGGCGTCGTGGAGTCGTTCACCTTCGAGGTGCAGCTCAACGACGGTCGCTCGACGGCGCGCGAGGTCCGCGTCGTGCCGCGGCCCACGCCCCGCCGCGTGGACGTGACCGTGCAGCCGCCGGCCTACGTCGGAGGCGAGGCACAAACGCGACCGGCCGGCGAGCTTTCGGTCCTTGAAGGGTCGCGGTTGTCGGTCCGGGTGGAGGCGTCGCGGCCGCTGGGCCTGCCGCCGGGAAGTGTCGCCGGGCGGCTCGTGCTGCTGGGCGAAAGCGGCGTCGGCTTCCCGAAACAGCTGCCCCTGAGGATGGTCTCTGAAGACGGGGCCGTGGTGGCCGCGGGGCAGGGCGGCGAGGGCGGGGTGACGGTCACGCGGGGGCTTCGCGGCATGGCGGTGGTGCTCGCCGACGCCGACGGCATCGAGACGCGCGACCCCCGCGTCTACGCCGTGGATGTGGTGCCCGACCGCCCGCCCGTGCTGCGTGTGCTGACGCGGCTTCGGCCCAGCGACATCGTGACACGCCGGGCCACGCTTCGCATCACCTACGAAGCCGAGGACGACCTGGGGCTTGCCGCCGTCCGCCTGCGGTATCGCGTGCGTCCGCCGGACTCCGAGCCGTCGGCCGAGCCGGCCGGTACGCCGAGCGACCGCGCCGCCGGCGTCGGCGACGAGGCCGGGTCCGTCGAGCTCTTGGGCGATGCCCGCACCCGTCGTGTCGAGGGCAGCCATGTCTGGCGGCTCAGCGAGCTTCAGGACGGGGCGGGCGTGCCCGAGGGCCACCGCATCGAGTGGTGGGTCGAAGCGGTGGACATCAACACGGCCACCGGCCCGGGCGTGGCCCGCTCGCCGGTGTATGTGCTCCGCATCGGCACCGAGGCCGAAGTGCGCGAGGTGCTGATGGCCCGTCTGGAGGGCGTCGTCGGCGAGCTGCACGATGCGCGGTCGGTTCAGGAGCAGGCGGCCGAAGCGCTGGGCGAGTGGCTCATCGAGCGGCCCCTGCGGTCGGGCGGCCCGCCCCCGCCCGCGACCGGGCCCGCCTTGCCGTCTACGGGGCCGGCCTTGCCGTCCACCGGTCCCCTGGGGCCGACGCGCCGTCCCCGGCCGCCGTTGGAACAACGTCGCAGGCGGCGTGCGTGGGGTACACTCCCGGCGAAGCGAGGTGAAGCATGAAGGGCCTGCACCGGTCACGTCGTCCGCAGGGCCATCTCTCCACGGCAGTGGTGTGGGCGGCGGTGGCGAGCTGCGCCGTCGCGTGGGCACGCGGGCAGGAAGCGGCCGATTCCGCCGACCGGCTGCGGCTGCGCGACGTCGAGCAGCGGCAGGTGCAGGTGCAGTCGCTGGTGTCGCAGGCGACCGCCGGACTCGCGCAGCTCATCGACGACTTCGAGACCAGCGGGCTGGGCGACGGCGACGAAGCGCGGCTTCTCCGCGAGCTGCACGGCGTGCTCGGCCGGCTTACGGCGCAGCAGCTCCGGGAGCTGGTGCAGCTCCTCCGCGAAGCGCGTGGCCGCGATGCGCCCGAAGTCGGAGAGACGGCCCGGTCGGCGTACGCCAGGCAACAGCAGGTGCTCACCGAGCTTCGACGCCTTCTCGCGGAGTATCAGCGGGCCCAGTCGGTGCACATGCTGGCCGAGCAGGTGCGTCGGCTTGCCGAGCGTCAGCACGCCGCGATGCGGGCGTCGATCGACCTCGCCCGAACGCACGGCGAACGGGCGGGACAGTCGTCCGATGAACGCGTTCGGACGGCCCTGGCTACGCAGGCCGCCCAGCAGCGGGCCCTCGCGGCCGAGTTCGAAGAGACCCTGCAGCGCCTCGAGCAGCTTGCCGCGACGGCCGAGGGCGAAACCGGGCGACGTCTGTCGGGGGCCGTGTCGGAAGCGCGCCTCCGCCAGACGGCCCAGCAGATGGCGCAGGCCGCCGGCGACCTGCAGCAGGGGGCGCTGTTCCGGGCGGCCACGCTGCAGCGCAGCAGCCGCGACGGCCTTGCGGCAGTGTGGCGTCGGCTCCTTCCGCCCCGCGACGCCCGGCAGCAGCTCGCCGATGCCGAACTGGCCCTCCAGCAGCTCATCGAGCAGCAGTCGCAGGTGACCCGGCAGACCGAGCAGGCGACGACGCCGGGCGAGTTCGCCGCCGCCGAGCGGCGTCAGGGCGACCTCGTGGACCGCGCGGACGTGACGCGAAGCGACGTCGAAGGGCTGGCCCCCAGGGCGGCCGAGGCCGTCCGCGAGGCCATCCGACAGATGCAACAGGCCCGAAGCCAGCTCGACCGGGGCCAACCTACGGCGACCGAGCCGCAGCGGCACGCCGCCGAACAGCTCGCGGAGGCACGAAGGCTCCTCCAGGAGCAGCGCCAGCAGCTTGACGCTGCGGCCGCCGCTTCACCGGCCGCTTCGCCCGCCGACGGCAGCCGGGCCGACTCGAACCCGGCGCTGTTAGAGCCGTCCGCGCCGGCCGACCCGCAGTGGCAGCAGACGTTCGACCAGCTCAGCCGAACGGTCGCGGCGCAGCGGCAGCTCGAGCAGGCCATCGCGGAGCAGGCGCGTGCGACCGAGGCGACCCGTCAGGCGGCTGGCGCGACCGATCGATCGTCGGACGCGTCGTCGTCGTCGGAGGCCGCGGAAGCGCAGCAGACCCGCGCCGCGGAAGCAGCGGCCGCCGCCGCACCGGCCGTCGCGGCCGCGTCACCGGAGGCGGGTCAAGCGCTTCGGGCCGCCCGGCAGTCGATGGACGACGCCCGCTCAACACTGCAGCAGGCCGCACAGGGTCGGGGCGAACCGGCGGCGGCGCTGCCTGCGCAGCAGGCCGCCGGCGAGCGTCTGGACGAAGCACGGTCGCGTCTGGCCGAGCGGGCGCGGGAGCTGGCCGCGGCGCTGGGCGACGACGCCTTGGCCGCGGCGCAGCGGTCCGCCCTGATGGCCGAGCTGGCCAGGCAGCGTGACGCCGCCGAAAGTGCACGGCAGGCGTGGTCGCAAGCGGGTCAGTCGCCGTCGTCCGAAGCGGCCGCGGACGCGTCGGCGTTGCCCGACAGGATGCAGCAGGGCGCGGAGACCGTCCGGCAGGCGGACGCCCGCGACGGCGCGTTGCTCCCGCCGGGTGCACGCGCTTCGGTCCGCGCCGCGGCCGAGGCGATGCAACAGGCCGCCGAGGCCGGCCGGCGTGGCCAGTCGCTCCCAGCCGCCGAGGCCGCCGCGTCCGCACGCGACCGGCTCGATGAAGCCCTCTCGGCCCTTTCGGCGATGCAGCCGGCTTTCGCGACCGCGCCTTCGGGGGCCAACGCCCCGGCTCCGCCGGCCCCGCAAGCCGGCCCCGCCGGCGACCCCCGGCAGGCCGACTTGCGTCGGGACGGGGGCGCGGCGTCGGCCGGGCCGACCGCCGGGGGGGATGCTGCCGCGTTTCTCGCCCTCCCCCCGCGCGAACGGGAGATGCTGCAGCAGCACCTCGGCGAACGCGTCCCGCCGGACTACGCCGCCCTCGTCGAGCAGTACCTGCGCAACCTCGCTCGCCCCGCCGGCGGCGGCGACGTGAGGTCCGGGAGGGAGGCCCCATGACCGAGCCTGTCCCGCGCGTGCCTGTGCGACTGCTGAACTTTGCCGCCGCCGTGTGCATCGCAGCCGGTCTCGCGCACGGCCAGCCCGCGTCCCCGGACGCACGGACGGCTCCCGCCGCCCCGCCCGCCGCCCGCTCGGCCCCGCCCGCGGCAGACGCGACGCCGACGGTCGTGGTGGACGCCGCCACCGAGTCGCTCATCGACGGCGCGTTGCGGTTCCTCGCTTCGCGGCAGTCCCCCGCCGGAAACTGGTCCGCGCCCAACAACAACCACCAGGCCGCCATCACCGCGTACGTCGTCAACGCGTTCCTCGCCACCGGCAACCTGCCCGGCGAAGGCCCTTACGGCCGGGTGGTGCAGCGGGGCGTCAACTTCCTGCTCGACTGCGTCCGCCCCGACGGCTACATCGCCGCCGCCACCGGCGAAAACAACATGTACGGCCACGGCATCGCCACCGTGGTCCTGGGTGAGGTGTACGGGATGACCCAGGACGACCGGCTTCGGCCGGCACTCGAGCGGGCCGTCCGCCTGATCGTCCAGACCCAGAACGCGGAAGGCGGCTGGCGGTACCAGCCCCGCGTCGCCGACGCCGACATCTCCGTCACCGTCCTGCAGGTGACCGCCCTCCGCGTGGCCAACAACGCCGGGCTGGCCGTGCCCCGGTCCACGCTCGAGCGGGCCGTCGCCTACGTCCGCGCGTGTTTTGATGAACGCTCTGGCGGGTTCTTCTACCAGGCCGGCGGCGGGACCCCCGGCTTCGCCCGCACGTGTGCCGCCATCTACTCCCTTCAGGTGCTGGGCCTGTACGACGACCCCATGGTGCTCCGCGGCTCGCGCTTCGCCCGCGACACCTACAACCGCCCCAACCAGACCGAGTGGTTCACCTACGGCAACTTCTACGGCGCACCCGCCCACTACATGATCGGCGGCGACGCGTGGACCCAGTGGTACCGAACCGTCCACGCCACCCTCGTCCCGCAAGCCCAGCGGCAGGGCGAGATGGTGTTCTGGCGGCCCATGGAAGGCGGCAACGGCGTGAACGAAATCTTCGCCACCGCCGTCTACACCACCGTGCTGGCCATGCCGTACGCCTACCTTCCGCTGTATCAGCGATGAACCGTCCCCGCACGGCACCCCGCCCGAGCCCCCGGCCCCCGCTCCCCGGCCGCGTCCCCGCACGGCCCCGACACGGCCCGGCCGCCGGCCTTGCCACGCTCGCCGCGGTGATCGGTGCCGCGCTGGCCCTGCTGCTCGCTGCCAGTGTCGCCACCGCTGCCGAAACGCTGCTGACCCTCGACGGCCGCATCCTTGAGGGCACAGGCCGGTTCGAGGCCGGACGGGTCGTGTTCGTGCAGCGGACGGGGCCCACGGTGCGTCTCGAGCTGGCCGACGTGCTGCTGTGGAAGCGGCACACGTCGTCCGAACCGCCCGCCCCGGCGGCGCGGCCGTCCTCCGCACTCGCCGCCACGCGTCCGCCGTCGCTTGCCCAGGGCGTGCGTTTCCGTAGCGGCGAAGCCGTCGTGGGCACGCCGACGGCGATCGTGGACGGCCGGCTGCTGCTGACGCTCGCCGACGGGCCGGCCCAACGCGAGGTCGCCTTCCCCGTGTCGGACGTCTTCGAGATCATCTTTCCCCCGTCCGTCTCCGGGTCGCCGGTCTCCGGGCCGTCCGTCTCCGGGTCGCCGGTCTCCGGGCCGTCCGTCTCCGGGCCGTCCGTCTCCGGGCCGTCCGTCTCCGGGCCGTCCGCGTCCGGCCCGCTCCCGCGGGGGCCTGAGACGCTCCCGGGGGTGGCCGATGCCATGCCGTCCCGTTTCGTTGGCGCTCGCCTTGCTGGCGGCGACCTCATTGAGGGCGAGCTGGCCCAGCTCACCGCCGACCGCATCGTTCTGCGGTCCGTGCTCTTCGGCGAGCGCAGCTTCCCCCGGCCCGGCCCGGTCGTGTCCGTGCGGCTTGCCGGAGTGGACGTCACGCCGGACCAGCGCGGGACCCTGCCGCCCGAATGGCGTGTGCGGCTCGCGGACGGTACCGTCGTTCACGCCGACCGACTGACCTTCGCCGCCGCCGGAGACCGCCTGCGACTGGCCGACCGCGCCGGCCGAGTTCACGAACCGGGCCCGGAGCAGCTCGTGGAGCTGGGCCGACCCCGCCGCGTGCGGGCATCCGATGCCGGAAGGCTCCTTGGTCCGGCCGCGCTCCCCTCGGCGCTGCCGCCACGGCTACGCGGCCACGCCCCGTGGGCGGACCTTGCGAAAGCAGCGGACGATGCCCCTTTAGCCGATCAACCCGTCGGCCGGCCCGTGCTCCCCGGCGACGGCGGTGCTGTGCACCTTGAGCTGGACGGGGCGACCGCGGTGTACTGCCGGCTGGGCGTGCCGGAGGGGCTGCTCCCGGGCCGACGTGTTCGTTTCGCGATCGAACTGGACGGACGGCGTGCCGCGACGACCCCCGCGGTCAGCTCCATCGACGCCCCCTTGCGCGTCGCCCTCAACACCGCCGGTAAACGAACCCTCACCTTCCGCCTGCTTTCGGAACCCGGCGAGCTGCGCCCGGTCGAAGGTGTCGTGGCCGACCTCATGGAGGTCGTCGCGCCGTAAAGAACGCCGCAGGGGGCCGCCCGCGGGGTCTACCGCGCCCCCAAGCCCGCAGTGCAGTTCAAGCCGTCACGGAGCGGCCGCTGGCCCCACGCCCGAGTACGGATATCCCCTCACCGCCTCCCACGCGATCGCCTGCAGCGCTGCCGCCTGCTCGCCGGTCAGTCCCGAGTTGAGCGGGGCCACCCGCCCCTGGGGCGACTGGCCCGTCAGGCAGGCGAAGACCACGTTGGCCACGAACCACCGGCCCATCGGGGTCAGGTGCAGGTCGTCGGCGTAGAACGCGCCGAAGTCGCTCAAGCCCGGCACCTTGCCCGACTCGATGGCCAACTTGGCCATCGCCATCGCCCGCGCGGTGGGCACGATCCCCACCGGCCTCCCCGACCAGCTCGCCTGGATGCGCTCCCGAACGGCTTCGAAGTAGCGCAGATGATTCTCCGCGGCGACGGCGTAGTCCCCGTCGGGCGGACGCACGCCCGGCAGGCCCCGGTTGGCCCCCGTGCCCTCTGACCAGTTGCCCTTGGCGCTGCGCACCGGCCACTGCGAGTACAGCCACGGTCGCAGCTGCGGCGAGTGGACGCGCGCCGCTTCAAAGAATTTCAGCGAGTGCTCGGCCTCGTTCTCGATCGACCGGTTGTGCCCCTCGAACGGCTGCGTGAACACGTCGGTGAGCGGGGCGCGGGCCGCGAAACTTTCCAGATAACGCACTTCGCCGAAGCCGCTGCCGGGGTGATCCCACAGCCAGTCCGTCGGCGCGCCGGGGATCGTGAAGCGGTAGAAGGTGTGGTTGATGCCCGCCGACTTCATCACCGGTTCGAGGAAGCCGTCCAGCGTGTCGGTGAGCGAGTTGCCGATGTGGAACGTGACGTAAGTGCCGCCGGCCAGCTCCGCGGTGCCGATGCGGAACGGCACCACCGCCGACACCGATCTCGCCAGCCCGGCGCGGGTGGCCACCGCGTGCAGGACCACGGAGCGGTCCACCGTGATCGGCCCGCGGTAGACCGCTCCGCCGTGCAGCGGCGAGTGCCCGTCGAGACGATATCGGATCTCCGCACCGGGCGTCGCCGTGCTCAGCGTCACCGTGACCGGCCCGTCGAAACGCCCGCCCGCCGGCTCCACCACCACCGGCGCCACCTGCACGTCAGGGCCGAGGTCGATGCCCACGTACTGGTTGTCGTGCGCGCGTCCTTCGAAGGCCGTGGCGATGTCGCCGTCGAGCGCCTTCTCCCACGTCGTGCCCCGATCGTCCCGCGAGCCGGTCGTGCCGAACCCGCTGCCGCTGAGCCGCACGCCCGAGGCGTAGAACTCGATCTCCGCCACCGACCCGTGACTGTTGGGCGGCGTTTCGATTTTCAGGTAGCGGTACACCTCGCCTTTGGCGTCCACCGGCAGGACCACCCACTGCCCGTCCGGCGGCACATCGCGGATCCGGCCCAGCTCCACGAAGTCGTTGGTGGGCGAGGTCACCGAGCCGGTGATGCGCGCGCCGCGCAAGACCGCGTTCCGACCGTCCTTGGCGTACACCCGCACTTCCGTGAGCACGGGGGCCGATTCCGCCGGCGATGGCGCGCGGGCCGTGCCGGCCAACGCCGGCGGTCGTCCCAAGGCCGCCCAGAGGCCCAAAGCCACGGTCACCAACCCAAGCGCCGCTGCTGTTCGTCGCCGCATGTCTACTCGTCATACCTGCCGGCGCGGGCGGTTGTTGCCCGGCCTCCGCCTTCAGCGGTCGCGGTGCACGACAAACGTTGCCAGCTCGGCCAGGTCGTCCGCCGCACTCCCCAGCGGGTGCAGCGCCGCCACGGCCTGCTCGAGCTGCTGCTCGGCCAGCCGCCGGCTCTCTTCCAGCCCGAACAGCGACGGGTACGTGTTCTTCCCCGCCGCACGGTCCTTGCCGGTGGCCTTGCCCATCTGTTCGGCGGTGGAGGTCACGTCCAGGATGTCATCGACGATCTGGAAGGCCAGCCCGATGTGGCCGCCGAACTGCGACACCGCCTCCAGCGGTTTGCCCGACGCACCCGCGGCCAGCGCACCCAGCCGGCACGCCGCCCGCAGAAGTGCCCCCGTCTTGAGCCGATGCACCCGGGCCAGCTCCTCGGCCGTCAGGGTGCTCCCCTCGGCCGCGATGTCCAGCACCTGCCCCCCGACCATGCCCGCCGGCCCGGTCGCGGTGGCCAGCTCGCGCACCAGCACCACCCCGGTCTCGCCGCCGAGTTCCGCCAGCACCTCGAACGCCGCCGACAGCATGGCGTCGCCCGCGAGGATCGCCATCGCCTCGCCGTACACCTTGTGGTTGGTGGGCATGCCCCGCCGCAGGTCGTCGTTGTCCATCGCCGGCAGGTCGTCGTGCACCAGCGAGAACGTGTGCACCAGCTCGATCGCCAGCGCCGCCGCCTCTGCCGAGGGCTGATCGGCCTGCCCCCCGCCCACCGCCTCGAAACTGCACAGCACCAGCGCCGGCCGCAGCCGCTTGCCCCCGGCCCGAAGCGAATACAGCATCGCTTCGATCAGCCGCGGCGGCGCTTCGGTTCCCGACCACCGGCCGGCAAGCCGCTCAATGCACCGCCCGACCGTCTCGCCGTGCCGTCTCAGGATGGAGATCGCCCGCTCGGACATGTCGCGTGAATCAGGCGGCCAAGGCTAGGCCTGTCGGCTCAGCCGCCACATCCCCCACCACATCACCACGGGAGAAAGGCACCACAGCACGCACCCCGCCAGCGGCATCAGGTTTCTGGCCGTCAGCCAGATCAGCGTGCTCGCCAGCCCCAGCACCGCCGCGTACAACGCCGCACGCGCCGCCAGGGCCCCCCATCGCCGGGGGTTGCCCGTCCGGTAACCCACGTACACCATCAGCCCCGCCGCCACCGTCAGCCAGTTGCTCAGGACCGCCGCCCCGGCCAGCCCCATCGCCTGCGTCTGCGACAGTGGCCGGATGCGCCGAACCACCACCGCCGAATCCGCCTCCGACCTTGCCAGCTCCACAAACCCGACGTGCGCCAGGTACGCCATCTCCCAGCCCGCCAGCGTCCACGGCCGGTTGCTCGCCTGTCCCCCCCGCACCGCCGGCATGAACAGCGACAGCAGAAACAGCATCCCCCCCAGCCACGCCCATTTCACCATCCGCTCGGCCAGCTCTTCGGTGTCGAGCAGCGGGACGGCCCGCGACCCGTCCGCCGATGGCCGCTCGCCCGCCGTGCCGACACGTCGCCATCGCTCCGGCAGGATGTCGGCCAGCACGGTCCGCATCGACCTTCCTTCTCTTGAGAAACCGTCCACCCCGCGGCCGTATTTTCAGTCCTGTCTCGACCCTGCTTCAAGCCCAAAAAAAACGGGGGGCGGCCGAATCCGGCACGCCCCCGCAAGGCTCCGTCACACCGCGTTGCAGCTCGCCCGCAACGCGCTGAGGTCAGGGCGAGCGGCCTCCGGCAGCCCTACCGCATCGCCAAAGGCTGCCGGCCCGGCAGGTATTTGCCAATCAGCTCCGGCTTGACGGCAATGTAGTAGAACCGGCCCTCGTGCAACTGCCGCCCGGCGATCGCTTCCGCCTCGGGCCCGATGCCCATGTAGATGTCCGCCCGGCCGGCCGCCCGGATCGCACCGCCCGTGTCCTGGTCCATCAGCCAGCCGTTGTACGGCGCCACGCCGCCCGTGGCCGTGGGAACGTCCGTCTGCACGAACGTCGGCATCGCCCGCGGGTAGACCGACTTGTCCGTCGCCACCGTGCCCCACGGCGTCACCGGCGTGTTCAGCGACCCGAACGGCCCGCCCGGCCGCTCCATGAAGAATACAAACCGCGGGTTGAGGTGCAGGTACTTGTCCATGTCCTGCGGGTTGGCCTCGAAGTAGGCCTTGAGCCCCTTGAGGCTGAGCTGGTCCCGCGTGATCTTCCCCTCCGCCAGCAACCGGCGACCCGGCGAGATGTACGGATGGCCGTTGTTGGCCGCATACCCCACCTCCATGATCCGCCCGTCCGGCAGACGGAGCTTCGCCGACCCCTGCACCGAAATCACGTACGCGTCCCAGCGGCTCTTGAGGTACACCAGCTCGTTGCCCGCCAGCAGGTTGCCCCGTTCGATCTCGTCCCGCTTCCAGTAGTGCACGAACTCGCCCGTGGGCAGCCGACGCGACGCGGAAATGCCGTCCGGCGACGTGAACAGGTCGGCCGGGCGCTTGTACAGCGGCCACTGGAACTCGCCCGTCCGCACGAGCGACGCCTCGTAGATGGGCGTGAAGTAGCCGGTGAACAGCACCGTCCGCGTGAAGTCGCCCGTCTGCGGGTTCCACCCGCCGATCGACCGGTACACCTCGAACTCCTCGCGGATCACCTGGTTGAGCTCGGCCTTCGACATCGGGCTGGCGGCGTGCCGGTCCAGCAGCGCCTTGAACGCCACCACGGTCGCTACCGCCCGGTCATGCGAGATGTCCAGGTAGGGGAAGAACTGCTTGCTCGACGGCTTGGCCAGATAGTCCAGCGAGTGCTGGGCCGCGACGGAGAGGTTCCGCGCCTGCGTCTGGTCGAAGCTGAACTCGGGGTACTCGCCCGGCGAGATCTTCTCCAGCGCCATCCGCCCGTCCAGCGGATAGGCGAAGTCGATGGGCTTCTTGGACTTGCAGCCCAGCCCGCCCAAACCCAGCAACACCGACAGCGACACCGTCCACGCCGCAACCCGCTTCCATGACGTCATACACGCACCTCGCTGGAGACTGTCGGCAGTATCGGACAGACACCGGGGGCCGTGTGAGCCGGAAAAAGGTTGTCCACAGTCGCCGACGCGCGACCCCTCCGCCCCCGTCCGCCGCGCCGCTCGACCCCGCAGGCCGGTCCAGCCCTCGACCAAACGTCCCGACCGGGCGGGCACGGTGACCGACCACAGGCGACCGTCCGGTACCCGGCTGACTGTCCCAAAAAATGCGAAATCTTGTGTTTATTTGGTTTGTGTTTGCGTGGTGGGCCTGACGCATGCATGCTGGCCCTGTCGTACGCTGCAAGGTCCGGGAATCCCGCATTCAGGAGAAGGGAGAGTCATGAATAAATTTGCTCTGTGTTCGGCGGCTGCCGTCGCGGCGGCTGCCCTCGCCGCCGGCTCGGCTTCGGCTCAGGTCCGCACCGTGGATATCAACCTCGCCGGCTGGCAGGCCGCGGGCGGCTTCGCGAACGCCGGAAACACCAACACGTCCATCACACTGGACCGGACCGGCCTGCCCGCCGAGCCGCTCGAGGTCATCGCGGTGGACTACATCGACCTCGCCTTCGCCACCTCTAACGAGAGCTGGCTCCGCGAGCTGATTCTGTCGGTCAACGACAACGTGGACATCAACCGTTTCTGGGACCACCGGCCCTCCACGACGGCTGCGCCGGGTTCTTTCTCGGGTTCGGGCACCTTCCCCAACCCCGCGCTGTTCGGCAGCGGGCCGTTCGTGGTCTCGGCCGGCGACGTGCTGTACATCGAGGTGTACGATTCCTTCGACGACCCGGGCATCGACGCGACCATCTCGCAGGGCACCCTGCGGATCACCTATCAGGCGATCCCCGAGCCGGCCGCCCTCGGCCTCCTCGCCGGCGGGCTGCCGCTGGTGATGCGCCGCCGCCGGGCCTGACCCACGCAACGGGGTACGACCTGCACGGCAAAGCCCGTGTTCGTCCGGCAATCCGTGAAAAGAAACACCCCCGTGCCCGCGTGGCACGGGGGTTCTCTTTGCTGAGACGAGCCGGTGCGGCCGTCGCCCGGAGCGTGTTCCGGGTGCGGGACTTCGCCGTCGGCCTTCAGGGCCGGTCTGGCGGCGATCGGCTAGACCGACGCGTGCGCCTGCACCTGCTTCTCGGCGTGATAGCTGCTGCGGACCAGCGGCCCGGACTCACAATGCCGGATGCCCCGGTCTTCCGCCCGACGCTTCCACTCGGCGAACTCGTCAGGGTGCACCCATCGCTCCACCTTGAGGTGTTTCGGCGTCGGCTGCAGGTACTGGCCGAGGGTGAAGATGTCCAGCGAAATGGCCACGAGGTCGTCGATGACGGCGTCGATCTCGTGGGCCTCTTCCCCCAGCCCCAGCATCATCCCCGTCTTGGTCACAAAGCCCTGCTGCTTGGCGATTTGCAGCAGTTTCAGGGAGCGGTGGTATTTCGCCTGCGGACGCACCGTGCGGTACAGGCGCGGTACGGTCTCGATGTTGTGGTTGAGGATGTCCGGACGCTGGTCCAGCACCTTCTGCAGCGCGTCCCAGTCGCCGCAGAAGTCGGGGATGAGCACTTCGACGCTCGTGCCCGGCGACTGCAGGCGGATTTGCCGGATCGTCTCCGCCCAGATGCCGGCCCCGCCGTCGGGCAGCTCGTCGCGGTTCACCGACGTGATCACCGCATGCTTGAGCTGCATCTTCGCCACCGCGTCCCCGACGCGGTACGGCTCCTCGAGGTCGAGCGTGGGAGGCCGGCCGGTGGCGATGTGGCAGAAGCCGCACGAGCGGGTGCACACGTCGCCGAGGATCATCAGCGTGGCCGTCCCGGCCGACCAGCATTCGCCCAGGTTGGGGCACTTGGCCGACTCGCAGACCGTGTGCAGCTTGTTGTCGCTCACCAGCTTCTTCAGCCGGGCGTACCCCTCGCCGCCGGGCATCTTCATCTTCAGCCACGACGGTTTGCGTTGGCCGGCGGGGGTGGTGGAGGGGGCGGCGTCAACGACGGTGAGCGAAATGGCCACGCGGGGAGTATAGCGACGGGGGGTAGGCCCGGTTTCACAAGTGACGCTCATTTGCCAGCTTCTTGCGGAACGCCGATGTCTTCGTACCACAGGTCAGGACGCTCGGAAATGAACCGTCGCATCAGCTCGATGCACTCCGGGTCGGCCAGGTCGATCAGCTCGATGCCCGCGGCCCGCATGAACTCGGGCGAGCGCCCCCAGCGGCACTCCCCGCCGGGAAAGGTCACCGACTCGCCGACGACGACGGTGCGGATACCGAACTGCACGGCCGCCCCGGTGCAGAGGAAGCAGGGCATGAGCGTGGAGTAGAGCACGCAGTCGCGGTAGTCGCGGAGCCGCCCGGCGCTGCGAAGGCAGTCGATCTCGGCGTGGGCCATCGGGTCGCCGTGCTGGACACGTCGGTTGTGGCCGCGGCCGAGGATCTGCCCGTCGCGGACGAGCACCGAGCCGATGGGCAAACCGCCTTCGGAAAGCGACTTGCGGGCTTGCTCGAGGGCGGCGTCGAGGAACGGGTCGCGCATAGGGAGCCTCCGTGGTCAGACGCGTGGCGAGTGTACCTTGATGCGCAACGACACGCCCCCGGGACGATGGGCATCCCGGGGGCGTGCTTGAAGGAGGCTGTCAAGGCTGTGCCCTGCTTGCGGCTCAGGCACAGTCCGCCGGATGTTGACTTGCCGTTACTTCTTCACCTCGTACTCGGCGTCGATGACGTCGTCGGGGCCTTTGCCGCCGGCGGTCGAACCCGCCGTCGCGCCGGCCGCAGCGCCTTCGGCCCGCTGACCCGTAGCGGTGGACTTGTAGATCGCCTCGGCGAGCTTGTGGCTGGCCGACGTGAGGTTGTCCATCGCCTTGCGGATGCGCTCGCCGTCATCGGACTTGACCGCCTCCTTGAGGTTGGAGACGGCCGACTCGATGTTGGCGCGGGTGGTCGCATCCACCTTGTCGCCGTACTCGCGGAGCGACTTTTCGGTGGAGTAGATCAGCGAGTCGGCGTGGTTGCGGAGCTCGACCAGCTCGCGGCGCTTCTTGTCCTCGGCGGCGTGCGCCTCGGCCTCCCGCTTCATCCGTTCGATCTCTTCCTTCGAGAGCCCGCCGGACTTCTCGATGGTGACCTTGTTCTCCTTGCCGGTGCCCTTGTCGCGGGCGGTGACCGACAGGATGCCGTTGACGTCGATGCTGAAGGTCACTTCGATCTGCGGCACGCCGCGCGGCGCCGGCGGGATGCCTTCGAGGTTGAACTGGCCCAGCAGCCGGTTGTCCCGGGCGAACTCGCGCTCGCCCTGCAGGACGTTGATGGTGACGGCGGTCTGGTTGTCCGCGGCGGTCGAGAACACCTCGGTCTTGCTCGTGGGGATCGTGGTGTTCCGCGGGATGAGCACCGTCATCACGCCGCCGAGCGTCTCCACGCCCAGCGACAGCGGCGTGGCGTCGAGCACCAGGATGTCCTTGACGTCGCCCTTGGCGATGGCGCCCTGGATCGCCGCCCCGATCGCCACGACCTCGTCGGGGTTGACCGACTTGTTCGGCTCCTTGCCCGCGAAGAGCTCCTTGACCAGCCGCTGCACCATCGGCACACGGGTCGAACCGCCCACCAGCACGACCTCGTCGATCTGACTGGCGGTGAGCTTGGCGTCCTTGAGCGCATCCAGCACCGGCTGGCGGCACTTCTCCACCAGCGGGCGGATCAGCTCTTCGAACCGGGCCCGCGTGACGGTCATCTGCAGGTGCTTCGGACCCGACGCGTCGGCCGTGATGAACGGCAGGTTGATCGTCGTCTCCATGTTGCTGGAGAGTTCGATCTTGCCCTTCTCCGCGGCTTCCTTCAGCCGCTGCAGGGCCATCGGGTCGTTGCGCAGGTCGATGCCGTGCTGCTTGCGGAACTCGTCGGCGAGGTAGTTGATCAGCACTTCATCGAAGTCGTCGCCGCCGAGGTGCGTGTTGCCGTTGATCGACAGCACTTCGAACACGCCGTCGCCGACGTCCAGCACCGACACGTCGAACGTGCCGCCGCCGAGGTCGAAGACGAGGATCTTCTCGTTCTTCTTCTTGTCCAGCCCGTACGCCAGCGCGGCGGCCGTCGGCTCGGGCAGCACCCGCAGCACCTTCAAGCCCGCGATCTCCCCGGCGTTCTTCGTCGCCTGACGCTGCGCGTCGTTGAAGTACGCCGGGACCGTGATCACCGCCTCGGTCACCTTCGCCCCGAGGTAGTCCTCCGCGGTCTTCTTCAGGTCCATCAGGATGAAGGCGCTGATCTCCTCCGGCGTGTACTCCTTCCCCCGCACCCGCACGCGGACCATCTCCTCCGGCCCGCCGACCACCTCGTACGGCACCATCTTCTCCTCGGCCTCCACCTCGGAGTGCCGACGGCCCATGAACCGCTTGATCGAGAAAATGGTGTTCTTCGGGTTCGTGACCTGCTGGTTCTTGGCCATCTGCCCCACCAGCCGCTCACCCTTCTCCGTAAACGCCACGACCGACGGGGTCAGCCGGGAACCGGCCGCGTTGACCAGCACCTTCGGCTGATCACCTTCCATGACCGCGACGACGGAGTTCGTGGTGCCCAGGTCGATGCCAATGACCTTTGACATATTCTTGTTCTCCTGTGAGGGCGTCCGTGCAGCACAGGCTTCACGACGCCACCGCCCTCCCTATCAAACCTTGTGCCAGCCTTTCCGCCCGGCGGAATATCCATAAAGCAAAGCAGAGTACGTGGTTACGTCATCCGACGTGGTGCCGTACCCCCGCCACGCTCCCTGCCATCGGGGCAGTCTGTCCGCCTGCCCCTGCCGCGCTGGACCCCCGATCACGGCGGTCTGCGAAGGCGCTTTTTTGCGGTATAGTAACAGCCCCCGCGCCTTCTCGGAGACTTGCCATGCCCCGGGTCGAACCCCTTGAGCGGCGCCAACTCCTTGCCGCCGCCACCTGGCAGGTCGTCTTCGTGGACCCCGGCCGGGGCCTGTCTTCCTTCTACCCGGCCCTCACGGAGTTCATCCAGCGTGCCGGCGACGAATGGGCCGCGCTGATTCCCGGCCCCGGTGCGATGCTCCGCGTGACGGTCAACCTCTGGCCGGGGGCGGCCGGCCCGGAAGGCCGCATCACCGCGCGGTCGATCGACACGACGCCGGTGCGCGGCAACCTGTTCGACCAGACGGCCACCGCCCGCCTCCGCTACGGCGACGCCCCGCGCCCCGGCGGAGACATCGAGATCGGCGTCGAACCCGCCTACCTCCAGAACGTCCTGTGGTTCGACCCCAGCCCTGCCGACCGCCGTTCTCCCGCCGTGCCCGTGCCCGCGGGCAGGGTCGACGCGTACTCGGCCCTGTTGCACGAGCTGGGCCACGCGTTTTTCTGGAACGGCTTCCGCAACCCGGTGACCGGGTCGCTGCTCGGGGCGGAGCAGTCCGTCTTCGACTCGCTGGTGACGATCGCCCCGGGTGGTGAACCCCTCTTCAACGGCCCGAACACGGTCGCCCTGCTCGGCGACCCGCTGCCGCTGACCAGAGGCAACCTTTACCACATCGGTAACGCCGGCGGCCGGGGCGCCGAGCTGGTGGCCAGCCAGCTCATGAACGGCGTCGAGTTTTCCTTCGGCAAGCGCTACTTCCTTTCCGACCTGGACCGGGCCGTCGTGTCGGACCTGCTGGAGGCCGGGCAGCGTCCCCCGCCCGCGCCGCCCCCCCCGCCCCCTCCGCCGCCCCCCGACACCGGCCGGTTCATCACGCTCACCGGGCGCGCTGCGGCGTCGTACATCGCGAGCAACGGCACGTCGGTGCTCGTGTCGCTCAAAGGGCCGGGGCAGGTGACGCTGCGGTTCGCCCCGGAAACCCCGCCGGCCGCAGACCCCATCGCCATCGAGCTCGTGGGCACGACGCGGGCGACCACGCTCACGCTGACGTCGTCGGCCGCGGTGGTCCTCGGCGGGCTGGACCTGACGGCGCCGCTGGGGGCGTTTCTCGCGCCGCGGGTCAACCTCACCGGCAGTGTGCAGTTCGCCGGGCTGGGACGGCTGGTCGTCAACGAGCTGGTCAACGCCGCCGTGACCGTGGGGTCGGCCGTGCCTTTGACGCAGGTGACGGTGGCCGCGGGTTTCGACAGCTTCCTCAGCCTGCCGTCCGTGCGCACCCTGAGCGTGGGGACGTGGCTCAACACCGCCGGCATGGCGGGGATGCTGAGCGTGCAGTCGGCCGGCCAGCTCACCGTGGGGACGCTGGGCGGGCGGCTGAGCATCGCCGAAGGCACCACCCGCGCGCGGCTCACCACGGTCAACGGGGGCGAGCTGACCTTCGGCGGCAAGGCCACGCTGACCGTCACCGGCGACGTCAACGACGCCACGCTCGCCGCAGGCCAGTTCACCGGAACGCTGACCACACGGACCCTCACGCGGACCCGCGTCGAGTCGGCGGCAACGATGGGCGGGCTGCGGGTGAGCGGGGCGGTGTCCGGCTTGACGCTGATGGCGCCCCAGGGCGCGGGCGCGGTGCAGGTCGGCTCGCTGACCGCCAGCACGCTGGCGATCGGTCTCGCTGCCGGCTCGATGCCCCCCGCCGGTTTCCCGTCCGCCCCGGCCACGTTCGCCAATCCGGGCGCTCAGCTCCGCGGCCTGACCGTCTCCCGCGGGGGCAGCTTCTCCAGCACGCTCATCGTCGCCCCCCGCATCGGGAGCGTTACGCTGCAGTCGGTGAACCCCGCCAACGGCGGCGACACCTTCGGCCTCTATGCCGACACCGTCGGACCGGTCCGCTTCGCCCTGCCCGACCGGCCCGCCGGGCTGGTGCGTGCGACGGCGGCGCCCTCGGTCTTTGCCAGCGGCGACTTCCGCGTCGAAGTGGTGTGACCCTCGACGGGCCACCTCACCGATAGATACGTTGCACGGAAGCCGGGTCGGCACCGGACGCCGATCTTCGGGAGGGCCTCTCAGGGAGGACGGACATGGGCAAAAGGACGGCGAAGCCGCGCGGCCTCGCGGGGGCCGCGATGCGGTGCGACATGGAGATGTTGGAGTCGCGTCGGCTGCTGAGTGTGACGCTCGGCGACGACGGCGTGCTCGTCGTGGACGGCACACCGCGTGCAGACACCGTGCTGCTCTCCCGCGGCCGGGCGAACCCGGCGATGCTGGAGGTGCGGCTGAACGGCCAGCTCAGCACGTTTCCGCTCTCGTCGGTCGGCTCCGTGGTCGTCCGCACCGGCGACGGCAACGACCGCATCGCCGTGCTGTCCCGCAACGGCGACCCGGCCATCGACGTGCGGGTCTTCGCCGGGGCGGGCCACGACCGCATCACACTCGGCGCGGGCAACGACACGGTGGACGCCGGGTCTGGCAACGACACCGTCCACTGCGGCGGCGGCGATGACCTCGTGGCCGGTGGCGACGGGCGCGATGTGCTCTTCGGCGGCGACGGGCGGGACGTGCTGCTGGGCGGCAGCGGGCACGACCGGCTCGACGGCGGCCGCGACGACGACCTGTGCTCCGGCGGAGACGGCCGCGATGTGCTGGCCGGCGGCGTGGGCGACGACCTGCTCTATGGCGATGCCGGCAACGACCTCTGCGACGGCGGCGCCGGACACGACCGCCTCTTCGGGGGCGATGGCAACGACCAGCTCCGCGGCCACGGCGGCGACGACGACCTCTTCGGCGAGGCGGGCCGCGACCTCTGCGACGGCGGAGCCGGCAACGACTACATCGTCGGCGGCGACGACGCCGACCTCTGCCGCGGTGGCACGGGCAACGACACCTTCAGCGGCTTCGACCAGCCGTCCGAGTGGCGGGACAAACGCGTCCAGCTCGATGACATCTGCCTGACGGTGGACGACCTGCCCGTCGCGGTCCGTACGACGCTCGACACACAGTTCACCCAGCCGGAGATCCTCAAAATCGACCCGCGGACCGGGCCGGACGGAGGCGTCGTCGCCTACGAGCTGATCGTCCGGTCGGCCGGCCTGCAGTACGCAGTCACCGTCGCGGCCGACGGCACCCTTGACCGCGTCCAGGCAGAGGAGTGCCCGCCCACGGTCGCCGAGCAGCTCCCGCAGGCCGTCCGCGACCACCTCGCGGCCAACTATCCCGACGCCGAGCTGTACCAGGTGCGCATCGAGGGCGGTGGCGATGACGCGCTCAGCTACGACGTGCTGCTGAGTTCCGGCGGACGCTGCCACGAGCTGCGGTATCTGGCCGACGGCACCGTCGTCCGCGTCCGCATCGACGGCATCGAGTCGGCGTAGGCGGAAAGCGTCCCCGGGGACGTGGCTTACGCGCTGCGTCGCGGCCGCACCAGTGCGACACCCCCGACCAGCATCGCCAGCAACCCCGCCCCCGGCTCGGGAACCGGCGAGAACCCGGCCGTCGGCGGCATCGTCGCCCCGGCACCCGGGGGCAACGGCGGCGGGGGCAGGGGGGGGTAGGTCGCGTTCGGTGGCACCGGCGGCAGGGTCGGCGGCAGTTCGGGTGTCACCGGCGGGCTCAGCAAGTTCATCCACGCCAGCACCGGCTGCACCGACGCCCGGCTCTCGTTGCGCAGGACCCACGCGTAGTCGCCCGCGGGCAGCGACCCGTAGCTCAGCAGGGCCACGTTCTCGCCAGCCGTGCTCACCCACGCCAGCGGCGCGCCGTGGAGCGACGCCGTGCCGGTCGGCGTCAGCGTGACCCCGAACAGCTCCAGCCGCAACGTCGCCGACGCCGCGCCGGCCCGCGTGGGGTTGAGTTCCCATGCGAGGGCGGCGGCGAGCCCGGCGACACCCTCGGCAAGCCGAAACGGCACGGCCACCGCCCCGCGCGCTTTGATCGCTGGCGTGGCCAACCCCGTCTCCGCCCCCCACGTCCGTGGCCGAAGCCCGCCGGACGGCGACGCGCGGTTGCCCGGCGTCACCGCGGTCGGAGCGGTCAGGGGTGAACGGAGCACCCGCTCGGCGGCGTCGGGGTCGAGACGGCCGGCGCCCCAGAGCGGGTCGAGCCCGTTGGACTGCTGAGCCCGCCACGTCCCGGCCATGGCTCCACCCCCCGGTACGCCGGTGGACGCCGCCGCCGGCACGGACGAACGGTCGGCCGACGCCATCAGGATCGCCCGCATCGCCGACGGCCGGCTCAGCCGCGGCACCCCCGTCCGCTGGGCCGCGTCGAGCAGCCGCGCCACCGCCGACGACACCCGCGCCGCCGCCAGTGAGGCGGTGGCGTCTTCCCACAGGTCGGGATAGCGCCGCCCGGGGAGTCGGCCGGCCGGCGCGAACACCGACTCGCTGGCCGTCCCGCGGACCGCCAGGACGTTGCGTCCGCCCCACACCAGATTCGCCCCGGCGAACGGTCCGTTCGGGGCGGTCACCGCGCCCGCCACCAGAACCGCGCCGTCCCGGAAGACCACCTGGTCGGCCCGCCGGAGCAGGTCCTGGTCGAGACCGTCCCATCCCGACGACCCGGAAAAGCTCGCGTTCACAACCTGCGGACGCCCCGGCAGCCGCGCCGGCGACATCGCCCGACCCGACCGCTGCACCGGCCGCAAGACACGGCTGAGAAAGTCGCCGCTGTTCATCACCCGCAGGTGCGCCACACTGGCCCCCCCGATCGCTTCAACCCCGGCCAGGGCTTCGGCGACCTGCCGGGCGTGCGAACCGGTATCGCGACCGTCAGTCGAGGTGACCGAGTCCGCGGTGACGCGTAGACCCGCCAGGACACCGTCCGCCCGCACCTCGCGACCCTGCCCGAAATCCACGGGGGCGAAACGGCCGTACGCGTCGGGCGCTTCGACCTGCAACACCGTGAGGGGGCCCCGGGGAATCCCTGATGCAGTCGTGGGAATCGCCAACGATACCGCAAGCCCACCGAGCAGAGTGAGCCACCGCCAGTTCGGCATGCGTTCTCTCCCGTCCGCCGGGGAGATTAATCCACGCTGGCGGGGCAGGCCATGTTTTTCCCGTGAGCGGGGTTGAGAATCGCAACTTCTTGGGATGTTTAACGAATCGTGAGTGTGAGCGATCTCATCCGGTTTGTGAATCTGGATAAAGTTTTCTTCACGTACTCACCGATACCCAAAATCACCTAGACTACCTAGATTATCAAAAGGGGTAGTCGCAGTGGGTTGGGTGTGCAGGGATGCACCGTTTCGAGTGCGGTCGGCGACCACGTAACGGAATGGGCGTCGCGGGCCGGATCAGGAGCTCACCGATGAAGCCGTGCATCCCGTCGATGCGTGTCGTGCGTACCGCGGCCCCGCTGGTCCAGCCGTACATGGAGGCGCTGCTGATGGGCGACCGGGAGGCCGCCCGGGGCATCGTGTCCAACGCGTTGCAGGAGGGGTGGACGCCCGAGTCGCTGCTGGTGGAGGTGGTTTACGAGGTCATGGAGCGCGTGCGGGCGGCGTACAAGGACGACGAGATCTCCGTCACGCAGTTCAACCTTGCCACGCGGCTGAACCGCTTCTACGCCGACGTGCTGGGGTCGAAGCTGGAGCGGGCGGAGCCCAACGGCAAGCGGGTGCTGGTGTTCTGTGGCGATGATGAGCCGGAGGAGCTGGGCGGCCAGATCACCGCCGACCTGTTCGAGGCGGCGGGGTGGGAGGTCAAGTTCGCCGGCGGCGGCGTGCCCGAGGACGAGGTGCTCAAGCTGATCGGCGACGAGCGGCCGGACCTGCTGGTGATGTATGCCACGCTCGCGTCCGGGGTGCCGGCGGTGCGGAAGCTGATCGACTACCTGCGGGAGGTCAACTCCAACCCGGAGATGCAGATCATGTGCTGCGGCGGCATCTACAAGCGGGCGGAGGGGCTGGCCGAGGAGATCGGCGCGGACCTGTACGCCCCGGACGCGGCGTCGGCCGTCGAGGTGGCGTATCGGCAGTCCGGGCGTCGCGCGACGGTGGACCAGCAGACGGTGGGGCGGTCGCGGCGGCTGAAGAAGGCGGCGATCCGCAAAGCCCCGGTGCTCGGGCGGATCGCGCCGGTCTCGTCCGGCGGCAGCGGCGAGACGGGCGTCTCGGCGACGGACGCCGTGACGCGGCGGCTGCGGATTCCGCCTGGCGGGGCGACGGGCGACGACGCCCTGCCGCCCCGGGCCGAGGCGGTGTAGCCGCTGCGTGAACGCGGCGGGCGGGTTTGAACGCAGCCGGGTCGCCGGGAGAGCTGGCGTGGCTGCTCTGGGGTGCGGCGGAATGTCGCAGACCGGCGACCCGGCCGGAAACCACCGCAGGCGTGCGGGAGCCGGCAAGGCGGGATAGAACAGCGGGCTGCGCATGCGCTTCTACCCGGCCCGCTATGCGTCCGTGCTGATGATCCCGGTGGCGTTCGTCGTCGGGTACGTGCTGGCCAGGCCGCTGGCGCCGCTGTCGGTGGCGATGGGGCCGATGCTGGTGGCGATGCTCCTGCTGACGTTCTTGCGGCTGCGGGTGCGGGAGCTGCGGGTGCAGCGGGCGCAGCTGGCGGTGCTGGTGGCCCAGGTGGGGCTGGCGCCGGTGGTGTTCGCGGTGCTGTGGCCGCTGGGCGGCGACGTGGCGCTGGCGGGACTGATCCTCGTGCTCACGCCGACGGCGACGGCGGCGCCAGCACTGGTGGGGATGCTGCGGGGCGATGTGGCCTACGTCACCACCACGTCGCTGCTGACCAACACGGTGCTCAGCGGGGTGATGCCGGTGGCGATCGTGCTGGCCACGGGGGGGGCGGTGCGGCCGGACGTGTGGTCCACGCTGGGGATGATCCTGCGGGTTCTTGCGGTGATTCTTGGCCCGCTGGCGGCCGCACTGGTCCTTCGCCGGACGCTGCCGGAGGTGGCGGCGCGGCTCACGGCCCGGCCGGCGTTGCCGTTTTACCTCTGGGCGTTCACGCTGGCGGTGGTGACGGCGCGGACGGTGGTGGAGCTGGAAGACCACCCCCAGGCGACGGGCACGGTGGTGGGGATGGCAGCGCTGGCGGCGGCGGTGTGCGCGATGAACTTTTCGGCCGGGTGGGCGATCGCGCGGCTCACGGGCAGCCCGCGTCCCCTGGAACTGGCACAGTCGATGGGCCAGAAGAACACGCTGTTCACGATTTACGTCGCTTTGAGCGTGCTGGGTTCGCCGGTGATCGCGCTGGCCCCGACGTTCTACATCCTCTGGCACAACTGCTACAACGCGTACCAGCTCCTGCGGTCGAGCCGGACGTCGGGGGCGCCGGCGGCGACGGTACCGACCTGAGCGGCTACGCCGACCTGAGCGGCTACGCCGACCCGAGTGGCTGCGCCGACCTGAGCGGCCGCGGGGACGGTGGGCGACAGAACGCCGCTTGGCAATCGATTCGGTTTGGTGTATTTCGGGCAATGTGAAACGTCACACCGCCGATGTGAGAGTTGGGGGCAGGCGGGTCGCCGTGGTGGCGGCTGTTGTGATGTCCGGGGCGGCCGTCGAGGACGTGTGGGGGCAGGCCGTGGGGGGGCTCGGCGGGGGCTACCGCGGCGAGCTCATCCGCCTGGTGGACCTGTACAACGGCGGGGTGGACGGCTGGGGGGGCTTTCTGGCTTACGCGGGGCCGATGACGCCCAAACCTTCGTGGTCGGGGTGGGCGCAGCCGCTGATGCAGCGGGATTTCACCCGGCCGTCGTGGTTCTGGAACTGGGACAACCACGTCATCGGGCAGTCGCGCGCGATTTACATCAACGCGGAGGCCCACCGGGCGACGGGCCTGTGGACGTCGCGCTTTCGCGAGACGGCCCAGCGGGCGGCCGACTTCCTCATCGCCACGAGCTGGGACGCGACCTACGGCGGGTTTTTCTGGGGCGTGCAGGAGAACGGGGCCAATCCGCCGACCAACACCGCGCCGGTGTGGGGGCCGAACCCGACGGACAAGGACGCGTACGGGGCGGTGCATCCGGTCTTCGCCCTGGCGCACGCGTACGGGGTCACCGGCGACGTGCGGCATCTGCAGATGGCCGAGCAGGGCTGGGCGCACTTCAAGCTCAAGCACGCCGACCCGGGGTATCCCGGCGCGTTCCGGGCGGGGTTCAACCGCGATTACACGCAGCCGATTCCCGGCGGGCACGGCCAGCGCAACCTCGACTACATGTGCCACGCGTTCGAGGCGCTCCTGGCGCTGGTGGATGTCACCGAAGGCGCGACGCGTGCGGCGTACATGGCCGAGGCGAGGGCGGTCGGCGACCACATCGTGCAGCGGATGGTCCGGCTCGACCCGGCTTCGCCCAACCGCGCGTACATCCCGTGGCGTTACCACGCCGGGTGGGTGGAGGACCCCTCAGGCGGCACGTCGCCCGGACATCAGGTGGAGTACGCGTACCTGCTCTCGCGGGCGGTGGAGCGGGGCATCGGCGATGCAACGTGGCTGACGGCGGCGGAGAAGCTCATCAGCCACACGCTGCACTACGCGTGGGACGCGTCGCGGGGCATCGTGCGGGACGACTGGCTGGCCACGCCCGGGTTCACGTCGGACGGGTACGAGGCGACGTGGTGGCCGAACGCCGAGGCGGCGAGAGCGTTTGCGCATTTTGCGACGGTGCGCGGGCGGGGCGACCTGCTCGATGAGATGCTCGCGTCGCTCAACGTCATCGCCACGAAGTTTGTGGACCCCATCTACGGCGGGTGGTTCGCGTCGCTGAACCCGTGGACGCTCGCCCCGGCCGACCCGTCGATGACGGCACTCAAGGGGCATCCGTGGAAGGCGGGGTACCACGAGTCGATGCTGTACGTGGAGCTGGTGCGGCTGGCGGCGGTGGTGCCGGAGCCGGTGACGACCCTCGGCGGGTTGGCGGCGTTGTGGATGCTCGCGGGGCGTGCGGCGCGGCGACCTAGGCTTGCCGCATGAGTCGGACGTGGCGGGCCGGCGTGCGTGGGCGGGTGTGGGGATGGACGGCGTGCATGTTTGTGCTGGCGACGGCCGCGCCGGGCCCGCCGGTGCAGGCGTTAGGCGGCGGAAGTGCGGCGACGCGGCCGGGCGTCGAGGTCGCCGCGGCGCCGGATGAACGGCCGATGCCGCCGCCGGCCCCGCGGCACGAGCTGCACCGGGCGGAGCGCGTCGAGCTGGTGCTGCTGCACCTGCCGGGCATCTCGGGTTACCGGTCGATCGATCGGACGCTGCTGGACGGGCTGATGGACGCGCTGGGCCGGGAGCGGCTGGCGGTGCGGGTGTACGACTGGCCGGCGTACGACTACGGGATGGGGGCGCTGCTGAACGAGCGGCGCAACCGTATCGAAGCGCGGCATGCGGCGGAGTGGATGGTCGAGTCGGTCTCGGCGTTTCCGGGTGCCAGGGTGGTGCTGACGTCGCACAGCGGCGGCGCGGGCATCGCGGCGTGGGCACTGGAGGCGTTGCCGGAGGGTGTGGGGGTGGACGCGTGGGTGCTGCTGGCGCCGGCGCTGTCGCCGGAGTTCGACCTCTCGCCGGCGCTGCGGCGGGTGCGTGGCGGTGCGTGGGCGCTGGTGTCGCAGCGGGACCCGGTGTTGCCGATGACCCGCGTGTTCGGGACGATCGACCGGAGGAACGTGCCGTCGGCAGGGCTAAAGGGGTTCGTGCCGCCGTCGGGGCACGACGCGTCGGCGTACGCGAAACTCACGACGGTGGACTACGACCCGGCGTGGATGATGTACGGGCATCTGGGCGACCACGTCGGGATGATGGAGCGGGCGTTCGCGCGGGAGGTGCTCGGGCCGATGCTGAGGGAACGGGTGTCCGCGTCGGGCGACGTTCCGGCAAAGTCACGTTAAACTGCCGATGTGGAGGACGCGTGCGGTCGGGAGTGGCTCGTGTCCACCGTCCAGAACGTCCAAGGGAGCGAGGGCTACATGTCGGCATCACGGGAAGCGGGGCGTCGGGAGCGAAGCTGGAACCGCGGGCCGCTCAGCACGGCCGTGGTGGACGGTCTCGAGTCGCGTCGGCTGCTCAGCTACGACGTCGGGTTCGTCAACGCGGTGCCGGCGAACGAGGGGAGCTACTCGCCGGGTCAGGTCCTGTCGGTGACCTTCACGTTCTCGAACAACGGCAACGCCGCCAGCCCGGCCACGCGGTTTTACGCCCTGCTGGGGACGTCGGAGTTTTTTGACGGCCAGGGGAACGGCAACCCTGATGAACCGCAGGACCCTTCCGGCGCGGGGTTTGGCGGTTTGCTGTTCGATGTGGGTGACGGGGCGGAGCTGGGGCCGATCGCCGCGGGGGACACGGTGAGTGTGACGCTGACGCTGCCGGTGAGCGACGGCGTCTTCAGCGGGGGCCCTTACTTCATCGGCGTGTTCGTCGGCTACAACGACGTGCAGTTTCTGCTCAACGACGCCAACCCGGACAACAACTTCGGCGTGTCGTCGCGGCCGACGATCACGATCATCGGGGGCGTTTCGGGCGGCGGACAGGGGGGCAACCCGTCGCCCGCGGTCGGCCGGCTGGACCCGACCTTCGGCGACGACGGCAGCGGTATCGCGACGTCCGTCGTGGCGGTGGCGAACGTGCAGACGCTCGGGACCGTGTTCGACCCGGCGACGGGGGGGCAGTGGGCGCTGGCGCGGGTGGGCGGAGCGGCATTGGGCGGGGGCGAGACGGAAGTGGGCGTGTCGCCGCTGCGGCTGCTGCGTTTCGGGAGCGACGGCCGGCTCGACACGACCCTGGGGGACGGGGGACTGGTGACGGTGCCGCTGGCGGACGTCGTGCTGCCGGCGGCGACGCTCGTGCGGGCGGCGGACGGGTCGGTGTTCGTGGCGGCGAACACGCTCACGGGCGGGGGTGTGGCGAAGTTCACCCCCGCAGGCGTGCTGGATGAGTCGTTCGCCGGCGGCGGCGTGCTCGCGGGGCTGGCGGTGGAGGGACGCGGGCCGGTGGTGCTGACCTCGGCCGGCCCGCTGGGCGACGGGGTTCTGCTCGCGGGCAGCGTGGGGGAGGTGGGCGCGCGGGACTTCGCGGTGGTCCGGCTGACCTCGACCGGGCTGGATGAGGTCTTTGGGTCAGGCGGCGTGCTCGTGGCGGACCTCGGCGGCGACGACGTGGCCGCGACGGTGGTGGTTCAGCCGGACGGTGCGGCGGTGGTGGGCGGCTCGAGCGGCAGGCGGCTGGCGGCGATCCGGCTCACGCCGGCCGGGCAGCGTGACGTGCGGTTCGGCGTGCGGGGGGTGTTTCTCGGGAGCCTGCGGGCGGGGTTTGACGAGCGTGTGCTGGTGGGGGCGTCGGGGCAGGGGGGGACGGTGTATCTCGGCGGCTACTCGGCGTCGCCGGACGGGTCGTCGTCGGCGGGGTTCGTGCTGCGGCTGACGCGGGCGGGCCGGGCGGACGGGGGGTTTGGCCGGCGGGGTTTCGTCCAGCTGACGCTGCCGGGTTCTCTGGCGGCCGTGAACTCGCTGCTGGCGACGCCGGACCGGGGCGTGCTGGTGGGGGCGCAGTTTTCCGGGTCGCTGGTGGATGTCGGGCAGGACCGGGTGGGCGGGGCGCTGGTGCGGTTGGAGGGGCGGGGACGTCCGGTGGCGACGTTCGGGACCAACGGCGTGTCGGTGGTGTTCGAGCTGCCGGTGGGGCCGGCGACGGCGGGCGACGGCGGTGAGTTTGCCGAGTTCCTGGCGACGCGCGAAGGGGCGTCGGTGGGCGTGCCGGGCGGCAAGGTGCGGTCGCTGGCGAGCGAGTCGGTGGGTGGGCAGTCGCAACTGCGGGTGGCCCAGCTCGTCGCGGACGGGGCGGACCTGGCTCCGCTGTTCACCCGGCCCGTGCCGGCGACGCTGCGGCCGGGGCGACGTGCGGCGGTGTCGGTGCAGGTGTCGAATCTCGGGACGCTGCCGGCGGTGGGGTCGACGTCGCTGACGCTGTCGCTGGTACCGGCGGTGAGCGGCCCGGGGAACGTGCAGGTCGGCGGGCGCGTGGGGCAGGCGAACGTGCGGGTCAAACTCAATGCGGGACAGAGCCGGCCGCAGTCGGTGCGGATCCTGCCGCCGCCCGGCGCGGCCGGGCTGTATTCGCTGGTGGCGCGGGTGAGCCCGGCGGCGGCGGTGGGGGATATCTCGCTGGACAACGACGCCGCCGCCGCCCCGAACCAGGTGCAGGTGGGCGTGCCCGGGGCGGGGGCGATGGCGATGGCGACGATGTCATTCCCGGTGGCGATGGTGCGCGTGGCGGAGGCCGAGCCGCTGCCGCCGGTGGTGTCGTCGGCGCGGTTCCCGACGGCGGCGGCTCTGCTGACGGGTGGAGACAGCGGGTTGGTCGGGCCGCGGCCGGCGGGGAGCGTCGGCGCGGCGGACGCCCTGGCGGAACCGTCGGGGGCGACAGGCGAGCTGTTCTCGTCGGAGCCGGTGCTGCCGTAGCCCCTTGCGAGCGTGGCGTCGGCAGGGCGGGGCGGGCCGGTAGGGGCGTGGGCGTGCGGGACGGTCAGCGGACGGGCACGCGGCGGAGCAGCAGCGCGCCGGCTATGGCCGCGGCGAAGACGGCCGAGGGTTCGGGCACGACGGTGAAGCCCTCGAAAGCGCCGATGTCGATGCCGGAGCCGATCCAGCGTGGGCGTCCGTTGCGGTCGATGAGCAGGTGCGGGAGCAGGTGGGCGGGGATGCGGTCGAGGGCGATCGAGCCGGGCAGAAGGTTGTAGTTGCCGCTGGCGGGGTCGATGAAACCGGGGATGCCGGCGAGCGAGTTGAGGTCGTTGCCGGTGAGGTTGGCCCACTGGGCGAGGCTGAGGGCCTGGTTGCCCGGGCCGCGGAAGTGGATGTTGTGATAGAGGTTGTAGTCGGTGTCGATCTGCGTGGCGGCCAGACCGCTCCATGAGAAGGGCGTGTTGCCCGGGGCGGAGAGGATGGCGCCGAAGAGCTCGAGGCTGGCGTCGCTGTTGGCCAGCGCGATCATCTGCCCGAACATCGGAAGCGACCCGATCGTGATGGTGGCCATCTCGATGCGGGCGTCTGCGCCGTGGACGACGACGGGGGCGGCGTGGCTGCTCTGCCAGATGAAGTTGTCGATCAGCAGGTTTCGTACGGTGGTGCGGGCGCCGATGGACAGCTGGGCCTGGCGGCCCTTGATCGTGACGCCCTCGACCACCATGTCGCTGCCGATGCCGATGTTGGCGTCGATGGCGGTGATGTTGTACGCGGTGGTGAGTTCGCTGATGGAGAACGACGAGCCGATGGAGGTGATGTTGCGCAGGGTGACGTGGCCGATGCCTTCGCCGTGGGAGTACCACGCCGGGTAGGGGCCGCGCATGTCTTCCACGAGCACGTCTTCCCATACAGACGTGTGGCCGGAGTAGCGGTGGTCGGAGTAGCTCACCAGCGCTGTCGCGCCGCCGAAGCCCTGGTCGGGCATGGCGATGGCAGCGTAAAGCCCTTTGCCGTGGAAGCCGTTGGAGTTAATGACGCCGAAGTGGTGCTTGCCGGCGCGGTAGGCTTCGGAGTTTTCAATGCGGACGAAGTCGGCCCCCTGCACGCGGAAGGAGTATCCGCGGTCGTAGAAGGCGGTTTCGTCCACCACGAAGTCGCGGAAGATCAGGTGGTTGTTGTGGTAGGCATACACCACGTCGTCGCGGGTGACGGCGGTGTACTGACGGGGGTCGGTCAGCGGGTTGGTGCCGCTGTTGATGAAAAGCTGCTGGGTCGTCGGGTCGCGGTACCACGTGCCCGGCGTGTTGAGCACGTGCTGGCGGTTCACCGACGGGCTGCTCGAGCCGGTGACCAGCTGGCTGCTGCGGAGAAACTCGCCGTTGATCAGCACCGACCCCACCGGCTGGGGGGCGGCGGTGACGACGGCCGAGCTGTCCGGGGCGGCCGGGGCGAAGGCGGACTTGTTGAGGATGTCGGAGCCGTAGAAACGGGGCTTGGGGCCGCTGCCGTAGCTGGCGTAGACGATCGGGGCTTCCGGGGTACCGGAGGAGCTGGACTGCAGCCGACCGCGCCATTCCCCGCCGCGTTCAAACAAGACGTGCGTCCCGGGTTCAAACGGCGTGCTGGAGACCTTTTCGAGCGTCCGCCAGGCGGTCTGCGGGGAAAGCCCGTCGGCCGCGTCGTCTCCGTTGGGGCTGACGTAATAGACGGGCTGGGCGACGGCAAGATACGGCAACGACAACGGAATGCCCAGCGCAAAGGCACGCAAAAACGGCACTGCTCTTCTCCCTCCAGCTTGCGGACGCCCCGGCGGTGGCGGCGGTCCACCCGCATCAAGCTACACCGCAAACGCAGGGCAGGCACCTCCACGCCGACGAAAATCCCGTTCCTGCGGCCCGCCCTCGCGTGGTCGTCGCCCCAACGACCTGGCGGGGCAGCCCGGCGGACGATGTCGACGCCGACGGTCAAAGGGTCCGGTTCGGTCGGCGGCGTTGGGGCTGCCGATAGGTCACATGGAGCTGCCGCCATCCTTGGACGGCGAGCGGATGGTGATTTCCCACACCACCGGGACCGGCGGGCGGGTCTCCAGTACGGCTCGGCGGAGGGCGAGGTAGTCGGCTTCGGTTTCCACCGAGCCCGAGCACAGCATCACGCCGCGGTCTTTGGCCAGCGGAGAAAGCCGGACGAATCCGAAGCGCCCGTCCTCGCGGAGAACCGGCTGGACGCGCTCGGCGTGCAGCCGGGCGAGGTCGAGGTTGCGCCGCAGCTCGGCGGCCCGGGAAAAGGGGTACAAGGCCACGGCCGACACCGCGACGGTGCCCGTGACCACCGCCACGAGGAGCAGGTCGTTGAGCCGGCGCTTCACGGTTGCAGTTTAGCGTCTGTCCAGCCGTTGAAAAGCCGCCGGATGCACGCCACCTTGCCTTTACCTAACAAAATGCGTACATTGCGACGGTGGGGTTCTCAGGTGCACGGCTCCGTTTGCCCGTTCTCACCGCACCGGTTCACGGACGCGGGGCCCAGGCGGACGTGCCCAACCGGTTCGAGCCGATCGCGCTGGACCCCGCCGATGCCCACGACGACCCGGCCGCGGCCGACGACGCTGGCCCGCGCGGGGGGGCGTCGGCCGGGCCGGCGACGCGGTATTTCATGGACCGCACGCAGACGGCCCTGACGTACAACACGTCGCCGGACATTCCGTTCGAGGTGTCGCTGAATCCGTATCGCGGCTGCGAGCACGGGTGCAGCTACTGCTACGCGCGCCCGTTTCATGAGTTCCTCGGCCTGTCGGCGGGGCTGGATTTTGAAACGGTCATTTTCTGCAAGCCGAAGCTGCCGGAGCTGTTGCGGGCCGAGCTGTCGCGCCCGTCGTACCGGCCGAGCACGGTGACGATTTCCGGGGTGACCGACGGGTATCAGCCGGCGGAGCGGAAACTGGGGATCGTTCGCAGATGCCTGGAGGTGCTGGCGGAATGCCGGCACCCGGTCAACATCGTGACCAAGAGTCACCTGGTGACGCGCGACCTGGACCTGCTGTCGGAGCTGGCGGCGTGGGGGGCGGCGCGGGTGGATGTGAGCGTGACGACGCTCGACGCGGACGTGGCTCGTCGGATGGAGCCGCGGGCGTCGTCGCCGCGGCGGCGGCTGGAGGCGATCGCGGCGTGCGCGCGGTCGGGAGTACCGGTGGGCGTGCTGGCGTCGCCGGTCGTGCCGGGGCTGACGGACCATGAGCTGCCGAAGATTCTGGAGGCGGCGGCGGAGGCGGGGGCAGGCTGGGCGCACTTCATCCCGCTGCGGCTGCCGGGGGCGGTGGAACGGGTGTTCCTCGACTGGCTGAGCGTCCACTACCCCGACCGCGTGGGGAAGGTGCTTTCGCGACAGCGGTCGCTTCGGGGGGGCAAACTCAACGAAAGCCGCTTCGGGATGCGCTTTGGCGGCGTCGGGCCGTTCTACGCACAGCTCGAGCAGATGATGGCCATGCAGCGGCGGCGTCTGGGGCTGGCTGACCACGGGCCGAAGCTGCGCACGGATGCGTTTCGACGGCCGGAGCCGGTCAACTCGGGCTCGGGCGACGGGCAGCTTCGTCTGTTTGAATGACCGGGTCGGCCGCGGGCGCGACGGCCGGCGGCGGGGGGCAGAGGTTGGGCACGGCCTGGCGGAGGAAGGCGTGCACCGCGGCCGCGTAGCCGGCGGGGTCGGCGTGCATGGCGGTGAGGTGCCCGCCCGGGGGCTGGACGACGCGGCTGAGCGGCTGGCGTTGCTTGAGGTGCACGGCGGCGGCCAGCAGGCGGGCCCGTCGGTCGTCGTCGAGGAACGGGTCGTCGGCGGGCAGGATGACCAGCGCGGGGGCTGGGGCGTCGGGCAGGCGTCGCTCGACCGCCGCGTCGTGAAACCGGACGTGGAGCAACCACTCGGCCAGACGTAAGGCCGGGCGGACGATGGCCGGGCCGGCAAGGCTGAGGAGCTGTGCGTGGGCGAGGGCCCCGTCGCGAAAGGTGGGGACCGGCGAATCGAGGACGATGGCGGCGACGTCGTCGCGACCGGCCGCGCACTTCACCGCGGCAGCGCCGCCGAGACTGGCCCCGAACAGAATGAAGCGGGTCGGGCGGTCGAGCGACCGTTCGGCGGCGAGACGGTCCAGCAGGCGGGCAAGGTCATCGGCTTCGCGGACGCCGGCGGTGATCCACCGTCCGTCCGAGTCGCCGTGCCCGCGCAGGTCGGGCAGCACGACGTCGAGGCCGAGCTGGCGGAACAGCGTTGCCCACGCGAGGGCGCCCACCTTGGCGTCGGCGTAGCCGTGCACGAGCACCGCCACCGGCGGCTGACCGGCGGGGGAGCCGGCAGGTGAGCTATTGGGCGAGCCGGCAGGCCAACGGCCGCCGCCCGCTGCGTCGGGGCGTTCGGCCGGGACCGCCCAGCCGCGCAGGGTCAGCCCGTCGGCGGAGGTCCACTGCAGCGGGACGAAGGGGAGGCCGAGGTCGGCGGGGGAGACCCGCCCGAGGCGGTAGAGGGCCTTGCCGTCGGTGAGCCGGGGCGGCGAGAGCAGGCGTGCGGCGTAGACGGCCACGGCCGCCGCCCACGCGAGGGTGCCGCAGACCAGCAGCACGGCCAGAAAAAAGAAGATCGGCCCCATCGGTCGGGGCCGATCGTAAGCGGCTTGGGACGAGCTGCCCGGGGCGAGCTGCCCGGGGCGAGCTGCCCGGGGCGAGCTGCCCGGGGCGAGCTGCCCGGGGCGAGCTGCCCGGGACGAGCTGCCCGGGACGAGCTTCGCGGGACGAGGCGCCTGCGAGGGGCGGGGTCAGCGGCGACGCCGGGCGACCATCAGGCCGGCGAGCGCCAGGGGCGCCAGCGCGGCGGGCTCGGGGATGGCCGCGATCGTCGCGGTGGCCGTGGTGCCCAGGGCGAGGGCGCCGATGGACCAGTCGGGCTGGCCGGCCGCGGTCGTGGAGAACTGGGAGATGATGACCGAGCCGAAGCCGGTCGGGGGCGTGCCCGTGCCGATGCTGGCCGTGAGGTCAGGCGTGTCGCCGGTGAGGTCAAGCGTGGTGGGGTTGATGAACACCGACACGCTGTCGGAGGCGCTGCTGGTCGCGTTGAACTGCGCGACGATGAGGTACTCCTGCCCGAAGGCGAGCTCGGTCGTGCCGAAGGCGTAGGGCGAGCCCGACTGACCGGTGACGCGGGCGCCGAGCTGGTAGCCGCTGCCGAAGGAGCGGAAGGTCAGCCGCCAGTTGGCGAACCCGCCGCCGTTGAGCGCCGTGGACACCGCCAGCACGTAGGGCGGGGCGGCCACGGTGTTGGGGGCGGCCGAATTGACGGTGATCAGCCCGGCGAAGAAGACCGTGTTGGGCACGCCGACGAGGCTGCTGGCCAGGTCCTTGTGGGCGTCCTGGTTGTCCGCGGCGGTCCCGACGGGGATGCCCGGGATGACGACCCGGCCGCCCGACACCTGCAGCGGAGCCCCGCTGGCGGTGCCCGTCTGGGCCCAGCCGTTCTGGCCGACCAGGTTGCCCGGGGCGTAGGTGGCGAAGTTCTCGGAAATCAGCAGCGACGCCGACGCGACCTGGGCCAGCCCCAGGACAGCGACGGCGGCGGCGAGACGATGAGCCGACTTCAGCATGATGCAACTCCCTTCCGTTGACGGATGCGTTTCGTGCAGACGGCCGAAGGCGGGGCGAATCAATCCATCGCACCGCGTTTCACCGATGCAGTGTGAACCTAGCGGTCTGGACGCCCGGCATCGTTAAGCTTGTGTAAAACCGGGGGCCCATGTGGTGGGTGCGGTGGGGGCGGGGTGCGACTCGCGTGAGGCTGGGCAAACTTTGCTCACGTTTGTGAAGCTGTGTAAGCTGTAGCGACCTTGACGGTGGACGCGTGGGTGTCGGCCGTCGCGGGGCATTGCAGAGGGCGTTGGCGGAGTCGGGCCGGCGTCTGGGGAACGGCTTGAGGGTCAGGCCGGGTGTCTCGCGGGGCAGCGCTGGAAGGTTCAAGCGAATGGAGTTCGCAGTGGCACGACGGATGGCGATGTGGGCGATGGCGGGGGCGGTGGGGTTGGTGGGGGCGGTGGGTTGCCAAAAGAACACGCCGCCGCCTGCGCCGGCGGCGCAGGTGGAGGTGCAGCCGGTGACGCCGCCGCCGTACATTCCGCCGCAACCCCCGCCGGTTGTGGTCACTCCGGCGGAGCCGGTGACGACGCCGCCACCGGTGGTGGCACCTGAGCCGCCGCCGGCAGCGCGGCCGCAGCCGGCCCAGCGGCCCGCGGCACAGCCGCCTGCCGCGTCGGCGACCAACCGCGGCGCGATCCGGCCCGGCACGACCTACACCGTTCAGCGGGGGGATACGCTCAGCGAGATCGCCGTTCGGGCGTACGGGCGGGGCAACGTGGCCCGCAACGTCGCGGCCATCAAGCGGGCCAACAACCTGCAGTCGGACATGATCCGCGTCGGGCAGAAGCTGCGGATCCCGCCGCGGACCACCGGCAACAAGGACTGACGCCAGGCGATCGGGGAACGGTTTTCGCCGCCGGCGGTGCGTCTGACCGTGGTGGACACGGGTTGGGTGTGACGTCGGGCTGAGCTTCGAAGGGGTGCGGTGCGCGCGGGCGTGCCGCACCGTTTCGTTTTCCCGGGCGGGCACATGGCCGTGATGGCACCGTTTTCAAAACGCCCGACGACGCAGCGGGCGGGCGCATCGGGCCCGCGTCGTCGGGGCCTAGGGTGATGCCGTGGACGCGATTGACGGCTTTCTTTCCCGCTGCGTCTTGGGGGAAGGCCTGAGGGGACATGTACGGGCGGTGATGCGGCAGTTGCCGCCTGACGTGCTGAGGGGGCTGTTGTCGGACGACGGTTTCGTGCTGACGGAGGTCGGCGGCGGGGGCGGGGGGTTTGTGGTGCCGCCGCCGCGACCACGCCGGCCGACGCGGGCGGTGGTGCTCAAGCGGCGGATGTGGCGGAATGATGACAGCTTTGTGAGGTGGGTGATCGCGCACGAGCTGGCCCACGCGCACCTGCACAACCGCGGGCGTTTCGCCGGCGAGGACCCGGAGCACGCGGCCGACGCGCTGGCGGCGGAATGGGGCTTCACCCGGCCGCGGAGCGGCGATTGACCGTCGTCGGGCACTGCATTGACCACACCGGGTGCCGCCGGTGAGATGCCGCCCTGACGCATGTCCATGCACCCGGCCAGCGGTGAGAAGGCGAGCGCGGTGCCGGGCGACCTCAGCGGCGGGGGCCGGGCGGCCGGGGCGTCGCTGGGCGCGCTCGGCGGACGGGAACGCGTGTGGGACGTGCTGCGCGGGGCGGGGGTGCTGGGGATTTTTCTCGTCCACGGCTTCGTGTTTTCGTCGCCGTCGATGGAGCCGCTGGCCAGGCGGCTGAGCTGGTCGGCGGACTGGCCGTACCTGCTGTCGTCGGTGGTGGCCAACGGCAAGTTCATCGCGGTGCTCGCGGCGACGTTCGGCGCGGGCTTCGCGATGATGTACGCGCGGGACGTGGCGTCGGGGCGGACGACCGGCGAGGCGAGACTGCGGCTGGTGCGGCGGTGCGCCGTTCTGATGGGGCTGGGCGCGCTGCACTATGTGCTGCTGTTCTGGGGGGACATTCTCCAGTGGTATGGGCTGGTGGGGCTGGCGGCGGCGGGGCTGGTGGGGCGGTCGGAGCGGGTGCTGCTGGGCGTGGCGGTCGCGGGAGTGGCGCTGGCGGGGGTGGCAGGGACGGCGGTGATGGGGCTGCAGGCGGCGGCGATGCTGCTGGCACCACAGGATGTGCAGGCGTGGGCGCGGGAGGAGCTGCAGCAGGAGCTGGCGGTGTTCGGGGCGGGCAGCTACCTCTCGCAGGTGTCGTGGAGGCTGTCGTTTTACCCGTATCTGTTCGTGCAGTATCTGGCGGAGGTGCCGCTGATCCTCGGGCTGATGGCGGCGGGCATGTGGGTGTGGCAGCGGGGGTATCTGACCCGGCCGTCGGCGCACCCTGCGGCGGTGCGTTGGACGCTGGGCGTCGGGCTGGGCGTGGGGGTGCCACTGAACGTGCTGGCGGTGCTGAGCACGCACCCGGTGGCGATGCTGCTGCTGCTGTACGTGCAGCGGGTGTGCGGCGGCGTGCTGCTGGGGGCGGCGCTGGCGATGCTGCTGGCGACGGCGGTGGAGCGGGGGGCGGCGCAGCGGCTCACGGGGCTGCTGGCGTGCGTGGGCCGGCGGGCGCTGAGCTGCTACGTGCTGCAGTCGTTGCTGGCGAACGTGCTGTTCTACTCGTGGGGGCTGGGGCTGTACGGGCAGCTCACGCCGCTACAGAAGCTGGGCGCGGTGGCCGGGGTGTGGGCGGCGGTCGTGGCGGCGGCGGCAGGGGCCGAACGTGCGGGGGTCCGCGGCCCGCTGGAATGGGCGTGGAGGAAGCTGGCGCCGACGCGGTAGACGCGACGGACGGACAACCGCCGGGTAAGGGCTCGGGTCGCGGCGTGGGCGGTCGGCGGCCGTGGGAGCCGTCACACGCGGCTGCGGGCACTGCGGGGGGCGGCGTCGGGCGTGAAGTCGCGGTCGTCGGCGGGCACTTCCACCGGCTGGGCGAGTTCACGGTTCACCTGCTCGACGCAGGCGTCCATCTTCGGGTAGCGGACTTCGCGGTAGCCGGTGACGGCTTCGATGGCGCGGAGCACGCGGACCGAGCGGTTGTACTCGGCGGAGTTGTCGAAGCGGAGCTTGTCGATCAGGCCGAGGTACCACTCGCGGAACTGCACTTCGCGGCGGTGCCATCCGGGGAGCTTGCGGAGGAAGCGGAAGCGGCTGACCAGTTGGAGCTGCCAGTCGGTGGTGGTGATCTTCAGTCGCAGTCGCCGGCCGCCGGGGAGCGGGAACTCCGGTGACGTGTGGTGACGGTAAATGATGCGGTCGCCGTTGGTTTCGTCGATGCCGTACTTGGCGTGGTCGCGCTGCCGTTTTTCGTAGCGCGTGAGCAGGTAAGCGACGTAGGGCTCGTCCTTGATGAGCATGGCCTTGGCGACGCCCCAGATGGCGGCATGGGTGGCGGCGAAGCCGCGTGCGGCGGAGTCGTGGGCGTAGACCTTTTCCACGGCGTCGGCGTAGCGGCCGGCGTAGGCGTAGCCGGCCTTGCCCACGCCGCCCCAGTGCAGCAGGTCGTAGAGGCGCAGGGCGTGGTCGTATTTGGAGGATTCGGGGAGCTCGGGGAGGCGGGCGATGCGCTGCTCGACGAAGGTTTCGAAGGCCTTGGCGGCGGACTCCGAGTGCGTGCGTTTGAGCACGCGGACCTTGCTGGCCACGAGCTGCTGCCAGTTGCGGGGCTCGGGACGGTTGGGAAGCACTCGAGGCTCGAGGGCGAGTTTGCGGCCGATGTTGAAGGCCTTGAGGTTGCGGCGGGTGTCGCGGCGCAGGGTCTCGCGGATGGCCTTGGCCATGGACGACGCCGACACGGGCACCAACCCCATCTGGAACGCCACGCCGAGCATCATGATGTTGACGAACTGCTTGGAGCCGAGGCGGCTTTCGCAGATCTCGCTGAGGTTGCGGGCGAAGAAGTGCTGTTCGTCGCAGTGGCGTGCGATTTCTTCGCGGAGGGTTTCGGGGTCGAAGTCCTTCTGGCCCAGCAGGACCGAGACGGTGGGCTGCTTGTGCAGGTTGAGCACGGCGGCGGTGCGGTCCTTGCTGGCGACGCGGAACTGCTCGCGTGGGTCGATGGCGCGGGCGGCCTCGAGGATGTCCACGCCCAGCAGCAGGTCCGCTCGGCCGTAGGGGATGGAGCCGCTGGAGAACGGCGTCGGGGCGTGCTCGGCGTGCGTGCGGGACGGGGAGTCCTTGACGAAGGTGATCTGGGAGTAGACGCCGCCGTTGCGGATGGCCAGCCCCTTCTTGTCCTGGAAGGTGACGCGCAGGCCCTCGCGGTGACCCGCACGGACGAGCAGCGCGCTGACCACACCGATGCCCATGCCGCCGACGCCGGCGAGGTGGCAGCGCCAGGCGTCGCCGGGCTGTTTGAGCGGCCGCACGGGCACCGGGTCGGGCAGGCGGTCCAGGCCGAGCCGCGGGAGTGTGTAGCGCTTGCGGCGGCTGCGCTTGATGATGACCTGCTCGAAGCTGGGGCAGGGCTTGACGGAGGTGCCGTAGGCGTTGCTGACGCGGACGCGTTCGCAGGCGCCGTCGTTGACGCACCACGTGAGGTCGGTGTCGATCTTGCGGCCGTAGTCGGTGTCAACGGAGATCAGCCCCGGGCAGGCGGTTTGTTTGGTGCACTCGAGGCAGTTTTCGCACACCTCGGGCGTGACGTTCATGTGTGTCTTGACGGGCAGGTAGCCGTGTTTTTTGGCGATCTGCCGCTCTTCGCGGGCGATGCGGCGGTGCAGGGTGATGCCGCACTCCTTGTCGGCGATGAGCACCTTGACGCCGTCGCGGAGGATGGTGCGTTCGAGCGTCGCGTACCACTTGTCGCGGTCGGCCGGGTTGACTTTCTCGACGGTGAGCGGCGAGGTGCCGGCCATGGAGCGGCAGATGGTCTCAATGTCCTGGATGTAGCTGCGGTTGCCCAGGACGTCGAGCTCGGTGCCGGGGTGCTCCTGGTGGCCGGTCATGGCGGTGGTGCCGTTTTCCAGGATGATGAAGGTGATGTCCTGCCCGGCCTTGATGGCGTTGGAGATGGCGACCTGCCCGGAGTGGAAGAAGGTGCCGTCGCCCATGAAGACGATCTGCTTGTTGGTGATGAACGGGTCGGCGCCCGAGCCGGTGCCGCCGCCGAGGCCCATGCCCGAGTAGTTGTGCATGAGCGACTCGGTGGGGGCGAACATGAGCATGGTGTAGCAGCCGGTGTCGCCGTGCGCGACGAGGTCGACGGGTTTGCGGCCGCCGTGACGCCGGGCCATGTAGGCCGGGTCGGCGAGGTTCTTGCGCAGCTCCAGCAGAACGGCCGACGAGTCGCGGTGGGGGCACCCCGGGCAGAAGGTGGGGGTGCGGGCGATGACCTTCTCGGCGAAGACCTCGAGTTTGGGCTTGCTGGCCTGCCGGAGGCGGTCGAGTTCGGCGGAGAGGCGGCCGTTGCGGAGCTCGGCGGGGAGCTGCTCGGTGGCCTTGATCAGCGGGATGAGCAGTTGCGCCAGGACGGAGTAGTTGAGCCCGCGGACGTCGGGGATGCCCGGGAGCGTGCGTCCGTTGACGGTGGGGAACTGCTTGCCGTAGAGGCGGGAGACGATGTCGGCGGCGACGTCGTGCGGCAGCACGCGGAAGGCGGCGTCGCGCAGGTTCTTCTCCAGAAAGCTGCGGCGTTCCTCGATGACGATCATCGTGCGGCAATGGCGGGCGAAGTCGCGCAGCAGCTCGACGTCGGCCGGGTAGCTCATCCCCATGTGCAAAATGGGGAAGTGGCCGGCCAGCCCGATGTCATTGAGGACGTGGCGAAGGTAGGGTCCGGCCATGCCGGTGACGATGAAGCCGAGAGGCGCGACGCCGGGGCCGGAGCTGACGAGGGCGGGTTCGATGCGGTTGAGGCCCAGCTCACGGGCGACCTTCATCGCCTTCTCGTGGCGCTGGGGCATGTCCAGTTCGCGGATCCACGTGCGCGGGGGCAGCAGCACCGTCTTGTCCACCGCGATGGAGGCGGTGTCGAGCTCGATGCGGCTGTTCATGTTGACGGCGGGGAACTGGTTGGGCTTGCACTCGACGGTGCCGCCGCCGTCGGCCTGGGCGGGGGTGACGACGTAGCCGATGTAGGTGCCCGAGCGGTTGGAGAGCTTGAAGGAGAGGTCGATCCAGTCTTTGACCTCCTGCGGGGTGCCCGGTTCGACGACGGGCATGCGCAGGTGTTCGAAGAGGAAGCGGCAGTCGGCCGGGACCTGCGTGGAATCGCACCACGGGTCGTCGCCGGAGATGATCACCGCGCCGCCCTCGGGGTGCGGGCCGGCGAGGTTGCCCAGCGCCAGCGCGTCGGAGGCGACGTGGGTGCCCACCGACTTGAAGGCGGCGATGGCGCGGGCCGGGAGCATCTGGCTGCCGTTGACGGCGGCGACGGACAGCGCTTCGTTGTTGGCCTGGAAGGCGCGGATGCCTTTGGCGATGAGGATGTCGCGGATGTCGCCGAGAACGTCGAAGAAGCCGGCCACCGGCGAGCCCGGATAGCCGGTGAGCAGGTGAACGCCGCCCTCGGTCTCGAGGGCGCCTTTCACGAGCAGTTCGTTGCCAACGAAGACCTCGCGGCCGGAGTCCGCGAGAAAGCGGGGATCGACGCCCATGGCGTCTCCTTTCCGCTCCCGCGTCGCCGCGGGAGCGCAGTTGCTGGGGCGGGCGGGGTCGCCGCGTGGCCCCGTCGGCCGTCCCTCCAGAGAGGGGCGACCGCGGGACACCGGGACTCGGCGCGACTTGCTGGCGGGGGAAACTCCCAGGTGGGCGAGCGACCGCTCGCGGGTTAGGGACCACGCCTGCAGGAGACGCCGTTTGGCACCGCTGCCGGGAACACTGCCCCCGTCCCGACGCCAAGACCGGGACGGGGTTTCGGATGACAAACCGGGCAAACCTTGTCGGCTCGACCCGATGACACCGGCCCGCCCGAAGGCGGCCACACAGACCGGTATCGGCCCGGAGTGTAGTGCCTCACCGGTCGTAACCAAACCTAAAAGTTTGAAATAACGTTTTCTTGCTCTACGGGAGACCCGGGCTCACAGGGCCCCTTCTGGCGACCGTTCGGACGCGCTCGGCGGCGGGATGGTACCGGAGGCCTCTCGAGCCCGCCCTGTGTCGGGCGGAGGATTGCAGGGTGAGCGCGGGGCGGGGGGCTAGCGCAGGCGGGTGTCGGAGTTGCTGATGCCGCGCAGCGCGAGGTTGAGGGCGTCCACGTTGCTGGCGAGCCGCTTGGCCTCGGCGACGTCGATGATCTGCTTCTGGAACAGCTCGGTAAGGTGCTGGTCGAAGCTCTGGCTGCCGGCTTCCCGGTTGCCCACGCACCCTTTGAGCTTTTCGAACTCGCCGTCGAGGATGTACTTCCGCACCAGTGGCGTGGCGAACATGATCTCGACCACGGGCACGCGGCCTTTGCCTTCACGGCGTTTGGCCAGACGCTGACAGAGCACGGCGATGAGGTTCATGCCCAGCTGCGTCTGCTGGAGCTCTTTCTGGTCGGGGTCGAACAGCGAGACCATGCGTTCGATGGTCATCGGGGCGTTGGTGGCGTGGACGGTGGTGAAGACGAGGTGGCCGGTGTCGGCGGCGCGCAGGGCGGTGGAGAGGGAGTAGGTGTCACGGATTTCGCCGATGAGGATGGTGTCGGGGTCCTGCCGCATCATGGCGCGCAGGGCGTATTCGTAGCTCTCGGAGTCGGTGCCGACCTCGACCTGCGAGATCAGGCTCTTGATGTTTTCGTGCTGGTACTCGATCGGGTCTTCGATCGTGATGATGCGGTCGGAGCGGGTGCGGTTGATCTTGCCGATGATGGCGGCGAGCGTGGTGCTCTTGCCCGAGCCGGTGGTGCCCGAGACGACGACGATGCCGCGGTGGTAGTCGGCCAGCGTCTCCACCTGCGGGGGCAGGTTGAGCTCGTCGAAGCTGGGGATCTTGGTGATGATCCGCCGCATGACGATGGCGTACTTCTGCCGGGAGTGGAAGATGCTGGTGCGGAAGCGGGCCGAGCCGTCGGGCATGGCGTAGGACACGTCCACCGAGCCGCGGGTCTCGAACGTTTCGCGCTGCTTCTCGTCCTTGATGAGCGTGTTGACGTACTCGGTCATCGCGGCGGCGTCGGGCGGCGGGCAGTCGAGAAAGCGCGGCCGGCCGTCCACGCGGATCATCGGGGTGGACCCCTCCTGAAGGTGCAGGTCCGAGCCGTTGACCTTGATGGTGGTCTTGAGGAAGTCCATCAGGCTCAGCCGACGCTGGCCGACTTCGATCTGCGGCTGCGCGGGGGGCTGCTCGGTCGCACGCTCGGGGGTCTCGACACCCTGCATCATTTCGGACATGGCATGTTCCTGTAAGCTGGGGCGGGATGGCCGGTTGGCCCAGGTTCCGGGCGGTGCCGGGTCGGGGGCGGCCGGTCCCGACCTTTTAGTCTAAAACACGCACGCCCCGCCACCAAGCCGTTTCGCGGTGACCTGAGGGTGCGGTGCGGCGGCGTGCGGTGGCGACCGTCCGGCGCGGGGGGGCCGGCCCGTTTGCTCCAGCAAGGGGGCAAGGCTTACAAACCGGGCATGGCCGTTGCCTCGGACACTGGGCGGATGACCGCCTCTCCCGCAGAGCTTGGACGGGTGGAGTCGGCGGGGCCGCGGGGCGGGGGGGGGCGGGGGAGGCTCGAGCCGCCGGGCCACAGCGAGCGGTTCCACTTTTGGTTCGGTCTGGCGGTGGTGTTGGTGCTGGCGGTGCTGCCGCGGGCTTGGGCCGTCTGGCATACGGAAGTGATTCAGAGGGACGGGGTCACGTTCATCCGGTATGCCCGGCTGCTGACGACCGACCCCGCCGCGGCGGTGGCCCAGTTTGACCAGCACGTGGGCTATCCGTGGCTGCTGAAGACGGTGCACGCGGCGGTGGCGGCCCGGCTCGCCGAGCCGGACGGTGTGCAGGGGTGGGAGCTGAGCGGGCAGCTGGTGTCGCTGGTGGCGGGGGTGGTGGCGACGCTGGGGGTGTGGGCGTGGGCGGGGCTGGCGATCGACTGGCGTGTGGCGTGGGTGGGTGCGGGGATGTTCGCGGTGGGGCGGAAGTGGGCGATGCTGGGGGCGGATGTGATGTCGGACGCCACGGCGCTGGCGCTGTGGGTGTGGGCGGTGGTGGGGGCGGTGTGGCTGGCCAAGCGGCAGTCGGCGTGCGGCGGGACGGGGGCGCGGATGGCGACGTGGCGGGTGGCGTTGCTGGCCGGGGGGGTCGGGGTGCTGGCCGGGGCGGCGTATCTGGTTCGGCCGGAGGGGTTGGGGGCGCTGGTCGTGGCGTGGGCGGTGTGGACGTGGGGTTGGATGCGGGGCGGGGCGGCGCTTGGCGTGCGGGGGCTGGGGCGGTGGGGGGTGATGGTGGTGGCCAGTGGCGTGGCGGCGGCGGCCGTGGCCGGGCCGTACATGGCGGCGATCGGGGGGTTGACGAAGAAGAAGGCGGTGGGCGAGCTGATTCCGGTGTCGCTGTCGGTGCCGGTTGAGCCGGCGCTGCTGGCGATGGGCGGGCCGGCGCGGGACTTCGCCACGCCGCTGGCGGTGGTCGCGCAGACGGTGGAGGCGATTCACCCGGTGGTGTTCGGGTGGGTGGGCGTGTGGGTGGTGTTGCTGGCGGTGCACGTGTCGATTCCGCGGTCGTGGCGGCTGGCGTTTTTGCGCTGGCCACGGGGGCCGGGGGGGGTGGCGGTGTGGACGACGGTGGTGCTGTACGCGGTGGTGGCGGCGCGGCTGCACCTCACGGCCGGCTACCTCGACTGGCGGCACTGCATGGCGCTGGCGTTTGCGCTGGTGCCGCTGGCGGGGGCGGGGCTGCTGGCGGTCGTGGACTTTTTCGCCGTGCTGGCGTCGCCGCTGCGGCTGAAGTCGCTGACGGTGCCGCAGTTCGTGGCGTGGCAGTGGGCGTGGGTGTTCCCGTTGGTGCTGGTGGCGACGGGGTGGCAGTCGTTCCGGCCGCTGCACGCGCACAACAGCTACGTGATGGCGGCGGCCGAGCGGCTGCAAAGCGAGCTGCCCGGACGGGAAGACGGCTTCATCGTGACCAACCTGCCGTGGGTGCTGCACTATGCGCAGCGGCCGGGGAAGGTGCTGGACACGTGGCGGCTGAGCAACGACGACGCGATGGCGGCGCTGGAGGCGATGGGCGCGAAGGTCACGCACGTCGTGGTCTCTGAGCGGTGGCTGGGCGAAGACGCGTCGCCGCTGACGCAGCGGCTCACGCCCCCGACCTACGAGCTGCTGGAGGTGATTCCGCAGCGGCAGGGGCAGGACCGGCTGCGGCTGTACCGGGTCAGGCATCCCGGCGCCTGGCGCGACGTCGGCGGAGGGTGCGCGAGATGACCGGCGGGGGGGACGACAGCGAACGCCAGCGGCAGGCGCTGCTGCGGCAGCTCCGCGCGCGCTACCGCACGCGGACCGACCCGCTGACGCTGGGACCGATGACGGTCGAGTTCGTCCGGTGCGCCGACCCCGATGCGGTGCTGGATGAGGTGGCGGCCGAGGCGGACGCGGCCGAGAAGGCGTCGGGCGTGCGTGACCCGACCGGGGACACGCTGCACCTGCCCTACTGGGCCGAGCTGTGGGACAGCTCGTTTGTGGTGGGGGCGATGCTGGCGGGCAGCGACCTGCGGCAGGTGCGGGTGCTGGACCTGGGCTGCGGCATGGGGCTGACGGCGGCGGCGGCGGCGTACGCGGGGGCGTCGGTGGTCGCGGCCGACCTCGAGCCGCCGGCGCTGCAATTCACGCGGCTGAACACCTGGCCCTGGCGGCAGCGGGTGACCGTGCGGGAGACCAACTGGCAAACCGACGACCTGGGCGAGCGATTCCCGCTGATCGTCGGGGCCGACATCCTCTACGAGCGGGCGCAGTGGCCCTACCTCGACCGTTTTTTCCGGCGGCATCTCGCGGAAGGCGGGCGGGTGCTGCTGGGCGAGCCGGGCCGACAGACGGGGGAGGCGTTCGTCCCGTGGGCGAGGGACGCGGGGTGGTCGGCGGAGGTGTCGTTTCACCCCACGCCCACACGGCCCGTGCCGGTCCGCGTGATCGTGCTCAGGCAGAGGTGAGGGGCGGGGAAGGGGGGGAGGGCGGAGAGGGTCGTGTCGGGGGTCGCAGCCCGCTGACCATCCACCCCAGCAGCACGACCGCCGCCCCGGCGCCGAGAAACACCGGGTAGCTGCTGTAGAAGCCGATCGCGTACAGCGGCAACGCCAGCAGGACGGTGACGAACAGGAGCTGGAACGACCCCGGCACGGGTGAGGCGATGCGAAAGAGCACGTACGCCGGGAACAGCAGCCCGTAGAAGACGAAGAAGCCGCGGTAGAGGTACTCGCCCAGCGACCACGCCCCGCTCCCGCCGCGCCAGGGGCTGAGGAACGCCGCCAGCCCGACGACAAACCCAAGGGCGAGCATGGCCAGCAGCGGGGGCCCGGCGTTGACGGTCCGGGCGGTGGTCGTGCCGGGTCGGGGCCGTCCGGCGTGCGACGGGGCGAGTCCCATCTGACGGGCCAGCGACGCCGCGCGGACGTGGTGCAGCAGGGCGGTGATGACCAGCTGAAGCATCACGTGGACGCCGAGCACGCGTCGGGCGGCCGTCGCGGTGTCGGGGCTGGCGAGCATCGTCGCGTAGAGCAGCGACAGGCCGATCATCGACGCGAAGACCACGAGAAAGCCCACGGCGAAGGCGAGCCTGGCCCTGCCGGGACGCTCGGCTTCCGCCCGCTGCAGGGCGTGGTGGAAGGTGAGGTCGAGGTAGGGGCAGAGCAGAAACCCCAGCAGGCACACGGGGGCGAGCATGGCCGCACCTTCCAGCCCGGCGAACGCCGGGAGGGCGAGCTGGCCCCAGCGGGCGAGGGTGAGCCCGGCCAGCAGCGAGACCAGCCACGTCAGTGCGGTGAGCGCGGAAAACTCGCGGTCTTTGCGCGCGGCCAGCCACAGGCACACCACCAGAAGCGGGTAGACCGTCAGCGTCCACCAGCCCAGCAGATGCGGCAGCATCCAGCCGGCGAAGAACGCCTGGAAGAGGACGGTGACGCGGGAGAAGGTGAGCATGGGCCCGGCGTGGCGGGCGACCAGCTCACGGGAGGCGTCGGCCGTGCGGACGACCCACGGCATCGCCGCCGCGCCCAGCACGTTGGGCACCGCGAACACCCAGAACGCCCACTGCCCGAAGTCGCGCACCAGCAGCACGGGCAGGTACATGCCGATGCACCAGGTCCACGAGACGCCCAGGTAGATGGCCCAGCGAAGCGCGTTCACGGTGGCGGGGGTTGCGGGGTGGGGTGCGGGACGGAAGCGGCAGCGCCGGCGTGCGTGGGCGGCGTGCGTGGGCGGCGGGCGTGGGCGGCGGGCGTGAGCGGAAGCGACTGGGCACGGCGCCGTGAGTCGGCCGCGCTGTCGGCGGCGGGACGTGGTCAGTCGCGTTGTCGCTGGCGGAGCTTGCGGGCCTTGTGGTGCTGCTTGGGGGTGACGTGGAAGACGGCCACGCACTTGCCCACGCGGCGGTCCTTGTCCTGCGGCCGGAAGGTCTGCTGGGTGATGTCCATGTCCACGGTGATGTTGAACTCGCCGCCGGCGGCCATGAGCTCGCGGATGTTTTCGCGCGGCGTGACGCGGTACACGGCCGGCCCGACGCAGGGGCGGAGGAACTTGTACTCGAGCTGGCGGCACACGACCGTGTAGTCGTTGCCGCAGATGCCGAAGACGTACATGCCGCCGGCGATTTCGGAGTTGGCCAGCAGGGCGCCGCCGGCCATCGCGTTGTACCAGTTGCGGTTGAACTTCCGGAAGGGCAGGACGGCGGTGAAGGTGTCCGCGTCGATTTTCTTCATCTTGATGCCGCTGAAAAACGCCAGCGGCAGCCAGATGAACGAACAGATGCTGGCCCAGAAGTTGTCGCGGACGGAGAGCGACGAGATGAACGCTTCGATGCGGTCCCAGATGCGGTCGGAGCGGCGGCGGGGAGCGACGTAGCGGGCGTTGGGCCTGCGGGCGAGGGCGGTGGTCGCGGGGGGGGCGGCCGCCGGTGGAATGGCCGGAGCAGGCTCAGCGACGCTCGGCACGGGGGGCGGGGCCGGGTCCCCCGGAGATGCGGCCGCGGCCGACACGAACCCGCCCGGCTCGCCGGCCCGCGGGGCACGGGGTTGCCGGTCGGACCGGGCGTCGCCCAGCAAAGACGGCTCGACGCCATGGTCGGCTTGCAGCGACGTACGTGTGTCGAGGGTGCTCATGGCGTGCGATCGGGGGCGTGCCGTGCGACGGAGCGGATGATACGCAAGCGGACGGGCCTGCCGGCCGGCGCGACCTGCCCGGCTCCGGGGGTGGGGCCGGCTACGCCACCTCGAGCACGGCGTCCACCTCGACGCTGGCCCCCAGCGGCAGGGCGTTGGTGCCCACGGCCGCCCGTGCGTGCCGGCCGGCGTCGCCGAAAACGGCTTGCATGAGCTCGCTGGCGCCGTTGGCGACCTTGGGCTGCTCCGTGAAGGTGTCGTCGCAGGCGACAAACACCCCCAGCTTCACCACCCGACGCACCCGCGACAGCTCACCCAGCTCGGCCTTGGCCACGGCCAGCACGTTGACCGCGCACTGCCGGGCGGCGTCCACCGCCTGCTCGAGCGACACGGCCGACGGAACCGGGCCGGTCGCCAGCAACTTCCCGTCACGCAGGGGCAATTGCCCGGCGACGAACAGCAGCGAGCCGGTGCGGACGGCCGGCACGTACGCGGCGACAGGTTTGGGCGGCGTGGGCAGCGTGATGCCGAGCGAAGTGAGGCGGTCTTCGGGCGTCATGGACAGCAGTGTACCGGTAGGGCGGGCGGAGTTTGAGCGGTCGGGTGCGGTGGGAAACCAAGGGGCGGGTAGGGCGTTGCGGAAACGACAGTGGCCGGGACACGCGTCCCGGCCACCCAAGGCTCCGGCCATGTCCGCCCGGACGGCCGGAGATGCGTCTTGGACCGGTAGGGTCAGCCGGCGGTGCCGACGGCCGTTCCGCCGATGCCGCTGCTGCCGATGCGACCGCTGGAGTCGCTGACGGCCTTGGCGCCGGTGACGGCCCTGGAGCCGCTGGCGGGGCTGCCGCTGAGCGGGGTGCGGGCGACTTCGGTGGCGCCGAGTTCGGCTTCGACCTGCCGCATTTCGGGGGTTTCGCGGCGGCTGGTCCAGACGGCCCAGGCGACGAGCCCGAAGCACAGCAGGGCCAGCAGCAGCCCGATGAGGCTGGAGTCCACGCGGCCGCCTTCGCCGGTGAGGTTGTACTTCATGACCATGCCCAGCCCGAGCAGGGCGACCATGTTCATGACCTTGATCAGCGGGTTGACGGCCGGGCCGGCGGTGTCCTTGAGGGGGTCGCCGACGGTGTCGCCGGTGACGGCGGCCTTGTGGGCGTCGGAGCCTTTACCGCCGTAGACGCCGTCTTCGATCATCTTTTTGGCGTTGTCCCACGCGCCGCCGGCGTTGGCCATGAACACCGCCAGGAGCTGGCCGACGAGGATCATGCCGGCGAGGAAGCCGCCCAGCGCGTACGGTCCGAGCAGGAAGCCCACGCCCAGGGGCATGAAGATCGCCAGGAAGCCCGGGCCGATGAGCTCATGCTGGGCGGTGGTGGTGCAGATGCCCACGACGCGGCCGTAGTCGGGCTTCTTCTCGCCGCGCCAGATGGCGGCGTCGCGGAACTGCGCCCGGCATTCGCGGACGATGAGGTAAGCCGCCCGGCCGACGGCGCGGATGAGCATCGAGCTGAACAGGAACGGCACGGCGCCGCCGATGAGGAAGCCGATGAACACCATCGGCGAGGCGACGGTGAGCTTGCCGGCTTCGGCGAGGTACTGACTGACGGTCATCTGGGTGATCTTGTCTTCGCTGCCGACGGCGATGACGGCGATGAAGCTGGCGAAGAGCGAGACGGCCGCGATGACCGCCGAGCCGATGGCGATGCCCTTGGTCTCGGCCTTGGTCGTGTTGCCCACGGCGTCCAGGTCGGCGAGGATCTGCCGGGCACGGGCGTACTTCTCTTCGCCCATCGCCTCGCGGTCGTAGCCCATCTCGCCGATGCCGTTGGCGTTGTCCGCCACAGGGCCGAAGACGTCCATGGAGATGGTGTTGCCGGTGAGGGTGAGCATGCCGATGCCGGTCATGGCCACGCCGAAGGCCACGAACACCGGGGGCGTGCCGGCGTAGCACATCACCGACAGCCCGATGGCCGCGGCGATGACGAGGATGGCCGCCACGGTGGACTCATACCCCACAGCGAAGCCCTGGATGATGTTGGTGGCATGGCCGGTCTGGCAGCTCTTGGCCAGGGCCTTGACCGGCGCGTGGCTGGTGTGGGTGAAGTAGCTGGTGACCTTGTTGAGCGCGATCGCCAGCAGCACGCCCACGAGGCAGGTCAGCGCCGGGCGCATGTCCAGCCCGGGGACGCCGAAGTTGAAGATCGCCGGCAGCAGCGTCGGGTCATGCTGGCCGGTGGCGGGGTTCACCGGGAAACCCGCGGCCGCCTGCGGGTAGGCGTCGAGGTAGGCCCGGTCGAAGCGGAGGTAGAAGAAGCCCAGCAGGAAGAAGCCGACGACGGAGATGATCGAACCGATCCAGAACCCGCGGTGGACGCTGTGCAGGGCGGTGTCGGAGGTGTCGTTCGGGCCGGCCTTGACCGTGTAGGTCGAGACGATCGACCCCAGCACGCCGATGCCGCGGACCAGCAGCGGGAAGATCACGCCGACGTGGCCGAAGCTGGCCAGGCCGAGGATCATCGCCGCCACGATGGTGACCTCGTAGCTCTCGAAGATGTCGGCGGCCATGCCGGCGCAGTCGCCGACGTTGTCGCCGACGTTGTCGGCGATGGTCGCGGCGTTGCGGGGGTCGTCTTCGGGGATGTCTTTTTCGATCTTGCCGACAAGGTCGGCGCCGACGTCGGCCGCCTTGGTGTAGATGCCGCCGCCGACCCGCATGAACAGCGCCAGCAGCGTGCCGCCGAAGCCGAAGCCCAGCAGCGCTTCATACGCCTGTGTGCCGAAGACCAGGAAGATCAGCGTGCCGCCGAGCAGCCCCAGGCCGTCGGTGAGCATGCCGGTGATCGTCCCGGTGCGGTAGCCGAGCTGCATCGCCTCGCCGTAGCTCCGCGTGGCGGCCGCGGCGACGCGCAGGTTGCCGGTGGTGGCCAGCCGCATGCCGACAAAGCCCACCGTCCAGCTGAACAGCGCCCCCATCAGGAACGCGGCCGCCCGTCCGACCGCCACGGCCTGCTCGGAGCCGTGGTAGGTGGCGTAGAGCAGCACCGTCAGCACGATGATCAGGATGCCGATCTTGCGGAACTGCGCGCCGAGGTACGCGTTGGCCCCTTCACGCACGGCCCGGGCCACTTCCTGCATCCGGGGCGTTCCGGCGTCGGCCTGCTGCACCTGACGCACCAGCAGCCCGGCATACACCAGCCCGCCGAGTGCGGTGGCCAGCACGAGCATCAGCCCGGCCAGCTCGAGTGGCGAGTAGGCAGGGTCGAAAAACGGCTCGAAAGGCACGAACTTGCTGTGGCCGGCGGGGTCCCCCGCGGCGTGTTCGACGGCGGCGGGCGGGGCGGCCGACGGCTGGGCCGTGGCCATCCGGTAGAAGGACATGCCGCCGAAGAACAGCACCAGCAGGGCGAGCATCCAGGTGCTCAGCCTCCGGCGGGACGTGGGCGCGGGCGTGCGCCGGGGAAGCTTGAGTTCGGCATGTGTATCTCGATTTTTGGGGCGATATGTCGCGGACATGGGCGGACTCCTTGAAGGACCATGAATGTCGCGTGTCGGGCGGAGCGTCGGCCGGCGTCGGGCCAACGTCTCCGCCACCTTCACTGTCGTATCCGCCGTGGGCGCTGGTTCAACGGGTTGAGGTGCGACCGAATGACCTCACCGCGTGACGGACGTGGACGCGTGCGGGGGCGTGTCCACGGAATCTGCTGGGGCGAAACGTTGGACGTGGCTGCGGACGTCGTTCCGGCGGGGGCCGCGGCACATCGTCGCACGGGTGCGACAGCGTGGCAGCGGGCCGTGCCGGTTGGGGGCTGAGCGGGGCGGTTTTCCGGGTGAGGGTGTCGCGCGGTCGCCGCGCGCGGTGGGCCGCGGTGGCGTTTTGAAGACGGTCGTGTCAACGCCCGGAGTTGGCCGCGTGGTGCAGCGCGCCGGCGAGCACGAACACCAGCGGCGCGTTCCAGTTGATGGCGTTTTCGTTGGTGGTGTAGCTGTCCGTGCTGTCGGTCCAGGCGCGGGCGGGGGGTACGGGGTCGGCGCGTCCGCGGTTGAAGTCGCGGGCGTTGGGGCCGCCGACGATCAAACCGGGCCAGGGCGCGTCCACGCCGTCGGCGGCGCTGGGGCGGTGGTGCGGCCGCATGGCCCAGCGTCGGCCGACATGCGTGACGAAGCTGGTGTCGAAGGTGTTGCGGCCGAAGACGTAATGCAGGGCATCGAGGGCGGCGTGGTGGTAGGCCGCTTTGGGCTCGAAGACGGCCGCGAGCTGGACCATCATGAGGTAGTTGAGCAGGACCGAGTTACTGCCCCAGTGGTAATCCGCGGGGCGCATGGGGATGCGGTAGCCGTGGGAGGCGGCGCGGGCGACGATGGCGTCGGCGGCGGCGAGGGCGTCATGTCGGATGCGGGCCGCGAGGTCGGGGTCGGCCGTGGGGGTCAGGGCGTAGGCGTACATGCCGAGGTTGGCGACGTTGGGCCAGCCGTGCGGGGCGCCGTCGCGCAGCGTGGGCGCCCAGCGGGCGTGATGGCGATGGAAGTGCTCGCGGTAGTGGGGTTGACCTGTCGTGCGGTGCAGCTCGGCGGCCGCCCACAGCAGCTCGTCGGACGCATCGCCGTCGCCGTAAGGGCCGGTGCCGATGCCCGGCGGGTTGTTCCGGAAGTGGGCGTCGGGGTGGGCGAGTGCCCAGGCCCAGGCGCGTTCGGCGGCGTCGAGCCAGCGGCGGGCGTAGTCGGGGTCGAACGGGGCGTAGACGCGGGCGGCGATGGCGCCGACGGCGGCGAAGCCGGCGGTGGCGGCGGTGGTCTTCCACGGGGCGCGTCCCAGCCCGATGACCAGCACCGCGGCGGTGTCGGCCTGCGGAAGGACCATGCCGGGGAAGCGGGCGGTGGTGGCCTTGTGGAAGACGCCGCCGTCGTCGTCCTGCATCTTGAGCATCCAGTCGAGATTCCACTTCACTTCCGCCAGGACATCGGGCAGCGGCCCGCCCGACTCGGGGATGTTCAGCGTCAGCGGACGCAGCGTCTCCCCGTAGAGCTCCCACGCCCACAGCAACGTGCCGACGGTGATGTTGGAGTTGACGACGTACTTGCCGTAGTCGCCGGCGTCGTGCCAGCCGCCGGTGACGTCGCGCTCCCCCGTCTTGCCGGCCGACTCGTGGAAGGGGGAGCTCTGCGTGTGGCAGGCGGGGTAGCTGTATTCGGGGAAATCGGGGGCAAGGGAGACCGCGATGCCGCACCGCTGGCCATAGAAAGACCGCATCGCCAGGTAGAGCGGGCGTTGCAGTGCGTCGGGGTGGACGACCAGCTCGGCCGACTCGCCCGTTTCCGGCAGGACGAGGCGGTAAGTCCCGGGCCGGTCGAGCGCGGAGAGGTCGATGAGCTGGACCTGCTCGGCGGTGTCGGGGTTCTCCGCGGGGGGGGCGGGGGTGACCGACAGGACCACGCGACCGTCGGCGTCGCGCACGTCGGCACGCGTGACCGGCGTCTCCCGCACGACCGCGACGACGTGCTTCGGCGACGATGGAAGGTATCCGGCCTGACCGACCCGCAGCCGCGACTCCGCCGAGCTGTCCTGCGATGGTGGGACGTTGCCTGAGATCTCGACGGCCAGCGCGGCCACGGCGACGGCAGTGAAGGCGATGAGCGGCAGGAGCATCGGGGTCACGGTTGCGGTGAACGCGGCAGGTCCTACGGAGCGGTGAAGTTCGGCGACGGGGCTTCAACACCGACGGTCGATGCTCACTACCGCTGAGGACCGAGGGGCGTTGTGGTGCGCTGGCTCCGGGCCTGCGCGCCCAGCGGCCCGCGGGCAGGTACGGCAGGGAAAGCCTGGCGTAGCATCGGCACGCGGACGGCGGGGATAAGGCGCGGGGGGGGGCAAGCCGGGGTCGGGGCGGAGGCGAAGCGGTGGCGGAGAAGCCGGAGCGAGCACGGAGGCGGACGTCGGTCACAGAAGGTGAGGGGGAGGTGGCTGCGCGCGACGTGAATCCGCGGCAGCGCGTGCCGGGCGGGGCCGTGGGGGGCATGGGGGGGGCGGAGCTGGTCCCGGCGGCGCTGGGTCGGTCCAGCGATGAGGAACTGATGCGGCGGACGGCCGAGGGCGACCAGCGCGCGTTTGCGATCCTCTACGAACGGTACAACTCGGCGGTGCTCAGCTATCTGTACCGGATGCTGGGCAATCTGGAGGACGTGGAGGCGGTGGGGCAGGAGGTGTTCCTGCGGGCGTTCAAGTTCGCGCGGACCTACCGCTACCCGCAGAAGTTCAGCACGTGGCTGTTCACGATCGCCCGCAACCTTGCGATCAATCAGGCCCGTCGTCGAAAACGCGCCCCCGTGCGGTCGGCCACGGAGCTGGGGCTCAGCGGCGACGAGGACAGCGGCGACGCGCTGGACGTGGCGGCCAAGGCGACCGACGACCCCGTGCAGCGGGAGGAGATCGCGCGGCTGCTGACGGCGCTGGACGACCTGCCGACCGACCAGAAGGAAGTGATCATGATGGGCGTGTTCCAGGACCTCTCCTACAACGAGATGGAGGAGATCACCGGGACCAAGGCCGTGACGTTGCGGAGCCGGATGTTTCATGGTCTGCGGCGGCTGGCCAAGCTGCTGGGCACGGAGCTACGTTCGCGGCCGAGCGGTCGGCGCGACGGGGAGGAGGCGACGTGATGGCCGGCGACCGCCCGCTCCAGTCCAGCCCGATCGAATCCGACGAGAAACTGCTCGAGCGGGTCACGGATGCACTGCGGGCCGGTCCGGGCACACTGGCGTGGCAGCGTGTGCTGGACGAGCTCGGCGTGGACGCTTCGGGGGGCACCGCCAGCGGGTCGGAGCGGAGCGCGGGGCAGTCGGCGGCGCGTCGGGGCGACCCGGCGGGCGTGCGTGAGGAGACGGAGCTGCTGCTGCGCGTGCGGGAGCGGCTGGCGATGGGACGCAGCTGGCGTGAAATCTCCGCCGGTGAGGGGTTCACCCGCAAGCTGATGCAGCGGATCGACCAGCAGCCGCAGGCGGCGGGCACGTCGGTGACGCTGTGGATCTTCGCCGGGGCGATGCTCGCGGTGGCGGCGGTGATCGGCTGGGCGGTGGTGTCGTGGCTGAGGGCGTTGCCGGACGTCGGCGAGCCGCCCCGCCGCGGCGATGAGGCACGGACGGCCCCGGCGGCGGTGTCGTACGGCTCGCCACGGGTCGTGTGGGAGTTCGGTCGGCCGTGGCCGACTCAGACGCTGCTGCTGGGGGCGTTGCCTGCCGAAGCCGACGGCGAGGGCTGGCGGGCGGTGCGGGGTCCGCTGCCGCCGCCGGGCGACGGTGCTCAAGCGGGTGCGGCCGACCGGCCGCCGACGCCCGCGGCGACGCTGGCGGTGCTCACCACGCCGCTGCCGGTCGCGCAGGCCGCCGTCATCGAAGCCGAGTTCGAAGCGCCGCCGGACGTCGACCCGCATCTGGCGGTCCATCTGGTGCTCACGCCGTCGCTCGAGGCCGACGAGCGCCTGGCGTCGCGTCCCGGCGGCGGCGAATGGGTGTGGCAGTGGCAGGCGTCGGGGATGTCGGTGGTGCAGCCGGACACGTCGGTGACGCTGCTGCCGACTCGGCCGGCAGCGCCGCGGCGCACGGTACTGCTGCAGCTGACCGATCAGGCCCGTCGCGTGGTGGTCTCGGTAGACGGCGACGTGGTGTATCGCGGAGCGACGGGCTGGTCGTCGCCGCCGACGGAGCTGTTCGCGGGGGTGAGGTTCGTGGCGCGGGGCGAGCTGCGCGGCGGCGTGGTCACGGCGAAGGCCTTGCGGGTGTACGAGGGCCGCTGAGCCGGGCAGTGCGGCCTGGGGCGATGGCGGGCCGGTGCGTGCGGACTCACCGGCGCGGCGGCGCGAGCGTGGCGGCGGCGGTCGGCCGGTTCGCGGGCGGGGTCAGCACCGCGGGCGTTCGGGGCGTCGGGGGAAGCCACGACATCGCCTTGCGGTACACGTCTTCCACGGCGCGGGCCGCGTCGGCCCATGAGAGCCGGCTGACCTCCAGCGCACCGTGTTCGCGCAGGGCGGCCGCGAGCGGGGGGTGTCGGAGCACGGCGATGATCTTGTCGGCCAGGTCGCCGACGTCCCAGAAGTCCACCTTGAGCGCGTGCTTGAGCACCTCGGCCACGCCGGACTGCCGCGAGATGATCACCGGCACGCCCTGCCGCATCGCCTCGAGCGGGGCGATGCCGAACGGCTCGGAGACGCTGGGCATGACGTAGACGTCGGCGAGGTCGTAGAGCCGCTGCACGTCCGGGCCGCGGAGAAAACCGGTGAACAGCACCTTGGAGCCGATGCCCATCTGCACGGCCAGGTCCATCACCTGCCGGACGAGGTCGCCCGTGCCGGCCATGACGAAGCGGACGTTGGGCAGGACCTCGAGCACGCGCCGGGCCGCCGCGAGGAAGTACTCCGGGCCTTTCTGGAAGGTGATGCGGCCGAGGAACAGCACGATCTTCTCGTTGGCCGCGATGCGGAAGGTCGTGGGCAGCTCGGCCGCCCGGCCGGCCGGCCCGTGGGGCAGCTCGACGGCGTTGTGGATCACCTCGACCTTCGAGGGGTCCACGCCATAGTGACTCACGCACAGGGACCGGGTGAGGTGGGAGACGGCGATCACCCGCGCTGCGCCCTGCATGCCGCGACGCTCGATGTCGTAGACGCGCTGGTCCACGTTGTTGCCCGCGCGGTCGAACTCGGTGGAGTGCACGTGCACCACCAGCGGCTTGTTGGTGGCCGCGGCCACCGCCAGGGCCGCGGGGAACGTCATCCAGTCGTGGGCATGGATGACGTCGAAGCGTTCGCGTGTGGCCAGTTCCCGCACGAGGTCGGCGTACCGCTGCACTTCCGCCAGCAGGTCTTTGGGGTAGGGCGACGGCGGGGGGGGCGGCTCGGGGCCTTCTGCGCCGGGCGGAGGCCGCCTGGGAGTCGCGGATTCGTCCGGCCGCGCTTCGCGCACGCGCTGCGTCACGATCGTCTCGCGGACCACCGACACCTGCGTCGGGGCCGGGCGGTCGTACGCGCCGGAGGGCCCGCGCGGCCCGGCGGACTCGACCGTGCGGAAAACGACCCGCTCGAACGGCTCGAGCTGCATCTCCACGGGCCGCGGCGCGGCGCCGGGCGTCGTGGGCGGAGCGAGGGTCACCTGCGAGGAAAACGGGGTGGCCGCCGGCCGCGGCAGCACGAAGACGATGTCGTGCCCCAGCACCGAAAGGGCCCTGGTCAGCCCGTAGCACGCCGTGCCCAGCCCGCCGGTGATGAACGGCGGAAACTCCCAGCCGAGCATCAGCACGCGCATCCGCCATCCTCCGCGAGCCCGCGAGCCGGCCACGGCCCGGCCCGGACCGCCACGTGGGCGTTTCGGGCCGAAAACAACCCTTTGCCCCTGCACGCACACCGCCTGCCGGGTCGCCGACGCGGGCGAAGCTACGACGAACGGCCACAAGGTGTCAAACCGCCCCCCCCGGGCCGGCGCCCGCGGGGGCACACCGGCGGGCGCGTCGAACTACCATGCGGCGATGTCAGGGCCACCGCCATGGCCGAGGGCCGCGTCGCAAGACGCCCGAGGCACCGTCGCGACGTGGGGCGAGGTTGCCGCCGACACCACCGGCGGAACGGCGTCACCGCGGCCGCTGCCGGTGTACGTGCGGTCTACGCCCGTGCCGCGGCTGGGTTGGGCGGGGCGGGCCGTCGCGGCGGCCGTGGCCGCAGGGGCGCTGGCGGTGCTGGCCGTCGCCGCCGTCATCACCCCCGACGCCCGGGGCATCGGCACGCACGAGCAGCTCGGGCTCAAGCCGTGCGGGCTGGTGGTCATGTGGGGTCTGCCCTGTCCGACGTGCGGGTTCACGACCAGTTTCGCCCTGTTCGTTCGCGGACGCTGGCTGGAGAGCGCGTGGAACCAGCCGATGGCGTTTCTGGCAGCGCTGGCCACCGCCATGACCGTGTGGGCGGCGGCCTACGTCGCGGTGACCGGGTCGCGGGCGTACGGCCTGCTCGCCGGGCTGCTGACGCCGTCGCGATTGACGGCGCTGCTGGTGGTGGCTCTGCTGGCGTGGGCGTGGAAGGTGGCGCTGATGCTGTGGATGTCGTAAGTGGGCGGTGTGGGTCGGGCGTGGCTAGGGCGTCGGCGGGGGGTCGAGGTTGAGGAACAGCGGCAGCATGATCTGATAGCCCAGCAGCAGGATGAGGATGCAGATGATGCCGATGGCGGTGCCGCAGCGGATCATCGGTCCAGCAGGGATCTTGCCCGTGGCGAACGCCAGCGCGTTGGGCGGGGTGGAGACGGGCATGGCCATGGCGAAGCTGCTGGCCAGCGCGGCGAGGATCACGAGCTGGCCCCGCTCGGCGGCCGAAAAGGCCATGGCGATGGGCACGAGCAGGTTGGTGGCCGCGGTGTGGCTCATGAACGTGCCCAGGCCGACGGAGATGAGCACGATGGCGGTGGCGAGGGTGAAGCCGGAGAGGTGGGCGATGGGCAGTGTCATGATGTAGTCCACCAGGCCGGTCAGTTGCATGGCCGTGCCCATCGACAGCCCGCCCCACATCAGCAGCAGCACGTTCCAGTCGATCGAGTCCACGTCCTTGCGGCCCATGACGCCCAGGGCGCACAGTGCCGCGGCGGCCAGCAGGGCGATGACCGGGTCGGCCACGCCGTGCCAGAAGCCGGTCACCCACAGGGCGATGGCCACGACCATGATCCACAGCGTGAGCTTGCCGCGGGTGTCGATCTTTTTCGGCGGGTCGAGCTTGATCTCCAGCCGCTCGCCGTCGGGGGGGAAGAACCACAGCAGCAGCGCCGCGCACGCGGCCAGGCACAGCAGCATCAGCGGCACGCCCAGCAGCATCCACTCGATGAAGCTGATGGAGTAGCCCGCCTGCCTGAGCGCCGCCAGGGCCACGGCGTTCGGCGGCGTGCCGATGGGGGTGCCGATGCCGCCGATGTTGGCCCCGAAGGGCACGGCGAGGATCAGGCCGCGGTGGTAGGCCGACGTGTCCTTCATCCTGGCGATGATCGGGGCGATGATCGCCAGCATCATCGCGGTCGTCGCGGTGTTGCTGATCCACATGCTGAAGAACGCCGTCAGCCCCAGCACCGCCAGCACCAGCGCCACGGGGCGGTTGAAGAACGGCGTGAGCATGCGGACGGCGATCGCCCGGTCCAGCCCGTGTTTCTCCACCGCCGCCGCCAGCAGCAGCCCGCCAAGGAACAGAATGATCACCCCGGAGCTGAAGGGCGCGAGGAACGCGGTGTACTTGATGTTGCCCACGCCCGAGAGCCCGCCGTCGTTGGCCAGCAGCAGGATCTCCAGGCCGATGATGCACAGCGACGTGGCGAAGAGCGGGATCACCTCGGTCGCCCAGAACACGGTGGCGATGACGAAAATCGCGGTCATCCGCCGCGGCAGCTCGCCCATCGACTCCGGCAGCAGGATGTACGTCAGCAGGGCGACGATGAGCGTGGTGGGGATGATGACCGCCCGTTTGAGGTTCAAACGCCGGTCGCGCTCCGACTGAGCGAGTTGCCGGGTGAGCTGGGGGTCCACGTCGGCGGGCAGACTGCTGAGCGTGGCAGGTTTCATGGCACAACCCTTTCTTCCGCGGCCTCCGACGCCGACACGTCGTCGAGCGTCAGGCGGGTGGGACAGCGTGTCGCGTTCCCACGGTCCGTGTGTACAGGCATCATCGTCGCGGCGGTATTCCCACACGCTGCGGCGTTTGTTCGCACAGTGACGCAAACGTCTTCGCTCGACACGGCCGGCGGAGCGGTCCGGCCGGGCACGGGCGGGGCGGCGATGGCCGCCGCGGGCCGCAGCGGGTATGCTCCGCCGGACCCGCGGGGGTGCTTTTCTCATGGGAGACCCTGAAGCGTGCTGCAACGATTTCGTCGCGATGGCATTCGATTGAAACCGCACACGCTGGCCGCCGCGGTGCTGGCCGCGCTGCTGCCGGGGATGACCGGGTGCATCGCACTCGGCTATGCGGCGGCGAGCATGCCGCCGCGGCCGGTCAAAGCGCGTTACGACGGTCTGATGGGACAATCTGTCGCGGTGATGGTGTGGACGGAGCGGTCGATCCGCATCGACTTCCCGGCCGTGCAGCTCGACGTCGCCAACGGCGTCCAGCAGAAGCTGCAGCAGGCTCAGAAGGACAACAAGCCCGAGCTCAAGGGCACGACGTTTCCGATCGAGCCGAGGTCGGTGGTGCGGTTCCAGGTGGAGAACCCGGCGGTGGTGCTGCGGCCGATCGAAGAGGTCGCGGCCATGCTCCCGGTGTCGCGGCTGATCTACGTCGAGCTCATCGAGTTCGAGACGCGGCCGGTCGCTCAGCTCGAGCTCTTCCGCGGTCGGGCGGTGGTGTCGCTTCGGGCGGTGGAGGTGGACGACAGCGGCCGCGCCCGCGTGGCCTACCGCGAGGACCCGTTCACGGTGGTGTTCCCGCCCAAGGCCCCGCCGGAGGGCATCCTGGGTGTGGGCGACGTGCGGATTTATCAGGGGCTGGTGGACGAGCTCACGACGGAGATCGCCCGGCGATTCCACACGTACACGCCCGAAGACACGGTCGGGTCGGGGCTGCGATAGCCGGGCGGCGGGAGCGGGGGTCGGGCGTTTCGAGGAGTGTTGGCGATGCGGATGCACGCGGAGCGGGTGCGGGCGGCTGGGCGGTGGGTGAGTCTGGCGGCCGCGGCGGCGCTGGCGGGGGCGACGGCGGCCGGGTGCGTGGCGGCGGGCTACATCGCGCACGTCGCCTCCGGCCCGCCGAAGGTGCAGGCGTTGTACACGCCGACCACGCGGCCGACGGCTGTGCTCGTCGATTCGCGCAACCAGCGGGGCGTGGACAGCGCGTTGCGCGACCAGCTCGCCAGCCTCCTGACCGTCGAGCTCGAGGACAGGAAGGTCGTCCCGGTCGTGGCGTTTCACCGCATCTATGACCTTCGCCACGCCGACCCGCGCGGCTTCCGTCAGCTCAAGGTGGACGAAGTCGGCCGGCGGGTGGGCGCCGAGCAGGTGATCTACGTCGAAATCCTCGAGTCCGACTTCGTGCCCACGTCGGCGGGGATGCTGCTCAAGGGCTCGCTGACGGCGGCGGTGCGCGTGGTGGACGTCGAGACGGGCGACGTGCTGTGGCCGACGACAATGAGCGAGGGGTACATGGTGGCCGTCGAGACCCCGTTCCAGGAGCGGCGGGCCGCCTCGGCCGATGCCGTCCGCGAGGCGGTGTGCCGGCTGATGGCCGACCGCATCGCCCGGCTGTTCTACACCTACCGCGTCGAAGAATAAGGCTGGGGGTGTCGTCCGTCCGGGCGGGACGTGACGTTGCGCGTGGCGGCCGGCCGCACCGACCCGACGGTGAGCCGCGGCCGTGGCCGGGACACCCAGCTCAGCCGCGTGGCGTCCATGAAGCGCCAGGGCAGCTCGGTGCCCTGGGAGATGCCGATGCGCGGGCCGGTGAGGATGTGACGCCGGGGCAGCACACGGTCCGGCGGTTCGATCCGCAGCTCGCCCGCGGGGTCGAAGAGGTTGACGCGGTTGTCTTTCGCCGTGATGCCAAACGCCTGGCACAGCTTGCCCGGCCCGGAGAGCAGCTCGCGGGTGTCGCTCCGGCCGCGTCGGGCCGCCATCGTCTCCAGCCCCGAGAGCGGCTCGGCCGCGCGGATGAGCACCGCCGCCGCCACGCCGTCGCGGTGGGCCACCACGTTGAGCATGAAGTGGTTGCCGTAGGTGAAGTAGACGTAGGCGTGCCCCGGCGGGCCGAACATCGCCTCGTTGCGGGCCGTCCGCGAGCGGTAGGCGTGGCAGGCCGGGTCGTCCGGCGTGCGGTAGGCCTCGGTTTCGACGATGCGGCACCGCAGCCCGCCGCGTACGAGATACGCCCCCAGCAGGGCGGGCGCGGCCCGGAGCACGTCCTCTTCGAGCAGCTCCAGCAGGTCGGGCATGGGTGAGAAGCGCTTGCGGAGCGCGTCGGGAGGATAGCCGCGACACACGTGCACGCGGGCCGCGTACGCCGGTACGGCTCGGGGCGGGCTCGCGGACGCCGACACGGGGTCAGCGTGCGCCGCTTTCCGCCCCCAGCCCCGGGGCCGCCAGCAGCCCGTAGAAGGCCGCGGCGGGGCCGATGTTCTGATGCACCGTGAACTCCAGCCCCAGCGGGGTGCATCGGTTGGGGAACCACCGCTCGTTGCCCGGCCACTGGTCGATGTGCGGGTACACGGTCTTGTGCGCCCAGGCGACGTCCCACGGGCCCTGCCCGAACTCGCGTTCCTTCCGCCACGGCGAGTAGGGGATGAGCCCTTCGTGGTACCCCTTGGAGCCGCCGTCCGGGCCGTTGTACCACGCGTCCATGTGGAACATCTCTTCGACATGACGCGGGCCGACGCCGGTCATCCAGACGATGTTCAGCGAGTTGACGCCGAGGAAGTGGTCGGCGGTGGTGTACAGCGCGGCGAGGTACCGGCGGGCACGCTCCGGGTCGGTCTGTCGCACGAGCCGGTACGCCACGCCCAGCTCCATCGCCCACGGTGTGGTCTGCTGGCCGACAAGCATGGGCATGTCCCACTTGCCGGCCCAGCGGAGGGCGCGTCGCTCGGCAACGGCCACCGCGTCGTCGGCGTTGAACAGCACCGCCGACTTCAGCCGCCCGTGCAGTCCGGGTTCGGGGAGCACATCGCCGCGGGGCCCGGCGGCGGTGGTCAGCGCGTGCAGGTACGGCGCGTAGATGTTCTCCCACCACAGGTAGGTCGTGGGCGTGACGTCGGCGGTGTCGGCGTCGAGCTGGCGTTCGTAGGCGCGGTCGCCGGTGAGCCGGAAGAGGGCCGCGGCGGCATACGCACGCCACGACCTGAGGTTGAACTTCGCCTCGTCGCCGTCCCGCGTGTTCTGCACCGCCCACGCGTAGGCGGCGGCGGCCTCCGCCGCCCAGTCCACGCCCTCCGGGTCGTCCTTGCCGAGCTGGCGCAGGAAGTACGCGAGCTGGGCGGCCACGCCGGCGTAGCCGAACGTGGACCACGGGTCCTCCCCGGAGACGGCGTAGAAGCGGTCGGTGTCCTGCCACGACGGCCGGCCGACCTTGGTCCCGTCGGGCAGGGTGCCTTCATCCGTGCCGAAGGCGTCGCCCGCGACGCGCATGCCCAGCCCGCCGGTGCCCCAGCCCTTGCGCATCAGCTCGTGCCGCTGCCGGTAGGCAAAACGCGCCAGCCACGTCGCCTCGTCCAGCAGGTCGGGGATGCCGTTGCCCGACTCGGGGATGTTGTTCTCCCCGTCGGCAAAGTTCTGCGGGGCGATGTCGTACGCGAGCAGCAGATGCCGCGGCACGTTCCAGTGCGTGTAATAGCTGTCCCAGTCGCCGGCGTCCTGATACCAGCCCCAGCTGTCCTCCAACACGCCTTTTTTCGTGGCCAGGATCGCCTCTTTCGTGCCCGACTCCGAGCCGTAGTCCGCCCAGCGAAGCGTCGTGTAGATGAGCTTGTCAGCAAAGCCCGGCGTGAGCCGGGGATGGTGCGGGGCCGGGCGGGTGAACTCGGTGAACGGCCGCTTGAGCTCGATGCCCGAGCGGTTGTGGTAGAGCGCGCGGGCGGTGGCCCGGTACGCCGGGCGGTACACGTCATCGCCCACACGGAACGGGAACGACGAACCGATGCCGTCCACCACCAGCACGTACTCGCCCGGCGTGGTCAGCGACGAGAAGTCCGCCTCGTAGACGTCGGCATTCAGGAACGACCCTGCCGGCGGCGAGTCGCTCACGTGCAGCGTCTCGCGTGTCGCCGCCGGGGCGCGAAACGCCAGCCGCCCTTCGGCCGCCACGGCCCCGCTGGCGGTGTCGAGAACGCGAAATCGGCTGCCTTCGTAAGGTTTGAAGTCGATTCCGCCGAGGTCACCGGCCCAGTGAAAAACGTAGCCGAACTTGCGCGGCGCCCTCGGGGCGTACCCCAGCAGGTTCACCTTCACCGCCTCCGACCGCAGCGACGCCTCATCGAACCTGAAGGTGAACGTGTTCGGGCCTTTCGTGTTCAGCTGGCCGGTCGTGAGCGTGTAGGTCTTCCCCCGCTGCAGCGACGACGGGAGCTCAAGGTACAGCCAGTGGTCCTTGGTGTGGTCCGGGCGGTCGTTGACCGCGCGGTTGTCCACCCAGCGGTCCACGAACCACGCGAAGCTGGTCCCCTTGGACTTGCGGCCCACGCGGTCCGGGTGGCGGGCCCCGGCGTAGGCGGGGTCGTCGGGGGAGCGCAGCGTCCACGTCTCCGGACGCTGGGCCGCCGCCACGTCCAGCGGCGAGATGACGACCTGTTCCGCCGAACGCGGCTGCCCGGCGCGGTGGTGGATGACGTACCCCTCGTCGAAGTGCACCATCAGCAGCCGGTCGTGCACCGGCAGCACCGACACCACCTCCGCCGCCCTGGCCCTCCCACTCCCCAGCGCCATCACCCCCGCCAGTACCACCACCACACCGGCCCACAGCCCGCCGAGCCCATCGTGTCGTACCGTCCGTCGCACAGACATTCGGTCTCCCGTCTAGGAAACGTTTGCTTCCGTCGGATGAAACGTCTCACGGCCACCCAAAGAGCCTAGCCGATGTTCGGCCGGACGTAGCCCGCGCGGGAAGCGACACGCCGTCGCACCGGTTCGCCCGCAACACTACACTGGATGTCGGCCCTGCCGGCGACGCCGCTGCGTCGGGGCGGCCTGCACTTTCGGGAGGCGTGCCAGAGCGGTTGAATGGACCGGTTTTGAAAACCGGCGTGCCCGAAAGGGTACCGGGGGTTCGAATCCCTCCGCCTCCGTTGACGGCCTAGCGGGCCGCGTCCCGCGGGCGTCGGGGATGGTCGCGGCCGCGGCCGTCGGGCAGGTCAAGGCGCCGGCCGCGGGGCGTCCACCGGCAGGGCCCGCTGCACGGCCGCCACCGCCAGCCGAACGAACTGTTGCCGCCGCCCCTCATCCGACTTGCCACACGCCCACTCGGCCAGCGCGTCGGTGGGCCACTCGGGGTCGGTGTGGGTCGCCCCGGGGATGAGGTGCAGCTCGGCCCGCCCGCCCAACGCCTCCGCCAGCCCGCGGGCGTTGCCGTTGGCGTTGCACGGCGACGGCTCGGCCATCAGGATCACCGCGGCGGCCGTGAACCGCTGCGCCGCCTGCTCGGTCCAGCCGCGTCGGTCCACCGGGTCCAGCCCGACCCACACCTTGACGCGCGGGTCGTCGGCGGCTGCGAGAAAGGTGGACAACCCGCCGGCGGAGAAGCCCAGCAGTCCGACGCGACCGGGGTCGATTTGCTCGGGGTACTGTTGTGTGAGAAACGTCACGAGCTGCGGGATCGACGTGGCGTTTCGCCGGTGGTCGGCCAGCGTCGGCATCGTGGGCACCGCCGCGACGTAGCCCAGGGCCGAGAGGTGTTGCCCCCAGTTGCGCATGTGGGTCTTGCTGCGCGAGAACCCGTGCACGATGACCACCAGCGGCCGGGGTCCCGGTTCATCGGGCAGGAAGAGGTCGAAGGTGACGCGTCCGGCGGGCAGCTCGGCGACGAGGTCGTCCTGCAGCAGCGACGTGTGGGAGAGGGCCAGCGGTGCCGGCAGGCTCGGCCGCGTCGCGCACCCGCCGGCGAGCAGCAGGCCTGCCACCGGCAGCGTCAAGGCGGCGGCCGCCCACCGGGCGGGAACGCGTGAACGCAAGACAAAGCACAGCATGCCGGCCCAAGGCTAGTCCCCGAGGGGAAAGCGGTCGCGTGGCCGGCCGTCGGCCGCGGTGAGGTTTGGTCGCCGCGGTCGGGTCCGGTAGGGTGTGGAGGTCGCGCGGGCGTGGTGGCCGTGGCGTCGCCCAGGTCGGCGGGAACGGGTGCGGGAAACGGGGCGGGGGTGGCCGGGTGGAGGAGCGGTGGAGGAGTATTTTGCATTTTACCTCACGGCATTCATCGGGATCCTCGTGATTGTCGATCCGTTCGCGGCGATCCCGCTGTATCTCACGATGACCGCGACCGACGGCCCCGAGCGGCGCCGTCGCACCGCCCGCATCGCCGCATGGACGGTGCTGCTCACGCTCACGACGTTCGCGGTCGCGGGGGGCGCGATTTTCCGGCTTTTCGGGGTGAGCCTGGGGGCGTTTCGGGTCGCGGGCGGGTCGCTGCTGTTTCTGATGTCGCTGGACATGCTGCGGGCACAGCGGTCGGCGACGCGCTCGAGCGAGGCCGAGGTGTCGGAGGGCATCGAAAAGGCGGAGGTGGGGGTCGTGCCGCTGGGGATTCCGATGCTCGCCGGCCCGGGCGCCATCGCCACCGTCACCGTGCTCATGGGGTCGGCGAGGGATTCGCTGCTGCGTGAGGCGTTCGTGCTGGCGTGCATCGCGGCGACCGCGGCCGTGACCTACGTCGTGCTCCGCTGGGCCGTGGCCATCGAGGCGAAACTGCACACGACCGGGCTGAACGTGCTGACCCGGCTCGTGGGGCTGCTCGTGGCCGCGATCGCGGTGCAGTTCATCGCCGACGGCCTGACGGAGTTGTTTCCGGTGCTCGCCCGTGGTACGCCTCACCCGCCGGCGGAGGTGCCGGCGATGGCCCCTGCCCAATGAGCGATGATTCCGATCCGCGACACCATCCCCAGCCGTGCCACGCCGTGGATGACCTGGACGCTGATCGCGCTCAACGCGGTGTGCTTCGCTCTGCAGCTGCGGCTCTCGCCGCCCGAGCTGGAACGAGTTTTCTACCTGCTCGGGGTCGTGCCGGTGCGGTACACGCAGCCGGAGTGGTGGGCGTGGGCGGGGCTTCCGCAGAGCTACTGGCCGCTGGTGACGAGCATGTTCCTGCACGGCGGCTGGGCGCACATCATCATGAACATGTGGGCGCTGTGGCTGTTCGGGGACAACGTCGAGTGCCGGATGGGGCCGGCGCGGTTTCTGCTGTTTTATCTGCTCTGTGGCGTGGCGGCCGCGGTGACGCACATCTACCTCAACCCGTCGTCCACGGTGCCGGCGGTCGGGGCGTCGGGGGCGATCGCGGGCGTGATGGGGGCTTATCTGCTGATGTTCCCGCGGTCGCAGATCATTGTGCTGCTGCCCGTGCTGTTCATCCCGTTCTTTTTCGTGGTGCCGGCGGTGCTGTACCTGGGCATGTGGTTCCTGCTGCAGCTGTTCAGCGGCACGCTCTCGCTGGCGGCGCCGGGCAACGTCGGCGGCATCGCGTGGTGGGCTCACGTCGGTGGGTTCGTCGCGGGGATGCTGACCTTCTGGGCCTTCCTGCCGCCGCGTCGCCGACGGCCCAAGCTGCCGCCGCACCGCGACGAGTGGTTCGTCGAAGACGCGTGGACCCGCCAGCCGTGGCGGGAGTAGGCCTCGCCGACGGAGAGGACTGAACATGGGCGTGATGGATCTGTTCTGGATCTTTCTGGCGATTTCGGCGCTCGAGCCGGTCATCCGCCGACGCATGCTCGACGCATCCCGTCTCCGCATGCTCGGCCGCATCGAGCAGCAGCGCGGCTCCCGGGTCATTCTGCTGGTGCACCGGCAGGAGACGATGGGCTTTCTCGGCTTTCCCGTGCTGCGGTACATCGACGTCAACGACGCACAGGAGGTGCTTCGGGCGATCCAGATGACCGACGACGACGTGCCCGTGGACCTCGTGCTGCACACCCCCGGCGGGCTGGTGCTGGCGGCGCTGCAGATCGCGCGGGCCGTCCGCGGCCGCAAGGGCAAGGTCCGCGTGATCGTCCCGCACTACGCGATGTCCGGCGGGACGCTGATCGCGCTGGCCGCCGACGAGATCATCATGAGCCCGCACGCCGTGCTCGGCCCGGTGGACCCTCAGCTCGGCGAGTTCCCCGCCGCGTCGCTCGTGAAGGTGGTCAAGGAAAAGCCCATTGCCGAGATCGACGACGCCACCCTCGTCCGTGCCGACATCGCGGAAAAGGCCCTGCGGCAGGTCCGCGATGCGGTGTGCGAACTGCTCGCCGGGCGGATGCCCCCCGAGACCGCGCGGACGCTGGCCGAGCAGCTCACTCAGGGCACCTGGACGCACGACTACCCCATCACCGCCGATGCTGCCAAGGCCATGGGGCTGCCCGTCTCCACCGACATCCCGGAGATGTTCCTGCAACTGATGTCGCTCTACCCCCAGCCCGTGCGACAGGCCGCCAGCGTGGAGTACCTGCCCGGCCGGCGGGTTTCGCGCGACCCCGCCTCGCACGCCATGCTCGGCTGAGGGCCCCGTCGTTTGACCTGCACACTTTCCGGAGGCCCTGAGGCGTCTCCGCGCGGGCGACGTGCGGCCCCGGGAAAGGAAAACACCCGCATCGGCGGATGCGGGTGTGTCTCGTTTCCGTGCCGTCGTGGTGCAATCGGGGCGACTGGATTTGAACCAGCGACCTCTAGACCCCCAGTCTAGCGCTCTAAACCAAGCTGAGCTACGCCCCGCAGGCGGGCCGGGCCGACCGACCGCCGGAAAGGGAGGATAGAAGCCGACGGGGGGATGTCAAACGCCGCCCGCCGGCGTCGAGCCGGCCGCGTGCGGCGATAGCTTGCGAAGGCGACGTCCGGGGGCCGTGGCGGGTCAAAAGAAAGGGCCGGGACCTTCCGTTGGGAAAGCCCCGGCCCGGTGCCTGTCAAGTCGTCCGTGTCGCTCAAGCGACTTGGACGCAGCTCAGCCGGCTCGGCCTGCCGACCCGTGGGCGGGCCGGCCGACCGCGTCGGCGGTTACTTGTACAGGTTGGTGGATTCGATCTCTTCGATCGGCGTGCGGAACTGGTCGCTGGTGACCAGCACCCGCGTGCGGACCTCGCGTTCGGCGTTGGCCCGGACGACGACGCGCCACTCGGCCTTGGCCCGCGGCGCCAGCGTCGCGATCGGAGCGAACCGCAGCGAGCGGCCCTCGAGCCGGCCCTGGGTCTGACCCGTCGCCGAGATGAAGTCCAGCTCTGCCGGCAGCTCCATGACCACGGTGACGTTCGTGCCCGCTGCCGTGCCCTGGTTGGTGACCGTGATGACGTACGTGGTCTGCTGGCCGACTTCGACCGGGTCCTCCGTGTCGATCATTTCGACGAGGATGGCCGGCACGCCCTCGACCACGGTCTGGCAGTTGGTCGTGACCTGGTCGGCACAGAAGCCGACGGCCGTGGCCGACGCGGGCACCGCGCCCTTGTCGGACGGACGGACGGTCACCGCGACGGTGCGGCTGGCGTTGGGCGCCAGCGTGCCGAGGTTCCACGTCACGCCGGTGGGCGAGGCCATGCCGCCCTCGGTGGCCGAGACGAAGGCCGTCCCCGCCGGCAGCGGCATGTTCACCATCGTGTCGCGGCTGGCGCCGTCACCCGTGTTCCGCACGGTGAAGGTGAAGGTCGCCGGGCGACCGAGGATCACGCGTTCGGGGGCCACGCACGCCAGCTCGAGCCGCGGCTTGCGGACCACCGTCGTGGTCGTGTTCGACTGGGCGGTGAGGTTGCCGTCGGCCGCCACCATCGCCTGATTCTGGAACGAACCGGCCCGCTGCGCCCGGGCGTTGATCGTCACCCGCTTGGACTCGCCCGCCGGGATGTCGCCCAGCGCCACCGTCACGTTCTGCTGCCCGTCGGTCGTCACCAGGCCCGACGGCAGGTTGTCCGTCACGCGGACGTTGCTGGCCGTGCCCGTCCCGGTGTTCCGCACCTCGATGACCATCTGGATCGGGTCGCACTGCAGCACTTCCGCCGGGGCGGTCTTGCTGATCGCCAGCGCCGGCTGCGTCACGCGAACCTGCGTGCACAGCAGGTTGTTGTACGACACCGCCAGGCAGTTGCTGCTGGAGCCCACCGCGTCGGCCCGGCCGGTCACGCGGATCACGCGCGTCTCGCCGCCGGGCAGGTTCCCCAGGTTCCAGGTGAACCCGGCCGGCGTGCGCTGCGCCTCGGGCGTGGAGGCCGTCACGTCCAGGTTCTGGGCGTTGCTGGCCATCACCATCACGCTCTGCAGCGTCGCTGAGGTGAGGTTGGTGACGTGCAGCTCGTAGTTGTACGGCTGGCCCGCCCGCACCTCCGCCGGCGTCACCGTGTGCAGCAGGATCGCGCTGCTGGGTACCTCCCCCGTCGGGAACGCCAGCGCGTTGACCACCATCCCCGGACCGGCGTTCGGCCGGTACAGCGCCCGCGGGGCCGGCGCGGCCGGCTGGGCCGCCGGCTGGCTCGGGGCGGGTTCGGTCGTCTGGCAACCGCCCGCCCACATCACCGCGCCCAACGTGGCCGCCATGAACAGGCGGCTCAAGCCAAGCTGGAACCTCATCGTTCTCTCCTTCTACTCTGCCGGCCGGGCGCGACCGCCTCGTCGCATTGGGAATAGGCCCGACCGCTTGTTCTCCTTGACTGCGATTCCCAACCTTCCTGGTCCAACAAACACCCCGAAGGGCTTCCCTTTTAGCTTTACCCAGCCCGAAGGGCAAACCGTTGGCTGCCCTGACGTCATGAATTTGCGGTGCCCCGGGGAAGGGCGGCTCGGCGCGGCACCGACGCCGCCCGGGGTTCAGCGGCGGACCGTTTCGCCGCCGTTGGGCCTATTCTCGACCCGCTGTACGCTCGCCGTCTGACGGCCTGTGGCCTGCGGAGTCGCTGCATGAACATCCTCGTCGTCGGCTCGGGCGGCCGCGAACACGCCCTGCTCTACCGGCTCGCGAAATCGCCATCGGTGACCCGGCTCTATGCCGCCCCCGGCAACCCCGGCACGCTCCCGCTGGCCGAGTCGCTGCCCATCGCCCCGACCGACCTGTCCGCGGTCGTGGCAGCCGCAAAGACCTGCAAGATCGACCTCGTCGTCGTCGGCCCGGAAGACCCGCTGGCGATGGGGCTGGTGGACGCACTGACCGCCGCCGGCGTTCCCACGTTCGGGCCCACCGCCTCGGCCGCCCGCATCGAGGCCGACAAGTGGTTCGCCAAGGAACTGATGAAGCATCAGGCGGTGCCGACGGCCGACGCCCGCGTCTTCACCGACGCCAAGGCCGCCGAGGAGTACGTCAAGTCGCGCCCGGCTCCGCACGTGCTCAAGGCCGCGGGGCTGGCCAAGGGCAAGGGGGTGACCCTCTGCTTCCGCGTCGAAGACGCGCTGGACACCATCGACCGTGTGATGCGGCGGCGCGAGTTCGGCGATGCCGGCAGCAAGCTGGTCATCGAAGAGTACCTCCAGGGGCCGGAGGTCTCCGTGCTGGCGCTGGTCGCGGGCAACGACCTGTTCGTGCTCGACCCCTGTCAGGACCACAAGGCCGTCGATGACGGCGACACCGGCCCGATGACCGGCGGCATGGGCGCGTACTGCCCGACGCCTGTGCTTTCCGAGTCGCTGCTGGCCGAGGTCGAACGCACCATCCTCATCCCCACCATCGACGGGCTCAAACGCGAAGGCATCGACTACCGCGGCGTGCTCTACGCAGGGCTCATGCTCACCGCCGCCGGCCCGAAGGTGCTGGAGTTCAACTGCCGCTTCGGCGACCCCGAAACCCAGCCGCTGATGCTCCGCCTGCGCGGCGACCTCGCGCTGGCCCTCCACCACGCCAGCCGCGGCCGCCTCCAGGACATCGACCTCCGCTTCGACCCCCGTCCGGCCCTGTGCGTCGTCGCCGCCAGCAAGGGCTACCCCGGCAGCTATCCCAAAGGCTTGCCCATCACCGGCATCGACGCCGCCGAGCGGCTCCCCGACACCGTGGTCTTCCACGCCGGCACCCGGCTGGTGGACGGCCGGCTGGTCACCGACGGCGGACGGGTGCTGGCGGTCACGTCGCTGGGCGACACGCTCGCCGCCGCGCGCGACCGCGCGTACGCCGCCATGAAGTGCATCCACTTCGACGGCATGCACTACCGCACGGACATCGCCCATCGCGCCTTGAAACTGACGCGCTGACGGCGGCGAGACTACGTCCGGAACCGCCACGCCGACGGCGGCTTGCCGTAGGCTCGGGTGAACTGCCGCGTCAGGTGCGGCAGGTCGGAGAACCCGCACTGCAGCGCGATCTCAGTCAGGGACGTCCCGCCGGCTTCGATCAGCTCACGCGCCCGCTCCAGCCGCACGCGACGGATTTCCTCGCCGATCGACCGGCCCACCACGGCACGGAACCGCCGCTCGAGCGTGCTGCGGCTCACGGCCGGCGCTCGCGCGATGACCTCCGCCGCCGTCAGCGCTTCGCACGCCTCGCTCCGCACCAGCCGCACCGCGTCCGCCACCACCGGGTCCGCGATCGCCAGGATGTCCGACGACGCCCGCACCACGACGCCCGCCGGCCGAACCCGCTCCACCGGCGGCGGCGTCCCGCCACGCAGCATCTCCCCGAGCATCCGCGCCGAGCGGTAGCCCAGCTCTTCCAGACGCAGGTCCACGCTGCTCAGCGGCACCGACGCCAACTGCCAACGCAGGCGTGTGTTGTCCGCGCCGACCACCGCCACATCGTCCGGCACGCGCCACCCCAGCCGCAGCGCCGCATCCACCACCGCCATCGCGATCTCGTCGTTGAACGCGAACACGCCCATCGGCCGCGGCAACCGACGGATCGCCCACGCCAGCTGCACCGGCGACGTCGCCCGCGCCCACGTCCACTGCGACCCCAGTTCCACCGCCTCGGCACTTCCACGCCGCGAGGCCGCCAGAAACCCCTCGCCCCGGGCCCGGCTGGCGGGGTGGTCGAAGCCGACGTAAACCAGCCGCCGAAGCCCCTGCGAGCGCAGATGTTCGGCCACCATCGAGCCGACGGCCGCCTCATCCGGCAACACCGCCCCCAGCCGCTCACCAACGCCGCCTCGACGGCCCAGCTCGGCGGGGATGCCGTTCAGCGCCACTACGGCCAATCCCAGTCCGGTCAATACAGGTGCCAGCGAAGCCGCCGAGGACATCAGCAAAACGCCGTGCGGACGCACCGAAGGCCGTCCGGTCAGCTCGGTCGCCGCCGGCGACATCAGCCCGACGCGCCAGTCCCCGCACTCCCGCGCCGCCCGCACCACGCCGGTCATGACCGCGTACCCCGTGTCCGGACTGTTCAGCCCGACCACGGCGACGCGGCGATGCCCGCCCCGCTCGGGCCGTGCCCCCCACCCCCCGCGCCCCACCCGCCCCCCGGACGGCGATGGCCCCAAGGTCGTGCCCATCTGCCGCAAATGTACAAGCACAATACCGCAACGTGCAAACTTTGCGCTGCTCGGTGGGGTACAACATCATCGCCCGGTCGTCCGCTTCAGCGATGGTGTGCATGGAGCGGAGCGTGGCCGGGTCATGGAAGAGGAGAGCAGGTCATGACGTTGCACAAGGTGCTGGCGGCGGTGGGTGCGGCGGCTGTGGCGTCGGCCGGGACGGCCGCCTACGCCGCGACCGTGACGCAGTTCAACTTCAACACGTCGGGCGTCCCCACGACCGTCGCCGCCAACGTCACGGCGACGTCGGTGGTCAACGCCAGCCTCAACAGTTTCTCGGCGTCGACCAACCCGTCATCGAGCTACCTGAACAACGTGTTGCAGGCGGCCCCGGGAACGGGTGGGACGGGCTACAACGCGAGTAGCGGGCCGGCAAGCACCAACCTCACCAACACGTTGGCCCAGAACAACCTCGCCGCCACGAGCTCGTACTTCTCGTTCACGGTGACCCCAACGTCGGGCTTCCAGATGACCCTGACGTCGTTGACGCTGGACGGCGCCCGGGGTGCCGAATCGGCCCCGCGTGGCGTCGCCATCTACTCCGTCGTGGGCATGGGCAGCCCGGTGTTTCACGGCGCGTTTAACTTCACGACGGTTCGGCCGAACCTCGCCAACTACTCCTTCACGTTGACCGGCCTGACGGCGATGACCGTCCCGGTGACCATCCGCGTGTACGTGTTCGCTCCTGGAACGGCCAACACGGTCGAGATCGACAACCTCACGCTGATCGGCTCGGTGGAGCGCGTGCCGCTGGTGGACATCCCGCTGCCGGCCGCGTCGCTGGCGGGCGGCGGGCTGCTCGCGGCCGGGCTGGTCCGGCGTCGCCGGTTCTAAGCGGCCCGGACAAGCGACACGGAACGGTTTGGGCGTGAGAACCCCGCGGGTCGGCGGGGTTCTTTTTTTGCCGCCGCCATGTGCCCGCGCTGCGGCCATGCCGGGTCTCGGCCGGACTTCCCGTCCGCGGTTTCCCGCAGCCCTTTCCTCCGCAGTGACCACACCCTGTCAGTGGAAAAGTTCGGGAAAAGTTTGGAGAAGTGTTTGGCCTTTGTTCGATAGAGAGTCGGCATCGAACAGGAGGCGAACATCGTGACGGTGGCGAGCGTGGACGTGGCGGCGGGGTGGTGGCGGGGCGTTCGGGCGGATGGGGGGCCGCGAGCTTGGCCGGGGGAGCAGGTGTCCCGGCTTTCGCCCGCGGTGACTGTGGGGTTGGGTGCGTCGCCCGCGGCGGCCGCAGGTGAAGCGGGGGACGACGCCGACCCCGGCCCGCGGCATCGGCGGCGGCAGTGGGCGCGGCGGCAGGCGGAGATCGACGCCTTGGAAGACGGCGAGCGGTGGGACGGGCTGGCCTGAGTCGGCCGGTGTGCGGGGTGTCGTCCGGCGTGGGGCGGGTCAGCCTTTGACGGCGCCGCTGGAGAGCCCGGAGATGAACTCCCGCTGCAGGAACAGGAACAGCACGGCCGGCGGGATGATCGCCAGCAGGGTTCCGGCGAGGAACACGCCGTACTGCTGCTGCTGCTCGCCGACGTACTGATTGAGGATCACGGGCAGGGGCATCTTGGCGTGGGTCTGCAGGAAGATGCTGGGCCCGAGGAAGCTGTTCCACAGGCCCAGGAAGGTCACGAGGCAGAACGCGCCGCTCATGGGCCGCACCAGCGGCATGGCCAGCTTGAGGTAGATCATGAACTCCGAGCAGCCGTCCATGCGGCCGGCTTCGATGAGCTCGTCGGGGACGCCGAGCATGGCCTGTCGGAACAGGAAGATGCCGAAGACGCTCACCGCGCCGGGCACCAGCAGCGCCCAGTAGGTGTCGAGCCAGCCGATGTGGTAGATGAGCTCGTAGACGGGCGCCAGCAGCACCACGCCGGGGATGGTGAGGCTGGCGAGCATGAACGTGAGGATGGGGGTGCGTCCGCGGAAGCGGTACTTGGCCAGCGCGTAGCCGGCGAGGCTGGAGAAGAAGAGCGAGATGACTGTGCCGGCGGAGGCGAGAAAGACGGAGTTGAGGATGTGGCGGGTGAAGACGACGTCGCCTTCGAGGGTGCGGCGGGGGGTGAAGAGCACCTCGAAGTTCAGCAGGCTCAGCGTCGGCTTCATCGTCTCGGTGGTGCCGTCGGGGTTGACCTTGGTCCACTGGCTGAACCAGGTGTGCGGCGGGGGGAAGAAGACGTACTCGTTGAGGTAGTCGGGGTGCTTGACCGACGCGGCCAGCAGCCAGAGGAACGGCATGAGCACCAGCGAGGCGGCGAGGGTGAGCACGGCGTAGCGGGCGTAGTGCCACGCCCAGCGGGGGCGCAGCGGCAGCAGCACGACGAACACCGCCACGAGCGAGAGCAGGGTGAGTTGCAGCGTGTTCATGGCGCTTACGCGTCCTTTCGCATCGTGCCGGAGAGGCGGATCTGCAGCAGGCTCAGCACGAGGATCATGCCGGTGAGGAGCCAGCCGATGGCCGCGCCAAGACCGAGGTCGCCGCCTTCGAAGGCGTTGCGGTAGAGGTAGCCGACGATGGTGAGCCCGGAGTTGTTGGGTCCGTAGCCGCGGAGCAGGGCGTAGGGCAGCTCAAAGAGGTTGAAGCTGCCGATGGTGCTCATGACCACGACGAACGTGGCCACCGGCTTGATGCTCGGCAGCGTGACGTGCCAGAACACGCCCAGCGGCCCGGCCCCGTCGATGCGGGCGGCCTCCACCAGGCTCTGGTCCACGTTCTGCAGTGCTGCCAGAAAGTACACCATGTTGAAGCCGACGTAGATCCACAGGCTCGCCAGCACGATCGCGGGCATGACCATCGCCGGGTCGGAGAGCCAGCGCGTCTCCAGCCCCATACCGAAGATCGCATGCACGAGCTGGTTGAACAGCCCGAACCGCGGCGTGAACAGCACCGCAAAAAGGATGCCCACGAACACCTGACCCACGAGGTTGGGGGCGAAGATCGCCAGCCGGAAAAAGCCCTTGAGCCGGTCGTTGCGCGTGTTCAGCAGCAGCGCCAGCCCAAGGCTCAGCGGAAGCTGCACCGCCAGCGAGAAGAAGCAGAACACCGCCGTGTTCCACACCGCGACGTGAAAGTCGGGGTCGGAGAGCACGAACGTGAAGTTCTCCAGCCCGACGTAGGCCCGGCTGGCCGGGCCGTTGGTCTGGTAAAACGCCAGCAGCGTGGCGTAGATGACCGGGTAGACGAAGAAGACGGCCGTGAGGAGCAGGTACGGGGCGAGGAAGATCCACGGCGCCCGCTTCTGGGGCCGAAAGACGGCCCCGCTGCTGCCCTTGCCGCCGCCCGACCGGACCCCCACGCCCACCCCCGGCAGCACCGCGCTCATCGCTCACCTCCGATGCTCACCGCTCACCTCCCGCGCTCACCGGCTCCGGCGCGGCCGTCCGGTAGAAGCGGTTGCGGGCGATCTGCGCCCGCACCTGGTCGGCCGTGCGCTTCAGCTCCGAGCGGATGTACTCCCGCCAGCCCGCCTCGCCGTTGCGTTCGAAGTAGGTCAACGCGTTGGTGTACGCCTCGTTGAGCTTGCTGTCGGCCAGCGAGATGAACGGGCTGACGTGCCGCACCGGCGTTTCGGGCGCCAGCGCCGCGTACATGGCGCCGCGCTTCTGACCGGAGTAGTACGGGTCCGGCTCGTTGAGCTCAGGCAGGCTCCACGCTTCTTTCAGTGGCGGCAGGATGTAGTTGGCGGCGAACCGACGCCCGAGGTACTGCGGCGTGTAATACGCGTACATCGCGAACTCCCACGCCAGCTCGGGGTCGGCCGTCTGCCGGGTGATGGCCAGCCCGGTGCCGCCCCAGACGCTGGTGCGTCGCCCGCCCTCGTGCCATGCCGGCAGTGGCATCAGCGCCATCTTCCCGGCGAGGCTGGGCACTTCCGCGGCGAAGCTCTTGCTCCGCCAGTCGGGGCAGAAATAGAACAGGCACAGCCCGTCGATCATGGCCTTGTACAGCGTCTGACCCCATCCGCACTCGAAGGCGATGCGGTCCTTGCCGGTCACCTGCCGGATGTACCACTCGATGACGTCGGCGGTCTCCTCGCGGTCGTAGGCCACCAGTCCGTTTTCATCGAGCACGGAGATGTCGCGCTGCAGCAGCAGGATCTGCAGCGTGCCGCCGCCGCCGATGAACATGTCGAGCATGTACCGGTCGGGCACGCCGTCGCCGTTGAGGTCGCGCGTCACCTCCCGCCCGACGCGGACGAACTCCTCCCACGTGGTGAGTTTGCTGACGTCGATGCCCAGCTGCTCCACGAGGTCGCGGCGGTAGGCCAGCATCACCGGGTGCACGTCGTGGGGCAGCGCGAAAATCCGCCCACGGCTGGACCAGAGGCTGAAGCGGCTCTGCACGAGCTTGTCCATCCAGCCGCCGGCCTTGAGACGGTCGGTGAGGTCGATGAAGCCCACGTCCTCCAGCGGGCCCTTGGTGAACACGCCCATCGACGATTCCAGCAGCTCCACGAGGTCCGGCACCGCCGCCCCCGACTGCAGCGACGCCTGCAGCCGGCTCTGCAGCGCCCGCTGGTCCACGAGCTGGATCTCCACGCGCTTGCCCGTCTTGGCGTAAAAGTCGCGCGCCGCCAGCTCCAGCCCCGGGACGTGCTGCAAAGCGAATGTCTGGAGGATGAGGTCCGGTCGCTCGCGGGCCGTGACACGCTGCAGCAGCAGCAGCCCGCCGGAGACCAGCGCCAGAATCAGGATCGCCAGCGGCGCCTTGCCGTAGGGAAATTCCATGCCGCGGTGCTCCCTTCACCCTCCCCACGCCCGGGTCGCCCGGAGTGCACCCCTCCCCCGCACCCCTTCCCCGCACCCCTTCCCAGCACCCCTTCCCAGCACCCCTCCCCCGCACCCCGCCCCGCATCCCTCCCCCGCACCGCTCAACCTACCACACCCCACAACGACACGGAAAACGCAAGTGCGCTTTCCGCTTACGTTTTACAGCGCACCATCACCGCCGTCTGGTCGTCGCTCGGCTCGCGGGTGTCCTGCCAGGCGGCAAGGCGCTCCCGCAGCAAGGCGACCCACGCCGCCGGCCCGGCGTCGGCGCCCTCCGTCAGGCTCTCCAGCAGCCTCTCCATCCCGAACTGCTCCCCGCCGGGGCTCCAGCTCTCCGTGATGCCATCCGTGAGCACCGCGAGGTAGCCCCCGGGCTCGAGGCGGCGGCCAACGGGCCGGTCCGCCAGAAACGGGTCCAGCACGCCCAGCGGCGGCGCCGGCGGCACCAGCTCCTCCGGCGGCCCGTCCGGCCCGCTCCGCAGCAGCACCGGGCCGTGCCCGGCACTGCACCACCGCACCGTCCCTTCCGGGCCGATCAGGGCCAGAAACGCGGTGACGAACATGCCGCTCTCGAGGTCCGCGGCCAGCCGCTGGTTCACCCGCTCGAACACCTCAAGCGGCTCGCTGGTGTCGTCGCACAGCACCCGCACCAGGGCTCTCGCCTGGCTGACCACCAGCGCTGGGGCGATGCCGTGCCCCGTCGCGTCGGCCACGAACACCCCCAGCAGCCCCTCCCGCGTCACCCACAGGTCGTACGCGTCGCCCCCGGTCGTGCTGGCCGGGCGGTTCCATCCCGCCACCTCCAGCCCCGGCAGCTCCGGCGGCACCTTGGGGATCAGTGCCTCCTGCACCCGACGGGCGAGGTCCATCTCCCGCTGCATCGCCACCGCCGCCAGCGCCTTCTGCTGCAGGTGATACCGCTGGATGGCCACCCCCGCCTGGTCGGCCAGCAGCCGCGCCAGCAGCTCGTCGGCGGCCGTGAACACGCCTTGTCCGCACGCCGGGTCCTTGTTCACCACCTGCAGCACGCCCACGGGACGGCCGTCCAGGTCGAACACCGGCAACGTGAGCAGGTTCCGCGTGCGGTAGCCGGTCTGCTGGTCCACCGCGCGGTTGAAGCGGGCGTCTGCGTAGGCGTCGGGGATCACCAGCGTCGAGCGCGTGCGGAACGCTTCGCCCACGATGCCCGCCGACGCCGGCACCCGGATCTCCCGCGTGCCCAGCGCCACCTTCGTCCACAGCTCGTCCGACGCCGCATCGTGCAGAAACAGACTGCTCCGGTCGGCGTGCAGCATCCGCGTCGCCGCGTGGCAAATCAGCGGCAGCAGATGCTCCAGGTCCGTCGTCACCCCCAGCTCGCGCGACACCTCCAGCAACTGCCGCATCGCAGAAGCGGGAATGTCGGCCCCGTCGTTCCCCGGCAGGGCGGCAGGGTCGGCGTCAGAGGGATGAACCATGACAGACTCCGGCGGCGGCGGCGCGCCTGGCCGGACGGCCGGAACGCGCCTCTTCCGCGGTCAACGTCGCACATTCCTGACATCGCCGCAACCGAAACGGCGCCCGCGGCGGTGTCGCCGAGTGCGCGACGGCGGCCCCGACGCCGCCCTGCCAAGGGTCGGGCCGACGCCCGCCCCGACCGCTGCGTCCGCGCGTTGCCCGCGGAAGCGGTTGCAATCTCATGCGGATTTCATCACCATTGAGCGCATCCGGGCAAGGCGTCGGCGGTCGGGCTCTTTCATGGGGCCGCGCTTTCGGTCGCCGCGACCGGCGGGTTCAGAGGGAGGCATCATGGCGGCACGGGCTCAGGCGGGAGGCGACGCCCCGCGCACACGTCGCATCACACGGGGGCAGCGGCTGGCGTTCGTCGTGCTGACCGGCGGCATCTTTGCCGTCACCGCGGCGGTCGGGGGGGCGATCGGCGGGGCCGGCGGGGCCATCGAGTCGCCCGTGGCGTCGCTGGTCAAGCTGGGCATCAAGTTCGACGGCGCCAAGACCTGCAACGCGGCGGCCTGCCATGGCGGGTCGGAGCCGGGCGTCTCGCCTCACGGCAACAACGCCTACACGCTCTGGAACGGCGGCGACCCCCATCGCAACGCCTACGACACGCTGGGCAACGAGCAGTCCCGCAAGATCGCTTCCGCCCTCGGCATCGCCGACGCCACCACGTCGGATTCCTGCCTCTCCTGCCACGCCACCAACGTGCCCGAGCCGCTGCAGGGCAAGGAGTTCGCCGTCGATGAAGGCAACTCCTGCACGACCTGCCACGGCCCGTCGGAAAGGTACCTGACGCCGCACGCCACCAAGGGCTGGACCGCGCAGCAGCGGCAAGCCGCCGGCGCCCCCGACCCGGCCTACCACGCCAAACTGCTCACCGCCACCGGGCTCTACGACACCAACCCGCTGGTGGAGCGGGCCGACCGCTGTGCGTCGTGCCACCTCGCCATCGACCACAAGCTCGTGGCCGCCGGCCACCCCGTGACCTACTTCGAGCTCGACTACTTCTCCAACCCCAACGTCTACACCGACCGTCACTGGCCCGACCCGGCCACGCCGTACTTCCACACGCGGCAGTGGGCCGCCGGCCAGATCGTCGCCGTCCGCGACAGCTTCCGGCAGCTGGCCACCCGGGCGGCCGCCGGCGACATCCCCGCCATCGAGCAGGCCTACGCCCAGGCGATGGGCCACCTCCGCGTGCTCAAGGCGCTGGTCGATGCGGGCGGGCCGGGCGGGTCGGCCGTCACCGCGGGCATGGCGGCCCGGCTCGGCGACGCCGCCGCACTGGCGCAAGCCGCTTCGGCCACGGCCGCCGCCGCCGAAGCCCTCTACGCCACGTTCAACAGCTTCTCCCCCGACCGCGCCATGACCCTCAAGACGCTCAACGCCATCGCCGCCGACGACGGGCTGCTGGCGCTGGGCATCCACGGCGTCGAACAGCAGGCGCTGGGCATCTTCGCGCTGTATAACGCGGTGGCCGTCTCGGAGAAGCTGCCCGAAGCCACCGTCAACGACGTGATGGACGCCATCGGCGGGCTGTTCGCCCCGCTGGACAAGGAGACGCGCGGCAACCTCGCGGGCTACGCCGATGCACTGACGGCCGTGCGGGGCAAGCTGCCGAAGTAGGGTTGCGGCGGGGGTGGGCGGCGGTCGGGGTGAGCGGCGGGGGGGGGGCGGCGGTGGGGGGGGGCCTACCGGCGGGGGTGGAAGCGCGCGTGCACGTCCTTGAGCCGGCGGGCATCGACGTGCGTGTAGATCTGCGTCGTTGAAACGTCGGCATGCCCCAGCAGTTCCTGCACCACCCGCAGGTCGGCGCCGCCTTCGACGAGGTGGCTGGCGAAGCAGTGCCGCAGCACGTGCGGGTGCACCTCCCGCAGCACGCCCGAACGCCCGGCGGCGCGGCGGACAATCTGCCAGAGGGCAACGCGCTCCAGCGGTTTGCCGGTGTGCGAGAGGAAGACGCGGTCGGTCGCCTCGGCGGCCCGGGCCAGCAGGGCTGGCCGGGTGTCGGCGAGGTAGCGGGCCAGCGCGGCGCGAGCGGCGTCGCCCATCGGCACGACCCGCTCCTTCCGCCCTTTGCCCAGCACCCGCACGACGCCCACCGAAAGGTTCACATCGCGCAGTTCGAGTGTGCACAGCTCGCTGGCCCTTAGCCCGCTGGCATACAGCAGCTCGAGGATCGCCACATCCCGCGCGGAAAGCGGGTGCATCGGGTCGGGGGCCGCCAGCAGACGTTCGACCTGGCCGCGGCTGAGCACCGTCGGCAGCGACCGCTCGGGCTTGGGCCGCTCGAGCAGTTGCAGCACGTCGCTGCGATCGCGTCCCTCCACCGCAAGGTACTTGCCGTACGCCCGGATGGCCGCCAGCCGACGTGAGACCGTCCGCGTGCTCTGACCTTGCCGCGTTTGCTGCTGAAGGTACGCGTGGAAGTCGGCCGCCGACGCGTCCGTCAGGGTCTGGCCCCGGCGCTGGAGAAACGCCGCCACGTCGGTGAGGTCGCGCCGGTACGCGTCGAGGGTGTTGCCGGCCAGCCCCCGTTCGGTGGCGAGGTAGGCGAGAAAGGGTCGGATCTGCCCGGCCGCGGTCGCGGGGTCGTGCACGGCCTTCCGGCCGCGTCGGAGCGCCCCGACCGCCTGTGGGGGCCCCGGCGTGCGGGCTGTCCCCTGTGGCTTTCTCGCTCCGTCGCCCGGCATCGCCGCCCGTTCCCTTCGCCGGCCGCCGCGAACCGCTCTGCGGCCCGGAACCCCCTCTACGCCACGCGGACCGCCCGCTGCAACACCTGCCGGTTCACCGTCACCTCGACCCGACGCGGCCGGGCCGCCCCGCCGGTCGGCTCCGGCGTGTCGCCACCCGCCGTCCCTGCCGCCGCTGCCACACCCTCAGCCCGCTCCGCCATCAGCTCGGCGTACACCGGGCACGCCGCGAACTCGGCGAAGCAGTAGCGGTAGGCGTAGCCAAGGCCGCCCATCGTCAGATGCTCGCTGCAGCGGCCGTCGTAGCGGTTCACAAACGGGCATTCCGGGTCGTCCATGGTGTCCAGACGGACACGCCGATCTCCGCGGGGTGAGGCGCTCGCCGACGCGTCGCGGTCCGCCAACGTTTCCGCTGCCGTCGTGACCTCCGGACCCGTCTCGCCATCTGCCGACAGCGACTCGGAGCGAAGCAGGGCGTCATCGTCCATGGTGCACCTCCCGGGCCGTCGCCCGCGCTGGCGTCACGCCCGTGTCCATCCTCCGTGACGGAACGCCGCGACCTTCGATGTCAACATCGGACACTCGCCGGCCGGCCCTGCAGCCCCCCTGCCCTGCCCCCCCTGCACGGCCCCCCCGCACGCTCCGACACAGGCCAGTGCCTCTGGCCTCGGTACGCAAACCGGGCCTGCCGCGTTCGGTTACACTCCGGTCCGATGCGACACATGCCAGCGGGGATCGCGCGACGTGTGGCGGTGAGCCTGTTGGCGCTCGCCGGGCCGGCCCTTGCCGTCACGTCGATGGCGCAGACGCCTGCCACGGCGGCCGGGGGCCGACCCGATGCGCTGGAGCGACTGCAAACCGAGCTCGATGCCCTGCTGCGCAGTGGCGTCAGCCGCCGCTACGGACTGGCGTGGGCGGCGGTGCCGGAACCGGAGTTTCGCGGCGGCGGGGGGGGCGTGACCGGGCCGGGCGGTGGGCCGTCGGCGGGGGGGGGGCCGTCGGCGGGCGGTGGGCCGTCGGCGGGGGGGGGAGCCGTCGGCGGTGGCGGGGCGGGGCGTAACGCACCGGTGGTGAGCTATCTCCCGGGGCACACGCCCGCCGCAGGGCTGCTGCTGCACCTCACCGCAGAGCTGCTCGACCGCCCTGACCAGCCGCAGGCCGTTCGTGACAACGGCCGGCGGTATCGGGAAGCCGCCGTGCAGGTGGCCCGGGGCATCGCCGCCGCGATGGACGACAACGGACGTGTCCCCAGCAGCGCCACCTTCGCCACGACGGGTCTTTCCGCCCGCGAGAGCTACGGGCTGGTCCCGCCGCGGGCGGCGTCCACCGCGTCGCTGGGCTTCCTGCTCACGCTCGAACGCGACGTGCCCGGCGACCCGCGCCTGTCCACCGCCGTCACCCGACTGTCCAGCTGGCTGGTGCGGCAGCCGCTGAGGCCGGGCGTCTTGCCCGTCGCCGGCGACCTGCCGGGCACGCGGCTGCAGAAGCGGATCGTCCGACTCGACCTGCCCGACACGCGCGACGGCGTGCTGGCGCTGCTGTTGATCGGCCTCCCGGCCGAGCCTCTCGCGTCCCCCCCCCGATCGCCCGCCCCGCCAGCGCCCGTCGCCCCGTCTTCCGTCACGTCGCCTGCGGCGTCGGCCGGGGGGACCGAGTCCGCCTCCCCGACGACCTCCCCGGCCCGTCCGCCCGCCCGCTTCACCGAAGCCCGTCTGGCGGCCGAGCGTGTCGTGCAGCACCTTCTTCGGCTGCGGCAGTCGGAGGTCGACCGGCCGTCGCGGCATCTGTGGTTCCCCGCCTTCGAGATGGACGGCGCGGTCATCACGCGTCTGCCCGAGCTGCCGCCGACGGGCCATCTGCTGGCCAGCCGCTACGCCCTGCAGACGCTGCTGGCCTACCATCTCGCCACCGGCAGCCCGGAGCTGCTGGACATCGCCCGCCTGACCGCGCAGGCGTTGGAAGCTCGCCGCGGCCCGGACGGGCTGTTCCCGCTGGTGGACGACCCGCAGCGTCGCTTCCCGCCGCCGACACCCACCGACGCCGCCGGCACGCCCGACGCCCTCACGCCCGTCTGGCCACGCGGCGACTGGGGCATCCCCCCGACCCTCAAAACCGTCGCCGACCTTCGCACCCTCGGCCACCGCAACTTTCTGGTCGTCACCGGGCGGGCCCTGCCGCTCCCGCTGGCCTTCGCCGCCATCCTCGCCGGTCTCACCGACGAGCTGCCCACCGCCGAGTGGCCCCTGACCCGGGCCCAGATCGACGTGTTCCTCTCCGCCCGGCCCGACCTGCTGTCGCTGGCAACATCGCCCGAGCCGGTCGAACTGGATCAGCGCGTCCGCCGACTTTGGGTGCTGTACCTGCTGGCCCGGTGGCAGCAGCAGTTGCCCTGAGGTTCAGCGTTCAAACACGAACGCAGGCCCCGCCGGATTCGGCCTGCCGAGCTGGACGCGGCTCATCGTCGCCGATGCAGCAGCAGGCCGAGTCCGGCGAGCAGCCCCAGCACGGCCGGCTCGGGGATGACCGCCGAGACGAGAGAGACGTCCAGCCGGTACATCTGGATGCGGTCCTGCGTGAGCCCGGCGACGCGGATGAAGTAGTCCCCGGTCAGCACCAGCAGGTTGGACAGAAACTCCGCTCCGCCGAGACCGGCATCGTTGGCGAAGGCCAGTTGCGTGAGCCCGTCGGGGGCGAAGAGTGCCAGCGTGAGGTCGGACTGCGCCGCGGCGTTGAAGGGGGACTGCGACCCGCCCTGCGGCCCTTCGTTGTAGGTCGGGCCGACGGGCGTGAGCGTGATGTTCATCGCCGCCGGCCCGAGCACGCTGACGCGCCAGAAGTCGATGTCGCTTTCGTCGTCGATGCTCACGAAGTCCGACATCGACGGCGTGACCACCGTGGTGTTGCCGGCGCTGGTGCCGATGGCGAGCGTGCCGCCGGGCGAAAGGCTCCCGAGGGAGCTGGCCGTCGCGGGCGTGTCGTTGCCGCCGTTCTTTTCCCAGACGTCGCCGTAGAGGCGCTGGGCGGCGAGGATGTCGTCGAACTGCGGGCCGTCGAAACTGGTCTGCAGGAACGGCTCCATCAGATGGTTGGAGTTGCTGGACTCCGAGTGCAGGATGCCCATGCCGTGGCCGTGCTCGTGCATGATGATGTTCCGCAGCGAGCGGAAGTTGTTGCTCGAGCTGCTCAGGGCGCTGCCTTCAGAGGTGTCCAGCACCATCTCGCCGGAGTTGGGGAAGAAGTTGTACGCCAGCACGTTGCCGTTGCCGTCGATGCGGTGCCCGCCGATGCGGATGTCCGCCCGAACGCCGAGTTGCCCGGCCGCTCCGGGCGAGGTGCTGCCGTTGCTGTTCCGCACGTACATCGGCGAACCGTCGTCGTTGGGCTCGTAGATGTACGTCAGACCGGCGAGCTGGCTCCAGCGGTTAAACGAGCTCTCGAAGAAGGTGAACCACGGCCGGCGGGTGAGGTCGCTGCCGCCGGGCCCGGCGCCGAACCGGCTGTCGAAGTTGGCGATCAGGTTCGACGGGTCGGTGCTCTCGCCGCTGACCTGCCCGCCGGGGATCGGCGTGCCGTCGGGCACGAAGCCCCATGTCAGCGTCACCGGCGAGCCCACCGGCCCGGTGTTCGTCGCGCTGGCCGTCCGCGTCCATCGGCTGGTGAGGCGGAACTCGGCCGAACTCACCGTCCCATCGCCGGAAGGACCGGCCACCCGAAAGCTCCCGGCCGAGCAGCCCATGCACGGGCAGGCGACGGCGTGCCCCGACGCCCCGTCGACGATCGCCCATGCCGACCCGACGCCGCTGCAGCCCGCGCAGACGGCCGCGATGAGCAGCATGGGCCCACGTCGCGCCGACCCCGACGACGACCGTGCGATGCGCTGAGGTCCGGCGGGGCGGACGCGTCTCTCTTCCATCAGCGTGCCATCTCCTCAACGGCGGAACCGCCCGACACCGGGGACGTATTCCATCGAATGCCACAGGATGCGAGGAAAACAAGCCGAACCGCGCGGTCGGCAAGAACCCGCGAAAACGCCCGCGCTACCATTGCAGCCTTGTCCGCGAACCCGTCCACGTTGACGACCGCTCCCGACGCATCCGCGGCCACATCGCTGCTCACGCCGACCCGCTGCCGCTGGTTGCTGCTGGTGCTGCTCGCGGCCGGGGTGGTTGCCCGGCTGCTGTACCTGCACTCGCCTGACGCGCTCGACCTGGCGCCCGATGAGGCCCAGTACTGGACGTGGGCCAAACGGCTGGACTGGTCGTACTACTCCAAGCCGGGCATGGTGGCCTGGCTCATCGCCGCGTCCACCGCCGTCTTCGGCGACACGATGCCCGCGGTGCGATACCCGGCGCTGCTGCTGGGCGTGGGCACGCTCCTTCTGACCTACGACCTCACGCGGCGGCTCTTCGGCAGCGACCGGCTGGCGCTGGGGGCGGTGGGGTTGTGCCACATCGTGCCGATGTTCATCGCCGGGTCGATGCTCATGACCATCGACCCGCCCTTCGTGTTTTTCTGGGCGCTGGCGACCTACTTCGTGGCGCTGGGGCTCGTGGAGCAGCGGCGATGGGCGTTCGTGGCGGCGGGGCTGGCCACGGGGCTGTCGTTCCTCTCGAAATACCCGGCCCTGCTGTTCCTGCCCGGCGCGCTGGCCGCGATGGCCCTCGACCGCACGTGGCGGCGGCACCTGCTCACGCCGTGGCCGTGGGTGATGTGCGGGCTGGCCTTGCTGCTGACGCTCCCGGTGGTGCTGTGGAATCTGCAGCAGGGGTGGGTGTCGGCACAGCATGTGCGGGCCGACACGATGTCCGGTTTCCGGCCGCTCGAGCCGCTCAGCTTCCTTGCGGGCACCATCGGCGCGGTCAACCCGATGCTGTTTGCGATTTTCGCGGCCGCCGTGGTGTGGGCGCTGCGCAGCCCGGTGACAAGCGACCCGGCGAAGCGTTCTCCGCTTCACGCCGACCCGGAGCACGCCCGACGCCTGCGCCTGCTGGTGTGGACCGTCCTGCCCTACGCCGCGCTGGTCACCGCTTCAGCCTTTTTCACCAACACGCAGATCAACTGGTCGGCGCCGGTGTGGTTCGCGGTCATCATCGTCTCGGCGGCGTTTCTCGCCAGCCGCCGGCGCGACCCCGCCGCGTGGAGGCGCTGGCGCGGGCTGCTCTACGGCAGCATCGCCGTGGCGGCCGTGGTCATGCCTCTGGCGCACCATATGCGGCTGCTCTACCCCGCCTTCGAACTCATCCAGACGCGGCTGCTGGGCTGGGAGGAAGTGCACGTCCGCCGGTGGGACCCGACGGCGCGTCTGCAGGGCTGGAAGCAGCTCGCCGCCGAGCTGGACCGCATCCGGCGCGAGCGTCTCGGCCCCGACGCGTTTATCCTCACCCAGAACCGCACCGACGCCAGCGCGCTCGCCTTCTACACCCCCGGCCATCCGCCGACCTACGTCATGGGCCCGTTCATCGCCGACCCGCAGCGTCGCGGCCGCAAGAGCCAGTACGACCTCTGGCCCGACCGCTCCCTCGAACGCGGGCGGACGCAGCTCACCGGCCGCGACGCCATCTACGTTGGCCCGCCGTGGCCCGACCTCGCCGAGGCCTTCGCCCGCGTCGAAACCGTGGAACCGATCCGCGTGACCGTCCGCAGCTTCGGCCGGGAGTACCTGCTCACCACGCGGACCGTGCTGCTGCTGCGCGATTTCCGCGGCTTCCCCCGTCCCGACGACGGCGCCGTGCGACACTGACCGGCCGCTCCATCCGCCCCGTACCCACCCACCTGCCACCCGCTCTCCCCGACATGACCCCTTCCCGTGCCACGCCCGACCTCTCCCCGACCGTCGCCCGGCGACTGGTGCAGGTCACCCTGCTGCTGACGGCGGCGACGCCGGTGCTGATGCTCGTGACCGACGTCCCGCTGGCCATGCTCATCCACGACGCCGGCATCGACCGGGCCTTGCGTGCCCGGGGCACGGCCGCACGCCTGCTCTCCGAACTGCTCAAGCAGCCTGGCGAGTGGTACGTCGGGCTGGCCGTCGCGGCGGCGCTGGCGGTGCGCTTCTACGGCCGGTGGGTGCCGACGGCGCTGGCGGCGCTCTCCGCCGTGCTCAGCACGTCCAACGCGCTGGTCAAGTGGGCGGTGGGGCGGCAGCGCCCGATGCGCGGCGGCGAGTTTTTCGCCGACGGCTGGACGTTCGAACCGTTCCGGGGCGGCTTGCTCGGCCTCTTCCAGCAGAGCAACCTGTCGTTTCCGTCGGGCCACACCTGCCACGCATTCGCCGTCGCCGCGGCGGTGTCGCTGGTTTTCCCGCGCTGGAGCTACCTGGCGTTTCTCGCGGCCGCGGGCACCGCCGCCGAACGCGTACTCACCAACAGCCACTACCTTTCCGAGGTCGTCTTTGCCGCGGCGCTGGGCATCGCCGGCACCCTGCTCGCCTACCGACTGCTCATCCCCTATGCAGGCTCGGTCGTCTCCGACCTCCCCGACCACCAGCACAGCAGAATCGCAAACTCGTAGAGCCCCAGCAGCGGGATGTACAGCGCCAGCATGGCCGTCGCCACGTCGCCCGGCGAAATCGCCGCCGCGGCGATCGCCAGCGCGAAGTACACCACGCGACGGCTCCGCTTGAGCGCTTCCAGCTCCAGTACCCCCACCTTGTACAGCGCCAGCACCACCAGCGGGAGCTGAAACGCCACCGCGAACACCAGCAGCATCATCATCGTGAGGTCCACGTAGGTGTCCATCGTGATGACCGGCGCCAGGAGCTGGTCGGGCGCGAAGTTGATCGCGACCGTCCGCCCCGAAAGAAACACCTTGATCCGCCCGTCATTGAGGTTGTGCCACATCTGACCCGGCAGCGGGTCCTTCGGGTCGCCCGGCAGGCTGGGGATGGTCTTGACCGCCTCCGCCGGCACGTCCACCAGCGCCGCGCCCGGATTGAGTCCGATGCCATAGGCGGTGTTGAACGCGAGCAAGAACCGCACCGTCAGCGGCATCACGATGTAGTACGCCAGCAGCACCCCCGCCACGAGCAGCGCGATCGACAGCGGGATGTACCGTCGCACCACCCGACGCTCCGACGGGTACAGCCCCGCCGAGACGAACAGCCAGAGCTGAAAAAGCATCCACGGCCCGGCGATCACCAGCGCGACGATCACCGCCACCTTCACGTACAGCATGAACGGCTTGGTGACTTCGCTGTTGAACAGTTGCGTGTTCATCCCCGCCGCGAGCAGGGCGTCGATCAGCGGCCGGCAAAAAAACACCACCACGCGGTCCACGAACACCAGGCACACCGCCAGGGCCACCACGAACCCCAGCAGCCCCCAGATCACACGCGACCGCAGCTCTTCAAGGTGCTCCCCGAGCGTCATCCGATACGACTCGGGGTCGAACGTCTCGTCCACCGACGACCGCCGGACGCTGGTCTGTGCCTCCGCCGCCGCACGCATCCGCCGATGCTACGCCCCTGCGCGTGCGTCTCCCGCCCCGCTCGGGTCCGGCCGGCCCGCCCGCATGGGTGACACGCCGAAGCCGCCTAAGCCACCAGTGCGTCCTCGAACCGCAGCCGCAGGACGAACCCCCCGTCTTCATCGGGAACGCACGCCTCCACGCCCGCCAGCGTGCCCGGGGCCGGCAGGAACGGCGACGCCGGGAAGTTCAGCGCCAGCGTGCGGCCCGGCTCCAGAGCCCGCGGCGACCGCACCTCCACCCCGTCGGCGGTCATCCGCTCCATCGTCACTTCGAACCCGGGCTCGATCCGGCCCGTCCGGAACGCGTCCGCCGGCACGGCCTCGAACCGCAACGCCCGCCGGGTCGGCCGGCCCGCCAGCGCCCCGGCACCGCGGGGGCCTCCCCCCGACACGCCCCCTACACCCCCCATCCCCTCCGCCGGCGGCATCCCGGGAACGTCCCCCCTCATCGCCGCACGCGTCCGACGTCGCCGAACCCCGTCCGCCGCGGGAACGATCCGAAGTGCCACCATGGTCCGACTCCTTCAACGCAAACCCTGCGTCGTCGTCCTCTCACATCGGACCGTCCTGTCGTGCGGCTGCGGCCCGTGAACCTGCCTGTCCGTCGCCGCCGTCCGCCGCGGACCCCGGGCCGCCGTGTCACCCGGCAAGCCGTGCGGCACCGGGCGGACGTCCGCTGCGGCGACGACACACCTGACGGCCTCTCGGTTATCGGTCGTTCGCCGCCGGCGACAGCAGCCCGGCCCACCGGGAACGCGCCGCCGGCCGTGGCATCGCTCGCGGTTTATCGGACGTCGCCCGACGCCGCCTCGTAGCTGTGTTTGAGCCGCTCGTGCACCCGGGCATCGTGCGGCACCCCCGCCCGCTCGTACGCCAGCAGCACCGCACCCAGCGCCGGCGCCAGCCGCGCCAGTCCCACGTGCGACCCGTGCGGCAGGGCGTCCCGCAGTGCCCCGAACACCCGCTCGCGATAGCTCGCGGCGTTCTCGATCAGTCCGCCGGCCGCCGTCACCCGCACCCGCCGCTCAAGCATCCCCAGCCGCCGACCCGCCGTCTCGACGATCCACACCAGCTCCCGCACCCCCTCATCCACGAGCTGCCCGGCCACCGCATCGCCCGCCTCCCATGCGGAAATCACCACCGGCGCCAGCTGACCCACCTCCGACTTGCTCATGCCCTGCTGGTACACCCTGCGGACGATCTGGCGGATCTCCGACAGCCCCAACGCCTCCATGACCCGCGGCAGCAGCACGGACTCCGGCAGCCGCCCGTCCGCCACCCGCACCGCCGCCCGCATCGCCGCCATCCCCAGCCCGTACGCGCTCCCGCCGTCGTCCAGCAGGCTCCCCCAGCCGCCGGCCTGCCAGCTGCGGCCGTCCTGCGTCCGCCCGTAACAACTCGACCCCGTCCCGACGATCAGCGCCAGCCCCTCGGCACCCGCCAGACCACCCGCCAGGGCGATGCGGATGTCGTGATCGATCTCGACGTTGCGTAATCCTGCTTCCACGGCGATCCGCCGGGCCAGATCCTCATCGTCTTTGCCGACCACACCCGCCATGCCCACGAACGTGGCGGCCACGTCGTCCCACTTGGCCCCGGCGCTGGTCAAGGCCGCTTCCGCCGCCGCCCGCAACGCCGCCACCGCACCGTCAACGCCGGATGCGTTCGGGTTCGACCCCTCCGCCTTGCCCACCCCGCGGACCTCCCCGGCGGCGTCGGCCACCACCGCGCGTGTGCTGGTCCCGCCGCCGTCGATTCCCATGTACAGTGGCATGAAGTTGCTTTCCTCAATCGGTGCCGCGTTGTCTCACATCCCGCCGCCGACGTCGCCCTTTGGCAGCCGCGAGAGTCTAACGGTCGGCCGCGACCATGGACAAACTCGCCCCGCCGGGCGCCGCTCGCCGCGTGGACGGCGGCCGCGACGCTCCCCGTCCGGCCCGGCGCTCCTCTGTATGTTTGACCTGCCGCACAGACTGGCGCAGTCTGATGGCGGTCGGGCAGCGGGGGCGGGGGTGGGTGGGAGCGGCCCAAGGGGGAGGCGAAAGCGTCCGGGCAGGGGGGGCCGCCGTCGGCGGCCGGACATCGGAGGCCCCCATTTCGTACGACATCTCCACGGCCCTGTTTTACATCGTCTGCCGCTACCTGCACGTCGTGTGCACGACGCTGCTGGTCGGCGGGACGCTCTTTTATGAAATGGTCGTGCCGGTGGCGATCGGAGAGCTCCGCACCGAAAGCCAGCTCGCCGTCTTCGGGCGGGCGCGCTGGGTGTTCCGCTGGATCGTGTGGTTGTGCGCGGTCGTCATCCTGCTGACCGGCTGTGTCATCACGTATCAGTACTGGACGCCGTACACGTCGCTGGGCGTGGCCGATGCCCCGCCGCTGCGGCCGGGCTGGTGGTGGGCCGCCCACACCGCTGCCGGCGTGCTGGCCATCCTCGTCTCGCTGATGCTCACGGTCGGCGCGCGTCCCCCCGACCACCCCCTCACGTGGATGCGGTTCAACCTCGTGCTGCTTCTGGTGGTGATGTTCCTTGCGTCGGCGACACGGCACGTCCGCGACGTGCAGATGAACCCGCCCATCCCGTTCCTCCCGCCGACCTTCGCCTTGCCCTCGGGGAGCGACGTCACGCTCCAGATGCCCGCCCCGCCCGCCGGCACGCCGTATCCCCCCGACCGGCCGGCCGACACCCCCCGGTCGGCCGATACCCCCCGGCCGGCCGACCCCCCGAGGCCCCAGCCGTGACGCCGCCCGACTCCGGCACGTCGCTCGACCTCGCACCCGGTGTCACCGTGCCGGCGGACCGGGTCGCGGTGCAGTTCGTCCGCGCCTCCGGTCCCGGCGGCCAGAACGTCAACAAACTCGCCACGCGGTGCGTCCTTCGGGTCTACCTGCGTGACCTCCCGCTGCCGCCCGATGTGCTTCAGCGCCTGCGTACGCTGGCCGGTCACCGGCTCGTGGGCAGCGACGACGACGCGTCGCTGCTGCTGAGCTGTGAGCGCCACCGCTCGCAGGAACGCAACCGTGCCGAGGCGCTGCATGAACTGCGGCGGCTGATCACCGCCGCCCTCAAGCGGCCCCGGCCCCGGAAACCCACCCGGCCGACGCGTGGCGCCCAACGCCGACGCCTCGAGAGCAAACGCCGACGCGGGGAGATCAAACGCTCTCGCCGCGACGACCCGACGGCTTAGACGGCCCGCCCCCCCCCGCCCCCGCCCCCCCGCGTCCCCAGCCTTCCGTCCCCCCCCCTGCGTTCCCTCCCGCGCGGTTCCCCGCGGTGTCCAGCGTTGCGGCCGGTGCCGGCCGGGCCGTCGGGCCACCCGGTTGAACGCCGTCGGGCCCGCTTCCAACAGAAAGCGACGCGGCCAATGGGCCGCGTCGCGGGTTGCTCTGAAGGGTTGGTTCGGTTCCGCTGCCCACGCGCACGTCGCCTGGTGCGGCGGCGAGTCAGCCGGGCCGGTCAGCGGTCATCGTCGTCGTCGAAGTCTTCATCGTCGAAGGCGTCTTCATCGTCGAAGGCGTCTTCGTCGTCATCGAAGTCGTCGTCGTCCTCGTCCTCTTCGTCCTCGTCGTCCTCTTCGTCGTCTTCGTCCTCGTCCTCGTCGTCCTCTTCGTCGTCTTCGTCTTCGTCGTCGTCCTCGTCGTCTTCGTCCTCGTCCTCGTCGTCCTCTTCGTCGTCGAAGTCGTCGTCTTCGTCGTCCTCGTCGTCGAGGTCATCGAAGTCGTCGTCGAAGTCGTCTTCGTCCTCGTCGTCGTCGATGTCGCGCCGCTTGGCGGCCTCGGGAAGCACGGCCTCCGCGCACACCGCCGCCGGACGGTCCGGCTGGTCCGCCTCGGCCACGGTGTCCTCCACGGACACCACGACGTCGGCCGTCGCGAACACGGCCAGCCCCTCCGCGCTTTCCTGCAGCTCGATGCTCATGTCTGGTCCCCAGAAGGAGTGTGTCGTCCCCGGAAAAGTGGGCGTATTAGAGGAATGGCCCGATAGCCCGTCAAGCGTGACCGAACGGTGCACACCGGCCCGCCTGCGCGTGTGCTCAATCGATGCGGGCCCGCCGAAGGCGCAGCGCGTTGCCCAGCACGGTCACATCGCTCAGGGCCATCGCCGCCGCCGCGATCAGCGGTGTCAGCAGCCCCAGTGCCGCCATCGGAATCGCCAGCACGTTATAGAAGAACGCGAAGAAGAGGTTCTGGCGGATCACCCGCATCGTCCGCCGTGACAGCAGGATCGACGTCGGCAACGCGCTCAGGCTCGACCCCACGAGCACCACATCGCCCGTCTCCTTGGCCACATCGCTGCCGCTGCCGATCGCCACGCCCAGGTCGGCCGCGGCCAGCGCGGGCGCATCATTGATCCCGTCGCCCACCATGGCCACCGCACCGCCCTGATTCCGCAGCGACCGTACCGCCTCCGCCTTGCCCGCCGGTCGCACGCCCGCGAGCACCCGATCGATCCCCGCGGCCGCCGCCGCCCGCCGCGCCGCCGCCTCGTGGTCCCCCGTCAGCAGCACCACCTCCAGACCCATCTCCTTCAAACGACGCACCGCCGACGCGCTGTCCGGACGCAGCTCGTCCGAAAACGTCACCGCACCCAGCACGCGCCACGAACCGCTCGCCTCCCGGCACGCCACCCAGACCTCCGAGTTGCCCCCCGACGCGACCTCCGTCGGCAACACCACGCCCAGCTCGGACATCATCCCACGGCTGCCCGCGGCCACCTCCAGGCCGTCCACCACCGCACGCACCCCCAGCCCGGGCCGGCTTTCGAACTGCTCCGGCGAACGCACCGCCACCCCCTTCGACCGCGCGTACGCCACCACCGCCCGGGCCAGCGGGTGTTCGCTGCCGGACTCCGCCGACGCCGCCACGTGCAGCAGCTCATCTGCCGTCACCCCGTCGGCCGTCACCACATCGCTCACCGTCGGCTTCCCGGCCGTGAGCGTGCCGGTCTTGTCGAGCACCACGACCTTGAGCCGCTCGGCGTTCTGCAGGGCCGAAATGTCGCGCAGCAGGATGCCGCGACGCGCCCCGCGACCCGTCCCCACCATCAGCGCCGCCGGCACCGCCAGCCCCAGCGCACACGGGCAGGCGATCAGCAGCACGCTGCAGACCGCATTCGCGATCATCCCCCACGTCTGTGGCGCCTCCCATCCCGCGTACGTGCCCCACGCGAACCAGCCCACGCCCGTCACCGCCGCGATCGCCACCACCACCGGTACGAACACCGCGCTGATGCGGTCGGCCAGCCGCTGCACCGGCGGCTTGCTCGACTGTGCTTCCTCCACAAGACGGATGATCTGCGACAGCGCCGTCTCGCTGCCCGTCCGTGTCACCCGCGCCACCAGCCGCCCGTCCACGTTCACCGTACCCCCCACCAGCTCGTCCCCCACCCCACGCGTCACCGGCAGGCTCTCCCCGGTGAGCATGCTCTCGTCCACGGTGCTCCGACCCTCCAGCACCACGCAGTCCGTCGGCACGCGGTCGCCGGGGCGGATGAGCACCCGGTCGCCCACCTTCAGCTCCGAGACGGCCACTTCTTCCGGGGCGTCCTCCGCCTGCCCCGACGTCGGCCCGCGCGTGGTCGCCCCCGCCGCCGCGACGGTCAGCACGTTCAGCGACAGCCCGCGCTGCGGCCGCTCGGGCGGCAGCCGCCACGCGGTCGCCGGCGTCAGCTCCAGCAGCTCCCGGATGGCCGAGCTGGCGCTGCGGCGGGCCCGCGCCTCCAGATAGTGCCCCAGAGCGATCAGCGCCAGCAGCGCCGTGCTCTCCATGAAGTACAGGTGCGGCAGGGTGCCCCACCACCCCAGCTCGTACCCCGCCAGGGCCACCAGCGAGTACAGGTAGGCCGTGCTGAAGCCCATGGAGATCAGCACGTCCATGTTCGTCGTGCCGGCCCGCAGACTTCGCCACGCCGAGACGTAGAACCCCTTCGCGCCGTAGCCGATCGCGATGGTCGCCAGCGTCAGCCACACGAAGTTCCACGCGTGGGTCGGGTCCGACCCCGTCGCCAGCTTGTAAACCCAGTGCCCCAGCTCCGCAGGGAACCACAACGCCAGCCCGACGGCCGCCCGCCGCAGCCAGGCCCGGGCCTCCGCGTCCTGCCGCTTCAGACGCTCGTCTTCCCCCCGTCCGCTCGCCTCCGGTGTGCTGGGATACCCCGCCGCCGTGATGGCCGCCGCCACCTGCGCGCCGTCCGTCAGGGCGGGGTCGTACCTCACCAGGGCCCGGCCGCGGGCCAGGTTCACCCGCACGTCGCGTACCCCGGCCACGCGCACCGCCGCCTTCTCGACGTTGGCCGCGCACGACGCGCAGTTCATCCCCTCCACGCGCAGGAAACACTGCGCCCCTGAGGGCTCGCCCGCCGACTCCGCCCGCACCGTGGTCGCCACGCTCATCCCGACACTGTGCTCCTCGTGGCCCACTATATGGGTTGCCCCCCACAACCCCGCCCCCGCCCTCTCAGCGACGCTGGCCTGTGGAAGTCCGTGCCGTTTCCGCAATCGCTTGTCTGTCCTGTCGCAGATGTTTAGACTCTGTTCAGTCTCGCCTGCGGCTTTGCTGTGGGGCGGTGTCCCGGCCCGGTGCCGGAGCGCAACTTCATGCAGCGTCGCGGGTTGCCGGTTGGACCGACCGTGAAGCCGGGACCGGCACAATGGGTTTTTCGCCTGAGGATGCTTTGCGGCCAACAGGGTGGTGAGCTCGGCTCGACGCCCTTCGGCCGCGTCGCTGGATGGTCATGACTTGGACACGGGTCCATGCCCCGAGGCTGCTGGCCGTCGCGCTGTGGACGGTGCTGGCCCTTCTCCGGCTGCTGCCGCTCCGGCGCGGCTGCCGGAAGGCCGCTGCGCCTGGCGGGCATCGTCGCGCGACGGTCGCGGGACGCCCCCCTGGGCGCGTCCTCGCCCGCCGGTACGCGCCGTGCGCCCCGCGTCGCTTTCCTGCCGACCCCGGACGACGGGGCACACGCCGACGTCACCACGCCCGCCGGCCGTCGGCCGCGCGGGCTGTCGACCCCGACGCACCCGCCGCCCGTACGGGCCCATGGGGTTCTGCCCCGTCTCGGCATGGCGCAGGGGCATCGCGGCGGAGCTGTGCATACGCCTTGACCGGACTCGACCGTCTCGACCCGTTGAACCGGGCCGACGCGGGGTCGCTTCCCGCGTCGCATCCTCCCGCGACCGCCCGTTGCTGAGACCCGCTTCCGACGCCCGAGCGGGTGACGCCCGGCCGGGCGGCCTTTCGCAGGCCTTTCCCGCCGTCTCCATCCCGGGGACGGCGGGCCGCGGAGATGGGTCATGGTCGAGATGGTCATTGCCTTCAGCGTGGGGATCGTCCTCGGCGGCGTCGCGGTCTATGCCGTCGTCTCGCTCGTTGCGGGGGGCAAGCTCCGTCACGCCGACGCGGAGGCGGCCCGTCGGCTGGAAACCGCCCGGCTGGAAGCTGAAAAGCGCGCCGCCGAAATCGAAGCGCAAGCCCAGGCAAGGCAACTTCAGCTCAAGGCGGAGTTCGAGCGGCAGACGGAAGAGGACCGCAGGAAGTTGCGGGAAGAAGAGCAACGTCTCGAGCGTCGCGAGGAGCACCTGGACCGCAAGGACCGCACCCTTCAGGTCAAGGAGCAAAAGGTTGAAGAACTCGAGCAGCGGCTCAGCCGGCGGGAAAAACAGGTCGCCAGCCGGGAAGAAGAGCTCGACCGGGTGCTCAAGGAGCAGCGCGAGCGGCTGCTGCAGATCAGCAACATGACGTTCGAGCAGGCCCGGGCGGCCGCACTCGCCAAGGTGGAAGAGGAGTGCAAGGCCGAGTGCGGAGAGATGATTCAGCGGATCACCGAGCAGGCCCACGAGGACGCCAAGAAGAAGGCCCAGATGATCATCCTGCAGGCGATCCAGCGGTACGCCGCCGAGCAGACGGCCGACCACACCGTCTCGACGGTGACCATCCCCTCCGACGACATGAAGGGGCGGGTGATCGGCCGGGAGGGACGCAACATCCGCTCCTTCGAAAAGGCCACCGGGGTGGACGTCATCATCGACGACACGCCCGGGGTGGTGGTGGTGTCCTGCTTCGACCCCGTGCGACGCGAAGTCGCCCGTCGGTCGCTCGAACGGCTCGTGCAGGACGGCCGCATCCATCCGGCGCGGATCGAAGAAGTGGTGGCGACGGTGAGCAAGGAGATGGACGAGCAGCTCGTCGAGCTGGGCCGCGAAGCCGCCAACGAGGCCAACCTGCCCAACCTGCCCAAGCCCATCATCCCGATGCTCGGCCGGCTGCACTACCGCACCAGCTACGGGCAGAACGTGCTCAAGCACTCCATCGAGGTCGCCTACCTCTCCCAGACCATCGCGGAAGAACTCGGGCTGGACGGCACGCTCGCCCGACGGGCCGGGCTGCTGCACGACATCGGCAAGGCGATGGACCACGAGCGCGAAGGCGGCCACCCCCAGCTCGGCAAGGAGTTCCTCAAGCGATTCTCCGAGTCGGAGGCCGTGCTCAACGCGGCCGAAGGCCACCACGGCGACGTGCCGCCCACCACGCCGTACACGCTGATCGTCATGGCCGCCGACGCCATTTCGGCCTCACGGCCGGGTGCCCGCCGCGAATCGCTGGAGCGGTACGTCGAGCGTCTGCAGAAGCTCGAGGAGCTGGCGATGACCTTCGAGGGCGTGCGGCAGGCGTACGCGATCTCTGCCGGCCGCGAGGTCCGCGTCATCGTGGACGCCCGCATGGTGGACGACAAGGCCGGCATCAAACTCTGCCGCGACATCGCCAAGAAGATCGAAGCCGAGCTCACCTACCCCGGCGAAATCAAGGTCACGCTCATCCGCGAGACCCGCGCCGTCGAGTACGCCCGCTGACCGCCCCCGGCGGGCGCCCCGGCCACGGCAAGCCGCGGTGCGACGCCGTGTCCCCATGCCGTGCTCCGGATCAGCCGAGAAGGCCCGTCCAGAGCCGCCATGCCCCGTCCGCGACGAGGTAGCCGCCGGTCAGCAGCGTCATCGTGTACACGAGGTGCCCGAAAACCCGCTCGCTCACCCGCCGCACGATCCACCGGCCCAGCAGCGCCCCCAGCAGCACCAGCGGCAGCCACGCCAGCGTCGTCAGCGGCGACGCCTTCTCGAACTGCCCCGCCAGCACGTAGGCCGGGAGCTTGGCGGTGTTGAGCGCGAAGAAGTACATCGCGCACGTCCCGACGAACCTCTCCCGCGGAAGCTTCAGCGGCAGGAGGTAGAGCGCGATGATGGGGCCGGCCGCGTGTGCCAGCGTCGAACTCACCCCCGCGTACGTCCCTGACAGCCAGCTCCGCAGCGGCTCGCGCAGCAGCCGCCGTTCGATGCCGCGCAGCAGGCCGTAGTAGTGCAACGCCACCAGCACCACGCACTCGACGCCGATCTCCAGGCGGATCAGCGCCGCCGCCAGCTCGGCGTTGTCCCGGCCGACCCGGTGAATCCCCCAGAGCATCGCCCCGCCGAGCACCACCCCGACGGCCGTCGGCCACAGCAGCATCCGCAGCAGCCGTGCATCCAGCAGACGCCGGTACTGCGTCACCGCGATCAGGTCGCCGGCGATCAGCAGCGGCAGCATCAGCCCGAGCGTGGCGGTCTCGCCGGCCGGCAGGTGCGCCATCGCCAGCGCGGTCATCGGCACGATGAAAAGCCCCACCCCCGCCCCGAACCCCGACTTGGTCACGCCGATCAGCAGCACCGCCAGCGCCACCACCCCCCACGCCCACACCGGCCCACCCGCGGCCTCGGCCGGCTGCAGCGTCAACGCCAACGTGAACCAGGGGCATCCGGGCACGGGGACCGGGCGAGCATAGCCGCTCTGACGCCGCCGACCCGTCGCCCGCGAGGCCGCCCGTCGGCCTGGAGACCGGTGGACGACGACGACGCGTGAGGTATTCTTCCGCCGGGCTCGGCATCCCCTCGGGTGGGGGGCCGCACCGCAAAATGTCGGGAGCTTGCTTTATGAGGGGTGTGTTGCGTCGCTTAGCGGTCCTCGGCGTGCTCGCGGGTCTGGCCTCGGCCGCCCATGCGGTCATCGTGGCCGGCGGCGATGGCACCCAGAACACGACCGGCGACGGCGTCCCCGGCTGGGCCCATGTCGGTTCGGTGAACGGGGCCACCGGCGTCTACCTCGGCAACGGCTGGGTGCTCACCGCCGCCCACGTGAACGCCGGCACCCTCAACCTGCCCGGGCTGGGCAACTTCACGCACATCCCCGACTCGGTGTTCCGCCTGGTGGACCCGGTCACCTCCGCCCCGACGGACATGACCATGTTCCGGATTTCGGGCGACCCGGGCCTGCCCACGCTCACCATCGCCCCGTTCGCCCCCACCCAGGGCCGGGGCGTGTTCATGATCGGCTACGGCCGCAACCGCGCTCCGGCGCAGCTCTACTGGTCGGTCAACACGAGCAACCCCAGCAACTGGGTGTGGACGCAGCTCTCCTCGCCCACCGGGGCCAACGCCTCGGGCTACGCCTACGGCCCCGGCCACACCAAGCGGTGGGGCAGCAACGTCATCGACAACTTCCCCGGCAGCGGCGACGTCACGGGCATCATCAGCATCGGCTTCGGCGACGTCCGCGTGTTCACGACCTACTTCACCAACATTTCCGGCGAAGGCCAGGGCGCCCCGGGCGACTCCGGCGGGGCCGTGTTTGATGCCGGCGGCCGCCTGATCGGCCTCATGGTCGCCATCGGCGGCTACCCCAACCAGCCGCCGGAAACGGCCGTCTTCGGCATGGCCACCTACGCCGCCGACCTGTTCCAGTACCGCAACCAGATCGCCGTTCGCATCAACGTGGTCCCGGAGCCGGCGGGGCTGGCGCTATTGCTGCCGGCGGCGGCGCTGGCCGGCCGGCGACACCGGCGGTCACGCAACAGGCCGTGCGCGTGACGGTCGCCTCTGCCGCGGCCCTGTCGCTCGGACCCGGTGTGCGGCCCTAGGTGCGGGCGGCCCTATTTGCCGTCCAGCCAGCCGTCCTTGCGGTTGCCGTACTGGATGGGGTAGACGCCCTCGGCGGGACGTGCCCAGCGGACGGCGTTTTCGATCACCCGCAGCACGTTCCGGTCGTGGTAGGTCGGGTACGTCTCGTGGCCGGGGCGGAAGTAGAAGATCTTGCCCGCCCCACGCGTGTAGGTCAGCCCCGAGCGGAAACACTCCCCGCCGGTGAAGGTGGAGATGAACACGGTTTCCATCGGTTCGGGGATGTCGAAAAACTCGCCGTACATCTCCTCGGCCGGCAGGATGAAGTGGTCATCGATGCCGGCGGTGATCGGATGCCCCGGGCGGGTCACCCAGAGGATCTCCCGGTCGTTGCTTTCCCGCCATTTCAGGCTGCACGTGGTGCCCATCAGGCGGCGGAACACCTTCGAGTAGTGCCCGGAGTGCAGGACGATCAGGCCCATCCCCTGCAGCACCCTCTGGCACACCTTCTCCACGACCGCGTCCGACACCTCGTGATGGGCGAGGTGTCCCCACCACGTCAGCACATCGGTGCGGGACAGCTTCTCGTCCGAGAGGCCGTGCTGCGCGTCCTGGTCGAGGTAAGCGGTGGACACCTCGAAGTCGGGACACTTCCGCAGGGCGGAGGCGATCGCCTCGTGCATCCCGTTCGGATAGATCTCCGCGACCTTGGCGCTTTTCTTTTCGTGGCGATATTCACCCCACACGCACACGCGGATCGGCATGTCGGTCCTCCTCCCGGCGGGACTCTTCCCGCCGCGCTTCCAGCGAGCTTAGCGATGCCCCGCCACGGCCGCCATGTCCCGTAGCGCTCACGGCCACGTTTCAGCCGGCGTCCAGAACGCTCACCAGCGTGCCCAGGTGCCCCACGTCGAAGTACGCCCGCACGACCCACGCCGACGGCGTCCACTCCAGGTGGAAGATCGACCCATTGGGCACCGGCCGCCGCTCCGGCGGCGGATTGACGCACGGCAACGCGCCGGACATGAGCTGCCGCACCACCGAGCCGATCACGCCGCCGTGGCTGACCACCGCCGTCACCTCGTCCCCGGGCACCCCCAGCTCCTGCAAAGCCTCGGCCACACGGCGGTCGAACACCGCCTTGGGCTCTGCGTCGTCCGTCTCCCCCGACACGCCGCCGTGGGTCATCACCCGTCGGACGTCCGACGGCTGGCCTTGCAGGCTGCCGAAGTGGCGCTCGGCCCAACGGTCGTCGATGCCCGTCGAAAGGCCCAGCGTCTGGCCGATGAGCTGGGCGGTCTCGACCGCCCGCGGGAGCGGGGAGCTGAGCAGCCGGGTGACCGGCGGCCGACGCGCCTGCAACGCCCGTGCGACGCACAACGCCTGTGCCCGACCGAGGTTGTTCAGGGACGTGGGAAGTTGCCCTTGGATGACGCCGGCGGCGTTGGCGTCCGTCTGGCCGTGTCGGATGAGCAGCACGTGCGACATGGGGTCAACCGTAGTTCGCCCGGGATGCGCTCATGAGGGGTGGCCGGGCGGGCACAGGATTGTGAATCTTCTGTAAAACCTATTGGGGTCGGCTCACGGACGAACCCAACCTGTGGTATGGCTTAGCCGTTGAAGGGGTGCGTTCAACCCGCCGAGCCGTTGCCGCCCGGCCCGTCCCGGGGGGGAGGAGGTGCCCGGCAGCGCGTTGCCGGCCCGCCGTTTTCGCTACACTCCCAGCCCGCCCATGCTGCGTTTCCGCCAGCCGCCTGACGCCTCGATGCTCGCCCAGCCGCCCCAGCCGACGCCGGGGTGGAAACGGGCGGATTTGCACTGCCACTCGTCGGCGTCGAACCGTGCGGCCGAGGCGGCCCTGCGGGCCATCCGCTGCCCGGAGAGCTACTCCCCGCCGCTGGAGGTGTACGCGCAGGCCCGCCGACGCGGCATGGATTTTGTCACCATCACCGACCACGACAGCATCGACGGGGTGCTGCAGATCGCGCACCTGCCCGGCGTGCTCGTGGGCGAGGAGGTCACCTGCTACTTCCCCGAAGACGGGTGCAAGTTGCACGTCCTGGTGTACGGCATCACCGAAAAACAGCACGACGAGCTGCAGTCGCGCGCGCGGGACGTCTATCAGCTCGCGGAGTACCTCGAGCGGCACCGCATCGCCCACTCGGTGGCGCATCCGATCTACCGGCAGAACGACATGCTCGAGCTGCGGCACATCGAACGGATGCTGCTGCTGTTCAAGGGGTTCGAGTGCCTCAACGGGTCGCACTCGAGCCTTCACCGCGAGGCGTTCGAGCCGCTCCTGGACGCCCTGGACAAGGCCGAAATCGCACGCCTGAGCCTCAAGCACGACCTGCTTCCCCGATGGCCCGAGTCGTGGGTGAAGTCGCGGACGGCCGGGTCGGACGACCACGGTCTGCTCAACGTCGGCCGCACGTGGACGGAGTTCCCGCCGGACGTGACAACCGTGGAGCAGGCGCTGGACTGCCTGCGCAACGGCCGGACGCGGGCCAACGGCGAGGCGGGCTCGTCGGCCAAGCTCGCCCACGCGTTCTACTCCGTGGCGGTGCGGTACTACACGCAGCGCTTCCTGGTGGACGGCCGCAAGCCCAACCTCCCGGCCACGCTGCTGCAGCTTCTGGTGGGCCAGCGGCCCAAACCGACGCGGTGGGAGCTGCTGCGGCTGGGTCTGACGCACAAGGCCCGGTCGTGGGGCCGGCGCCTGGTGTCTCCGCTGCGCGGCCTCGGGGCGGGCAGCTCGTGGGGTGGCGGCGGCCGGGGGAGCGGGAACTCGGCCGGGCTCATCCGCCGGCTGTTCGTGGAGTCGGCGCGTCGTCGGGCGGGCGACCACCCGGCCCTGGCGGCGGCACTGGACGCGGGGCTCCCGCCGCTGGGCGAGCACGATGAGGTGTTTCGCTTCGCGTCGGCGATCAATCGCGACGTCACCGACGGCATCGTGCGGTCGATCCGCCAGTCGCTGGACGAGGCCAGCTTCACGAAGCTGTTCGATTCGATTTCCGCGATCTTAGCGCACCAGTTCGTGCTGCTGCCGTACTACTTTGCGGTGTTCCACCAGAACAAGGAGCGTCATCTGCTGCGTCGGCTTACCGGTCAACGGCAAGGCAAGGTGGACCAGCCCCTGAAGGTGGCGCTGTTCACCGACACCTTCGACGAGGTCAACGGGGTCGCCCGGTTCATCCGCGACATGGGCAGCGAGGCCCAGCGGCTCGGCCGGGGGCTGACGGTGGTGACGTGCAACAGCGAGCCGCGGCAACTCTTCCCGTGGCGGCAGAACTTCGACCCGCTGATGTCCACGCCCATGCCCTTCTACCCGGGGCTGTCGCTGAACCTGCCGCCGGTGCTGGAGGTGCTGGAGTGGGCCGACCGGCAGCAGTTCGACGCGGTGCACTGCTCCACCCCGGGGCCGATGGGCCTGGTGGGCTGGCTGGTGTCGAAGATGCTGCGGGTGCCGATGCTGGCGACGTACCACACCGACTTCCCGGCATACCTGCGCGACCTTTCCCGCGACCACCGCATGGAAACCGGCACCGCCGCGTACATGCGCTGGTTCTACGGGCAGGCGGCCCGAACGCTCACCCGCTCACGCGTGTACGTGCCCCGGCTGCAGGAACTGGGCATCCCCGCGGACCGCATCGCCGGGATCGTGCCCGCCACCAACGTCGCCAAGTTCACGCCCGACCACCGCGACCCGGGCATCTGGCAGCGGCTGGGCATCACTCCGTCGCGGCGGGTGCTCTATGTCGGTCGCGTCTCCGAGGAAAAGAACCTCCGCCTGCTGGCCAGCAGCTGGAAGTGGGTCGCCGGGCGCGTGCCCGATGCGGCGCTGGTGGTCGTGGGCGACGGGCCGTTCCTTGCGGAGATGAAACAGCTTCTGGCGGGCACGCCGGCCTACTTCCTGGGCTACCAGCCCGACGCCCAGCTCGGCCCGCTCTATGCGTCCGCCGACTTCTTCGTCTTCCCCTCCCGCACCGACACGCTGGGGCAGGTGGTGATGGAAGCGATGGCGTCGGGCTTGCCGGCCATCGTCTCCGACACGGGCGGGCCGTCCGAGCTGGTCGAAGACGGACACACCGGGCTGGTGCTGCCGGCGGCCGCCGACGCCGACGTCAACACTTGGGCGGAAGCCATCGTCCGCCTGCTGGAAGACACCCCCCTGCGGCAGCGACTCGCCCGCAACGTGCTGGATGAGCGCGGCCGCTTCACCCTCACCCACTCGTTCGAATCGTTCTGGAGCGTGCACGAGCGGGCGGCGGCCGGCCCCCTGACCGCCGAGGAACGCGAAGCCCCGGTGGGCAGCCTCTTCGCCCCGCAGCGGTTCTGAGACGCGCCCGCCCGCGGCCGGAGGTGCCGGTGCGGGGAGGACAGCGGCGAAAATGCAGCTCGGTTGCATCTCGCAACGTACAATCCTCCCGCTTGACTCGCGACGTCGGTTCATCCCGGTCCTGGACGCGCTGGCTCGGCCACCCCGTGGGCGTGCTCACGGCCGTGCTGCTCGTGTCGCTGATCTGCGGCTTGTTCGTCTACCGGCAGGCGTGGGTGGTCTCGGTGTCGGCGGCCGTGCTCCTGCTCATGGGTCTGGTGTTGCCGACCCTGATGCTCTGGGGCGTACGGGGGGAGGTCCGCTTTTCCCGGCCGAGATGCCGGGCGGGTGAGGCGGTGGAGGTCGAGGTGACGCTGGCCAACCGGGCGTGGTATCCGGTGACGGGGCTGGACGTGGAGGGGGTGCCGGGCGAGCTGGGGGCGGTGGAGTCGGTCGGGCCCCGGCGTGCGGCGACGGCCTCATCGCGCTGGGTGCCGATGCGGCGCGGCGCCTACCCGGCGACGTTGCCGAAGGTGGTGTGCGGGTTTCCGCTGGGGCTGCTGGAGCGATCCAAGCCGCTGGCCGTGGCCGAGCGGGGGGGCGTGGCGGGGCTGCTGGTGCACCCGGCGGAGGTGCCGGTGGAGATGCCGTCGCTGGACGCCTCCAGCCGGCCGGGCGACGCGTTGCTGGCGGGCCGGCGGGCGGGCAGCAGCGGCGAGCTGACCGGGCTTCGGCCCTACCGCCGGGGCGACGCGGTGCGGGAGATCCACTGGCGGCAGACGGCCCGTCACGGCCGGTTGATCGTCCGCGAGCGGCAGTCGCCGGCGTCGCCCCGCGTGCTGGTCGTGCTCGACACCGACCCGTCCAGCTATGCCCATGACGGCCACCGCGAGCACGCCATTTCCGCGGCGGCGTCGCTGCTGCGGCGGCTGGTGGAGGCGAACTTCTATCCGGTGCTCGTGCTCGGCAGCGGCGCGGCTCGGCAGGTCGAGCTGTCGCCGGCCCGCAGCGGGCACCGCGATGAGCGGCTTCTCGGCCCGCTGGACGCGCTGGCACGGTTGGGGCCGTCGGGCGAGCCGCTGTCGGAAGTGCTGCTGGGGGTGCGGGCGATGGCCGGGGGCGATGCGGTGCTCGTGGTCACGTCGCCCACGACGGCGTCGGCACTGCGTTCGGCGGTGCGGCCGGGGACGGTCTGGTATGAGGTGACGGAAACGCTTTCAGGTCGGCTCGACCGGACGGCCGCCGGTGGGGCGGATTCGGCCGGCGTGCCGGTCGGAGGGGTGGCCGGGTGAACGGGCACGGCGAGCGGGCGATGCCATGGGCGTCGGCGATGCTGACGTGGGTGGCGGGCGTGACGGTGGCGCTGGCCATCGCCGGGCCGTCGTCACGCGCGTGGATGTACCCGCTGATTCCGACGGCGATGCTGCTGGCGGCATGGGGGCTGCGTCGCAGCGGCCTGCGCCTGCCGCCGTGGACGCCGCTGGGCTTTGCCGGAGCGGACCTGCTGGTGTCGGGCTCGCCGGCAGGCGGGGCGCTGCTGTCGGGCGTGTCGGGGGGTGCGGGCGGACTTGGGGGGGGCGGCGCGGGCGTGGCCGGCGTGTTCCCCGCTTCGTTCGAGCTGCTGCTGTTGTCCGTGCTGCGCGGGCTGGCGATCGGGCTGTTGTGCGGTCCGGTGCCCCGGCCGGGCACGGCGGCGGTGCTGTCCGGATTCATTCTGGTTCTGGCGGGGGGGCTGGTCCCGGAGGCGTGGCGTGTGGTCATGCTCACCGCGGGGGCGGGGGTCGGCGCGGCGGCGCTGGTGGCGGCATACCGCTCCGGGCGCTTCGCGGCGTCGGCGGCGCGGAGCGGCCCGACGCGCTGGGCCACCGTGGTCACGGTCGTCGCGGCGGTCGGTGGCGCGGCCGTCAGCGGCGGGCTCATCCGGCCGGACCACGCGCCGTCACGCGGTTTGTGGGCGCTGTTGCCGACGTCCGGCGGGCCGACGGCCGGAAGCGAACGCGCCCGCAGCGGTCTGGGCGACGGGCCGGACGAGGCCCGCGGTGGGCGCGACGTCCGAACCACCGGCTTCGACCTCGGCGACGTGTTCGTCAACTCCGACCACCCCGGGCTTTACGACGCATTCATCGAAGCCTTCGGCGAGCCGGTGAAGCGCACCGAGCAGATGCGCATGATCGGCCTTCGACGCGAGCAGATCATCACCTCGGACCGGCACACCGCGCAGGACCTTCGCAGCGGTCAGACGCTTCAGCTTCGCCGCTCGCCGCCCCGGCCGTCATCGCCGCAGGCCGACGAGCGCGGGGCGGGGGCGGTGCTGCTGGTGCGCGGTCCGGCGCCGCTGCGCGTGCGCCTGGCGGTGTACGACCTGTACGACGGGCAGTCCCACGCGTGGCGTGAGACCCCGCCGCCCAAGCACAACGCGGCGCTGTACCCCAACACGCCGGCCCCGGGGTGGATGCAACTGGTGGACGCCCCCGACTCGCCGCTGCTGGGGCAAGCGGTGCGGCACGAGATCCGCGTCGGCGAGCTCGACACCGACGTGCTGCCGATGCCCGAGCTGGTGACGGCGTTCAAGCTCGGCCGGGTGGACCGGGCCGACTTCTTCGCCGGCAGTCCGGAGCACGTGTTCCGCCTGTTCAACCGGCGCGTCCCGGCGGGGGCGGTGCTGGAGGTGACCAGTCGTCCCGCGGTGCTCGAGAGCGTGGCCGCGCGGGACGCCGACCCGCCGGTGCGTCTGCCGCCAGCGCCAGAGCTGCTTGCGGATGCGGTGCGGTCTCTGGCCGCGTCGTGGTGCGTCGGCCGGCCGACGGGCTGGGCGGAGGTGCTGGCGGTGGTGGAGGCCGTCCGCGGTGTGGGGCAACCGGGCGTGGAGACGGCCAAGAGGTTGGAGGACGTCGCGTCCACGTTCGCCCCGGACGATGTGGAGGCGTTCCTGCTGGGCCGGCAAGCCGGGCGGTCGCCCGACTTCGCGACCGCGACGGCCCTGGTGTTGCGTTCCCTGGGGTACAGCGTGCGGGTGGCCGGGGGCTTCTACGTGCGGCCGGAGCGGTACGACGCGCGTTCCGGGATGTACCGCGTGACGGCGGCCGATGCCCACGTCTGGCCGGAAGTGCGGACGCGGTCGGGGCTGTGGGTGCCGCTGGAGCCGACGCCGGGTTTTCAGCTGGCGGCGGGGCGCATGTCGTGGGGTCAGTGGTGGGCGGCCGCGGCCGCACGGCTGGCCGACTGGGCAGTAGGGCATGCCGTGCCGCTGACGGCGGCGGCGGCGGTGGTGGTCGTCGGGGCGTGGCAGTGGCGCCGGCTGTGTTCGCTGGCGGCGACGCTGTGGTGGTGGGTCGCGCCGGGACGCGAACCGCGGGAGCGGGTCCGGCGGACGCTGGCGCTGCTGCGACGTCGCAGGTCGCTGGCCTGCCCCGGACGCGAGCTCACGGGCCTTACGCCGCGTCAGTTTCTGCTCGAGGCCGACCCCGAGGCGGCGAGGCTGGCGTCGGTGGCCGACTGGGCGTGTTACGCTCCGCCGGATGCGCCGCCGCCGCGGGGCGAGGTGGAGAGGCTGTGCCGCTGGGCTGTGCATCGGCTCACGTTTTCGCATTTCAAACGCTTGACGCCGCGCGTGTCGCAGGGCCCCGCGGCGTGGAGGACGCAGGAGGTCGCATGACAAGGGTCGCTGTCGCAGGGTCCGTCGCCGTCACGTCCGATGCCCAGAGCCCCGGCCACCGCGAGGTCGGACTCATCCGCGATGTGCTCAACGCCGCGCTCAAGGGCAAGGCCGACGTCATCGAGTTCGTGCTCGCGTGCCTGCTGGCCCGTGGCCACCTGCTGATTGAGGACCTGCCCGGTCTGGGCAAGACGACGCTCGCCAAGGCGCTGGCCACCGCGGTCGGCGGCACGTTCACGCGCGTGCAGTGCACGCCCGACCTGCTCCCCGGCGACGTCACGGGCTTTTCCGTCTTCAATCAGAAGACGCAGAGCTTCGAGTTCATCCCCGGACCGGTCTTCGCCGACGTGCTGCTGGTGGACGAGATCAACCGCACCACGCCGCGCACGCAGTCGGCCCTTCTGGAGGCGATGGCCGAGCATCAGGTGACCGTGGACAACGTCCGACATCGCCTCTCGGACACCTTTTTCGTCATCGCCACGCAGAACCCGGTGGACCAGCACGGCACGTACCCGCTGCCCGAGGCCCAGCTCGACCGCTTCGCCATGAAACTCCGCATCGGCTACCCCACACCGGACGCCGAACTGGAGATGCTTGCGGCGGCGGTGGGGCACTGCTGCGAACGCGACCACACCCCGCAGACCGTGCTCGGCCCGGGCCAGCTCCATCAGCTTCAGGAGAAGGTGGCGGCGGTGGCGGTGGAGCCGAAGGTGCGCGAGTACCTGGTCAGACTGGCCGCCGCCACGCGTGCCCATCCCGCCGTGACGCTGGGGCTCTCGCCCCGCGGGCTGCTGACCTGGCAACGCGTCGCGCAGGCCGCGGCCTACCTCGCCGACCGCAGCTACGTCACCCCCGACGACGTGCAGCGCGTGGCCCTGCCCGTGCTCTCCGTGCGCCTCGGCACCGACCCCCAGCGGGCGGCCGGCGTCATCCGGCAGATCCTCGACAGCGTGGCCGTACCCATCTGACGCCCGGCGGACCGGCACCACCCACCCGCCCGACCGCGGCCCCGGCTCCGGCAAGCCCCTACATTCCCGGCACATGACGCATCTCGTGGTGTTCCTCGTGCGGTTTCTCGAGACGCTGGCGGCGATGGCCCCGTCGGCGCTCGTGGGGACGCTGCTGGCCGCCGTGGCCGCGGCCTTCGTCCCGCCGAAGCGCATCCGCCGACTTCTGGGCAGCCGTGACGACGGGCGGTCGCTCAACCCGCTGCTGGCGCCGGTGCTGGGCACGCTGTGGGGTGTGCTGCTGCCGGTGTGCGGCATGGGGATCCTGCCGGTGCTGCTGGTGGCCCGGCGGGCCGGAGCGTCGCGGCGGGCCCTCGCCTCGCTGGCGGTGGTCGGCGGGACGGTTAACCCCTTCACCTTCGTCTACTTCACCGGGCTTACCGCCGCGTGGAAGGCGGCCGCGGTCGCCGGCGCCCTCGCCGCCGTGGGCGTGCTGGCAGGTCTGGCCGCCGGCGAGCGTCGCCCCAAACCTTCGGCCGACGAACTGCCGCCGGCGGGCAAGCTCTCCGCCGCGGCGCTGATCGGCGGCCACTTCGTCCTGCGCCTGCTCCCGGTCTACGCCGTCGTGACGGCACTGTCGGCGGCGACGCTGGCGACGCTGCTCCCGCCGGGCCATCTCGGCCATCTCTTTGCCGAGTCGGACGTGGCCCATGTCCTCATCGGGCTCGCCGCGGCCGTGCCGGCGTACGCGCCGCCGTCGATCGCGGCCTTGCAGGCCGGTGAACTGCTGTGGCAACGGGCCGACCCGGGGCTGGCGGTGGGGTGGTGGCTCCTGGCGGGGGGGATGTCGGTGGGGACGGTGCTGTTTCTGCCGCGCGTGCTGGGCTGGGGCGGCCTGATCCGCGCGGCGGTGACCACGGCCGTCCTTGCGGTGGCGGCGGCGGTGGTCCTTTCGCCTCTGCTGCGGGACGGCCCGCCCCCGGACGACGACACGCACGCCTTCGACCGCCACGTCCGCCCCTACGAGCACACGCTCACCCAGCACGGCCCGTGGACGTGGGCCGGACGGCAGCTCGCAGCGCTCAGCACCCCGGAACTGCACGTCACGCTGCTCGGTCTGCTCCTGCTGGGGGCGACGGCGGGCCTGCCCCCGGCAGCACAGTCCCGCATCCTCACGCCGGTGCCCGCCGGGACCGGCCTGCGTCGCCCGCTGCCGCGCGGCATCGTGCTGGCGGTGCTGGGGTTGTGCGGGGCGGGCGTGGCCGTGACCCTGTTGTACGTCCGCTACCCCGACCCGGCCCGTCTGTTCGACGAGCTTCGGGGGCCGGACGCCGAAATCCTCTCGCTGCTGCCCACGGGGCAGTGGGCCCAGCTCGAGGAGCCGCTGCGCCAACTCGACGACCGGCTGGAGCGCTTGCCGCTCGCGGCAAGGCTGCGCCGCGTGCACGTGCCGGAGCGCTATCGCGAAGCGCTGACCCAGGCCCGCGGCGAGCTGGAGAAGCTGCGATCGGCGGTGCGGTCGCAGGATGTCGAAGCCGCCCGTACGCACGCGCTGGCGCTCACCCGAGCCCTTCGTGCGGCTGAGCGGGCGTGGCGTCATGCCGACGACGCGGCCAGCGCCCCGTAGCCGCCCGGGCCGCGGCGGCCGGTGACGCCGGCACACGGAAGAAGCTCAGATGCGCTGGATGGAGAAGGGCGAAGGGAAGACGACGCCTTCGGGCGCGTCCAGCACGGCGGTGTAGTCGCCCGGTCGCAGTCGAACCAGTTCGAAGCTCTCGCCCAGCGTCTCGGGCGCATCGGCCCGGCCCACCGAGTCGCTCAGCACCACGGTGCCGAGGTACAGCGCGCCGCGGGCGTGGGGCCGCAGGCGGTGCGCGAAGACGGCCTTCACACCATCGTTGGGGATGGTGTAGGTGACGGTGAGCAGGGCATCGCGGCCCGAGACGACGACGGATGTTTCGGGGAGCACGAACGAGATGGCCTCGGGGAAGGCCCGTCCCGCGGGTCGGAAGTCCTCGCCTTCGAGCTGCTCGATGCCGATCAGCCGGTTGTCGCTGCCGTGCGGCTGCATGGCGATGTCGTTGCCGGGCCCGCCGTTGAGCGTGTTGCGGACGGGGCGGCCTTGCGGGTTGGGCAGGTCGATGCCGCCGTAGAGGATGTCGTCGCCGGGCCCGCCCAGAAGGGTGTCGTTGCCGTCGTCGGCGCGCAGGATGTCGTTGCCCGCGCCCCCGATGAGCGTGTCGCGCCCGCCGCCGCCGACGAGGATGTCGTCGCCCCGGCCGCCGCGAAGCGTGTCGTTGCCCGGCCCGCCGACGAGGATGCTGCGGACGATCGCGTTGGTGCGGAGGTTGTCGTTGCCGCCGTTGCCGAACATCCGCACTTCCGTCACGTCGCGGATCTTCACCGCCGCGATCACCTCACCGTTGAACCGCAGTGCGTAGCTGTCCTTGATGCGGTACAGCACGATGAAGTCGTTGTTCCGCGTGCCGACGACAGAAAACACGCCGTCGGGGCTGAGCGACCACGCCGCCGACAGCAGATTCCGCGTCTCCAGCGACTCCATCATCGTCCGCATGGCTTCTCCCTTGGGCGACGCCGACCGCGCACGTCACCATCCGCCTCACTCCACCGCGCCGCCGGCCTTAGCGGGCCGATGCGACGCGGGACCTACCCCGTCAGCGCCGCTCCTCCGCCGGGCGACGCACGTTCCCGACGCGGTGCAGCGGCACGGGAATCGTCTCCCCCTCGGCCAGCGGGAAGTTCGTCCACTCCCGCAGCGTCAGCGGCGACTTCTGCCCGTAGCCGCCCGGCCGCAGCACCAGGATGGCCGGCTCGTAGCCGTCGAGCTGAAGCGTGATCGTCTGGCCGGCACGCAGGTGGGCGATTTCGATCTGCCCGTGCTCGTCGGTCACGCCCAGCTCCATGGGCGCGCCGTCGCGCGTCGCCACCGACACCCGCACCCCCGCCAGCGTGAGCTGGGTGGTCGTGTCCACCGGACGCAGCCGCAGCCGCTCGTAGTGAGTCTGACAGCCCGCGGCCGCGATGAGCAGCGCCGCGGCCAGGAGCTTCCGCCAGAGATGACGTCCCGTCGAACCCGCGCCGACCGTGCCATCCGTGCCTGAACGCATAGGTCGCCGCATCATACCGCCGGCGGGGCGTTTGCGGAGAAGCCGCCCGGACGGACACCGCACGGCCGGACACCGCACGGACGCCCATCGCCCGGCCAGAAGCCGCCCGACCAGTCAGAAGCGGCCCGGCCAGAAGCTGCCCGGGCGGTCGAAGGCGGGCTGCTCAGTCGTCATCGCGTCGCTGCTGCCGGGCCTGGCCGGGGCTGCCGCGCCCCTGGCCCCCTCCGCCCGCTCCACCTGCCGGCCGGGCCGGTCGCGGCCCGCCCCCGCCCCCTCCGCCCCCAGCACTGCCGCCCCGGCCGCCGCCCCCGCTGCCCCCGCGACCGCCGCCACCGGCCGGCGCCCCCACCGGGTCGGGGTCCGTCTCGCCCAGCTCCTTCATCGCCGCCTTGCGGGAGAGCTTGATGCGGCCCTGGTCGTCGATCAGCAGCACCTTCACGCGCACCTCGTCGCCGACGTTGAGCAGGTCGGTGACGCGCTCGACGTACTTGTCCGAGAGCTCCGAGACGTGGCACAGCCCGTCGGTCTCGGGCGCGATCTCGATGAAGGCCCCGAAGTCCTTGATGCTCACCACTTTCCCGCGGTAGATCCGGCCGACTTCGATCTCGCCGACCAGCGCTTCGACCAGTGCCCGGCACTGCTCGGCCTTCTCGCTGTCCACCGCAGCGATGTACACCGTGCCGTCGTCCTCGATGTCGATCTGCGCGCCCGTGTCGTCCTGGATCTTTTTGATGGTCTTGCCGCCGGGGCCGATGAGCTTGCCGATCTTCTCGGGGTTGATCCTGATCGTCAGCAGCCGCGGGGCGTAGGGGCTGATGGACGGCCGCGGCTTGTCGATCACCTTGGCCATCTCGTCGAGGATCACCAGCCGGGCCTCTTTGGCGCGGTGAAGCGTCTTGCGGATGATCTCGTAGCTGAGGCCTTCGATCTTGATGTCCAGCTGGATGGCCGTGATGCCGTCTCGCGTGCCGCAGACCTTGAAGTCCATGTCGCCGAAGTGGTCTTCCTCGCCGAGGATGTCGGTCAGCAGCTCGTAGCGGTCGCCCTCCTGCACCATGCCGATGGAGATGCCCGCGACCATCTTGCTGATGGGCACGCCCGCGTCCATCAGCGCCAGACACCCGCAGCAGCTGCTGGCCATGGACGACGACCCGTTGGACTCGAGGATGTCCGAGATCACCCGCACGGTGTAGGGGAACTGCTCCACCGGCGGCAGCACCGCCAGCAGCGACCGCTCGGCCAGGGCCCCGTGGCCGATCTCCCGCCGGCCGGGCCCGCGGATCGGCCGCACCTCGCCCACCGAATAGCTCGGGAAGTTGTAGTGCAGCATGAACTTCTGGGCGTACTCCTCGGTCAGCCCGTCCACGAGCTGCTCGTCGCTGGCCGTGCCCAGCGTCACGGTGCACATGCTCTGCGTCTCGCCCCGCGTGAACACCGCCGACCCGTGCACCCGCGGCAGCACGCCCACCGCCATGCTCAGCGGACGGATCTCGTCAAACGCCCGCCCGTCCGGACGCACCCCCGCGAGGATCGCCTGCCGCGTCACCTGCTCTTCGACCTCGGCGAACACCTGCCGGATCTGCTTGACCATCTGCTTCTGCGCCATGATCGCCGCATAACTGGCGTTGGGGTCGGTCACCGGCGGGGCCAGCTCGGCGAGCAGGTCGTCGAGGATTTTCTGCACCCCCAGAGCACGCTCCTGCTTGCCCGGCTTGCCCTTGACCTCGCGGATCTTGTCCGCCACCCGTGCCCGAATGGCGTCCACGAAGCCGGGCTCGGGCAGATGGAAGGTGCCCACCTTCTGGACACCCTTTTTCTGCTGCAGCTCTTCGATCATGCCGCAGATTTCGATCACCGCCTTGTGCCCGAACTCGATGGCGTCGGCGACCTCGTCCTCGGTCGGTTCCCGCCCGCCGAGTTCGATCATGTTCACGTAGTGCTTGGTCCCCGCGACCACGAGGTCAAAGTCGCTGACCTCCAGCTCCTGCACGGTCGGGTTGAGGATCAGCTGACCGTCGATGCGGCCCACGCGCACGTGGGCGATCGGGGCGAGGAACGGGATGTCGCTCACGGCCACCGCCGCCGACGCCGCGATGCCCGCCAGGACGTCCGGGTCGTTCTCCTGGTCGAACGCCAGCGTGTTGAGCTGGATCTGCACCTCGTCCATGAAGCCCTTGGGGAACAGCGGCCGCAGCGGCCGGTCCACCAGCCGGGCCACGAGGATCTCCCGCGTGGTCGGCCGCCCTTCACGCTTCATGAACCCGCCGGGGAACTTGCCCGCCGCCGCCCGGCGCTCGCGGTAGTCCACCTGCAGTGGGAAGAAGTCGATCCCCTCCCGCGGGGCCGCCCGCGCCACCGCGCCGAAGACCACCGTGTCGTGATACCGAACCGTGACACTCCCCGCCGCCAGCTTCGCGTACGTCCCCGTCGCGATCGACAGCAGCCGCCCGCCGATCTCCCGGGTCACCTCAATCGCCTGCATCGTTCGTCCAAACTTCCCGGCCTCGTGCCGTCCCGCACGTCGATTCGTCCACTCGCAGGCCGGGGTTCCTCGCCGCACACCCCCCGCAGATGAACAGATCCGCCCGCCAAGCCCCTCCAGCGCATCGCTCGGCGAAAGGATGTGTGCATCTGTCGCAGGGTCATGCGTTCGCTCCGACGCGCCGCCCGCCCGAGGCCAGGTCCTGTCCGCGGGCGCACCGCCGAAGCCGCTTCACCACCGACCGCAACCGTCACCGCGACCGCCTGCAACGCACCGCAAGGCACGCCGGGCGACCGCCCTCTACAGCCTCCGAAAACCACCGCGGGACCGATGCCCCTTCCGGAGCACCCGTCCCGCGTGTGACCTGCCCTACTTCCGCAGACCCAGACGCGAAATGACCTGCTGATACCGGTTGCGGTCCACCCGCGTCAGGTACTTCAGAAGGTTGTTCCGCTTGCCCACCAGCTTGAGCAGACCCCGACGCGAGGAGTGGTCCTTCTTGTGCGTCTTGAGGTGCTCGGTGAGCTCCGTAATCCGACGGGTCAACAGCGCGATCTGCACCTCGGGGCTCCCCGTGTCCTTCTCGTGCACGCGAAACTCCGAGATCGTCGCCGCCTTCACTTCCGGTTCCATGAGAGCAACTCCTTGACACCGCTCCACCAGCCCAGCGCATCCGCACGCCGCCGGTTGGAGGGTCGCAGCCTGTTTCTCCCGTTGCGGTCCTTCCCGCACCGGGCCCGCATCGTAGGACGCCCCGCAAGCCGCCGCAACCTGCCCGCCCCCCGTGCGGTCCCGGGGCGGGGCTACGGCAACAGCGGAGTCACCAGCCGCCGCTGGGCCTCGGCCAGCAGCTTCGGCATCGGCACGGGCTTGGTGAAGTACGCGTTCGCCCCCAGGCTCTCGGCGTACATCTTGTGCCGGGTGCCCTGATTCCCGGTGATCATGATCACAAACGGCTTCTGGTTCTTGGGCTTACGCGCTTTGATCTTCTCCAGCACCAGAAAACCGCTCCGCCCCGGCAGCATCATGTCCAGCACCACCAGGTCCGGCTGGTTCTTTTCCACCAGCTCGACCGCCTGATTGCCGTTCTCCGCCACATCGATCACCGCGCCGGTCGGTTCGAAGACCGCCTGCACCGTGCCGCGGATGTCGGGGTCGTCGTCCACGATCAGAATCCGTTTGTCCTTCAGCGATTGCGACATCGGCTCGGCTCCTTCTCTGGACGCCCGCGGCGCGACAGCCTGTCGCTCCCCGGCGTCCTGCCGACGCGGCCGGCGGCGGGCCCGCCACGCCACGCTTTGCACGATCCTACCCCGACCGCCTGCGGCCTGTTGGCCCGACCGGCCGGGCATTCCGTCGCAAGCCGTCAAGGGCGACTCCCGCGGTCGCCGATGATGCCACCGACGGGTGGCGACACGATGCCGGCCCGCACCACGACGACACAAGGCTTGGCAAGGACTTGCGGTGAACACAACAGGGCCGGTGGCGGTCGTCGATTCGGGCCTGGGCGGGCTCACGGTGCTCCGGCAAATCATGGTGAAACTGCCGGGCGTGCCACTGGTCTACTTCGGGGACACGGCCCGGCTCCCCTACGGCAACAAGTCGCCGGCCGTGGTGACGTCCTTTCTTCTACAGATTGTCCGCTTCTTGCGGGATTTAGGCCCATCGGAGCTGGTCATTGCGTGCAACACGGCCACCGCGCTGACGCTGCCGGCGGTGCGGGCGGCGTTCCCCGACCTGCCCGTGCTGGGGGTGATCGACCCCGGGGCGCGGGCGGTGGCGGAGGTGGTGGCGCGCGTGGCCCGAGCCGGGTCGGCCGACGGCCCGCGCGACCCGGCCGGACCACGGGTCGGCCTGCTGGCGACCGAGGCGACGGTGCGGTCGCGAGCGTACGAGAAGGCGCTTCGCCGATGGCTGCCGGAAGCGCAGGTGGAGGCGGTCGCCGCGCCGCTGCTGGTGCCGGTGATCGAAGAGGGCCGCGACGAGGACGACCCCGTGGCGGCGATGGTCGTGCGGGATTACCTGCAACCGCTGGTGGCCGCCCGCGTGGACGCGGTGCTGCTGGGCTGCACGCACTACCCCATCTATCGCCGGCGGTTCGAGCGCACGCTGGAGGAGCTGGGCTGGCCGGTGCCCGTGGTGGACTCGGCCGAGCAGTGCGCGGCGGAGCTGGCGTCGCGGCGGTCGACGTGTATCGAGGCCGGGGGGTGTTCGGCGACGCGACGGGAGCGGCTGACGTGCTACGTCACCGACGACCCGGGCCGGTTTCAGAAGCTGGCGTGGCGCTTTCTGGGCATGGCGATCGACGCCCCGACGTGGGTGCCCCCGGAGAGGCTGCCCGAGCCGGCGGCGGAAAGGCCCGCCGTTCGGCGTGCGGGGTGAGGGGGCGTCCGGGCCGGGCGGTGCGGACGGTGGGCGTGACGGGGGGAACGCCCGGGGGGTTCGCGTGCGGCGGCCGGGCGGGTAAAGTGTCGCCCTTGACCGTGAGTGACATGACTTTGCGACGCGAGGCGTGGCGGACGCTGGCGGTGCTGCTGGTCGGGCTGGTCGTGGTGTCGGCCGTCTCGTCGGGATGCAAGGCCCGGCGAACGCTGGCGCAGGACGCCCGCGGGCTGGAAGACCCGGACTTTCCGGACGAACGGCGTGCGGCCATCGCGTCGCTGCAGCGTCGGCCGGAGGGTCGCGTCGAGCCGTACACCGAGCGGTTCCGGCAGCTCGCGCGGGTGGACCCGCACCCGTCGGTCCGGGCACAGGCGGTGCGGGCGCTGAACCAGGCGCGGGACGAGAAGGCCAGGCCGGTGTTCGTGGCGGCGGCCGGCGACGCGTCGGCCCGGGTGCAGCTCGAGGCCGTCAAGGCGCTGCGGCATCTGCCCGACGACCGTGCCTTGCCGCGGCTGATCGAACTGGCCACCAACGAAGAGAACGACTCCGATGTGCGGATGTGGGCGGTGCGGGCGCTGTCGCGTTACCCGCGACTGGACGTCGCGCGGGTGCTGGTGAACCTGCTGCAGGGGCGGGATTTCGCGGTCTCGTACGAGGCGCGCGGGTCGCTGCGCCGCATGACCGGTGGAAAAGACTTCCACTACGAGCAGCGGCTGTGGCTGGCGTACCTGACCACCGCGTCCAATCCCTTCGCCAACGCCCGGCCGCCGCAGTAGACGGCGCCGCCCGGGGGGGAGATCGACAGCGCGAGGGCACGATGGGGTGATCGCGCGGGGCGGGTGAGCAAGGGGCGCCGGGCAGGCGGTCGGGTTGACGTGGCGGAGGCAGGGGTCCCATGCGTGCGCTGAAGTTCGACGGGACGGCGGCACGGTTCGACCCGCGGGCGGCCGAGCCGGATGCCGCGGCGGGTGACACGCTGATCCGTGTGCGTCGCGCGGGCATCTGTCGGACGGACCTGGAAATCCTCAAGGGGTACATGGGCTTCAGCGGCGTGCTCGGGCACGAGTTCGTCGGCGAGGTCGTCGCGTCGAGGCAGACCGAGCTGATCGGCCGCCGGGTCGTGGGGGAGATCAACGTCGTGTGCGGGCGGTGCGACCTGTGCCTGACGGGGCTGTCCGCCCATTGCCGGCAGCGGACGGTGCTGGGCATCGCCGGGCGGGACGGCTGCTTTGCCGATTACGTGCGTCTGCCGGCGGCGAACCTGCACGTGGTGCCGGGCAGCGTGGACGATGAGCAGGCCGTGTTCGTCGAGCCGCTGGCGGCGGCGTGCGCGGTGCCCCGGCAGGTGAAGGTGGACGGCCGCACCTGGGTGACCGTGCTGGGCGACGGGCGTCTGGGGCTGCTGTGCGCGCAGGTGCTGCGGCTGCAGGGAGCCCCGGTGCGCGTGGTCGGGCGCCACCCCGGCAAGCTGGCGCTGTGCGAGAAGTGGGGCGTGAAGGCCCGACTGCTGGCCGACATCACGCCCCGGCACGACCAGGACGTCGTGGTGGACTGCACGGGCACGGCCGAGGGGCTCATGACGGCGGTGGCCATGTGCCGCCCGCGGGGCACGGTGGTGCTCAAGTCCACCGTGGCCGGGGGCGCACCGCTGAACCTCGCCCCCGTGGTCGTGGATGAAATCACCGTGGTCGGCTCGCGGTGCGGGCCGTTCCGCGAGGCGATCCATCTGCTGGAGCGCCGGGCGGTGGACGTGGCATCGCTCATCGCGCGGCGCTTCCGCCTTGAGCACGGCGTCGAGGCGCTGGACCATGCCGGGCAGAGGGGCGTGCTCAAGGTGCTGCTGACCATGGACTGACCTGCGTCCGGCCCGAACGCGGGCCGGGCCGTCAAGACGGGGTGGACCACCAGATGGCCAAATCGCTGGCGATCGTGCTGTGTGACGGCGGAATGAAGTCGGCCGTGGCCGCGTGTCTGGCCGCGCAGCGTCACCGCATCGTGACGGTCACGCTCGACGGCTCCACGGGGCTGGACCCGTCGGCGTGGTCCGACCCGGCGGGCGGAGGCGTCGCCGCAGGAGCGGTGAGCGGCGGCCCGCCGGCCGCGACGGCCAGGGCTACCGCGGGCGGCGTGGGAAGCCGCCGCCGTGCGGCCGTCGAGCTGCTCAGCGCCCACCTCAAGCCCCATCGCGAGCACATCCTTCCGATGGCGAGCCTGAACGTGCTGCGCCGGTCGGTGACGTCGGCGGCGGGCGATTGGGGTGGCGCGGCGGGCGTCGAAGGCCGCTCGCCGGCGGCACTGGCGGGCAAGCTCACCGAGCTGCTCCCGGCGGTCGCCATCGCCGCCCGGTTCGCCGCGCACCACGGCGCCGTCGCCATCTACGCGGGGCTTCGCGTCGGGACCGAGGCGCAGGTGCTCGCGCGGGCCACCGAGTACCAGCAGATCTGGAACGAGCTGCTGCAGTACCCCTGCGGACTCACCGGCAGCGGCGACGCACCGGCCGGCGCGGCCGCCCCGCCGCCCGTCGAACTGGTGCTGCCGCTGCTGGAGCTGGAGCTGTGGCAGGTGGTGGACCTGGGCGTGCAGGTGGGCTGCCCGTTCGAGCGGACCTGGTCGTGCTGGCAGGACACGGCCGAGCCGTGCGGGGCGTGTCCGGGCTGCCGGCGACGCGAAGCCGCGTTCGATCAGGCCGCGCGGGCCGACCCCCTCCGCAAACGCGTGGGCTAAGCCGGCCGGTCAGCGGCGGCCTGTCGGCCCGGCGTCGCAGATGCCTGCGACGGAGCCGCCTGCGAAGGGAGCGGCTGGGACACGTCGGCGTCCGGCTCGGCCGAAGCGAGTGCGGATGTGGGGGGCACGTCTTTCGGCCCGGGGGCGTGGTGGGCGGGTGCAGGGCTCGCGCCGGCAGGTGTGCGGCGGCGCGGCGGTGCGGTGAGGACGTCCGTGCGGGACGCAGGGCCGGTCGCGTTGCCGGCCCCGTCGCCGCGGAGGGCCAGTCGGCGGCGGATCTGGTCGTAGAGGGTGCCGCCCTCGCCCGACACCGGCTCGAGCCACCAGTCCACGCGGGCGTTGACCAGGTAAAACGCCCAGAACAGCGCGCCCATCGCCGTCACCGGCATGATGAACCGCGTCATGCTGTCCACGTTGCGTTTCTGCAGGTTGAACTCTTCCGTGCCGAACTCGGCCGTGACCCTCCACACGTTCAGCGCGTAGTTGCCGATGCCGCGGAGCAGGTTTTCCGCAAGGATGATCAGCGTCGCCAGCACCATCATCCGGTGCACTTCCTTCGACCGCAGCATCTTCCAGAGCAGGTCTTCTTCCTCCGGCGTCTCGGGCTGATAGACCTGCACGACGAAGTAGTTGACGATCGGCCGGCCCAGCAGCAGCGAGACCCCGAAAATCAAAAACGTGACGATGGTGCCGGAAGTGTCCGCGAGCGCGTACTTCCAGCCGTCCACCGTGAGCAGGGCCGCGCTGCCCTGGGCGACGGCGGTCGCCGCGACCACCGACGTGATGAAGTTGAACCGCTTCGAATAGAAGAGGATGTCCCAGAAGACGTAGGCCGCCGGGATCAGCCCCGCGAGAACGAACGTCGGACGCGCGCCGAGGTAATCGGTGCCGAACGACAAGATCGTGATCGGAATGACCGCGCCGAACGTCAGGTCCAACGCCAGCTTTTTCATCGCCACGACGGCCGCATCCTCTCCTGACCTCCCAGGGCATCGCCATGGCCGCGGCCCTGAACAGCCTTCCCGGGCACTTCACGTCGCACCCGCGTCGCGGTTGCCCCGGCTCCGACCCGGCATGCCGGCGGCCGCCCACCCGTCACACGTCCGTCGTCCACGGGAACCGCCGGCGTCGCGGGCGGCGGACTCTACCGGAGCTCGCCATGCGCTGCACGGGGCCGCCCGTCCCGCGGCGGTCGTCGATGAGGGCGGCCCGCGCGGACCGTTCACCCTACCGCTTGCCGGTCAGCATCGGCCGTGTCCACCTGCCGACTGCATCGAATCTGGGGCGGTCCGACCTTCGGCCCGGGCGCGACCTTCCGGCCCGTACCCATACGGGCAGTGGCGGCAGCCGGATGTGCAGCAAAAACCGCGCCGCAGCAAAAACGCGCGAGTGAACACCCAACGCCCGTTCTCCACCGTGTAATCCACACCCTCCACAAGCGGTGCCGCACGCGATGGCGGGGCCGGTGGGCGCGGGGTATCGGTCGGGGCCGATGAAACGGACGACAACGAAGCAGAAGGGGTGTCCATGTCAGCGCCGTCCATCCGGCTGCGGGCGCAACGTCGCCGTGTCCTCCGGCGACAGCCCGTCCAATGCGGGCCATGGTAGCGCAGGGGTCGGCATCGTCGTGCATCGTCGTCACCGCCGTGATGTCGGGGGCCGGCGGCGACCCGTCGCGACGTGTCGCCGTCCGCTCGGTGCGGTGCAAGGGCGGTAGACTGCCCAGTGTCATGAGTAGCGGAACGGGCCATGGGGGCGGGCTGTGGGAGCGACACGGTGGGCGGGGCGGCTGGCGAAGGGCGGTGCTGTGCAGCGGCGTGGGGCTGGCAGCGGTGTTCGGTATCGGTTGCTCCGCCGGCCCGACGGCAAGCCATCGCGGGGCGGGGGTAGAGCCGGGTCGGGGCGCACCCATGGTGACCAACGCGCCGCCGGCGAGCGCGTCGGCGTCGGATGAACCGCTGCTGCAGGGTGGAACGTTCACTTTGCTGGTGCAGGGGCTGACGTGCCCGTCGTGCGTGCGGCAGGTCGATGCCCAGTTGCGCCAGCTGCCGTCGGTGCGGGAGGTGATGTTCGACGTGGCTGCCGGGACGGTTCGCGTCACGTACGACCCGCAGCGGCCGCCGCGAGCTTCCGACGTCCGCGAGGCGGTGCGGTGGGGCGGCGGGGTGGTCATCGCCATCGAGCAGCCTTGAGGACGCAGAGCTCAAGACAGTGAGGGTCCGGCATGCATGGACGACGGTGGTGGTGGGGCGCGGCGGTCGGGGCGGGCCTTGGGTTCGCGGCGCCCGTTGCACGCGGGCAGGAGTCGTTCCTCACCGACGCCGCGACCTTGCCCGCGCCGGGGCGCTTCGTGCTCCGCGAGATGGGCATCTACCGCGGCTTCGGGCGGGACGACTCGGGTCTTGGCCGGCGGGGCTACGCCGTCTTCTCGCACACCACGCTGCAGTACGGGCTCGCCCCGGAGTGGTCGCTCACGCTGGACGTGCCGGTGTCGTACCGCGACTACCGCATCCGCCCCGAGCTGGAAGCCCCCCAAGACCACCACCACGCCGGGAGCATTTCGGATGCGGCCCGGCGGTCGTATCGCGTCACCGACGTGGCGGTGGACGACTTCACACTGACCGCCAAGTACCGCTTTCTGCGGCTGGACACCGGGCCGCTGGACACGCTACGCGCGGCGGTGATCTTCGGCGTCGAGCTGCCCAGCGGGTCGGTGGAGTCGTCCGATTCGGTGGACCCGGTGCTGGGGCTGGCGGTGACCACCATCCGCGGCCGGCACGGGCTGAATGTCGCGGCAAGCTACAAGTGGTCCACGGGCGGGACGGGCTATCCGCTGCTGGCCGGCGAAGGCCGACCCGACCTGCTCCGCGTGGGCGGGTCGTACCTGTACCGGCTGCACCCGGTGGCGTTTTCGACCGAGCACCGCGCGGGGCTGTATGCGGTGATCGAATCGATCAACCTCTATGAGACATCGGGCGATGTCGAGATGCTGCTGGCACCGGGCCTGATGTACGAAGCGCCGGGGTTTGCGGTGGAGGTGTCGGTGGGGTTCCCGGTGTACCAGCGTCTGGAGCGACGCCCCCGGACGGACGTCATGCTGGGCGTGGGGGTGCGGTTCATCTGGTAGGCCCGGGCCGCGCGACGGGGGATGGGGGTGGCGAGGCCAGGGGTGGCGTCAGTCCACGGTCGTGCCGACCGGTTGCGTTTTGCCGACGGGGTTGCCGTCGCCCTTGATCGCGAGCATGCGGTCCAGCGCTACCAGCGACCATGTGCGCGTGTGCTCGTCCACGCGGATGCGGTTGACCACGTTGCCCTGCGCCAGATTCTCCATCGCCCAGCAGAGGTGCGGCAGGTCGATGCGGTACATCGTGGTGCACAGGCACTGGCAGTCGGAGAGGACGACGATGGTCTGCTCGGGGTGCTGCCGGGCGAGGCGGTGGACCAGATGGACCTCGGTGCCGATGGCCCACTTGGTCCCCGGCGGGGCGTTGCGGACCTGCTGCACGATGTAGGCGGTGCTGCCGGCAAGGTCGGCCTTCTGGACCACCTCCCACTTGCACTCCGGGTGGACCATCACCCGGACGCCGGGCAGCTTCTCCCGCACCTCGTCCACGTGTTCGGGGCGGAACAGCGCGTGCACCGAGCAGTGGCCCTTCCAGAGCACGAAGTCGGCATCGCGGACGGCCTGGGGCGTGTTGCCGCCAAGGTCCTCCCGCGGGTCCCACACGACCATCTTCTCCAGCGGGAAGCCCATGGCGTACGCGGTGTTGCGGCCCAGATGCTGGTCGGGGAAGAACAACACCTTGACCTTTCTCCCGGGCGTGTGCGTGGGCACGGCCCCGCCACGCAGCGCCCATTCGAGCACGTTGCGGCAGTTGGAGGACGTGCACACGGCCCCGCCGTGCTCGCCGACGAACGCTTTGATCGCCGCCGACGAGTTCATGTACGTGACGGGCACGATCGTCTGGTCGGGGCAGAGCTCTTCGAGCTGGGCCCACGCGTCGAGCGTCTGCGGGAGGTCGGCCATGTCGGCCATGGAGCACCCGGCCCCCAGGTCGGGCAGCACCACCTGCACGTGGGGCTCGGTGAGGATGTCGGCCGACTCGGCCATGAAGTGCACGCCGCAGAACACGACGTACTCCGCGTCGCGTTGACGCGCGGCGAAGCGGGAGAGCTCGAACGAGTCGCCCACGAAGTCGGCGTACTGGATAACGCTATCTTGCTGGTAGTGGTGTCCCAGGACGACCACGCGGCGGCCGAGAGTGGCCTTGGCCTCGGCGATGCGGACGTGCAACTCGGCGTCCGATAAACGGGGATAGGGCTTGGGGAGCGGGGGTTGCCAGAGCAGGGCCACGGTGGGTTTGCCTCGAACGTGAAGGGTGTATGCACAGGTTAGGAAGCCCGACGTCTGCCGGCGGCCGATCAGGGGTGGCCACACCCCGAAGTCGGTCATTTTGCGGGAAATGAAAGCTTCGTGGTCCATAAAGCGGTGGTCGCCAGCGACGGGGGGTGGGGTTTGGCCGCGTGACGCGCGGCCGGGCACGCCGGGCGGGGGGCGTTTGAGGGGGTTGGGGAGGGGGAGGGAGAGGGTGGCAAGGATGCGATAAGACGTCAGGCCGGAGCTATTGACTCGGTTTTGCCCGTTCAATACGATGCCGCCCGAATCGCGCTGGCGGACTTGGTTAAGTCTGCTGGTTGTGACGACTTGAGCTGAAGTTCCGTGGTGTGAAAAGCCGACGGAGCGAAGGCAAAGGGTGTGTCAGGTCGTCGGCCTTGGCGTGAGCGGGGCCGGTTGGTTTGGGTTAACTAATCCCCGCCAGATGGGGAAGGAGACATACATGTCGAATCGCAAGACGTGGGCCTTGCTGGCGGCGGTTGCCGCGGTGGCGGTGGGCGGTGTCGCCCGGGCGGAGTCGGTCTCCGCGGCCGCCAACCCGGAGTCGCTGTCGCTGAGCCGTCCGGTCGCCCTCTCCACGGGCGAGAAGCGTGGTCTGCTGATGCAGGGGTTCGACGCGGTGGGCGTCGGTAAGGCGCTGGATGACCTCCGGATCAACATCGGCGGTCACGTCGCGGCGTCGGTCACCTACTACCCCGACCCGGTGAACGGCAAGGTTCAGCCGGGCCGCGGGTTCGACTCGGAGAACCAGGACCCCATGCTGAACCAGGTCTCGGTGTTCGTCGAGCGGATGGTGGACGCCCGCAAGGGTGAGTTCGACATCGGCGGCAAGATGGAGTGGATCTACGGCGGCGACGCCCGCTTCATCCACTCGACCGGCCTGTTCGACCACTACGGTGTGGGCAACGGTCCGGACGAGCAGTTCGACCTGACCCAGCTCTACGTGGACGTGGCGGTGGCGGGCGTGCGGGTGCGCGCCGGCAAGTTCGTCACGGGCGCCGGCTACGAGACGATCAACCCGACGACCACGCCGTTCCACTCGCGCGGTCTGCTGTACACCTACCTCCTGCCGTTCACGCACACCGGCATCACCGGCGAGTTCTACGTCGGCAACTGGTCGTTCGAGCTGGGCGTGATCCGCGGCTGGGATGACGCGCTCGAGGACAAGAACGGCGGCGTGTCGTTCTACGGCCGCACGGTCTACACCTACAACGACGGCAAGAGCGAGGCGGCGGCCACGTTCATCGCGGGCCCCGAGTACGCCGACAACAACGGCGACTACCGCTACCTGCTCGACATCGTCTACAAGCACAAGTACTCCGACCAGTGGACGTTCGCCATCCAGGGCGACGTGCTGGTCGAGTCCGACCAGGACGGCAACGGCCCGTCGAGCGACTACGGCGTGGCGTTCGGCCTGGCCGGCTTCGCCTCGTACGAGTTCTCGCAGTACTTCACCTTCAACGGGCGGCTGGAGTACCTCTACGACGGCTCGGCCTTCCGCTTCAACCCGCCGGTCTTCGGTGATGACGGCTTCGGCAACATCATCGTGCTGCCCGGCACCGGCGAGCCGAACAACATCTACAGCACCGCCCTCGGCGTGACGATCACCCCGTTCCCGACCGACAACATCGGCTCGAACCTGAAGATCATCCCCGAGATGCGGTACGACTACGCCCAGAACGCGGTGTTCGGTGGCCACAACCACCAGCTGTCGTTCGCCCTCTCGGCGTACTTCACGTTCTAACACCGGTCACAGCCGGGTGGACTACCACCCGACTGGAACCTGACACATCGCGGGCGTCCCACTCCGGTGGGACGCCCGTTGTCTTTTCCGGCGACGTGTTTTATTCTTTTATTCGAATATGCGAATCGACAAGCTGTTTAACAAAAACCTGCCGACGCTCTCGTTCGAGTTTTTCCCGCCCAAGACGGACGACGGCTTTGCCACGCTCTACCGCACGATCGACGAGCTCCGGCCTCTGCGGCCTTCGTTTGTGTCCATCACCTACGGGGCGGGGGGCTCGACGCGGGCCAGGACCGTCGAGCTGACCGAGCGGGTACAGGCGGAGATCGGCTTTCGGGCGATGGCGCACCTGACCTGCGTCGGGCATACGCGGGAGGAGATCGGCGCCATCCTGGATGACCTGTACGCCAAAGGGGTTCGCAACGTGCTGGCCCTGCGGGGCGACCCGCCGGCGGGTTCGGCCCACTTCACGCCCACGCCCGGCGGATTCGCGTACAGCCAGGAGCTGGTGCGGTTCATCCGCGGGCGACACGACTTCTGCATCGGCGTCGCCGGCTATCCCGAGGGGCACCCGACGTGCCTCAACCTCACGCGTGACCTGGAGCATCTCAAGGGGAAGGTTGACGCGGGGGCGAACTTCATCACCACGCAGCTTTTCTTCGACAACGCGGACTTCTTTCGCTGGCGCGACCGGGCGCGGGCGATGGGGGTGAACGTGCCGATCGTGGCGGGGATCATGCCGATCGGGAACGTGGCGCAGATCAAGCGGTTCGTGTCGATGTGCGGCGCGAAGATCCCGCACCCGCTGCTGCTGCGGCTGGAGTCGCTGGAGGCGGACCCGGAGGCGGTGTACCGGGCGGGGGTGGAGTATGCGGTGCAGCAGTGCCGGGAGCTGCTGGCGGCGGGGGTGGACGGGCTGCACTTTTACACGCTCAACAAGAGCAAGGCGACGGTGGAGATCGTTCAGGCGCTCGGCTTCGAGCACGCGGTGTAGCGGCCCGTGCGGGTCTGACGTGCGGAGGCAGGGCGTCGTTTGGGGGGGAAGACGGCGTTGCCGCAGCAAGGTCGGCCGCCGAATTGCTTTTTTCCTGCGGGGAACGTATACCGAAGGTGACAGGTGAGCGGGTGTCGTCGAGTGCCTCGGAAGCTACGTCTGCTGGTCTTGCGTGTCTCCCGCATCGGTTGGTGTCAACCTCTTCGGAAAGGCCCGGAAGAACCGTCCTGATCGTGTATCGATTCGCGAAAAGCGGGCCGAGGTTACCCTGGCGGGAGTTCGCAGATGGGTAAGAAGTTGTACGTGGGGAACCTTCCCTACTCGTGTGACTCGTCGGAGCTGGAGCAGCTGTTCTCGGCCCACGGGCAGGTGGTGAGCGCGCAGGTGATCAGCGACCGGGACACCGGCCGGTCGAAGGGGTTCGGCTTCGTCGAGATGTCGACCGAGAGCGAGGCGCAGGCGGCGGTGGCGGCCCTGAACGGGCAGCAGCACGGCGGGCGGGCGCTGACGGTGAACGAGGCGCGGCCCAAGGAGGAGGGCGGCCGGGGCGGCTTCGGTGGCGGGGGCGGTGGCCGGGGCGGCTACGGCGGAGGCGGTGGCCGGGGCGGCTTCGGCGGGGGCGGCGGCCGGGGCGGCTTCGGCGGTGGCCGCGGCGGCGGGCGGGGTGACCGGTACTAACCCACCCGCTGGCCCCGCACACGACCTGCGCGGGGTGTGTTGGTCAAGCTTTCCCCCCGGCTGTTGACAGCAGCCGGGGGGTTTCGTTTGCAGGTCGAGAGGGCGGCGCGATCGCAGCTCGATCGACACGGTCGCAAGGGCGGTGGCGATGAGCGATGACGGCAAGGGCTCGGGTGAGCGGCCGGCAGGGCCGTCGGCTTCTGGTCGCAATGAGCGGGCACGGCCGCGGCGGTTCAAACCGGCGTCCGGGGCGGCGGGTCCGCACGCCGGCGGGCGGCGCAAGCCGCCGCTGCGGCTGCAGGTGACGACGCTGTGGGATTACCCGTCGCAGCATTACGGCCCGGGGATGCAGGGGGATGCCCACTATCGCGGGGCGACGCCCAGCTACATCATCTGGAACCTGCTGCAGCGGTACACGAAGCCCGGCGACCTCGTGGTGGACCCGTGCTGCGGGTCAGGTACGACGCTCGACGTGGCCCGGGAGCTGGGCCGGCGGGCGCTGGGGTATGACGTGCACCCGACGCGGCCGGACATTTTCCGGGTGGACGCGCGGAAGCTGCCGCCGGAGCTGACCGGGAAGGTGGACTTCGTTTTCATCGACCCGCCGTACTCGACGCACCTGGACTACGGCCCCGACCCGCGGGACATCGGGAAACTCGACGCCGCCAGCGGGGCCTACTACACCGCCATGGAGGCGGTGATCGGTGAGATCGCGCGGGTGCTGCGGCCGGGCGGTCACGTGGGGCTGTACGTGTCGGACAGCTACGAGCACGACAGGCAGGGCGGGCGGTTTTTCCCGCTGGGGTTCGAGCTGTTCTCGCGGATGCGCCGGCTGCTCACGCCCGTGGACATCATCGCGGTCACCCGGCACAACCGCACGCTGCAGATGGGCAACTACCGGCGGGCGGCCGAGGAGGGGAACTTCTTTCTCCGCGGGTTCAACTACCTGCTGATTTTCCGCAAGCCCCGTGAGGGGGGTGCGGCGCCAGCAGCCCCGACGTGACCGGCCCCGACGTGACCGGCCCTGACGTGACCGGCCCTGACGTGACCGGCCCTGACGTGACCGGCCCCGACGTGACCGGCCCCGACGTGACCGGCCCCGACGTGACCGGCCCCGACGTGACCGGCCCCGACGTGACCGGCGATGTCGGGCGGGGTCACAGGGCGACGATGACGCTTTTCACCTCGGTGTAGTTGCGCAGCGCGTATTCGCCCAGTTCGCGGCCGATGCCGGACATCTTGAACCCGCCGAAGGGGGCGGCGGTGTCGAACACGTCGTAGCAGTTGACCCAGACGGTGCCGGCGCGCAGCTCATGGGCGAGGCGGTGGGCCTTGCGGACGTCCTTCGTCCAGACGGCGGCGGCGAGGCCGTAGAAGGTGCGGTTGCCGCGTTCGATGACCTCCTCCACGGAGCGGAAGGGGAGGATGGACATGACGGGCCCGAAGATCTCCTCCTGCGCGATCTTCATGTCGTCGCGGACGCCGGTGAAGACGGTGGGTTCGATGAAATAGCCGCGGTTGCCGACGCGGTTGCCGCCGAGGATGCACTGGGCGCCGTCGCGCTTGCCGGACTCGATGTAGCCCATGACGCGGTCGAACTGCTCCTGCGAGACCTGCGGGCCCTGCGTGGTGCTCGGATCGAAGGGGTCGCCGACGCGCTGCTTGCGGACGCGCTTGACCATGCGGTCCACGAACTCGTCGTGGATGTGGCTCTCGACGAAGAGGCGCGAGCCGGCGACGCAGCACTGGCCCTGGTTGAAGAACAACCCGAAGAACGCGCCTTCCACGGCGGCATCGAGGTCGGCGTCGGCGAAGACGATGTTGGGCGACTTGCCGCCGAGTTCAAGGGTGACCCGCTTGAGGTTGGAGCGGGCGGCGGCCTGCATCACGAGCTTGCCGGTCTCGGTGGAGCCGGTGAAGGCGACCTTGTCCACGTCCATGTGCTCGGCAAGGGCGGCGCCGGCGGTTTCCCCGAAGCCGGGGACGATGTTGACCACGCCCGGCGGCAACCCGGCCTCGAGCAGCAGCTCGCCGACGCGCAGGGCGGTCAGTGGGGTCTGCTCGGCGGGCTTGAGGACGACGGTGTTGCCGGCGGCGAGCGCGGGGCCGAGCTTCCACGCCTGCATGAGCAGCGGAAAGTTCCACGGGATGATCTGCCCGCACACGCCCACCGGCTCGTGACGCGTGTAGCAGAAGTACGGGCCGTTGACCGGGATGGTGCGGCCTTCGATCTTGTCGGCCCAGCCGGCGTAGTAGCGGTAGCAGTCGATGGTCAGCGGGAGGTCGGCGTTGCGCGAGTCGCTGATGGGCTTGCCGTTGTCGAGCGTCTCGAGGGCGGCGAGCTCGTCGATGTGCTTCTCCAGCAGGTCGGCCAGACGGTAAAGGATCTTGCCTCGCTCACGCGCGTTCATCGTGCGCCACGGGCCGCTCTCGAAGGCCTTACGCGCGGACTTGACGGCCAGATCGATATCGGGCTTCTCCCCCTCGGCCACGTGGCAGATGACCTCGCCGGTGGCCGGGTTGATCGTCTCGAACGTGCGCCCGGAGACGCTGGGGCGGAAGTGCCCGTCGATGAGGATGCCGGTCTGACGGATGGGCACCTGCGGGCGGGGGGCGGCACCGGTGGACGGAGCGACGGCGACGGTCATGTGGGCCTCCGGAGAGAGAACGATTGCTCTTGGCGATGCGACAACGTGTCGCACGGCGTGCGAACGATTGTAAATGAGGGCAATCGTTTCTCAATCGGCGGCGTCCGCCGAGCGCCGATTTGAAAGATCGTGAGTGTTATCCCAGGTGACAGCGACCAAGCGGCTGTCGTCGAGCCGGTCCAAGAGAGCGTCGCGCGGCGCGCAAACACCGCCAACGGTGCCCCGCGGCGGAGCACGCTGACCCGCGCGGTGCTGCGACGGGAGGACGGTGTGAGCCTTACTGCTTCGATGCGGAGGAGCCGCCGAGGAAGGTGAGGATCAGCGCGACGATGCAGGCGAGCGCGAGGCCGGAGCCGGCCGCGATGAAGATGCCGTGCCAGAGCTGGAGCGCCAGTGCGGCGGTGAGAACTGTCATGTCGAGCCTCCCATAACAGATATCACGAGTAAGTTATCCTGACTAAGGGGGCGAGACAAGCGGCGTTTTGCCGCAGGGCAGCAGTGGGGGGGGTCAGGTCGCCTGCGGGGCACCGAACAGCGCGGGGGTGTGCAGCGGTGGGAGGCCCGCCGGGGGCGGTGTGGGTGTGGGGAACGTTCGGGGGGGCGGGGGTTAGAGGGGGCTAAGCCGGTGGTAGTCGGCCAGGGCGTCGGTCCAGGGGCGCATGGGCCGGCCGATGGCGGCGGTGAGTTTGCTCGTGTCGAGGCGGGAGTGGGCGGGCCGGCGGGCCGACCACGGCGTTCGGCGGAGCCACTCGTCGGAGGTGATGGGGGTGACGTCGGTGGAAAGGCCGAAGAGGCGGAGGGTTTCGACGGCGAAGCCGTGCCACGTGGTGTGGCCGGCGTTGGTGATGTGGAACAGGCCGCGGTGGGGCGTGGCGAGGAGGTCGAGCAGGGCGTCGGCGAGGTCGAAGGTGAAGGTGGGGGTGCCGTGCTGGTCGGCGACGACGGAGAGGGGCTTGCCGGCGCGTGCGACGCGGACCATGGTGGCCGGGAAGCAGGGGCCGCCGGGTCCGTAGAGCCAGCTGGTGCGGGCGATGACGGGGCGGGGGTGGGCGGCGGCGACGCGGTGTTCGCCGTCGAGCTTGGTCTGGCCGTAGACGGACAGCGGGCCGGTCGGGTCGGTTTCGCGGTAGGGGACGGGCTGGTCGCCGCGGAAGACGAAGTCGGTGGAGACGTGGACGAGGTCGGCGTTGCGGTCGGCGGCGAGGCGGGCGAGGTCGCCGGGGGCGACGGCGTTGACGGCGTGGGCGAGGTCGCGTTGGAACTCGCACAGGTCCACTTTGGTGTGTGCGGCGCAGTTGAACACCAGCGTGGGGCGTGCGGCGTCGAACGCGGCGGTCAGCGAAGGCAGGTGGGTGATGTCGCACTCGCTGCGGGCGGGGGCGACGACATGGGCGTGCGGGTGCCGTGCGGCGAGCCGCTGACGAAGGGCGTAGGCGAGCATGCCGCCGCCGCCGAGGATGAGGATGCGCGAGAAGTCGGCCGACATGGGCGAGGGAGAGTGTAACGGCGCGGTGAGCGAAGAAGGTGCCGGCGAACCACGCGGTTCGTCGGGGGGCGACGCGGGAAGGCGGTCAGGGGGTGCTTTGGCCGAGGCGGGCGAGGGCGTCGCCGGTGAGGCGGTAGGTGGTCCAGTCGTCCATCGCGACGGCCCCCAGCGACGTGTAGAAGGCGATGGACGGGGCGTTCCAGTCGAGCACGGACCACTCGACGCGTCCGCATCCGCGGTGCACGGCGAGGCGGGCGACGGCGATGAGCAGGGCTTTGCCGAGGCCCCGTCCGCGGAAGGCCGGGCGGACGTAGAGGTCCTCGAGGTAGATGCCCGGGCGGGTGAGGAAGGTCGAGTAGTTGTGGAAGAAGAGGGCGAAACCGACGGGTTGGCCGGCGTGTTCGGCGATGAGGGCTTCGCAGTAGGCCCGTGCGGGCGGGGTGGGGAAGAGGTGCTGGCGGAGGTCGTCGGCGGAGGCGCGGCACGCGTGGGCGAGTTTTTCGTACTCGGCCAGCTCGTGGATCATCGCGACGATCTCGGGCACGTCGTCGGGCGTGGCGTGGCGGACGGGCGAACGCGGCGTGGCGTCGGGCATGGCGGCGTGGTCGGCGGTTTCGCAGGGCGCGCGGCGTCTAGCGGTGGGCGTACTGGGTCTCGTAGTAGGTGAGGTACTCGCCGGATTTGATGGCCCGCCACCACGCTTCGTTGTCGCGGTACCACTGGATGGTGTCCTTGATGGCGGTGTCGAAGCGGAAGCGCGGCTCCCAGCCGAGCTCGCGTTTGATCTTGGACGCGTCGATGGCGTAGCGACGGTCGTGGCCGGGTCGGTCCTTCACGAAGGTGACGTACTCGTCCCACGACTTGCCCATTTCGCGCAGGATGATTTCGGTGATCTGCCGGTTGGTCAGCTCGTTGTTGCCGCCGACGTTGTAGACCTCGCCTTCGCGGCCGCGCTCGAGGACGGCGAGGATGGCTTCGCAGTGGTCGCGGACGTGCAACCAGTCGCGGACGTTGAGCCCGTCGCCGTAGAGCGGGACCTTCTTCCCCTCCAGCAGGTTGGTCACGAACAGCGGAATGAGCTTTTCGGGGAAGTGGTAGGGGCCGTAGTTGTTGGAGCAGCGGGTGGTCAGGACGGGAAGGTGGAAGGTGTGGAAGTAGCTGCGGACGAGCAGGTCGCCGCCGGCCTTGGAGGCCGAGTAGGGGGAGTTGGGGGCCAGCGGCGTCTCCTCGGTGAACTTGACCTCCGGACGGTCTTCGGGGAGCGAGCCGTAGACCTCGTCCGTCGAGACGTAGAGGAACCGTCGGACCTTGGCGGCCCTGGCGAGGTCGAGCAGGACCTGCGTGCCCACCACGTTGGTGCGGACGAACGGGGCCGAACCGAGGATGGAACGGTCCACATGGCTCTCGGCCGCGAAGTGCACGACCTCGTCCACCGCGTAGTCGGCCATGACCTTCTGCACCGCATCGGCGTCGCAGATGTCGGCCCGGACGAACGCGACGTGCTCCCCCAGCACGCCATCGAGGTTGGCGAGGTTGCCGGCGTACGTGAGTTTGTCGAGCGCGACCATCCGGCGGCTGGGCCGAAGCTCCCGCATCATCCGCACGAAGTTGGAGCCGATGAAGCCGGCGGCACCGGTGACAAGTAGCGTGGACATGGTGGTTGGGTGGAAGAAGAAGCGACGAAGCGACGGAGCGACGAAGCGACGGAGGGACGGAGGGACGAAGCGACGGAGCGACGAAGGGACGGAGGGACGAAGCGACGGAGGGACGAAGGGGCGGGGGGCAGGGGGGGGCAAGGGGGGCGGAGAGCGGGGTCAGCGTGGGGGTTGGCCCTCGCTCAGGATACGCTGGAGGTATTTGCCGTAGTCGCTTTTGCCGGCGGCTTCGACGAGCTTTTGCATCTGCTCGGGGCCGATGAACCGCTGGTGGAAGGCGATTTCCTCGATGCAGGCGACCTTGAGGCCCTGCCGGTGCTCGAGGGTCTGGACGAACAGCGACGAGCTCAACAGCGAGTCGTATGTGCCGGTGTCGAGCCACGCGATGCCCCGTCCCATGCACTGGACCGTGAGCTGGCCGCGGCGGAGGTACTCCTTGTTCACGTCGGTGATTTCGTATTCGCCGCGGGCGGAGGGCTTGAGCGAGCGGGCGATCTCCACGACGTGGTGGTCGTAGAAGTACAGCCCGGTGACGGCCCAGTTGCTTTTGGGCACCTTGGGTTTTTCTTCGATGGACAGGGCGCGGAAGTCCTTGTCGAACTCGACCACGCCGTAGCGTTCCGGGTCGCCGACCTGGTAGGCGAAGACGCGTGCCCCTGAGGTGAGGCGGGCGGCGTCGGCAAGCATCCTCGTGAGGTCGTGGCCGTAGAAGACGTTGTCGCCGAGGATGAGGCAGACGGGGGAGCTGCCGACGAAGTCGGCGCCGATGACGAAGGCCTGGGCGATGCCGTTGGGCGTGGGCTGCTCGCGGTAGTGGAAGGTCAGGCCGAGCTGGGTGCCGTCGCCGAGCAGGTCGCGGATGCGGGGGAGGTCGCGTGGGGTGGAAATGATGAGGATGTCGCGGATGCCCGCGAGCATGAGCACGGACAGGGGGTAGTAGATGGTGGGCTTGTCGTACACCGGCAGAAGCTGTTTGGAGATGCAGCTCGTGAGGGGGTAGAGACGGGTGCCGGCGCCGCCGGCGAGGATGATGCCTTTCATGGTGGAACTCCAGAGTCGCCGGGGCGAGCGGACGGCCGGTGAGCGGCCGGGAGACCGACGCTCGACCTGAGCCAGGCCGGGCCGAACGGCCGGGCTGGGTCGGGTCGCCCGCCCCGCGGAGCTTATCGGGTGTTTGCCGCCTGTGGACCGGCTCGTCGCCTGCGGGACGGCATTATCGGAAGGCGGGGGCGAGACTCAACCGACCGCGGCCGGGTCAGAGACGGCCCCGGTGCGGCTCAGGGAGAACGTTGGAACTCGAACAGGTCCGCCGCGTCTTTCAGTTGCGGGTGCTTGCGGTCCTTTTCGGAGAGGACGGCCTTCTCGGGGGGGAGTCCCCAGTCGATCGCCAGGTCGGGGTCGTCCCAGCGGATGCCGCGGTCGTGGGCGGGGCTGTAGTAGGCGGTGACCTTGTAAACGACTTCGGTGTCGGGGGCGCGGACGACGAAGCCGTGGGCGAAGCCGACGGGGACGTAGATTTGCGTGAAGTTGTCGGCGGTGAGTTCGGCCCCGACCCACTTGCCGAAGGTGGGAGAGCCGCGTCGGATGTCCACGGCCACGTCGTAGATGGCGCCGCGGATGACGCGGACGAGTTTGGCCTGTGCGAAGGGGTGGAGCTGGTAGTGCAGCCCGCGGACGACGCCGACCTCGCGGGAAAGCGAGTGGTTGTCCTGCACGAATTCGTCGGGGATGCCGAGTTCGGCAAAGAGTTTCCGGTTGTAGGTTTCGGCGAAGAAGCCGCGGTGGTCGCCGAAGCGTTTGGGGGTGATGAGCTTGACGTCGGGGATGGCCAGCGGGGTGACGGTCATGCGTGGCAAGATACCGTCATGCCGGCACGTGGGAAGAGGGGGTCATTCCGATGCGAGGACGGTGAGGGAGCGGAGGCTTTTGGGGGGGGCGAAGGAGACGTCTTCCTCGACGAGGGTGCGGGTTTCGACGGTGCCGCCGTATTCGCGTTGCAGGCGCTGGACGAGCTCCTGAACGAGATGTTCGGGGGCACTGGCGCCGGCGGTGATGAGCACGGTGCGGACGCCGTCGAACCATTCGGGGCGGAGTTCGCGGTGGTCGTCGATGAGGTAGGCGCGGACGCCGCGGGCCTGGGCGGTCTCGACGAGGCGTTTGGAGTTGCTGGAGTTCTGGCTGCCGACGACGAGCACGAGGTCGGTCTCGGGGGCGTAGAGGCTGACGGCGTTCTGGCGGTTGGTGGTGGCGTAGCAGATGTCTTCTTTGGGGGGCGGGCGGATGCCGGGGTATTTGCGTTTGAGGGCGTCGATGATGCAGGCGGCGTCGTGGAGGGAGAGGGTGGTCTGGGTGACGTAGGCGAGTTTGGCGTCGGGGGGGAAGGGGAGGGCGTCGACTTCGTCGACGGATTCGACGACGGTGATGGCGTCGGGGGCTTCGCCGACGGTGCCGACGGCTTCGTCGTGGTTGCGGTGGCCGATGAAGATGATGTGGTAGCCGTCGCGGGCGAAGCGGACGACCTCGTTGTGGACCTTGGTGACCAGCGGACAGGTGGCGTCCACTTCGCGAAGTTTTCGGCGTTTGGCGGCGGCGCGGACGGCCGGGGAGACGCCGTGTGCGGAGAAGACGACCACGGCGCCTTCGGGGACCTGTTCGATGTCGTCGACGAAGGTGACGCCGCGGGCGCGGAAGTCGTCCACCACGTGGCGGTTGTGGACGATTTCGTGGTAGACGTAGATGGGCGGGCCGACGCGTTTGAGGGCTTCGTCCACGACGTCGATGGCCATGTTGACGCCGGCGCAGAATCCGCGGGGGTTGGCGAGCAGGATGTTCATGGCACTGGCCGGATGGTAGTTCGGGGTGGCGGTTGGAGCGGTCTGGGGGTGGGGCGGTCGAGGAAAATCGTTACAATCCGCGTCCATGGCGATGCTGCGCCCGTTCCAGGCCTACCGGTACAGCCGTTCGCTGGGTTTTGACTATTCCAACCTGATCGCCCCTCCGTACGACGTGCTGGACGAGGCGTCGAAGGCGCGACTGCTGGAGCTCAACGAGTACAACGTGGTGGGGGTGGATTTGCCGCACCTGCCGCCGAAGTCGGTCGGGCCGGACGAGACGTATCGGCAAGCGGCCGAGACGCTGCAGCGGTGGATCGCCGACGGGGTGCTGGAGCGCGACCACCGGGCGGCGTTTTACCCGGTCGAGCAGACCTACGTGTCGCACAACCGGACGTACCACCGGCGGGGTTTTTTCTGCCTTGTTCGGCTTCACCCGTTCGGCACGGGGGAGGTGATTCCCCACGAGCGGACGTATGCGGCCCCGATCGAGGACCGGCTGAAGCTGATGCGGGCGACGGGGATGTCGCTGTCGCCGATTTTCGGGCTGTACCACGACCCGAAGAACGAGGTGTCGTCGGCGCTGTTCGCCGGGGTGGGTCGGCCGGAGATTTCGGCGACGTTAGACGGCGTGAAGAACGACCTGTGGAACGTGTTCGATGCGGGGGTGGAGGCGCGGGTGATCGACCTGATGAAGGGCCGGCCCATCTACATTGCCGACGGGCACCATCGCTACACCACGGCGTTGCAATACCACGCGGAGGTGGACCGTGAGGCCGGCGGCAGCGGTCGCAGCCCGCAGGAGACGGTGTTGCCGGCGTCGCACCCGGCCAACTACGCGCTGTTCTGTCTGGTGTCGATGCAGGATGCGGGGCTGCAGGTGCTGGCGACGCACCGGATGATCGGCGGGCTGGACGGGTTCGACATCCAGCGGTTCACCAAGGCGGTGGAGCCGCATTTTGTGGTGAAGGAAGCGCTGCGCATGGCCGGGGACGAGCAGTCGCTATTGCACATCCCGCAGCACGGCTTCGGGCTGTACGACGGCGCGGCGAAAAAAATGTACGCGCTGCTGCCCAAGGGGACCGACCCGCTGAAGGAGACGCACGCCGAGCAGTCGGTGACGTGGCGGCGGCTGGATGTGGCGGTGGCGCAGCACTACCTGATCGAACAGGTGCTGCAGCCGCTGTTCGCGGGCGGGCGGGAGGTGGTGCGCGGGTACACGCACGAGGTGTCGGCGGCGGTGCACGGGACGGACGGCGGGCGGTATCAGGTGGCGCTGCTGCTGCGGGCGACGCCGCTGTCGGCGCTGGTGGAGCTGGGCAAGACGGGTGAGGTGATGCCGCAGAAGTCCACGTTTTTCTATCCGAAGTTGCCGACCGGGCTGGTGATGGCGTCGCTGCGGCCGGGGTAGGCGTGGGGGGCGAGCCGGGGCCGCCGGTACGCGGTGCGCGGGAACCTACGATGTCAGGGGAGGGGGTGCGGGTCGGGGGCAGCTTGCGCGGTGGGCGTGTGGGTCCTTGCGGGGTGGAAGCGGGGCATGTGCGGGGGGATGGGAAGGAGTCCTTTTCTTGTCCGAGCGATACTTTCAGCACACCTTCGGCAACGGGCTGACGCTGGTGGGCGAGCGGATGCCGGGGATGCGGTCGGTGGCGATGACGCTTCTGGTGCCGGCGGGGGTGTCCACGGACCCGGCGGGGAAGGTGGGGGTGTCGGCGGTGCTGTCGGACCTGGTGTTGCGCGGGGCCGGCCCGTGGGACTCGCGGCAGCTGACCGACCACCTGGACGGGCTGGGGCTGCAGCGGTCGTCGTCGGTGGGGGTGTACCACACGCGGCTGGGGGCGGCGGCGGGGATGGCGGCGCGGATGCGGGCGGCGCTGCCGGCGTACGCGGCGGTGCTGTCGTCGCCGCATTTGCCGGCGGACGGCTTCGAAGCCGCCCGGGATCTGGCGCTTCAGTCGCTGGCGGGGCTGGACGACGACCCGCGGCAGAAGCTGCTGGTGGCGCTGCGGGAGACCTATTTCGGCGAGCCGATGGGCCGGAACACGATGGGGGTGGAGGCGGACATTCGCGGGTTGAGCCGGGAGGACGCGGCGGCGGAGCACCGCCGGCGGTACGTCGGCGGCGGGGCGATTCTCGCGGTGGCGGGGGACGTGGACGAGCCGACCTGGCGGGATGCGGTGGGCGAGGCGTTCGCGGTGGTGCCCCGGGGCGACGTGGTTCTGCCGGCGGCGACGCCCCCGCCGGCGACGCCAAGGCATGTGTTCCGCGAGCAATCCAGCGAGCAGGTGCATATCGGCATCGCGTACCCGTCGGTGCCGGAAACGCACGAGGACTACTACGTGGCGCGGATGGCGGTGGAGGTGCTCTCGGGAGGGATGTCGGGGAGGCTGTTCACGGAGGTGCGGGAGAAGCGGGGGCTGTGTTACGCGGTGTGGGCGGGGTATTCGTCGCTGCGTGAACAGGGGGCGGTGACGGGCTACGCGGGGACGACGGCCGAGCGGGCGGAGCAGACGCTGGCGTGTTTCATCGGCGAGCTGCGCCGGCTGGCCGAGGGGGTGACGGAGGCGGAGCTGGAGCGGGCGAAGACCGGGCTGAAGTCGGCGGTGGTGATGTCGGGCGAGTCCACCCCGTCGCGGGCGGGGGCGATCGCGCACGACTGGTTCACGCGCGGGCGGCTGCGGAGCCTGGACGAGATCAAGGCGGCGATCGACGCGGTGACGGTGGATCGGGTCAACGCGTATCTCCGGGCCCACCCGCCGGGACCGTTCACGACGGTGATCGTCGGGCCCAGAGACCTGAAGGTGCCGGAGGAGGGCTGAGGCTTAGCAGGGAGCGCGGGCGAGCGGGGCGCGGGAGGGGCGCGGGGGGGGGGGCGTGGTGGAGGGGCAGTCGCGGGAAGGGACCGACGGAGAGCAGCACAGATGCCGCTGACGTTTCATCATCACCGGCTGGCCAACGGGCTGGACATCGTGGCGGAGGTGAACCCGGACGCCTACACGTTCGCGGCGGGTTTTTTCGTCAGGACGGGGTCGCGGGACGAGCCGCCGGAGCTGGCGGGGGTGTCGCATTTCCTTGAGCACATGATGTTCAAGGGGAGCGAGCGGTACACATGGGAGGACGTGAACCGGATCTTCGATGAGATGGGGGCGCGGTACAACGCGTTCACGTCGCAGGAGATGACGGCGTATTACGCGAACGTGCTGCCGGAGTTCACGGACCGCGCGCTCGAGCACCTGTCGCATCTGCTGCGGCCGGCGCTGCGCGAAAGCGACTTCGAGACCGAGAAGCAGGTGATTCTCGAAGAGATCGCGATGTACCTGGACGAGCCGACGCACCGGCTGTACGAGCGGCTGATGGAGCTGCACTTTGCCGGGCACCCGCTGGCGACGTCGGTGCTGGGGACGTCGGAGACGATCCGGCGGATGAAGCGGGACGAGATGGCGGCGTACTTTGCGTCGCGGTATGGCCCGGGGAACATGGTGCTGTCGGTGACGGGGCGGCTGGACTTCGCCGAGGTGGTGCGGAAGGTGGAGGCGTTGTGCGGGGCCTGGCCGCACGTGGAGGCGCCGCGGGCGTATCCGGAGCCGCAGCCTGCGGGGGTGCGCGAGCGGATGACCGACGGGAAGCTCAACCGGCGGTACACGATGGGGATGGTGCCCGGGCCGTCGGCGCAGGACGACCGGCGGTTCGCGGCGCGGGTGCTGCAGGACGTGATCGGCGACGCGGAGGGGTCGCGGCTTTACTGGGCGCTGGTGGACAACGCCATCGCCGAAGACGCCGACTTCGGCTTTTATCCGCACGACCGGTGCGGGTCGTTTTATCTGGCGCTGACGACCAGCCCGGAGCGGACGGACCAGGCTCTGGAGATCGCGCTGCGCGAGCTGGAGCGGGTGAAGGACGACGTGAACGACGACGAAGTGGAGCGGGCGAAGAACAAGATCGCCTCGCAGATGGTGCTCTCGGGCGAGGTGCCGATCGGTCGCATGCGGGCGATCGGCGGGCAGTGGATGTACACGGAGAGCTACCGCTCGCTGGACGACGACATGGCGCAGTTGCAGGCGGTGACGGCCGACGACCTCAAGGCGCTGATGCGGGCGTTCCCGTTTGCGCCGCTGACGCTGGTGACGCTGGGGCCGCCCTAGCCGGTCGGGCGCACGCGTCGGAGACGATGTCGTGCCGTGGCCGGCACGGGCGAGGCGGACGAAGCTGAGCAGACGCGGTGGGGCAAGCGAGGAGAAGCGATGGACAAGCCGTCGGGGTCGGCGGAGATCGTGGGGGTGGTGGCGACGGACCCGAAGGAGCTGGAGGCCGGGCTGCTGCGGGCGCCGGAGCGGGCCGAGCAGTGGCCTGCGTGGCGCGCGTCGCTGCAAGCGTGGTCGGCCGAGCAGCGCCAGCGGCTGGGCGCGGTGAAGTACGACGTGGCCGCGCAGGCGTGGGCGTCGCGGGCGTACGCCATGGGCTTCCTGATGCTCTGGGACCACGAGCTGGTGGACCACGAGACGGGGCGGTGGAAGGTGCGGTCGCTGCTGGAGCGGGCGGAGCGCGAGTTCGGCGGCTACGACGTCGTGGTGCTCTGGAGCAACTACCCGCTCAGCGGCGTAGACGACCGCGACCAGATGGCGTACTACCACCTGCTGCCGGGGGGCATCGCGGGGCTGAAGGAGGCGGTTGCGCAGTTTCACGCGGCGGGCGTACGCGTGCTGCTGGACCACAAGCCGTGGATCCCCCGGCCGCCGGAGGGGTTTGCCAACGTGGAGGAGGCGTTCGTCGCGCTGGTGAAGGAGCTCGACGCGGACGGGCTGTTTCTCGACTGCTCTGACGGTCCCGACGATGCGTTCCGGGAGCGGATGGCGGCGGTGGCGGGGCCGGGCAAGGTGTTCGTGTCGGAGGCGCCGACGCCGATGTCGCGGTTCGGCATCGAGGTGGGGTGCTGGCAGCAGATGTCGGACGACTCGGCCGCGCCGGGCACGTACCGCAACCGCTGGCTGGACCGCAACCAGATCATCTACGAGTCGCGGCGGTATTTTTATGACCCCATCCGCGAGCTGCAGCGGCAGTGGATGAACGGCGGCGGTCACGTCGTCTGGGAAAACGTCTTCGGCTACTGGGCGTCGTACAGCCCGCGGTGCAAGTCGTGGATGCGGCTGGTGTTCCCAGCGCAGCGGGCCTTCGCGGAGTACTTCATCCGCGGGGAGTGGACGCCGCACGTCGGCGGGGGCACGCGGGAGGGCGTGTTCGTGAGCCGGTGGGCACTCGACGGGCAGGTGCTGTGGACGGCGGTGAACCGTCGCGGGCACACGCTGGAGAAGGCGATTTTCAAGTTGCCCGGCAGCGCCGCTCACCCCTGGGTGGATGTCATCTCCGGCCAGGAGTACACCGTGCTGGAGGAGAAGGACGGGCTGGTGACGCTGGGCGGGCGGCTGGAGCGCGACGGCGTGGCGGGGGTGCTGGCTGTAGCGGAGGTTTCCGAGGAGCTGCGGGCGTTTCTCCGTCGGCAGCGGCAGCGTTACGCGTCGGCGGACTTCTCGGCCGAGCCGTGGCCGGACGAGCACCGCAGGACCGAGCTGCGGCATGTGCTGAGGCCGGTCGACGCGACGGTTCGGCAGACGGCGGTGCCCGCGGGGATGGTGCGTCTGCCCGAGTACGGCGGGCCGATGGTGACGCGGTACCGCATGCGCGAGTGCGGGTACATCGCCGGGGCGTGGGACGAGAAGCACGTGTACGACGCGTTTCACCGCACGTGCACGTACACGCGGCCGGCGCGGATCGCGCGGGTGGCGATCGACGCGTTTCCGGTCACCAACGCCGAGTTCGCCCGGTTCCTTGCCGCCAGCGGCTATCGCCCGAAGGACGCGCGCAACTTCCTGAGGCACTGGGGCGGGCGGGCGACGCCGCCGGCGGGGCTGGAGCGTCACCCGGTGGTGTACGTGTCACTGGCGGACGCGCGGGCGTATGCGGCGTGGGCGGGCAAGCGGCTGCCGATGGAGGAGGAGTGGCAGTGGGCGGCGTGCGGGGCGGAGGGGCGGACGTGGCCGTGGGGCGGGAGCGACCCCATGCCCGACCTGTCGCGGTGCAACGGAAGCTGCACGGGCACGACGCCGGTGGACGCGTTTCCCGACGGCCGCACGCCCGAGGGCGTGTGGGACCTCTGCGGCAACGTCTGGGAGTTCACCGAGAGCGAACGGACGGACGGGCACACGCGCTATGTCATCCTCAAGGGCGGGAGCTGGCACACCCCCGGCGGCAGCGGCTGGTTTTTTGACGGCGGCCCGCAGCCGGGCGACTGGGGGGCCAAGCTCATCCTGCTGTGCGACGCGTGGGACCGCTGCTCGACGGTGGGGTTCCGCTGCGCGGTGGATTTGACGTAGCCGGCCTGAGCGGCAACACGGTAGACTGCCGGCCGCATCAGGAGGTGTCGGATGCGGCATGGCGGTGCACGTCGTCGGTGGCTTGAAGTGACGGCCCGGGTCGCCGCGGTTGCGGCAGGGCTGGGGGGAAGTGCAGCCGCGACGGGGGAGACGATCTACGCAGTGACGGTCTTCGGCGAGCTGGTGCGGTTTGAGGCGTCGTCGCCGTCGGCGGTGACGTCGGTGGGGCCGGTGAGCGGGCTGGTGCCGAATCACCGGGTGCGGGCGATGGACTTCCGGCCGTCCACGGGCGAGCTGTACCTGCTGTCGTCGGGCGGGACGGGGGTGACGAACAACCGCGCGCAGCTGTATACGGTGGACTTGGCGACGGCGGTGCTGTCGCCGGTAGGGGGCGGGCTGCTGCTGACCGGCTCGAGTTCGCCGCGGATTTCGATGGATTTCGACCCGGCGACCGACCTGCTGCGCGTGGTCACGGGGACGCGGCAGAACTATCGCGTGAGCCCCGTGACGGGCGAGCTGGTGGCGCAGGACGGCAACGTGTTCTACGGCCCGGGCGACCCGTACGCCGGGCAGATTCCCGAGACCGGCGACCTGGCGTTTACGCCGCTCTCGCCCACTGGAGCGAGCACGCTGTATCACCTCGACGCCGTGGGGGCGATCCTGGCGACGATGCCCACGCCGGCGACGGGGCGTCTTGCGACGCGGGGCACATCGGGGCTGGAGCTGCAGAACCTGTTCACGGTGGAGAACACCATCGGCATGGACATCTCGATGGTGACCGGGCTGGCCTACGTGACGACCGACCTCGTGTTCTTTGACGGTGTGAACTACGCGTTCGACCCGATCGACCGGCTGTTCCGGGTGGACCTGACCACGGGTCGGTTTTCGCTCGTGGGGAGCACCGCGCTGCAACTGCTGGACATGGCGGTGGTGGTGCCGGAGCCGCAGGTCGCGGGCGTGCTGGCGTGTGCGTGGGCGGTGGTGGCGGTGCGTCGGCGGGCCCGGCTGGTGGGCGGCGTGCCCGGCTGGTGGGCGGCGTCGGGGTGAAGTAGGCTGACGCGATGGGCGAGAAGCCACGGGCGGTGTTCGTCTCGAGTGCGGGTGGGGGGGCGTCGGCGCTGTTCGATGCGGTGTACCCGCCGGCGCTGCGTCGGCGGCTGCGCGTGGTCTGTGAGCTGGAGGAGACGATCTGCGGCGGCGGGGGTGTCGAGGTCGCTGCGGACGTGCAATGGGTGTTTTCGACGTGGGGGATGCCGGCGTGGTCGGCCCCGACACTGGAGCGGCTGCCGGCGTTGCGGGCGGTGTTTTATGCGGCCGGTTCGGTGCAACACTTTGCCCGGCCTCTGCTGGAGCGGGGCGTGACCGTGGTGAGCGCGTGGGCGGCGAACGCGCTGCCGGTGGCGGAGTACGTCCTGGGGCAGGTGCTGCTGGCGTGCCGGCGTGCGTGGCCGGCGGCGCTTCGTCTGCGGGAGCAGAAGTCGCCCGCGGCGTGGCACACCGAAGGGGCGGCCGGCTCGTACGGTGCGAAGGTGGCGTTGGTGGCGCTGGGGATGGTGGGCAGGCGGGTGGCCGAGCTGCTGAGGCCGTTTGACCTGGAGGTCATCGGGTATGACCCGTACGTGAGTGACGACGTGCTGTCAGCGCTGAGGGTGCGTCGTGCGAGTTTGGAGGAGTGCTTCGAAACGGCCGATGTCGTGTCGCTGCACCTGCCCAAGCTGCCGTCCACGCGGGGGATGATCGGCCGGGAGCTGCTGCGGCGGATGAAGCCGTACGCGACGCTGATCAACACCGCCCGTGGGGAGGTGCTGGACGCCGAGGCGTTGTTCGCGGTGCTGCGGGAGCGGGCTGACCTGACGGCGGTGGTGGATGTCACTGACCCTGCAGAACCGCCACCGGAGGGGTCACCGTATTACGCCCTGCAAAATCTGGTGCTTACGCCGCACCTTGCGGGTACGCTGGGGAACGAGCGGGCACGGCTGGGGTTGTACGTGGTGGAAGAGGCGGAGCGGCTGGCGCGGGGAGAGCCGCTGCGGTACGGCGTGACGCTGAAGATGCTGGAGACGATGGCGTAGGGCCGTTTCGGCGTGGAGATGTGCGGAAGGCGGGCGGGGCGGCAAGGTGAGGTTGGGCCGGGCGGAAGGCCCCGTTTGGGGGAGTGGTGCTTGGCACGGCGGTTCAGACGATGAGGTGTACATGCGGCGTCTGATGACCGGACCGGAATCGCTGCGGCCCCAAGCCAACCACTTTGACCTGCTCCGGCTGGTGCTGGCCGTCTCGGTGATCGGCTCGCACAGCTACCTTGCCGTGGACGGGCACACGCGGAACGAGCCGCTGCACGTCTGGACGGAGGGGAGGTACACGTTGGGCGGGGTGGCGGTGGCGGCGTTCATCGCGTTGTCCGGGTTTCTGGTGGCCGAGAGCTGGCATCGCAGCAGGTCGGCGTGGGACTTTCTGCGTCGACGGGTGCTGCGGATTTACCCGGCGTACGTCGTGTGCTACGCGGTGAGCGTGGCGGTGGCGGTGAGCTGGGCGGGCGGTGTTTTTCGAAGGGAATCGCCGGCGGCAACCGGGGCGGACCTGCTGCTGCGGGCGGCGGTGCTGAGCCCGGGCTTCCCGATCGACGGGGCGTTTGCCGATTTGCCGGGGCATGGTCTGATCAACGTCTCGCTGTGGACGATTTGCGTGGAGTTTTTCCTGTACTTTCTGTTGCTGGCGGCGGGGCTGCTGGGGCTGCTGGCGGCCTCCGCGTCGGCGTGGCGTGTGGCGGCCGTGGCGGGGCTGTTCGCGGCGTCGGTGGCGTTCCGCTGGGTGGTTCTGCCGGTGGGGCAGTATCACGATCACGGCGTGTCGCAGCTGTTCGTGTTCCCCCCGTCGTGGACGGGTTTGGCGCCGTACTTCCTGGCCGGGATGCTCGCGTGGGTGTTGCGGTTTCATCTGCCGCGGTCGGGCTGGGGGATGGTGGGTCTGCTGGCGGCGCAGGTCCTGACGTGGAACGTGCCGAGGGTGTTCGATGCGCTGTTGCCGGTGACGCTGATGTACGGCCTGCTATACGTAGGGTGCTGGCCGGGGTGGCTGCCGCGGCTCCCGCGGTGGGCGGGCGACCTGTCGTACGGAACCTACTTGTACGGGTTTCTCGTGCAGCAGGTGCTGCTGACGGTGCTGCCGAAGGCGTGGTGGAACGTGTGGGTGCTGACGGCGTTGGCGGTGCCGGTCACGCTGCTGGCGGCGCTGCTGAGTTGGCACGGGCTGGAGAAGTGGTTCCTGCCGCGGGCGAGACGGGCTGCCGACGCGGCGTCGTCGGTGGAGCCGGCGGGCGTGGAGGTCGGCGGGCCTGAAGGGCGGGCGGTGGGTGGCGGGACGGGAGGCGACGGGGTGGGGGAGGTCTCGACGGCGGTGTCGCTGCCGGAGGCGCCAATGCGGGTGCGGCCGTCGAACGTCTGGGTGTGGGCGGTGCGTCAGGGGCAGGCGGCCCGGGGCGAAGGGACGTCAAGGGGCGGTCGGCGGGCGGAGGCGTCGGGGCGGTCGGCCGAGGGCGAGGGGGCGGGTCGGCGGCGCGGATGATGTATGTAAGTCCATGATTGGCAGGTCTTTGTAAGCACTCCATCGGAGGGCGGGGTCTCTCGCTTTTACGGGGCAGGTCGTCGTACACTTGCGGACAACCATGCCCATCCAAGTGGAAATCCCCGCGCTCGGCGACAGCGTCTCGGAAGCGATCCTGACGAAGTGGCTGAAGAACGACGGCGACTATGTGAAAGACGCCGAGCCGATTGCGGAGCTGGAAACGGACAAGGCGAACGTGGACCTGCCCGCCCCGGCGTCGGGCGTGCTCAAGCGGGCGGTGGCGGCGGGGACGACGGTGAAAATCAAGCAGGTCGTCGCGAGCATCGACGAGTCGGCGACGCCGACCGGCGGGGCTGTGGCCGCGACGGTGGCGGAGGCGGCCTCGGGCAACGGCGAAGCGGCCACGTCGGCGTCGGCGGCTTCGGCCGGCACGTCGGGCGGCGGGGCGAGCAAGCCGGGGCCGCGGACGCTGGACGACCTCTCCCCGGCGGTGCGGCGGGTCGTGGCGGAGGCGAACCTTGACCCGGCCAAGCTCGTCGGGACGGGGCCGGGCGGGCGTGTGACGAAAGAGGATGCGGTGGCCGCGGCCACGTCGGCCGGGGCGTCGGCCGCGCCGGCGGGAGCGACGGCCGCGCCGGCGGGAGCGTCGGCCGCGCCGGCGGGAGGGTTGACGGCAGCGCCGCCGCGGGTGGTGCGGACGCCTCCTCCGCCGCCGGCGCCGTCGGCACCGGCGGGGAGTGGCGGCGTGGCGGGGCCCGCCGGCTCACCGTCGGCGGGGGGCTGGGGCATTCAGACCGGCGATTCGGTGCCGTTCGGCCCGGACGGCCGCAAGCGGGTGCCGATGAGCAAGATCCGCAAGAAGATCGCCGAGCGGCTGGTGGCGGCGCAGCACACGGCGGCGATTCTGCACACGTACAACGAGGTAGACCTGACGGAGGTGATCAACCTCCGGACCAAATACAAGGAGAGCTTCGAGAAGCAGCACGGGGTGGGGCTCGGGTTCATGTCGTTCTTCGTGCGGGCGGTGTGCCAGGCGCTGAAGGCGTTCCCGCGGGTGAACGCTCAGATCGACGGGGACGACATCGTCTATCACGACTACGTGCACATGGGGATCGCCGTGTCCACCGAGCGCGGGCTGGTGGTGCCGGTGCTGCGGAACGCGCATGCGATGTCGTTCGCGACGATCGAGAGCGAGATCAAGCGGCTGGCGCAGGCGGCCCGCGACGGCAAGCTGGCGATGGACGAGATGTCCGGCGGGACGTTCTCCATCACCAACGGCGGGGTGTTCGGGTCGCTGCTGTCGGCGCCGATCCTCAACCCGCCGCAGTCGGGCATCCTCGGGATGCATGCGATCCAGAAGCGGCCGGTGGTGGTCAACGACGAGATCAAGATCCGCTCGATGATGTACATCGTGCTGGGCTACGACCACCGGATCATCGACGGCCGCGACTCGGTGAGTTTCCTCGTGCGCGTGAAGCAGCTTCTGGAAGACCCTGCACGCCTGATGCTGGACGTGTGACCGGCCGGGGCCCGGAAAGGCAGCGATGGCGTCAGGACGCCCAGCCGGGGGCGACGGCACGATGGACCTTGCGTTTGCGAGCAACGCGTTCAAGCGGACGTCGCTGGACGACGCGATCGACGCGGTGTCCCGGGCGGGGTACCGCGGCGTCGAGCTGATGGCCGACCTGCATCACGCGCATCCGGACGTGATGTCCCCCGCGCGGACGGCTCAGTTGCGGCGGCGGCTGGCGGACGCGGGGCTGTTCGTCTCCAACGTCAACGCGTTCACCGGCTTTTCCTGTGGGACGCCGCAGCGCCCGGGAGACACGTATCACCCGACGTGGCTGGAGGAGGACCGGGCGTACCGGCAACGCCGGATCGATCACACGCGGCGGTGCATTGAGCTGGCGGCGGAGATGGGGTGCGGGACGATTTCGCTGCAGCCGGGCGGCCCGCTGATCGGCACGCGGCTGAGCCGCCGCGACGCCGAGGCGATCTTCGCCGAGGGCATCGCCGCGTGCGTGGAGACGGCCCGGGCGTGCGGCGTGGTGCTGGCGGTCGAGCCCGAGCCGGGGCTGCTGCTGCAGACCTCGCATGAGTATCTAACCTGGAAACGCCATTACTTCGGAGACGATCGCTGCGTGAGGATGAATGCGGACCTGGGACACCTGTTCTGCGTGGGTGAAGACCCGGCCGAGGTGCTGCGGCGGTGTCGCGACGACATCGCGCACGTGCACGTGGAGGACATCGGGGCCAACCGGGTCCATCAGCACCTCACGCCGGGGCGTGGCGCGATGGACTTCGTGGCGATCCTGACGGCACTGAAGGAAACGGGTTTCACGGGGCGGGTGACGGTGGAGCTGTACCCGTACGAGGCCGAGGCCGCGGAGGTGGCGCGGCGCGCGATGGCACACCTTCGGTCGCTGGGGTGGTGAGCGGTGCGTCGGGCGGAAAGGCGGGGGGGGAGGGGAGGCGGGGGAGGGAGCGCGGGGGGGGCCGGGGGGGTCCCGGGCGGGTCAGTGGGCGGCGATTTCGCCGGCGGCATAGCGGCGGGCGAGTTCGACGTAGTGCGGGGCGAGCCAGCGCATGTACGCGAGGTCTTTGTCCGAGACGCTCCGCACGACCCTGGCCGGGACGCCCATGACGACCGAGCGGTCGGGGATGACGGTATTGGGTGAGACGACCGCGCCGGCGGCGATGAGGCATTCGCGGCCGACGCGGCTGCCGCCCAGCAGCACGGCCCCCATGCCCACCAGCGTACCGGAGCCGACCTCGGCGCCGTGGACGGTGGCGTTGTGGCCGATGACGACGTCATCGCCGATGACGTTGGGCACGCCGCTGTCGCAGTGGACGACCGCGCAGTCCTGCACGTTGCAGCGTCGGCCGAAGGTCACGGGAGCGACGTCGCCGCGGACGACGGCGTTGAACCAGAAGGAGCAGTCCTGGCCGTAGCGGACGTCGCCGGTGATGACGGCGGAGACGGCGATGTAGATGCCGGCGGGCGTGCGACGGAAGAGCGGGGCGGTCATGTGGGGTTTTCCTTGACACGGACGCGGTCGGGCGGCGCGGCGGGGGAGACCGTCTCGAGGCGGGCGTCTGCGGGGTGACCGGCGGGCGTGGTGGGGGCGGGCGTGGTGACGGCGGCGGGGGAGGCGGAGGTGGTCGGGGTGACATCTGCGGGCCGGGCGAGCTGCGAGGCCCGGGCCCGCGAGCGGAGCCAGCGGTTGCTCGAGTGACGGCGCCAGAGGGTCATGATCAGGACGTAGGCGAGCCCGCCGATGACGACGCCTTCCACGATGCTGCCCACCAGCAGCGGCAGGTAGAAGTGCCAGAAGTTGACGGTGACGAACCTCCACGCCGATGACCAGCTGGAAAAGTGGGGTTCGAAATACTCCCAGGTCCACTGCAGGTCGCTGATGCCCGGCGAGCGGAGCAGGAACTTGCCGATGGTGTAGGCCGACCACCAATGGGGGATGAGGGTGAAGGGGTTGCTGAGCCAGGTGGCGGCGATGGCCAGCGCGAGGTTGCCACGGGACCAGATCGTCGAGAGGACGGCGGGGACCGACTGTCCCGGGATGGGAATGAGCGCCCAGAACAGGCCCCAGCTCACGCCGCGTGCGACGCTGTGGCGGTTGAGGTGCCACAGGTAGGGGCGGTCCATGACGGGCTTGAGGAAGCGCAGCAGTTTTTCCGAGTCCACCTTCTCGCGGGGCGGCATGAACTTTCGGAAAAACTTGCGGGGCATACGTTCACGTTATCGGCGGGAGATGCGGGGGGGATAGCGAAAGCCGGACAACCCCTTGTGCAGACGGGCCGAACCCGTGGGAAGGCGGCCTCGTCGTTGGCCGAGAGCCGTCGCCCGTCTCGAACGTGAGGGCGCTTACACGTAGAGGTTCTTCACTTCCAGGGCGTGCTCCTCGATGAACTGCCGCCGACGTTCGACGTCTTCGCCCATGAGCACGGAGAACATGCGTTCGGCCTCGCCAGCCTCTTCGAGGGTGACCCGGAGCAGGGTGCGGCGGGCGGGGTCGAGCGTGGTCTCCCACAGTTCCTCGGCGTTCATTTCGCCCAGACCCTTGAATCGTTTGATCTCAATGCCGGTCCGGCCGAGCTTGTAGATCTCCGGAAGGATTTGCCCGACGCCGGCGACCTCATGGCTGACGCCGTCGCTGATGAGCAGGAACTTGGTCGGGAGCTTTTCGCCCGAGACCGACTCCTCCTGGGTGAGCAGGTAGTCGTCGAGGAGCAGGCCGTACGGGGCGAGCGCGGCGAACGTGCGTTCGAGGTCGCGGACCTCGTGGAGCTCGACGTTCTTCTGGACGCGGACCGTCCCCGGCGCTGGCGTGGTCCCCGGGGGGCTTGTCGTTCCCGGCGGGGTGGTCGTTGCGGCGTCGGGGCCGGCCGGGGCGGCCGGGTTCGGAGCGGTGGCGGGGAGGTCGGTCTGGACGACGAGCTGGGCACGTCGGAGGTATTCCTCGCGCTCCTCGGCGGAGTGGAAGAATCGTTCTTCGCCGCCGACCACGACGAGAAATTGCGGCAGCCGGCCCGCGGCGTCGCGACGTTCGATGAACGAGGCGAAGGGGATGCCGCGTCGCTCGAGAATGCGGACGACGTCGTCCACCTTGACCAGCAGCTCGACGACCCGTCGCAGTTCATCACCTTCGATGGTGCGGAGGGTTTCGAGGGTTTCCGGGTCGCGGATGACCAGCTGGGTGCCCTCGATGCCGAGCTCGATGAGGGTTTGCTTCATCACGCGGTCGTTGAGGACGTACTCGACCTTTTTCTTGCGGGTGACCTGGTAGAGCGGGGGCTGGGCGACGAAGACGCGTCCGGCCCGGATGAGCTCCTGCATGTGGCGGAAGAAGAACGTGAGCAGGAGCGTGCGGATGTGGGAGCCGTCCACGTCGGCGTCGGTCATGATGATGACTTTGCCGTAGCGTCGGTCTTCGAGGTTGAACTCTTCGCGGATGCCGCAGCCGAGGGCGGAGATGATGGTGCAGATCTCCTCGTGGTCGAGCATCTTGGCGAGGTTGGCCTTTTCGACGTTGAGCAGCTTGCCGCGCAGCGCGAGGATGGCCTGTCGGTTGGAGTCGCGCCCCTGCTTGGCCGAACCGCCGGCCGAGTCGCCCTCGACGAGGAAAAGCTCGGTGTCTTCCTTGCTGGCGCTGCGGCAGTCGGCGAGCTTGCCGGGCAGGGAGTTGCCGTCCATCGAGTTCTTGCGGCGGGTGAGCTCGCGGGCCTTTCGTGCGGCCTCGCGGGCCTCGGCGGCCTGCAAGGACTTGTCTACGATCGCACGGGCGACCTTGGGGTTCTCCTCGAGGAACGCGCCCAGCTTCTCGTTGACCACCTGGGTGACGAAGCCCTCGACCTCGGAGTTGCCGAGCTTGGTCTTGGTCTGGCCTTCGAACTGCGGCTCGCGGACCTTCACGGAGACCACGGCGATGAGGCCCTCGCGGACGTCGTCGCCGGTGGGGCGGAAGTTGCGGATGAGCTGGTTGGCGTCGGCGTAGCGGTTGATCGTGCCGGTGAGGGCGGTCTTGAAGCCGGAGAGGTGGGTGCCGCCTTCGTGGGTGTTGATGTTGTTGGCGAAGCTCTCGATGGTCTCGTTGTAGCCGTCGTTGTACTGCATCGCGACTTCGGCGATGAGCCCGCTGACCGGGTCTTCCTTGCGGAAATAGATCGGCTCCGGGTGGAGGGTGGTCTTGCCCTCATTCAGGAAGCGGACGTATTCCACCAGCCCCTGCTGGAAGCAGAACTCGTCGCGTTTGCCGGTGCGTTCGTCTTCGATGACCAGCCGGAGCCCCTCGTTGAGGTAGGCGAGCTCGCGGAGGCGTTTCTGGAGGATTTCGTAGTTGAACTCGGTGTCGGGGAAGATGGCCGGGTCGGGCTTGAAGGTGACTTTGGTGCCGGTGGAGGCGGCGGTGCCGATGACGCGGAGGTCGGAGGCCTTGCGGCCGCGTTCGAACTCCATGTGGTGGACGCGTCCGTCGCGAGAGACTTCCACTTCGAGCCACTCGGACAGCGCATTGACCACCGACGCGCCCACGCCATGCAGGCCGCCGGTGACCTTGTACGCGGCGTTGCCGCCGTGCTCGAACTTCCCGCCGGCGCCGAGCTTGGCGAACACGACTTCGACCGTGGGGATTTTTTCGGTGGGGTGGATGCCCACGGGGATGCCGCGTCCGTCGTCCACCACGGAGCAGGACCCGTCGGCGTTGATCTTGACGAGGATGGACCGGCAGAAGCCGGCCATCGCCTCGTCGATCGAGTTGTCCACGATTTCCCACACCAGGTGGTGCAGGCCCCGGGAGGTCGTGTCGCCGATGTACATCCCCGGACGGGTCCGCACGTGCTCGATGCCCTCGAGCACCTTGATCATCGACTCGGTGTAGCTGTTCGAGGCCGGCGGCGTGTCGCCGGTGGAGGGGGCGGCCGGAGAAGACGGGGTGTTCAACGTGGGGTGTTCCGCCATGAACGATGTGCTCCAAGCAGGGTCGGGGCGGGGGCCGGCTCGTCGTGACGGTCGGGCCGATGGTGACTCCGCCTTCCGGCCCCGGCCGGCGAAAAGGCGACGGCGGGCGAGAGGCCCGACTGGGCGAAAGGCCCGACACACGGCCCGCCCCGGTCACAACCCTCCGGGTCACAACCCTCCGGGTCAGAACCCTCCGGGTCAGAACCCTCCGGGTCAGACCGCTTCGGGTCAGAGCCTTTCGGGCCAGACCCCTTCGGGGCCGGCCGCCATGCGGCCATCCGCGGCGGGGCCGGGCCCGCACGCCCCGACGGCCGACCGCAGGCCGGTCCGGCAAGGTCGCACGTCTGCCCCGCCGTGCCGCCGTGTCCGGCGAACGTCCCAGAGAGGTCGCCCGCACGCCGTCCAGCACCGTGAAGCCCGCGGCCGGGACGGCGAAGCCCGCGGTCGGGACGGCGTATGCGACCTCTCGGCCACACTGAAAGTTTAGGGAAGCTCGCGTCGTTTTTCCCGTTCGGACGGGCTCGTCGAGTGCCGTGATTCGTGGGAGGCGCCGACCGGGGGCGTAGACTTGCCAGCCCATGCTTCGGCTCACGCGAGAGGTGCGATTCGCCGCAGACCCGGATACGCCGGCGCCGGCGGGCGGGCAGGCGGTGGCGAACGCGTTTGGCGGCTTTCCGCCGCTGCGTCGGCTGGGCGTGTTCTTGAAGCTTGCGGTGACGGTGCAGGGGCCGCTGGAGGCGCGGTCGCAGTACCTGCTGAACATCAAGGACATCGACTGGGCGGTGCGGGAGCGTGCGGTGCCGGTGTTCCAGAGGCAGGTGCGTGCGGCCGCGGACCTCGGCTATGCCGCGCTGGCGGAGGCAGCACCGGCCGTCGCGCAAGCGCTCCCGGGAGGCGAGCGGGGGGTGCGTCTGGTGTCGCTTCGGCTGGAGGTTTCGCCGTACGTGGCGGTGGAGATGGTGCTGAAGGAGGCGGGCATGGTGCGGCTTAGCAGCCGGTTCGAGTTTTCGGCGGCCCATCGGCTGCACAACCCGGCGCTGTCGGCCGAAGACAACGTGGCGACGTTCGGCAAGTGCAACAACCCGCTCGGCCACGGGCACAACTACGAGTTGCAGGTGACGCTGCGGGGTGTGCCCGGCGAGCTGCCGACGCTGGCGGAGATGGAAGCCAAGGTGAACGGGGCGGTGGTGCAGGCGTTCGACCACAAGCATCTCAACGAGGAGGTGCGTGAGTTTCTGGCGCGTGAGCGGGGCGGGGAGGGCATCATCCCGTCGGTGGAGAACATCGCGGTCGCGGCGTTTCGGCGGCTTAAGCCGGTGTTCGGCCGGCAGCTGTACTCGGTGACGGTGTGGGAGACGCCCAAAACGTGGGCGGAATACTGCGAAGCCGACGGCGAAACGGCGGCAACGACGTAGGTCGAAACAGCCCATGCCCATCCGGCATTTTGTCCTCGCGACGTTCGGCTCCCACGGCGACGTGCACCCGTTCGTGGGACTGGGTAAGGCGCTGGCCGCCCGCGGACATCGCGTGACCGTGCACACCTCGGGCTACTTCGAGCCGCTGGTGCGCAGGGCGGGGCTGGACTTTTCCGCGGTGGGCACGGCGGAGGAGTTTCTCCGGGAGATCAGCAATCCGCTGCTCTGGCACCCGCGGCGGGGCTACGAGCATGTCTTCGGGCGGACGGTGGTGGCGACGCTGCGTCGGTCGGTGGAGCGACTTCGCGAGCTGCTGACGCCCGAGACGGTGCTGGTGAACTCGACCCTGGCCCTCTCGGCACGGGTGATGCACGACGCCATGGGATGTCCGGGGGCCACCGTGCACCTCTCGCCCGTGGTGATCCGCTCGAGCGTTCGGCCGGCGCGGATGAGCGGCGTGCCGATGCCGTCGTGGTTTCCCGCGTGGCTGAACCGCAAGATCTGGGAGACGGGGGACCGGTGGTTTCTCGACCCGCTGATTTGCCCCGAGCTTAACCGGGTGCGGGCCGAGCTGGGGCTGCCGCCGGTGAGCCGGCCGCTCGACGGCTGGTGGAACCACCCGGGACTGGTGGTGGGGCTGTGGCCGGACTTTTTCGGTCCGCCGGCGTCGGACTGGCCGGGCCAGCTCGTGCTGACAGGGTTTCCGCTGTACGACGAGCGGGACATCTCGCCGATGCCTGAAGACCTCGATCGCTTCTTGCGGGCGGGTTCGCCGCCGGTGGCGTTCACGCCGGGGACGGCGATGCGGTTCGGCGGGCGGTTCTTCGAGGCGGCCGTCGAGGCGTGCCGGCGGCTGCGGTGCAGGGGGCTGCTGCTCACTCGCCACCCGGAGCAGCTTCCGCCGCGATTGCCGCCGGATGTCATGTATGTGCCGTATGCGCCGTTCTCGGAACTGCTGCCGCGGTGCGTGGCCATCGTCCACCATGGCGGCATCGGCACGACGGCGCAGGCGCTTCGGGCGGGCATCCCGCAGGTGATCACGTTCTTCTCGCACGACCAGCCCGACAACGCCGAGCGGCTCCGCCGGCTCAACGTCGGGATCGGTCTGCCCGCGCCGACGCTGAACGGCCGCCGACTGGCCGGAGCCCTTGAAACGCTGCTGGGGAATGCGGCGGTGGGGGAGGCGTGCAGTCGCGTCGCGGCACGCGTGACCCGGGACGGTCTGGAGCGGACGGCCGAGCTGCTCGAGTCGCGCTGCGTGGCGGAGCTGCCCGCGAGCAGTTAGACAGCGAGCCGGGTGCAGCGAGCCCGATGCAGCCTTCCGAACGGCCGGGCGGGCCGCTCGCGACAGGCTCGTGCAAGGCACCAGGGGAAGCGCGGTCCGTGGGTCTTGTGCAATCGACGCAGACATGAGCAGCGCGACCGCGCTGATCCGGGAGGCGTTCCCGTCTTCCCAAAAAAAGAGCCGGGTCCCCTGCGGAGGGGACCCGGCCGGTTTCGAGGCTCGGAAAGACTCGAACCAGAGCTCACAGGGTCGGCCCGAAAGGCCGACGTTTCAGACCCGCTTAGGCCTTGCGGCGGCGGGCGGCCAGCAGGGCCACCGGGGCGAGCAGGCCGAGAGCGGCCGGCTCGGGGATGGCGGCCACGCGGGCCAGCGACCGCAGGTTGTTGATGCCAGCGGTGAAGGGGCCGTTGCCCAGACCCGGGCCGAAGTCGACCACGAAGTCGAAGGTGCCACCGAGGTTGGCCTCGAACAGCGGGATGAGGCCGTTGGCGAACGAGGCACCGGCGGGCAGCTCGAGGCCGGCGGGCACGCCCGTCTCGCCGTCGATGTCGAAGGCGACGATCACGTTGCCCGTGTGGTTACCGGCGAACTGGAACACGCCGCCGTTGGCCAGACCCGGCAGGTACTTGTTGCCGTCACCCACGATGATGCCCGGGTTGCTGCCACCGGCCGTGAGGAACACGGCGGGGTTGGTGGCCGCCGGCCGCTGCACGATGATGATCGCGTCCGGGAGGTTCGAGACGGCCTCGGCAGCCGTCGGGATGCCGGTCGTCTGGTTGCCGATGCGGCCGGTCGTCTGGATCGGGCCGTCACCGAAGCCGAAGCGGGTCGTGTTGCCGCCTTCGGTCCCGAGGTTGGGCTCGAAGAAGGCCGGGCTCTCGTTCACGCCACCGCCGCGACGACCGAGGTACAGGTAGTAGGTGCCGGGGACGTTCTGGACGGTCGCCACAAACTCAGCCACCGCGCGGGGCGTCTGACGGATCGCGCCCGGAGGGGCGGTCAGGTTCGTGCCCGAAATCCCCAGCGGCACGAAGTACTGCCGCTGCGGCGTGCCGATCGGCAGCGTGGTCTGGTTGACGTACGCCGTCGGCTGCTGCGCCAGGAACTGGTCGTTCCCGACGTTGTTGATCAGCGAGGCGCTGACGCCCTGGATCATCGTGGTGGTCACGAACGACCCGTCGTTCGTGGACAGCTGCCCGTTGAGGTTCAAGCCGCCGTTCCACGAGGGCGAGGTGCTGGCGAACGCACCGACCTGCATCTGCTGGAGGTAGCCGGTGCCCTGAGCCACCGCCCAGAGGTACAGCGTGAACTGCGCCGGGCCCGCCCCTTCGGGCAGCACGAACGTCAGCGTCGGGTTCTCGGTCGGAGCGGTCGCGTTGCTCGTCCCGAGCGTCCAGATGCCCGCCTGAGCGGCCGCCGCGGCCGCGGCCAGCGAGACTGCCGCAGTGATTGCCTTAACCTTGAACATGAGTCCAGCCCTTCCTTTAAAAACTCTCTCTCCTCTGAGAGATGGTGACCTGATGGAAAACCTTACCCTGAGACCTACCCAGTATTGACCGGTTCAGCTTAACCCCGACGCCGTCGCAGCACCAGTGCCATGGCGGGCACCAGCAGCCCGGCCGCCGCCGGTTCTGGAATCACCGAATCGCCAGGACGGCTCGACGAAAGCACGACCTCGATGAACGGGTCGATGTCGTCGGCGTCGAAGAGCGAGTTGTTGTCGAAGTCGCCCAGTGCCACGATGATCGCCGGCGTGAGCGTCCCACTGTACTGAGCGGTGAACGCAGCCCCGTACGCCGCGATGAAGTTGGCGTAGGGGTTGTCCTCGAGCAGCGCTTCGGTGAAGACGTCGATGTCACCGGCGTCGAGGAATCCGTCGAAGTTGAAGTCGCCCAGCACGAGCTGCGGACCGGCGCTGATGAAGTTGATCGTCAGCGGCCGGCTCACGGCCGTGGTGAGCGTGTTGTCGAAGTTGTGCGTGCTGAACGCGGGCACGCCCGTGACCGAGTCGGACCACGACGCCCAGCGGGTGACGCCGGAGAAGCCGTTGGCGCCATCCCCGCCCACGAAGCTGAGCGTGGCGGAGTCGCCCACGTTCGGCCCCGTCACCTGGAAGCTGGCCCGGGCCACGGCGATGCCGGCAGTGCCGACCGGCAGCCCCGAGAACGACGGCGAGGGGTTGTTGGCGGTCGAGCCGACGATGAACTCATGGAAGAAGGACGGCTGACCGGCGGCGTTGAAGAAGGTGCCGGTCTGCGGACCGACGCCGCCGATGGTGCCCGGGCCGGCGGTCGCCACACCGCGGCGAGCCGTGGTGAACGAGCCGGTCAGGAAGTTCGGCGTGGCCGCGACAGCCCCGGTCGGGTCGAGCGTGAAGACCGTCGAGCCACCGAGGTGGCTGCCGACCACGCCCGTGCTGCCGGTGCCGCGAACCGCCCCAAAGACCTCGAAGAGCTGCCCGCTGGCCGGCGTGGTGCCCGTGCCCGCGGTGATCTGAACGACGAGGTCGTACTGGATGGTCTGCGCCGTCGCCGACGCGGGCAGATTGAGCGTGTAACCGTCCGTGTTGTTGCCGCTCACCGTCGCACCGCTCGGGAGCGACGAGGCGACCGGACGCAGGGACAGGTAGATCCCCGCGTCGGCGGGTGCGGCCGACATCGTCAGACCGCCGAGGAAGCACACGCTCCCCACAGCGACCGCGAGGCGACGGCACCGCGATCCGTTTCGAGACATATCCGAGCTCCTCACTCCCCTCCGCAGGGGAAGCCTATGGGACAAGCCGAGACAGCTTATCGGGCGTGCTCTGGTTCACCCCGACAGCTAGAAATATAACCGGTTTCGCGGGGCCTTCCAGTGTCAATCGTGCAATCCGCGGGCTGCCCGGAAGATTTGCGGTCAAACAGCGATAAGGCTTTGTCTATCAGGCGGTTGAGAAACTTTTATTTTGTGTAAAATCGTCGTTTGCATTCGACATGCTGACGCCTTTTGACCGAACTTTGCGAGATTCGCTATGGGTCGGGCGACTGGTGAACGCGCCAAAGGCGGCACAGTTTCACCAGACTCACTCACATACCTGATCTGCCTGAGATGGCCAGACTACCAGATGTGGGGTGTTCAGCAGTGTTCACCCAAACACACGCAGGCCGGCCGCGGGGACGCCACCACACCGACCAAGAGGTCGATCCTCCGTCGCTAACACAGCCGCCTCAACGGCAGCCGGATCCGCAAGCACGTGGAACCGCACTCGGCTGGAGGCCTGGTGTTTGCCCGCGGAGAAACCGGGCGGGATAGGGCTTTCGCATACGGTGCGTGCGCCGGGGAAGGCTCGACGAAACAGAAGTGGCCCGCGAACAGACGTCCGCGGGCCACCTGCTGAACTGTCGATAACTGCCGTGAACTTCGCCGCCGTGAGGCTGCGGGTTCATGGCCGGAGCAGGCCTTACCGCTGCCGGCGGCGGGCCAGCAGCAGCGCGGCCGGGGCGAGCAGGCCCAGCGTGGCCGGCTCAGGGATGCTTGATGCGCCCGGACGGCTCGATGCCAGCACCGCTTCGATGAACGGGTCGATGTCGTCGGCGTCGAAGATGGAGTTGTTGTCGAAGTCGCCGAAGGCCACGACCAGCTCGGGGGTGAGCGTGCCGCCGTACTGGGTCGTGAACAGGGCGCCGTAGTTGGCGATGAACTCGGCGTAGGGGGCGGACTCGAGCAGCGCTTCGGTGAAGACGTCGATGTCACCGGCGTCGAGGAAGCCGTCGAAGTTGAAGTCGCCGAGGACGTAGGCCGGTCCGGTGCTGAGGAACAGCGAGATCGAGAAGGCGGAAATGAAGCCCGTGTCGCCGCCGGCGAAGTCCTGGATGCTCAGCCGCCAGGTGCCGGCGATGGGCAGGCCGTTGAAAGCCGACAGCGACGTGAGCCCGTCGGAGCTGCCGCCGGGCGTGTCGTTGGGGAAGATGCCGTAGGTGCCCGGCGTGAGCAATGTGCCCGTGGAGATGGCGGGGCCGTCATCGGTGAAGAGGTAGTTGCCCCGCACGTCGATGCTGTTGCCGAAGCCGCTGTTGGCGACGCGGCCGACGCGGTCGAGGAGGTCCACCTTGGTGCCGGACTCGACGTGCTCGAGCGTGACCACGAGGTCGCCCAGCCACGTGTGTTCGAAGCCGAAGAGCCCCACACTGACGAACTGGGAAATCGTGCCGCTGTCGGTCAGCGAGAGTTCGATGATGGTCGGGGCGCCCGGATTACCGCCAGACCCGTCGGCGATCGGGAAACGCGGGCTCGGCGGGCCGGGCGGCACGGCCGGCGTGCCGGGCGTTCGCACTTCGTTGTAGAAGTTGCCGTTCGGCGGCACCACGTTCGCGGAGAAGGTGGATGTCACCAGCGTGTAGGTCGGCCCGCTGAGCAGGGCGATGCGGAAGCCGCTGTCGAACGTGCCCGGGATGCCGCCGCGGTTGACCACCACGCCCCCGTTCAGGACGGTCATGTCGTCGTCGCCGGCGAGAACGTTCTGCAGCGGCTGAGTCGGGTCGAACGGAGCCTGGTAAAGGTGCAGGTAGCCGTCGAACGCCTGGGCCGAGAAGATCTCGTAGATGCCGTCGTCGGGCACCGTGAAGTCCATGGTGTGGTAGCGGAACAGGCCGGTGCCGAGCGTGGTCGGCGGCGCCGGGGCCAGCTCGCTGGCGGACTGCCCCGGCCGCTGGAACAGCGGCGAGTCCGCCGTCAGCTCACCGTACTGCGAGAAGATGAGCGAGCCCGGGACGGCCGGGCTACCGGGGTCGCCCGGGGTGAACGGGGTCTGGTAGGTGACCTGACCGATCGCGGCCGAACCCGCCGCGAGAAGCACTGCGGCGGCCGCGCAGGCCACCACCCTCCGAGAACGCACTGTCATGACGCGTTTTCTCCTTCCCTCGCTACGAAGGCCCGGCCGCTCCGTGTCGGACGCCGGGCCGTGCACGTTGAGGGCACGTGCACCGTTCGACGGGCGGGCGGCCCCTAGGCCGCCGTGCCCCACCTCTCCCTTGTTGTCGCGCAGCGCGATGAAATCCGAGACGTGTGACAGGCGAGCGGCTCCCACACACTCGCACTATCTCAATCCACTAACATAGCAGCACCGGATACCCCCCGCAATACGGGGGTGCGTTGCGAGCCGTCGTCCGCCGCCGCACACCACCACCTCTTTCTCCTGCCCCGAGGTTTGTCATGCATGTGCGTGTTTTCCTTTCACCAGCCCGCCCGGCTGTCCTGTTTTCTCTTCTCGTGATGGCTGCGGCAGGGTGTGACCGTGAGGCGAGCGAGCAGCGGATGCGGAGCGTGGATGCGGCCGGCGATGAAGCGGCCGGCCCGCGGACCCCACGGGTCGACACCGAGATCGGGCAGGACGCCCGGCCCATACCGCCTAGGGAGTCCGCCGAATCAGCCTCAGCGGGTCGGGAAAACGCCTATGCGGGTGAACAGATCCAGTGGGTGGTGCCCGCGGGCTGGGTCCAGCGGCCCGCCAGCGGGATGCGGTACGCGACGCTCGTGCCGCCCGGCGGACCGGAAGTCACAGTGACTCGGCTCAGCGGCGACGGCGGCGGGATCCTCGCCAACCTCAACCGCTGGCGTGGTCAGGTGTTTCTGCCACCGATCACGGCCGAGCAGCTTCTGCAGCAGACGCAGAACATCAGTCTGGGCGGGGTCACGGCGGTGCGCGTGGACGTGGTGGGGCCGCAGGGCCGCATCCTCGGCGCGATGCTTCCGGCCCCGTCAGGGCAGACGTGGTTCTTCAAGGCGCAAACAACCACGCCCGAAGCGATGGACGCGATCGTGTCGGACTTCGACCGGTTCCTGCAAACCGTGCGGCTTGTGCCGTGAGCGTTGTCATGGCGGCGGGCGGGCGCTCCCCTGCTCGCGTGGAACCGCCTCGCTCTCGCGGCTTCCAGCGGGTGCCCCCCAAAAAAACGCCCCGAACTGGAAGTTCGGGGCGGAAGGAACGTTTGGCAGTCAGCCGTCTGCGACGGGCGGCTCACGGTTACCGCTGCCGGCGGCGGGCCAGCAGCAGCGCGGCCGGGGCGAGCAGGCCCAGCGTGGCCGGCTCAGGGATGCTTG
>JBKBHU010000009.1:0-173534 GCA_046299715.1 Tepidisphaerales bacterium | reverse complement strand
CCCCCCCTCTCTCCCCTCCTTTCTTCTCCCTTTCTTTTCCGTCATATGGCTGCGTCGCCGCGCCGGCCGGCGGCGACAGAGCCAGCCCCGAAGCGGTCACGACGGGTCGCACGGGCGTGCCGGGGGCCACCGAGGCGGGGTCGAGCACGAGCAGCTCGCCGCCGGCCAGGCCCCGGCGGACGTCCACCAGCTTGCCGTCGTCGTCGCCCAGCACGACCGAACGCCGCTCGACGCGGTTGGCTTCGACGACCAGCACGCTCGAGCCGTCGAGCAAGGCCGACCGCGGGATGCGGACCGGCGTCCGCTGCACGGCGCGCGTGGTCGGCAGGGCCGCGCCGGCCCGCAGGAACGCGACCGTCGCGTTCATGTTGGGCTTGAGCAGCTCGTCCGGGTTCTTCACCTTCACCCGCACCTCGACCGTCGCCTTCTGTCGGTTGGCTTCGGGTGAAATGAGGCTCACGACCCCGCTGTACCGTCGGTCGGGGTAGGCGTCGGTGGTGACCACGGCGGGCTGGCCGAGCGCGACGCGGGCGAAGTCGTTCTGTGCGATGTCCAGCTCGACCTCCAGGTCCTGCAGGTCCGCCAGCGACACCACGAAGCCGCGGGCGCCGCGGTCGCCGACGAACCCGGTGGTGACGAACTCGCCCACCTCGACGTTGCGCTCGAGGATCGTCCCGTCAATGGGGGCGCGGATGACCGTGTTGGCCAGATCGATCTTCGCCAGCGCCAGCCCCCCTTCCGCCTGACGCAGCAGCGCCCGCTGGGCGTCGATCTGCTCGCGTCGCGGGCCGGCTTCGACCAGCCGCAGCCGCTGCCGCACCGACTCGACCTGCGCCTTGCGCGAGCGGACCAGCGCTTCGGCGTCGTCGAGCTGCTGACGCGAGATCGACCGCGTCGGCGACAGCTCCACCAGCCGGCGGAGCGAAATCTCCGCGTTCTCCAGCTCCACCTCCGCCTGCTGGAGCTGGGCGCGGGCCTGGGCGATCTCCTCCGGCCGCGAACCGGTCTCCAGCTCCTCCAACTGGGCCCTGGCCGCCGCCACCAGCCCTTCCTGCTGGACCAGACGCGCCCGGTACTCCTCGTCTTCCAGCCGCACCAGCTCCTGCCCCGCCTTGACCACGTCCCCCCGCTCGACGCCCACCCACGCGACGCGGCCGACCACCTTGGACGCCACTTCGATCTTCCGGGCCGCCACGACGTACCCCGTCGCCGACAGCACGGTCGCGCCCGCGGTCTCACCGCCGCCGGACCCGTCCGGCTCGGCGGGCACCTCCACCCGCAGCACGGCCACCTCCCGGGCCGGCTCCCGGGGCGTCCGCAGGTACATCCACACCGCGCCCAGGGCGGCCGAGGCCATCAGCACGCCCACGGCGACCAGCCACGTGCCCCCACGCCCGCCCCCGCTCCCGGCCTTGAGGTCCTTGTCGATCCGAAGCTTGCGGATGTCGGAATCCATCTGAGGGGGAGCTTAGGTGACACCGTCGCGTCTTCCGCAGGCCGCGGCACACCGCCGCGATCCAACCCTGCTATTCACGCATCGCCTGAATCACGTTCATCCGCGACGCCGACCATGCCGGGAAAAACCCGCCCACCAGACCGATCGCCGCCGAGAACAGCAGCCCGGCGAAGACGGCCGACGGCCCGACCGAAAACTGGAACGAGATCTCCGAGAACGTCGAAAAACTCCCCACCCCCGCCGAGACGTTGTTCACCGGCAACGCCAGCAACACACCCAGCACGCCCCCGGCCAGCGCCAGCACCACCGACTCGACGACGAAGGCGAAAAGGATGGTCCGGCGTTTGAACCCCAGCGCCCGCAGCGTGCCGATCTCGCGACGACGCCGGGCCACCGCCGCGTACATCGTGTTGGTCGCGGCGAACGCGCTGCCGACGGCCATGATCACCGCCACCATCAGCCCCAGCACCCGCAGGATGTCGCCGGAGGACGTCTGGCTGGCGTAGTAGTCGCGTTCGGGACGGGCCTCGGCCCCGGCACGCCGCTCGTCTTCGATGCGCTGGGCCAGCTCCTGCATGGCCGAAGGGCCTGTAGCGCGGACGAGCACCACCGACGTGCTGCCCTGACGGTCGAAGTCGCCGGAGAACTGGTTGAGGTCGGCCCAGATCTCCGAGTCCGCCGCCGAGCCCCCGGTGCTGAAGACGCCGACCACCGTCCAGCGGCCGCGGCCGAACTGGATTTCCGAGCCGATCGTCGCGTCGGGGTAGCGCCGGGCCACCCCCGCCCCCACCATGACCTCCCGCTGGCCCGGCTCGAGCACCCGGCCGGCCACCACGCGCATGTCACGCATGTCCATGCCCATCCGCGTGAGCCCGCGGACGGTGATGTTCATGCCGTCGGGATACTCCCGCGACGGCAGGTTGACGATGGAGATCGACTCCGGCGACACCATCGGCTCGCCGTCGGCCGTCCGCGCCACGCCGGGCATCTCCCGGATGAGCCGGGCCGCCTCGGCCGACACCGACGAGTTGAGTTCCGCGGTCGCGCCCTTGCGCATCACCAGAAGCTGCTGCGGATGTCCCGAGGCGGCGAAGACCTTCCGCAGCCCCGCCGCCAGCGCCAGCGACGTCACCAGCACCGCCACCGTGAGCGCGATGCCGAAGGCCGTCATCAGCGCGGTCCCTTTCCGCTGAAGCAAGCTCCGCAGGTTGTACGACACCAGTTTCATGACTCACGCGCTCGCCGTGACCCGCCGGACGCCCGCACCCGGGGCACCGGGCCGACCGCTCAGCCCGTGAACCGCAACGACTCGACGATGTTGCGCCGCGACGCCGACACCGCCGGCACCAACGCCGACACCACCCCCACCACCACCGCCACCAGCAGCACCGCCAGCCACTGCTCCCATCGAGGGGTGATGGCCTCGAAAAAGCCGCCGAAATTCCGCACGGCGCCGATCACCGAGAACGAAATCAGCCCGCCCACCAGCCCCCCCACCACCGCCAGCAGCACCGACTCGCCGATCACCAGACGCAGGATCTCTCCCGGCGTGTACCCCAGCGTCCGCAGGATCGCCAGCTCGCGCGTCCGCTCGCGCACCGACATCGCCATCGTGTTGGCCGACACGAGCAGGATGGTGAACGTGACCGCGGCACAGATCACCATCAGGTAGAGCCGGACGTTGCCCAGGAAGTTGACAAACGCCACGCTGAACTGCTGCTCCGTCTCCGTCTTGGTCGGGAACGGCGAGTTGGCGAACATGCCGTCGATCGTGGCGGCCACCTGCTCGGCCCGCTCGGGGCGGTCGATGATGATCAAAAAGGTGCCCACGAGGTCGCGGACGCCGCCGTTGCGGGCGCTGCTGGCGAAGCTCTCCGCGAGATACTCCCGGTTGAAAAGCATGAACCGCTCGGTGTTGGGGGCGTCCATGATGCCCACCAGGTCGAACTCGAGCGTGAGGTTGAAAATCTCGCTGGTCAGCGCGATCCGCTGGCCGACCTGCCAGTTCATCCGCTCGGCCAGCGCCCGCGTCACCACGGCGGCCGTCCGCTGGCGGATGAACGCCTGCCGCTGGTCTTCCGGCAGCGTCAGGTCCGGCCGCACGACGAGGATCTGCTCGGGCTCGACGCCGAACTGCGCGAAGAAGTTCCGCGGGTCGCGGTTGTCCTTGTAAATGCCCCCGAACCACTGCCACGCGCTGATGCCCTCCACGCCCGGCACCTGCGCGATGCGCTGCCGGTAGGCGATGGGCAACGACTGCGTCAGCGACACCTTGTGCCGGACGATCAGCCGCCGGGCCTCCGACGGCGAGCTCTGCTCGGGCATGAAAAAGCCCAGATACAGCGCGACCATGACCCCGACGATCGCCAGCGACACCGCGACCGACCCCAGCGTCAGCAGCGAGCGGCGCCGGTTGCGGACCACGTTGTGCACGATGAGGGGAAGCAGCCTGAACATGACCATGCCCCCGAACGAGCCGCGCCGCCCGGGAAAGCCCCAAGATTGCCCCGCATAACACAATGTTGCGAAGGCCAGGCGGACCGCGGTCGTGCCATGCTATCGCGCCGTGCGTCGGCGGGCGCGGCCATTCGGTGAAACGATGGCACGGCGTCAAAAACGGAGTAAGCTGCATCCTGCCGGAGGCTTGATTCATGCAGTCGGGCAGGACATCGGATCGGACGGCTCACAGGGCGGTTGCCAGCCCCCGTCCGCAGGCATGGCGGCGGGTCGGACGCGGCGTGGCGGCGGGCGCGTGGGCTGTAGCGCTGCTGGCGGCTTCGCCCCTGATGGCGCAGGACGTGCGGCTGCGGGTGGACGCGGCCGGGCCGCGCAAGCCCATCAGCCCGTGGATCTACGGCAAGAACGAAAACGGCAACCTCACGCCGCTCACCGCCGTCACGTCGCGCCGGCTCGGGGGCAACCGCTGGACCGCCTACAACTGGGAGACCAACGCGTCCAACGCCGGGGCCGACTGGTACTTCTTCAACGACGGCTACCTCTCGGCGTCCAACGTGCCCGGCGAGGCGATCCGCCCGACGCTGCAGAGCACCACCGCCAACCACCAGGCGATGATCGTCACCGTGCCCATGGCCGGCTACGTCGCCGGCGACAAGCTGGGCACGACCGTGCAGGTGCAGGATTATGCGACGGTGAACCCGACCGACCCGGTGCTGCCGGGCAACGCCGGCCCGCGGTTCAAGACCATCGTCAACACCAAACCTTCATCGGCGGGCCCGCTGAGCCTCACGCCCGACCCCAACGACGCGTTCGTCTACACCGATGAGTACGTCAACTGGGTGCGTCACACGGGCGGCAACCGCCGGGCCCCCCTGATGTTCTCGCTGGACAACGAGCCGGACCTGTGGTTCGAGACGCACCGGCAGATCCGCTGGAACCCCGCGACCAACTCGGCGGTCAAGGTGACGTACGACGAGCTGCGGCGGCGCACGATCAACACCGCTAGCGCGATCAAATCGGTCATGCCCGATGCCGTGGTGCTGGGCGCGGTGAACTACGGCTGGCACGGCTACCGGACGCTGCAGGACGCCCCTGACCGGGCCGGACGCGACTTCCACCGCTACTTCCTGCAGGAGATGCGCAACGCCGAGATCGCCCACGGCCGGCGGCTCGTCGATGCCATCGACATCCACTACTACCCCGAGGCCCGCGGCACCTACACCACCGGCGGCGAAGAGCGGATCGTCTTCGGCAGCGCGATGACCTCGACCGACCCGGGCATCATCGCCGCACGCGTGCAGGCGCCGCGCTCGCTGTGGGACCCGACCTACGTCGAAACGTCGTGGATCACCCAGTGGTCCACCGGCGGCCAGCCCATGCGCACACTGGCCCGTCTGCAGGAAGACATCGACACGTTCTACCCCGGGACGAAAATCGCCGTCACCGAGTACTCCTTCGGAGGCGGCAACCACATCTCCGGCGCCACCGCGCAAGCCGACGTGCTGGGCATTTTCGGCAGGATGGGCGTCTACGCCGCCAACCTCTGGGACCTGCACAACAACAGCACCGACAACCGCTTCGTCCGGGCGGCGTTCAACATGTACCTCAACTACGACGGCCAGGGCGGGCGGTTCGGCGACGTCTCGCTCACCGCGACCAACACCGACTGGTCGAAGGCGTCGATCTACGCCAGCGTCGATGAGGCCCAGCCCGGCCGGGTCGTGCTCGTGGTGATCAACAAGACCGCCAATCCGCTCACCGCCGAGCTGCAACTCGACAACTTCGGGCTCACGTTCACCAGCCTGCGGGCCTGGCAGCTCGCCGGCACCAGCACGACGCCCCAGCTCGTGCTCAACCTCACCAGCGTCCCGGCCACGCCCACCGTTACGTTGCAGCCGTACGCGGTGATGACCGTCCAGCTCTGGGGTTACGCGACGATCCCGGAGCCGGGGAGCCTGGCGCTGCTGGCGGCGGCGGCCGCCCTGAACGCGCGACCCGGCCGCCGATGACCGGAAGCCGCCGGTAACCGGAAGCCGCCGGTGACCCGTCCCGCCCCGCACCCCGGGGGACGGCCGCTCACGCGATGCCGAAGCAGCGGGCGTGGAACTGCAGCGCCTCGCGCACGTGAACGTCCCAGTAGTCCCAGTTGTGCGTGCCGGGATACTCGGCGTACTCGTGGGCGACGCGGATCGCGTTGAGCTTGGCGTGGAAGGCGCGGTTGTCCTCGATGAGGAAGTCCTCGGTGCCGCAGTCGATGCGGAGCTTGGGCCGTTTCCGCGGGGGCAGCTTGCGGGCGAGATACAGCAGGTCGTGCCGGGTTCCGGCGGGGCGCGGCCCGAACACCCGCATGAACTCCCGGGCGTCGAGGCGGTCGTGGCCGCGGTCCCAGCGGTGCGTCCCGGCGTACACCGCCCCCGAGTGCGAGTTGGCCGAGCCGAACGTGTCGGGGTAGGTCAAGGCGTTACGCAGCGCGCCGTAGCCGCCCATCGACAGCCCGCCGATCCCCCGGCCGCTGCGCTCGGCGCGCGTGGGGAAATGACGGTCGATGACGGCCACCAGCTCTTCGCCGATGTACTTGCCGAACGCCGGGCCCTGCTCGTTGTCGGTGTAGAAGCCGCGGAAGCCGTCGGGCATCACGATGATCATGGGCAAGCCCGCCGCGTACGACTCCAGCCGCGTGCGACGCAGCCAGATGGTGTGATCATCCGAGAGACCGTGCAGCAGGTAAAACACCGGAAACGGCGGCTTGCCTTCATCCGGCAGCAGCACTTCCGCCGCCACGTGCTTACCCAGGACTTTCGAGAAGAAGTGCAGATGGGCCAGAGCCATGGTGGGCCGTATTAGAACGGCTCCCGCGCCGGGACAGAAGGGGGCGGCAGCCTTCCGGGGGGCATGCGGTAAAGCACGATGCCCCGGCCGACCCGCTCGACCTCCGCGGCGGCGGCGATGAAGCGCAGGCGGTCGCGGTCGAGGATGCGCCGCGTCACCGACACGGCCACCAGCGACCCCGGCCGGGGCGGCGCGTCGATCAGCGCCGCGTCCAGCCCCAGCACGCGAAACAGCGGCGCCTGCCGGTCGCCCAGCGGGTAGACCGCCGACAGTTCCGCGGCCAGAGCCGGCTCTGCCGCCACACGTCGGGCCAGTCGGGCGAGGTCCTGCCCCCAGTCGAGGTTGGAGTCGGCGGCGATCCGCTCGTCCTGTCCGCCGGTGCGGGCGAGCTGATTGAAGAACGCAAGATAGTCGGGGTGGCGTGGCAGCGTTTCGGCCGCCGCCAACGCGACCGCGGCCAGCAACAGCGTCACCCGCGAGGCCGAGCGCGTCATCACCGCGCCCGCCAGCACGTACAGCACCGCCAGCAGCGGCAGCACGTGGCGGATGCCGATCTGCACGCTCCCGGCCATGCTCACCGCAAGGTACACCCCGGCCGGCACCACCAGCCCCGCCACCACCCACACGCTCCGCGTACGGGGTTCGAACGCCAGGATCGCCGACACCAGCAGCACCGCCAGCAGCGCTACCGGCGTCTTGTACGTGATCAGCACCGGGAAGTAGTACCAGAAACCGTCGGGCCGCGTCTGGCCGAACAGGTACGCGTCCGAGCCGGTGGCCGAGTGGGCCGCCAGACGGCCCAGACCGATCCACAGGCTGGGCATGGGCAGCGGCGTTTCCTTCACCCACGCCGGCAGCCGCTGCCACTGCGGGGCCGAAGCGAGCGTGTCCGAGTCGCCAAGCGGACCGACATGAAACTTGTACAGCCCCCACAGCACCAGCAGCGACACCAGCACGATGGCGGGCAACTGGACGGCCCGCCGCACAGCCCCCGCCCCCGGCAGGTCCGCCGCGCAGACCGACGGCCCCGATGCGGCAGATGTCACACGCGCGCCGCGCCAACGCGCCAGCCCCACGACGGCCAGCGCCAGGAGCAGCGCCGGCAGCGCCAGCCCCGCCGTGAACTTCAGCCCCACCGCCAGCCCGCCCGCCACGCCCGCCGCCGCCGCACGTCCCCAGGTCGGCCGCTCCACCCACTTCAGCCCGTGGTACAGCGCCGCCAGGAAACCCGCCGCCGCCGCCACGTCCGTGCACACCCACAGCGCGTGCCCCAGCAGCGTGGTGTCCAGGCTCAGCAGCGTCGCCGCGGCCGCCCCCGCCCACGGGCCGGCGACGAACCGCCCCAGCAGGTACGCGTAGACAAGGGCCACCACGCCCCACACCAGCATCGACCACCGCATCGCCCCCAGCAGCCGCCAGTACCAGTTCGCGTCGCGCGACAGCAGCACCTGCGTCCCCGCCGCGTACGCCACGTCCTCCCGCCGAGAGGTGGTCGCGCCCGCGTACTCCGGAAGCCGCGCCCCCATCGCCCACGCGACGGCCGCCGCCGGCAGCCGTCCCAGCGGCGGGTGCTGCACCCCCAGCACGAGCGTCCGCGCCTCCAGATACGACACGGCCGCCCCGACGTGATACGTCTCGTCCACGGTCTGCGCGTACTCTCGCACGGACGGGCCCGTCCGGAGCAGGAACACCGCCACCACCGCCGCCAGCACCAGCAGTGGCCCCACGCTCGACCCGCGCCCCCGGGAAGGCCGCGTCGGCCCGGCGTCGGTCGGCATCGGCGTCAGCGGCGCGTTCACGCCGGCATTGTTGTCCGGCGCCGCCGCCACGTCTGCGGCCGTGCCGCCGTAAGCGCCGGCGCAGTATCCTGCTGGCCATGCCCACCGACTGGCGGTCCCTGCACGGCACGGCTTTCGCCGGCCGGCGTGTGCTCATCACCGGCGGCGCCGGCTTCATCGGCTCCCACCTCGCCGACGCCCTGCTCGCCCTCGGTGCCGACGTCACCATCCTCGACGACCTCTCGCACGGCGACCGCGGCCATGTCCCGGCCGGTGCACGCTTCATCCACGCGTCCGTCCTCGACGCCGACCGCCTCGCCGACGCCATCGCGGGCCGCGAGCTGGTGTTTCATCAGGCGGCGCTGGGCTCGGTGCCGCGGTCGGTCGAGCAGCCCGCACTCTACAGCCGGGTCAACATCGACGGGACGCTGGCCGTGCTGGACGCCGCGCGCCGGGACGGTGGCGTCCGGCTCGTGGCCTTCGCCGCCAGCTCGTCGGCCTACGGCGACACCGATGAGCTGCCCAAGCACGAGGGGATGCCGCCCCGCCCGCTCAGCCCCTACGCCGCCACCAAGGTCGCCGGCGAGGCGCTCATGCACGCCTACGCCGCCTGCTACGGGCTCGACACCGTCAGCCTGCGGTACTTCAACATCTTCGGGCCGCGGCAGAACGCCAATTCCGCCTACGCCGCCGTGATCGCCGCCTTCGCCAGCCGACTGCTCGCCGGGCAACGCCCGGTGATCTTCGGCGACGGCTCGCAGTCACGCGATTTCACGCACGTGGACAACGCCGTCCACGCCAACCTGCTGGCCGCCCGCCAACCCCGCCCGCTCGCCGGAAGGGTGCTCAACGTCGCCACCGGCCATCGCGTCACCGTCGCCGAGCTGGCTCGGACGATGTCGGCGCTTCTGGGACGACCCGACCTCACGCCCGAGCACCGCCCGCCCCGCGTAGGCGACGTGCTGCACTCACAGGCGAGCATCGACGCCGCCGCGGCGGTTCTGGGCTACCGGCCCATCGTGTCGCTCGAGCGAGGACTGGAGGAAACGCTGGCGTGGTACCGCTCGGCCGGGGGAGCGCAAGCTACGCCCGGCTGACGCCGACCTGCCGTCGCTCATCGCGCCTAGCCGGGGAACCGCATCCGCAGCGAGCGGTAGGCCTCCGCCCGGTCGTTGCTGTTCTCCACGTGCCCGTCCACGTACAGGATGTTGTACGAGACCTTGCCGCCGCGCGCCTCGTAGTACCCCGAGTTGCCGGGCACGGCGATGCGCGGGTACTGGCCGTGGCGGTAGAAGTCGAAGAGCGTCTGCCCGGACACGCCCGCGCTGTACGTGGCCGAGTTGTTATACAGCTTCTGCGGGGGGATCTCGCCGGTCATCGGCGGCGCGTTGGCCTCGAGAAGCCAGAACTGTCCGTCGGCCACGAGCACCCGACGCGACGGCTCGGTGTAGCGGTTGGCCTTGTGCCACGTGCCACTCGTCACCGTCCGCCAGTTGGTCGTGCTGCCGACGATGCCGACCGTGCCGGGCCGGTCGCCGCTGTCGAACGTGCCCGCCGGGAAGTTCACGCCCAGCGCCGGGTTGCTGGCGGTGAACATCGGATACGGGTTGTAGCCGTAGCCGTTCTGGATGCGGTTGAAGCCGCCGACCGTGTTGCTCACGTACTTCTGGAACGTGGTACACCCCCAGAGCACGGAGTTCTGCGCGTCGGCCGCCTGCTGGTCGGTCACCGACGCGGTGCCGAACTTCTTGCCCCGGGCGACGTACGGCACCAGGAAGTCCGGCCAGTACGCGCCGGTGGTCGTGGCGATGACCTGGTTGTTCTCGATGATGCTGGCGGGGGCGCCAGTGATCACCCCGTTGAGCTCGTACGGCGCGTAGCCGGCCCCGAACGACGACGGCAGCACGCGGGCCGGAGGGATGTAGCCGCGGTGCTCGTTGACGTACATGGAGACGGCGTTGCCGATCTCGCGCAGCGCCGTGCTGCACTTGAGCGAGTCGGCCTGCCGACGGGCCGCGTTGAGCGACGGAAGCAAAATCGAGACAAGCAAGGCGATGATGCCGATGACCACCAGCAGCTCCACGAGCGTAAAAGCGCGGGCGCTGGCGGCTCGGGACGTGCGGAGAGAAAGCGAGCGTGCGTGCATATGAGGCATTACGCCGCACAAGGCCCACAAAGGCAAGGAAATTGTCTTGACGGCACAAAAAAGGTTTGCCCCGCGATTGCAAACCTTTGCTTTGGCCCCCGTCGCAGCACCAGCCCGGCGGGTCCTATGCTGACCCCGCGGGGTATCCATGGCCTACACCGTCCTCGCTCGACGCTATCGCTCCAGCACGTTCGACGAGCTGGTCGGGCAGCAGCACGTCGCGCAGACGCTCAAGCGGGCGATCGCTTCCGGACGTATCGCTCACGCCTTCCTCTTCTGCGGCACCCGCGGCACGGGCAAGACCTCCGTCGCCCGCATCCTCGCCAAGGCGCTCAACTGCCTCTCGTCCGACCGCCCCACGCCCGAGCCGTGCAACAGCTGTGCGTCCTGCCAGGGCATCGCGCGCGGCGACGACATGGACTACGTCGAAATCGACGCCGCAAGCCACACCGGCGTGGACAACGTCCGCGAGGTGATCATCAGCAACACGGCCTACCGGCCGGCACTGTGCCGCTTCAAGATCTTCCTGATCGACGAAGTGCACATGCTCTCCAAGAGCTCGTTCAACGCGCTGCTAAAGACGCTGGAAGAGCCGCCGGAGCATGTGAAGTTCATCCTCGCCACCACCGAGCCGGAGAAGATCCCCGCGACCATCCTGTCGCGTTGCCAGCGCTACGACTTCCGCAACATCCACCCCCGCGAGGTCGTCGCACACCTCGAGCGGATCTGCCAGAAGGAAGGCATCGTCGCCGATGAGGCCGCCCTGCTCCGCGTCGCCCGCGCCGGCGGCGGGTCGATGCGCGACAGCCTGTCCCTGCTCGACCGCCTGCTCTCGGTGGGCGAGAAGAAACTGACCGTCGAGGCGATCGAGCAGCTCCTGGGCGTGCCGCCGTCGCAGCAGCTGGAGTCGCTGGTCGAAGCGATGGGGCAGGGGCAGGTGAGTGACGTGCTCGCCCGCGCCGATGCCGTGCTGGCCGGCGGGCTTTCCCCCGACACGCTCGTGGCCTCGCTGATCGACTTCCTGCACCAGCTCCTGCTCCTGAACGTCTGCGGCGGCGACTCGGACCTGCTCGAACTCACCGACGACGAACGCTCACGGCTGGCGGCGCTGGCCCGGCGGTTCGACGCAGTCACCCTCACGCAGGACATCGCCGTGCTCGAAGAGCTTCGGCGGCAGGTCCGCTCGGGCACCGCAGGCAGGCCGCTGCTGGATGCCACGCTCGTGCGGCTGGCGCTGGCCGAGCAGTTCCGCTCGATTTCCGAACTGCTCACCGCGCCTTCGGGCGCCACCGCCCCGCCCACCCCCTCCGGCCCGCCCGCCCCGCCGTCGGAGCGTGCCGCTTCGGCGGACGAAAAAAAAAAGCCCGTTGAGCCGCCCGCCCCCCTGACCCCACCCCCACCCCCCGAACGCTTCCCACCCCCCGGGCGCTCCCAGGCCAACCCCACAGCGCACCCACCCGCCGCGGTCGCGCCCGACGTTGCCCCCGCCGCCGCGCCGGCCCCTTCGACCACCGCGACGGCGCCGTCGTCGTCCGCGGCAATCGCCGACGACGATGACGACGACGAGCTCCCGCGGCCGGGCAAGGTGTGGTCGGGGGGGGCGGGTGGGGCGGGGGGGGCGGGGGGCACGGCCGGGGGCCCGTCGCTGGTCGAACTGCTGCGACAGGCCGCCACGGCCTCGACCACCACGGCCAAGGCCGACCCGCCCGCCGCGTCCGAACGCGCCGCCCCACCCACGCCGGCCGGCAGCCTCGAGCCCGTGGACGAACGCCAACTGCCCGAGCTCTGGCAGCGCATTCTCGAGGGCTTCCGCGCATCTCAGCCGGGCCTGATCGGCGTGCTCGACGGCAGCGAGATCGGCACGATTGAAGACGGCTGCGTCACCATCCGTCTCGCTCCGGGCCGGCAACCGCTGATGTCCATGATGGACCGCGAGGGCCGCCGCCAGAAGGTGGTCTCAGCGCTGTCCGAGGCACTCGGGCAGCCGGTGGGCGTGCGTTGGACGGTGGCCGACGCGCCCACGAGCCCTGCGGCTACCGGCGGGAGCTCGCCAGCCCCCCGCGGGAGCTCGCCGGCCCCCCGCGGGAGCTCGCCGGCCCCAGGCGGCGTCGCGCCGTCGGGTGAGCCGGCTACGGCCGCCAGGGGCCTGCAGAAATCACCGCCGGGCCAGCCGTGGGCGGGAGAGAGGGGGGGAGAGCGGGCGGGCGAGATCGAGTCGCCGCCGACCGCGGCGCCCGAGGGCGACGTGCTCCCGCTGACCGACGCGGTCAAGTCCGAGCTGCTCGAGCAGCCGCTCGTGCGGGCGCTGGTGGACGAGCTGGGGGCGACGCTGGTGAAGGTCACCCGCGCCTAGCGTGCAGCGAGGTCGTGGCGGGCCGCGGCGAGTCCGCCGGGCGGCGTTTTTCCGGGAGTGCCATGTTCGACATGTTGAAAAACCTCGGCGACCTGCCGGGCCTGATGCGAAAAGCGCAGGAGATGCAGGAGAAGGCGCTGGCCCTGCAGGAGGAGTTGGCCCGACGACAGGTCTCTGCGGACGCCGGGGCGGGGATGGTCACGGCGACCGTCAACGGTCGTCTCGAGCTCGTCCGCCTTCGCATCGACAAGGACCGCATCGACCTCAGCGACACGGCACTGCTGGAAGACATGGTGGTCGCCGCCGTCGCCGCCGCCCAGCGCAAGGCCGCCGTCATGATGCAGGAAGAGCTGGCACGGATGGGTAGCGAACTCGGCCTGCCCCCGGGCGCCTTGCCCCCCGGACCGGGCGGCCCCCTCGGCCCCCGCTGACCCTCCCCCTTTCCCCCCGCCCCCCCCTTTTCCGCTTTCCGCTTCCCCCGCGCCCCCCGCCCTTACTCACGCACGCCGCCTTAGCGGAACGCTGACACGCTCGCGATACCGTCGCGGGCATGTCGTCCTCACCTTCGCGTGGCAACGCGTCGCGGCTGCGTCGCCGGCCCGGGGCGACGCTGGCGATCCTGCTCCTTCTCGCCGGCTGCACGCCCTCGCCCCGCGACCTCCCGCTGACTCTGACGCGTGTGCAAACCCTGCCCGACGTCGGGGCCGCACAGGGCGTCGCGATGCACAACGGCCTGCTCTACATCTACGGCGACGCCGACACCGGCATCGTCCGCGAGTACCGGCTCGCCACGCTGCCCGGCCCGGCCGTCGTGCCCACGGGGCGCGTCATCCGCCTCACCGTGGGCGGCGAAGACGTCGCCCCGCACCCGACCGGTTTGACATTCCATCCGAGCCTCGGCTGCTTCCTCGGCGACACCGTGCGCCGCCGCGGGCGGATCTTCCACATCGACTTCGACCGCGCACTCCGCACGGGCACACTCGACGGGGCGATCTTCCACGTCGTGGACGACGACGCGGCCGTCAACGGCACACGCCCGGAGTTCGTCTTCTTCCGCGGCCGCTGGCTGCTGGCCACCAGCGACTACGGGCCGGGCCCCAACTTCGTCCGCTTCTACGACCCGCACCGGCTCCGAACCGCCCGCCGCACCACCGAGCCGGGCGTGGAAGTGCATCGCGTTCCCTGCGGCCCGTGGGTACAGACCCTCTTCTACCGGCGGGAGACCGGACAGCTCGTGCTCGTGCAGAACCAGATCGAAGGCCTGCGCTGGCGCCTGACCGTCGTCGATCATCTCGACACCCCCGACTACACGGCCGGTCGGGTCATCGACTTCGACCATCCCACCGACGAGCTGGAGGGGTTCGTCACCGTCGGCGACCGCATCGGCGTCTTCGTGACCGCGATGCGTGAGAACAACCTTGTTCTGGCGGTTTCCAGCACGCGACGTCGGCCGTGACCCCCGGCCGCGGTGGAAGCGGTCGAGGGGTGTTGACCGCCCGACGTCCGCGCCGCTTGACCCGACGCCGACGACATGCGGAGATGCTCCAACGCGATGCGGCAGACCGGGCGAGCGGAGCGGATAGCGGCGGGGATGTACGTGGCCGGAGCAGCGGCGTGGGTGGTCGGCGTGTGGATGCTGCCGCCAGGGCATCTGCTGTGGCCGGCGGCGGTGTTCAGCGCGGCGGCCGTGCCGCTGGTGGCCCGGTGGGCGGGGTGGCCACGACGGACCGGGTCGGTCGGGCCGGCATGGGCGACCGGGGTGTGGTGGGGGATCGCGGCGTTCGTGTGGTGGGTTCCACATGCGGGTTTCCCGTACCGCCCCGACGTGCTGTACCCGTTACTGGCGTCGGCCGTGGCGTTGGCCCTTGCGCTGCAGGCCATCGCTTTCGGACGCGCGGCCGCGTGGGCGGCGGCCACGGCCGTCTGGGCCTTTGCCATCGCGTGGGGAGCCACGGCAATCTGGCTGGCGAGCTGACCGCGGGGGTTGACGCCCCGGCTGTGGGCAAACGGATGCGTCCCGGCGACGCCGTCCGCCGCCGGGCGGGCCGGACGCAACGACGCTCAACGACACTCCTTTCAAAACGCCCGGCACGGCCGTCTCTGGTCCCCGCCCCCTACACTGCGGCACCCCATGTCACCCAACGCTGCTGCCGCTTCGGCCGTCGCGGCGACCCCGACGACCCCGGCCGATTTCGACCCGTCCCTGCTCGAGCCATCGGACACCTTCGCCCCGCGACACATCGGGCCCGGCGACGCGGAGACCGCCGAGATGCTCTCGGCCCTCGGCCTGCAGAGCCTCGACGAGCTTGAGCTGCAGACCGTTCCAGCGTCCATCCGGCTGCAGCGGCCGCTGCATATGCCCCCGCCGCTGAGCGAGAGCCAGGCGCTCGCCGAGCTCAAGCGGATCCTGAGCAAAAACGAGCTGTTCCGCTCGCTCATCGGCCAGGGCTACTACGACACCATCACGCCGCCGGTGATCCTCCGCAACATCCTCGAAAATCCCGGCTGGTACACGCAGTACACGCCGTATCAGGCTGAAATCAGTCAGGGGCGGCTGGAGGCGCTGCTGAACTTCCAGACCATGGTGGCCGACCTCACCGCGCTGCCGCTGGCCAATGCCAGCCTGCTCGATGAGGCCACCGCGGCGGCCGAGGCGATGGCCATGTGCCATGCCTTGGTGGAGGGCAACGACCGGGACACGTTCATCGTTGCCGAGGGATGCCATCCCCAGACGCTGGCGGTGGTGCAGACGCGGGCCGAGTCGCTGGGGTGGACCGTACGCGTGGTGCCGGCGGGGTCGATCCCCGAGACGGACCTGACGCGGGTGTTCGGGGCGCTGGTGCAGTACCCGACGACCGACGGGCGGATCGCCTCGCCCAAGCCGGCGGCCGAGGCGCTGCACGCGGCGGGCGCGCTGCTCGTCGTCGCCACCGACCTGCTGGCCCTGACGCTCCTCACGCCCCCCGGCGAGCTGGGGGCGGACATCGCCGTCGGCAGCGCGCAGCGGCTGGGCGTGCCGCTGGGCTTTGGCGGCCCGCACGCGGCGTTCCTGAGCACGCGCATGGAGTTTGCCCGCCGCCTGCCCGGCCGGCTCATCGGCGTGAGCAAGGACGTGCATGGCCGGCCCGCCCTGCGCCTGACGCTCCAGACCCGCGAGCAGCACATCCGCCGCGAGAAGGCCACCAGCAACATCTGCACCGCTCAGGTGCTGCTGGCGGTCATGGCCAGCATGTACGCCGTGTACCACGGCCCTGAAGGCCTGCGCCGCATCGCGCGGCGCGTCCACCTGCTCACCGGCGCCCTTGCGGAAGGGCTCCGCCGGATGGGCCACGAAACCGTCGGCTGCACCGGCGGGCCGAACGACTTCTTCGACACGCTGCGGGTGCGGCCCAGCGAGCTCCCGGTTCAGGCCGTGCTGGCCGCCGCCCGCGCGATGCGCATCAATCTGCGGGACTACGGCGACGGCACCGTCGGCATCTCCCTCGACGAGCGGTCCACCCGGGAGGAAGTCGAGACGCTGCTGCAGTGTTTCGCCGGCGGCGCGACCTATCGCCTCTCGGTGGACGAGCTCGCCGCCGCCTACGCCCGCGTCTCGCCCCTTCGCGGCCAGCGCTCGCCCTTCCTCACCCACCCCACCTTCCACAGCCACCACAGCGAGCACGAGATGCTCCGCTACCTGCATCGCCTGCAGGCGAAGGACCTCTCGCTCACGACCAGCATGATCCCGCTGGGCTCGTGCACGATGAAACTCAACGCCACCAGCGAGATGCTCCCGGTGACGTGGCCTGAGGTGGCGAACCTGCACCCCTTCGCCCCGCGGGAGCAGGCGGCGGGCTATCTCGAGATGATCCGCCAGCTCGAGGCCTACCTCGCGGAGATCACCGGCTTCGCGGCCGTGAGTTTGCAGCCCAATGCCGGCAGCCAGGGCGAGTACGCCGGCCTGCTGGCCATCCGGGCGTATCACGCGTCACGCGGCCAGCGCCACCGCGACGTGTGCCTCATTCCCACGTCCGCCCACGGCACCAACCCGGCCAGCGCGGTCATCGCGGGTTTCAAGGTCGTGCCCGTGGCCTGCGACCAACAGGGCAACATCGACATCGACGACCTGCGCGACAAGGCCCGGCAGCACGCCGACCGTCTGGCCGCGCTCATGGTCACCTACCCCAGCACCCACGGCGTCTTCGAGCCGGGCATCCGGCAGATCTGTGACATCGTGCACGAGTTCGGCGGACAGGTGTACATGGACGGCGCCAACATGAACGCGCAGGTCGGGCTCTGCCGGCCGGGCGACTTCGGCGCTGATGTCTGCCACCTCAACCTGCACAAGACCTTCTGCATCCCCCACGGCGGCGGCGGCCCCGGCGTCGGGCCGGTATGCGTGGCCCCCCAGCTCGCCCCGTTCCTCCCCTCGACCAGCACGCACTGCCCCCGGTCCGGCGATGATGGCGGCCAACCCACCGTCGGCCCGGTCGCCGCCGCCCCGTTCGGCTCGGCGTCGATCCTCACCATCTCGTGGATGTACATCCGCATGATGGGCGCGCCGGGCCTGCGCAAAGCCACGCAGGTCGCCATCCTCAACGCCAACTACATGGCCCGCCGGCTCGCCCCCCACTACAAGCTGCTCTACACCGGCCCGGGCGGACGGGTCGCCCACGAGTTCATCCTCGACATGCGTCCGCTGGAAGCCTCGGCCGGCATCAAGGTCGAAGACATCGCCAAGCGGCTCATGGACTACGGCTTCCACGCGCCCACCATGAGCTGGCCGGTGCCCGGCACGCTGATGATCGAACCCACCGAGAGCGAGTCCAAGGCCGAGCTGGACCGCTTCTGCGACGCCATGATCGCCATCCGCGACGAAATTGCCCGCATCGAGTCGGGGCAGTGGCCGCGGTCGGACAACCCCCTCAAAAACGCCCCGCACACCGCCGAGGCGATCGCGTCCGCGAACTGGTCGCACCCGTACACCCGCGAGCAGGCGGCCTACCCCCTGCCGTACCTTCGCCGGTCCAAGTTCTGGCCGCCGGTCGGCCGGGTGGACAACCCCTACGGCGACCGCAACCTCGTGTGCGCCTGCCCGCCGGTGAGCGAGCTGAGCTGAAGCGCCGTTCGTGCACCGGGCCTGCCACAGGGCCTTTAGCCGGGCACCTGTAGCCGGGCCTGTCAATGGAGGCTTGCCGCTCCGCCGCCCCGCCGCCGCGCCGGGCCTACTCCACCGCCTGCACGAACTGCTCGTAAAGGTGGGCGTATTTGCCGCCGCGCAGCAGCAGCTCGCGGTGCGTGCCCCGCTCGATGATCCGCCCCTGGTCGAAGACGAGGATCTGGTCGGCCTTCATGATCGTGCTGAGGCGGTGCGCGACAATGAACGTGGTGCGTCCCTGCAGCAGCCGCTCGAGCGACGCCTGCAGGAGCTGCTCCGTGGCCGTGTCCACCGAGCTGGTGGCCTCGTCGAGCATGAAGATCCGCGGGTCGGCGAGGAAGGCGCGCGTGAAGCAGATGAGCTGCCGCTGGCCCAGCGACAGGCTCGCCCCCCGCTCACCCACCTGCGTGTGGTAGCCGTTCTGCAGGGCGGCGATCGTCTCGTGGGTGCCCAGCGCTTTGGCGGCCTCGATGATCTGCTCGTCCGTGGCGTCGGGGCGGCCGTAGCGGATGTTGTCCAGCACCGTTCCGGTGAAGAGGTAGTTCACCTGCAGCACCAGGCCGATCTGGCGATGCAGCGAGTCGCCGGTGACGTAGCGGATGTCGTGCCCGTCGATGAGGACCCGACCCTTCTGCGGCTGGTAGAAGCGGGCGATCAGCGAGATCGTCGAGCTCTTGCCGCTTCCGGTGTGCCCCACCAGCGCGACCATCTGCCCCGGCTGCGCCTCGAAGTCGATGTCGTGCAGCACCGGACGCTCCGGGTTGTAGCCGAAGGTCACGTTCTCGAAGCGGACGTGCCCGCGGATCGGCGGCAGCGGGTAGGCGTCGGGCACGTCCGTCACCTCGGGCTTCGTGTCCAGCAGCGCAAAGACCCGCTCGCCCCCGGCCATCGCCGCCATGAGCTGGTTGGAAAAGTTGCCGAAGTCGAGGATCGGGTTCATGAACCAGTCCCAGTAGAGGAAGGCCATGACCACCGTGCCGACGCTGATGTTGCCGGTGACGACCAGGTAGGCCCCGAAGGTGAAGATGATGATGCGGCCGAAGAACCGCATCAGCTCCAGCGTGGGCTGGTAGATGCCGTTGAGCCGCGCCCCCTTGATGTTGTTGAGCGTGTTCGCTTCTTGCAGCAGGTTGAACGTGCCGAGGTTGGGCACCTGCCGGTTGAACGCGGTGACCACGCGCATACCGGTGATGTTCTCAGCGAGGTTGGCCGACACCCGCGTCCACCCCTCGCGGATCTCCTGCTGCGTGCGGCCCATCTTCCTTCGGAACACCGCGTTGGACCAGAAGATCACCGGGCCCAGCCACGCCACCGCCAGAAACAGCCGCCAGTCGGTATACGCCAGAGCCGCCCCGGACACGGCGATCATCAGCGTGTTCTGGACGAAGCGGTTGAGCCCCCAGACGTTCACCTCACGCAGCGATTCGACGTCGGACGTGTTCCGCGAGATGATCCGCCCGAGCTTGTTGCGGTCGAAATAGCTCATCGACAGCGTCTGCAGGTGGGCAAACAGCCGCCGGCGGATGTCGAACTGCACCCGCTCGCCCGCGTCGGTCATGATGAGGATCACCCACCGCTGCAGCAGGATGCTGGCCGTGATGACCACCGCCCAGAACGCCACCGTCCAGACGACGTGCTCGACGCCGTAATAGAAGACGCTGTCGCTGTCGGCCGCGACCGTGGCGGCTTTGGCGCAGAAGTCCACGAGGTGGCCGATGAACTGCGGCCCGGCCATCTCCAGCAGCACATGCACCGTGCACACGCCGATGCCCAGCGCGTAGCGGTAGCGGTACGGGTACAGCAGCCCGAGACACCGGCGGATCAGCGGCCACTCGATCGGCCGGTACGCTTCCTCGCCGTCGGTGGATTCCGGCAGCGGCTGCGCCTTCCTCGCCAGCACGCGCACGTCCACCCTCTCCCGCCGCCGACGCGGCAACAGCGACAGCACGCTCATGTCGGCCCCCTCCCCGGCTTGGCGCCCGTCGGCCCTTCGATCGCCCGCTCCCGCGCATCGAGCTTGGCGGATTCGACCGTCGCGCGGATCGACCGGTCGCTGGCGGCCCGGCGCATCGCCGACGGATGGTCCGGGTGCCCCGGCGGCGGGCCGTCGTCGCCGTACAGCTGCGCTTCGGCGATCTCCCGGTAGTGCCCCCCCTCCTGCATCAGCTGCTCGTGCGTCCCCACCTGCGTGATCCGACCGCCCTCCAGCACGACGACAAGGTCCGCCCGCTTGATCGTGGAGAGCCGGTGCGCGATCAGGAAGATCGTCTTGCCCTTCATCACAAAATCCAGCGCCCGCTGGATCAGGTCTTCCGTCTCGGGGTCCACCGACGCCGTGGCATCGTCAAGCACGAGGATGCGCGGGTTGAACAGAATCGCCCGCGCGATCGCCAGCCGCTGCCGCTGACCTCCCGACAGCGACGCCCCCCGCTCGGCCAGCACCGTCTCGTACCCCTTGGGCATCGCCTCGATGAAGTCGTGCGCCTGCGCCAGCCGCGCCGCCGCCTCCACCTCCCCCCCGCGGATGCCCGGCCGGCCGTAGGCGATGTTCGCCTCGATCGTGTCCGAAAACAGGTACGTCTCCTGGAACACCACCGCCACGTTCGTCCGCACCGAATCGAGCGTGGCGTCGCGCAGGTCCATCCCGTCGATGAGCACACGTCCCTGCTGAGGGTCGTAAAACCGCGCGATCAGGCTCACCAGCGTGCTCTTGCCCGCCCCCGTCGGCCCGACGATCGCCACCACCGACCCGCCCGGCACCTCGAGGTTGATGTCCTTCAGCACCGGCTTCGACGGGTCATATCCGAACGTCACGTTCTCGAACCGCACGCTCCCCGGCCCCGGCGGCAGCGGCCGCGCCCCCGGCTTCTCCGGCACCGTCGGCTCGGCCGAAAGCACCTCGTAAAGCCGCCGCGCCGACACGATCGCCGCCTGGTACTGCTGGTTGATCGCGTCGATCTGCTGCAGCCGCCCGAGGATCGACCCCATCGCCACCGAGATGAACAGAAAGTCGCCCACCTGCATCGTGCCGCCGAGGATCAGCAGCGACGTCGTGAGGTACAGCGCCAGATGCGAAGCCGTCGCGATCGACCGGATCACCGGCGTGAAGTTCGCGAACATCCGGATCCGCTTGATCACCCGCCGGAAAAACTCGTCCGCGTTCGTGTTGTACTTGTCGATCTCCAGCCGCTCGGTCGCGAACGCCTTGACCACGTGAACGCCCTGAATGTTCTCCGAAATGATCGACACGTTGCGATCACTGGCCTCCATCACCGACTTCTGCACCGGCTGCACCTTGCGGCTGAACCGCAGGATGTACCACACCCACACCGGCAGCGGCGCCAGCGCCAGCAGCGCCACCGTCGCGTCCCGCCACGCCAGCACCACGATGTACCCCACCACCACCAGCAGAATGTCCAGCGACGTCAGCACCGCCACCATCAGGAACTGACGCACGTTCTGCAGGTCCGACAGCGCCCGGTTGATCAGCTGACCGCTGGAGATCGCGTCGTGATACCCAAACCCCACCCGCTGCAGCTTGTCGTACACCGCCTCGCGGATGTAGTAGACCATCCGCATCGACATCGTGATGTTCGACACCTCACGCAGGTACCGGCACACGCAGTACCCGACGATCAGCCCCACGAACATCGCCGCAAGATGCCGCAGGTGCACCACCGACGGGTCGCTGCTGCTCAGCCAGCCCGCCATGTCACGCACGGCGACCCAGAACCCGCCTTCTTCCAGCGGACGCGACCCGTGCCCGAGCTGCTGAATCGCGTTGGTCAGCAGACGGAACTGGTTGGCGACGAGGATTTCGCCGGCGATGCAGGCCGCCAGCCACAGGCATGCCTGAAACGCATACCAGACCACTGGGCGAAGGAAGCGGAACATCCAACGCACCAGAAACAGGTTGGACACCTGTGGCGTCGCGACGGCCGGTTGGGTCGTGGGCTCCCCGGGCCTGCTCAGCCCGGTCGCTATCGTGGTCACTGGCGTTATCCGTCCCCGGGAAAACCCAAGCGTATCGCCCCCAGTGGCACGGTCAAACCCTTCTCAGCCCCACGCGGCGACCGGACTCCGCTGCAAACCGTTTCGAGAAAAAGATTTACGCAGATTCATCCGACCCGTCCTCTCGGTCCGATAACCCCAAGGTGCCCGCCAGAACCCCCCTCTCCCTGCCCCTCAGACCGGCGGAGAAGCCGTCCCACCGCCCTGCCCGGCCCGCCTCACCTCCGGCCCAACGCCCCGAAGCCAGCGTCGGGGTCACCCTTGCCCGGGCCGCGGTGAAACGTTTTCGTGCCATGTGGCGGAGCTGGACCGGCCGCGGCCTCCACCCGCACTGGCATGACCGCGTCGCGGTCTGTGCACGTTGCCCCGTCGCCCGGCAGGTCGGCAAGACCGTCTACTGCGGCCAGCCGCTGCTGCACGAACTGCACCGTCGTCCGGAAGACGGGTGCGGCTGTCCCGTGGTCCTCAAGGCGCAGGACCCTGCCGAGCACTGCCCGCTGGACAACCGCTTCATGCCCGCAACGCGCCCCGCGGCCCCATCGGCCGGCGACCATGACGGCCCCGACGCCGCAACGTGCACCTGCCGATGGTGCGCTTCGACGACGCTGAAAACTCCGAAAGCCGAGTCCGCGGCGGCCTAGATCTACCATCGCCCGCATGGCCGACGATCCGTCCCACGGCCCCGTGTGCATCGTCTGGTTCAAGCGGGACTTGCGCACCGTGGACCACGCCGCCCTGCACGCCGCTTCCGCCCGCGGCCGGGTGCTGTGCCTGTACATCGCCGAGCCGGACGTCGTCACCGCCCCCGACTTCGCCCCACGCCACTGGACCTTCCTTCGCCACAGCCTGCTCGAGCTGCGCGACCGCCTTACCGCCCTCGGCGGCGGGCTCATGGTGCGGTCGGGCGATGCAGTGAGCGTGCTGGAGTCGCTCCGGCGGGCGTACGGCCCCCGCATCGAGCTGTTCTCTCACGAAGAGACCGGCAACGCCGTCACCTTCGCCCGCGACCGGGCCGTCCGGCGCTGGTGCAGAGAATGCGGCGTCCCGTGGCATGAGTTCCGGCAGTTCGGCGTCATCCGCGGCCTCAAAGACCGCACCGGCTGGGCGCGCCGGTGGGAGGCGTTCATGTTCGCCCCGACGCTGCCCGAGCCCGCCGCCCTGCGCTGGGCTTCGGTCTCGCCCGACCAGTGGGGCGACCTTCCAACGCACGCCGACCTCGGCCTCGCCGCCGACGCCACCCGCCACACCCACACGCCCGGCCGGGCCACGGGCCTGCGTCTGCTGGAGACGTTCCTCGCCGCCCGCGGACAGCACTACCACGAGCACCTCTCCTCGCCGCTGACCGCGTGGGACGGCTGCTCGCGGCTGAGCCCGTACATCGCCTACGGCAACGTCTCGTTACGCGAGGTCGTGCAGGCGACGCGTCGGCGGCGCGCTGACATCGCCGCCGGCCGCCACCGTCCCGGAACGGACGACGTTGCCAACGCCGCCGACCCTTCGGCCGCCGCGTGGCGGAAAGCGCTGTACATGTTCGATGCCCGCCTGCACTGGCACTGCCACTTCATGCAGAAGCTCGAGTCGGAGCCGCGAATCGAGTTCGAGAACTTCGTCCCCGCGCTGACCGGACTCCGCGAGCCGCACTTCTCCCGCGAAAGGTTCGACGCGTGGGCCGCCGGCCAGACCGGCTACCCGATGGTGGACGCCGTCATGCGGTGCCTGCACGCCACCGGCTGGATCAACTTCCGCATGCGTTGCCTGGTCATGTCGTTCGCCGCCTACGACCTGTTCCTGCACTGGCGGGAGCCGGCGTTGCACCTGGCGCGGCTGTTCACCGACTACGAGCCGGGCATCCACTACCCGCAGGCACAGATGCAGTCCGGCACGACGGGCATCAACACGCTGCGGATGTATTCGCCGGTCAAGCAGGGCTACGACCACGACCCCGAGGGGGACTTCGTGCGACGGTGGGTTCCGGAGCTGGCCGATGTGCCGCAGCCGTACATCCACGAGCCGTGGACAGCGCCATCGCCGCCGACGGGCTACCCCAGGCCGGTCGTCAACCACGAGACGGCCGTCGCCGCGGCCCGGGCAGCCTTCGCCGCATGGCGACGCCGACCCGATGTGCGGGCCCAGGCCGATGCGGTGCTGGAAAGGCACGGCTCACGCCGCGCCGGGCTGCCGCAGGTCCGCCGCCCTGCCGGCCGCGGTCGCCCCGCCAACTCACGCATCGCCCCGTCGAGGAAGACCGCGCCGCCCACGGAGACCGCGTCGCTGTTCGACAGCGACGACGCGTGAACGCTCACGAGGAGGCCGCACCCGATGTCGCTGTTCCACGCCCGCTTCGACCAGTTCGTCCGCGAGAGGCTCCCTGAAACCCTCGCCGCCGGCGATGCCCTGCCGCCCCTCGACGGCGGCCGACACGCCGCCCTCGCCCGGCTCAACGGCGTCCGCCTCGGCCGCTACGCCTCGACACGCAACCACCTCGACGGCGACGTCACCCGCCTCTCGGCGTACCTGCGCCACGGCTGCCTCTCGCTGGCGGAAGTGCGCGACGCCGCCTTGCAGCGACACAAGCCCTACGAAGTGCAGAAGTTCATCTCCGAACTCGGCTGGCGCGACTACTACCAGCGGGTCTATGCCGCCGTCGGCAACCGTCTGCTCGACGACCTCGAGCCGTACAAAACCGGCTTCTCCCCGGACGACTACGCGGATGACCTGCCGCCCGACATCCCCGCCGGAGAGACCGGGCTGGCGTGCATGGACGCCTTCGCCCGCGAACTCGCCGACACCGGCTACCTGCACAACCACGCGCGGATGTGGGTGGCGGCCTACGTCGTGCACCACCGACGCGTCAAATGGCAGGCGGGGGCCAACTGGTTCCTGACCCACCTGCTCGACGGCGACGTCGCCTCCAATCACCTCTCGTGGCAGTGGGTGGCGTCCACCTTCAGCCACAAGCCGTACTTCTTCAACCGGGAAAACCTCGAGCGGTATACCGACGCCCGTTACTGCCAGCGCTGCAGCGTTCGGCGGAGCTGCCCGTTCGCCGGCGAGTACGACGACCTCGCCCGCCGCCTCTTCGCCGCCCCCCTGCCCGACCCCGACGGCCCCCCGCAACCGCCCACCCGCACGCCGCCGGGCCACCGGAAAGTCTCCCTCAAGGTCGTCGCCGACGACCCGCCCCCCGGCACCGACCCGCACGCCGACCGGCCCCTGCCGCACGCCGACGCGGTCGTCTGGGCCCACGACGAGGCCCTCTCGGCCGCACATCCCGCGTTCTCCACCGGGCTTCCCGCCATCGCCGTCCTCGACCGCCCGCGGATCGACGCCGAACGCTGGGCCTTCAAGCGCGCCGTCTTCGTGGCCACCTCGGCCAGCGAGCTGCTGGAGACCCTCGCCCGCCGCAGCGGCGAACCGACTCGCGACCCCTGCGAGCGACTGGCCGTGGGCGACGCCGCCACGCTCGTCGCCGACTTCGCCGACGCGCACAAGGCCCGCATGGTCGTCATCCCGCGTTCTACCACGCCCCGCATCCGCGACGTCGCCGCGGCGCTTTCGCGGAAGTTCGCGGTGGTCTGGGCCGACCCCCCGGCGTTCGCCTCGCTCCGCGGGCCGGTGGACCTCACCCGTTTCTCACGCTACTGGCGCGTCGCCGAGCCGAAGGCCATGCGGCCGACGGGCTGAACCGACGCCCTGACATCGGCCCGCTCGGGTCGGCCGCGCCCGATTCAACCGGGCCAGATGGCCCGAACTGCAGGCAAGCGGAGAGGGAGGGATTCGAACCCTCGATGCGGTTTAAGCCGCATACAGCATTTCCAGTGCTGCTCCTTCGGCCACTCGGACACCTCTCCGGACCGTTCTCGCGCCGCATCGGGCGCCGGGGGGCACTATAGCGCCCGACCCCGCCCGATGCCATGCAGGCGGCCCCCCCGCGGTGTGCTCCCATCACAGAGGCGACGCCATCGACCCGCCGGGCGGGCCGCGTCGGACCGGGGCCGGCACGACGACACAGCGGCCCGCACCGGGTGTTCCGGCACGGGCCGCTGTCGTGAACCGATCACGCCCACCTCAACGCCGTCAGTTGGCGTTGTTCGAGTAGGCGTAGTAGGTCTTGATGTTGCGGGAGTAGTAGCCGCCACCGTGGGCGCGGATGCCGTTGATGACCACGCCGAGGTTCTCGGCCTTGACCTGCTTGAGCAGGTCGCGGACGCGGCCGAGGATGCCCCGCGAGCTCTGGTTGGCCCGCACCACGGTGATCACGCCGTCCACCCGCGGCGCCATCGCCAGCGACTCGCTCGCGAACAGCACCGCGCCGGAGTCGAACACCACCAGGTCGTACTGCTCGGACGCGCGGTCGATGAACTGCTTGAGCAGGTCGCTCTCCAGCAGCTCGGCCGCGTTGGCCGGCTTGGGCCCCGCCGGCAGCACCGACAGGTTGGGGACCTTCGTCGCCTTGACCGCCGACTCCAGCGTCGAGCCGCCGGTGAGCACCGACGAGAAGCCCGTCGCCCCGTCCACCCCGAAGAGCTTGTGCAGCTCGGGGCGGCGGAAGTTGGCGTCCACCAGCAGCACGCGCCGCCCCACCAGCGCCATGCCGGCGGCGAGGTTGGCCGCAACGGTGGTCTTGCCGTCGCCGGGGTTGGGCGAGGTGACCATCAGGCTGCGGGTCGTCTCCAGCGACGCCCCCTGCTGCAGACGCGTGCGGATCTGACGCAGCTGCTCGGCCGTCATCGAGTTGGGGGCCTCGGCGATGACCAGCGGCAGCCGCGCGCCAGCGGCCTGCGGGTCGTCCGACTCGTGCTGCACCGTGCCCAGCAGCGTCAGCCCGCCCACCTTCGACACGTCCCGCGGCGAACGGATCGTCGAGTTCAGCAGTTCCCGGGCGAACGCGATCGCCAGCGCCAGCGACAGGCCGATCACCACCGCCAGCGTCATCGTCACCGACAGCCGCGGGAACGAAGGCATATCGGGCACGATCGGCGTCACGTACCACCGGATCGTCGGCCCGCCCGCGCCGGCGTCGGCCGTGATCGTGTCCAGCGTCTCGGAGGTCGTCCGGATGGCCTCGGTGAGCACCTGCTCCCGCGCCACCAGCGCCTGATACCGGTTGAAGTCGTTCAGCAGCGCCGCCGACTGCGCCTTGAGCGTCTCCAGCGCCCGCGACGCCTCCTGCACCGCCGCCGCGGCCGCCGCCTCCTGCGCCCGCAGCTCTTCCGGCAGCGTCGCCTTGAAACGGGCCATCAGCTCGTTCCGCAGGTTCTGGCGGCTCGTCTCCACCGCCGCACGCTGCGTCCGCAGACGCTGCACCACCGGCGAGTTCTCGCCCGCCGCTTCCGCCGTCGCCAGCGCCACGGCAAGGTCACGCAGCTGCGCGTCGATCCGCTGCATCGCCTCGCTCTGCTCCACCATCCGCACCAGCATCGGGGGGTCCATCCCCTCGGTCATCGCCGTGCGCATCGACTCGAGCTGGCTCCGCACCAGCGCCAGCTGCTGCTGGGCTTCGATCAGACGCCGCATCGTCCCTTCGATCTCGACGTCCTTCGGCGACACCCGACCCGCCAGCGGAATCCCCTCACGCGTCAGCCGCTGACCCAGCTCCTCCCGCTCACGGACCACCGCGTTGAGGTCCGACTGCAGCTTGCTGCGATAACGCGTCAGCTGCGCCGAACGCACCGACGTGTCGTCCAGCGCCCGCCCACGCACGTTGTTCAGGTAGCGGTCCACCACCGCCTGCACGATCACGCGCGAGTCCTCAGGATTCGCCGTGGTCATCGCCACGCTGATCAGACGCGTCTCCATGACCGCGTTGGCGGCGAAGTTCTCCTGCAGGTCCTCCCGTGCCGCCCTCACATCCCCCTTGAACTTCTGGAACCACGACGTGTTCCGCACCGGCGACTGGTCGTCCGAGAGCACCTGGCTGTACAGCTGCTCGGCCCGCAGCGCCTGCACGTGCGTCCGCTGCTCGATCGCCGTCGCGTCGTTGCTCATGAACACCGTGCCGCCGGGGTTCGTCCGGCTCAGCATCGCCGCCATCGTCTGCGGCATGTCGATTTCCAGCAGACCCTGCGACGTGAACTTGGGGTGATTGGCCGCCAGATAGCTGTTCACGCCGTAGCCGGCCACCGCCGACAGGACGAGAAAAGCAATAATCAGCCAAAGGTTGGCCCGCAGCACCCGAACCACGTCCGAGCCGGTCATGCCGGTCGGTACGGCCGTCGGGGCGGCCGCCGTCGCGACCGGCGTGGGCATGTTCCCCATCCGGGGGGTCCTGATTGCCGGACTCTGCTGAAGGGTCGTCATAGTGCTAACTCCAAGCAAGTACAAAAGCTTACGTCAGGTCCTCTCTCTGTCCCCCTCGCCGTCCCCCCGACCCCGCCGCGGTCGAAGGCCAAGCCCACAACACCGACCAACCTCCCGGCCCACGCCCGTACCTTCCCTGCGAGACCTTCCTGCGAGGCTGGCATCGGCCCAACGCTACCCCAGAAATGACCGCCGTGTCGGCCGACACCATTTATTGGACGCTCCCGAAACCTCCCCTAACGACCTCTCGTCCCGCCCGGGGCGGTCTGCCGTTCAATGGCCAGCGCAGCTTCCTGCAACGCCTGATCAATCCGCTCCCGGTATCGCGGGTCGGCCGTGGGCGCCTCGGCCAGCCGGCGGGCACGCTCGAGCTGCTCCGTCGCTTCACGCGGCAGCCCGAACTTGAGGTACGCCAGCCCGAGGTGCATGTGCCCTTCGACGAAGCTGCGACGCTCGACCGCCTCGGTGAGAAAGTTAATTCCCTCGGCCACGCGGTTGTTCTGGACCAGGACCCAGCCGTGCGTGTCGAACACGAGCGGCTCCACCTGACCCTGACGCCGCAAGATTTCAACAGCACGCGTCGAGTACTGCAGGGCTTCGGCCGGATTGGGGCTGGTGACCTTCTCCGTGAGCACGAACGCCAGGTTGTTCAGCACGGGGATGTCTTCCGGCACCATGCGGGCGAGCCGGCGGTAGAGGTCCGCGGCGCGGTCGTAGTTCTGCTGGGGTCCCGGGGAGACCAGCAGTGAGGCCGTCAGTTTGAGCACGCGGACCTGTTCATCGGGCGCGAGATTGTCCAGCCGGGCCAGCGCCGGCTCCATCACGCCCAGCGCTTCGGGGAAGCGGCGCTGCGACGCCAGCAGCTGGGCCGTGAGCAGACGGAACCGCACCGACTCGTCCAGCCGGGTGGACATCGCGCGGATGGCGTTGTCGGCGCCCAGGGTTTGAGCGAGCGTGGCGGCGGCAGCCGTGACGCCTTCGTCGTCGTTGGCCTCGCTGGCCGCCTGCAGGGCCGCCGAGAACTCGTTGATCGCCCCGGTGGTGTCGTTGAGCTGATGACGGGCCACCGCGCGGGCCACGAACGCCCACCAGGGGCGCACGTTGGCCCGAGCCATCTCTTCGGTCTCGCGGAGCACCTGGGTGGACTGCCGGGCGGCCACGAGCGTGTCGAGGTACGCCCGCACCGCCGTCGGCGACGACCGTGACAGCTCGACCGCACGCCGCGCGCTGGTCACCGCGTCGTCCGCATTGCCGAGCGCCAGCAGGACGCGGGCCCGGGTCAGCAGCAGGTCCACGTCGTTGGCGAACTCGGGACGGGCCAGGCCTTCGTCCACCACCACCAGCGCTTCCTGCGGCCTGGGCGGCGTCGTGCGGAGCATCGCCTCGATCAGCTGCATCCGCAGCAGCTTGTTGGTGGGGTTGCCCGCCAGAAGGTCGCGCATCTCCACGATCGCGCCGTTGGGGTCGTTGGTCCGCTGCAGCGCCTCGACCAGGGCCATCCGCTGCTCGGCGTTCAGCCGGCCGGTCTCGCGGACCGTCCGCAGGTCGCGCACGGCCGAGGCGAGGTCGCCGTCGGGCCGCCGCAGCTCGATCAGCCCGCGGAAGTAGGTCGCCGAGAGGTTCTGCGGGTCGCGAAGCAGCAGGTCGCGGACGATCTGCTGCGCCTCGTCGAACCGGTTGGTGGACATCAGCGCCACCACCAGCAGGTTGGAGAGGTCGGCGTCGTCGGGCGTCTGCTGCAACTGGGCCCGGATCGCCCGCTCGGCCTGGTCGAACCGACCGGCCTGCAGCAGGATTTCGATCCGCTGCCGCTGCAACTGCCGGCTGGTCGCCGCGCCGTCCGCGTCGTTGAGCACCGCCAGCGCGTCGTCGGGCTTGCCCAGCTGCTGCAGCACGTTGGCCGCGGTGGACCGCACGGCCACGTCGGTCCCGCCCCGCTTGATCGCCTCCCGCACCGACGCCTCCGCCGGCTCGGCCCGGCCCAGCAGCAGGTAGTACTCGCCCAGCACCAGCATCGGCTCGGGACGCTGCGAAAGCCCCGGGCTGTCGGCCATGCGACGCAGCAGCGGCTCGACCGCCGCGGGGTTGGGGTTGAGCAGCGCCACGCGGGCCAGCAGCCCCATCACGCCCACGTCCTCCGGGCGGCGCTCGGCCGCCAGGGTGAGCACCGTCAGCGCACGCCCCGCCAGCTCGCGCGCCCCTTGCAGGTCACCGCGGGCCGCCCGCGCCTGGGCCGCCTGCATGAACGTCTGCCCCGCCTGGGCATAGGTCTCGCCGAGCAGCCGCTCGAGGTCGTTGAGCTCGGCCTCGGCCTGGGCTTTGGCCTCCCCTTCCGCGGCCATCATCCGCTTGCGGACCTCGTCCGCCCGGTTCATCAGCTCGGTGATCTGCCGGTCGCGGAACTCGGCGCTCCGCTCGGGGTCGCCGAATCGCAGGTCATGCTCCATCGCCAGCCGGGTGAAATCGCGGTCGCCCGGCAGGCGCTGCAGTGCGTCGTTGATGTACCGCCGGGCGTCATCGGGCCGGCCCAGCGCGTACGCCGCCTCCACCAGCCCCAGCAGCGCCCCACGCTCGTCGGGCTTGAGCCGCAGGGCCTGCTCGAAGCTCGTCACCGCCCGCGCAAAGTCGCGGTTGAGCGCCTGGGCCTGCCCGAGGGTCGTCCAGCTCAGGGCGAAGTTGGGCAGCGCCTGCGACAGTTCGGTGGCGACGCGAAGGGCGTCGGCCGCCTGCCCGCGGGCCGCCAGCAGCCGGAAGCGGTACAGCCGACCGCCCGCCTGGTCAGCGTTGCTCGACACCAGACGCGGCAGCAGCCGCTCCGCCGTCGCCCAGTCGCGGTCGAGCAGCGCGTTCTGGAAACGCTGGTCCATCACGCCGCGGTCGTCCGGGTTGATCCCCTCGGCCGCCTTGAGGTGCTCGAGCGCCTTGGCGCGGTCGCCCCGCTGCATCGCCAGCTGATACAGCTGCATCTCCCGCAGGAACGGGTCCGGGTTGGCCCTGACCTGCTCCTCGAGCAACCGCTCGAGGTCCTCGCGGCTGCCGCCGCCGAGCTGCACTTCCAGCACCTTCAGACGCGTGTCGTTGGGGCTGGCCTGCAGCGCCATCTGCAGCACCTCGCGGGCCTGGTCCTGCCGGCCGTCGGCCGCCAGCGCCTGAATCAGCAGCCCGGCGGCGTCCACGTCCTTGGCATCGGCCGCGAAGTCCACCTGCGCCACGCGTGCCGCCTCGGCGAACTGCCGCAGCTGCAGCGCCGCCTGCGCCTTGAGCATGCGCTGGCGACGGTCCGACTCGGGCATCTCGCGCAGCAGCTCCAGCGGCGAGCGGGTCGCCACGCCCTCCGTCCCGGAAAACCGAAGCCCCACCGCGTCCATCGCCCGGCGGAACAGCGCGATCTGCTCCGCCTGCTCCGGCCGGGCCGCCGACTCCTGACGCTGCAGCTCCGCCATCGCCGAGCGGTACTCCGCCAGCGCCGCCTCACGGTTGCCCTCGCGCAGCAGCAGCTCCACGAGCTGCGCCCGCGCCGGGATGTATCCCGGCAGCTCGGCTACGACCTCACGCAGCAGGTCACGCTGCTTGCCCGACTGCCCGGCGAGCCGGTAGGCGTCCGAGAGGCGGATCATGATCTCGCGCCGCGCCTGCAGAAGGCTGGGGTCCAGCGTGCCCGCGCGGGCCTCGGCCCCGGCCCGGTCGGCCGCCAGCCTCGCCCGCTCCAGCAGCGTGATCGCATCGACGTTGCGGTTCTGCAGCAGCGCCAGCCGCCCCTGCAGTGCCAGCACCCGGTAGTCGTCCGGCAGCTCGACGCCCAGCCGCTGCAGGTCCGCCTGTGCCGCACTGAGCAGCGCCTGCCGACGCGCGTTGTCCGTCGTCGCCGACGCCTCCTCGATGCGGTATTCCTGCAGATTCAGGTCGGTGAGCGTCTTGAGCTGCTGCAGCCGCAGCGACGCGAACGGCGAGTTACGCTCCGCCTCGGTCAGCTCCACCGGCCGCTGCAGCAGCTCGATCGCCTGCGCACGCGTCTGCGGCAACCGCGAGAGGAACTCGGCATACGCCAGACGCAGCGGCTGGCTCTGGGGCAGCCGCTCGAGGGCGGATCGATAGATTTCATCCGCCGCGTCCCGCCCGCGCGTCGCCTGCGCTTCCGCGGCCGCGAGGATGCTCACCTCGACGAACTGTGGGTCGTTCGGGCCGGCCAGCGACCGCGCTTTGGTGATGGCGTCCCGGCGCCGCTGCACCGCCGCCTCCCGCAACGCCGGGTCGTTCCCGGCGATGAACCCGTACAGGTTCGACGCCTGCACCAGCAGCTTGAGGTTCTCCGGCTGACGCTCCACCGCCTTGTCGAGCACCGCCATCGCCTCGCTGAACAACGGCGTGCTCGCGTCGCGACGCCCGCCCCGCTCGGCCGCACGCTTGATCAGCCCCTGCACCAGCACCGTCACCGCCTCGGCGTCGGAAGGGTCCTGCTCGACCAGCTCGCTCAGCCGCGTCAGCGCCGACTCCACCACCTCCGGCTCCACCGACAGCTCCGGACGCAGCCACTCCTGGATGTGGCTCATCGGAATCAGTGCCGCCGCCTGCCGGTCCGACGGGTCCACCGCCACCAGCCGCTCGGCCATCTGCCGAAACTCCTGGAACACCTGCGGCGTGGCCACCCGCGCACGGACCAGCTCGTGGTTGAACTCGACGATCTTCTTCAGGGCCGGGACGAACCGCGGGTCCTGCTCGAGTGCGGCCCGGTAGTTGGCGATGTCCTGCCCGCGGAGCTCGGGCTTGACCACCGACGCCGCCCGCGCCAAATCGCCCAGACGCACCAGCCGCTCCGGCGTCGGCTCGGCCGCCACCGCCCGGCGAAACGCGGTGTACGCCCCGTCAAGGTCGCCGGCGGCCAGCGCCGCGTCGGACATCATCTCCAGACGCTCGGGCGTGTCCTTCGGCCGCAGCACCATCACCGCCGCCCCGCCCACAATCGCCAGTCCGCCCACCACCGCCAAGAGCGTCACCGCAAAGCGCTTGTTCAGCCGCTTCTTCGCCTTCTTCGCCGCCGGCGCCGATGCCGCGGGCGCACCGACCGCCGGGGGCACCACCGCGGGAGGAACCACGGCGGGAGGGACCACCGACGGCGGCACCACGCGACGCGTCGTGCCCGCCCCGCCGGCCTGCTCCGTACCGCCCGTGCCGGGCCCGGGCTGAGAACCCGCGGCATTCTGCTGGTCGTCGTGTCGCTGCTCTTGCATCCGTCGCCGTCCCTTTCACTGCTCGTCCCGGCGGCCCTTCAGCCGGCGCCGCCCCAGAACCTTCACCTCTCGGCCCGGGCCCCCGAAACCGCCCGCTCGGCGGCCGTGGGTCGGCTCGCCGACACCTTCACCCCCGCCCGCTCCGCCTCCCGCACCGCCGCCCAGTCCGGCAGAATCTTCTCCAGCTCCGGCAGCGCGTGCTCGAGAAAATCCCGCTTCATCGCCGCCGACACCTCCGGGTCGCGGTGCAGCGTCATCAGCTCCACTTTGGCGTAGTAGCCGTACCGCTCGAAGAGGTTCTGCAGTGTCTTGCGGACGCCGATGGGGTTGGCCTCGTAACGCCCGTTGACCGAAAAGAAGTACGTCACCGACCGCGAGCTGGCCGTACGCGTGCGAAGGTCCTGGTCTTCGAAGTTGATGAACCGCACGGGCAGCCCGGCGTCGTCGCCGCCCCGTTCGCCCGGCTCGGTCAGGCGGTATCCGTCCGGGCCCACGTGATAACCGTCGCGGTCGATCACGAAACCGGGGATGTGCCACCTCGGGGCGTCGAACCGCGTGGGCTGAAAGCCGTCGGCGATGAAGCACCGGTCGGGGATGTGCGCCACCGTGTCCACCATGCCGGTGTAGTAGGTGAACGACAGGTACATCACCGCCTGCGGGTCGCGCATGGCGATGCGCGAGAGCAGCACCGCACGCTCGTTGATGTTGAGGTCGCGGAACGCGGCGATCTCCGACTCGCTCACTCGACGCGAGTCCACGTAGTTCCGGAAGATGTACTCCGACGTGCCCAGCACCTCTTCGATGTCCGGGCTCAGCGGCTGGTCAATGCTCACCTGCACCCACGGGCCCATCCGCTCGGGCAACGACCGCACGTCCGCACGCAGCGGCACCGCCTGCTTCCGGAAGTGCAGCTGCAACCGTTGCGTGGCCCCGTGCAGCCCCACGGCCGCCAGCAGCAGGATCGTCGCGGTCACCACGTAGGCGCGATTCCCCAGCAGCCCGCGGACCGCCCCCGCCCACGTCGAGCCGCCTCCGACGGGCCCGCCCGCCACAGACCCGCCTGACGCGCGATCGCCCACGGCCGAAGCGCCCGATGCCGACGGGCCGCCGACCGGCCCCTGCGTCCGTGGTGTCCCGGCGGCTCCGCCCGAACCGCCCCCCGGAAGCGATGCGGTGCTCATGTGCCCTCCTTCGTGGACGCCCGACCTGCCGGCGGAAACGCCGCCGCCCGACCGGCCGGCGCCGTCAGTACGCCCGCACCGCCCGCCGTCGACACCCGACGCTGAGCTTCGGCCACCAGTCGCTGTGTCTCCTCGTCAGACTCGTCCACAAACAACTGGTCGAGAATCCACATCAGCAGCGCGAGAATGAAAAACGCCGGCACCAGCATCACCAGCCCCACGAACTGGTGCGCGAAGTTCTCCGAAAGCTCTGGCGAGACGAAGTGGTCCAGCAGGCCCTGCCCGGCCACGCGCATCACGTTGCAGAACACCGCCACCGGCACCGCCATCGCCACGATGAACAGCTTCTGCCACAGCGGCCGTGTACTGAGAAACGCCAGCGCCGCCCCGACCGTCACGAAGGTCATCAGCGATTTGAGCCCGGCGCACGCCTCGGCGACGTTCAGCACCCGTGCGCCCATGTTGATCTTCGTCCCCGACTGCAGCGCGTCCACCCCCGAAAGCTGCAGCACCCACACCGCCACCTTCGCCGCCAGCACCTGCAGCGGGCCGGCCACCCACGAGTAAAACAGCCCCGGCCACGGCAACGCACAAATCAGCAGCGCGATCGGGAACCACGCCACCTTCATCACCTGCCACCCGCACAACGTCAGCACGACGCCGAACAGCGTGGCCACCATCCCCAGGTCTTTGAAATAGTCGTTCTGGCCGGGCCAGATGCCGTAGGCAAAAAACAGCAGCCCGAACAGCATCATCGCCAGACCCCAGTTGAGCAGGGCCACCATCCCCGCCAGCCCCACCAGCCCCATCGCCCCCGTCCGGATGATGTCGCCCTGGCTCGGCACCGCGACCGGCCCCAGCACATACGCCGCCCCCGCCGTCGCCAGCAGCCCCAACACCCCCCAGACCCGGGCCGACCAACCGCCCGTCAGCAGCAGCGGCTTCACCTCCGCCTTCAGCAGCTCGTCCCGGTTGAGGTACAGGTAGTACAGGCCGATCACCGGCACGACGATCGCGTGACTCCAGTCGCCCTCACCCGTAAACGGATTCGTCTTCAGCCACAGCCGTGTCAGGTTGTACCAGAAGATGGTGACCATCAGGGCGGCCACCGTGCCGATCATCAGCCAGCCTTGCAGGCTGATGCCGCCATAGCGCGGGGACTCCCCGGGCAACACCGACGGGCCTTCCAAGGCGGGTTGAACGTTGGCCGTGGTCACGCGACGACACTCCTCTGGACAGCCTCACCGGACGTCGGGCCGGCCCGGGCAAAGCACCCGACCGGCCCACCTCACGCAGCACGGCCCGTTCGCCACGCCACGCCCAGCCGCTCCCCGGACCCTCCGTGACCCGCCCCCCCCCCTAATCAGCCCCCCCACCCGCCACCCAAATGACCCGCCCCGCCACCCGCCCCAACTTCATCCGACGGCACCTACCCCGCCTGCCGCCTCCTGCGGCCAAGAGCCGTTCCGCCGATGCGTTGACGCGGCACCGCCGAGACCGACCCCTCGTGGGTGCACCGAGGGCCAGAAAAGCGTAGCCGCACTCACTGCCGTTCACGGGGCAGCCAACGCAATCCTTACATCGCAAGCTTCCGGCAAAACTCGGCCGTCGCAAAGCCTGCCGTGACCCTGGGTTATGCACCGGTGGGTTCAGCCACGCCGGCCCACGCCGTTAGAAGTTGTTCCGGTTGTTGTCGTCGTCCCAGAAGTTGCGGTCGTAGAAGAAGCCGAAGCCGTAGCTGAACCGGAAGCCGTTCCGAACGGCCGCGATGAACGGCGCGAAGAAGTTCGTGCCCACCATCACGGTGTCGTCCGGCTTGAGGAAGATGTCCGGCTGTTTGCCGGCGAAGATCGCATCGAGGTTGACGCGCGCGAACACCTCGCGGTCGCTGCCGATGCGGCGGATGATGTCCGTCCGCTGCGGAATGGCGACCTGATCGAGCATGCCCGCCGAGATGATCGCCTGCTTCAGCGTCACCGAGTTCGCCTGCAGCTGGTACGCCCCGACCCGGTTGACGTGCCCGCCCATGTAGTAGAAGCCCACCTTGGGCGCCGGGATCGTCACGATGTCGCCCGGGCGGATGACGATGTTGAACCGCGTGTCGCCGTTGAGCAGTTGACGCAGCGGCACGCGGATGATCCGCTCCGTCGGCGGCGGCTCGAAGTCCTGAAACGCAAACGGCTGGTTGCCGCTGGGCATCGGCGGGATCGTCTCCGGCGTGACCTGCGGCTCGGCGGCCGGCGTGGGCTGCGTCGCCGCCCCCACCACGACCTCCCGGCCGTCAAGGATGATCACGCGGCCCTCGGGGTTCTCCTGGGCCGGCTGCGTCCCACCGCTGGACGCATCACCCGCCACCTGCAGCATCCGCGGACGCAACAGGTCGATACGCCACGCGTCACGCGAACCGCCGGGCGTGAAAATCGACCTCGCCGCATCCGACCGCGGCGCCAGAATGTCCGGCCCGGGCGTCGGCGTCCCCGCCGGCGGCGGCGTCATCCCCGGCTCCGTCCCCTTGGGCGGCGTCTCCTGCACGCTCGTCGGCTGCACCGGCCGGATCACGTACGCGAAGTCCACGTTCTGCACCGCCACGTCCCGCGCCAGGATGATCGCATCCAGCAGCCGGAAATCCCGCTTGAGGATCTGGTACTCGCCCGGCTGCGGCACCGCCGTCCCGCGGATGGAGAACGTCCGCGCACGGCCTTCCACCACCGAAACCGTCACCTGCGCGTCGTTGATCAGGTTGGCTTCCCGGTACGCCCGCCGGATCGCCCGCTGCAGCTCCACCTCGGTCAGGTCGGCCGCCGGAATCTCATCCAGCATGGGAATGCTCAGCATCCCCGAGTCCGACACCCGGTACACCCGCTGCGTTTCCGAGCCGGGCCCCGCCAGGTCGCTGATGGTGATGCTCAGCAGGTCGCCGGGGCCGATGCGGTAATCCCGCGGAGTGAAGACCAGGTCCTCCGGCAGCGGGTCGGTCGCGTTGATCCACTCGTCTTCCGGCTCCTCGATCCCCGTGTCCAGCTTCTTGAGGATCGGCAGCAGCAGCGGCTGCGTGTTGTACCGGCCGACCTCCGACGGGTCGATGAAGCTCTTGACCTCGCAGCCCGCCTGCAGCCCCGCCGCCGTCGCCACGGCCAGCGCGGTCACCACCCGCAAAGCGACTTTGACCCGGCTACCCGACCGCCGCTCCACACCCGCCGCCGACTGCTCGGGCGTCCGTCGCTCGCCGCTCTCAACCGTCAACTCACGCAAGGGCCGCTCCTTTCAACACCACCAAGGCTCACGCTCACGCCGACAGCCGCTCGGACCTCGCCCGCGGCCGGGACACCCATCGCCCACCGCCCGGACTAGTCCGCCCAGCCTGCCCCGGCTACCGCCTTGAACACCTCGGCAGCCTCGGGCACGGCGCTCCACATCCGGTATGTCGGTCCGAAACCCCGCTCCCGGCGAATCAAAACCGACACACCCGCGGGCATCACTTAACCCCTTTTGCCAGCCATGGCAAGCGCCTAACTTGGTCCATCGACGCCCGACCTCCGACGCTCCAGGTCGTTTCACCGCTACCACCCCTACCCCCGTCGTGATTGCCGGACCTTGGCGGCCGGGACGGACTGCCCGGTCCGCCCGTCTTGCCCCGGCCCACCGCCTCACGACAACCGCCCCCAAGGTCCGATATACTCGCTTCGGCCGTCAACCCCCGGAAGTGAGCCTTCCGGGCGGGCCGCTCCCTGCTCCGGGCCTGTGAAGCTCCACCAACGCACCATCTCGCGCGACGTCTCCGTCAGCGGGCCGGGTTTGTTCACCGGCGAAACCGTGACGCTGACGTTTTCACCCGGCCAGCAAGATTCAGGAATCACCTTCGTCCGCGAGTCCGCCGGCAAGACCGCCACCATCCCCGCGGTGGTCGCCCACGTCATGAAACGTCCCCGGCACACCTGCCTGCGCAACGGGACGCTTTCCATCCAGACCGTCGAACACTGCATGGCGGCGCTGGCCGGCCTCGGCATCGACAACGTCGTGGTCAAGGTTTCCGGGGGCCTTGCCGGGGAACTCCCGATGGGCGACGGGTCGAGCCGCGTGTTTGTCGACGCGTTGCTCAAGGCCAACCCGGTGGACCAGGAGGCGGTCAAAAACCCGCTGGTCATCTCGCAGCCCGTGCAGGTCAGTCTGGGCGATGCCACGCTGGCGGCACTGCCGGGCCCGACGGACTATCTGGAGGTGATTTACGAGTTCGAAGGCCCGCCGCCGGTGGGTCGGCAGGTGTTCAGCTACCGGCTGCACCCGCCCAGCGAGGGAGGCTCGGCAGCCGACCCTGGCGACGACTTCGCCACCGCCCTGGCCCCGGCACGGACGTTCGTCTTCTCCCACGAAGTCGAAGCGCTCCGCGCTCAGGGCTTCGGGAAACACCTCACCCCGCAGGACCTGCTGGTGATTTCCCCGACCGGGCCGGTACAGAACGCGTTTCGCTTCGCCGACGAGTGTGCCCGCCACAAAGTGCTGGACCTCATCGGCGACCTCTATCTCGTGGGCCGACCGGTCTTCGGACGCATCGTCGCGCACAAGTCCGGCCACGAGCTCAACCACGTGCTGGCCCGGCGGCTGATCGAACAGCAGGCCATGCAGGGCCGGGAGGCCGCGCTGAAGCGCGAAGCCTTCATGGACATCCGCAAGGTCCAGCGCATCCTGCCGCACCGCTACCCGATGCTTCTGGTGGACCGGGTGCTGGACGTCGAGACCGACCCGGTCACGGGGGACCCCCGCCGCGCTCTGGGCGTGAAGAATGTCACGTACAACGACATTTTCTTTCAGGGGCACTTCCCCGGCACACCGCTCATGCCGGGCGTGCTGATCGTCGAAGCCCTCGCCCAGCTCGGGGGGATCCTGCTCAGCCAGAAACTGGAGCACACCGGAAAGCTGGCGGTGTTGCTGAGTATGGATAAGGTTAAGATTCGTTCGCCGGCCGTCCCGGGCGACCAGCTCGTGCTGGAGGCGATTGCCGTACGCGTGAAGGCGCGGACCGGTCACGTGCGGTGCCGGGCGTATGTGCTCGACAAGCTGGCGGCGGAGGCGGACATCAAGTTCATGCTCGTGGATGCGGAGCCGCTCTAGCCATGCCCACCGTCCACCCCCTGGCCGTGGTTGACCCGTCCGCCCAGCTCGCGGACGACGTGTACGTCGGCCCGTTCTGCGTGGTCGGTCCGAACGTGGTCATCGGCAGCGGCACACGGCTGATCAGCCATGCCTGTGTGGTCGGCAACACGGTGCTGGGGAAGAACAACGTGCTGCACCCCGGCGCGGTGCTGGGCGGCCCGCCACAGGACCTCAAGTGGAAAGGGGAGCCGACCGGGCTGGAGGTGGGCGACAACAACGTCTTCCGAGAGGGCGTCACCGTCAACATCGGCACCGTGCAGGACGCCATCTCCAGAGGCGTCACCCGCGTGGGCAGCAACAACCTGTTCATGGCCAACAGCCACGTCGGCCACGACTGTCAGATCGGCAACGCCTGCGTCATCGCCAACAACGTGATGATCGCCGGGCACGTGCACGTGGGCGACCGGGTGATCATGAACGGCGGCGTGGGGCTGCACCACTTCGTCACAGTCGGCGACTTCGCCTATCTCGCCGGCTTCGCCCGCATCCACTTCGACGTGCCGCCTTTCGTGAAGGTGGCCGATGACGACGTCATCAAAGCGCTCAACAAGTTGGGGCTGCGCCGGGCGGGCAAGAGCGAAAGCGACATCCAGGCGCTGGAGGCGGCGTTCCGCAAGCTGTTCGTCCGCCGCGGGGTGCCCATGGCCGAGGCCATTCGCAGCTTCCACATGGAAAACGGTCTGCACCCGGACGTGAAGCGGATGGTGCAGGCGGTGGAGCGGCGGGCCACGGTCAAGAACGGTCGCTATCTCGAGAGCCTGCGGACGGCCAAATAGGCGGGTCGAGCACGACGCGGCCATATCGCGCTGCAACGGGCGAACAGCCGTGGGCCACGCCGACGCGTCTGTTCGACCTCCGAGACGTACGGCTGGCCGTCGGTCAGACGGCGTGGTCGGCCTTCTGAAGAAACGCGTAGAAGCACGCCGCCGCTCCGCCATCCACGTGCCCGCGGAGCAGAAACATCTTGAAGTACCACGCGAGTTCGGACTCGTCCGCCGCGGCGGATTCGTCCGGCTCCGCCCACGGGGTGTCGTCCGTGTGCCCGCCGTCGGCCGGGGGGGAGGGGGCGGTGAGGTCACGCGGCGAAAGCTGCATGACGGTCGAGGCGAGGTAGTCGATGTTGAGCTCGTCGGCAGTGTGGGTGGAGAGGCACGCGGGGACGGTACCCCGGCGGACATGGGGGACCAGGTAGCGACTCGTCAGGTCGGGCTTGAGTTTCTCGAGCGCGGCGATGTAGGCGGGGAGGCTGGGGTCGCCTTGCCAGCCGCGTGCGGCCTGTTCGTCTTCGACATGGCCCGAGAGCATGGCGTCGAAATGTGCGCAGAGGCGTGAAAAAACGGTATCGAAGTCCGTGCCCACGACCCAGCGGGCCAGGTGCACCTCGCCGGGACGCACAAGACTGTGGTAGTCGCAGGTGGACAGCCCCGCCTCGCGATGCAGCCTCAGCAGCTCGTGGGCCAGCGGCACCTTCTCGGCCGGGATGAGCTGGACGGAGCCGTCGCGGGCGCGTTCGAGGGTGACCATGCCGACCTGCAGTCGGCGGGCGAGGTCGGGGGTGAGGTCGCGGAGCAGGGCGTGGCCGAACTTGGCGGTGCCTTCGAACACCGCCGCCAGCTCGGCGTACATGCGGAGTTCTTCGAGTTTGTCGGCGGCGGCCACTTCGGGGCGGCCGTAGCGCCGGTCGGGCGCGTTGTCGTCGGTCGGGCCGTCGTCCTCATCGAACATGGCGGCGTGAGGCTAGGCGTCGTAGCGAGTCGGCGAGCTGCCTGAGTGGGCGGAGCCTGAATCGATACGGCAGCTTCAATCCAGACGGCGGGCCGGAGCGGCGTCGGCCACGACGCGACGCGCGGAAATCGTGAGCTGGAAGGGGGAGATGGCGGCCGGCGGCTGGTCCATCAGTGCGGCGATGGTGTATCTGCCGAGCTGACTTTCGACGTAGGCGAGCGTGTCGTCGAGCACGCGGTGGAGGGGGCAGAGCTGGTGGGCGTGCTCGGGCAGGTCGATGGGGCAGGCGCGGATGCGTTCGATGGGGTCGACGGCGTTGACCACGTCCAGGAGCGTGATGTGCTCGGGCGGCCGGGCGAGGGTGAAGCCGCCGTTGGGGCCGCGGCGGGCGTTGACCAGACCGCCTTCCACGAGGGTCTGCATCACTTTGCTGACGTAGTTCGGCGGCGACTTGGTGACGGCGGCGATGTCTTTCGCGGTGGCGCTCTGACCGTTGCGCGACGCCAGCGTCACGATCGCCCGAAACGCGTACTCCACGGTGGATGAGAACATGCGGGGTCCTCGTGGGTTCCGAACACCGGCGACGGCAGGGCCGATTTCGGACCTTTCCGTATAAATATAGCGCGGCGGCGGCTTCGGAGCGATGAAAAACCTTCCACGGGGACGGATTGCCCTCCCCAGACCGGCCGAAATCCGGAGCATCCCAGAAAAAAGCCTCGCCCGGGGATGAGGATTTCCCCGGACGAGGCGTTCAACAAGGCGGGTACGGGTCGGGGCGACGGGCAGGCAAGCGCGGGTTCACGGCCAGCCCCGGCCCTCGCGGCTAGCGGCGACGGCGGGTCAGCAGGACCGCGGCGGGTGCCACCAGCCCGAGCATGGCCGGCTCAGGGATGGCCGAACCGCCGGGGCGGGCGGCGAGGATGGCGGTGATGAAGGCGTCGATGTCCTCGGCGTCGAAGAGGTTGTTGCCGTCGAGGTCACCGAGCTGCGCCAGGACAGTGGCATCGAGGGTGGCCCCATAGGCGGCCGTGAAGGCGTCGCCGTAGGTCGAGATGAAGCTCTGGAACGGCGTGGCTTCGAGGACGGCCTCGAGGAGGACGTCGATGTCGCCGGCGTCGACGATGCTGTCAAAGTTGAAGTCGCCGCGGATGAGGTAGGCGACGTTGCCGGGCACGTAGGTGGCCGTGAGGTTGCCGATGAGGGTCATGGCAAACGCGAGATCGCGGACGCCGGGTGCGGCGAGCTGGCCGAGGTCGGTCGTTCCGGCCAGCGACACCTGGCCGGTGAGGCTGGCGGCGGCGACGTCGCTGGAGGTGCTGCTGAGAGCCACCGCGCCGCTGCCGACGAGGCTGGTGAGCTGGAGCGCGTTGAACGCGGCCGTGCTCAGCCCGCCCGAGGCCGACTTCACCTGAAGGCCCGCGGAGAGGCCGTCGGCCTGGAGCAGCGTGCGGCCGTCCTCGAAGACGATCAGGTGCGGCACGTTCAGCGAGCCCGGCGAGCCGACGGCGTTGTCGTACGCGGCGCGCTGAATCGAGAAGTCTTCAAGGTCCACGTTGCGGTCGTTGGTGAAGTCGCCGTCGGCCCAGCGCTTCGTCCCGGTGGAGCCGAACCCCGCGACGAGCTGGTCGAAGTCGGTCGTGGTCACGGTATCGGCGGCGTCGCGGTCCGTGTTGCCAAGGCGGTAGACCTTGCTGGCTACGACGTTGAGCCGCTTGTTGGCATCGTCGTACTGGACGGTCCAGTCGATGCCGTTGACCGAGCTGTCGGTGATTCGGTCGAAGGTGCCCTGGCGTCCGTTGGGCACGACGCCGTCGCCGTTCCCCCCGCGCAATCGGCTGCCCGCGTACTGCACGAGCGTGAATGAGTCGCCGTTGCTCGGCCGGAAGACTGCGTAGGGCACGTCGATGGTGACGTCGATCACCGACGTGACCTTTTCGTTGCCTGTGCCCGACTCGGGGTTGGATGAGTAGATGACCAGGTCACCGTTGCGGCCGCCGGCGCCCGTGACGTTGATGGGGGCGTGATTGGGGCCGGTGAGGCGGGCGCCGAGCACCGAGGTGACGTTGCCGCCGACGATGTAGTTGGCCGAGTTGCCGAAGCTCACGCCGCCGAAGACGAGATTGCCGCCGATGTTGATGGTGGCGTCATCGCCGCGGACGGCCAGCTCGGCGTAGGCGATGCCGGGCGGGGTGACGCCTGTGAAGCTGGCGTTGTAGTAGGTGCCGCCGACGAGCACGTCGCGGGCAACGTTGAGTGTGGCGTCGCCGCCGACGCGGACGATGCCGATCGGTGCGGAGCGGGAGACGGTGCCGCCGATGGAGATGTAGAGGTCGCCGCCACCGTCAACCCAGGCCGCAGAGGTGTTGGCCGCACCGAGCTGCGGGAAGGGCATGGTGTCTGGGAAGTTGCCCAGTCGCGGGAGGTCGGCGCTGCCGATGCCCAGGATGTTGAAGGTGCCGCCGTGCATGTCAAGCAGGGCGGTGCCGCCGTTGAAGCCGACCCAGGCGCTGCGCTGGATGGAGACCAGCCCGCCGTTGATCGTGAAGTTGACGTTGGAGTTGAGGCCCATCAGCAGGATGTTGTCGCGGGCCGGGCCGGCAGGAACGCCCGTGTTGTCCACCAGCAGGTCGGGGCCCGGGGTGAGGCGACCAGCGCGGACGAGGCCACCGTTGAGGGTGACGTTGACGTTGTGTCGTCCGCCGGCACCGAAGACGAGCCGGTCGCCGGCGGCGAACTCGGCGTTGTCGTTGATCGTGAGGTTGATCGTGCCGGTGCCCGCTCCGTTGGCTTCCGAGAGGCCGTGGTCGCGGGCGACGATGAATCGCGAGTTGTCATTCATCGTCCAGCTGATGACCTTGCCGTTGGCCGCTCCGTCGTCGGCCCAGCGGGTGTCCCAGTTGACGATAACGGTCGAATTGCCGTTCTGCACAGCGGTGAAGGGTGAGGTCGAGTCGGAGTCGCCGACATACATCACGTCCGTGACGAACATGAACGAGTTGCCGTTCATGGTGAGGGTGACCGCGCCGTTGGGTCCGTCGCCGAGGAGCACGTCGTCGCCGCGCCGGGGCTGGCCGTCGGCGCCGCCGAGTTCGGGACGCCGGAAGCCTGTGGCGAAGGAAGCGTCGGCGACACGGTTGCCGACGGAGAGTTCACCGGTGCCGTCGAGCGTGATGTTCACAAACGCGCCGCTTCCGGCGCCCACGGCCAGCCGGCGGCGCTCTTCACCGTCGCCCCAGTGGTTGAGCACCCCCGAGTTGATCGTCAGGTTAACAGTCGAACCCGGCACGCCGATGACCGAGACGCCCGTGCCCTGCCCGATGACCGAAGCGCCCGGCTCGAAGGTGATGTTGGTCGTCTGCCCGGCCGCACCGAACTCGAAGTACGAGACGATGCGGCTGCCCAGGGCAGTGTCGAAGGTGACGTTGTTTTCCGCCGCCGTCGGGCCGCCGACGAAGATGGCCGTGCGGTTGTTCCACTCGGCCGGCGGGACGCTGTCCCAGTTGGCGGGGTTCGATGCCAAACCGTTGCCCGAAGCGTTGGTGTAGCGGGAGAAGAAAACCTGCGGGATCGGCTCAAAGAACCACGCGCTGAAACTGAAGCTCGTGGTGCTGCCGAACGTGTAATCGGTGGGGAAGCCTGCGAGCGCGTCGCCGATGGTGATGTAGTTGCTTCCGTTGAGGCTGGCGGCCTGCCCGAAGAGGCCGCTCGTATAGGCGGCCACAGACGGGTTGTCGATGCCGCCTTCGCCGATCTCGCGCCAGATGCCGTTTTTGGGCGTCACGCCCGAGCGGCCGGGGAGGGTGCTCGCGGTATCAAGGACGTGGTTGTCGAAGGTATACAGGCCGACGAGTTCGTTGGCGAGAGCGGGGCTGGTCCCGGCGAGCACACTGAGGCTGCCGCCGCCGTTGCGACCGTTCCAGAGGGCGGTCACTTCGGTCTGCGTGATCGCGCGACGCCAGACGGCCACATCGTCGATCCGCCCGACGAACCCGCCCGGTTCTTCCCCGACGCGGTAGTTGCCGGTGCCGTCCTGTCCGATGTTGAGGTTGAGGCCCAGGTCGAGGGTGTCGATGTTGCCCGGACCGGAGATGTTCACGGCGTCGGACACGCGACTGCCGTTGAGGTACGTCTCGATGCGCGTGCGGATCTCGGTGCTGTTGTCCGGCAGCGTGAACGTGAAGCGTTCGAACGTCGCCACGACGTGGTTCCACTGGCCGCGGATGTACGGCTGCCAGGCGTTGGGCGTGTCCACGCGGGTCGAACCGTCGGCGCGGTAGTTGACCTTCCAGCGACCCGTGAGCAGGTCGCCGTCGGCGCGGTCGTCCATCGTGATGACGTAGCCGGTGTTGCCACCGCTGGCCCAGTTCTTGTTGCTGATGAGGGCCGCGTCGGTGAGCTGCTGGGCGAGGGCCGCGCTGGCGGGGAGGGCGACGGCGGCGACGATCGCCGCATACCCGGTCATCGGACGTGCCTGTCGCATCGTTCTCTCCTTCGTATTGCCCGGGCTTGACGGGGTCGTAGCCGACGCCGCCCGGCGCGTAAGGGTGATGTCCTTCCAGTCCTTTCCGTTGTTACACCATGACCGCCGTGCGCTAAGGGGGAGACGGTTTCTTCTTGAAAGGCTCACTAAACCCGACGGCCACGGCACCCGGGGTCAACCCCGCTGACGTCGCGGAAACAGGCGTCCGCTGCAGCACCGCGCAGCCCCCCATCGCAACTTGCGCAGCAGACCCCTGGCTCACGCGGGCCCGCGCGACGCGATCGCCGAGACGTCACGGCTCCAGTGGGGTCAGGGATTCGTGCCGGAGCACCTCACGCCGGCCGGTCGGCGCGGCCATGAACACGCGGAGCAGACCCGAACCGGTCGCGTTAAAGTAGAGAACTTCGAGCTCGTGGCGGCCCGCGGCGAGATCGATGCTGCCCCGCTTCCGCCTCGGCCCATGCTCTCCGTCGTTGTCCACGACGGTTCTCCCGTTGACGAGCAGTTTGCTGCCGTCGTCCGACTCGGTCCAGAACCGGTACACGCCCGGGACCTCGATGAGGATGGACGCACGGAAGATCGCCCCAAACGCCTCGACCGGCGGCTTGATGTCCTCGATGTCGAACTCAAGGGCCGTGGTCGTCCTAACCGGCGTAGCGCTGTACAGCTCGGCCACCGAGCGGAACCTTCCCTGAAAGAGCTGCACCGACGCGCCGCGGCCGTCCACGGGCCGCACATGCCGGTACACCTCCTGCACCACCTCGCTGGCGCGACCGTCAGCGTCGAAGGCCACCGCCGACACGACCACATCACGGTCGACGGACAGCGGCGTGTCATAAACCGGTGAATCCACGGTGGGTACGGTGCCGTCGAGCGTGTACCGGATGACACCGTTGCCACCGCGGCGGGTGAGCTCGACGTGACCGGGCATACCTACGAAACGCCCGGCAGGCGGGCTGAGCACCGGCCGCGGAACAAACGCCGTCGTCCTGCCCACCTCGGGGCCGTCGGGGACATCGGCGCGGGCGGCGAGCACGGGCCGACCGGTGGCACTCGGGGCAAGGCGGAAGCCCAGGGCCGCCGCCGCGGTGGCGGCGGTGTCGTTCGTGAGCACGGGGGAAAGAATGCGGCGGCCGCGGGCGATGGAAGGGCCGGCAACGATCCACGGGATTTCCAGCTCCTGCATCGATTCCCCGCCGTGGCTACGGCCGACTCCGCCATGGTCGCTGGTCACGATGATCAGGGTGTGTTCGCGCATGCCCGCCTCGCCCAGCGCCGCCAGCAGTGAGCCGACCATGGCGTCGGCCTGTGCGACGGCGGCGAAGTACGCTGGTGTGTGCCAGCCGGACGCGTGGCCGGCCGCATCGACGTGGTCCAGATGAACAAACAACAGCGTGGGGCGATGGGCGCGGATGACCTGGGCAGCGCGGTCGGTGGTGGATTCGGCCGTGCGGTGATGTTCATAGACGTCGCACGCTCCGGACTCGGCCAGACGGTCGAAATCGCGCCAGTGGAAGACGGCGGCGATGATGGCGTCAGGCCGCTGGACGCGCAGGCGAGCGAAGACCGTCGGGTAGATCCCCTCCGGGCCGACGCAGGCCGGCGCAACCGAGTGGTCGTCCCTCTCCCACTCGTTGGACGTCACGCCGTGCACCTCGGGCGTCGCCCCGGTGAGCATCGAGACCCAGTTGGTCGAGGAGCTGGTCGGAAGATGGGCGCGGGCGCGAAGGGTGAACGCACCTTCCCGCAGCAGGCCGTGCAGCACCGGGGCATCGGCGCCCTCGACGCCCAGTGGCGAGAGGCCGTCGATGCCGATGATCACCACGTGCCTGACGCCCGGCCAGCCTTCAGCCGCGAGCGTCCGGACGCTGGTGGCCAGCAGCGTGAAGGCCAGAAAGGTCGCGGTGCAGACCCTGGAGACGTCCCGTCGAAGCAGCAGTTGCATGTCGGTCACTTCCCCCGGGGCGGAGCGTACGTGTCGGAGCTATTTGTTCACCGTCATCGAATCGAAAAGGCGATTCTCCAGGTCGTACGCCTGAAGCGTGAGCTGCCGCCCCTGGACGACGACGTAGCAGAAGTGATGCGTGATGCGGCCGTGCGCGAAAAACCAAGTCCGGGAAGGGGCGAAGGCTTCGAGCCCGCCTCCGCTGCCGCCGGTGGTGATGTAGCGGACGCCCTGGGGGTCGAAGCGGCCGTCGCGGACGGGGTGTGAACGCTCGTACAGGTGGATGTGGCCGACGAAGACGAGGTCTACCTTGTGCCGCTCATACAGGCGTGCGAGCCGCTGGTGCTCGGGCTTGCCCCACGTGCTCGGGCCGCGGTAGGTGTCGCCGTGGTCGTTTTCGTCGCTGGAGTACACCGGGTGGTGGTGGTAGACGATCTTCCAGGTCGCCTGAGATGAGCCCAGCTCGCGGTCGAGCCACTGCCACTGCTCACTGCCTTCCTCGACCGACCGGTTGGTGTCGATGGCGAAGAACTGGGCGTTGCCGAATCGGAACGTGTACGCGTACTTCGGTTGCGGCAGGGGGAAGTAGTCGTAGAACCAGCTCGCGTCCTCGTCGTGATTGCCCAGAACAGGAAACACCGGCACCCGGCCCATCAGCCCGTGGCTTGGCCGGAAGAACTCTTCGGTCCATTCATGCTTTTTGCGGCCGTCGCCGACGATGTCACCCACGTGAAGTTGAAAGTGCGGCCGCAGTGCGTAGGCGTGCTCGTTGATGCGGCTGACGACGACGGGGTTGTTCTGGGTGTCACCTACGACAGTGAACGCGAACGCATCGTCATCGCGGACGGCCGTCTGGAACGTGAGTACCGGGCTGCGACACAGCAGCGACTCGCCGTCGTAGGTGCTCACGCGATAAAAGTAGTGCGTCGCCGGCGACAGCCCGGCGAGCGTGACGTGCTGGACGGCCCGCGGCTCGGCGACCTCCACACGCTGCATCATCGGCAGCCGGAGGCCGTATTCCACCACCGCGCGCGCCGGGCGGGGTGATTCGAAGGCGATCGTGATGCCCTCCTGCGTCGGCATCGCCAGGAATGGCTGCACAACGAACGTCTCCGCGGGGGGCGGCAGCGGATTCCACATGGACAGGGCCGCCAGCGGTTCGAACACCGACTTCACCTCATCACCCGACAGCGCACGGTGGTGCATCGACAGCTCCCGTATAGCCCCGGCGAGGGGGTAGCACTCGTTGCGGTCCAGATAACAGCCCATCGCCACCGGATGCGGCGTCGGCGGATAGATCACGTCGCCCGACTGCCGGGCGGTTTCGGCGACCGGCCGGCCGTTGACGTACAGCCGCAGCGTCGCTCCGTCGTAGGTCCCCGCGACGTGGTACCAGCGCCCCGGCTCAAAGGGCGCGGGTGAAACAAGGTAGGTCATCAGGCCGTCGCCGTCGTCACTACCCGCTGTGGACACCGCCACCGCGAAGCGGTCCTTGCGATAGCCCAGCAGCAGACCGTACTCCGTGCCGCCGTCGTCCTGCATCGCCGAAAAGAATGCCCCCCATTCCTGCGGCACTTGCACGTTCACCCAAGCCATGACGGTGAACGCCCGCTTCGGCAGCACCGCGCCCAGACGACGATGGTCGTCGTCCAGCATCAGCCACTGGTCACTGCCGTCGAACACCATCCCCCACGACGGGCCAAGCTCGCCTAAGGTCACCGGTCGCTGTGCTCGGGCCGTGACCGAGCCCGTCGAATCGGCGACCTCAAGACGATCGCTTGAGACGGTGCTGCGAAGGTCGAAGCGAAAGACGGCGTCCTGCAACGCGGGGCCTGCGGCGGCGGCGCTCGATGCCGCAGACGAACGGCCCATACGGCTCGCCTCCGCCTCTGGGCGGCCCCCCGACGCCGCGTCAGTGACCAGCAGCACCAGCAACGCCATCAATGCCACGATCAACCAGGCAACACCCTGATGATGCATTTTCGCTCCGTCGCTGGACATGCTGCTTGTCATAATCCAGAGTCGTAGTGGCCGCATGAACGACAACCGCGACCGGGCGCACGTTTGCCGGATTCTCGCGCACAAGGGCCGGCGTGGCCGACTCCATGAACGGCCTGGCGGCGATCGAGGTCTACCGTCTGCCACCATGCACAGAGCCCGTAAAAGCATTGCCGTTGTCTTGGCGTTGCTCACGGCTGCCACCGCTGGTGCGTTACCCGCCGGCGCGTTCGCGTCGCCCGACCGCGCGCTTCACCCGCTGCCGTTCAACCGCGTTCAGTTGATCGGCTCGCACAACAGTTACAAACAGGCGTTCGATAGCGCGTTGCCCGAGCTGGCGAAGGAGATGGGCCGTGACGTCAGCGGCATCGACTATGCGCACCCGCCGCTGATCGACCAGCTGAAACTGGGGCTTCGGCAGCTGGAGCTGGACCTGTATCATGACCCCACGGGTGGTCGGTATGCCCACCCTCTGCTGCTGAAGTTACTCGCCCAACGGCAGCTACCCGCGCGTCCGTTCGACCCGGATGGCGAGCTTCGCCAGCCCGGGTTGAAGGTGCTGCACTCGCACGACCTCGACTTCCGCACACACCATTACACCTTCGCCTCGGCGTTGCGGGCACTTCGGGCATTCTCCGAGCTGCACCCCGAGCACATCCCGGTCGTGATCCTGCTGGACCTGAAGTACGCGAGAAACCACCTTCCGGGCGAGACGGAGCCGCTCATGTTCGACGAGTCGGCCCTCGCCGGGATCGAGGCCACGATTCTCGAAGAGCTCGGTCCGGGGCGTGTCGTACGGCCCGACGACCTTCGCCGCGACGCCCCCGACCTTCGCACGGCGGTCACGAACCTGCCTTGGCCCACCGCCGGCGAGTGGGCCGGGCGGTTCATCTTTATCATGCAGGAGCACGCGCCGCTCACGGGCACGTACTCGCGGATGCGGCCTGGCCTGAGGGGGGCGGTGATCTTCCCCGACATGCCGCCCGACCATCCCGACGCGGCGTTCCTGATCCTCAACGACCCAGTGTCCGGCGAGGAAGCCATCCGCCGACGGGTGCAGGAGGGGTTTTTTGTGCGGACGCGCTCCGACGCGTCCACGCGCGAGATGCGCGGACACGATTTCCGGCGTTTCGAGGCGGCCCAGCGGAGCGGGGCACAGGCCATCTCCACCGACTACTACCTGGCCGACTGGCGTATCAACCCCGACTTCGTCATCCGCTTCGCCCCCGGCACCTACGCCCGGCCGAACCCGCTGTTCGTACCGTCGGCCGGGGAACGCAGGTCGCCTGATGATGCCCGATGACACGGCCGTGGCCTCCGCGGCCGGCGGGCCTACCTGACGACCCGCCATCTTTTCGCGGTCTGGAGCGCAGCGGCCACAACGAGGTTGATCGCCAGCAGGACGACGCACATCGCCACCGCGGACTGCGTCTCGCCGGCATCGTCCATCGCCACGACGGCGACCGGTGCGGTGATCGTGCCCGGCCCATAGAGAAAGATGACCGCCGACACGGTGCTCATCGACGAGACGAACAGGTAGGTGGCCACATCCAGCAACGCCGGCGCCGACAGCGGCAGCGTCACCCGCCCGACGAGCCGCCACCGCGACACACCCATCGTGGCGGCGGCGTCCTCGAAACTGCGGTCCTGCTGACGAAGCGCGGTGGCGGCGGTCAGGTAGCCTAAGCCGAAGAAATGAACGATGTTGGACACGATGATGGGTACAGCGGTGCCGTAGGCCGCAGCCAGCGGGTTCGGCAAACCGAGCAGCGTCGGTCGGTTGAAGAGCAACAGGTACGTGAGGCCGATCGCCAGACCCGGCAGCGCCAGCGGCAGCAGACTCAGCAGGTGGACCAGGGCGCGGGGGGCAGACACACCGCGGAGCTTGAGGCTTCCGTACGCCGCGAGGAACACCAGTGGCGTTCCGATCGCCGCGGAGACGGCCGCGTAAAGGACGCTGTTGAGGACGGCCCGCCCGCCGCCGTCCGGCAGCTTGTGCGAAAAGTCGAAATGACGCAGGGAGAAGACGGGCCCGTCCACGTCGCCGGGCGACGCGAGAGACCAGGGCCAGAGATGCACGAGTGATACGGCCCCGGCCGCAAGCACCCCCACCAGCATGGCCCCCGCGGACGCCCACACCAGCACGCTGAAGGTGACGTCGCGCAGTCGGTTGGGTCGGAATTTGGGTCGTGTGGCCCGGCCGTCCAGGGTGGCGGTGCGGACGGCCTGTCGCTGCGCGAGAAGGTGCTGGGCAGCGAAGGCGGCGGCCGACGGGAGCAGCAGCACCAGCGTCACTACCGCGCCTGTTGAGAGCCGCTGCTGTCCCAACACCTGCTGATACACCTGCACGGGCAGCACCGTGAGGTCGCCGCCGACAATCTTGGGCCCGCCGAAATCGGTGAAGACGATTGCAAATGACGCGAGCACCGCCGTCGCGACGCCGTAGCTCAGGGCCGGGAGCACCACCACCCACAGCCGGCGCCACGGTGAAGCCGTGATCGTCATCGCGGCGTCGTCGATTCGGCCGTCAATTCCGCCGAACGCGACGCCCGCCAGCAGCACTGCCCCCGGCAGCGCGACGATCATCCCGCACAGCACGATACCGACCCCGCCGTACAGCCCGATGTCCACCCCGGGAAGGTGGCCGAACAGGCCCGTGGTGACGAACCCCTGCTTTCCGAACAGGAACACCAGAGCCAGCGCGGGCAGCATCGTGGGCGCGTAGATCGGCAGCAGCAGCAGTTGCCTTGCCAGCGGCGCCGCGGGCACGCGGCAGCGGTGCAGGCCGTACGCGAGCACAAAAGCCAGCGCGACCGCGAGGAACGCCGCCAGTGTCGCCGTCCAGAGGCTGTTGACCACCGCCGTACTGAGGGCGGGCGTTGCGGCATAGCGGACGTAGTTGTCCAACCCGACGAAGCGGCCGGCGTCGTCCTGCACGGAACGCACTACCAACAGCCCAAGCGGGACGATCACGAACAGGCCGAGAAACCCCAGCGGCACCGCCAGCACCAACGTTTCCAGCGTCCGCTCGCGGAAGGCCCGCCCGACCACGACGCGGCCGTCCCGTCCCCGACTCACCCGTCCCGGCGAGGCCGTCATGCCCAACCTCCCGCCACGTCGCGACGACCTCCATCGCTGCCGAAACGGTGCAACGCACCCGGCGGAACGCTCACGACCACGCCGTCTCCCTCCCGCACGTCGCCATTCGCACCCCCTTCCACCGCCACCAGGGCTTCGTCCGCAACGCGCAGCTCGACCCTGTATGTCGCGCCGCGATAGACCACGCGCGTCACCTTGCCCCGAAGGACCCTCGCCGGCGGTGGCAGTTCGCCGAGCACGGCCGCTTCGGCACGAAATCCCCACGTTTCCCCGGACGACATGCCCCCCCCCAGCAGCTCCGCTGGCAGCAGGTTCATCCGCCCCAGGAAGCTGGCAACGAAGAGACTGGCCGGCCGCCCGTACACCGTTTGCGGCGGCCCGACCTGCTCGATCCGGCCGCGGTTCATCACCACCACACGGTCGGCCAGCTCGAGCGCTTCATCCTGATCGTGCGTCACCATGATGGTCGTGATCTGCCACCGTCGATGTACGTCGCGCAACATGCCACGCAACTGCTGACGCACCTCCGCGTCCAGGGCCGAAAGCGGCTCGTCCAGCAGCAGCACCGCCGGGTCCTGCGCCAGCGCGCGGGCCAGTGCGACCCGCTGCTGCTGCCCGCCGGAGAGCTGCGCCGGATACTGGGCGGCGTATTCGGCCAGTCCCACCTGGGCGAGCAGCGCCTCGGCCCGTCGCCTCCGTTCGGCCCGACCTGCGGTCCGACGTACCGCAAAGGCGACGTTGCCGCATGCCGTAAGGCTGGGAAACAGCGCATAGGACTGGAAAACCACCCCGCAGCCGCGGTCGGCAGGATGCAGGTCCGTAACGTCCCGGCCCTCGATGCGGATGCGGCCGACGTCGGGACGCTCCAGCCCGGCGAGCATCCGGAGAAGCGTCGTCTTTCCGCAGCCGCTGGGGCCGACCAGCACGACGAATTCGCCAGCCGCCACCTTCAGGGAGACGCCCCCCTCGCGGCCGCCGATGGCCAGCGTCGTGCCGAACCGCTTGACCAGTCCCTCGAGTTCGACGAACGGCACGGGCCCACGCTCGGCAGGTCTGACCGCGGTCGGTTCCGGCCGCACGGCAGGGCTACTTTCCCGACCCATAACGGCGGTTCCACTCTTCAAGGATGCGGTCGCGGTGGCTCGCCGCCCACGACAGATCATTCGGGGCCATCTGGGCGTCGACGTCCGCGGGATAGCCCGCCCGGTCCGACCGCACATCCTCCCGCGACAGCACGCCGTAGCTCCGACCGTACTCGGTGACGGCGGACCGTCCCGTGGCCCAGTCGAGAAACCTTCGGGCGGCCGGCGCGATCTCCCGCTTCCGCACCAGCGCGGATGCCTCCATCTCCCACCCACTCCCCTCGGCCGGGAACACCACCTCGATCGGTGCACCGCGTTCCCGCGCCTGCAGGGACGCGTAGCAGAAGCTGATGCCGATGGCACACTCTCCCGCGGCCGCCTGCTTCGCCGGCCGCGACCCGGAATGCTCGTACCGCAGCACGTTGCGGTGCAGCGCGTCGAGATACGCCCAGCCCTCACTTTCGCCCATCGTCTGCAGGATGCCCGACACCAACATGAACCCCGTACCGCTGGAACCCGGGTGGGGCATCGTGATCAGCCCGCGGTACCGCGGGTCCGCCAGGTCGGCGTAGCTCTTCGGCACCGGCAGGCCCCGCCGGCGCAGTTCAACGGTGTTGCACGCAAAGGCGGTCATCCATGCATTGCCTGCCACCCACCTTGGCGGCTCGGCGGCGTCGCGAAACCTCGGGCGGATCGACGACAGCCCGGCCGGCGCATACGGCTCCAGCAGCTCACGGCCCGCCAGCATCATCAGCGTGGTCGCCGCGACCTGCCAGACCACGTCCGCCCGCGGGTTGTCCGCCTCGGCCAGCAGCCGTGCAGCGATCACCCCGTTGGAATCGCGGACGACCTCCACCTCCACGCCCGGGTTCTGCGTCTGGAAATCCGCCAGAAGCGGGCGGATCTGCTCGTTCTCCAGCGCAGTGTACACGGTGATCTTCTCCCGGGCCGCTGCCGATGCCAGCGACACCGTCACCACCAGCACGCCCGCCCACGCGGCCGCGAACGCCGGCAACTCCTTCCGCAGCCGGCGGAGCACCCGTTGGAGCCATAAAAACGCGAAAAACCTCACGGTCAGCTCCCTCCGCGCCCCGTGCCCGGTCATGGCGCCCCGACGGGGGCTTGCGACGACGACAACGCGTCGGCCGGGCCGGTGGCGAAGCCCATCTCCTCGCGCACCGCATCGAACGCCTCCAGCAGGCGGTCGATGTCCTGCTCGTCCAGATCGCCGATGTGTCCGACCCGGAACGTCTCCGCCCGGCTGAGCTTGCCGGGGTAGATCACCACCCCACGACGGGCCAGACGTGCATACAGCTCGGCGTAGCTGAAACGCGGGTCCGTCGGGTAAGCAAACGTTGAAATAATGCAGGAGCGATGTTCAGGTTGTATCAAGATCCGGTAGCCCCGCCGGGTCATCCCTTCAACGAGCCGCCGTCGCATCCGCTCATACCGTGCGAATCGGGACCGGACGCCCCCTTCCGCCTCCAGCTCTTTTAACGCCTGGCGAAGAGCCAGCAGCACGTGCGTCGGCGGCGTGAATCGGAAACGGCCGTACGTACGCAAGCCGGTCCACTGGTCGTGCAGGTCCAGCGCCAGGCTGCCGCTTCGGCCGACACTCGCCTCCAGGGCTTGCGTCCGCGCCAGCACGCACGCCAAACCCGGAACGCCCTGCAGACACTTGTTGCTGCTGGTTACCAGCCAGTCCACCCCCGCCGCCTCCCAGTCGGTCTCGTACGCACCGAAACTGCTCATCGCGTCGACGAGGTACGTCAGACCTGGGCGGACGGCCCGGGCGGCCCGGCCGATGGCCACGACGTCATTGAGCAGCCCCGTGGTCGTCTCGCAGTGCACCACCGCCAGCGTCGTCAACCCCGGCCGCTGCTGCAGTGCCTCGGCCACGTCACCGGGCGACAACGGCTCCAGCTCATGCCCGCGCACCACCGCGAACGGACGCCCCAGCACTTCCGCGATGCGGACCATGCGATCGCCGTAGGCCCCGTTGGTCGCGATCAGCACGCCGCCGCCCTGCGGTCCGTCTCGGTGCGGCGTCGCCGCCCGCAGGGCCGCTTCAACCCCGTACGTCCCCGACCCCTGCAGCAGTACACAGTCCCACGCGGCCTGATCCACGCCCGCCAGCGACAGCATCCGCCGCCGGACATCCTCGGCCAGTTCGATGAGCTCGCGGTCCCAGGCGCCGATGTCGCGGGTCATCGCACGGCGTACCGTTTCGCTCGTGTTGGCCGGGCCGGGCGTGTGCAGTTGCACGTCGGGCCGCGGCGACCGCCGCAGAAGTTCTGGCAGCTCGCTGACGTCCCCGATGAGGTCGGTGTGCGGATGCCTCTGGAGCTGTTGCCGCGTGTGCGAACCGCGGGTGACGCCCACCACCCGGCCGCACCCCGCATTCATCCCTTCGGCCAGGTCGCTGGGCGTGTCGCCCACCTTCACCACCCGCCGGACATCGCTCACGCCCAGCCGCTGCATCGCCTGGAAGATCATGAAAGGTGCCGGCCGACCCGCCGGCACCTCGTCACTGGCGACGCTGACGTCCACGAGACCGGACGATGCCCAGCCGCACCGCTCGAGGATCGCGTCGGTGATGTCGCGCGAAAACCCGGTGTCGACGGCCACCCGCACACCCGCTTCTTTCAGGACGCGGAAGACCGCCGTCGTGCCTGGCACCTCCCTTACCGCCTGCCCCTCGCGATAGTGAATGAGCATTAAACTCCGGAAGTGCTCGTGCACCGCATGCACCAGGTCCGGCACCGGCTCGACTCCCGCCTGCGCGAGCAGCCGACGGATCGCCGCCGGCTTGGGAATGCCCATCAGCGAGGTCGCCATGGCCACCGGCACCGCCACCGCCGCGCGGTCGCGAAGGGCCCGGCACAGCGTCTCGGCAACCACATCGCCTTCGTCCACAACCGTCGTGCCGGCGAGGTCAAAGACGACCAGGTCATAGGGATAGCTCATGTCGTAGAGTGCTCCAGCGGAAGACCGGCAGGATGGTGGACGACCGCGCACGGACCCTCAAGCCCCGCGGGGCGCAATCTGCCTGCCACGTAGCGCACCCGGCGGAGAGCGCGCCCGACGGAGATAAGCTTTCGGTTAATCCCGGCCGCACGCCGCGAAACGTCGGCAACATCGCTGGCACAGGGCCCCCGTGGTCTTTGCCCGCGTTGCTGGGGCCGCTACGTTGTTGGTCATCTATGAGCAGCGCGCCCGACGTGCCTGACCCGACCTCGTTGGACCAGAGTGACAGCGCAGCAGCGCCGCCGACGCGGACGATGCCGCGCGGAGGCGCGGGCAGCGTTCGCCGGGTCGCCGTGCTCGTGGAGACGTCCTCGAGCTGGGGAAGCATGATCATCGCCGGCATCAGCGACTACGCCCGCCGGCACCATCAGCTCACCGGCGAGCGTTGGACGCTGTTTGTCGACACCCGCGGCTACTTCGAGCGGCAGGAGATCCCGGCGTGGTGGCGGGGCGACGGCGTCATCGCTCGCGTGACCACGCCTCTGCTGGCTCAGCAGGTCCGTCTGGCCAAACTCCCGTGCGTCAACGTCTCGCAGGTGCGCGTGCCCGGGGCGCCGGTCCAGCAGGTGACGAGCAACCAGGTGCAGATCGGCCAGCTCGCCGCCGAGACGCTCATCCGTACCGGCGTCCGCAGCTTCGGCTACTTCGGACCGCCCAAGAGGGAGTTCTACGACGACGAGGTGCTCAAGTCCTTCAAACGCACACTCGTAGAGGCCGGGCTGCCCGCACCCTCCGTCTTCGACCCCGACCGCAACCTCCGCTGGGACTGCAACCCCCACGACCTGCTCGAGCCGCTGGTCCGCTGGCTCGCCGAGCTGTCCCGGCCGCTGGGGGTGCTGACGTGGAACTTCGTCGGCGGACACCGCGTCTGCGAAGCCTGCTGCTACGCCGGGATTGACGTACCGCGCGAAGTGTCGGTCCTCTCCGCGGATTACGACCAGCTCATCTCCGACATCTGCGACCCCCCCCTCACCTGCGTGGACCAGTCGCCCCGGCAGGTCGGCCACCTCGCCGCCGCCGAGCTCGCACGGCTGCTCTCGGGGGGCAAGGTCGAAGCGCCCAAGCTCGTCAACCCGGCAGGAATCGTCTGGCGACAAAGCGTCATCACCGACCACATCGCCGATGAACTGGTCACCGAGGCCATCCGCTACATCGAAGCCAACATCACCCGCGACATCACTGTTGAGGCCCTCTGCGACCACGTGTCCGTCTCCCGGCGCAAACTCGAGCAGCACTTCCGGCGCACGCTCGGCCACGGCCCGGTCACGCACATCCAGCGGGTGCGACTTCGCCGGGCGTGCGAAGCGCTGGCCGAGAGCAACCTGCTGATCAAGCAAATCGCCCGCCAGGCCGGTTTCCGCAACGCCGAACAGATGCAACGTCTGCTCAAGGCCGAGACTGGTATGACCCCCGTGCAGTACCGTGAGGCCCACCGCCGGCCCCAGCGCGGCACCGCCCCCCCGGCCGTCGTCCTGCTGGACGCGAGGGAGCAGTTTCCCGACGCAGCCTTCGGTCGGGGCGGCAGCCGGTTCCCGCTGTGACCGCCCTTTGCACACGTGGCCCCGCCCGCGCGCCCCAGGTTGACCCTGCCTTCCCACCCGGTTCACCAGGCGACGTCATGGCCTCGACGGCGCGAGCTTGCTACTGCGCCCCATTCGACCTGACCTGCGCAAGCTTGCCCTCGTCACTCAACCGGTCTTGATACACGAGAACTACCTTGCCGCGACAGCCGCTGCTGGAGAGGTGCACCGTCGCGACGTCGCCTTCCCCGGCTCGGTTGGCGGCGACGACCCGCAGGCGGTTGTGGGCGAGCCGACACGGAGGTCCCGGTACGACCAGCCCCGCCACCGCCGCGACGACCCTCGGCAACGCGGTATGCGGGTTGCACGAAGTTGAGCTGAACATGAATCCAAGCGAACACCCCACCGTTTCGGCCCGCCGCGGACTTGCCTTCACCCTTGTCGAGCTGCTCGTGGTGATCGGGATCATCGCGATGCTGATCGGCATCTTGTTGCCGTCGCTGCGGGCCGCCCGAGAGCAGGCCGCGACGGTCAAATGCGCGTCCAACCTCCGGCAGATCGCCAACGCGATGAACCTCTACGCCGACCAGAACAGGGACATGTTTTTCCACAACCCGCCCAACGGCGGCAACTGGATCGGCGGCTTCTCGCTGGGCACCCGCTCGTTCGTCTGGCCACTACGCCCCAACGACCATCTCGCTTACTGGGGCGTTGCCTACACACGCTTTTTCACCCGATACCCCTACGAGCGTTACTACGCCGAGCCGGAGGGCACGCCCGCCGAGCTGGAAACCGTCCTCGCGGCGATCAACCCGGCCCGAAGCGTCTTCAACTGTCCCTCGGTCGGTCAGATGGACATCGAGTCGGGCTTCACCGACAACTTTGACGATCTCAAGTCCGCCTACGGCCTCAACTCGCTCCTGACCTCGCCGTCGTCGTGGCGGATCGGCGACCGCTACCGCCCGAGAGCGGGCGTCTTCCTGCCCATCAAGCGGTCTCACTTCCGCAACCCCGCAACGGTCATCGTCGCCCAGGACCACGTCGAGCACCTGCTCGAAGTCGGCTACAACGGCGGGCTTACCGACTCGCTGGCCAAGTTCTCCTCCCCGGTAAACCTTGCCCAGTGGCGACGTGAGTTCAACTCCGCGTACTGGGTGTGGCCCAACGCCATCGACCAGGTGTTCCGTCATCGGAATCGCAACAACACCCTGTTCCTTGACGGACACGTCGAGACCATCCCACGCGGCAAGAACGACGGGATGTCGTATTTCACCGAGTCGATGTACACGGGCCAGCCGTGGCCCCCCGCCCCTCGCTGATCGTCGTCACGAGCGTGTCCACCACGAAGGTCGCCTCCGCGTCGCTGAGCGTCAGTGGCGCCACGAGCGTGAGCACCCGCCCGGCCGACACCTTGAAGCTCAGCCCGCGCCTCAGGCAACGGTACATCACCGCCTCGGCATGACCCGCGTCGCTCAGCTCGACCGCCATCAGCAGCCCCATCCCTCGGACGTCCAGCACCTCTGGTCTCTCGGCCAGACGCTCCCGCAGGCGGCGGACGACCCACTCGCCCAGCACCGCAGCCCGCTCCATCAGCCGCTGCGAACTGATCGTTTCCAGCGTGGCCAGCGCGGCCGCTGCCCCGAGCGGACTTTTCTCGTGCGTGTAGTGCCCCAGCGCCGTGTCGCGGGTCATCCGCGGGGTCACGTGCCTCGCCTGAATCAGTGTGGCCGCCAGCGGGTACACGCCGCCGCCCAGCGCTTTCCCGAGCACCACCGCATCGGGCACCACACCCGGCATGTGCTCAAAGGCACAGAACCGCCCGGTCCGCCCGACGCCCGTGCCGATCTCATCGAAGATGAGCCATGCGTTGTGACGGTCACACAACGCGCGTACCGCCTGCCAGTAGTCATCCGGCGGGCGCGTCACCGTAGACCAGCGGACCGGCTCGGCCAGCAACGCCCCGATCTCCCCTTCGACCCGAAAGAGCCGATCGAGTTCGTCAACGGCGTCGGCGACACTCCGGTCGCGCGTCCACGGGTGAGCGTGAAGTGCCCCCGGCAGCAGCGGTCCCATGCCGTCGCGAAAGAGCCGCTCGCCACCAACGCTGATGGTCTCCAGGGACGCCCCGTGAAACGCGCCCCAGAACCCCACGCACTTGTACCGCCCGGTGATCCGCCGCGCCGCCTTGAGGGCCGTGCCAACGGCCAGACACCCCGCCGGCGCCAGCAGCACCCGCCATCCGCCGGGCACGTCGGGCATCAGTCCGGTCAGTCGCTCGGCCAGTTCGGTCGCGGGCAGGTTCGTATACCGCCGCGTGCAGAACGGCAGCCGTGCGAGCTGCCGGGCCACCGCCTGCACGACGGCCGGATGGGCAAACCCCAGCACATGCACGCCGTTGCCGTGCAGGTCGAGGATGCGTCGGCCTTCCAGGTCGATGAGATGGTTGCCGTCGCAACCGGTCAGCACGTTCAGGCACGGCGTGGAAAGCGACTGGTGCACGAAGGCGGCCTCGTCGCGATCGAGCATCGCTTGGGCGTCCGGCCCCAGATGCGACGCACGGAACGCTGCGCGGGCCGGCGTGTCGTTGCTGTCGCCTTCTTCCACGCGGGCGAGCCGGTCGAGGCTCGGGTACACTCTCTCGTCAGGCGGCGGGGTCATGATGCGGGAAGTTACGCGGGGCTGGCCATTCGAAGGTCGCCCTGCGCGGAAGCCCGCAGGTTGTGCGCAACGGGACGGCTGACAGGGTGACTGGCGATGAAAAGCTTCCGATTGAACCGACTGTTCAACCCGGCGTCCGGGCGGTGTTTCGACGTGGCCGTCGATCACGGCTTCTTCGACGACATCGCCTTCCTCTCCGGCATCGAAGACCTCGGCAAGGCCGTGCGCACGCTGGTCGAAGCCGGCCCCGACGCCATCCAGCTCACGCCCGGACAGGCCCACCTGCTGCAGTCCATTCCGGGCAAGGCCAAGCCCGCGCTGGTGCTCCGGGTGGACACCGCCAACGTGTATGGCCGACAGCTCCCTGACGTGCGCTACAACGAGATGATCGCCGAGCCGATCGCGACGGCCGTGCGACTCGACGCCGCATGCATCTGCATCAACCTGTTCAAGGTGCCGGGCGCCCCGGAAATCCAGCAGCAGTGCATTCGCAACATCATGTCCATCCTGCCCGAAGCGCACCGGCTGGGCATGCCCGTGATGGTCGAGCCGCTCGTCGCCCGGGACTTCGCCCACGGCGGCGGCTACCTCGTGGACGGCGACGCCTCCAAGATCATCCCGCTGGTCAGGCAGGCCGTCGAACTCGGGGCCGATGTCATCAAGGCCGACCCCACCGACGACCCGGCCGACTACCCCAAGGTCATTCAGGCCGCCGGGAGCGTCCCCGTGCTCGTCCGCGGGGGCGGACGCGTCGCCGACGACGAGCTTCTCCGTCGCACCGAAGCCGTCCTCAAGACCGGCGCCCGCGGCATCGTCTACGGACGCAACGTCATCCAGCACCCCAACCCCTACGGCATCACGCGGGCGCTGATGGCCATGGTGCACGAACACGCCTCCGCGGCCGACGCCGCCAAACTCCTCACCGCACGCCCCTGAACGCCCGCTCAACCCCAGCCCGGACCTCCGTCTCGGCCAGCCCGTCATGACCACCCCGCCCACCTCCGTCCCCCTCGTGCGTTTCGGTGTCATCGGCTGCGGCCTGATGGGCCGCGAGTTCGCCTCGGCCGTCGGCCGCTGGTGTCACCTCGGCGACATCGGCTTCCGCCCCGAACTGGTGGCCGCGTGCGACAGCAACCCCGCGGCCCTCGAGTTCTTCCGCCGGCATGTGCCCGCCGCCCGCCTTGAGACCGACTACCGCCGGCTGCTCGACGACCCCGCCATCGACGCCATCTACTGCGCTGTCCCCCATCACCTGCACGAAACCCTGTACACGCAGATCATCTCGGCCGGCAAGCACCTGCTCGGAGAAAAGCCCTTCGGCATTGATCTCGCCGCGGGCCGACGCATCGTCGCGGTGTGCCGGCAGCACCCCAGGGTGCTGGTCCGCTGCTCCAGCGAACTGCCGTTTTTTCCCGGCGGCGTGCGGCTGCATCAGCTCATCCGCGAACAGGCCTTCGGCCGCATCCTCGAGGTCGAATCGGGCCTGTGGCACTCCTCCGACCTCAACCCCGACAAACCGATCAACTGGAAGCGTCAGGTGCAGTTCTGCGGCGCCTACGGCTGCCTCGGCGACCTCGGCATGCACGCCCTGCACCTGCCGCTGCGCGCCGGCTGGTATCCCAGTCATGTGACTGCCCACCTCACCAAGGCCGTCTCCCATCGGCCCGACGGCAAGGGGGGCCGCGTGCCCTGCGACACGTGGGACAACGGCACGCTGCTGTGCCGCGTCCCGGTCGCCGGCGACGCACCCTACGACTTCCAGATGACCATCACGACCAAGCGCATCGCCCCCGGCCACGCCAACACGTGGTTCTGTCGCGTCTACGGCACGAAACTCTCCGTCGAGTTCTCCACCCAGTTCCCCAAGACCCTGCGCGTCCTGCCGTATGCCCCCGGCGGCCCGCAGGCGTGGCACGTGCTCGACCTCGGTTGGGAGTCGGCATATCCCGGCATCACCGGCTCCATCTTCGAGTTCGGCTTTTCCGACGCCATCTTGATGATGTGGGCGGCGTTCTGCGACGAGCTGCTCCACGGCCGGGACGGCATGAAGCAGCCGCTGTACTGCGTCACCCCCGACGAGGCCCTCGCCCAGCACGAGCTGTTCACCGCCGCCCTCGAAAGCGAGGCCGACCGCAGCACTGTCCCACTCCGTCAGCGGGCGAAAGTCGTCTAAGCCCCCCGCTCACCCCGGCGGCATCGGCACCTCACTGTCGATTACGCCGCGGAACCACGCGACACACGCCGGGAAGGCCACCTCCGGCTCGGGCAACCCGGGGTGCCACCGCTTTTCGTGCTCGAACACCACGTCACCGTTGTAGCCCGCCTCGCGGAGCCGGTGAAAGGCGGACGCCAGCGGCAGCTCCCCCTCACCGGGCAGGACGTACCGCCATCCGTCGGCCATGCTCCCCGGCTCACCGGGCCGGTAGACCGCGTCCTTGAAGTGGACGTACCGGATGAAGCCGTCGAGCGCATCGAGGGTCTGCTCTGCCGTCTCACCGCCGACGCGCAGCGTGTGGCCCATGTCCCAAACCGCCCCGACCTCACGGCGGCCCGCCGCCTCCAGCATCGGCCGAAGCAGCCCGCCCGACGCCCAGTGGTCGTGCGTCTCGACCGCCCAGACCACGCCCGTCGCCCCCGGCAGCCGCAAGATGCGGTCCAGCGTCTCCACGGCCTCCGCCACCGCCGCCCGCCGGTCCGCCGGCGGCACCGTCCCGCCCGGCCCCCCGCTCCACCGAACACGCGAACCACGCCCGCCCCCAGCGCTCCGGCCACGTCGATGCACCGCCGCGCTTCCTCCACGGCGTCGTCCCGTCCGCCCGCATCGCACAGCTTGATCGAACTGCTCAGCCCCGTGACCGCCAGCCCGCTGTCGTCCAGCCGACGTCGTGTGGCAGCGACGTCGCCCGCGAACTCGGGCAGGGTGGTCACGTCCAGCACCGCCCCCAGCCCACGGAAGTCCACCCCGTCGAACCCCATCGCGCGGCCGTTCCGGCAGACGTCGTCGAGCGTCCATGCCGGGCAGCCGAGGGTGGAAAAGGCCAGACGCACGGCGCGGGCCTACGACGGCGGAAGTGACGCGCCGCTGGCGGCGTCCAGCGAACGCTTTCGCGACTTGCCCGCCGGCGCGGCCGACTCCCGGCGGTCGCGGCTTTTCTGCACGCCCCGGGCCATGGCGATCACACCCGTGCGGGCCAGCTCTTCGATGCCGTACGGCGCCATCAGGTCGATGAAGCTCTCGAGCTTCTCTTCCGTCCCCGACAGCTCCACCATCAGCGAGTCCGGCGCCACGTCCACCACCTTGCCCCGGAACAGCTCGACGATGTCCACCACCTCTCGGCGTTTGTCCGGCCCGACCGACACCGTCATCAGCAGCAGATCGCGCTCGATGTACGCTGTCCCCTTGAAATCCCGGACCTTGACCACCGGCACCAGCTTCGCCAGCTGCTTGCGCACCTGCTCCAGCGTGTTCTCGTCGGCGTTGACCACGATGGTCATCCGCGACAGGTTGGGGTCTTCCGTGCGACCGACCACCAGCGAGTCGATGTTGAACCCGCGGGCGGAAAACAGCCCGGCCGTGAGCGATAGCACCCCCGGCTCGTTGATCACCAGTGCCGATATGACATGCCGCATAAGCCCTGCTCCGGTCTCCGAGCAGCGAGTGTATGCGTCGGCCGTTCTACGCCCAAACCCGTCGGCACCGCCCGCCCCCGCGCGACCGGTGTGCCCACCGCTTGCCCTCAGCGGCACGCCGGGTCACGGGCCCCGCAGCACCAGCACGCCGCGGAACGGCTGAAGGTCGCGGTCGATCGGCCCGGCCCAACTGCTGCTCTCGCCGGTCTCCCGGTCGTGCCGGATGAGATTCATCTCGATCGCCTGCCCCGCCGACAGCGGCCCGCCCAGCATCGCCGCCGGCACGCGCAGCTCCGCCCGCCACACCCCTTCGCTCCGCCCGCCCTCGACCGGCACCCCTTCGGTCACCGCCGCATACGGCACCACCGCCGACGCGACCCCGGGTGGTGCATCCTCCACCGTCAGCCCGGCCGGCTTGAGCAGCAGACGAACCTCCGACCCGCCGCTCCGCAGCACCAGCCGGCACAGGTCCTCCCCGAACGCACGCCCTTCCGCCTCCGTGGCGAAGTTGGTCCCCATCGCCGCCCCACGATGCGACACCCCGCTCAGCCGCAGACCCACCCACAGCCCCTGCGGCTCCCACCGCATCAGCACCAGCGTGTCCTTGCCACTGCGGGCCAGACGGCCCGATGCCGCCGTTCCCGTATCCAGCATCCGCACCAGTCCGCCCCGGTGCACCGCCTCGCCGCTCGTCCACTCGTCCAGCGACCCGTCCAGCCGTACCGTCCCCGCGTCCGTCGCCGGCCGCACCGCCGCCACCGGCACGCACACCTCCCGCGTGAAAACGGCCTCGCTCGGCGGCGACGCCGTCGCACTGACCGCCCACGCCGACGACCAGCCCTCCCCAGACCACGCCGTTTCCGCGGGAAACGACGCCCGCACAAGGTCCCCCTCCACGGCCGCTTCGGGCAGCCCGACCACCCGCCGCTGCACCCCCGCTTCCACACCCGTCAGCCGCAGCTCCAGCCGCACCGTCCCCCCGGCCACGGCCTGCGACCACCGCGCCGACGTCGCGAGAAACCTCGGAACCTCCACCCCCGCGAGCCACCGGCGCAGTTCCGCCGCCTCCATCATCCGCCACGCCTGCATCTCAGACTCGCCGCGAAACCGTGTGGGGTCCTGCCAAGCGGCCGCTCGCCGCACCAGCTCCATCCCCTGTATCCACACCTCGGCATCGGACGGGTCGGCCAGCAGGTCGGTGCCGGGTTCATCGGGCCGACCGCCGGGGGCCTGAGCCGCTTCGGTGGAAGCGACGGCGCCGCCGACCATCACCTGCAGCACGCTCAGCACCACTTGACGCCCGCCCGGCCCTGCCGCCCCGCCGGGCACCCCCGCTCCCCCGCCGCCACGGCGGTACGCCAGCTCCAGCAGCTCCCAGTCCTGCTGCGCCCGCCGTGCCCACTTGAGCCCGATGCCGGGGACGACGGCCGTCCCCCGCGGGACACCGTCAAGGCGTTCGGCCGGATAGAACCACGCCGCCCGGGACGACGCCCCGCCCGCCCCACGCACCCCGCGCCCGGCATCGGCCCGAAACAACACGCCCCGGGCCACGACCGCCACGCGGGGCGGTTCACCGTCGCGCATCGCCTCCGTGCTCGCCGCCGCCGCACGCCACGCCCCCTGACGTACGCCCGACCAGCCCCATCGCCCCTCGGGCACCTCCACACGCCGGCGCACCCGCCGCTCCCCCACGTCGCCCAGCTCCGCTGCCGCCACCTGCTCGGGCAGAACCATCCGGCTCAGCAGCCGCTGCTGGTCAAAATGTGACGCCACCGACCGCCAGTACGCGGCGATGTCCTCGGCAGGACGACGGCCGCCCCCGGCGCGCAGCCACCGGCTCGACGGCAACACCGTCACCGCGCCCAGCCCGTCCCGGCCGCTGGGCGTCTCCGCGGCCGCCTCCCCCCGAAGCCACGGCAGCACCACCGTGTCGTATTCCGTCCAGTCCAGACGCAGCCCCTCGCGCGGCGTGCTCTTGACGGTCGGTGCCAGCTCCAGGAACGACACGTCCACCCGGTGCTGCCGCGCCAACCGCACGAGCTGGTCCAGCCGCTCCACCGCCGACACGTGCGACGGGTCCAGACGGCTGAGCAGTCGCGGGTCCACCCGGCCGAACACCCCCGGCCATGCCCCCACCAGCTCGTCCCACCCCACCTCCCCCACCACCGCAAAGTCGTTCGACCCGCTGAGGGTCAGGTCGTCCACGGTCAGCTCCAGCGGCAACCTCCGCTCCGCCCCCCCGACACGCCAGGTCAGCTCCCCCGCGTAGCGACCCGGCGACGCCTCCACCGGCACGCACCACTCCACGTACACCGCCCGCGTCCCCGGCGGCACCACAAAGCGCGCCTCGCCCGCCGCCCCACGCGTGCCCGTTTCCAGCGGCACCAGCGCCCGCGGCAACGGCTGCGACGCCGCGCCCGGCCCGGCCCGACGCACCCACACCACATCCCGCGTGTCCGCCGGCACACTCACCACGCGGTAGGCACGCACCGACCACCCCGCCGCCTGCACCTCGGCCGACCCTCCGTCCTCCGTGGCCGACGCCGCCCCCGTGACCCCCGCCACGCCGGGGTCCGCCCGGTCGCTTCCCGTCAACGCCGCTTCAAAGGACACCGGCCGCAACCGCCACACCAGCTCCCCCGACGGACCCCTCGATGCACTCCCGCGGCCGTCGTCGCCGCCGCCGTCCTCGCTCGCGGGCAGCTCACCCGGCGTCACCACACACTCCACCCACTCGTTGCGCGCGGCGCGGAACACCGCCCGCTCCAGCCCCTCGCCCCAGCCCGTTTCCATCGACTCGGGCCGATGCATCCGCAGCCCGGTGACCTCCCGCTCGGCCGGCCGCGTCGTGCCCGCAGCCCCCCACCACAAGCCGCCCGGCTGACACCCCGCCAGCACGCACAACAGCCACGCCGCAGCCGCCAACCATGCGACGGCCCGCAACCCCGCAGCCCATGACCGCCCGTCAGCCGGTTGCCTGCTCATCACGTGTGCACCTGCGGGCCGTCTGCCGCTGAAACGAACCTCCGCCCCCGGTCGCGAACCCCGCGGCCGCGAGTATACCCCGGCACCAGCTTCCCCCATCGCCACGACCACAACGCGAAAATGCCCGCAAAGGTTCGTTTGCACACCGCCGTTGCACCACGACTCGCGACGGACCGCTCACGACACCGGCATCTGGCACGCGGTTTACACAAGCGTCCCGTGAAGCCGCCGCCGGGGCCGTCTGCTTCGTGGGCCGCTGGGCAAGGACCAACCCCCAACCGCCTGCCGCAGCAACGGCCCGTGCATCGCGTTGTGTCGTCTGTTCGGGTGTGCCATGACCACTGTCCATCGCGACGGTACCGTCGAGTTCCGCATGTTCCGTCCCGGTGCCGCCGAGGTCCGTCTCGCCGGCTCGTTCTCGCAGTGGCAGGCGGAATACGCACTCTCACCCTCGCCCGACGGCTGGTGGTCGCTGCGCTTGCGACTGCCCCCCGGCGAGCACCGCTTCCGTTACGAGGTGGACGGCCGCTGGTTCACCGACTTTGCCGCGCACGGGGTCATCCCCGCCGTGCCGGGACTCGACTCGGTCATTGTGGTGCCCGAATCCGCCCTGGAAGAAGCCCTGCCCTAGGTCCGGCCCGTTCCGGGGCATCCCGCGTCGTCGCCCCCACCCTACGGCACGCCGCGGGCAACGTCAGTGTCCTCCTCCGCCGGGCCGTGTGAAACGACGTGTTTCACGCGGCCCGAGTTGTCGTCGCGGCGGACCTACCGGCGGGAAGCGATGACGCGTTCCACGCGCTGCAGCAGTTCTGCCCCGTCATCGCCGTGGAAACGTATCCCCACCCGCAGAACCCAGACCGGTACGCTCTCCTCGCCGGGCGGTTCGGCCGGAGCGGGCGTTGTGCCGTCCGTCCGCGCGGCCGCTCCGGCGGGGACGGCAGCGAGCGACCGCAACTTGGTGGCGTCCTTGCCTGTCGTGAGGATCACGCTCGCCCCCGCCGCCCTCGCCTGCCGCTGGATGTCGTCCCAGTCGTCCTTGTCGTATCGGTGGTGGTCCGGCCCCCACCACGTGCCGGCGACCTCCGCCTCGAGTCGGACGGCCGACGCCTCGAACGCCCCCACGTCGCCTGTCGCCGCCACGAGAAACACACGCCGTCCCCTCAACCGCAGCGGTGCGAACCGCTCGCCGTCGAGACTCTCAACGCCCTCGACCTCGTGCCAGCACTTGAGCAACGGCACGTCCGCTCGGACCCATCGCCGGACCTCGGCCTCCAGGCCGGAGACGTCCGCCCCCGGCTCCACCCGGGTGAGCACCACGACATCCGCGCGACGCAGCCCCTCGGGCGGCTCCCGCAGCAGCCCCCGCGGCAACACCCGCCCCTCGCATAAGCCCTGCCGGGCCGACACCAGCACCACGTCGAGGTCGCGACGCACCCGCCGATGCTGAAACCCGTCATCCAGCACGAACACGTCCACGTCCGGCGACGCCGCCAGCACCGCCGCCGCCCCCCGCACGCGGTCCGCGTCCGCGTACACGCACACCCCCCGCAGCCCGCGGAACGCCTCGGCCAGCTCGTCGGCTTCGTCGCTGGTGATGCCGGCCGACCGGCCGTCCGAACGCGTTGCCGCTGGCCGGGTCGGCCGATATCCCCGCATCAACACGGCCGGCACGTGCCCCCGCCCGGCCAGCTCGCGGACAAGGTACGCCACCATCGGCGTCTTGCCGGTCCCGCCCGCCGAGAGGTTGCCCACGCTCACGACCGGCCTTGGGAGCGTGTGACCTGTCAGGTGGCCGCGGTCGTAGGCCCGGTTTCGCAGCGAGATGAGCCGGGCGTACACCCCCGCCGCGGCCGACGCGCAGCCCCGCAGCCCGGCCGGCACGACCCCCGGCCGCCCCCGCAGCATCACCGCTTCCCAGTACGTTTCCAGCCGGCCCACGTGGGCTACTCTAGCGGGCAGTCACGTCCGCCCGGTCGCCGCCCCCGCCGCACCTTCTCCGTTCGCGCTTCCCCCCAAACGGCCCCACGGCCTCACTTCAGCCCGCCGCCGGGTCAGCGCCCTCAGCCGAACGCCAGCATCGTGGCGAACATGACGATCCACACGCCGTCGAGAAAGTGCCAGTACATGGCGGAGTGGCGGATGCCCACGTAGTGCTCGTGGTCGTAAGCGCCACGCCCGGCCTTCCACGTCACGAACGCCAGCCCGACGACGCCGCCGACCACGTGCAACGCGTGCACCAGCACGAGGAAGAAGATCAGCCCGAACAGGTGGTTGGGCGTCTCGGCCTGCTGCAGGGCCTGATGCTGATTCAGCAGCGCGATCATCCCCGGCGTCTGCACCACGCAGAACAGCACGGCCAGCCCGAGCGTCACGCGCAGCCACCTGAGCGTTTCCCTCTGCCGCTCAAGCCGGATGGACGTCAGGGCCTTGTGGATGGTCACGCTGCCGGCCAGCACGACCACGGTGCTCAGCCACAGCCACGCCGGCAGACGTACCGAAAACAGCTCCGGCTGGGTCTTGCCGGTCAACCGGATGACCACGTAGCCCACCATGCTGGAGAAAAACAGCATCGCCAGCGACGCCAGGAACAGCCACATCCCGACGGTGGCGGTCCCGGGCGGATTGTGAAAGTCGGCCTTGAGCTGGGTCATACACCACCTCGCGCTCGAAACGCTATGCGGCCCTCCACTCGGCCCGTGCGCCGATTCCGCTGAAAAGACCGCCCGACCTTGGTGCCCCCGTTGGCCCGCTCCGCTCAAAGCCCCTGCCTGCGCCGACTCGACCGATCCCGCCGCCCGCGGTCACCGCCCGCCGTCCCTGCCGGCGTCAGTGCCCGGGGCCGGCTCTCCGTTCCGTCTGGTGTTGTTCGTCAGGCGTTGTTCGTCAGGCGTTCACCGCTGGAGAGCACCCTGCGCGGGACCTATCGCGGGGCCGACTGGCCCACCCCCGGCGGGACGTAGTTCTTCGCGTACTGCTCTGAGTCGACGATGCACACGATGATGAACAGGGCCACGAACAGCAGCGAACCGATCGCCACCACCGCGTTGAACGGGCTGTCCCACCGCAGGTGCATGAAGTACAGCATCACCAGCGCCGCCTTCACCACGGCAATCGCCATCGCCAGCACGAGGTTCATCGTGTAGCCGAAGTCGAAGAGGGTCGCGCCCACCGTCGCGACCGTCAGCACCATCAGCCACACGAACACGGCCGTGAGCGTGCGGAGCGGCACCACGTGGTGCACCGACGAGCCGTGCCCACCCCCGTGCCCGGCGGCATGGGCCCCGCCGCCGTGGGCGGCGGCGTGCGAACTGCCGTGGGCAGTGGAGGAGGCCGCCTGAACCGTTACCGAGTGCGTCGCGCTGTGTGCCATGTATCCGTCCGTCGTTGCATCGTGATGTCGGGTTGTCAACCTCGTCCGCCGGCCGCCGAAGACTGCCGGTCAGTGGATCAGGTACAGCAGAGGGAAGAGGAAGATCCAGATGAGGTCCACGAGGTGCCAGTACAGACCGCCGAGATCGACCGGGGTGTAGTACTCGGGCGAATACCGGCCGGACGTGAGGAACAGCCACGCGATGATGGCCATGCCCACCAGCACGTGCAGCCCGTGCAGGCCGGTCATGACGAAGTACACGCCGAAGAACGTGTTCACCCGGCTCTGGCTCAGCGAGCCCAGCTGCGTGAACTCGATGTCCGACTTGCGCTGGCGTTCGACCGTCGCCAGCCCGACCGGCTGTCTGAACGTCGGGACGATCTTGGCGGCGTCGGCCGTGTCGGCGTTGGGGTCCACGATGCCGGGCCCGCGGCGTTCGAGCTGCACCGGCGGCGGGGGGGGCGCCTGGCCGACCGTCTTCTCCCGGTACCGCAGCGCTTCTTCAAGGGCCGCCTTGCGGGCGTCGGCCCCCTCCACGTACTGCGGGTTGTACGCGTTGAACCGGCCCGGGAAGAGGTGGTGCTCCCACTTCGACTTGTACTCGACGTACTTGATGCACATGAAGCCCAGCCCGCCGAGGAACGTCAGCGCCAGCAGCAGCTTGAGCAGCCCCTTCTGCCCGAGCTGGGCCGCCCGCACGGCCCAGGCCATCGTGAACGACGAAGCGATCAGGATGGCCGTGTTCACCGCACCCCACTTCGCGTCCAGGTAGTGGTGGGCGTAGAGGAAGACGTCCGGGTGGTTGGCCCGGTAGACCGCGTAGGCACAGAACAGCCCGCCGAACATCAGCAGTTCGGTGCCCAGGAACGCCCACATCCCCAACTTTCCCGAGGCGAACTGCTGCTCGGGCGTGTCGAAGTGGTGCGCCAGGTGCGGGGGATGTGCGTGGCCGTGCGCGTCGTGGGCTTCATGCCCGGGAGCGGCGGTGGCGGGGGATGCGGTGGACATGGCGGTTGAGCAGGTGCTTGGCTGTGCCGTTGTTCGGTGCGGGTCAGGCCGGCGCGGCGCCGGGCGTACGCGGTGCAGAGGGCGGGTGGAGGCGGCCCGGCACGCCGCCTCCACCCTCAAGCCTCACAGGCGGGTCAGTGCGCCTTGACCGGCCGGTCCGCGGTCTCCGGCAGCTCCACCCACGACCCGTCCGGCTGCTCCTGCCAGCGGTGGAAGTCGTAGGGGTCGTAGGCCTCGGGCGTCCGCGGGAAGTTGTCGTGCGGCGGCGGCGAGCTGCAGTGCCACTCCAGCGAGTTGGCGCCCCACGGGTTGGCCGGAGCCCGCTGGCCCCGCAGCAGCGAGTGCAGCAGGTTGAACATCACCATGATCAGCCCGACCGCCATGATGTACGCGCCGATCGTGCTGATCTCATGGAAAATCGTGAACTTCTCCGGGTAGGTCGCGTACCGCCGCGGCATCCCGAGGCTGCCCGCGATGAACTGCACGAAGAACGTCACGTTGAACCCGATGAACAGCACCACCGCCGCGATGTTGCCCCAGAGCTGATTCGGCATCACCCCGAACATCTTCGGCCACCAGTGGTAGAACCCGCCCAGCAGCGCGAACAGCACCGACCCCACCATCACGTAGTGGAAGTGGGCCACGATGAAGTACGTCGCGGTCAGGTGCACGTCCGTCGCCACCGCGCCGAGGAACAGCCCGGTGAGCCCGCCGAAGGTGAACAGCACGATGAAGCCCAGGGCGTAGAGCATCGGCGTCGTCAGACGCACGTCGCCCTTGTACAGCGTGCTCACCCAGTTGAACACCTTGATGGCCGACGGGATCGCCACCGAGAACGTCAGCAGCGAGAAGATCGCGTTCGCCAGCGGGCTCTGCCCCGAGACGAACATGTGGTGGCCCCACACGAGGAAGCCCAGCAGCGCGATCGCCACCGACGAGAAGGCGATGAACGAGTAACCGAAGATGTGCTTGCGGCTGTGGGTCGAGATCAGCTCCGAGATCACGCCCATCGCCGGCAGGATCATGATGTACACCGCCGGGTGCGAGTAGAACCAGAAGAAGTGCTGGTACAGCACCGGGTCACCGCCCAGAGCCGGGTCGAAGATGCCCACGCCCAGCGTCCGCTCGGCCACGAGCAGCAGCAGCGTGATCGCCAGCACCGGCGTGGCCAGGATCTGGATCAGGCTCGTCCCGTACAGCGCCCACAGGAACAGGGGCATGTCGAACCAGCCCATGTTCTTCGGGCGCAGCATGTGGATCGACGCCATGAAGTTCACGGCCGTCAGGATCGACGAGAAGCCCAGGATGAACGCGCCCAGCGTCGCCGGCACCACGCCCGAGGAGCTCGTGCTGCTGGCGTAGGGCGTGTAGAACGTCCAGCCGGTGTCCAGACCCGGCTGCACCAGCCAAGCCATGCCGTACTGCGCCAGGGCCGGCTTGAGCCCCGGGAACATCATGTCCAGCACGCCGCCGATGAGCACGTAGATGAAGAAGATCGCCCCGCCGACCCAGCAGTAGAAGCTCAGCAGGTTCAGCCGCGGGAAGGCCACGTCCTTCGCCCCCAGCTGCAGCGGCAGGATGAAGTTCCCCAGGATCGCCGGGATCGCCGGGATGATGAACAGGAACACCATCACGGCGCCGTGCAGCGAGAACATCTGGTTGTAGAAGTTCCACGCCGCGGTGCGGTCGGCAAAGAACGTGGGGCCGGGGTTGATCAGCTCCGTCCGCAGCATCACCGCGAAGAAGCCGCCGAGCGCGAAGCTCGCCAGCACCCCCACCATGTACATGATGCCGATGCGCTTGTGGTCCAGCGTCATCAGCCACGACAGGATGCCCCGGCTGTGGGTCAGGTAGTTGTCACCCGCCCGCGGCTCCGGCAGGGGCATCGCATGACTCGGCGTTATCGCTGACATCGTTGACTCCCTCGTTGCTCGTCACTGTCCCCTTGGTCGTCCGTCCTCTCACTCGCCTCTTCCCCACCGACAGGCCCGGCTCTCTCTCGTCTCTCTCTCCCCGCGCCTGACCCCGCCCCCTTGAGCGTCCACTACGGCTTCACCGGCACCGGCTTGCCCGACGCGTCGAGCTGCACGCCGCCCTCGCCGGCCGTCGTGCCGTCGGGCAGCCGTGTCCCCGCCGGCAGACGGAAGCCGATGTTCGGGTCGCCCCCCGTCCAGTGCACACTCAGCGTTTTCATGTACGCGATCAGCGCGTCGATATCGACATCGCGCAACTGGCCGCGGTAGCTCGGCATCACGTTGTTGTAGCCCACCGTCACGTGGTTCCCGGGATACAGGATGCTGTCACGCAGGTAGTTCTCGTCGGCGACCATGCTGGTCCCGTCGGTGAACCGCCGCTCCGAACCGTAGAGGTCTTTCCACGTCGGGCCGATGCCGCTGCGGCCGTCGATGCTGTGGCACTGCGCACAGCCCCGGGCCGTGTAGAGCCCCTCACCGTGAGCCACCGGCGTGATCCGCCCCTCGGCGATCGCGCCGGCCACGTCCGACGCCTCGGCCAGCCACCGCGGGAAGTCCTCCGGCCGATGCACCACGAGCTTGGCCAGCATTTCGCTGTGCTTGGTCCCGCAGTACATGTTGCAGTAAATCATGTGCTCTTCGGTGTACGGCTTGCCGTCCTCCGTCGGCGTCAGCGGGTCGCCCACGAACCGCGCCTCGAACCACATCCGGTTGTACCGCCCCGGCGTGTTCATCTTCTGCAGACGCAGCGCCGGGATGTACAACGCATGGATCACGTCGTCGCTGGTGAGCACCAGCCGGATCGGCGTGTTCGCCGGGACGTGCAGGTCCTTCGAGACGTAGCCGTTGGGGTACGTGAACGCCCAGCCCCACATGAACGCCTTGGCGTTGATCTCGTAGGTGTTCGGCGGCGTGACGATCATCGTCAGGTAGCCGCGGAACCCCCAGAAGAAAATCAGCACCACCAGGATCGTCGGGATGATCGTCCACGTCAGCTCCAGCGCCGTGGAGTGCCCCGCCGACGGCTCCACCTTCCGGCCCGGACGATGGCGGTACTTGAAGACGAAGAACACCATCAGGCCGAGGATCAGCACCGTGAAAAACACGGTGATCCACCAGATGAAGTTCATCAGCCAGTCCACCTCGCCCGCCACGGAACTGGCCTGTGGCGGCAGCCACGGCGTGTTGCCCCGAAGCGTCCCGGTCGTCTGTGCCAGCAGTCCCATCACGCTCATGCCGTCTTCCCGTCAGTTGGCCCGTTGACCCCCGCTCCCCCGCCCGCCGGTCCGCCCCCCGCCGACGCGGATGCTGCCGCCCCCCCGCCTGCCGGCCCTGCACCCGCCGACCCCTCCGCCAGCACGGCCGAGAGCCCGCGCCGCGGCCGGTCCGACCGCACCCCGCGCATCTGCCGGCCCTTGAGCACCATCAGCCCCGTCATCGCCCCCAACGCCAGCACCGTCACCGCCCCCCCGAGCTGCATCAGACGCATCGCCTGCAGCGTGTACTTCCCCGTGTTCGGGTCGAAGTGGAAGCACATCAGGATGATCTGCTGCATCAGCGACGTCACCCGACCGGCCGACGCGTCCTCGATCGCCTGCCGCAGGAACTTGGGGTCGAACCGCACCCCGTACAGGTACTGGTTGATCGTCCCCCCCGGCGACACCATGATCAGCACCGCCGGGTGTGAATACTGCTTGGCCGACTCGATCCACTGGAAGCGGAAACCCGCCGCCCGGCAGATCTCCCACGTGGACGACTGCGGGCCGGTCAGGAAGTGCCAGCCCTCGTTGACCTCCCGGGTCTGCGTCGCGTCCAGCTTCTTCCCGAAGGCGTACGTCTGCACGTACACGGCCTTCTTTTCCCGCGCCAGCTCCGGCTTCTCCGTCGGGTCGAACGAGAGGTAGATCGCGTCGAAGTCGCGGCCGATCTGCAGGTCCACGTCGATGAGCGAGTCCACCGTGGACCGCGCCAGCTGGTCGCACAGCATCGGGCAACCGAAATACCCGAGCTGAAGGATCACCGGACGGTTCCGCCGGGTAAGGATCTGCCGCAGCGTCGTCGACTGTCCCTGCTCATCCACCAGCGGCAGGTCCAGCGGCAGCCGCCCGCCCAGCCGCTCGTCCACCCCCACGCCCGCCAGCTCCGGCGGCAACGCTTCCTTCCGTGACGGCTGGAACGTCTCGAACGTCTGCCCCGGCCCACGCGGGTCCGCCGTCGGACCCCGACCCTCCACCGTCCCGTCGGCCGACCGGCCGACCACAGACGCCCCCTCCCCACCGCTCCCGCCATCCGCCGACACAGCCCCCGCCCCGCCCGGACCGCCGGACGACCACACCGGCGCAGCAACGACCAGCAGGGCGAGAACCGCCCCGGCCGCCCGCCGCCACCATCGTGCTGTCATCCGCACCTCATTCACAGCAGCAACTCCTCGAAAAGAAATCTCGGCTTCGTTCTCGGCACTCACGGCGTCGGCTTACGTCCCCCGTTCTCGGCGATGACGCGCATCGCCTGTTCGATCGGGATGCGATACGTGCCTTTGTCCGCGTCCGCCCGCGCGATCACGTTCAGCGACTCGGCCTGCCGCTTCTTCAGCTCGTACACCTCACGGTTGGTGATGCCCTGCCACTTGGCGTCGCTGTAGTAGTGGTACTCCCAGAGGAACCACGCCTGGACGCCGATGAGCAGCACCAGCAGCAGGATCGACGAGACCGCGCCGATGGTCAGCAGCAGGGGCACGTTGATGTCGTCTTTCAGCATGGCCGTCTCTTCCCGTGTGTGTCGGACATTCTTGTGCGGTTGTCGCCTTCAGTCGCGATGTAAATCGTGAAAACTCAACCCCTTGCAATCGCTCTCCGGGCTCTTAGAAGCTCTGGTGGAACGCCAGCGACTCCGCCGCCCGCGGGTCCTTCACCGGCCGCAGCAGCGCCCCGGAGAGCTGGTACACCACCGTGCCCACGAAGAGCCCACCGATGCCCACAAAGGCCGCAATTTCCGGCAAACCAAAGTTCAGCTTGCCGTTCAACTCCGGCCCGACCAGCCAGAAGATGTCCACCGCGTGGAACACCAGAATCCACGCCGCCCAGAACGTCAGCCCGAAGCCGTTCCGCTTGACGTGCCGCGACAGCAGCCCGGCGAACGGGATCAACAGCTTGCCCAGCAGCAGCGCCAGCACCACGGGGGTCCAGGCGCCGAAGGCCTCCTGGTGCACCGCGGCCGTGGACGCACCGCGCCGGGCCAGCCAGTGCGCCGTCTCCGGCAGCGACGCGTACCACAGCAGCATGAACTGGCTGAAGGCCACGTAGCCCCAGAAGAACGTGAAGGCGAACTGGAACTTGCCCAGGTCGTGATAGTGCTCGGTGGTCACCGAACCCTTGAGGTACCCCTTGGCCTGCAGCAGCTTGAGCGTCAGGATCGTCCCGGCCATCACGCAGATGGCGCTGCCGGCGAAGTAGTAGCCGCCGAAGATCGTCGAGTACCACGTCGGGTCGAGGCTCATCAGCAGGTCGAACGCCAGCGAGGTGACCGCAATGCCGAAGACCACCAGCATGGGGGCCGAGCGGATGGACAACGTCTCGGTGATGCGGATGTCGCCGCTGGCGTCCTGCCGCCGCGATGCCGAGGTGTACCAGTAAGCGATCGCCGAGAGCACGCCGAGGAACAGCACCACGCGGGCGATGACCGCCCACGAGCTCAGCAGCAGCGGCGACGACTTCTTCGGCCCCACGAGATAGGTGTCCGGCGCGATCGGCTTGCCCGCCTCGTCCACTGGGAAGGGGTTGCCGAAGGCGTAGGTGTTCGGCCCCGGCGGCACGTCCGCGAGGCTGGTGCGGTACGCCGGGTGAACGTACGGCGCCCAGCCCACGGCCGGCGCCCCCGGCGGCAGCAGGAACGGCTCGCCGTGGTGGTGGTCCTCATGGGCGTTGACCTTGGGGTCGATCGGCTGCGCCCAGCGGTACAGCCCGCCGTCGTTCTGCACGATCGTCCACAACAGCGGCAGCGACAACACCAGGAACAGCGGCAGCGTCCGGGCGAAGGCCTCCGGCACACGGCGCACGTTCACCGACCACCCCGCCCGCACGCAGTACTGCAGCAGCACGAAAAACAGCCCGCCGATCGCGAACGACATGAAGAACGCAAAGGCGGTCAGGTAGGCAAAGTAGAACCGCCGGATGCCCAGCTCCGACGCCAGCGACAAGCCCAGCGACGCCAGCACCCCCAGCACGCCGACGGCCGCGGCGCCGAGAAACACCGTCCGCGCGCCCGGCCCCAGCTGCAGCTTTTCGTCCTTCAGTTCCACGTGTCCGTGAGCCATGTTCTGTCCCGTTGAGCCTCTCCCGTCGCCGCGTCCTGCCCCGCCCGAACGTCCTGCCCCGCTACCTCGCCGTCCGGCGCTGTTCTTCCGTCAGCAGCGCCCCCGGCGCGTTCTGCGAGAGCTGCAGCGCCCGCACGTACGCCACGATCGCCCAGCGGTCCTCCGGCGGGATCTGCCCGCCCAGCCCCGCCATGTTGCGGATGCCGATGTTGATCGTGTTGTAGATGTGCCCGTCCGGCCGCGCCCGCACCTGCTCGCTGTGCAGGTTCGACGGCGGCACCCACAGCGGCTCCACCCCCGCCGAACGCTGGTGCACGATGCCCTCGCCCGAGCCGTCCATCCCGTGGCACGACGAGCAGTAGATGGCGTACCGCTCCTTGCCCCGCTGCAGAAGCCGCTCGTTCACCGTGATCCTCGCCGGGAAGCCCTCGTAGAAGACCACCTTCCCCGACGCATCCCGCGTGAAGCCGAAGTTGTAGTGGTCGTCGCCGATCACCGCCGACCGCGACACCGTGCCTTCGATCTTCGGGCGGTCGGCCCGGCCGTCGGCGAAGATGGGCGAAGCCGCCTGCGGCTTGTACATCGGCTGGTTGCCCATGTCCTGGAAGATGTGGATGCGGGGCTTCTCCATCGTGTTCACCCGCGCCCGCAGTGCGATCGCCATCGGCAGCAGCGACGCACACGCCGCGATCAGCAGCACCGACACCAGCCAGAACGGCGGCTTCCTCAGCCGCAGCTCCGCCAGCGGCCCGTCGAACACGTTGTCCCGTGCAGGTGATGACATGTCGTTTACCCGTCCAGACGTCCTTCCAACGCCCCCGACCCCGTCCCGCCGCGGCGACGCCGCTGCGCGTCTCAGTCCACCACCTGCTCGATCGCCAGCGGCTTGAGCGACTGCAGGAACCTCGGCGTGCCCACCTCATCGAACTTCGGGTCCGCCGCGTCGATGACGATGAAGAACCGGTCGTCGGTCACCCGCCGGAACCGCTCCGACTTCAACAGCGGGTTGTACAGGCACGGCAGCTTGTTCAGCAGGAACATGCCGATCGTCGCCGTGAACGCCGCGCACAGCACCGTGCACTCGAACACCACGGGGATGTTCGCCGGCAGCGACCAGATCGGCTTGCCCGAGATGAGGTACTGGTAGTCCACCGCGTTCATCCACCACTGCATCGCCACGCCGCCGCTGAGCCCGAAGAGCCCGCCGGCCAGCACCAGCCACGGCAGCACCGTCGGCCTGATGCCCATCGCCTCGTCCATCCCGTGCACCGGGAACGGCGTGTGCACGTCCCACTTCGTGAACCCCGCGTCGCGGCACTTGCGGGCCGCCTCGGCCAGGTCGTCCACGTTGTCGAACTCCGCCATAAAACCGACCAGGTACGACGGTTCGGTATCGACCGACACGTCCGTCGATTTGAGGTCCACCGATGGGTTAGCCAGCGTCATGTCCGAACTCCTTGCAGCTCCTTCACCCTCATCGTCCCCGCTACCGCCCTGCCGGCCCCCCGGCCGGCCACGGTCAGTGATGCCCGCCCCCGCCGTGGGCGGAGTCGCCGTGGCCGTGCTTGCTGTGCCCGATGTGCCCTTCCGGCATCACGGTCTTGACCTCCGCGATGGCGATGATGGGCAGGAAGCGGATGAACAGCAGGAACAGCGTCATGAACAGCCCGAAGCTGCCGGCAAACATCGCGATGTCCACCCACGTCGGGAAGTACATGCCCCACGAGCTGGGCAGGAAGTCGCGGTGCAGCGACGTCACGATGATCACGTACCGCTCGAACCACATCCCGATGTTCACGCACATCGACACGAACATCACCACGAACATGTTGTGCCGCAGCGACTTGAACCACAGCAGTTGCGGCGCGATCGAGTTGCACGCGATCAGCGTCCAGAAGCTCCACCCGTACGGGCCCAGCGGCCGGTTGATGAACAGGAACTGCTCGTAGTGGTGCATCGAGTAGTACGCGATGTAGAACTCGAGCGCGTAGGCGTAGGTGCAGATCAGCCCCGTCGCCAGAAGCACCTTGCACATGTTGTCGATGTGCCGCAGCGTGATGATGTCCTGCAGGCCGAACACCAGCCGCGCCGGGATCGCCAGCGTCAGCACCATCGCGAAGCCGCCGAACACCGCGCCGGCCACGAAGTACGGCGGGAACACCGTCGTGTGCCAGCCGGGGAGCTGGCTGACCGCGAAGTCGAACGACACCACCGAGTGCACCGACAGCACCAGCGGCGTGCTCAGCGCCGCCAGCAGCAGGTACGCCTTCTCGTAGCGGTGCCAGTGCCGGTGGCTGCCCGTCCAGCCCAGGCTCAGCACGCCGTAGACGACCTGCTGGATCCGCGACTTGGCCTTGTCCCGCAGCGTCGCCAGGTCCGGCACCATCCCCGTGTACCAGAACAGCAGCGACACGCTGAAGTACGTGCTCACCGCGAACACGTCCCACAGCAGCGGCGAGCGGAACTGCGGCCACATCGCCATCTGGTTGGGCAGCGGGAACAGCCAGTACGCCAGCCACGGACGCCCCACGTGCAGCGCCGGGTAGAGCCCCGCGCAGATCACCGCGAAGATCGTCATCGCCTCCGAGAAGCGGTTGATGCTCGTCCGCCACTTCTGCCGGAACAGGAACAGAATCGCCGAAATCAGCGTCCCGGCGTGGCCGATGCCGACCCAGAACACGAAGTTCACGATGTCGAACGCCCACGCCACCGGCTGGTTGTTCCCCCACACGCCCACGCCGGTGGACACGAGGTAGCCCACCGTCAGCAGGTACACCCCCAGCAGCACCACCGACGGGATGAAGGCGATCCACCACGCGATGGGGATCGGCCCGAGGTTCACCCGGACCACCTTCTCCGTCACGTCGGCCAACCCGAGCCCGCGCAGCACCAGCGGCGCACGCCGGTCGTGGCGGTCTTCCCGGTTGTCGATGTCCTCCGGCAGGTTCATCCCGCGCGGGTCGCTGGCTGGAATGCTCGCCATGGCTTAGTGGCCCTCCTCCGTGGTGGCGACCGTCTCGACCGCCGGGTTGCGGATCTTGCCCATGTACTTCGACCTCGGACGCGTGTTCAGCTCCGCCAGCACGTCGTAGCTCCGCGGCGACGCCTGCCGCCGCGACACGATCGCGTTGCGGTCGTTGAGGTCCCCGAACCAGATGGCCTGCGTCGGACACGCCTGCTGGCACGCCGTGAGGATTCCGCCGTCGGGCACCTTGTCCGTCGGACGCAGCCCCTGCGCGTGCTCCGTACGGGCCTTGATCTTCGCCGCCTGGATCCGCTGCGTGCAGTACGTGCACTTCTCCATCACCCCGCGCATCCGCACCGACACCTCGGGGTTGAACTTCATCCGCACCAGCGGATCCACGTCCCGCACCTGCTGCTGGTCCGGCATGTTCAGGTACGGCTTGCGCAGCCCCTCGCGGGGACTGGTCGAGTGGTAGTCGAAGTAGTTGAACCGACGCACCTTGTACGGGCAGTTGTTGCTGCAGTACCGCGTGCCGATGCAGCGGTTGTACACCATCGTGTTCAGCCCCTCGGTGTCGTGCACCGTCGCCGCCACCGGGCACACCTGCTCGCACGGCGCGTTCTCGCAGTGCACGCACATCATCGGCTGGAACACCACCTGCGGACGCGTCACGTCCGGGTCGGTCTTCTTGTCGTGCTTGAAGTACCGGTCGATCCGGATCCAGTGCATCACCCGGTACATCAGCACCTGGTGCTTGCCCACCGTCGGGATGTTGTTCTCCGCCTGACACGCCGTCACGCACGCCCCGCACCCCGTGCACGACGACATGTCGATCGCCATGCCCCACGCGTGCGGCTCGTTCATCTGGTGCGGCGGATCGAACAGCTGCAGCGCCAGGTCCGCGTGCACCGCCTTGTGCATCCCCCGCGGCTCCTTGATGAACGACGCCAGCGTCGCCTCACGCAGGATCTTGCCCGACTGGTCCGGCTTGCCCAGCCGCTTCTCCTTCGCGTACGCCGCCACCCAGTCCACCAGGTGGTGCTCCTGCGTGGTCGCCAGCTCGTACGTCCCCGGCGTCCGCACCGCCGAGCCCGCCGTCACGTGGAACCCGCCGGTCGTCCGCAGGCTGTACGTGTCGAACCCGTTGCCGTTGCCGATCGTCCCGGCCGCCTTGCGCGCAAAGCCCAGCGGCAGCTGCGCCACGCCCACCGGCTGCCCCGGCAGCACGTACACCGCAATCTCCAACGTCTTGCCCCCCACCGTCAGCCGCACCAGGTCGTTGGTCTTCACCCCCAGCCGGTCGGCGTCGGTCTTGCTCAGCAGGATCGCGTTGTCCCACGTCAGCTTCGTCATCGGGTCCGGCAGTTCCGCCAGCCAGCCGAGGTTGGCATACCGCCCGTCATAGAGCGTGGACCGCACGAACCGCAGCTCCAGCTCGCCACCGTCCACCGGCTTCGCCGGCGGCGGGAACGCACCGGCCCTGACCTGCGCCTCCGGATAAGCCGTCCCTTCGACCACCCCCTTCTGCAGCGCCGTCTTGTACGCCACCTCGTCGCTCAGCCCCAGCACCCGACGCGTCAGGAACCGCCCCGACACCTCAGGCTCCCCCACCAGCGCCGCCAGCAGCTCCGCCTTCGTGATGCCGCCGAACAGCGGCTCGATCATCGGCTGCAGCAGCGTCACCGTCCCGTCATACCCCCGCGCGTCGCCCCAGCTCTCCAGCGCGTGTGCCTCGGGCACGTGCCAGCCGCACAGCCGGCTCGTCTCGTTCTCATACAGCCCCAAGTACGCTGAAAACCCATCGAACCGCTCGATGGCCTCGGCCAGCCCCAGGTCTGCCGGAGCGTCGTACGCCACGTTCCCCGACAGGAAGAACACCGCCTTCAGCCGCCCCGACTTGAGCGCCTCGGCAAACGCCGTGATCGCCGCGAGGTGCGTCGGCCGGTCCGCGTCGGGCAACTGCACATACCGCACCGTCGTGCCCGTGTTCCCCAGGTGCAGGTTGATGAGGTGTGCCACCGCCTGCGTGGCCGGGTCTAGGTGAGTCCCCGCCGTCACCACGCCCGCCTTCCCGGCCCGGCGCAGGTCCGCCGCCGCCCGGCGGACCCATTCGTCTTCCGCCGCCGACAGCTCGCCCGACGGGCTCGCCCCCGGCACCCCCAACGCCACCGCCAGCGCCCGGGCCATCGCGTCCACCCGCGACGCCCGCACGCCCACACGCTCATCCGCCACCGCCCCGGTGTTCGAGAACACCGACTCGGCGATGTACAGCCGGTTCATCGTGCGGTCGGCGTCCACCGACCGCCGACGCGACGCCCAGTCCGCCGCATAGCGCAGCGACGCCGGCGACGACGTCAGCAGGTCGTCGTCCAGCGACACAATCACGTCCGCCTTCGTCAGGTCCAGAATCGGCCGCACCACCTGCCCCAGTGCCAGCCTCGCGCCCTCGCGGGCGTTGTCATGGCTGAGCGGCTCGTACTCGTACCACGTCACCCCCGCCGGCAACTTCTGCCGCAACGCCATCACCGTCGGCGACGACGTCGCCAGCGAAACGAACGCCACGCCCCCGCCGGCCAACGCCTCTCTGGCGGCCGACAGAAACCGCTCCAGGCTCGACGCCGACCGCGCCCCCGCCTTCCCTTCACCCACCCGACGCGACCGCTCAGGGTCGTACATCTCCAGCACCGACGCCTGCGCGTAGTAGGTGGATGCCCCGTACCGCCCCAGTTTCGCCTCGCCCACCCCTTCGAACGCGAGCGAAAACGGATGGTCCGGGTTGCCTTCGATCTTGATCGGCCGCCCGTCGTACGTCGTCACGACGATGCCGTCCGCCACGCCCCCCAGCTCGAACGCCGACGCGTAGTGCTCCGGCAAACCCGGTATGCGGTCGTGCCGGTTGGTCGCGTGCGGCACCAGCTCTTCCTTCGGCCACCGGCGGCACCCCGTCAGCGTCACCCCGGCCAGGGCCATCGACGCGCCCGCGAGCTTCATAAACCCGCGTCGCGACGACTTCACCAACCCCGCGGGGTCGTAGTTCGGAAACTCCACCGCCGCCGCCGCTTCAGCACGCGACGGGTCTGCCAGGTGCTCGAGGCTCCGAAAGTACGCACCAAGCCCGCCGGCGGAGGCCGACTCCCCGCCGCCGCCCGGACCCGTCACATCCGCGTTGCGATTCACCTGTGCCATGAAAGCCCTTGCTTGACCGTCCCTGACTCGCCTCACACCAACCCGCGGTACACCCTCCCCACACGCGGCCGCCGCCGACCCGCCGCCACAGAGCGGTGCCCGCCCCGGCCGTCCGGCGTGCAACGCACACCGAACCTCGCCGCAACCCCAACGTCGCTCACCGGTGGCAGGTGTAGCAGCTGGTCATGTACGCCACATCCCGAATCCCGTACTCCTGCTTGAGCTTCAGACCCAGTTCGATCTGGCTCATCCCCATGTCGCGCTCGGCCGACCACGCCATGTTCGTCACCTGGTCCTTCGGACGCAGGTGCTTCTCCGGCTCGCGATGACAATCAAGGCACCAGCCCATGCTCAACGGCGCCACCTGCGTCACCACCTCCATCTGGTCGATACGCCCGTGGCAGCTCACGCAGCCGATGCCCTTGTTGATGTGCGCGGCGTGGTTGAAATACGCGTAATCCGGCAGGTCGTGCACCTTCACCCACGGGATGCCCTTGCCCGTCTCCCAGCTCTCCTTCACCAGCGCCAGCTTGTCCCGACGAACCCGGTCGTCCGGATGACGGCTGGTCGAGCCGGCGATGTTGGTGTGGCAGTTCATGCACGTCTGCGTCGCCGGAACCGCCGCGAACCCCGCCTTCTCCACCGTCGTGTGGCAGAAGCGGCAGTCCATCCCCAACTGACCGGCGTGCAGCGCGTGGCTGAATTCCACCGGCTGCGGGGGCGCATACCCCACGGCCGTCGCCTTCGGGCTGAACCCGATGTACACCAGCGTCGGCACGTACAACCCCGCGCCGAGCGTCCCGAGAACCAGCAGCGGCAACAGGTAGTTCGCCCACCGGGGGAACACGAACCGCCTCTCGCCCGTCCCCGAACCCGACGCACGACCTTCCGTCGAATGTGCCATGGGAAAAACAGGAAAAAGTTAGAAGCCAGCCGACCGGTCCTGAGCGTGCCACGCGACGGGACTCACACCGCTGACCACGCACCCGCGAAGTACGGATTCGTCGCCGAAGCTAACGTCGCCGTCACCCCATCGTCAAAAGCATCGGGTGCGACACTCCGTCGCACTCTAGGCCGCCCTATCCACACACCGAAATATCTACATAAAGGTCGTTCTTGCGCAGCGCCGCAAGGTCCCGACCCTCCGGCGTCGCTCCTCCGCCGCCAAACCACGCCGCCGCTTGAGGATATCGGCAGTCGTCGCGCCGCCACCCGAATCGGCCCTGCCCGATCGCGCCCTACCGGAACCGCTCCCACCCAAACCGGCCCTGGCGGAACCGGCCCCTCGTCGAAGCCGCCCGGTCGGCCGTCACATCCAGGGCGGCAACTTGCTGAGCTTCCGCTGAAGGCTGCGGCGATGGATCCCTAGCTTTCGCGCCGCTTGCGAGATGTTGCCGCCGCAGTCCAGCAGGATTCGCTGGATGTGCTCCCACTCCACCCGGGCCAGCGACGGCGTCTGCTCCACCGCCTCCTTGCCGGCCGCCGCGTGGTCGTGCTCATCGCGGTCGAACACCGCAAGAATCTGGTCCGTATCGACCGGCTTGTTCAGGTAGTCGATCGCCCCGTTCCGCACCGCCTCCACGGCCGTCGCGATCGACCCGTAACCCGTCAGCACAACCACCTGAATGTTGGGGTCAAACGCCGTCAGGTCCTTGACCAGCTCGATGCCGGTCTTCCCCGGCATGCGCATGTCCACCACCGCGCGGTGTGGCCGCACCTGCCGGGCCTTGACCATCGCCTCGGCCGCGTCATGCGCCCCGTGCGCGTCCAGACCGCGCATCGCGAACGCCCGGACCAGCCGGTCGCGAAAGTTGTTGTCGTCATCCACCACAAGGATGCGGATCCGCTCGCCGCTGGGGAGCACTGCTTTACCCATCGCTGCTGCCACTCCGGTTGGGTTCGACGTTGACGCTCACCTTACCGAATACCGCCGGCCAACGCGAGTCGCCTTCATCGCCAGCCGCCGCATCCGCATCCGTTCACGACGCTCCCTGCGACGGCCCGGACCCGCCGGCCTGCTCCCCGCTTTGTCCCACGACCCGCGTCCCCCCGGGTCCCGGGGCCGCCGACGCAGGTTCGGCCCCGCCCACCTCCTGCACCGGGATCGACAGCACGCACCGCGTCCCGACCCCCTTGGTCGAGTGCAACTCGAACTTCCCCTTGGTCTGCTCCGCCACCATCCGCACCAGAAACAGCCCCATCCCCATCCCCTTGCCCACCGGCTTGGTCGTGAAAAACGGCTCACCCGCCCGCCGGGCCACCTCCGGCTCCATCCCCGGGCCGTGGTCTTCCACCTCGAACGTCACCCGCCCCGGCACGTGGCTGACCCGAAGCTCGACAAACGCCCCCTCCGGCGTCACCTCCAACGCATTGCGCAGCAAGACGTTAAGTGCCTGCCGCATGGCCCGCGTCGGCAGCCGCACCACCTCATCGGTCACCCCCGCCGGCCGAACCCGCTCCCAGTCCCCGGGCGACAGGTCCTGGCGCAAGAAATCGACGAACTGGGCGAGCGACACCTGCGCCGGCCTCAGCCGCAGCTCATCCGACACGTCCACCCGCATCCGCTCCAGAATGTTGCGGCAGCGGTCCACTTCCGTGCGGATGAGCCGGGCGTCCTCTGCCCACGGCTTCATGTCGGGATTTTGCTCCAAGGCCAGTTCCAGTTCTTTGGCTGCGATCGCGATCGTGCCCATCGGCGTGCCCATCTCGTGGGCGGCCCCCGCGGCGAGCGTGGTCAAACTCGCCAGCATTTCCGTCCGGGCCGCCCGCTCGCGGATCGCCGCGATCTCCGCCTCGCGGTCGCGCAAGGCTTGCGTAATACGGCCCACGAAGTAAGCAATCAGCACGCCCACCAGCACCAGCGCCAGCCAGTCCCCCAGCCGCAGCACCTGGTGCGGCAGCGCTTCGATCGGCACCCTGACGTGGAACGCCACCAGCAGCCCGTAGCAGACCGCCGACTCCACAACGATCAGCCACGTCACCGCATAGCCCAGCACGACCACGGCCATGACGATGTGCACGACGTAGAGCACCCGGAAGGGGTTGTCCGGGCCGCCACAGAACATGAGCAGTGCCGTCAGCAGCACGACGTCGAGCGCCACCGTCGCCGGCACCATCCAGCCCGGCGGCCGCGACCGGCGTACCACCAGCTCCAGAGCGATGTTGGTCAGCACCGTCAGGGCGATGATCAGCCCGATGGGCAGCGGGGCCAGCTCCAGCCCCAGCACCCCCATCGACACCGCCACCGCCGCCACCTGCCCCACCGCGGCCAGCCACCGCAGGCGGGTCATCCACCGCAGCACGATCAGCGGCTCGTGCAGCTCGATCGAAGGATTGGCCACGTGCGGCATTGTGCCCGCTCGCGGCCCCGCTGGCGAGCCGGACGGCCGCCCTTTCCTTGCGTCTTCCCGACGTGGCGGCTGCCGAAACGCCTTTGCACTGGGGCCGGCCGATGGCACACTCCTTGGAACACTCCCCGGGGGGTCGGCGCCGCCCGCCCCGGGTGCCGATGCTGAACCTTCACTTCGCAGGTCGTCAACATGCCATCGCGTCGCCCCCAGCCTTCGGCCGTCATCCACGTCGTGCTCGGTGACGACGTCTTCAACAGCGCGGAAGTGCTCCGCGGCGTGGGCACCGTCGCCACCGCCGCCAACGCTGCGGTCATCTCCAGGTTCAAGCTCCCCGACGCCGCGCGGTACCGATTTCAGCACCCGCGGACCGGGGTGATCGTCACGCCCGGCCAGGGCGAGTGGTGCCCCGACACCGCCGGCTGGGAAGGGGCGTGCGTCGGCCTCTACTCCTACAAGTTCGCCACCGAGGTGGCCAAGGTGACGCCCGACGACCACGTCGTGGGCGCGCTGGCCGCCGAACACCTGCTGGACCGGGGCTATCGCCGGCTGGCCTTCTATGGGATTCAGGCCGAGTGGTCCCAGCGGCGGCTGGCGGGCTTCACCAGTGTCGCCAAGCAGGCGGGGGTCACTCCGGAGGTGTTCGTGGCGGACGCGTGGGAAGGTCTGCTGCACACGGAGCTGCTCGGCCGCTTTCTTTCGCGCATCGGCGGCAACCCGCTGGGCGTGATGGCGGCCAACGACTGCATCGCGGTGTATCTCCGCGACGCGGTGGGCGCTGCCGGCCGCGACATCCCCGACGACGTCGGCATCATCGGCGTGGACAACTTCGAAATCCACAGCGCCTACGGCTGGGTGCCCATCAGCTCGATCGACGTCAACTCGCGTCGCATCGGCGAAGTCGCGGCACAACTGCTGCTGGAGATGCTCGACGGCCGCGTCGCCGGCAACCTGCACCGCGAAGTGCTTCCCCGCGGCGTGGTGCCGCGCCTCTCCACCGACGTCATGCACGTCACCGACGCGGACGTCGCCCGTGCCCTCGAGCACATGCGCAGCCACCTGCACGAGGACGTGACCGCGGAAGACATCGCCCGCTCGCTGCAGCTTTCCCGCACCACGCTCGACCGCCGGTTCAAGGAATGCCTCGGCCGGACCGTGGCCGACGAGCTGCGACGGCTGCGGCTCTCGGCCGCCCGCCGCTACCTCGAGTCGTCCGACGTGCATCTCGCCGAGGTCGCCACCGCCACCGGCTTCAAACACCTCTCCAACTTTTCCAGCGCCTTTCGCCGGGTCTACGGCGTCACCCCCAGCCGCTGGCGTGCGGAAGTGGCCACCGTGCGACAGCCACACCCGACGGAACACGCCCTGCCTTCCAAGCGGACGCGGCCTCACGGGCGGCCACGGCTGGCGGCGGCGACGCGCCCGGCCCGCCGGGACGACGCGCCTTGACCGGCTGCAGACGCGCCTTGACCGGCGGCAGCAGGTGAGCGGACGCGTTCCGCCCGCGGCGTCGGGCACGCCCTAGCGCGGCCGTGTCGTGGGGGCGAAGCGTCGGACGACCGGCGCGGCCTCGGCCGCATAGAGCTGCTGAATGCCGGTGAACCGCGGCGCGGGCATCTGCCCCTGCACCGCCCGCGCGCGGGCCCGGATCTGCGCCTGCCGAGCCTCCACCGAAGCCCGCTCCGCCCGCAGCTGCTCCGTCTGGTTGCGGAGCTGGAAATAGATCTGCGGCAGCGGGAAGCGGACCGGGTTGCCCGACGCGTCCGTCCCATAACTCTGCAGCTCGATGCGACGCATGTCGTCGAGATTGCGGCGGATCTGCTCGTCGATGCCGCTGATCCGTGCCACCGTCTGGTCGTATTCGCCGGCGAGCTGGTCCAGCTCCGCCTGAATGCGGGCTTCGGCCGCGCGGTACTCGTCCAACTGCTGCTGGGTCACCCAGCTCGAGCCCCAGCGGAACAGCGGGCCGTCAGGCGGAGGCAGCCGCGCCAGCCGCTCGCTGAGCACCTTCTCCTGCTCGTCGAATTTCCGCTGCACACGCCGGGCGGCGGGGTTGTTGCGCTGGGCGTCGGTCAGCGCATGCAGCGCTTCGGCGACGTTGCTCAGCAGCCCCCGCTCCAGCGGCATCACGGTCATCGCCTGGTCGTACGTCGCCATCGCCAGCGCCACCGCGTTGGTGCGGTAGAGCGTCACCGCGAGGTTGCCCAGGGTCGGACCATGCCCGGGCGCCGACTCCAGCGACGCTTCGAAGGCCCGACGGGCTTCGGGCAGCCGGTCCTGCCGGTACAGCACCACGCCCCGCAGGTAGTGCGCCGTCGGGTTGCCCGGGTCCATCGCCAGCGCGTCGGCCAGCGTCTGCTCGGCCGCCTGCAACCGCCCCTCACGCAGCTCGCCGACCGCACGCAGCGCCAGGTCGGTCGCGTCGCTCCGCAGCCGGTCCGCCTGCCCGGGCGTCACCCACGCGCTGCCCAGGCGGATAAGCCCTTTCTCCAGCCGGTAGGTCCACGTCCGCAGGTCCAGCTCGGCGTCCTCGGCCACGCTCTGCCCGCGGTGCATCTCGATGAACTGCCGGTACCGCTCCATCACACGACGCGGGTCGCCCAGCGCCTCGGCCGAGCGGCGTAGCGAGGCCAGCGCGGCGTCGCCGGCCGTGGCGTCCGCCCGCGGGGCAAGGTCGATGCGGCCGACCTCCTCTGGCACGACGCGCCGACGCTCGCCCTCGGTCGTCTCCACGACCCACGCGTCGCCGTCGCGTCGCACGGTGCCTTCGAGCCGCGTGCCGTCGGCGAGCACGAGCACGTCCCGACCGGCCGTCGCGTTCGGCCTCGCCGGGGCCGTCGTCGATGACGCCGCACCCGCCGTCGTGCCCGGCCGGCCGTCCCCGGCCGTCTGGGCGACCGCGACCGACGCCGCCGACACCGCCACCGCAGCGGACCCCAGCACCGCCGCCGCCACCACGCCGCCCGCTGCGACTTTTCGCCACATCGCCCGTACGTCCTTCCTCAGCGGCCGACCGCCTTGCGGCTAGTCTACGCCGCACTGCGGTATCATCGCCGATTCGCGTGTGACGGCCACCGGTGTGCCGCCGCGTGAACCCACGACAGGAGAATGCACCCCATGGAACCCGTCCGTATCGGCGTCATCGGCTGCGGCGCGATCGCCGGGCAGTACCTCGGCATGGCCCGCCAGTTCCCGCAGGTCACCATCGCGGCGTGCGCCGACCTCAACCGCGAGGCGGCCGAGAAGCGGGCCGCCGAGTTCGGCGTGCCGAAGGTGTGCTCGGTCGAGGAACTGCTCGCCGACCCGTCCATCGAAATCGTCCTCAATCTCACCGTCCCCAAGGCCCACGTGCCCGTGTCCATGGCCGCCCTGGATGCCGGCAAACACACCTACCTCGAAAAGCCGCTGGCGGTGGATGTGGCCGAGGGCCGGAAACTGCTGCGACGGGCCGCCGAAAAGGGCCTGCGCGTCGGCTGCGCGCCCGACACCTTCCTGGGCGCGGGCGTCCAGACCGCACGCAAGCTCGTGGACGACGGCGCGATCGGCCGGCCCGTCGGCGTCATCGCCCTGATGATGTGCCCCGGGCACGAAAGCTGGCACCCCTCCCCGGAGTTCTACTACGAAGTCGGCGGCGGGCCGATGTTCGACATGGGCCCCTACTACCTCACCGCCCTGCTCAACCTCTTCGGTCCCGTCCGCCGCATCGCCGGCGTCGCCACCATCGCCATCCCGCAGCGCACCATCACCAGCCAGCCCAAGCACGGCAAGGTCATCCACGTCGAGACGCCCGACCACATCTGCGGCGTGCTCGAGTTCGAGAACGGCGCCGCGGGCACGATCATCACCAGCTTCGCCGTCCGCTACGGCGCGCAGTACGACGGCCGCAACCCCATCACCCTCATCGGCACGGAAGGCACGCTCAAGGTCCCCGACCCCAACGGCTTCGACGGGCCGGTGTTCCTTCGCCGCAACGGCGACAGCGACTTCCGCGAAATCCCCCACACCTTCGTCCGCGGCTACGGACGCTCCGTCGGGCTGGCCGACATGGCCGTCGCCATCCGGACCGGCCGGCCGCACCGCTGCTCCGCCGAACAGGCCATGACCGTCCTCGAACTCATGCAGGGCTTCCTCGACTCCAGCCGCGAAGGCCGCATGGTCCAGCCGATGCAGCCCTACGCCCGGCCGGCCCCCATGCCCGCCGAACTCGGGTTCGGCCAGCTCGACTGACCCCCCGGCAACACCCGTCGCTGCCGCCGGGCAACAACGTCCGTCCGGTGGCCGCCACCGCCCCGGCGCCCGTGAGCGGCCCGCGGCCCACGGGCGGCCCGCAGCCGCTGTCGCCCACGGGGCTCAAGCCGCCTGCCGGAGTCGAACCGGCAACCGCCGGTTTACAAAACCGGTGCTCTGCCAATTGAGCTAAGGCGGCACAAGTTGGCGAGACGGCTCACGGGGCAGGCGGAAGGGTCTTTGGTCGGCCCGGAGCTGTTCGCCCCGCCGGTCCCCCCCCCGCCCCGCGCCGGTCCCCCCCCGACCGGCCGAACCGTCAGCGGACGATCTCCAGAATCTTGAACATGAGCGTCCCGCGCGGGGCACGGACCTTGATGGTCTCGCCGACGCGGGCCTTCATCAGGGCTTCCCCCATCGGGCTGGTGGCCGAGACAGAAAGTACATCGTCCTGGGTGCTGGGCGGCTGGGCTTCGCCGACGAGCTTGACCAGCGTCTCCGATTCGTCGTCGAGGTCGAGCAGCCGGACGGTGTGGCCGAGGAAGACGACATCTTCGGGGACGTCGGTGGCGTTGACCACAGCCGTGTTGCGGATCTTTGCCTCCAGTTCGGCGAGTTCCCGCTGAATGTTGCGGTTTTCCTCTTTCGCGAAGTGGTACTCGGCGTTTTCGGAGAGGTCTCCGAGCGCGGCGGCCTTGTTGATCCGCTCCTGAACGTCGAGCTTGGCCTTGTAGAGCTCCTGAAGGCGACGTTCCATCGCAGCCCGCTCTTCGGGGGAGACGATTTGCATACGACTGCTCCGCGAAAGACACATGGCAGGTGGGCGTGCCCGGTCCGCCCGCTGCCGATTCCCTGAATCGAATGAAAAAAACATGCGGCCCGCGTGCGACGTGCACGCGGCCCGCCCGCCGTCGGCTTCGCCTGGGGTGACACCACCCCGACCGACGCAATCGAATACTACATCGTCTTTGGCCCGTTGTCATGCCGTTCGGTTCGCCGGCGTGGTCGTCCGGAGGGCGTGGGCGTCCCGGCGACGGTTGAAGCGCGCGGCCCTTGCGCCTTACGCTCGCACCGCCATGGCTTTCCGCTGCACCATCGTCACGCCCGACGAGCAGGCCTTCGACCAGCAGGTGGAGCAGGTGATCCTGCCCGCGCACGACGGGCTGGTGGGCATTTTGACCAACCGGGCACCCCTGCTCATGCGGATCGACGCCGGGCCGATGCAGATCGACCTGCCCGGCGGCCGGCACGCGTATTACTTCGTCGAGGGCGGCGTGGCGCAGATGCGCGAAAACCAGCTCACCGTCATCACCAACACGGCTATCGCGTCCACGCAGATCTCCCCCGCCGAAGCCGAAGCCGAGCTGCAGCGGGCACAGGCCATGCCCATCGAAGGCCCGGAAAACCGTCAGGCCAAGGCACTGGCGCTGAAGCGGGCCCACGGGAAGCTGGCGGTCGCAGGGAAATGAGGGCGGGCCGGGGCGGTGGTTCCACCCGGGGCAGCGGCCCAGACCGGTGCGGGGGGATGCTGAAGTCGGCGACCATCGGGGTAAGCCATGTCCTTGCCTGCTCCACTGGCAGAGAAGCACGCCCGGCTGCTGGAAGGGCTGGGCCGGCTGGGGTTTGACGGCGCCCTGCTCGGCACGCGGGCGTGGTTCGCGTGGGCGACGGACGGCCGGGTCAACCGGATTCTCAACAGCTCACCGGACGGCGTGGCCGGCCTGCTGGTCACTGCCAACGGCGTGGCGTGCCTGACCAACACCATCGAAGCGCCCCGGTTCCGGTATGAGGAGCTGGTCGGCCTGGACATCCCGGTGGTGGAGTTCCCGTGGCACGACGCGGCGGCCCGGCGCCGGGTCTGTGACGATGCCCTGCGGGGACGACGTCTCGCCGCCGACACCGACCTGTTCGGACTGGGCTTGCCGGCGCTGCCGGCGGACGTCTTGCCCCTTCGCTGGGCGCTCACGCCACGCGAGCAGGACCGCTACCGCGTCGGCGGCCGGCTGGCCAGCGAGGCGATGGAGGCGGCCTGCCGGGCGTTGCGACCGGGGATTTCGGAGCACGAGGTGGCCGGGCGTCTGGCGTACGAAATGCACGCACGGGGGCTCAACCCGGTGGTGACGCTGGTGGCGGCGGACGACCGACTGGAACGCTACCGGCATCCGATCCCCACGGAGCATCGCCTGCGTCAGGTGGTCATGCTGGTGAGCTGCACGGAGTTCGGCGGGCTGATTTCGAACCTGACCCGGCTGGTGCACTTCGGCCCGGTGCCGACCGAGCTGACCCGCCGACACCGGGCGGTGTGCGAGGTGGACGCGGGGGTGATCTCGGCGACGAAACCCGGGAAACGGCTCGGCGACATTTTTGGGGTGCTCCAAAAGGCCTATGCGGAGCAAGGATTCGGATCGGAGTGGACCTTGCACCATCAGGGGGGCAGCACGGGCTACGCCAGTCGGGAGGTCATCGCCACGCCGGCGTCGCAAGAGAAGGTTCTGGCGGGGCAGGCCTTTGCGTGGAACCCGTCGATCACCGGAACCAAGAGTGAGGACACGGTGCTGGTGGGGCCGGGGGGCGTGATCGAGGTGCTCACGGCGAAGTCGGCGGACTGGCCGGGGGTGGCGACCCGGGGCGGGCTGGAGCGGCCGGGCATCCTCGAGCTGTGAGCGGGCGAAGGGGAGGCAGACGGGGGCTTGGCCGCTGCCTGGGCTTGCAGGTGCACCCGGGGCGCGGCGCGGGTAAAGTCGCCCGACCTTCCGCGACCGTGCGGGTCTAACTCACAACGAGGAGGTGTTGACGCATGCTGGGACGAATCGGCTGGTGGGTGTTGGCGGCGGCGGGTCTGATGGCGGCGGCGACGGCCACGTGGACGGCCAGTGCGTTCGGTCAGGCCCGCGGCAGCGGCGACGAGATCCGCATCGGGCACTTCGCGTCGATGACCGGCGGGACGGCCGTCTTCGGCAACTCGGCCGATGAGGGCATCCGGCTGGCCGCGGAAGAGATCAATGCGCGGGGCGGGGTGCTGGGCCGGCCCGTCCGCATCATCACGGAGGACACGCAGAGCAAGCAGGAAGAGGCGGTGACGGCGGTCCAGAAGCTGATCAACCAGAACCGCGTGGTGGCGTTGCTGGGCGAGATCGCCTCGAGCCGGTCGCTGGCGGCGGCCCCGGTCGCCCAGCGGGCGCGGATCCCGATGCTTTCGCCGGCCTCCACCAACCCGCGGGTGACGCAGGTGGGCGACTTCATCTTCCGCGCCTGCTTCATCGACCCGTTCCAGGGTACCGCGATGGCCGACTTCGCGATGAAGTCGGACAAGGGGCCCAAGGCACGCCGCTTCGCGATCCTCTACGACGTCAAGAACGACTACTCGCTGGGGCTGCGGGAGTTCTTCGCGGCCCGCGTGCGAGAGCTGGGCGGCACGATCGTGGCCGACGAGAGCTACGGCGAAGGCGATGTGGACTTCCGCGCCCAGCTCAACAAGATCCGGGCCGCCAACCCCGATGCGATCTGGATCCCGGGGTATTACCAGGAGGTGGGGCTGATCGCCCGGCAGGCCCGCGAGCTGGGGATCACCGTGCCGCTGCTGGGCGGCGACGGCTGGGACGCCGAGACGCTCGGCCAGATCGCCGGCGAGGCCATCGACGGCAGCTTCTTTTCGAACCACTTTTCGGCCGACGACGAGTCGGAAGCCGTGCAGTCGTTCATCCGCCGGTACCGCGAGCGGTACAACGGCAAGCTGCCCGACGCGATGGCCATCCTCGGGTACGACTCGATGATGCTGCTGGCGGACGCCATCCAGCGGGCGGGGAGCACCAACGGGCGGGCGATCCGCGACGCGCTGGCGTCCACGCGCGACTTCCCCGGCGCTGCCGGCAAGATCACCATCGACGAGAACCGCAACGCCAAGAAGCCGCTGGTCGTGCTCCGCGTCTCGGTGAAGAACGTCGGCGGGCAGGTCCAGCAGCGGTTCGAGTACGTGGACACCGTCAACCCCTGACGGCGGGGCGTGAGACCCGGCCGCCCATGAAGGTGGCGAAGCCGCCGCCGCTCATCGGCGCCCGCCGCCGCTGAGCCGCTGCCGTAGCCCTGATCGGCGGCCGGCGCGCTCTTGTCGGCCGCCGCGGAGTCCTTAGGATGCCGGCGGCCGTCGATGCGGGCCCACCGCGTGACCTGCGCCGCTTGGGACGGGGTGGCCCGCCAGCGGGAGGGTTGCCGTCTCCGGGCCATCCGCCGCTGCGACGTGCCCCTCGCCTGACATGCCCGACTGGCTTTCCAGCTTGATCCAGACGCTCATCCTCGGGCTGTCCACCGGGTCGATCTACGCGCTGATCGCGGTGGGCTACACGATGGTGTACGGCGTGCTGCGGCTGATCAATTTCGCGCACGGCGATGTGTACATGGTCGGGGCGATGATGGGCGCGATCATCGCGTCGTGGCTGGGGATCACCACCTTCGGCGTGGGCAGCGGGCTGCTGCTGCTGCTGTGCTCGATGGTGATCTGCGGGACGCTGGGGTTCTTCATCGAGCTGCTGGCGTATCGGCCGATCCGCCACGCCGACCGCATCAACTCGCTGATCACCGCCATCGGCATGAGCATGCTGCTGATGTACGGCGGGCAGGCGGTCTTCGGGCCCACGCCCCGGGCGTTTCCCCAGCCCGACTTCGGTGAGGGCGGGCCGATGCTGCTGAGCATCGGCGGCGTGCCCGACCCGGTGACCGGGGTCATGCAGGGCGGCATCACGCTGGGCAAGATCGACGCGGTGATCATCGCCGTGACGCTGGTGCTGATGCTCACGCTGCGCTACATCGTGCTGCACACGCGGACGGGCATGGCATTGCGGGCGGTGAGCTTCCGCTTCGACACCGCGTCGCTGATGGGCATCAACATCAACCGCATCGTCAGTTTCACGTTCGTGCTGGGGTCGGTGCTGGCCGCGGCGGCGGGCATCCTGATCGCGCTCAAGTTCCCCCGGGTCGACCCCATGATGGGTCTGATGATGGGGCTCAAGGCCTTCGTGGCGGCGGTACTCGGGGGCATCGGCAACATCGCCGGCGCCGTGCTCGGGGCCCTGCTGCTGGGGGTGACCGAAGTGCTGGTGGTGACCTACATCGACGGCGGCAGCCAGTGGCGCGACGGCGTGGCGTTCGCCATCCTCATCGCGGTGCTGCTGCTCAAGCCGTCCGGGCTGCTGGGCGACCGCACGGTCGAGAAGGTGTAACTTCGCCACGGGCAGGCGTTCTTCTCCGGGAGCACGACGTCACGGTCCTTTCCCCCCTTGCCGCATGTCTCACCAGCGACCGAGTTCCGCGCCGTCCGCCCCCTCCACTGCCGCGGCGGCCTCCGCGCTCGCGGACGCGGGCCGGCCGAGCTCCCCGGCGTGGCTGATGCCTCTGCGGGCCAACTGGTGGGTCCCGCTGGCGATCGCGGCGCTGCTCCCCTTGGGCTGGTACGTCGAAGGCGGCTGGATGGCCGGGGAGAACGGCCCGCTCAAGCCGGTGGACCCGTTCTGGGCGCGGATTTCCATCCTGCTGGGTATCAACCTCACGCTGGCGCTGTCGCTGCAGCTGATCAACGGCATCGCCGGGCAGTTTTCTCTGGGCCATGCCGGCTTCATGGCCGTCGGCGCCTACCTCGGCGGCTTTGCGGTCAGCGCGTACGGCGGACGGGAACTGCCCGGCGGCGACTTCCGCGAGTGGGCCAACCCCGGCGGCGTGCTGCTGTATTTCCTCACGCTCGTGGGCCTGACCGCCGTGTCGGGGGCCGTGCTCTGGGGCCTCTACCGGCTCGTCGTGCTCACCGGCCGCCTGCACCGGCGCCTCCCCGCGGCCCTGGCGTGGGTGCTGATCGTCTACCTCGCCGCCGACGTGCTACTGCGGGGCAAGGGCAGCGAAGGCACCTACCCGCTGGGCGCGGTCAACGCCCTCTCGGCGGCGGTCTCGCTGCTCACCGGCAGCTACGCGTGGCTGATGTCGCAGGGCGCGGCGCCGGCGACGTGGCTCTCGGGGCTGCTCCCGGCGAGCTGGGCCAAGCCGGCGTGTTTCCTGTTTTCGCTGCTGGGCGGCGGCGTGACCGCGGCGATCGCCGGCTTCGTCGTGGGGCTGCCGACGCTGCGACTCAAGGGCGACTACCTCGCCATCGCCACGCTCGGCTTCGCCCAGCTCATCGTGGTGGCGATCATGAACTCGGCCCCGCTGGGTCGGGCTACGGGGCTGAGCGTCCCGCCGTATGCCACCGAGGCCGACCCGGAGATCGGTCTGGCCGAGGCCCGGATTTTCCCGTGGGTGTACGCGGTGGCGCTGCTGACGCTGTTGACCGTGTGGCGCATCCGGGCAAGCCCCAAGGGCCGGGCGATGCAGTGCCTGCGGGAAGACGAGATCGCGGCGGCCGCCGTGGGCATCGACGTGACCGCGCACAAGGTGCTGGCGTTCGTGGTCGGCGCCTTCTTCGCCGGCATCGCCGGGGCGCTGTTCGCCCATTACGACGGCTACCTCAACCCCCGGCAGTTCGAGCTCACGCGTTCGGTCGAGCTGGTGGTGATGGTCACCCTCGGCGGGCTGGGCAGCATCGTGGGCACCCTCATCGCCGCCACCGTGCTCACGCTCTTCCAGCCCATCCTGCAGACCGCCGGCGACTGGATGCCGTCATGGATGCCCGCATGGACGACCACCGTCACCGACGCGATGAACCGCTACCGGCTGGTCATCTACGCGCTGCTGCTGATCGTCGCGATGCTGGCGAGGTCGCGCGGGTGGCTGAACTGGCGACGTCCGCGCCGGCCGGCGACGCCCCCGCCGCCCCCCCCCTCACCGGCCCCCCCCTCACCGGGCAACCCTGCGGCGGGCAACCCTGCGGCCCCGGCCGCCGCCGGGGGGAGGAGCTGAGCCATGCCCACGCTCGATGTCCGCGACGTGTCGATGCGGTTCGGCGGGCTGCGCGCCCTCACCCGCTTTTCATTCCAGATCGATCAGGGCGAGCTGGTCGGGCTGATCGGCCCCAACGGCGCCGGCAAAACCACCGCGTTCAACGCCGTCACGGGCGTGTACCGGCCTACCGAAGGCGAGGTGTACCTTGCCGGGCGCCGCATCGACGGGCTCTCGCCGGTGAAGATCAACCACGCCGGCATCGCCCGCACGTTCCAGAACATCCGCCTCTTCGGCAAACTCACCGTGCTGGACAACGTGATGGTCGGGTTCAATCCCTCGGCGTCGCACGGGCTGCTGGGGTGCCTGGTCTGTTCGCCGAGGTACGTGCGGGAGGTGCGGCAGTTCCGGCAGGACGCGATGTCGCTGCTCAAGACCCTGCGCCTCGAGCACTACGCCGACTACCCCGCGGCGTCGCTGCCCTACGGGGACCAGCGGCGGCTGGAGATCGCCCGCGCGCTGGCCACGCGGCCGAAGATCCTCTGCCTCGACGAGCCCGCCGCCGGCATGAACCCGCAGGAAAAGGTCGAGCTCACCGGGCTGATCCGCTTCATCCGCGACACCTTCGGCGTGGGCATCTGGCTCATCGAACACGACATGAAACTGGTCATGGGCCTGTGTCAGCGGATCACCGTGCTCGACCACGGCGAGACCATCGCCGTGGGCACGCCGGAAGAGGTCCGCAACAATCCCAAGGTGATCGAAGCATACCTGGGCGAACCGGACACCCCGCCGCATGCGGCCGTCGCGTCGTCGGCCGGCGGTCCGGCTCCGGGCGTCGCCCCGCCGCCGGGCTGACCCCGTTCCCCGCCGCCGCCTCTGCCGCCGTTCTGCCTTCTCAAGACCGACTCCGCCGACTCCGTCACCGCACCCGCGAACTGGCCATGCTGCTGGACATCAACAACCTGGTCGTCGGCTACGGGATGATCACCGCCCTGCACGGGGTGTCCCTGCGGGTGGAGCCGGGGGAGGTGGTCACGCTCATCGGCTCCAACGGGGCGGGCAAGACGACGCTGCTGCGGACGATCTCGGGTCTGCTGCGGCCGCGGGCGGGCACCATCGTTTTTCAGGGCAAATACCCTCTGCACACCTACCCGCCCCACCAGATCGTCCGCGTCGGCGTCTCGCACTCGCCCGAGGGCCGGCAGGTGTTCCCCAACCTCACCGTCCGCGAGAACCTCTTCCTGGGGGCCTACCAGCAGCGCAGCCGCAGCCAGATCCTCGCCGACATGGACCGCTGCATGCACCTGTTCCCCATCCTGCGCGAGCGACGCGACCAGAAGGCCGGCACGCTCTCCGGCGGCGAGCAGCAGATGCTCGCGATGGCCCGCGCACTGATGGCCCGGCCGACCCTGCTGCTGCTGGACGAGCCGTCGCTGGGGCTGGCCCCGCTGATCGTCCGGAAAATCTTCGACATCATCCGCGACATCTCCGCCGCCGGCACCACCATCTTCCTCGTCGAGCAGAACGCCCACATGGCCCTGTCCGTGGCCACGCGGGGCTACGTCCTGCAGACCGGGCGGATCATCAAGGAAGCGCCTGCCCGGGAGCTGCTGGCCGACCCGGCCGTGCAGGCCGCCTACCTCGGCGGATAGCCGCCGCTTGTCCGACGGGCGCGGTCTCGATGAACATCTCCGCCCATGAGCGGACCGACCCTCTTGTACACGTCGCGCCCCGGCTCCGATGAGGGGATGATCGTCACCACCACGTTCGACGTGGAGGGCTACCGCGTGCGACGCTATCTCGGTGTGGTGCGGGGCATCGTCGTTCGGGCGCCCACCATCCCGCAGGGCATCCTGGGCGGGCTCAAATCCATCATCGGCGGTCAGATCGGCGCCTTCACCACGATGTGCGAGCAGACCCGCCAGCAGGCGTACGACAAGATGATCCAGCACGCACGCGAACTGGGCGCCAACGCCGTCGTCGGGTTGCGGTACGACGCCTCCGACCTCGGCGCCCAGGCGCGGGCCACCGAGGTGCTGTGCTACGGCACCGCGGTGGTGCTGGAGCGAGCCAGCACGTGACGGTGCAGGAGGCCCGCTACGGCAACTGGCTGGTGGGCGAAGCCGCCGTCCGCTGCAGCGGCATCGCCACGACCTCGACTTCGCCGTACTTCTCGAGCTGCTCCTTCACGGTTGCCGCCGGGCCGACGACGACGATCACCGCGTTTTCCGGGCGCGTGTAGGTGTTCATCAGCCTCTGCACGTCGTCCTTGGTGACCTGTGCGATCTTCGCCGGGAAGTTCATCCAGTAGTCGGCCGGCCAGTCGTTGAGGATGGTCTGCACGCGCCGGGACGCCTGCTGGGCGGCGGTCTGCATCTCCATGACCATCGCGCCGGCGACGCGGCTGCGGGCCAGCGCCAGCTCCTCATCGGTGATGGGCGCCGCCTTCATCCCCTCCAGCACCGTGAAGATGCCGTCCACCGATGCGGCCACCGTCAGCGGGTTGGTGTCGGTCGAGGCGATGAAGCTGCCGTTGTGGCGACCGGCCGAGAAGACGCCCGAGGCCCCGTAGGTCAGCCCGCGGTCGGCCCGGAGGTAGCGGTTCATCCGGCTGTCCAGCCCGGCGGTCAGCACCTGCGTGGCCACGTTGCCGGCGAAGCGCTCGTCGGACTTCAGGCTGTACGCCCGGAACCCGACGCGTACGTTGGCCTGCCGTGCGTCGGGGCTGTCCACGAGGATCACGCGGCGCTTCGCCGGCGTCGTCGGCACGTTGTACTCGGCCCTAGGCGGGGCGCCTTCGGGCAACGCGGCCGTCACGCGCTCGGCCAGCCGCAGCGCCGCCGCCGGCGAGATGTCGCCCGCGAACACGGCAAACGCGTCGCCGCGGCGGTACACCTGCCGGTACCACGCCTTGACGTCGTCCAGCGTGATCGACTCCAGCGACTGCAGCGTCACCGGCCGGCCGAACGGCGTGTTCTCCCACAGCGCGGCCGACACCTCCCGCGAGGCCACCGTCGCCCCCTGCACGAGCGACTGCCGCAGCCCCTGGACCTGCTGCTGCTTGAGCCGGGCGAACTCCGCCTCCGAGAACGTCGGCCTGCCCAGCACCAGCGCGGCCTTCTCGGCGAGGTACTCGAGTTGGTCGGACGGCGCCGAGCCGATGAGCGTCGTGGTATCTCCGCCGTCGCTCACCTCGATGGTCACCCCGCGCGACTCCAGCTCCTGCGACAGGGCCAGAAAGTCGTACCCCTCCGAGCCGCGGCGGAGCATGGCCGCGGTGAGCGAGGCCAGGCCTTCCTTCCCGGGCGGCTCGGCGTCGCCCCCGCCCCGCAGCACCAGCGAGAAGTTCACCAGCGGAAGGCGGTTGTCCTGAATGACCACCACCTTCACGCCGTTGACCTCGCCGACCTCGCCCGTGTTCAGCCGGGCGGCAATCGCCTGACCCGTCGGCGGGCGTGTGGGGTAGCTGGCGGGGAACGTCACGTCACGGGCCGAGACCACCGTGCGGCTCTCGGCCACTTCGGCCGACGCCGCGAGGTCCGCCTTCGATGCGTCCACCGACTGATCCGCACGCGACCGCTGGCCCAGCGGGTCGGGCAGGTACTGCACCACGGTGAGGCGCTCGGGCCGGAGGTACTTCGCCGCCACCCGCCGCAACGTCTCCGGCGTAAGCGACTGGACACGCTGATAGTCCGTGTTGACGCTCCGGGCGTCGCCGCCGAAGACCTTCGCCTCGCCCAGAACCGTGGCGACCTGCGTGGCCGTCTCCCGCGAGCGGATCAGCGCCTGCGTCGCCTGAACCTTGTACTTCTCCAGCTCGTCGGCCGTCGGCCCCTCGCGCACGAGCCGGTCGATCTCCTCACGGGCCAGCTTCTCCACGTCGTCGGGGTTGTTCCCCGGCAGCACCGCCAGCTGGACCGTGAACAACCCCTGATCCTGCAGCTGGTTGTTGCCCGCCCCGGCCTGCACCGCCACCGGCCGTCCGCCCGCCGGCGGGTTGACCAGCAGCCGGGAAAGCCGGGACGTCCGCCCCGTGCCGAGGATCGACGCCAGCGCGTCCAGCGCGTCATGGTCCTCCGAGCGATAGTCCGTCGTCTTGAACCCCATCAGCACGATCGGCACCGGCACCGTCCGCCGGTACACCACCATGCGCCGCTCCTCGGTCTGTTCCGGCTCGGCCGGGATCGGCCGGGGCACGTCGGCCCCGCGCGGAATCCAGCCGAAGTACTGCCGCACCATCCACATCGTGCGGGCCACGTCGATGTCGCCCGCGATGATCAGGCACGCGTTGTTGGGCACGTAGTACGTGTTGAAGAACTCCTGCAGCTCCGCCACGGTGGACTCGCGCAGGTGGTCCATGTCGCCGATGGGCGACCAGCGGTACGGGTGCGTCGTGTACGCCGTCCGCAGGAAGTCCTGGAAGAGCGTGCCGGTGGGCGGGTTGGCCGTGCGCAATCGCCACTCCTCCGCCACCACCTTGCGCTCGGTGGCGAAGATCTCCGGCGACACCTTGAAGCTCGCCATGCGGTCCGCCTCGAGCCACAGCGCCAGCTCGAGGTGGCTCGACGGCAGCGTGTTCACGTAGGTCGTCTGGTCGAAGCTGGTGAAGGCGTTGGAGTTGCCCCCCGTCGCTTCGATGAGCTTCATGTGCTGCTCCGGGCCGACGTGCTGGCTGCCGCGGAACATCATGTGCTCGAACATGTGCGCGAACCCCTGCCGGTCGGGCCGCTCGTCACGCGAGCCGACGTGGTACAGCACGCGCACGTGCACCACCGGCGCGTTGCGCATCGGCGCGTAGATCACTCGCAGGCCGTTGGGCAGCGTCTCCTCGACGAAGTCGATGTGCCCCGGCGGACGCTCCGCCGCCGGCTGCTCGCGCGTCGCCACCGGCGCTACCGGCTTCGACTGACAGCCCGCCGCCACCAGCGGCAGCGTCGCCCACAACCCGAACATCAGCCCTCTGGCCAGCACCCGCTGCGGCGACAGCCGCCGATCCGACCCACACGCCGACGATGACGACGACGCACCCACTCGATTCATTCTCGCCTGCCTTTACGCTGCCTGACCCCCTCGCCACCAACCCCGCGACCTGACTCTGTAAAAGCCGTCCGGTCCCCTTCGCTAAACCTTAGCGCACCCGCTCCAACCGAAACACCCGCCGGTGCAGCGAGTCCGTCCACAGGACCGAACCATCGGGCAGCTCCGATACGTCGCAAGGTCTTGCCAGCACCTCCGTGCCGTTCTCATTGAGCGTGCCGACGATCATCTGCGAGCCCATCGGCCGGCCGGTCACCTCGTCGAAGAGGACGCGCTCGAGCCGGTAGCCGACTTTCCGGCGCGAGTTCCACGACCCGTGGCAGGCGATCAGCGCATCGCCGCCCCGCCCGAAGAGGCCGTCGTGCTGCAGGAACGTCCAGCCGTTGGGCGCCCAGTGCGCCCCCAGCGGCCACGCGGGCGGGGTGTTGCGGTCGGCCCGCTGCAGGATGTCCGACCGCGCGGCGTACTCCGGCCTCGGCCAGCCCAGCCCGGTGATGAACGGGTGCCCGTAGTCGAACCCGTCCACGTAGTGGTTGAACTCGCACGGCGGGAACATGTCCGTCACAGGCCCGCCGCCGCGTTCGCCGAAGCGTGCCCCGATGTCGTCCGAGCCGTGGTCACAGCCCCACACTTCCGACGTCCCCGGGCGGAACTGCAGTTTTTCCGTGTTGCGCAGGCCGGTGGACCACACCCGCCCGTTGCGGGCTCGCCCGGCGTCGTCCAGCTCGTACACCCACAGTTTCTGCCGCGGGGTCTCGGTTTCGTCCGTGATGTTGCCGGAGTCGCCGATGGACGTCCACAGGCGGTTGCCGCGCACGAGCACGCTGCGCCACCAGTGCCCCCCGCCCGACGGCACCTCGCCCTCGGCGATGACCGTCTGCAGCCCCGCCAGCCGACGGCCGACCGGCCAGGCCTCGCCCGCCGCCACCGCGACCCGCTCGATCGACCCGGACATGGCGATGTAGAGGTAGCCGTCGGCCAGCGCCAGCCCGTGCAGCGTGCGCCGGCCGTCGAGCACGACCCAGTGCCGCTCGTAGGTGCCGTCGCCGTCTTCATCGCGCAGGACCGTCAGCGTCCCGGCCTCGGGCTGCGAAACGAACACCGTCTGCGCGTCCAGCACGGCCAGAAACCGCGCCTCGCCGAAGCCCTCCGCGACCTTCGTCACCCGAAACCCCGGCCGGACCCAGAACCCCTCCGGCCCCTGCCTTTCCGGTGCGGCTTGCGCGACGGCGGTGCATGCCAGCCATGCCAGCAGGGCCCAACCGCCCGTCGCTATCCATCGGGTCATGTCGATGTCTCCGGTGAGGTCTCCTCCGACGCGGCCGCCATCAGCAGTCGCTGGCGGTACGCCTCCGAGAGCACGGCCGCCGTCGCCGCCGTCAGACTCAAGCTGGGCGCTCCGGCGACCGTGGGCAGCGTGACGAAGCGGTCGCACCGCCGGCGCACCGCGCCCGACAGCCCCCGCTTCTCTCCCCCCACGGCCAGACACACGCCCCCGGTCAGCCGCGTGCGGTAGATGGACCGCCGCACGCCCGCAAGGCATCCGTACACGCGGATGCCGCGGGCCTGGAGGTCACTGAGCCGCTCGGCGTCTTCGAACTGCACCAGCGGCAGCCGCTCGTACGCCCCCGACGACGACCGCGACACATCGCCCTCGTCGAAGTCCCAGAGATGTTTCTTCAGAAGGACCGCGTCCACGCCGAACGCCTCGGCCGTGCGCAGCGTGAACCCGAGGTTGCGTGCGTCGTCCACACCCTCCAGCAGCAGCAACAGCGGCGACTTGCCCGCAGGCAACCCGTCGAGCCGCTCCAGCAGCGTCGGCCACGTCTCCCGCGGGCGGGGCGAGCAGACGGCGATCACGCCGCCGTGCGACCGCCCGTGCGCCATCGCGTCGAGCTCTTCGCGCAAAACCGTTTTCAGGGGCACACCAAGCTGCTCCGCGAGGGACCGCAGATCGTGCAGTTTTTCCGTGTGCGTTCCGTGCGCTACGAGAATCACATCGAACCGCCGCTTGCGTGCCGCCAGCGCGGCCTCGATGCACACGCGCCCCTCGATGTGAGGCATGCGCGCAGTATACGGCAACGGCCGGCGCGTCACGTCGGTAGGATACGACGTCATGAACCTCTGGATCAGCGTCCTTGTGCTGCTTGGGCTGATGGTGATGACGTGCGGGACGGCGGTGTCGGCGGCGCAGCCGCTGGACGCCCAGCCGAGTCTGCCCCCGGGCGGGGAAGAACTGCTCACGACCGCCGACTTCCAGCCGTTCGTCAACAGCGGCGTGGCGCAGGTCACTCCGGTGGACGGTGGGCGGGGCGGGTTCACCGCCGAGGTGACGCAGGTCGCCCGGTCGGTGTGGGACGTCGGCGTGGCCGCCCGCAACCCGCAGCCGGTCCGCCGCGGCGACGTGCTGGGGCTCGAGATGACGGCGTCCGGCCGGGGCCGGCTGAGCCCTGAGGCGTTCATCAACATCGTCTTCGAGCGGGCGTCGTCGCCGTTTAACAAGTCGCTGGACGTCACCGTCTCCGTGGGGGCGCAGCCTCAGCGGTTCGTCTTTCCGTTCGTCGCCGACGGCGACTACGACGCGCTGGGGACGCAGGTGTCCGTGCGGTTCGGCGACACGCAGCAGCTGCTGACCATCCACAGCCTGCGCGTGGTCAACTACCGCAACACGAAACGCGTCGCCGACCTGCCACGCAGCGGCATCACCTACGTCGGCATGGAGGACGACGCGCCGTGGCGGGAAGAGGCGCTGGCCCGCATCGAGCGGCTCCGCAAGGCCGACCTGGCCGTGCGTGTGGTGGACCGCGACGGACGCCCCGTTGCCGGGGCCGACGTGCGCGTGGAGATGACCCGCCACGAATACCGCTTCGGCACCGCCGTCCCCGCCTCACGCATCCTCGGCGACGGCCCGGACAACGAGACCTTCCGGCAGACGCTGCTGCGGCTGTTCAACTATGCCACGCTCGAGAACGACATGAAGTGGCCGGAATACCTCCGCGACCCGGAGACGGCGCATCGCGCGGTGAACTGGCTGCGTGACCACGGCTTCGAAGTCCGCGGGCACAACCTGATCTGGCCGGGCTGGAATCCGCAGTACCTGATGCCCGCGAGCGTGCGCGAGCGGTTCTTCGAGCTGCGGCGTACCGACCTGCAGGCCGCGCGGGCGTTTCTGCGGCAGGCCTGCGAAGAGCGCGTGCTCACCGCCACCCGCGCCTTCCGCGGGCAGATCCGCGACTGGGACGTCATCAACGAGACCTACGCCAACCACGACGTCATGGACGAGCTGGGCCGCGAAGTCATGATCGACTGGTTCCGCCTCGCCCGCGAAGGCGACCCCGACGCCGTGCTCTACCTCAACGACTACGGCATCCTCGAGGGCGGCGGCCGCGACATCCGCCACATCGACCACTTCTACAACGACATCAAGTTCATCAAGGACGGCGGCGGCCCCATCGGCGGCATCGGCATCCAGGGCCACTGGGGTCACTCGCTCACCGCGCCGGTCAAGATGCTCGAGATCCTCGACCGCTTTGCCGCCTTCGGCCTGCCGATCCAGATCACCGAGTTCGACATCAACATCGACGACGAAGTGGTGCAGGCGAAGTTCACCCGCGACGCGCTGATCACCATCTTCTCGCACCCCTCCACCGACGCGTTCATCAAGTGGGGCTTCTGGGAGCGGTCGCACTGGCTGCCGCGCGGGGCGATGTTCCGCGCCGACTGGTCGAAGAAGCCCAACGCGCTGGTGTGGGAGGAATGGGTGCTCGGACGCTGGTGGACCCGCGAGACGCTCCGCAGCGATGCCGCCGGCGCGGCCGCCGTCCGCGGGTTCAAAGGCACGTACCGCATCACCGCCACCGCGCCCGACGGGCGCAGCGCTACGCTCGAGGGAATCAAGCTCAGCACCGGCGGGGCCACGGTCGAGCTGAAGCTGCCGTGACGTCGGGCAACGACGCTCGCACAGGCCCGCCCTACAGCACGCGGTTGAGGTCGATGTCCACGCCGGCCCGCTTCATCTGCCGGCCCAGGTGCAGCATCCACCCGCCGGAAGCGTCCAGCGGGATGTAAGGGATCTGCCGGTCGCAGGAGAAGCCGTCGCCGCCGGGCGGGAAGAGCACCGCCAGGCGCGCCGCACCGACCCGGCCGCACAGAAAGCCCATGTCAAACGCGATGTCCGACCGCAGCGTCTGCTGCGACCCCGGCCGGGCGTGCGATGCATCCTCGGCCGACATCAGCATCACCGCAAAGCCCGCCGATGTGGCCCCCTCCAGCTCCACCGGCCTGCCCGGCTCCCGCAGGTGCAGCTTGGCCGAGAGCCCCAGCCGACCGAGGAACTCCGACACCGCTTCGGTGTGTTTCGGCTCCACACCATGCGAGACGACGAGGATCGCCTTGGCGTTGACCTTGCTGTCGCCCATGCTCGGGGCGGTCGGCGCCGCTGGCGCCGTCGCGTTCGCCGTCGCGGTGCTCACCGGGGCAGAGCCCACCCGTGGCGGCGTCACCAGGTCGGGTGCAGGCGTCGTCGCGGCCGACGCGGGCACGTCCGGCGTCGCCTCCACCCGCTTGAGCACGACGTTGAGCCGCGAAAGCCGCAGCTCCATCTCCTCACTGAACAGGTCGCCCGCGGCGGGCATCTCCAGCGGATAGCTGGCGAAGCGCGTGCCGGTGTCGGCGAAGCTGTCGGCCACGGTCGGGGCGTCGAAGATCTTCCGGAGCAGGTCCACCGTGTCGGCGACCCACTCGTCTTTCTTCGCCCGCAGTTCCTCCACATGGCCACGGCTGACCAGCTGCGTGCCTTTGAGCGTGCGGCCACGCTCCAGAAGCACCTTCAGATGACGGACGGCATCGGCCTTGGGCCCGACCAGACGAACCGACAGCGACGTTGCAGTGGACATGGCGGTATAGACCGGTCGCGGGGGTGAAGCGGCCCGCCACCGTTTCTGACGGTCGTATCGGCCTTCACGCCGCGTCGCCTGAGCCGCCCTCGCCAGCCTCAGGGCCCCCCGCGTTATCGGCCGCCCCGGAGGCCAGCTCGTGACGGATCCACTGCAGGTACAGCCCGTGCGGGGGCGCGGTCTGCCCGGCCGCCCGGCGGTCGCGCGCTTCAAGCATCCGCGGGATGTCGTCCGGCGTGAAGCGGCCGAGCCCCACTTCGATCAGCGTGCCGGCCATGATCCGCACCTGGTTCCACAGAAAACCGCTCCCGGCCACCCCGATGACCACCAGCCCGCCCCGCTCCGCCACATCGCACGCCGTCACCGTGCGGACCGTGTGCTCCCGCCCGTGCCCCGGCCGGGCGAACGACGCGAAGTCGTGCGTGCCCACGAGGTGGACGGCGGCTGCGCGCATGGCGTCGAGGTCCAGCCGCTGCCAGCGGTGGAACGCCAGGTCCTCGAGAAAGACATGCCGCAGCGGGCGGTTCCACACCGCGTACTGATAGCGTTTGTGGACCGCGTGTGAGATGGCATCGAACCCGGCCGGCACGGCCTGCAGTTGCCGCAGCACCACGTCCGCCGGGAGCCGCGCGTTGACCGCGCGCAGCAGACCTTCCGGCGGGATCTGCACGGCCGTCGTGTCCACGTGCGCCACCTGCCCCTTGGCGTGCACGCCCGCGTCCGTCCGCGACGCCCCTACGACCGCGACCGGATGCCCCACCACCGCCGCCAGCGCCGCTTCCACCACCGACTGCACCGTCGGCAGCATCCCGGACTCGGGGACCTCCCCCTTCCACGTCGGCCCGGCCGTCTGGGCCTGCCAGCCGTGGTAGCGCGTGCCGCGGTAGGCGAGTGTGAGTTTGTAACGCACCGTCTCCGCCACGGGTGCGGCAGTTTAGCCGTCTCCGCCCCCGTCACTGGCAGCCGGCCACAACCGCAGGTATCACGAGAAGGCCATGACCACCGCCGCCGCCCCGCAGCTCGCCCCGCAATGGACCGCCGTCGAACGGTCCTTCACCGCCGCCGGCACCTACGCCAACCCCTACACCGACCTCCACGCGTGGGCGGAGTTCGTCCACGACGACGGCACCCGCCTGCACCGCCCGCTGTTCTGGGACGGCCAGCGCGTGTTCAAGCTCCGTTTCGCTTCCACCCATGCCGAGGGAACCTGGCGGTACACCGTCCACAGCGCCCCGGTGGACGGCGGGCTGCACGGCCAGTCCGGGTCGCTCACCGCCGCCCCCGCCACGGGGCAGGGCCGGTTCGCCCGGCACGGCTTCCTTCGACTTTCCCCTCGAACCCACCGCAACCTGCTCCACGCGGACGGCAAGCCTTTCCTGCTCGTGGGCGACACGGCCTGGGCGCTGCCGTGGCGGGCGTCGGTGGATGAGGCGCGGAAGTACGCCGACGACCGCGCGAGCAAAGGGTTCAACGCCGCCCTGCTCATGGTCGTCCAGCCGGACATGCGGGCCGAAGGCCCCGAAGACCGCCTGCTCGATGGCGGCTTCGGCCGCGGCTTCGACGACCTCCCGCACGGCACGCTCACCCGCCTGCGGCCGGACTACTTCCAGTACCTCGACCTGCTCATCGCCGAGCTGCACCGCCGCGACCTCGTGCCCGTCTATCAGCCGGTGTTTCACGGCTACGGCTGGAAGGGGCTGTCCACCGCGGGGCCGGTGGCGTCGGAAGCCGACCTCGAGCGATTCCAGCGCTACCTCATCGCCCGCTACGGCGCCGCCCCGGCACTCTGGCTCGTCGGCGGCGACGGCAGCGGACTGTTCCCCAACGTCGAAGCCGCCGGACTCACCTGCCAACGCGAAGACGCCTACGGCCATCCCACCGGCATCCACTACGGCCCCAACCACTCCCCGCTCGCCCACCACGACAAACCCTGGCTGGATTTCCAGTGGTGCCAGACCGGCCACGGCGCCGAGCACATCCCCGAACGCGTCATGTCCATGTGGCTGGCCCGGCCGGCCAAGGCCGTCGCCAACGGCGAGCCTACCTACGAGAACATGGGCGCGACCGGCCGCGCCGCAGGCTGGTGGCAGGGGCACGAAGCGTGGTGCAACCTCACCGCCGGCGGCACCATGGGCGTGGTCTACGGCGCCGGCTCGCTCTGGCAGTGGCGGCGGCACCGCAACGAACCCGGCCACCAGGACTGGTGTCAGGCCCCCGACGCCGGCTGGGAAGAGGCCCTGGCCTTCGAAGGCAGCCGCTACGTCGGCCTCATCTCCCGCATCTTCGACGGCCTCGACTTCGACGGCATGGCCCCCAACTGGTGGTTCATCTACGGCGGCCGCGGGCTCGAAGTGCCCGGCAAGCTGTACCTGCTCTACCGCGACGACGGCGCGCCGTTCGCCGTGTGCGACGGCCGCTGCCCCCGCAACTACCGCATCCTCGACCCGCGCACCGGCGACACCCTCGCCCGCGGACGCCTCCCCGACCACCGCGACGACCAGCCCGCACCCCAGGTCAACCCCGTCCCCGGCGGCCCCCGCGTCATCCTCTTCACCGCCGACTGACCCCCCCCGGCTTCGGCTCCCTTCCACACCCCTCCCACGACGGCCCACGCAAGCGACCCCGCGAACGACCCGGCGCCTAGCGGTTCGTCACGTACAGGTACACCGTGACGTACTCCGTTCGCGTCGTGTCCACCAGCAGCAGCTTCAGCAGCCCGTCGTGCTGCAGCTCCGCCGCCAGATACTGCCGGCGGTCGCCCTCTTCCCGGTACGCACGCCACCACCACCACCGGTCGGTCGCCGACGCCAGCCGCTGCTCGATGCGGCGGTCGGCTTTCAGCGGCCCGACGATGCCGCACGATGTCAAAAACGACTCGAGCTGCTCGGGCGGCAGACGGACGCTGACCATCAGCTCACCCGCCAGCGGCGTGCCCCGCGCCTGAGCACGGAACTCGCTCGCGTCCGGCGGCAGCTTGAACCGCCCGAACCGCTCCGCCGCCAGCACGGGCACGTCCTCCGTGTCCACCCACACGCGGAAGGCGAAGCCGAGGTACGCCGTCAGCGCCAGCGTCGCCACCACGAACAGGACCGTCGCGCCGGCCACGAACACCAGCGCCCGCCACCGCGAGAACCCCGTCTTGTACTCGGGGATGATCGACGGACGGACCCGACGCGGCATCTAACGCCCCCTTTCCCTCTCCAACGCGCCGCCCGCGCCCTCCGCCCCCCGCGCCCTGAGCAGGTCCGCCAGTTTCGCGCGCAGCTCCCGCGGCAGGTGAACGTCCCGCGCCGCCGTCAGCTCCAGCGACACCCGCCTCGCCCGCCGATAGAACCGCCCATCCCGCACCACCAGACTGCCCAGTGACCCTCGGGCCGCCAGCTTCCACGCGAGCCCCGGCGTCGCCCGCGACAGCACCGCCCCCATCGCCCGGTAGGCCAAACCGTCCGCCCCCGGCAGCCGCGCCACCGCCCAGTAGTCCCCCGCCTCCGGCCACTCCAGCTCGACCGCAACCGACAGCCGCCCGGCCGCCGCCAGCGCCCGCGCTTCCACCGCCGCACGCCAGTTGGCCGCCGGCACCTGCTGCGCCGACACCCCCCCCGCCGACACCACCTTCGCCCGCCGCGGCGGCTTCATCAGCGTCAGCAGCGCCGACAACTCCCATGCCGGGTCCAGTCGCGGCAGCAGCAACGCCACCGCCTCCGGGCTGACCCGACGACGCGGGCCGCGGGGGGTGGCAGGCATGGGCCGACGCATGGCGGCATGGTATGCGGGAGGCCCTGCCGCCTGCCCGGTCCCCCTCACAGCCCGGTCCCCCTCACAGCCCGGTCACCGTCACGGCCCAGTCACCGTCACGGTCCGGTCAGGAACGCGACGGTCGCCTCGAACAACGCCCGCTCGTGGCGGTGCCGCAGAAAGGCGTGGTCCGCCCCGTCGATCCCGAGCGTCGTCAGCCGATCCCCCAGCGCGGTCTGCAGCCCCTGCGCGGCGGCAGCCACCGAACGGTCCGCCGTCCCGTAGACCAGCAGCACCCGACACGACGATGCACGAAGATCGCTCAGCGGCGTGATCGCCGGCAACGCGTCGTAGAACTGCCGACCGATCAGGTTTCCCCATTCATCGTGCGCCTCGCGACCGTCCCACATCTCCAGCCTCGGCGTCCATCGCGGATGGTCGTCCGGCACACACGACCAGAGGACCACACGATCCGCCCGGCTCGACATCTGCGAGGCCAGCATCCCGCCCCAGGAAAACCCCAACAACGAAATCCGGTCCGGGTCCACGTCCGGCTGTCGAGCCAGCGCCGACAGCGCATCCTGTGCCGCAGCCAGGTCCGTCGTGGGGTGGATGTCGATCGATTCCCCCTCCGAATCGCCCCGGCCAGGCAAGTCCACACGCAGGGACACGACCCCCGCCCGCGCCAGCCGCTCGGCCAAAGACACGAACACCCGATGCGGCTGGTCCTTCGAACCCACGAGCCCGTGCAGCATCAGGACCGCCGGACGGCGACCCGACGCCGCTGTCGGCCGGTGGACCATCGCAAACAACGTGGCCCCGCCAGACACGATCGTCACACACTCGCGCTGCGTGGGTGTCCCCCCGGATGAGACCTGCCCGGCTGCCATCGCCGCTCCCGCGAGGTGGCTTGAGGCCGCCGTCACGGCCACCGCCGACGTCGAAACCAGAAACGTCCGCCGGGAAGTCACCGCAACCTCCTGCCACAACCCGTGGATCAAGCCGCCTCGCCCCTCCACCGCGCCACGAGCAACCTGTCCGGCATCCGGCCCGGCTACTTCGGCGCCACCCACCGCCCCAGCCGCGCCCCCTCATACATCGCCTCCATCACCGCCACGCGGTACGCGGCCTCGCGCACGCCCACCAGCCCGCCGGCATCCTTGCCGCACACCGCATCCAGGAACAGCTCGAATCCCGCGGGCTGCGGCTTGGGCAGCTCGCAGTTCCGCACCGGGGCAGACCCGTCGAACTGCGGCGTGTGCTTCGACTGGAAGTGCAGCTGCCCGTTGATGATCGCCGCGTGACCGTCCGTGCCCGAAATCAGCAGCGACACCGGGTTGGCCACGTCCGTCCACGCCGCCGCGAGCGTGCCGATGGCGCCGTTCTTGAACCGCATCAGCCCTTCGCCGGTCTCGTCGCAGTCGCCGTAGCGCTTCGTGCCGCCGTCCACCATCGCGGTCGCCGCTTCCACATCCCCCATCAGCCACAGCAGGATGTCCAGCGAGTGCGTGCCGAGGTCGCCGAAGGCGCCGCACCCCGCGCGGGCCGGGTCGGCCATCCACCGCCACTCGGTGTCGAACCACCCGCCCAGCGAACCCGAGTGGCAGTTCGACCCGCGTACGCGCGTGATCTTCCCGAACGACCCTTGCGCGACGTGCTGCTTGAGGAACAGATGCCTGGGGTCGCCGCGCATGAAGTAGCCGGTTGTGAACATCACGCCCGCCTTCTCCACGGCGTCCGCCATCGCGTACGCGTCCTTCGCGGTCATCCCCAGCGGCTTTTCGACGAACATCGCCTTCTTCGCCGCCGCCGCGGCCAGCACCAGCTGCTCGTGCAGGTCCGTCTCCGAGCACACCACCACGGCATCCACCGCGGGGTCGTCAAGAATCCGCTTGAGCTCCGCCACCGACGCCCCCAGCTCGTCGGCCCGCCGCTTCGCCCGACCCGCGTCCGGGTCGTACACCCACTTCACGGCCATGGCATCCGAACGCTTGCGGATGGCCTGAATAAATCCCGGGGTGTGGATGTGGGCGACGCCGAGAAAAGCGAGCTGTTTCATGGCGATGGACTCCTGATAGGGTGGACCGGGCAGTGTACCGCGCCCGCTAGAGTCGTGTCATCGTGAACGCCGGCCGGTGCATCCTGCATGTGGACATGGACGCGTTCTACGCCGCCGTCGAGCGCCTCGACGACCCGTCGCTGGCGGGCAAACCGTTGCTCGTCGGCGGACGCGACGGACGCGGCGTGGTGTGTGCGGCAAGTTACGAAGCGCGGGTCTTCGGATGCCGCTCGGCCATGCCCATGGCCCAGGCCCTGCGACTCTGCCCGCACGCGGTCGTCCGCCCCGTCCGCTTCGACCGCTACCGTGAGGTGTCCCGACAGATCCACACCGTCTTCGAACGCTTCACCCCCGACATCGAACCGCTCGCCCTCGACGAAGCGTTCCTCGACCTCACCGCCAGCCTTCGCGCCCTCGGCCCGGCCCTCGACCTCGCCCGGCAGCTCAAGCGCAACATCCTCCGCGAGACCGGCTGCACCGCATCCGTCGGCATCTCCTACTGCAAGTTCCTTGCCAAGCTCGCCAGCGACCTCGAAAAGCCCGACGGACTCGTCGTGCTCACCGCCGACGACGTCGAGACCCGCCTGCCCGCGCTCCCGGTCACCCGGATCTGGGGCGTCGGGCCGGCCGTGGCCCGACGGCTGGCCGACCTCGCCGTCCACACCATCGGCGAGCTCCGCAACGCCGACCCGCGCCTGCTGGCTTCCCGGCTGGGGCGTCTGGCCCCGCGGCTGCTCGACCTCGCCCACGGCCGCGACGACCGCCCCGTCGTCACCGACCGCCGCGCCAAGTCCATCGGCCACGAGCACACCTTCTTCGACCCGCTGATGACCCGTGCCGCCGCCGAAACCGAGCTGCTCGCGGCCGTCGAGCACGTCGCGTTCCGCCTTCGACGGGCAGGCCGCGCCGCCCCGGGGGTCACCGTGAAACTCCGGACCACCGACTACCGCACGCTCACGCGCTCGACGACCCTGCCGCTGGCCACCGACGTCACCGCCGAGCTGTATGACGCCGCCCGGGCGGCCTTCGCCACCTGGGCCGACACGCATTTCGAACCGATGAGGCTGCTGGGCGTGCAACTCCATCCCCTTCACGACTCGCCCCAACAGGCTCTCTTCGACCTCTCGCCCCGCGGCGACCACGACCGCCAGGCCCGCGTGGATGCCGCCACCGACCGCATCCGCCAGCGCTTCGGCCCAAGGGCGATTCGCCGGCTCGGGCCTCCCGTCCCGTCCCAGCCCGACGACCCCTTGCGGCCGCCGGACGTGAATCGGACACTACCGCCATGAGCCGCTGCCGCAACCTCTGGACGCTCGTGCTCTCCGTTTCCGTGCTGTCGCCGCTGCTGGGCGGCTGTCAGGCCCGTGACGCCCGCGTCGCCCGGCCGACCGACCCGCCGGGAGCCCAGCTCGGCCAGAAGGTGCCGCTCGTGGCCCGCCTGACGGTGAGCCCGCCCATGCTCCAGGCCCCGCCCGGGCCCGGCCCCGCCCCGGCCGTCCCCGCCCAGCTCCGACTCACCTTCACCGTCACCAACCCCACCGACCGCGTCTACCAGGGCGAGTCGCCCGACGGCGCCGTCGCCCGCTTCGCCCTCGTGCTTTCCGGCGAGCCCATCTGGTCGGCCCCGCAGTTCGCCACGCAAGCGGTCACCCCCGTCTCCATCCCGCCCGGCGGCACGGTGACCTACGAAGCCGTCGCGTCCATCCCCGACGTGCGTGTGCTCCGCGGACGGCTGCTCGAAGCGCGGGCCAGCTTTTCACCGGCCGAGCTGCAGGCCACGACCATCGTGCCGGTCAACTGAGCCCCGCCCACGCTCCCACCCACGCAGACCCCGCTCTTCACCGGCTCATCGTCACCGGCTGAGGAAGTTCGCCAGCAGCCGCTCGCCCTGCTCGGTGAGAAAGCTTTCCGGGTGGTACTGCACGCCCTCCAGCGGCCACGTCTTGTGCCGCACCCCCATGATCTCGTTGGCGCGGTTCCACGCCACCACCTCGAACTCCGGCGGCAGCGTCCCCGGGCGGATCACCAGCGAGTGATACCGCGTGGCCGTGAACGGGTTGGGCATGCCGACGTAGACCCCCTTGCCGTCGTGGAAGATCTGATCGGTCTTGCCGTGCATGGGTTTGGCCGCCCGCTCGACGATCGCCCCGGCCGTGAAGCCGATGCACTGATGCCCCAGGCATACGCCCAGCGTCGGCACGCGCGGGGCGAAGTGCCGGATGACGTCGTTGGACACCCCGCCTTCCCTGGGCGTGCACGGCCCGGGCGAGATGACGATGTGCGTGGGACGAAGGGCTTCGATCTCCTCGGGCGTGATCTTGTCGTTGCGAAAGACGCGGATGAGCCGCTCGGGGTCATCGCCGCGGGCCAGCAGCACCTCGCCAAGCTTCTGGACAAGGTTGTAGGTGAACGAGTCGTAGTTATCGATCAGGACGATCATGTCGGGTTTCCCACGGGCGTCATCGCCTGCCCGCTTTTCTCTCTCCTGCGTCGCGCCCTCTTCACTCCCGGTCGAGCGTGCCCCGGACCACGCCGAGCTGGTTGAGCACCCGCAGCGAACGCACCGTCTGCACGGCGTCGGCCCGCCCCGCCAGCACGTCGGCATACCGCGTCAGCAGGGGGCCGACTTCCTCCGGCCGCTCGCGCAGCAGCTCGACGCGGAAGTGGCGTACCCCCAGCGACCGCATCCGCGGGATGTACTCCAGCGCCGACTGCGCCGCCGCGTTGAAGACCGTGTTGCGGCAGCCCACGTCCGCCAGCAGCGGGTGCGGCTGGCCCATCCGGTCGCGCAGCTCGACGCGGTGCCGCTCGCACGGCCGTCCGCATGAGCGGTAGTCCGTCCCGTCGGACAGCAGGTGCGAGAACACGCAATGTTCCATGTGGAACATCGGCATGTGCTGGTGCACCACGCACTCGAACCAACCGGGGTCGATGCGTCCGAACATCGCCGCCATCTGTCCCCAGCTCAGGTCGTAGCTGGGCACCATCCGCACCAGCCCCTCCCGCGCCAGCAGCTCGGCCGTCAGCTCGTTGGCCACGTTGAGCGAGTAGTCCCCCACCATCGGCACCGACGGGGCGAACTGCCGGCACACCGCCAGTGCGGCCAGATTCCGCACCAGCACCGCGTCGGGACCGCACTCGAGCACGAACCGCAGCAGGCCTTCCTCGCGCGGCTTGACCACACGCACCGTCGCCAGCGCGATCGGCGCCCCGGCCGCCCGGCACCGCGTCACCGCCTCCCGGTACCGACGCACGTCCTCAAAGTCGGCGTACACCTGCCCCGGTGTGGCGCCGCCCTCCCCGGCGCTGCGCCACGCCAGCACCGCATCCAGCTGCGCCAGGTCCCGCACGAGCACGTGCAACCGCCACGCGGTCGTCGACGGCTCGCCGTCTGACGGCGGCGGTCCCAACGCCCTCGCCCGCTCGCGCAAGCGCGACAGGGCCGACCCCTCCGACACGGCATGCGGACGACGCCTTGCCCGCTCGGCCAGCAGCATCTCGACGCACCGCCGACGCAGGTCGTTCAGTACCGACTTGGGCACCATCGGCCCGCCCGAGACGTCGAGCGTCAGCTCGCCCAGCTCAAACGGCGTGTCGCCCAGCCGGCCGAGCTGCTCGCGGATGACGGCCTCCGTGACCGGGTGCTTCGCGGCGGGCTCCAGCGGCCGCTCGTCCCAGCACGCCTCGGCGACAAACGTGCCGTCCGCCATCCGCACCGCCAGCTTCTCGCCGACGCGCGCCCGGACGTGCGCGGCGAGCGGGACGCGGTGCGCCACGGTGTCGCGCGCGAACGAGTGCTCCAGTCGGCGGCGGAGCGCCGGATCGTCGGTTTTCCAGACCAGCGCGCCGGGCGAGACGGCCGACAGCGACACATCCCCCCGCCAGAGCTCCACCGCCAGCCGCGCCGGCCGCCCCGGCAACACCCTCACCGCATGGACCCGCCCGCCCTGCTCGTCCTGCTCGGGATGCCCCTCGTCGAAGACGATGCCATCGCCCGGCCGAAGCACGTCCGCCGCGGCGCCCGCCAGCGACCGCTCCAGCTCCAGCACGAAGCCGCCGGCGGTCACCTCGGCCACGGTGCCCAGCCGTCGCCCGCGCGACTTGGGGAAACGGGCGTGCACCAGCGTCTGGTGGTTCACGCCGGAGAGGAAGCCGTGCGAAAAGCCGCGCGAGAAGGTCTGCTCGAGATCGCCCTGCTGCTGACTGGACAGGCGGAACGGCCGCCCAGCCTCGGCCGCGTCCAGCGCGGCGCGGTAGGTCTGCGTCGTGGCGGCCACGTAGTGCGCCGACTTGAGCCGGCCTTCGATCTTCAGGCACGCCACACCCAGCCGCACCAGCTCGTCCACCAGGTCATACGCGGCCAGGTCCTGCGGCGAAAGCAGGTACGCTTTGTCGCCCAGGTCCCGCACCGCGCCGTCCACGACCAGCTCGTACGGCAGACGGCACGCCTGTGCACACTGCCCCCGGTTGGCCGACCGCCCGCCCAGCGATTCGGACGTGAGGCACTGCCCCGAATAGGAAACGCACAGCGCGCCGTGCACGAACACCTCGAGGTCGGGCAGGGGCTCGCCGGTGGCCCGTTCGCGTTCGATCAGCGACAACGCGATCTTGCGGATTTCGTCGATCGCCAGCTCGCGCGCCAGCACCGCCCGTTTCACCCCCAGCCGCCGCACGTATTCGATGCCGCGCGGCTCGGTGAGGGTCATCTGGGTGGACGCGTGGATCTCCAGCGTCGGCGCCACCTCGCGGATGAGCCGGCACAGCCCCAGGTCCTGCACGATCACCGCGTCCACGCCGGCCTGCGCGATGTCCCTCAGGTAGGCTTCCACCTCCGCCAGCTCGTCGGAAAACACCAGCGTGTTGAGCGTGACGAACCCCTTGACGTTGTGGTCGTGCAGGTAACGCATGACCGCCGGCAGTTCGTCGCGGCGGAAGTTGGTGGCGCGGTGACGGGCGTTGAAGCTGTCGAGGCCGAAGTAGACCGCGTCGGCCCCGTTGGCGACGGCCGCACGCATGGCGTCCCAGTCGCCCGCGGGCGAGAGCAGCTCGCAGCGTCGCCCGGCGCGGTAAGCCGCCAGAGACGCTTCTGCGGCTTCGGCGGCCGTCAGTTCGGCGGGCTTGTCCAGCAGTTGGCTCATCGGCACGTTCCTAACGATAGCTACCGCGGGCGGCAGGCCGCGGGTACGCTCCCCCGGCGTCGCCCATGGCCCGCCCCGTGCCCTCTGCCGCCGACGAGCTCTCCGGCCCATGCCGGTTCGACGAGGCGCCGTTTCCGGTCGTCGAGCTGATGGGGCAGCCGGTGCACGCCCTGACCGAAGCCGAGGCGATCCAGTACATTCTGCACCGGCTTGACGAAGGCCGCGGCGGCTGGGTGGCGACGCACAACCTCGACCACCTTCGACGGCTCTGCCGCGACCGGGCGTTCGCCGAGCTGTGCGCCACCGCCTCGCTCCGCACCGCCGACGGCAGACCGCTGCTCTGGGCGGCCCGGCTGCAGGGCACCCCGCTGCCCCAGCGCGTCGCCGGCTCGGACCTGACGTGGTCGCTGACACAGGCCGCCGCGGGGCACGGCCGCAGCGTCTTCCTGCTCGGCGGGGCCCCCGCCCCGAGCCCCGACCAGCCCAGCACGGCCGACCGCGCGGCCGCATGCTTTCGAAGCCGATTTCCCGCACTCACCGTCGCCGGGACGCTGTGCCCGCCGTTCGGCTTCGACCGCGACCCGGTGCTCCTCGCCGACATCGCCCGCCGCGTCGCCGCCGCCCGGCCCGACATCGTCTACGTCGCCGTCGGCTCGCCCAAGCAGGAACAGTTGATTCAGCAGTTGCTGCCGGCGTGGCCCAGGGCGTGGTACCTCGGCGTGGGGATCTCGCTGAGCTTCGTCACCGGAGAGGTTCGGCGGGCGCCACGATGGATGCAGGCGGCCGGCCTCGAGTGGGCGCATCGCCTGGCCCAGGAGCCGGGGCGGCTGGCCCGGCGGTATCTCCTCGAGGGCATCCCGTTTGCCGTTCGTTTGCTGACGGCCAGCGCGGTGCGCCGTTTGGGCTCCGGGCGGGGCTCGTGACCCAGCAGCGGTGCCGTGCGCACGGCCGTCATGCCGCCACCGCCAGCGGCGTCGTCGCGAACGGGGACTGACCGCCCGCCGTCACCACCGCAACGAGTGTCGCCCCCGGCGGCACCGTTCCCGGCCGCATCGCCAGCCGAAGCGCCCGCTCCGCCCCGGCCGACAGGGTGCCACGGCCCAGTCCGCCCTCGGCCACGGGGGCTTCGGCAAGGTTGCCGTCGGCGTCCATCAGCATCAGCCGCACCCTCACGTCCCGCGCCGCCACGTTCCCCGAGTTGCTCAGCAGCAGCCGCACCGCCGACACCTGACCGGTCCGCGTCGTCTGCACCTGCACGACCCGCGACCCGGACAGGTCCACCACCGGGGGCACGACCGTCACCTGCCCCAGCGACAGCACGTTGTTGCGCTCATCCGGCTCGACCAGCCGCTCGCCGCCGTCGGCCACGGCCAGCACGTGGTACACGCCGGGGGTCACTCCCGTGGGGATCACCAGCCGTGCGTTGGCGGCCTTGACGGCACCGACCGCGAGCCGGCCGCGAAGCTGCACCCCGCCGAGCGCGGTGTCGCCGCCGTCCCAGACCGTGTCCTGCGAGAGATAGAACCCCACGTCCAGCGTGCCGAAATGGGTCGCACCGCCGCCGGCCACGCGCGCCGTCGCCCGCAGCGGGCTACCCGGCAACAGCGTCCCCGACGGCAGCGCCGCGGTCGCCCGCGGCAGGACCAGCCCGCCCGACACCGCCGACACGTCCACCGCGCCGGCATCGGTGCCCGCCAGCAGCTCGCCGAGCGTCCGCGTCGTCCCGCCCCACGTCGCCATCACCGCCCAGACGCCGCTGTCTCGCGCATCGAGCACACCATCGGGCGACCTCACGTGGAGCGTCACGTCGTCGCCCGCCGACTGCACCACGTCGGCCGGCCACGTCGCCCCCGACGGGACCATCACCGTGAACGCCGCATCCGAAGGCACGCCGATCAGCCGCACCTGCAGCTGGGCCAGGCCGCGCGCGATCTGCGACCACGCACCCGATGCCAGCGACGGCGTCGGCAGCACGGCCACGTCGATCGTCCGCTCGACCGTCACGGCCTCCCCGAACGTCGCCTGCACGGTCAGCGTCGCGACACCTTCGTTGCCGAAGGTCCACACGAACTGGCGGGCCGACGCCGGGAGCTCGAGCGAGACGCCCTCGGACGAGGTCACCCGCCAACCCGTCAGCAGCGGGGCCGCCGCTTCGTCCACCGTCAGCTCGAACGACGCCGGTTCCCCCACCCGAACCCCGTCCCGCTGGCTCTCGACCAGACTCAGCATCACGCCGCTGTCCACGACGCAGATCTGCGTCTCGGACGAGACGGCCTCGCCGGCGGGATGCACGCTCACCGCGCGGACGCTGTATTCACCGGGGACGGCCAGATCGCGCACCGACTTGGACACCCCCGGCGGCAGGACCTGCTCGAACCCGTCCGACCACACCAGCCGCCACGCGAGCCGGTTCGCTCCCGCCAGCCCCTGCCCCGTGAAGTGCACCGTCGCCGTGCTGCCGGCCACGAGCACGGGGGCGGCCGTCGCCTGCACCAGCTCGGCCCCCGCCCACACCTGCACCGACCGGCTCGCGGTCAAGGTGGTGCCGTCCGCCAGCGCCGCCCGTAGGCTGAGCACGCGTTGCCCCGGCTCGGGCGCCGTCAGCACAAGGCCCTGCACCGACGACACACTCGTCCAGCTCTGTCCCCCGTTCCAGGAAAGCTGCCACTGGTTGACCGTTCGCCCGAGAGGGTCGGACAGGCTGACATTCACCGGCACGCGCCAACCGCTGACGGTCTGCGACGGGGCGTCCAGCGTCATCGACGCGGCGGCCGCCGGCGACACCGTCACCGACGCCGGCGCGCTCGACCACGTCCCGTCGGAGTCGATCGCGTAGACACGCAGCGTCTTCGTGCCGGCAGTGAGCCACGTGCGGGTCGCGCTGTTCGCCGATGCCCCCACCGGCGTGGTCACGCCGTCGCCCCAGTCCACCACCCAGCCGAGGATCGGATCGTTGCCGATATTCCCGGCCGAGAAACTCACGGTGTACGGCTGGCCGACCACGGCCGAGGCCGGAGCCGACAACGTCACCACCGGCGGCGACACGCCCACCGACAGTTGCCGGGTCACCGTCCAGGCGCCGTCCTCATCGACCGCCGTGACCCGCAGCAGGTACGTGCCGTCGTCGGCGTACGCCTTGACCGCCGACGTCATCGAGCCGGCGTAGGTGCTCGTCGTCCCGTCGCCCCATTCCACGCGCCACAGCAGCACGGTGTCCGTGCCGGGGTCGGTCGCACGGAAGCCCAGTGTGAACGGCACCGTTTCACGCAGGTCCTCCGGCACCGTGAGCGTGAGCGTCGGCGCCACGTTGGCGACCGTCACCGACAGCGTCTGCGTCCAGTTGCCGTCTTCGTCCGTCGCCGTCACCCGGATGAGGTACTCGCCGTCGTCGGCGTACGTCTTGCTCGCGCTGCTCACCGAGCCCGCGAACGTGCTGGTGGTCCCGTCGCCCCATTCCACACGCCACTGCGAAATCGTGTCCGCACCGGGGTCGAACGCCGACCAGCTCAGCGTCAGCGGCGTCCCTTCACGGGCGTTGGGGCTGGCCGTCAGCGTGATCGTCGGCGCCACGTTGGCCACCGTCAGGACCTGCTCGGCCGTGTGCGGCGTGCCGTTGACCATGGCGGTCACGCGCACCGTATAACTGCCCTGGTCGCCGTAGGCCTTCACGGCCGAGCCGGCCGACCCGGGCAGCACGCTGGTCGTCCCGTCACCCCAGGCGACGGTCCACGACGACACGGTCACCGGCACGCTGCTGCTGGCGGAGAACCCGAGCGTGAGGGCAGTTCCCTCGCGTAGCGGGCCCGCCGACGCCGGGGGCGGCGTGATCGTCACCGACACCGGTGCGGCCGTCACCGCAACCTGCCGCGTGGTGCTGAAGACGCCGTCCTCATTCGTCGCCCGCAGCGTGAGCACGTAGCTGCCGGGCGACGTGAACGTGCGCATCGCGGTGGTGGCCGCCCCGGGCAGCACGCTGCTGCTGCCGTCGCCCCAGAGCACCTCCCACTGGGTGATGGTGTCCGCGCCGGGGTCGAATGCCGACCAGCTCACCGTCACAGAGCTGCCGGCCACGACCGTGGACGGGGCATTGAACGTCAGCGTCGGGGCCACATCCGCCACCGGCAGCGCGAGCGTCCGCGTCCAGTTGCCGTCTTCGTCGGTCGCCGTCACCCGAATCAGATACTGTCCGTCGTCGGCGTACGTCTTGCTCGCGCTGCTCACCGAGCCCGCGAACGTGCTGGTGGTCCCGTCGCCCCACTCCACACGCCACTGCGAAATCGTGTCCGCCCCGGGGTCGAACGCCGACCAGCTCAGCGTCATCGGCGTCCCTTCACGGGCGTTGGGGCTGGCCGTCAGCGTGATCGTCGGCGCCACATTGGCCACGGTGATCGGCAGCGTCGTGACGTAGCTGCCGTCTTCGTCCCACGCCGTCAGCCGCACGGTGTACGTCCCGTCATCGGCGTACGTTTTGCTCGCGACATTCACCGACCCGGCGAAGGTACTCGTGGTCCCGTCGCCCCACTCCACACGCCACTGCGTGATCGTGTCCGCCCCGGGGTCGGTCGCGGTCCACGTGAAGGTGATCGGCATGCCCTCCAGCCTCGACGCCGCGGCCGTGAGGTTGAGGGTCGGCGCCACGTTGGCCACGGTGACCGGCAGCGTGGTGACGTAACTGCCGTCTTCGTCCCACGCCGTCAGCCGCACGGTGTAGGTCCCGTTGTCGGCGTACGTCTTGCTCGCGCTGGTCACCGACCCGGCGAACGTGCTGGTGGTCCCGTCGCCCCACTCCAGCCGCCATTGCGAGATCGTGTCCGCCCCGGGGTCGGTGGCGCTCCATGTGAACGTGATCGGCGTGCCTTCCTGCCGCGTGGCCGAGGCCGTCAGGCTCAGCGTCGGCGCCACGTTGGCGACGCTGACGGGCATTTCGGCCATGTAGCTCTGCCCGCCCACCACCGCCGTCACCCGGACGAGGTATTCCCCGTTGTCGCCGTACACCTTGTTGGCCGACGATGCCGACCCCGGCAGCGTCGTGCTCGTGCCGTCGCCCCAGGTGACCGTCCAGGACGTGACGGTGATCGATACGGCCGAGCTGGCGCTGAAGCTGAGCGTGAACGGCGAGCCTTCGCGCGGACTTGCGCTGCCGCTCACCGAGACCGTGACGGGCGCCGGCGTCACCTGCACGCCGCGGGTCACCGCGTAGGTGCCGTCCTCGTCGGTCGCCCGAAGTGTGACGGTGTAATTGCCGGCCACCGTGAACACCCGCGTGGCCGCCGTGGCCGACCCGGGGAGCGTGGTCGTCGTCCCGTCGCCCCACTCCACCACCCACTGCGTGATCGTGTCGGTTCCCGGGTCGCTGGCGGAGAACTGGACGGTGTAGGGTGAGCCGGCCGTCACCGTCGCCGGCGCGGTCCACGTGATTGTCGGCGGCACGTTGGCCACGGTGACCGGCAGCGTGGTGACGTAACTGCCGTCTTCGTCCACCGCCGTCAGCCGCACGGTGTACGTCCCGTTGTCGGCGTACGTCTTGCTCGCGCTGGTCACCGACCCGGCGAAGGTACTCGTCGTCCCGTCGCCCCACTCCAGCCGCCATTGCGAGATCGTGTCCGCCCCGGGGTCGTTGGCGCTCCACGTGAACGTGATCGGCGTGCCCTCCTGCCGCGTGGCCGAGGCGGTCAGGCTCAGCGTCGGCGCGACGTTCTCCACGACCAGCGTGGTCGTCGTCGTGTAGCTGCCGTCTTCGTCCACCGCCGTCACGCGGACGAGGTAGGTGCCATTGTCGAGGTACGTCCTGAGGGCGGTGCCGGCCGTGCCGGCGAAGGTGTTGGTGGTCCCGTCGCCCCACTCCACCACCCACTGGCTGATGGTGTCAGCGCCCGGGTCGGTGGCGGTGAAGTGGAGCTGGACGGGCGAGCCTTCGCGGGGCGCGCCGCCGCCGGGGACGCTGGTGGTCAGCGTGAGGGTCGGGGCGACGTTGGCGATGCTGAGGTTCCGCGTGACCGTCGTGGACGCGTCCTTGTTCACCGCCGTGATGGTCACGACGTAGTTACCGTCGTCCGTGTACACCTTGGTGGCGGACGTGACCGACCCGCCGAAGGTGCTCGTGGTCCCGTCGCCCCAGTTGACCAGCCAGCTCGTGACGGGGTCGTGCACGCCGCCGGGGTCGGTGGCGGTGAACGTGACGGTGACCGGCGAGCCCTCGAACCCGCCGGCGGCCCCGCCGACGGTGACGGTCGGGGCCACGTCGAGAACGGAGATCGGCACCAGCAGCGTGGACACCTGCCCGGCGACGTCGGTCACGCGCAGCGTGACGTTGAACACCGACGGCCCGTCGAGGCCGACGGCGTTGAACGTCACCACCATCCCCGTCTCGTTGCCCCGCGTCGCGGCGCCCCCGGTCTCGCCGAACACGCCGTCGCCGTCGAGGTCCCACGTGAACACCAGCCCCGTGCCGGTGGAAGGGCTGGCCGAGAGCGTCACCGTGCCGCCTTCGCTGACGGAGTAGGTCCCCGCCACGGCGGCCACCGGCGGCGGGGGCGGCTGGCCCTGCGGCACCGTCACCGTCAGCGTGAACTGCCCTACGTCGCCGTACTGGCCCGCCGAACGCACCAGCACCACGTAACTCCCCGCCGGCAGGCTGGTCGTGATCGTCTCCCCCAGCGACGGCGTTGCGGCCGACGCCACCAGCGTCCCCGAGCTGGTGTACAGCTCCAGCGACAGGTCGAGCATCGGCCCGAACTGGGCCACGGCACCGTTCACCGTCACCGTCCCCGACACCGGCACGGTGAAGGAAAACGCATCCACGTCCGTGGTCTGCTCGATGACCCCGGCGGCCACGGCCTGCCCGCTGACGAAGGTCATTGATGTGGCCGTCCCGGCGGTGTTGCCGTGGTCGTCCGGGCGGTAGCCGAACCCGTTGTTGCTGTGGCTGATGCGCCACATGTCGTCCTGGATCGCCGTCGCGCTGGTGGGCGTCGGGCCCAGCCACCACAGCCCGCGGACCGACGAATAGCTGTTGCCCATGATCGGCGCCCGCTGCGCGTCCCCGTCGTTGTACTCCTGCGTTCGCGTATTGCCGACCCAGCGGGACTGGTGCTGCAGCCCGAACAGGTGCCCCGCCTCGTGCGCGATCACCTCCGCGATCGCCTTGATGTTCCCGCCGAAGCGGCCCGAAAACGCCCAGCCGATGTTCGAGTTGGCGTTGCTGAAGCCGCCCACGAACGCCACGCCGCCCGCCGGCTGGCCCAGCCAGTTGCCGTTGCCCCCCACGATGATCTTGGCCGTCTCCCGGTCGTTGAGGTTGCCGGGGTCCACCGTCGTGACGTTGATGTTGAACGGGCTGTACTTCTCCGCCACGCGGTGAAGGATCTCCAGCATCGCCGCGATCTCGCCGCCGCTGAAGCTGCCCGCGTCGCCGTCCAGCGTGAACGCCGGCGTGTCCGGGACGTTCGTCCCCTGCCAGTTCATCGCCGACGCCCCGTTGAACTGGATCACCAGCTTCGCGTGCGCCCCCGGCCGCGAGTTGAACACCGGCACCGCCGTCAGCGGAAAGTTGCCCCCGTCCGACGCGGCCGGACCGTCACCGCCCCACCCCTCGCCGTCATCCCCGGGCTCAAGCAACCCCGGCGGGGCACCACAGAACGGGCACGTGCACGTACTGGGCAACGCTTCACCCCAGCCGGCGTCCTCCAGCCCCCAGCCGGCCGACAACAGCCGTCTCGGCTCGAGCGTCTCAAGCACGAAACGCCCGCACCGGACACACGACCGGAGGTGCCCGCGGACGGCCCGCCGCAGCACACCGCCCGCCCGATGCCTCGGAGATGAAACGCTGGACATGACCCCACCGACGTACGATTGCCTGTGAAGATGGGCAAGCTAGTGGAACGAGGTCATTTCCCGATGACGCAGCCTAGTGGTTGAACGTTTATCAAAAACAAAGGACCAGTGACGTTTCCGTCACTGGTCCGATAAGTCTCGGCAAGTTTCACGTCACGTCACGGGCCGGACCCTGCCGACGGGTCCCGCCGTGTCCCGGGTCAGGCCGACAGCACCCGACGCCGCAGCAGGATGCCGCCCAGCAGGGCCGAGCCGGCCAGCGCTGCCGACGGCAGCGGGATCTCCGCCCCGGCGCCCGGGCCGCGGAGCTGCACGATCAGGTCGTTGAAGTCGTAGTCGCTGCTCCGGCGGTCCTCGAAGGCCACCAGGAAGCTGTCGAACGTGTACACGCTCGGGCTGGTCTCGAGCAGCAGGGCGAACGTGACGAACTGGTCACGCACCTGCTGTGCCGTCACCGAGTTGAACCCGAGGCTGTTGACCGACTCGAGGCTCGAGAACGACTCCGACCCGGACCCGGTGGACTGGGCCTGCAGCGTGAACTGGCCCGGGGCCGCGACCGGACCGAACGTCGTCGGCGTGCCGAGCGCGTTCGACGTCGCGGTGAGGATCGGGTTGACCGTCTCGGTCCCCGTGTTGCCCACGCGGATGCCGAAGCTGGTCAGCGCCGCCCCGGCGTACCGCGCCGTCGCGACGAACGAGATCGTCCCGTCCTGCCAGATCTGGTCGGTCGCCGTCGTGTAGTTGCTCCCGTCGATGTTGAGCGCCGGCCCGAGCGGGTTATCGCTCACCCGCACGAGCTGGTAGTTGTACGTCAACGACAGCGACGGGATCGACACCGAGCCGGTCAGGGTGCCCGAGAGGGCACCCAACGTGCCGAACGAACCGGTGATGTCGACCAGGGCGACGTTCGTGTTGCTCTGCGCCCGCGCGATCGCCAACGCCAGCGCGACGTTGAGATTGATCTCCGTCGTGTGCGGCGTCGGGTTGATCGCCGTCGTGGCCGCGCCCGCGACGCCCGACGTTGCCAAAGCGGCAGCCGCCGCCAAGGCCAGACACTTCATACGCGTCATGACACTCTCCTCGCTCCCGCCTCTCCGCAGGAGCACTCTCTCACACACCTCGAGTCAGCGGTCTCTACGGCACGCACCGCAAAGACACCTCCGAAACGCCTGAGAAGCGCTTCCGTCCCAGCGGCTCCCACACACCGCTGACCTCTGACCCCCTTTTAAAACAACTCTCCGCTCCTCTGCCGGCCTCTTGCCGAAGCCCGCGGCAACCCTCCCGGTCGCCGCATTATCTGACGTTGGCCCGCGCTCCCACGCTGCGCGGACCTACCCACCCTCCTTTCGTATTCTGCACGATATCCGGAACTTGTCCAGCCCATTTTCTCCCACGCTCGGCGATCCACCGACCTACCCCCCCCCTTCCAAGTTCCCACCCGCCTTCACCGCCTCCCGTCCCCCGCCCGGTCTCGGGCCCTTTCCGGGAAGTCAGGTTTGGGCACTCCGCGTTACCTCCGCTGTCAAGATAACGATTCCACAGTCCAGTCCCGCTGCCGTCGTCGCCGCCGCACCGCCAACGCCGCCAACAGCCCCGCCCCGCCGACCAACGCCGCAGGCACCGGCGCCACCGCCGGCCCCGACGCCGGCATGCCCACCGCCCCGCCGCCGGCCCCATACCCCTCCCCGAGCTCTACCCCATCCCCCGGAACACCAAAGCGGACCACCTCAGCAGACGGAATCGGGGCACCCCCGCTCAGCACGCTCGGCCCCACCAACCCGGCCCCCGGCGAGGCCCATGCCCCGGTCGCTCCCGCCCACACGCCCACGGCCACCGCCAAACACCAGACGCGTTGACCAGCGCCCCGGTCGCCCCAGAGGCGGTGCCGCCGATCGCTCTCTCCCAGCTTCACCGGCCTGCTCCTCTCTCCGTACTTCTCCCAATCTACCACCCCCTCCGCCGGTGGGAAGCCCACTGACTGCCCCGTGTCAGCCCCAAGGCGTGCCGGGCGGCACCGCTGAAGACCCCTTGCCGGCCCAGAGGTCAGTCCCCCCCACCCTGTGAGCTACGACTCCACGAGCCTGACCACGCCCGCGTCCACCTCCAGCAGCACCCCGACGCCCAACATCCCCACCTGCAGGTGCACGCGGTCGAGGGCGGTGCGGTCCACCACCACCCCCTGCAGCCCGGCGAACGGCCCGGCCACCACCTCCACCCGTGCCCCCCGCACAATGCCCGGGTAGGGGTTCATCGTGGCATTACGAAACAAGGCCAGCGCCAGATTGCGAAGCTCCCAGGAAAGTTGCGTCGGGTCGGGAACCTTGATGATGCCCACGAGCCGACGGGTCTTCTCCGCCCGGTACGCCTGCTCGAGCGTGCCCCGCAGGAACACATACGACGGGAACAGCGGCAGACGGACCTTCGCCTTGCGTCCGTTGTAGTAGCGGACCGTGGTGTACAGCGGCAGAAAGTGAGGAATCCCCAGTTTCTGAAGGTCTTCGGACAGCGCCTTCTCCTGCCGGCTTCGCGTGTGCAGCACCACCCACGGGCCTTCGAACCCGGGCAACCCGAAACGGCTCGCCACGGCCGCCCAGTCCACCGATGCCGCACCGCCCGCCCGGCCGTCATGCCCCCCATCTGCCCCGCCCGACGCGCCCGTCAATTCACCTGACACCCGCGGTCACTCCCTGCCCGAAAAGACCTCTTCCGCCCGCGGGCAACGTACCTCCGGACGTCTCGGCCGGGAAGGCCACACCCGGCCGCGTCTCATGGGTGCGGTCCGTCCGATTCGGCGGCGTTGCGGGCGGTGCGGACCCACTTCGTCTCCCCGCGGCCGGTGAGCGCCCGGAGGTAGAGCGGCAGCTTCCACACGATGTACAGCGGCACCGCCGCCAGCGCCCGCAGCGGCAGGTGCCGGCCGAAACCGACATAGCTCAGCACAACGGCCGCCGCGACCGCCGCCGCCGACATCACTGCCGGCAGCGCGCACCAGAGCGACCACCCCGCCGCGCCCGTCAGCACGCGTTGCACGGCCACCCCCAGCGCCGCCCCCAACACCACCAGCCCCACCATCGCCACCAGCAGCGCCAGGGGCGGCACCAGCAGGTCCAGTCCGACGGCCAGGGCCCCGCTGCCCGGCCGACGCAGGCCCAACGCGAGCATCGGCAACGCATAGCGGCGAATGATCGACAGGTGCCCCTGTTCCCAACGCGTCCGCTGGGTCAGCGCCGCTTTCGCGTCGCCCGGCAACTCCCCCTGCAGCGTCACGTCTTCGCACAGCAGCGGCGGTGACCCCGCCCGCAGCAGGTCCAACCCCAGCTTCATGTCCTCCACCAGGTCGCCCGACGCCACGTCCACCCGCCGCAACGCCGCCCACGGGACCGCGATGCCCGTACCCGTCAGCAGCACCGGACACCCCAGCCGGTGCAGTCCCAGCGGCCGCACCCGGTTTTTCACCAGAAACGCGAGCTCGGAAATCACCGCCCGCGGGCTGTCCGTCGCGACCGCCCGCAGCAGATACACCGCCTGCATCGGCCGGCCGGACGACCGCGCCTGCCGCGCGAGCGTGTCCAGACTCCCCGGAGGAGGCGGCACGTCCGCGTCCAGCAGCACCACCACATCCGGCACACGGCCCGCTTCGCCACCGAGGTGCTCCAGCCCGGCCGCCAGCGCATACCCCTTGCCCCGCCGCACGGCGTCCGTGCGCTCCAGCACCTCCGCCCCGGCCGCTCGCGCCCGACCGGCCGTGTCGTCCGTGCAGTTGTCTGCCACCACCAGCACGCGGTCGCCCTCCGCCAGCTGGGGCATGACCGCGGCCAGCGTCGCCGGCAACGTCGCCGACTCGTTGTGCGCCGGGATGAGCACGGCCATGCGGCCGCGGCCCCGCGACTCACCGGCCGTGTCGCCCGCGCCGCCCGCCCGCCGCCGGGGCAGCCACGCCGCCGCACACTCCAGCAGCAGCACGGCCGACGGCACAAACAGCACGACCCCGGCCAGGGCCAGGGTCGCCTGAAAGATGGCCAGCGGCAGCTCCATGTCAGCTCGGCGGTGCGGGACCGGGCGACCGGCCTGCGGCGGCAGGTCGGGGCGAGCGGTCGGCCACGAAGCCGCCGGTCGGTCGCCCGGCCACAGTATCGGCGCAGACCGCCGACTCGTAAATCTCAAGGATGCGGTCGATCTTGCGCTCCCAGTCGTAGTGCAGCCGCACCTTCGCCGCCGCCGCGTCACCCAGCCGACGCCGCAACGCCGGGTCGCGGGCGAGCCTGATCATCGCCCGCGCCAGGTCGAGCGGAAACTGCCGCGGGTCTGTCGGCGGCACGAGGACGCCCGTTTCGGCGTCAAGGTAGTCCGCCGGGCCGCCCCAGTCGGTCGCGATCACCGGCACCCCCGCCGCCATCGCCTCCAGCACCACCGCCCCGCCACACTCCCACAAGCTCGGCAGAACGAACACGTCCGCCTGGCGCAGCCGCCGGGCCACCTCCGTCTGCGCGAGCCAGCCGCGGAAGTGCACCACACCCTGCAGCCCCAGCTCATCCCGCAGCGCCTCCAGACGCCCGCGCTCGACCCCGTCCCCCAGCACCTCCAGCTCGGCCGGCGTCTCGGCCACCACGAGCTTCATGGCCCGCAGCAGGTGGTCCACGCCCTTCCAGTCCACCAGCCGGCCCGCGAAAACGAAGCGGGTCGGTCCGCCGGCGGCCTTGGGCGCGTCCGGGGGCGTGAAGACCGTGAAATCCACCCCGTTCTCGACGAGCTCGATGACCCGGCCGCGCACGCCACGCGGCAGGGCGCGCCGGGTCCGCTCGTTGGCCACCAGCAGCGTGTGCGCCTCACGCTTGCCGCGAAGCACAAGATGCACCACGTGCGAACCCGCCCGGGCCAGCCGGACCAGCAGCGCACCCAGCCGCGACTCGTACCGCGCAAACCCCGGCGGAAAGGTCATCCCCCCGTTCATCGGCCCCATCACCACCGGCACGCCCAGATTGAACATCAGTGACGGCGCCTTCGGCGAGACCGGCGTGGGCTGGTGCACGAGATTGAGTCGATATTCACGGATCAGCCGTTTGGCCCGCCGCCGCGTCAGCCACTGCGTTAGCAGATTGAGCATCGGCCCCGTGATCACCCGCCCCAGCACCGACGGCAGACGGCAGGTGATCCCCCACCAGCCCCTTGTGCAGCCACGTGTCCGGGACGAAGTGCAGCCGACCCGCGTCGTGCGGAAACAGCCGCAGCAACGCGTCGCGATTCCGTGCATGCACCACGAGATGCACGTCCACCCCGCGTCGGCGTAGCAACCGGAAATAGTGCAACGGCAACACTGCTTCGCCGCCGAACGTCGCCGAGGCGTCTTCGGCGACAATCAGCAGACGCATCAACTCGCCTTCCCGCATGGTCGAACCCGCCCCCGTCCGCAACGATACTCACGCCGGTCATCACCGCACGGCGGGACGGGAAGACCGCCCGTCGTGCAGGCCGCACGGGCGGTTGGCCGCCGGGGACCGTGGCCGCGGAGTGGGTGTGGTCAGTGCTGTGCTGACGGTCCGGCACGCCCGACGCAGCGTCTCTGCCCCACCACCTCACGGAGAATCTCCAGCACACGGTCGGTCTTGGCGTCCCAGTCGAAGTCCGCCTCACGCACCCGCTGCAACCCGCCCTCACCCAACCGCCGGCGCAGCTCGGGCGACGCGGCCAGCGTCTCCATGGCGTCGGTCAGTCCGTTCACGAACGCCTCCGGGGACGTCGGCTTGACTTTGATACCGCACTGCTCGGTCACGTACACCCCCGGCCCCGCCCAGTCGGTGACGATCACCGGTTTGCCCATCCCCATCGCCTCGAGGATCGCCGTCCCGCCGCACTCGCGCAGCGACGGCATCACGAACACGTCGGCGTGCGCCAGCAGCTCGGCCGCCTCGGGGCGGCTCTTCCAGCCCAGCAGCCGCACGCACTCGCCCATCCTCTCAGACATCCGCCGCACCGCCGTCTCGGCATCGCCGCCCCCGCCGATGATCCACAGCTGCACGTCCGAACGGCGCCGAGTCAGCCGCTCGAACGCCTGCAGCAGGTAGGGGACGCCCTTCCAGTCGGCCAGTCGGCCGGAATACGCGAAAATGACCGGGCCGCCCGCCGGCCGGTCGGCCACGCGACGCGTGTTCCACACCTCCGAATCGATGCCACTTTCCACAAGCCGGACCACCCGCCCGCGGAGCCCCGACGGCAGGGCCTGCTCGGTCAGCTCGTGCGCCACCAGCACGACGGCCGCTTCACGCTTCCCGCGGGCCCAGTGGTGAAGCAGGTCGGACCCGCGCCGGCCCAGCCACACCGTCAGACGCGTCAGCCGGCCGTCGAACCGCCGAAACGCCGGCGGAAAGTCCACACCGCCACACAGCGGACCCACCACCACCGGCACGCCCAGAGCGTGCATGAAGCTCAGCCCCTTGGGCGTGATGGGCGCAGGCTCGAAGACGACGTCGATCTCTCCGGCCGCCGCCCACGACCGCACCACCCGCCGCGCCCGCCGCTGCGTGGACCAGTGGATGACCTGATCCAACAGCAGCTCGCGGATCCGCGTGGGCAGATGCCGGCCTAAGCGGGAGAGCGTGCTCTGCAGTCGCGAGTCGGGGACGAAGTGCACGTCCGCCAGCGCGGCCGGGTCGAGACGGGCGGTCAGTTCGGCCCGCACCCGTTCATGCGTCACCAGCCGGGCACGCACCCCCCGGCGCCGCATCCGCTCGAAGTAGATCAGCCCGAGGCTCGCCTCGCCGCCCATGCGCATCGACGCGTTCTCGGTGACGATCGCCACTGACAGCGCACGCGGACCGACTTTGCCGTCACCGCCCGAGCCAGCGAGGCACGCTGAACCGGCCACGTTCATGACGCCCTCCCCGCTCCTCGCCGCACGTCGCCGAGCAACTCCTCGTACAGCGCCTCGTGGCGGCGGACGTACAGCTCCGGGCTCAGCAGCGAAGCCAGGCGCTCCCGTCGCCGGGCCATCCACCCCGCCGGTACCGGCGACCCCGCCAGCTCCGCAATCGCCAGCGACAGCTCCCCGGGCCGCCCCGGCCTCACCACACGCATCGACGCATCGCCCTTGCTGGCCAGCGGCATCACCCCCGTCGTCGTGCCCACGAGCCGCGGCACCTGCAGCGCGGCCTCCACGAACGCCAGGCAGAACCCCTCTTCGTGCGACGGCTGGAGGTACACATCCGCTTCCGCCAGCATCGCTTGTTTGGCTTGCTCATCCACGCCCGTTTCGATCGAGACGGCGTCGTCGAGTCGATACCGATGCATTAGCTCACGGAGGTGGCGGAGGTAGCTACGCTGCTTCACCCGCCCCACGATGCGGTGCCGCACGTCCAGCCCGAGCCTGCGGCACCGTGCGACCGCTTGGACCGCGTCGTGGTGTCCCTTGGTGAACACCAGCCCGCCCACCGACACCGTCCGCACCGGCCGCCCGGCCGCCCCGGATTCGCGTTCCTGAGCATCCCCGACGGACGCCACGCCCGACGGCAGCTCCACCCCGATCGGGATCTCCCGCACCCGCTCCGGCGGTTGGCCGTAGCGACGCAGCCGCCGGCCGGTCTCCGGCGAATGTGCCACCGCCATGGGCACGACGCCGCCGCGAAGCACACGCATCCACTGCAACGTGTTGGGCAGGAAACGCATGTCGCGCAGCAGGTAATGCAGCGCGGGGCTGCGGTACGCCAGCCCGAGCCGACGCTCGAACGGCGGCAGGTTGTGCACCGTCAGCAGCCACGGCAGCCCGCCGAGCGTCGCCCGCAGCGCCGCGAGCATGCCCGCCCCGAGCGCCATGACGTGAACGACGTCGGGCCGGAAGCCGTCGATGGCATGCCTCAGCTCGGCGGCAAACCGTCGGGCCAACAGCGGGATCGTCAGGGGAAACCGGCTCACCGCCTCCGGCACGCCGGCGGGGCGGTCGTTGAGCACGGCCACAGCGTGGCCGCGGGCATGCAGCAGCGTCGCCAGCGTCGCCAGCTCGACCGGCACGCCACCAATGTCCCAGCCGGTGATGTCCGAGACAATCAGGACACGCATGACCTTCCGTGTGAACCATCGGTCACGTCATGCCGTCGCCGGGCCGTGAACGCCGTCCGATAACCGCGTCACAGGCCGACCCCTCGGGACGCTCGTCCCAGCAAGGCCAGCACGCAACCGGAGAATGCAGCCGAGATCGCCGCAGCGTCGTCGGGGCCGTCCGTGAGGACCGTGAGCCGCAGCGGGTCGTCGCTGTCGTCCAGCATGCTCAGCAGGCACGTCCTGGGGTATCGCAACGCGCTGCTTCCGAACACGCAGTAGACATCTCGCTCTCGGTCACGCATCGAACCTTTCCGCAGAGGTAAGCAGGTCCCGCAGTCGCCCCGCCTCCTTCAACACATCGTGCCTCTCCCGCACAGCCCCCCGCCGCTTCACCGCTCCCTCCAGTCCGCACAGCGTCCCCGACAGCGCCTCCCGCATCGCCCCGGCCAGCGCTTCGGCATCCCCCGGCGGCACCAGCCAGCCCGTCTCCCCGGGGCGGATCAGCTCCGGAATCCCCGCGATCTGCGTCGCAATCGCCGGCCGCCCCAGTGCCAAGGCTTCCATCAGCACCACCGGCAGCCCCTCGGCAAAGCTCGGCAGCACCAGCGCCCGCGCCCCCACAATCGCCCGCCGAACCTCACTCGACGGCTGATTCCCCCGGAACACCACCCGACCCTCCAGTCCCCGCTCACGCACCAGCCGCTCCAGCATCCCCCGCAGCGGCCCATCGCCGATCAGCTCCACCGTCGCCTCCACCCCCCGCTGCTTCAGCAGCGCCATCGCCTCCACCAGCACCGGCAGCCCCTTCTGTTCCGACAGCCGCGCGACGCACACGAACCGAGGCTCCGTTGGCGGCGGCGTGAGCTCCCCCTCCAGGAACGACGCATCCACCCCACACCGCACCACGTGAATCTTCTCCCAGTCCGCCAGCTCCGCCCACCGGCACAACTGCGACCGCCCATACTGCGATATGGCCACCGCGAACTTGGCATACCGCACCTTCAGCCCCAACCTCAGCGCCGCCGGCGCATCGAACTCATCCGGCCCGTGCACCGTGAACGAATACGTCGGCCCGCCCACCACCTGACACAGCAGCGCCACCGCCGCAGGGTTCGTTCCAAAATGGGCGTGCAGGTGCGTCACACCGTCCCGCCGGCAACGTGCCGCCAGCCCGGCGGCTTCCACCAGATAGATCAGCTGCTTCACCAGCGCCCCCATCCCCCCCGGTGCCAGCCGCCACGCCATCGCCAGCCCCCTCACCAGGTCCCCCGGCCGCACCAGCATCCAACGCACCGCATCCCACACCAGCCGCCCCTTCCCCTCCAGCAGCACCTGCGTCTTCTCTGCCTCGGCCACATCTGCCGGGTCCACCAGGGCCTCGGGCGACCGCCGGATCGAATACCGACGTACCGGCGTGCCCAGCGCCTCCAGTGCGAGGATCTCCCGCCGGATGAACGCGTGCGACACCTTCGGATACACGTTGACCAGATAGCCGATCAGAGCGACACCCCCGGCGGCGTCACCGCACCGCCCTTGTATTCGATGATGCCCCCGCGGCGACCGCTCCACCGCTCCGTCAGGTACCGCAACTGCCCCCGCAGCTCCGCCCATTTCCCGAGCAGGCAGGCCGCCGCGTACCACGCGCTGTCCGTGCGTGGGTGGCCCCGTCGGCGGGCATCCACGTACGCCCCCCGCAGCGGCCAGACGTACACCAGCAGCAGCGCCAGCGACCACCCGCCCGTCGGCCACGCCAGCCCCAGCGCCACCAGCGGCACCCCCACCGCCCACACCCACACGCGTCTCGCCTGTCGCCGCCAGTGCCCGGTCGCCCCGCCGCCGTGCCGGGCGCTGCCCGCCGCGAACGCGTACCCCGCCCGCACGCTCCGCGCCCACCACTGCCCAAACCGCGTCATGTCCACATCGTGCAGCGTCATGTCGCGGTCGATCCGCAGCACGCCCCAGCCGCGCTCGCGCAAACGCACGCACAGCTCCGGCTCCTCGCCGGCGATCAGCCCATCCTCAAACCCGCCCACCTCCTCGAACGCCGCCCGCCGCATCAGCGCATCGCCCCCGCACGCCGTCGCCGGGCCCACCGGCGTGTTCCATTCGATCTCGGCCAGCCGGTGGTACACGTTCCGCCGCGGCCGAAGCTCGCGCCGCCGGCCGCACACCACCGCCAGCCGCCCGTCCGCCGACATGGCCTCAACCGCCGCCTCGACGAACCCCTCGCAGAGCCGGCAGTCACCGTCGAGGAACAGGATGAACTCGCACGACGGCGACACCTCCCGCAGCCGCCGCGCCCCCGCGTTGCGTGCCCGAGCCGCCGTAAACGGAACCGACAGGTCCAGCTCCACCACCTCCGCCCCAAACGACCGCGCCACCTCCACCGACCCGTCCGTCGACCCGGAATCGACGTACACCACCACCGTCCCCGGCGGCAACTGCTCCCGCAGCGACGCCAGACACGCCCGCAGCCGCTCCCCCTCGTTGCGGCCGATGGTGACCACGCCCAGCTTCATACCTTATCCAATCACCGCTTTCGACACAGCACTTGGTGCTCGAAGGTAAACATCTCATGGAAGATTCTGGCCGTCAGGAAGTCGCATACACGATTGATGCGACGCTCCCAACGAAAAGCGCCCGGATGATCAAACCACTTCTCGGGTACGAGCTGTGCTCCCCGACACCACCTCACGAGCCGTTTGCGTGTCATGACCTGTACGTGTGTGGCATCAAACAGACCCATGGGTGCTTCTTCCCAGTCGCCAAACACGAATAATTTCATCAGTACCCGCGGACTTCGCATATTTGGAACACTGATCGCCACCCAGCCGCCGGGTCGTACTGAAGTGGCGACGTCCTTCAGCCACAGCCAAGCCATAGGCACGTGTTCAAGCACATCGGCAAGAATCAATCCATCGAGGGAATGCGGCGGGAAGAGCTCCGTCTCGTCAGGCTTGACCAGCCGAGCCGATGTCAATCGACCTCGCGCTACTTCGATAGCTCGCGGATCTATATCTACCCCATGTACTATTTTGCCTTGACGCACCAGGATTTCTTCGGTCGCACCACGGCTGCATCCTATGGATCCGATCACATGGCCATCTTGAGGAATCATTCGAAGAATGTCCGCTCGCGGCTCATCGATGTAAGTTACTCGCTGACTATCGGTAGACATGCGATGACCTTCTCCTCAATGTCGAGCTCGCCGACTCGGCTTGGCACATCGGAGGGCTGGTCAACTGGATGTTCGAGGTCCGACGATCCGCGCCGGCACCCCCACCGCCGTCGCCCCCGGTGGCACATCGCACAGCACCACCGCATTCGCCCCCACCTTGCAGTGGTCCCCCAGCGTCACCCCCCCCAGCACCTTCGCCCCCGCCCCGATGTCCACATGCCCCCCCACCTTCGGCACTCCCGGCACCTTCCCCCCATAACCCAGCGTCACCTGCTGAAAAATCAGGCAGTTCGGCCCGATCTCCACGTCCGGCGCGATGACGATGCCGTTGGGGTGCACCAGCAGCAGCCCGCCGCCGATCCGGCAGTTCAGCGGAATGTCCGCCCCCGTCACCACCGACCAGAACCGGTACCGCAGCACCGCCCATCTCCGCAGCAGCGGTGACATCACGCCGGGCGTATCCCGATGCCGCTGGTAGTCGCGGATCGATTTCAGCAGCTTCCGCGGCGGGTCCCACCACCCCCTCGGCCGCTCGCGCGACCAGTCCGGCACGACGGCCGACACGGTTTCCGCCGTCTCGGGTGTCGCGGGCGGCGGGAGCGACCGCTCGTTGATGCCGGCCACGTCGTGCATGCCCGCCCTCAATCCACCTTCCGGCAGATGACCTTCGCCGGCACACCCACTGCCGTCGCCCCCGGCGGGACGTCCGCGAGCACCACCGCGTTGGCGCCGATCCGTGCGTCGTCGCCCACCACGATATCGCCCACCAGCACCGCCCCCGCCCCCACGTCCACCCGGTCGCCCAGCACCGGGGCAAGCAACGGCTCGTGCACCGACCGGTTCCCGATCGTCACCCCCTGCCGGAGGATGCAGTCATCACCGATGCGGGCGAACCCGTGCACCGTGATCGACCCCTGGTGTTCGATCCGCAGCCGTCGGCCGATCACGGTCGTGTACGGCAGCTCGATGCCGTAGGTGTTCCTCACGTACCGATACAGGCTCAGCCACACCCGCCCCACCACTTTCCGAAGCACCGGCGACGAAATCCCGCGGTGCCATACACCAAAACGCTGCACTGCCAGTGCGCGGAAGCCCGGCAGCGTCCAGTCGCCGTCGTGCCGGGCAAGGTCTTCCCGGAGAATCTGCCACAGCGTCAGCCCGCCGGGCACGCGTACACCTCCGGCTCGCGGCCGGTGCACCGGCCCGCGCGGGACTCGGCCGACGCGCGATGCGCGTGCGGCGACGTGTCGCCCCGGGGCGTGCCGTGCGGCGTGCCTTCCGCCGGAAGGTACGTCATGCCGCCGGCCTCCTCCCCATCGCGCAGCACCAGAAATCCCGCAGCAGCCGGGGCGGGTCGCGACGCTTCCGACCCCGCAAGGTCGTGTGCAGCCGGTAGAGCAGTTGCCCGGCCGTCCACACGACGTCGGCCGCCACCCGGTAGGCCGTGCCATGGTTCTTCTGAAAATACCGCCGCCGCGATTCAAACCAGTACGCCGGGAGCCGCGTGGGCGGCCGTTTCGTGTCGGTCACCCCCGAACTCTGCCCCACGAGGTGCACGACCCGCGCCGCCGGCACGTAGTGACACAGCCACCCCGCCCGCCGGGCACGCAGGCAGAAATCCACCTCCTCGAAGTACATGAAGTACCCCTCGTCCATGCCCCCGAGCCGCTCCCACAGCTCCCGACGCACGAGCATGCACGCCCCGGCCACCCAGTCGCATCGGTGCGGTCGGTCCTGCACCGGCGGCGCGACCTGCCACCGCCTCAGCAGCCGCGTCACCACCCCCAGCCGCGCCGCCGACTCGAACTCCGACAGCACCCCGGGGAACCGGAACGCCGAACACTGCGGCGTGCCGTCGGCGTCCTCCAACCGCGACCCGAAGATGCCCACCTCCGGGTGCGCCTCGGCATACGCCAGCAGCGCCGCCATCGCCCCCGGCCGCACGACCGTGTCCGGGTTGAGCAGCAGCACATACCGCGACCGGCCCGTCCTCCCATCGACCCCGGAACCCGCCCAAAGCTCCAGGTCGGCCACCACCGCGGCGTTGTTGCCGTACGCGAAGCCCCCGTTGCGGGGCAGCCGTGCCACCCGGCACCACGCCCCCCAACCGTTGTCCGATACCGCCTTCTCCAGCACGTCCGCCGAATCGTCCGGCGAGGCGTTGTCCGCCACCACGACATGCCACCGCGACGCCAGCGCCGGGTCGCGCTCCCGCTCCGTCGCCAGCGACCGCAGACAGTCCACCGCCAGCGGCGCTGTCGTGTAATTCACCACCACCACGGTCAACACAGAATCCCTCGAACGAAGGCACGGCGGCCACGGGCGACGCTGGCGATTGCATCATAGCGAGGTCGTCCACAGATTGCAGCATTCGGTTCAAGGGACGCATCGACACCCGACTAAACCACATCGTTCCGCCCGATACTTTCGCCGCACGAGCGACAACGTTCGTCCGACAGGTCAAGCTTCTGCTTGAGCTTGATGAAACGGCCGTCCTTTCGAAAACCGATGACGCGCCCGGGAACCCCCACCACCACGGCGTACGGGGGCACATCCTTCAACACCACCGCGTGTGCTCCGATCACCGCATCATGACCGACCGTCACCGGGCCGAGAATGCACGCCCCGCAACCGATATCCACACGATCTTCAATGATCGGCTTCTCCCAGTTGGCCGCGCCCGTCCGGGCAACCCCGAAGGTGGTGCACTGACGTATATGGACATCGTTCCCAATCGAACGAGCGCCAAGTTGAATCCCGCTGTGGTGCCAGATGTGCACACGTCTGCCGACGCGTACCGTGTAGGACAAGGATATCCCGCACGTCCATTCGACGACTTTATAAAGAAATCGATATAGGATCGAAAACGGAATCCGTAAGACCCGAGGCCGCACCCGCATCCGCCAGTTGCCGAACCGGTGAACCGCCAGCGCCCAGAACCCCTGCGCGAGCGGGTCGCCGTCGTGGGTCCGCAGGTCTTCGAGGATCAGCGCCCAGAAACCAATATCCTTCGGGTTTTGATCCGTTTCGCCCAGCCCCGGCTCGACCCGGTACTGAATCGGTGCCGGCGGGCCTCCGGTTGCTGCAGCCCCCGCCTCATACGGTGCCGGTGGGATCTCCGGTTGTGTTCCTGCGGCCATGCTCACCCTACCCAAAAGCAATCGTTTGTCACACCTTCCAGTAGCACACGCGAATCAAGTCCGGGACCAGCCCGGGCGGCTGGCCCCACGGCTTTCGACGCAGCCACGCCAGGCCCCGCCCCACCAGCAACCCCACGACCCAGCACACGTCCGCGAACAACGCGTAGAGCAACCCGTGGTGCTTGACAAAGTAACGTCGCCGCGACTCGAACCAGTAGCTCGGCCGACGTTTCGTCGTCCGGGTCGCGGCGGCCGTCACCCCCGAGGCCTGCCCGACGAGGTGCACGACCGGCGCCTTGCCGAGGTAGACGCACTGGTGGCCGCGCTGTCGAGCGCGGCGGCACAGGTCTGTTTCTTCGTAGTACATGAAGAAACCTTCATCCAGCAGGCCGCACTCCTCCAGCACGGCCCTTCGCACCACCAGGCTCGCGCCGGACGCCCAGTCCACGGCCGCGCCTGCCGCCACGTCCGGCGGCGCGATGACCCATCTCGACAGCAGACGCGACACCGGCCCGAAGGCCAGTGCCGCCTCCAGCTCGCCGAGGGCGGTCGGGAACCGAAACGCCGACCGCCGCAGCGAACCGTCCGGGTTCTCCACACGCGTCCCCACGATCGCAGCGCTGTCCTCCCGCGATAGATAGCTCATCAGCTCCGACACGCTCCCGGGCCGCACCGTCGTGTCCGGATTGAGCAGCCAGAAGTGGGTCGTGCCGTCCCGCGCCGCCAGCGACGGCGCGATGACCGCGTTGTTGCCGTACGCGAAGCCCCCGTTGCGGGGCAGCCGTGCCACCCGGCACCACGCCCCCCAACCGTTGTCCGATACCGCTTTCTCCAGCACGTCCGCCGAATCGTCCGGCGAGGCGTTGTCCGCCACCACGACATGCCACCGCGACGCCATCGCCGGGTCGCGCTCCCGCTCCGTCGCCAGTGACCGCAGACAGTCCACCGCCAGCGCCGCGGTCGCGTAATTCACAATCACAATCGCCAGCCGTGGCTCGGACATGCTCTTCACGGCAGATACGCCTTGGTCAACTCGGCCCGGTGCGCAAACACCGCCTCATCGGTCAATTGTGACCCCGCCGCTGCCGCCCGGCCCACTTCCTCCGCCAGCTTCGACCGCTCCTCCGCCCACTCCGCTACCGCACACGCCAGCCGCTCCACATCCCCCATCTCCACCAGCCGCCCACCCCCCGCCGACACCAGCTCCGCCGCGTACGCACTCCGATACCCCACCACCGGCGTCCCCTGCGTCAGCGACTCAATCAGGTTCCTCGGCGATTCCGGCGTCAGATGACAGAACACCATCACATCCGCCTCCCGCAGCGCCCGCATCATCTCCTGTCGATCCGCCACAAACCCCGCCAGCCGCACCCGGCCCGACAGCCCCTCACGCTCCACAAACGCCCGCATCGCCCCCAGTTCCGGACCATCGCCATACCACGTCGCCTCAAACGCAACCCCCTTCTCCGCCAGACGCTTCATCACCCTGAGCCAGTCCATCGGCCCCTTCATCGCCGCCGCACGACCCGCGTACACCAGCTTCAGCGGCCCGCCCCCCAGCACCCGCACCCGCTTGGCCTCCACGTCCGCGGCCGACGGCAACGCACTGGCCGGCACATGAGAATCATGCACCAGCGTCGGCACCCGGCACCACGTGTGATACGCCGCATAGGTGTCCGCCCCGTGAAACATCCCCAGCGCCGCCCCCGAAATCACCTCCCGCTCCGCCCGACGCATCCGCCAGTTCGCCCAACGCTGCCGCACCGCCCTCACACCCCATCCCGTCGGCTTCGTCATCGCGTGCGTCACCCAGTCGGTGTGCACCGCGTACGCCCGACCCAGCCTCCGCGCGATCCGCGCCGCCAGCGCCCCCCAGTCGCCCCCCGTGCATCCCCCAATCCCAAAGTGCAGATACCGATGTTCCCGGATCAGCGGTTCCAGCAATCGCGCCGCTTCCGCGCGATGCTTCAGCCAGCCCAGCCGCACATACCCGTCCGGCAACCCCACCAACCGGACTTCCGTCCCGGCCAACGCCGCCGCCGCCCCCACCCACACGATGCTCGACCCGCCCGCCCTCGTCGCATCCAACACCGGACACGCCGCCGTCACCCGCCCAAAATGCCCCGCCCACCGCCGAAGCCCGTTCCCCGCCTGCAACTCCACCAACCACCCGCCCTTGTCGTCGCGCCGGATCGGCACCGGCAGTACCAAAAGCAAGCTCCTATCGCCTTCCATACACCACCGGCTGTGCCATCGCCCTGGCCCGACCCGCCGCCGCCACGCCCTCCCGCTTCGCCGCCGCCCGCGCCGGCCGCGGCACCTGCAGGGGGCTGGTCGCCGCCGTCATCACCGCCGCCGCACTCACCACCCACATCGGGTTGTACATCCCGTTGAAAAACCCGTCCATCACCCACGCCACCAGCACCAGCCCCAGCGGCACCCCATACACCAGCAGGTCCACCCGACGCCGCAGGTCCGCCCGCAGGCACAGCAGCAGCGGCAGCGAAAACGTCGCCATCCACGCCGCCAGGCTCGGCAGCCCCGTGTTCCGCGCCAGCAGCAGCCAGAGCTGGTCCTGCCCGGTGCTCCAGTTGCTCCAGCCCGTCCACGGCTTGGCCAAAATCCGCGGGATTTCCGTATCTTCCTGATTCAGCCGCGCGTCCAGCGAACCCGCCCGCCCGTGCTCGGCCGGGAAGATCCGGTTCGTCCAGTCGATCATCCACCGCCCGTCCGACACCTCCAGCAGCCGGCTGCCGATGTGCAGCGGCATGAGCACCACCGGCACCGCCAGCACCCACTTCCACCGCCCGCCCCGGCTCGCCACCATCACCGACGCGATCAAGGCAAAAATCAGCAGCGCCCCCGCCGACCGCATCGCCACCGACAGCACCGCCAGCCCCAAGGCCGCCCACCCCAGCGGAAGAGGGCCCACGTGCGTCAGCCCCACCTTTCTGCGGTGCCACCACACCCATCCCGCGATCGCCGCCGACGCGAACACCAGCAGCGCCAGCGCCAGCCCGTGCTGCATGAACACCACCGGCCGCCACCCCCCCATCCGCATCATGTCCCAGAACGACGCGGGGTGATACCCGTACAGGTAGAAGTGCAGGTGCGGGCTCATCCGCAGCTCAAACAGGATCAGCGGCGTGTACACCAGCACACACCCCACCACCGCCATCGCCACCTCCCGAAGGTGTTCCGGCCGGGTGAAGTAACACCGCGCAAGCAGGTACGTCAGCCCCCACCCCCCGAAAAAGTTCATCGTCTGGTGCAGCCCGTCGTACCACCCGTGGCCGTTCGCCACGCTCGGCACCACCTGCCAGACCGTCCAGAACGCCATCGGCAGGTCGAACCACCTCGGCCGATACTCCAGCAGCAGCCGGGGGTGGAAGATGAGCGTGCACAACAACGCCACGTACGCCGGCGCGGTCGATTTCCCGTAGTCCGCCAGCACCGGAATCTGCAGCGCCGCCACCGGCAAGAACAGAAACCCGCCGAACACCACCCAGAGAAACGCCCGCCTTGGCGGCAGCATCGCGAAGATCGCCACCGCCACGGGGATGTACGCCAGCAGAATCAGCGTCGCGGCGTTCACCTATCCGCCCTCTCCTGCCGCCAGACCCGCCCCCGCCGGCCGCCGCGACGCCGCCGTTGGCCTTGGCTCCGCCGGCGGCCGCAGCTCCGCAGGCATCGACCGGATCCGCTCAAACATCGCCGCGACCTCCCCCGACCGCCGCGCCAGCTCCTCGTACGCCGCCACCCGCGCCGCGTAATACCCCCGCCAGAACCGCGCCCGCTTCAGCCTCGGATGCAACCACCCCGGCAGCCGGCACAACCACCCCTCCCGCCGCAGCAAACGCCGATCCCCCTCCGCCAACGCCCCAATGGCCCCGGGCTCCGTCGGCCCCAGCAGCTCCAGCACCCGCAACCACGCCCCCGCCACGGCCGCCTCCACCCACAGCCGGTCGATGTACGTTTCCGTCAGCCGCCCCTTCGGAATCCAGTGCCGCATCTCCAGGCCCGGCACATACCACACCTCCCACCCCAGATGCCGCACGACCGTCCCCTTCTCCAGATCCTCGCACGACCCCAGCCCGGCACCCACACGGTCCGGCAGGTAGCTGCCCAGCCGCTCGTACAGTGCCCGCATCAGAGACGTCCGCCCGGTCATCCCCGCCCCGATCGGCATCACCCCCAGCTTCTCCTCCTGCCCATAGTCCCGAATCGCCAGATACCCCTTGTAGCGGTGCTCGAAGTCCGCCGGCACCACCGCCCCCGCCTCGAACGTCGGCAAAATCTTCCCGCCGATCAGTCCCGCCCTCGGGTGCGCGTCCATGAACGCCACCGCCGTGTCCAACCAACCCGGGCACAGGTGGTTGTCATCGTCCACCAGCGTGAAGTACCGCCCTGCGGCCGCCCGCAACCCCGCCTTGATCGCGTGCGTCTTCCCTGGCGTCGGCTCCGACAGCACCCGCAGCCCCGCCCCCGCCTCCGCAAACCGCGCCGCCCACCCTCCCGCCACCTCCGCCGTGCCGTCCGTGGACGCGTTGTCCACCACCAGCACCTCCCAAGAGTGCCCCCCCCGGTTGGCCTGTGCCGCCAGGTGCGCCAGCGTCTCCGGCAACCGCCCCGCCCCGTTGTACGTGCAGATAATGAACGACAGATCCATTCAGCCCGCCGTGGAAGCCACCCGTTTCGGAAACACCGCCCGGTATACCGGCCGGAGCACGTCCTTCACCCCCGTCCGCAATGCGTGCCACACATCGAATGCCGGCCCCACGCCCCACGACAGCAACCACACCGGCCACCCCTTCTCCCACAGCCTCAGCTTCAGCACCTCCCGACGGTACAGCGGCCCGGCATGCGCATAGGCCAGAAAATGACTCACCGCCGGCCCCTCCGACGCCTCCGGCCCGTCCCGCCACACCCGGCATCTCCCCCGCAGCACGTCCAGCTTCGCCCCCCGGTAGCCCGCATCGATCGTCGTCCACATCGCCCGCTCGTACCCGCCCCCCGTCACCGCACGCCAGCCGTGCTGCGCCATCGCCACACTGATCGGCAACTCGTCCGACCGCTCCCCGCCGTGCGTCGGCTCAAACGGCAACTCCGCCTCCGCGTCAATCCAGTACCGCGCGGTTGCAAAAAACGACCTCGCGCGCTCCTTGTCGAACACGAACAGACCGCCGTTGAACTTCGGCAGGCTCGGCACCCCGAATCGCCGGCACAGCTCGGCGATGTCCACGTACCACGTCCCCTCCGACATGTCCCACCCACCGATCCCGAACGCCCCCCGTTCGCCACCCCCAGCACCTCGAACAGGTCATCCACCCGGCGGTTCACCAGACAGTCCGAGTCGATCTACAGCGTCTGCCGGAACGGCGTGTAGCGGTCCACATGCAGCTTCTGGTGCATCGCCTTGCCCCACGCCCGCACCATCTCCACGCGGTGGTCGAACAACCGCAGCAGCTCCGGGTCGTGCGAGTCGGTCACCACCGCCGTCGGCAGATGCGGGTTGTGCAGCCGGAACGACCGCGCCAGCGCCTTGGCCCCCTCCAGGTACTTCGGCGGCCCGTACGCAATCGCCAGCATCCCCCGCTCGGCCAGCACGGGCTGGTCGGGCTTGAAGTCATCTTGAATGACAGGCTTGCTCATGATGGAAGCCGCTGATCGCCCTCCGCCGCAGACCAGAAATAGGACATCACAAGCAGTTTGATCGTCGCCGGGTCAAACGGGGCTTGACGCCAGGCGAGCCACGCGTACTTCCGCGCCGTGGCCCGAAAGCCAGAGAGATACGCCCACCACGCCCACATCTGGAAGAGCTGCAATCGGCTTCGGTGTACGGTCCGGCCCGCCGCATCCTCACCGGCAACGTCGTCTGTCGGGAGGCCGCGCCGTCGGCGGGCGTCCAGCACGGCCCGCCGTGCGTACGAGGCCGCGGCGTTCGGCCGATGCGTGATGCTCGCCGCGTGTGCCCGGTACTCGAGCAGCAACTGCTCAAGATTTCGCACCTCACCCTGCTCCGCCAGCCGCAGGTACAAATCCAGATCCTCTGAAATGGGATACTCACTCCGGTAGCCTGACAGCTTGCGCACCGCCCAGGCGCGGACCATGATCGTCGGATGCAGAACGCACTGCCCATCGCCTTGGAGCAGAGCCGCCTGCAAACGCTCGTTCCGTGTTTCGCACGCAACATAGCGAATCGGCCGCCGGTCCTCGTCCACCAGCAGGGCACGCGTGCCCAGCAGCACCACCTCCGGGTGCTGCCGCAAAAACGCCACCTGCTTCTCAAACCGCTCCGGCAGGCACACATCATCCGCGTCCATCCGCGCGATCAGCTCACCCCGGCACACCGCCAGCCCGTCGTTGAGCGCCCCCACGATCCCCGTGTTCGGCCGGCTGATCACCCGCACACGGCCGTCCTTCCGCTCGTACTCCCGCAAGATCGCCAGCGAACCGTCCGTCGAGCCGTCGTCCACCGCGATCAGCTCGAAATCCGTGAACGTCTGACCCAGCACCGAGTCCACCGCCTCACGCAGATACCGCTGGGCGTTGTACACCGGCATCAGCACCGAAACCGTCGGGTCCTTCGCCATGGCCTTGCCCTTCCCCTCCCCCGCCTCACCTTGACCCCCCAGCCCCCCCCAACCGCCCCCCCGAGCCCCCCATGCCCCGCCGCCCCACCCCCCCCCGGCCCGTCAGCCCGCCGGCCGCCGCAGCCGCCCGGCCGCCGTCTCTGCGAAATATTCCGCCGCCCGCACGCACAGCCGCAGCACGTTGCCCAGCGTCCGCGCCTCCCCGGTCCGCAGCCACTTCCATCGGGCCGCGGCTTCGTGGCGGTGGGCGACCCGCCGCGCCTGCCGCCACAGCCGCGTCGCCGCCGGCTCGGGCAGGTAGCTCCTTGCCAGGTCGATCGACTTGAGCTCGTCCGTGTAGACGTCCGTCGCCTGCCGTAGCCGCTGCGTCTCGCTGCCGGGGTGCTCCCGGTACGCCGCCAGCACCTTCGGCGTGTACGCAAAGTGCCCCGACGCCGCGATCCGCTTCCACATGTCCCAGTCCAGCGCAAACGGCAGGTCCGTCCGGTAGCCCCCGACGCGGGCGTAGGTCGCCTTCGACACCACCACGCTCACGCACTGGATCTCCTGCCGCACGAACAGCCTCTCCACAAACCCCTCCAGCACGCCCGGCGTCTCCCGCTCCAGCCCGCTGACCGACTTCACCCGCCCGTCCGGCGTGATGAACTCGTGCCGGCAGAACGCCGCCGACGCCCCGGGGCAGCTGCCCACCAGCGCGGCCATCTCCCGGTAAAACCCCGGCCGCACGAGGTCGTCCTGGTGCAGCAGATGGACCCACGCCCCCCGGGCCAGCTCGACACAGCGGTTCCAGTTGCCCGCCAGCCCCCGGTTGACCGCCTGCACCTCGCAGCGCACACGCCCCCCGCCCACCCGCCGGACCATCGCCGCCACGTCCACGTCCGGCGAGGCATCGTCCACGACGACGACCTCCATGCGCTCCGGCCCCTCGTCCTGCGCCAGCACGCTCTGGAGCGTCTCGGCCAGCAGCCGCTCGTCCGGCCGATACGCCGGGATCATGACCGACCAGAAAGGCGCGACTTGCTCTCCCATCTACACGTCATGCCGCACTGTTTTAACTGCCCAACGTCCGGTGCCCCTCGTCGAGCTCATTACGATTCTCCTCTGATTTGCCGACATCAAGACGTTTGCCATCATGCTTACGCTGAAACACCTTGAAGAATTTCACGGCATTTCCTCATGAACAGGTCCGGCGATCGCGATCCCGACACGTACGTACTTTCGAAAGCGTGATAGACCAGCTGGCGCCCGTAGGTCACGCCAAGCCCGAAACCTAGCCTGTCGCCAAGCCGGTACTTGGGTACCTCGCTGTGTGTCGGATGGATCGTGATTGCCTTCATGCCCTGCGAACGCACCGCGACCGTCAATTTCGCTCCGACGTCCAGATAGCTTGAGTCATCAGCCTCAAGCGACGGACTACCCGCCCTGCGGTACACGTCTAACGGTACCACCATGAAACATGGCCCAACGTAGCGCAGCGGCTGTACGTATGGCGGATTGGGCAGCCCCCGCACCGACCTTATCCAACGATGCGGCTTCTCCGCCAATCGCCGTAGCCAAGGTTGCCGGCCATGCCAGGCCCAGTACTTGAGCGCCTCGAGATGATTCGCCTCTTGTGCAGCTCCGACGATCGCCTCACGGGCGCAGGCCACCTTCACGGCTCGGTCCACCACGTCCGGCCTCAACGGCACCGCATCAATGTCGAAAAAGACGATGACCTCGGTATCGACGGACGTCCGCAGCGTCTCCGTAAGAAACGCCCCATGACTGAGCGTGCTGCACACCTGTTCCAGCGGCACCTCAAACTTTTTGAACACTTCCCGCTGTGCCTCCAGCACGTCGCTCCGGGCGTTGGACATGTGATACGCCACGACTCGGATACGCAAGCTAGGCATCCGACACCGTCCACTCGAACTGCGGCTGCCACAATCCATGCTCAGGTCCCGGCACTCGGACGGCCGAACTGCGGCCTGTCAAACCATGTCGATGTACAACGGTCAAGGTCACGGCGGACTCGACCACGTCGATCGCCCTTGATTCATCGCCAAGAGTGACGTCGATTTTGTAGTCACCGGGGACAAGGTCCACACTCTTGAGGTGACAACACAGGAGTGTCACTCCAGCCCGCAGGGCAAGAGGCCCCATGGTGAAACCTGACCAGAGAGTGGCGACCCGTGTGTCGTCGTGCGTGCTTATGTTGATCCCGACGAAAATCCCCGATTTACGCACCTTGCTCTCGACAAGAACCTCGAACGCAATCGGCGATTGTCTGTCTACGAACAGGTGTCTGCGGTGCTGTTCAGTCGCCCGTACTTCGACTATCGTGCACTCGGCATTCTTCGTTGAGCGCTCACCTCTCGGATGTTCGCTTAGATAGACACTGACGACTTCCGGGATGCTTCCTGATAATTTGAGGTGACCCCCGGAAAGCAGGATGCCTTTGCTGCACAGGCTCTGCACCGCCGCCATGTTGTGGCTCACGAACAGCACCGTCCGCCCCTCCCCCGTGCTCACCTCTTTCATCTTCCCCAGACACTTCTTCTGAAACGCCGCATCCCCCACCGCCAGCACCTCGTCCACGATCAGAATCTCCGGCTCGAGATGCGCCGCCACCGCGAACGCCAGCCGTACGTACATCCCGCTCGAGTACCGCTTCACCGGCGTGTCCAGAAACCGCTCCACCTCCGAGAACGCCACGATCTCGTCGAACTTCCGGCGAATCTCCGCCGTCGACATCCCCAGGATCGCCCCGTTGAGGTAGATGTTCTCCCGCCCGGTCAGCTCGGGGTGAAACCCCGTCCCCACCTCCAGCAGGCTCGCCACACGCCCCTTCAGCCGGATGCGGCCGGCGGTGGGCGGGGTGATCCGCGACAGCACCTTCAGCAAAGTGCTCTTGCCCGCCCCGTTGCGGCCGATCACCCCCACCACCTCCCCACGCTTGACCTCGAACGACACGTCCCGCAGCGCCCAGAACTCCTCACTGCCGCCGCCGACGGCCAGGCGACGCAGCCTCCGCCACGGCGACACCAGCAGGTTCCCCACCGCCTCACGGAAGCTCCCCGCCTTCTCCGCCGCCCCCAGCAGGTACCGCTTGGACAGCCCTTCGACGCTGATCACCGTCTCCGACATGGCTCTGCTCCGCCCTGCCCCTTCACGCCCCCGTCCGCACGACCGCCGCACCCCCGCCCGCCGCCGCCCCGCCCGCCGCCGTCTCCGCCAGCCCCAGCACCCCCAGCAGCCGCCGGAAGTTGCTCACGATGTTCGCCTCGGTGCACACCGTCTCGGCGAAGTGCCGCCCGGCCTCGCCCAGCCGCCGGCACAGCGCCCCGTCGTCCCACAGCCGCTCGATCGCCGCCGCCATCGCCTCGGCCGAGCCCGCCGGCACCAGCAGCGCGTTGTCCTCATGCCGGCAGTAGTCGCTGACCCCGCTCGAGTCGGTGATCGCCATCGCCTTGCCCAGATACATCGCATTCACCAGCGTCACGTGCCCGCACGGCACGTCCGGGCCGGTCAGCGGCAGGGCCATGAAGCGGCAGTGACGCAGCACCGCCATCGCCGCCGGAAACGGAATCGACGTGAGCACCTTCACATTCGCCGGCACTTCCAGCCCCACCAGGTTGTGCGGACGCACCACCATCACCAGCGGGATGTGCGGAAGCCGCCTCATCGCGGCCATCAGCGTGGCGTAGTCCCGCGAGTTCTCCCCCAGTGCACACACGTAGTCGCCCCCGCGAAACGGCGACGGCGGCGGCGTGCCGTCGTCCTTCGGCGGGCCGACCCCCCAGTGCACGAAGTCCAGCTTCTCCAGCGGGATGCCCAGCTTCTCGTGATAGAGCTTCCGCTCCAGCGTGGAGTACACCACAAACCGCGTCACCGTTTCAAACGCCTTGCGATGTGCCCACCCTTTCCAGCCACCGGGAATCCACGGGTAGTTGAACGAATACGCCAGGTGCGGCACCGGCACACCGAGCATCCGGCGGAAGTGCTCGGTTGGGAACGTCACGCGCGGGTCGTGGGTGATCAGCAGGTCCGCCTGCACCTCTCCCGCCAGCTTCGCCGCCCGGAAGCACCCGACCACGCGCTTCAGGTCGGGCTTGCGAACCCGCCGCAGGACCGGGTTGCTCAGCTCGGCCGTGGCCGAGACGTGGTGCCAGCGGTAGCCGGGCCCGAGAAACGGCTCGAGAAAGCCGCCGGGCGTGGCGTGGTGGGCACAGTTGACCAGGGTCAAGGGCAAGGCGAAGCGTCCCCTACGCGATATCCGCAAAGCGCTGTTCCGTTCGCCGGAAGGCCACCAGCCCCGCCACCAGCAGCACCCCGGCCGACAGCGTCGAGATCCCCAGCAGGTCCCAGTGCAGCTCCCGCCCCAGCACCGCCGCGCGGAAGGCGTCGATCACGCCGTACATCGGGTTGATGGCCATCAGCCGCTGGTACCGCTCGGGCACGATCGCCGCCGACCACACCACCGGCGAGGCGTACATCAGCGTCTGGATCAGAAACGGCACGATGAACCGCAGGTCGCGGTAGGTCACCGTCGCCGCCGCCAGCAGATAGCCCAGACCCAGCGTCGCCATGGTCAGCACCACCAGCAGCCCCGGCACCAGCACGACCGTCCACGCCGGCATCACCCCGTACCACGCCAGGATGCCCGCAAACACCACCGACGCCAGACAGAAGTCCACAAAGCACGTTCCGATGGCGCTGGTCGGCACAAACAGCCGCGGAAAGTACACCTTCGTCAGCAGGTGCTGCTGCGACACCAGCGACAGCCCGGCCGTGGACACCCCCGACGAAAAATACAGCCACGGCAGCAGTCCCACGTACGAAAACACCGCGTACGGCAGCCCTTCCGCGTCCAGACCGGCCAGCCGCCCGAAGATGATCGTGAACACGACCATCTGAAACGTCGGCTGCAAGATCGCCCACGCCACCCCCAGCACCGTCTGCTTGTAGCGAACCTTGAAGTCCCGCCACACCAGAAAGTACAGCAGCTCCCGGTACCGCCACAGCTCTGCCCAGTTCACACCCGCCCAACCCCGGGGCGGTTCGATCACCAGCTCGACGCCGCCCGGCTCCGCAGCAACATCGTTCGGCTTGCCGCCCGCGACCGTCAGCCCCCCGCCCCGCCCTGCGGAGGAGGCCGCTACGTCCGGGGCCGTCCCCGACGCCCGCTCCGCCAAAGCCGCCGCCTGTGAATCCGGTGCCGACATGTGCCGTCCCTGCATCCCCGCTCTCTCGCCGTGGCAGCCGACCGGCCGCCGCGGCCGGCCTCAGTTCCCCACCGCCGACCGCACCGCCGACAGCCGCTGCTTGAGCGCCGCCGGCAGGTTGTCCTCCCGCACCGACGCCAGCGCCCCCAACGTCGCCCGCGCCTCCTCCACCCGCCCCGCCTTCACCTGAATCTCCGCCAGGTGCACCCACCACTCCACGTTGGCCGGCTCGAGGTTGACCGCACGCACCAGCGTCTGCTCCGCGTTGGCATAGTCCCCCGCCGCCGCCAGCACCGTCCCCAGCGTATCCACGAACGCCGCCAGCGTCCCCGCTTCGGCCACCACGCCCTCGGCCAGCCGGCGGGCTTCGGTCAGGTCGCCGCCCTTGCGCACCAGCACCATCGCCAGGTTGTTCCGCACCGCCACCCCCCTCACCCCCGCCTCCATCGCCTCGCGGTAGAGCCGCTCGGCCTGCTCCACATCGCCGGCCAGGTCCATCACCAGCGCCGCCGACGCCAGAAACTCGCCCCCGCGCCCCTCGGCCCGGGCCAGCTCGGCCACCCGCTGCCGCGCCGCCGCGGCCTCCGGCGACTTCAACGCCGTCAACGCGTTCGCCCGCACCAGCGCCACCTGCCACACCACCAGCGGGTCGCGCCCCTCAGGGCTCGCCTCCGCCCGCGCCGCCCACCTCAGCGCGCGCTCCGGGCTCAGCCGGTCGGCGACGTACGCCAGCCATGCCACCCAGTTCTCCGGCCTCCCCGACAGCACCGGCGCCAGCAGCCGTAACGCTTGCTCGTCCTGATTCAGCAGGGACGCGATCTCCGCCCGCCGGAACAGCGCCGGCAGGTACGCCACCGGGTCCTCCGTGAACCCCCGCACATACGGCTCCACCGCCGCCGCCGCCTCCTCCAGCCGGCCCACCTTCACCAGCGCTTCCGACAGCGACAAATCCGCCGGCAGCGGGTTGACGCCCGACCGCTCACGCCAGATCCGCGCCATCGCCACCGCCTGCGTCCAGTTGCCCGCGCTGGCGAACGCCGCCGCCGCCAGCGCCGGCGCCTCGGGCGAAGTCGGAAACGCCTCCGACGCCTTCGACGCCAGCCGCCCCGCCTCCTCCAGCTGCGACAGCTGCACCAGCCGGCGCACCGCCAGCATCTGCACGGGCAGCGACTGCGGGTACTTCTCCGCAAGCTGCCGCACACGCGACGCCGCCGCCGACGGCCCCCCCTCGCTGATCGCGCCGCTCGTCGGCACCGACAGCGCCTCGACCAGCGCGGCGTCGCTCGGGTCCTGCAGTAGTGCCAGCACCACCGGCACCAGCACCGGGTCCGTCGCCGCCAGCCGCATCCGATCGGCCAGCGCCCGCTGGCTGGCGAAGAACGCCACGTTCGGCAGCCGGGCACCCGCCCGCTCCACCGTCTCCAGGGCCCCGTTGATGTCCCCCTGCGCCGCCTGCACCGTCAGCAGCGCCTGCCACGTCACCGGGTTGTCCGGCGCCGCCTCGGTGGCCAGCTGCGCCTGCCGACGCGCCAGCGGCAGCTCGAGGAAACGCATGTGGTAATCCACCAGCGCCAGCTCCTTCACGCCCGGCGGCAGGTTCAGCGTCTCGAGCCTCGCCAGCGTGGCCGTCGCCCCGGCCACGTTCCCCCTCGCCCGCTGAATCTCCGCCAGCGTCCGCACCGACACCACGTTCGGCTCGGCCTCCACCAGCCGACGTGCCTCCTCCTCCGCCCTCGCCAGGTCGTTGGCCTGCCGAAGCAGCTGCACCCGCATCAGGTCCGGCTTGTCGCCGCTGCTCCGCGAGAGCAGTTCCAACGCCCCCCGCGCATCCCCCTGCTCCGCCCGCAGCACCGCCGCCCCGCGCAGCTCGTCCGCCCCCATCCGCCCCCGCTCCAGCGCCTCCTGCAGCGCCCGCTCCGCCCCGGCAAAATCGCCGTTGCGCTGCAGCAGTTCCGCCAGCATCAGCCGCGCCGGCGTCGCCTCCGGGGCCGTCGCGGGCACCGACCGCAGCTGCTCGATCGCCTGCGCGGTGTTCCCCAGCCGCTCCTGCGCCCGGGCCAGCAGGACCCGCGCCGCCGAGTTCCCCGGCGACGTCCGCAGCAGCTCGGTCAGCCGGTCCACCACCTCCGAGAGCCGTTGCGGCGGCACCCCGGGCGTGTCCAGCGCCAGCTGCGCATCGGCCATGCGATACGTCGACGACCCCTCGCCCGCCAGCGGTCGCAGCCGCTCCAGCGCCGCCCGCCTCAGCTCCAGGTCCTGCTGCGCCGCCCGGCTCGCCAGCACGTCCCGCTGCACCGACAGGTCCTGCGGGAACGCCTCCGACGCCGCCTTCCACGCCCCGGCCGCACGCGCATCCCCCACCGCCTCCAGCAGCGTCGCCCACGCCACCGCCCACCCCTTGGCATCCGGCCCGTCCGTCCGCCGCTTCCCCTCGAAACGCGACACCGCCGACGACACCCCGTCGACCTGCACCTCCAGCATCGCCCGCGTCAGCGCCGACATCGGCGTCACCCCACCAAGCTCTTCCGCCAGCTCCAGCAGCCGCTTCTCCTCGCCCAGCCCCGTCGCCACCGACACCGTCGCCGTCCGCAGCAGCAGCGACGCCCACGCCGGCGACGGCTTCGACCGCGCCGCCGACACCAGCGCCTCCACCGCCGACTTCGCCGCCGACGTCTGCCCCGCCCTCGCCAGCGCCAGCACCCGCATCGGCACCGTGGACATCTCCCCCGGCAGCACCGCCGACAGCTCCTCCAGGTACTTCAGCAGCTCCGCCCGGTTGTCCAGCACCCCCGCCTCCACCCCCGACGTCCACACGCTCGCCAGCGTCGTCAGCGCCGCCGGGTCCTGCGGGCCCCGCCGCACCGCCTCCACCGCCGACTGGAACGCGCTGTCGAACTGCCCCAGCGTCGCCAGGTAGTGGGCCTTCCGCTCCATCGGCCGGGACCACCCGGTGGACGCCTCCGCCAGCGCATCGAACATCCGCACCGCCCGCTCCACCTCACCCTGCCGCGCCACCGCGTCCGCCAGCATCAGCGTCAGCATCGGCGCTGTCTCCCCTTCGCCCAGCGCCTCCTCGACCGTCTTCCGCACCACGGCCACTTCGTCTGCCCGCTCGCCGAGCATCAGCCCCACCGCCAGCGTCCACGCCTTCGCCCCGGCCGACGTCCGCTTCGACAGGGCGTCGATGTACGCCCGCGCGTCCGCGCGGTTTCCCGCCCCCGCCAGCGCCATCGCCTTCATCGCCAGCATCTCCGGCGACTGCGCCGGGTCGTCCGCGCGCACGTCCTCCAGAAACCGGTTGAGCAGGTCGTACCGCTGAAGCTCCAGCAGCCGGCGCGCCGGCACCAGCTTGCCCCCGCGCAGCTTCCCCAGCGACGCCGCCCGCACGAGATACTCCGCCGACTCCATCGGCAGCCGCACGTTCTGCAGCTGCTCACTGATGAACGTCGCCTCCTCCGTGCTGACCGGGTCGCCCTTCGCCGCCTCCAGCCACCACCGCCTCGCCCCCTCGCCGTCCCCCAGCAGCAGCGCCAGCGTCCCCCGCACCACCGCCAGGCCCTTATCGTCGCGGGCCCGCTTCTCCAGCACGCCTGCCAGCTCACGCAGCTCCGCATCCGTCGCCCGGTTCTCTTTCGCCGACGCCAGCGGCAACGACAGCGACCGCACGTCGTCCGCCGCCACCTCCGACCACCGCAGACCGGCCTGCTGCGCGTCGGCGAAACGGCGCAGCCGGTGCAGCACCACCGCACGCACCGCCAGCGCCGTCCGGTCGTCCGGACGCACCGCCAGCACACGCTCCGCCTGGTCCACCGCCTCGGGCAACTGCCCGAACTCCGCCATCAGGCTCGCCAGGCGGGCACGCTCGTCCACGAGGCTGCCGTTGAGACCCACCGCCCGCAGATACACGTCGCGCGCCTGCCGCAGGTGCCCGGCGCCCGGCAGCGGCACCTCCTCGCGCGACCGCGCAAACGCCACCAGCACGTCCACATCGTCCGGCGAACGCAGCAAATACCGCCCCAGCTTGTCCACCGCCGACGCGTGGTCTCCCGACCGCGACGCGGCCAGCCCCTGCTCCCGCAGCGCGGCGTACTCCGCACGCAGCGAGACCTTCCGGTACGCGAATACACCGCCGACGGCCGCCGCCACCACGCCGGCCGACACCGCCAGCACCACGATCCGCTTCTTCGCCTTCGGATGCATCGCCACGCCAGACCTCTCTCTCACACGACCCCGACCACGCCCGCCAACGTCCACCGCCCCGACCCACGCCGCGCCGTCACACGCGCCGACGCCCCAGCCCCACCAGCATCCTCACCGTCTCCCAGATGATCTTCATGTCCAGCAGAAAACTCTGCGTCTCCACATACTCGATGTCGTACTTGATCCACTCCTGGAAGTCCGTCCCCTTCTGCCGCGTGCGGCTCACCTGCCACAGCCCCGTGATCCCCGGCAGCACGCTCAGCCGCGCCTCCCGCCACGCCGGGTTGAACTGGTTCTCCTTGTACGGGCTGGGCCGCGGCCCCACCACCGACATCTCCCCGCGCACCACGTTCCAGAACTGCGGCAGCTCATCCAGGTTCGTCTTCCGCAGAAACCGCCCCACTTTCGTCAGCCGCGGGTCGTTGTCCATGAAGAACTGCGGCCCGTCGGCCTGATTCTCCTTCGCCAGACGCGCCTTGATCTGCTCCGCGTCCTTCCGCATCGAACGGAACTTCCAGCACGTGAACCGCCGACCCCCCAGCGTCTCCCGCTCGTGCCCGAAGAAGAACGGACGGCCGTCCTCCAGGTAAATCGCCAGCATGATCAGCGGGAACATCCATCCCGTCGCCAGCAGGGCCCCCGTGGCGAAGCACAGGTCGAAGGCACGCTTGGCCAGCCGGCGACGCCGACGATGCTTCTGCCCCGAAGGCAAAATCCACTCGTTCGGCTCCAGCGCCTTCCAGTCCAGCTCGGCCGCCGGCTGCGAACTCCCCGGCGCATCCCACAGCACCGCCGGCCCCGCCACGCGCTCCCCCTCGGCGATCGAACGGCCCGCCCCCACCCACACCGTCCCGCTGAGCTTCGCCCCCCGCGCCACCTGTGCCTCCCGGTGCGCCCACACCCCCGGCTGCCGCTCCCCCACGCCCGGCACCGACACCGACGGCACCGACCACGCGTTCATCAGCAGCTTCAGCAGCATCGCCACTTCGTCCGCGTCGTCCCGCAGCGCCACCTCCCCGTTCACCGACACCGCGTGCCGCTTCACCCGCGGCACCCGCCGACGCAGGTCACGCCACGCCTCGGCCGGGTCGCTCGTCCGCTGCCACAGCGCCGCCAGGTCCGCGCTGGTCGTCAGCGCCACACGCGCCAGCCGACGCGTCGTCCGCCCGTACCGCCTCTCGATCCGCTCCACCCCCCCCGACCCGTCCACCACCACCCGCTCCACGTACTCCTGCGGCCGCGACGAGTGGATCCTCACCAGCGTCATCGCCGACGCCGCCCAGTACATCGCCTCCACCGGGCCCCGCGGGTTGAACATCGTCAGCACACCCCCCTCCGTGAGCATGTACAGCTCCGCCAGCGGCGACAGACTCGCCGGCTCCCCCTGCCGCACCACCTGCACGCCGTGACTCGCCCAGAACCGGTCGTGCAGCGACGAAATGTCCAGGCCCCACAGCCGCCGCGACGCCCCCGCGCCGTTGCCCGACGCCCCTGCGCTGCCGTCCGACGCCGTCACCACCGCCGTCGTCATCCCCGCCACCGCCGTCACGACTCACCCCCTTTCTTCGTCACCCGAACCGACGACGCCACCGCCCCGGCCACCGGGCCCAGCACCGGTGAACTCACCGGCACGTCGCCTTCCTTGGCCTCCACCGCCTCCGACGGCTCCCGCGGCCCGCGGTCCACCGGCACCCGCGGCAGGCTCCGCGACGCCGACGCCCCCACCCACGAACTCGTCCGCGACGCCGACAGCCGCAGCACCTCCCGCGACGTCGCCCGGTTGAACACCACTCCCGCCACCGAAGCGCCGATCCGCACCAGATGGTCCACACAGTGCCGCACGGCGTCGCGGTCCTCGCCCCGGGCCACCGTCAACACCACACCGTCCGTCGCCGTCGCACACGCCCCCGCCTCCAGGCTCCCCGGCGTCGGCCCCGTGTCCACCAGCACCACGTCGAAACCTTCTCCGACCCGTTGCAGCATCCGCTTGACCATCCCCGGCGAGATCGCCCCGGCGTGCTCCATCCGCGCCCCGCCGAGGGTCATCGCGAACAGCCCCGGCACCTCCGTCGGCCGCACACACTCCTCCACCGGCTGCCCCGACAGCGCCTCCATCACCCCCGTGCCCTGCAGCGCCGAATCCGCCTCCTGCTGCCGCAGCACCGCATCGATCTGCTCCTTGGTCACATACCCCAATTTCACGCACGCCTCGCCAAGCTTGACCCCCTGCTTGGTCGCCAGCTTCAACGCCTCCATCCGCTGGACGTCCGTCAGCAGCCCCGTCGCCACCAGCATCGACCCCAGCTTGCGACGCGTCATCCCGTCCACACGCATCGACAGCCCGCCCCCCACAAGGTCCATGTCCACCATGAGCGTCCGCAGCCCCGCCGCCGCGAAACTCACCCCCAGCGCCAGCGTCAGGCTCGTCTTGCCGCTCCCCGACGACGGGCTGGTCACCGTCAGGCTCAGCGGGCTGCGGCCGTCCGACCACAGCTCCAGCATCGTCCGCACGTGGTGCACGTTGTGCGCCGCCCGTGCCGCCAGCTCCGGGTCCTCCAGCCCCTCGGGGATCTCCGGCAGCACCCCCAGCATCGGCGCCGAGCTCCCCCCGCCGCCCAGCGGCCTCCCCTGCACGTCCTCCAAACCCCGCACCCGCCGGTCCAGCAGCCCCAGCCCCACCACCAGCGCCAGCGAAAAGCTCACCGCCCCGAACGCCCCCACCGCCGCGTTCCGCACGTACGTGTCCCGCAGCGGCACCACCGGGCGGTCCCCCTCGGAAACGATGTCCAGACGCCCCGCCGTCGCCGACTCCACACGCAACTGCTCCAGACGGTTGCGCACCTGCTCCAGGTCCGCCCGGATCCGCGCCTCCTCCCGACGGAGGTCCGCCAGCTGCAGCGACACACGCCCCAGGGCCAGCATGTCCTCCCGCGCCGCCCGGATCGACTCCTGCAGCTGCGCGATCCGCTCCTCCGGGCTCTTGGCCGACACGGTTACCCCCGTGCGGTCGAGCACGCCCGACGCCTTGACCTCCTCAAACCGCTCCTGCACCCGCTGCTGAACCTGCTCGATCTCCGACCTCAGCCGCACCCGCGCAGGGTTGTTCTCCCCCATGCTCGTCGCCATCACCGCGTCACGCGACTGCAGCTCGTCGAGCCGGTCGATCAGCGACGCCAGCCTCCCGTCCACCGCCGCCGCCATCCGCGGCGTGACCTCCCGCGGCCCCGCCTCCTCCGGCACCGGCTCCCCCTTCGTCGCCGACAGCCCCGCACGCAGCCGCTGCAGCTCGCTCTCCAGCTCCGCCACCAGCTTCAGCTTCGCCTCGTGGTAGAACGAGAGGTCTTCCGTCCCGTAGTCCTGCGCGATCACCGAGATCCGCGAACGCACCGACGCCGCCTGCGCGTTGAGCTGCCGCTCCAGGTCCAGCAGCGTCTGCCGCACCCGTTCGTCCACCTGCCCGGCCGTATCCCCGTAAATCCGCTTGTACGCCGCGATCAGCGACGTCGCCCCGGCCATCGCCACGTCCGGGTCCTCGTGCACCACCCCCACCGTGATGATCTCCCCACGACGGTTCGTCTGGATGCTGTTGATGAACCCCACCACCGCCTCGTCCGTCGGCGGGCCGTATGCCCGCTGCCAGCGCGGGTCCTGCACCGCCATGTTCACCACCCGACGGCTCCGCAGCAGCTCCATCTGCGTCGCCACGAAACTCTCGTACATGGGCATCACGCCCTTGTCTTCCGTCGCGAACAGCACGCGCGGCAGCACCGGCTTCACCTGCACCGCACCCGTGGACATGTACTGACGCTTGCCCGTCGTCCAGCCCAGATACGCCGCCGGCGGAGCCAGCACCGCCGACAGCAGCGCCACCCACCACCACCGCCTTCGCAAAATGCGCAGAACGTCCCCCGCCAGCGGGCTTCCCTGGGACGCGCCTTCCGTCGTGCCGGCAAACCTCGGCTCGATCGCCGTCGTCTCCCCATTCTGCTCGCTCACGGAACCTCCTTCGTCAACGCTCACCCCCCCACTCCCACGCTCCCCCCCCGTCATGCCCGACCCCTCACGCCCTCATCCCCGACCCGCCGCCACACCGCCCCCGGGCCCTAACGCACCGCGCCCGACGAACCCGCCGGCCGCACCGGCCCCGACACCGTCTCCAGCACCCCGCGGTAAATCGCCAGCAGCTCCCGGGTGATCCGCTCCCGCTGCCGCTCGCTGTACTCGTGCGGGAACACAAGCTGAATCTGCCCCGCCCCGAAATACCTCCGCGTCACGTTCCGCGCCGCCTTCTGCACGTCCGTCATGTCCCGCCCCAGCCCCACCCCGGGCAGCAGCATCGCGTTCCTCACCCACACCCCTTCGGTCCGCGCCCCGCGCACCGCCACGAACTCGTACTCCGGCACCTTCACGCCTGCCCCCGCCTCACCGCCGTCCGACCCCGTGCTCTCCGCCGTCCCCACGCCCGCCGGCGACCACTCCCCACGCGACGCCAGCGACATCCCCTGCCCCACGTAACACACCGGCGGGTAGTGCCCGAGCATGTCCCGCGTGTCGCCGCAGTGCACCACCAGCACCGACACCCCCTCGTTGGTGGCCGTGTTCACCCACCGCCGCTGGTGCAGCACGTTGGGCTTGAGCAGACGCACCGCCCCGGGCGTGGGCGCCACGTCGTACGACACCCATGGCCCCACGCGCGACGGCAACCGCTCCACCGCCGCCCGCACCGCCGCGTGGAACTCTTCCGTGCCTTCCGGGTCCGGCAGCGACTTGCTCTGCCAGCCCACCACGCCACACACCATCAGCGCCGCCGCCACCGCGATCGCACGCTTCGTCCGGCCGGTCAGCTCACGTGTCACGTCCCCTCACTTCCAACCCAAAACCACCGCCCGGTCCGTCCACCCTCACGACAACGCCAGGTTGAACCGGCTCACCGGGATCATCGCCCACCGCAGCACCCGCACGATCCCCGCCAGCGCCACGAACGCCACCACCAGCATCACCCACCCCGCCGCGTCGTGCAGTTTCTCCGCCACCTCCGGGCTGAACTGACCGTACGCCCACACCGTCGGCACCAGACGCACCACGTTCGCCACGATCGCCACCACCGGGCTGGCCAGCAGAATCAGCAGCCTCACCCCCGTCCGCAGCGGCTCCGTGAACGTGAACGCGTAGCACACCATCAGCAGCGTGAACACCATCCGCATCCCGTTGCACGCCTCCGCCACCGCCACGTCCATCCCGTTCACCGACAGCAGATTCCCCGCCCTCGCCACCCGCATCCCCATCACCTCACACGCCGCCTGCGTCACGTACGCCGTGTACTCCTGCATCGGAATCGCCACCGACAGCCGCAGCCCCGTCGGCATCGGAATCAGAAACACCAGTGTCCCGAACACCGGCAGAAACCGCCAGACCAACTGCGTCCCCAGCCCCACCAGCGCCGCGGACACGGTCATCAGGACCGTCCCGGCGTGCCAGAAACTCGACCGCTGCTCCGTAAACCCGTAGTACCACAGCCCGTACCCCACCAGCAGCCCCACCACCGCCCACAGCCGCCCCTCCGGCCGGCACTGCCGAAGCCGCGCCCGCCTCACCCACGCCAGCCACCCCGCCACCAACGGCGCCAGCAGAATGTGGCTCGACTCCTCGTCGTTCCACGCCTGCGCCGCGATGTCCGCCCACGCCTCCCACGTCACCCACACCATCAGCCCGGCCAACCCCGTCGCCAGCAGCAGGTCCGACGCCGAAAACCCCCGCAGCCACGGCACCCACCTCCGAAGCCACGGCGCGCCCCGACGCACGCCCTCCCCGGCCGTCTCCGACCGCCCCGGCAACGCAGACGCTTGCCCGGGCAACACCGCAGCACCGCCCGGCAACCTTGCCGCACCGCCGTCCGACACCTGCTCTCGGGCCAACCCGGACATCTCAGCACACCCTTTCCCCGCCTCCGCACGCAACCGCCCCCTTGCCGATCACACCCCGCCCGCTCCCCCGCCCTCGCCCCCCACCAGACGCTCCACCACCACCGCCGTCCGACGCACCCGACCCCCCGGCCCTACCAGCCCACGCCGCACCACCCCCCCGCTTTCCACCACGCCCCCGCGCAACACCACGCTGTCCACCAGCAACGCCCCCTCCTCCACCACGCCCCCCGCCTCCACCAGCCGGAACCGCCCCGCCGTCGACGGGTCCAGCTCGCCCAGCGGGTCCCGCTCCGCCGCCCCTGCCGTCATCGCCACCGCCTCAATGTACTGCCGCAGCGTCCGCACCCCCACGCTCCGACCCGCCCCACGCGACGCCACCACCCGGTGCACCTTCGCCAGCTCCGCCAACGCCTGCTCCTTGAAATCCACAAACCCCACCGGCTTGAGCTGACGCAACGCCCCGCAACGCATCAGCATCACCCCGTCCGGCGAGCCGGCCCCGTCCGTCGAGATCACCACCGACGCCTCCGTAGCCACCGCGCCCCCGCCCGACGTCACGCCACGCTTCGCCGCCGCCATCAGACGCTCGGCCGTCGCCGACAGCGCCTCCGTCCGCACCTGCGCCGCCTGCACCACCAGCACCCACGCCTCCGCCGGGTACCGCAAGGTCGCGTCCATCAGCACCCCGCCCGTGCCCCTCAACGCCCGCGGGTCCGATTCCACCCGCACCCACGGCCACCGCCACGGCACCCCCGAAGGCCACAGCAAACCCTCCGCTCCCGCCAGCAGCCGCACGTTGCCCCCACCCCCCCCGGCCGGCTCGCCCTGCCCCCCGACCCCCAGACCCGCCAGCAGCCGCCCCAACACCACCTCCCCGTCCGCCAGCGGCAGCGCCAACGGCGACCGCCCCGACGACGCCAGCTCCGGCCGGCGACTCCCGCCCGCCAGCAGCAGCACCGCCGTCAGCCCCGCGGGCAAATCCGGTCCAGACCGTCCCCCGTCGCCCCGCTCCTTGACCCCCTCCGACGGCCCACCCGCAACGGGCATCCCCATCAGGGGCATGCCGTCCACACCCACGTCGGACACGGTCGAGTCGCTCAGCACGTTGCCCGTCACCACACGCGTCACCACACCCATCGCCCCACCACCACGTTCAGCTCCCCTCACCTCCGCCCCGCCCCACCTCACCACGCCCGTCTCGCGTCCCCCCCGCCTTGCCTTCCCACTATGTTCCAGCCCCCTGTCCGCACCCTGTCACTCCCTCCGCCCGTTCTCAGCGTCTCCGCCGGGAGCTTCACCCCACGTCGTCAGCCTGTCCGTCGTGACACGTTCCACGCCGCGACGTCGCCCACATCCGCTTCCCAACAGACAGGTTGGCGTTCCGCGTCCTGCCGTACCACCCCATTTTCATCCGTCGTTGCCCGATTTCGGCCAAGGCTCCGCCACTCTCGACTGCGCGCTGCCCGCACGCGTCGATCTCAAACCGCCGATCCCCCCCTGTTCCTCCCCCAGCCCCTTGACGCCCGCCAAGGCGTCAACGTCCGCCGCCCCCCCCCGGCAAGCCGCGCTAGCCCCCAACTCCTCTGCCAGCCAGATTCGCCCGTTTACCACAAGGACAGCACACCGCAAGACGTTTTGCACGGTCTTGACGGATGCGTTCCCGGGCACCGACTCCCCCGAGTCGGCCCCCCTCTATGTCGTCGGGTTTACCGCAACACTTGAAAATGGAGCCGCTTACACGCCGCATCACGACCTTCTCCGCGGCCCCGCTCCCTGCGTGCAAACGGCTGACCTCCCGAAGCCGCCAGAGGTCGCAGACCCGCCCCGTTTGACATTATCGGCGTCCGTCCACCGGCGATGGCGGCCTCCATCTCCCCCTCGATTACGTAAACAAGGCCGCCCGCAGATTCGGGCGGCCCGGCAGATTTTGCCCCGCTTCACTGTCTTCTCAACTCAGCCCCGCCCGACCCGGTCAGCCCGGCGGAACCCGGCCCCTCTGCACGGCCCGCCCCCCCCGCCAACCCCGCCACACCGCACTCCCCCACGCCAGCACGGCCAGCACCGCCACCGCACCCGCCAGCCGGATGCCCAGGTCGAACAGCCACGCCCCGCCACCCGTCCACAGCCCCTCCCGCAACACCTGCCGCTGCATCGACGCCCCCGCCAGCACCACCACAAACACCAGCGGCACCGCCCACGCCGCGGCCACACGCCCCCAGCCGCCAGGTGCCGCACCGCCGAACCTCGGACCCGTCAGAAGCACCTTGCTCCCCCACGCCGCCAGCCCCGCCAGCGTCGCGTACGTCAGCACCACCCACGACGCGTGCGACAGCATCAGCGCTGCCCCGTATCCCGCCCCGAAGAGCCACCAGCTCTCGCGTCCCGTCCGGACCAGCACCCCCGCGACCAGCGCCACCGACGCCGCCCGAAGGGCAAGCAGTTGCCAGCACGCGTTCGGCAGCGACAGGGCCTGCCCCAGCGAGGCAATCCCTTTACCCAGCAGCACCAGCACGGCCACCCCCGTCAGGGTCACCGCCGCCGTCTCCAGCCACGAGCGCGTCTCGGCCCACGCCCCGGCCACGCCCGCTTCCCTCACGTTCACGCCCAGCTGACTCATCCTCTGCTCCCTTGGCCCAGTGCCACGAACGCCCCGGTCACTCGAAATCCCACTCCGCCCGGTCCGCACCGGGGGCCCACCGCCGCATGTCCAGCAGTTCGACCGGCGTCAGCAGCTCCACGTGCCCGTCGAGAAACGCCGTCGCCACCCGGCCGCGCCCACCGCGGACTGCCGCTTCCGCCCGGCTGTGCGGCACGCCCACCACCCGGTTCGGCGTCGCCGGCAGCATCACCCGCACGCGGCCGCCCTCGGCCGTCCAGTAGACGCCCGACGCCCGGTCCGCCCTTGGCGGGTTGACATAGTGGAAGCCGCTGAGCCCGTCCCCTTCGACCACGCGCGACCCCCGCTGGATCGCCACTTCGGTGAAGACGATCTGCTCCGCCGGCCGCCGCACCTCATTCAGCCGAAACGCCACATGCCCGCCGGTGTTCGGCGTCCCGTCCGCGCGGAAGCCGCGGAAGTAGTCCGGCGACGTCGCGGTGGACCGCGCGTGCCCCCCGAGAAACACCGTGTTCAGCCCGAACAGCGGGTACAGCGCCGCGTTGTACGCCTTCGACTCCGCCACCGCCGGCGGGTCCGACGCCTGCGGCAGCTCACCGACGCCCAGCCCCGGACGCAGCACCGGCCACATCGCCCGACCGCCCCCGGCCGACGCCCCCGCCCATTCCATCAGCCGCCACGGCCACATCCGCGCCGTCCGCCCGCGGAAGAGGTGCCCGCTCGCGGGGTCGGACACCGCCGGCTGAACGCCCCCGACCTCCGCGGGCAAAAACCCCGGCAGCAGCACGCCCCGGTGGGCATGGGCGTACTCCACGTACAGCATCGTCAGGTCGCGCAGCTGCGCCGACGTCGCCACCGACGCCGCCGACGTCCGCACCCGTGCCACCGCCGGCAGCAGCACCGACAGCAGCACCGCTGCCACCCCCACCACCACGAGCAGCTCCACCAGCGTGAACCCGCCCCTGAGCTCAACCCGCCACATACGCCGCCTCCCGCCGTGCCGCTTCAGCGCTCGCGGCTTCCCGTCCGAGCCGCTGCACCGCGGCCGTCGCCCGCTCCACCGCGTCGCCCACGTCGATCGCCACCCACGCCGGGTTCACCCGCGCCGTCTCCCAAACCGCCCAGCTCCGGCACGACGCCGGCAACGCCGACGTGGCCAGCTCCACCGCCGGCTCCAGCCGGAACGGGCGCACCACCAGCAGCGTCAGCGGACGCTGCGGCCGGTACGCCGCTCGCACACGCAGCTGCTCCGCGGTGTAGCCGTGCAGCCCCGACAGACCCGACAACTCCGCAGACGACGGCACCTCCACCGAACTCACCAGCTCGCATCCCACGCGCAGCGTCGTCACCGCCGGCGGCGCCACCGCCCCGCGGTGCTGATGGAACACCGTCGGCCACAGCACGAACCGCCCCGCCTCCACCGCAAAACCGTCGCTCCCCTCGGATATCCCACCCTTCCGCACCAGCACCACCGCCCCGCGCTCCACCTGCTCCACCACCGACGCCCACTCCCGCAACAGCACCACGCCACGGCTCATCGCCCCGTACCTCCCTTCACGCCCGCGGCGGCCGTCTCCAGCTCCACGCCGCCTGCCGCCCCCACCGCCCCCACCGCCCCCACCGGCCCCATCACCGCCGGGTCGTCCGGCACCCACGGCCCCGGTGCGGCCTTCACCGTCGCCGGCGCCGACCGCGGGTCCGCCCGCAGCACCTCCAGCACCCGCTTCTGACCCAGCCGACGGTAAAACGCGCCCAGGTCCTCCCCGGCCTCCCGGTTCGCCAGGTAATGGTCGAAGAGCACCGCGCACACCTGCGGCACCAGCGCCCGCGGCACCTGCCGCAGGTACAGCTTCCCGTCCTCCCCCACCAGCGGACGCCCCTGCCACCGTCCGTCCTCCGAGCCGCCCAGCTTGAGCATGTACAGGTCCGGACCCTGACCCACCCATCCGATCGACTTCGTCCCCGGCCGGAAGCACTGCCGCTCGCAGCCCGTGATCCCGATCGACTCCGCCAGCTCCCCGTAGCCCATCGCCTCCAGCGCGTCGATCAGCTCCGGCTCGAACTGCTCCGAGTCGGTGTACGACAGCCGGCACGTCGGCAACCCCACGCACGCCCCCGACAGCAGCCGCAGCTTCGAGTACGGCCGCCCGTTGCGCTGCCCGTAGCCGAAGCTCGACAGCACCGCCTCGAACTCCGCCTTCGCCGACGGCTCGATGTTCGTCAGAAGCAGGTCTTGATTCGGCGTGATCATCAGCTCCACGCCGTCGAACCGCTCCATCAGCGTCCGCACCAGCGACCGCGTCTGCTCGCGGTTGCCCCGGCTGCTGCCCGCCCCGACCCGCGCGTCCAGCCGGTCGTCCCCGCGGTCGATCAGCCGCCCGCACTCCACGAACAGCCCGAACGCGAGCTTCCCGTTGTCCTCCTGCACCTGCCAGCCGTGGTGCAGCCGCCGCGGCCCGGGGTCGAAGTCGGGGATCGGCAACTCGAACTCCGCCCCCAGCTCCCGCATCCGCTGCTGGTACCACGGGATGCCCATCGCCTGCACGACGTACTTCAACCTCGCCCAGTGGCGGTTCTTCCGGTCCCCCCACACCTCGTGCACCTTCACCACCGCCTCGAGCACCTTCGTGAGCTGCTCCGGGCTCGCCAGCGCGACCGGCAACCCCAGCATCGACGCCGACGCCTTGCCGTTGCGCTCCCCCTGCCCGCCGCCGATGTACACCTGAAACGCGACGACCCTGCCCCCCTCGACCACGGGCGCCACGCCCAGGTCGTTGGTCCGCAGCTCGACGCAGTTGTCGTACTCAACCTCTCCCGTCTCCACGTTGCGGTGCACCGCCGAGAACGCGATCTTGAACTTGCGGTTGAGCAGCTGCGGGCCGTAAGGGTACTTCTCCGTTCGCTCCTCCCCCGCCAGCGTCCCGTCGAAACGACGCCACGTCGGGTCGATTTCGAAGATCTTGATGTGCGCCTCGGCCGGCAGCTCGAAGAACTTCCCGTACTTCTGCGCCGTCGCGTGCGCGTTGTACAGCAGCGAGTGCCGCGACAGCGGGCAGCCCATCACGTTCCGCGTGTTGTCCCCGCAGCCGTTGAGGGCGAAAAACCCCGTCCGCGCCACCTCCCGCACCAGCGGCACCAGGTCCTTCTTCTTCACCCAGTGAAACTGGATGTTCTGACGCGTGGTCAGGCGGATGCTCTTCGCCCCCCCCTCCGGCGGCGTCGTGTACCGCTCGGCCAGCTCGTCCACCAGCCGCCACGTCTCACGGGTGAACGGCCCGCCCCCGGCCACCGACACCCGCACCATGTACATCCAGTCCTTCTCGCTACCCGTCTTCGCCCGGTCGTACTCGAGGTAGATGCCGTGGCTCTTGGCCAGCGTCTCGGCCGCCTCCACCACGTCCTGCTGCGAGAGGTCCCGCAACGCCCCCACCAGGTCGCCCAGCGGCCCCGCCGCCGTCACCCCCGCGGCCTTGACCCGCTCCACCTCGTTCCACGCCTCGGGCGGCGTGCCCAACACCGGTTCCGGCTGTTGCGTTCGCATGGCTCACGGGCAGCTTAGCCCCCTTCCTCCGAAAAGACAATAATCCAGCTAGGATTAGTAGGAAATAAGCCTTGCCAACGGCCTGCCGGCCTAATAGACTTCCGCATCCGTTGTTTTCAGCCGTCCGAGGCTTCCTCTATCGGTGCCCTGACCGCCCATCGGGTGGACGACATCGGTGGCTCACCGACCCGCAAGAATCCGCTGGCCCTACCCATGTCCAGTCATCTGCCCCCTCACCTCAAGCGTCTGGAAGACGACGCCATTTACGTGTTCCGTGAAGTCGTCGCCGAGTGTGAGAAGCCGGTCATGCTCTTTTCCATCGGGAAGGACTCCGCGTGCATGCTGCGGGTCGCCCAGAAAGCCTTCCGGCCGGGGAAGATCCCCTTCCCATTGATACACGTCGATACGACGTTCAAGTTCCCCGAGATGTACGCCTACCGCGACCGCATGGCCAAGGAGCTCGGGGTCGAGCTGATCATCTACCGAAACGAAGAGGCCCTCGCCCAGTTCGGCACCGACCCGGCCAACTGGACGTGCGCGCAGTGTGCCGACCTGCTCAAGACGCGGGCGTTGGTGCAGGCCCTTAAGCACTACGGCTTCGACGCCGCCTTCGGGGGTGCCCGCCGCGACGAAGAACGCTCCCGCGCCAAGGAACGCGTGCTCAGCTTCCGCGACCGCAACCAGGTGTGGGACCCCAAGAACCAGCGGCCCGAGCTCTGGCGGCTCTACAACACCTGCCACAACCCGGGCGAAGGCTTCCGCGTCTTCCCGCTCTCCGACTGGACCGAACTCAACATCTGGGAGTACATCCGGCTGGAGAACGTCCCGATCGTCCCGCTTTACTTCGCGGCCGAACGCAAGGTCGTCAAGCGCGACGGCATGTACCTGCAGGTGGGCCCGGCCCTCTCGCCCCGGGCCGGCGAAGTCGTCGAGACACGCAAGGTCCGCTATCGCTCCATCGGCTGCCAGCTCTGCACCGGCTGCGTCGAGAGCGACTGCAGCAGCCTCGACGACATCGTCGCCGAGATCGCCGCCGCGCGTAACTCCGAGCGCAACACACGCGCCGTGGACCGCGACCGCGGCGACGGCTCCATGGAAGACAAGAAACGCGAGGGGTACTTCTGACCCCGCGCCGCCCGCCGCGGCCGTCACGTGCCTCCCCTCCCCTTCGCATCGACCCGCCTCCGCACACCTCCCATGCCCGCCTCCCTGCTCCGACTGGTCACCTGCGGTTCCGTGGACGACGGCAAATCCACGCTCATCGGCCGGCTGCTCTACGACGCCAAGGGCATCTTCGAGGACCAGCTCGCCGCCATCGAAAAGGCCTCCGCCCGCTACGGCACCACCGGCGGCGGGCTTGACCTCGCCCTGCTCACCGACGGGCTGAAGGCCGAACGCGAGCAAGGCATCACCATCGACGTCGCCTACCGCTACTTTTCCACCCCCAGGCGGCCGTTCATCATCGCCGACTGCCCCGGCCACGAGCAGTACACCCGCAACATGGCCACCGGCGCCTCCACCGCCGACCTGGCCATCCTGCTCATCGACGCACGCAACGGCGTGCTCACGCAGACCCGCCGCCACGCCTACATCGTCGCCCTGCTGGGCATCCAGCACGTCGTGCTGGCCATCAACAAGATGGACCTCGTCGGCTGGTCGCAGGAGGTGTACGCGCGCATCGTCGCCGACTTCGGCAAGGTCGCCGCGGCGGTGGGGCTGCGACAGTACGTCCCCGTGCCGATGTCCGCCCTCACCGGCGACAACGTCACCTCGCGCTCGCCCCACACGCCGTGGTACGCCGGGCAGACCCTGCTGGAACACCTCGAGTCCGTCGAGCCGCGACCCCCCGCCACCGACCAGCCTTTCCGCCTGCCGGTGCAGCTCGTCTCCCGGCCGGACATGCACTTCCGCGGGTACATGGGCGAAGTCGCCGCGGGCGTGGCGACGCCGGGGAAGCCGGTGGTCATCCTCCCGGCCGACCAGACGACGCGCATCGCTGAAGTGTTCACCCCCGACGGCCCGGCCGACGCCGTGCCCGCCGGCCACGCCGCCACCGTCACGCTGCAGGGCCAGTTCGACGCTTCACGCGGCGACGTCATCGCCGACGCCGAGCACCCGCCCACCGTCGCCCAGCGCGTCCTCGCCCACCTCGTGTGGTTCAGCCCCGAGGCCGGCCGCGTCGGCGCCCTCTACCGGCTCAAGCACGCCACGCGTCTTACGCTCGGCACGCTCGCGGCCATCCGTCACCGCGTGGACATCAACACCCTTGCCCAGCAGGCGGCCGACCGGCTGCACATGAACGACATCGCGCTGTGCGAGATCGAATCGTCCCGGCCGCTGGTCTTCGACCCGTACAGCGTCAACCGCACGATGGGCGCGTTCATCCTCATCGACCGCGTCACCAGCAACACCGTCGCCGCCGGCATGATCGTCTCCGCCGCCCCCGCGGAGGTGCACACCGGCCCGGTCACGGCGTTCGAACGCATCGCCCGGCTCGGCCAGCGGGCGGCCATCGTCTCTGTGCTCGGGCCCCCGGAACGCGCCGCCGCATCGGCCGTCGCCCTCGACCGGCTGCTGTTCAACCTCGGCCACCTCTCGGCCGTCGTGGACGAAGACGACGAAGCCCGCCGCGCCGCCGCCATCAAGGCCCTCAACGCCGCCGGGGCCATCGCCATCGTCGTCGGGCCGGCCTCGTCGTCGCGTCACATCCTGCGCGCCACCGCCGACCCCCACACCGACGCCGAAGCCATGTTCCGCGAACTGTCCCGCGCCAAACTGCTCACCGCCCAGCCCCCCGACTTCGAAATCTAACCCAACCTTCGCGCCCGTCCGCCCGCCCCACTTCCGCCCTCCGTGCCTCCGTGCCTCCGTACCTCCGTGCCTCCGTCGCTTCCCCCCCTCCGTCGCTTCGTCGCTTCCCCCCCTCCGTCGCTTCCCCCCCTCCGTCGCTTCCCCCCCTCCGTCGCTTCCCCCCCCCTCCGTCGCTT
>JBKBHU010000008.1:0-179579 GCA_046299715.1 Tepidisphaerales bacterium | reverse complement strand
CCGGGCTCGTAGCTCAGTTGGTTAGAGCGCGTCCCTGATAAGGACGAGGTCGTTGGTTCGAATCCAATCGGGCCCATGCCGCCGCGGCGGCGTCCCCCCCCACCTTTGCTGCAAGCCATGGTGAATCCCGGGCTTGCGTCGGTTGGTCCTGAACCTTCCTCGTTTTCGCGTGCCGTTGTCTCCGGGCGATGGGCCGGTGTGCGGTCAACGCGGGCGTCCTGCGGTTCACCGGCTTCTCCAGACACGCCGGGGTCGGCAACTCATCACGCACCGTTCACGTCGTGGGACCCCCACCCTCGGCCCGCGTCGGTTGGGTTAAGCTTGCGGCATGGCACCCGTCCGTTTAGGTCTCCGGTTTCCGCTCGTTCGGCATCTGCACGCGTGCCTGCTGGCGTGGGTCGCGGTCCTCCCTGTGCTCGCCGCGGCAACGCCTGCCGACGGGCAGGGGACGCCGCCGTCGCCCGAAACTGCCGCCACGGAGGCCGGGACGCTCTCCGACGCCGACGTGCGTCTGGCGACGCAGGCCAGCGAGACGGAGCTGACCGAAGCCCTGCGTCAGCGGCCGGGGCTGGTGCGGGCCGCCGATGCCGAGGGGCGCACGCTGCTGCATCACGCCGCCCGGGCCGGGCGGTTACCGCTGGTGCGGGTGCTCCTGCAGCGCGGGGCCGAGCCCGATCAAGGCGACGCCCGCGGGGTGCCACCACTGGCGTATGCGGCCGAGGGCGGCTCTGCCGAGGTCCTGCGGGCACTCAAGGTGGCGGGGGCGGACCTGAACGCCCGTGACGCCTTCGGCAGCCCGGCGCTGGTCACCGCCGCCCTCAACGGCCATCTCGACGCCGTCCGCACGCTGCTTGAGCTCGGCGCCGACCGCACGCTGCGTACCCCCGGCGGGCTCACCGCCCTCCACGCCGCCGCGACGCTCCGAACGCCCGACTGGCTGACCGTCGCCGAGACCTACGCCGCCCTGATGGCCCGCGACGTCAACGGCCAGCCGCTGGGCGGCGTGGACTGGGACCGGATCGTACCGGCCTTGAGGGCCATGCTGGCGGGCCGCCCGGCCACGACGGAGCCGACAGAGATCGACCGCCGCATCGAGATCGCCCGGCTGCTGATCGAGCGCGGGGCCGACCCCAACGCCGTCGCCGCCGACGGCACCACCCCTCTGCACTTTGCCGTCATGATGCCCGACCGCCGCATGACGGACGTGCTCGTGGGGCGGGGGGCGAGGGTGGACGTCCGCGACGCCTTCGGGCATACGCCGATGTACAACGCGGCATCGCTCGGCTCGCCCGAAGTCCTCGGACTGCTGCTGGAGCGCGGGCTCGACCCGGACTCGCGCAACAGCTCCGGCTGGACGCCGCTCATGGCCGCCTGCATCCGCGGAGATGGGGCGAGCGTCCGGCTGCTGCTCGACCGCAACGCCGAGGTGAACGCGCGCAACGCCGAGGGCAACACACCCCTTCACTTGGCGGCCTTCCGGGGCCACGTGCAGGTCGTGGAGCAGCTGCTCGACCGCGGCGCCGACCTGGAAAGCAAGAACGTCGCCGGGGTCACGCCGCTCCGCATGGCCGCCGTTCGGGGCCATACGGAGGTGGCTCGACGGCTGCTCGCTCGCGGTGCCCAGCGCGATGCGGCCGGCGCGGACAGCTACACCCCTCTGCTGGTAGCGGCCGTCAACGGCCATGTGGAGTTCGTCCGGCTTCTGCTCGAGAGCGGTGCCGACATCGAGTCGGCCGATTTCCGGGGGTTTACGCCGCTGCTGCTGGCGATGGAACGCCGCCATGACGACCTGGTGAACATGCTTCTGGACCGCAAGGCCCGCACCGACGTGATCTCGGCCGACGGCTTCACTGCCGTTCACCTGGCGGCCGGGAATAACGACGTGGCGCTGCTGCGGCGGCTGGTCGACGGGGGTCTGACGCTGACCGCGGCCCCGCCGCCGCGTCGGCTCACCGCGCTGCACGTGGCGGCGGCGACGGGTGCGCTGGACGCGATCCGCTTTCTGCTCGAAGGCGGGCTCGACGTCAACGTGCGGGCTGCCGACGGCACGACGCCGATCGCCGTGGCCTACATCAACCGCCAGCGGGAAGCGCTGATGCTGCTTCTCGACCGCGGCGCCGATGCGTCGCTGGCGGACGACAACGGCCGCAGCCCTCTCGGCCTGGCGATCAACGCCGGCGACTGGGAGACCGTCTCGCTGCTGCAGCGCCGATAAGCCCCGTCCGGGGCCCCCCTCAGGGACCGCTTCAAGGGTTTGAGGTCGTCCGCTGCGTTGCCGCGGCGGGGAGTGGGAGGGGGGGGAGCAAGTCGGGTCGCGGCCGAATCGAAACGTTCGCATGCGGGGAAGCGTCGGTCGTGCCGTCGTAGCCCTTCGCAACGGCGTCACCCGCCGTCGCCGGCTGTGGTACAACAACGGCTATGCAAACCGCCGACTGGGTCGTCCTTGGCATCTCCCTGATGCTCGCGCGTGGGGGGGGGCTGCTGATGGCGTGCGGGTCGGGTCGGGCGCGTTTTGCCGCCACCGCCGCGTGGCGGAGTGTGCTGGAGCTGGCGGTGGTGACCGTGGCCGTGGCGCTGGCCGCAGCGGTCGTCACGTGGTGGTCGCCGCAGTCGGTTCCGCAAGGCGGGACGCCGCTTCTGGCCGGGGCCGTGCTCGCTGCGTCGCTGCTGAGCGCCCCGGCGGGGGAGCGGACCCGCACGCGCTGGACCGTCGCCGTGGCCGTGCTCTACGGGCTGCTGGTCGCGCCGCTGGCCGTCGTCGTCGGCGCGGCATGGGTGCCGGCGTTTGCGGCCGACGTCGCCACCGGATGGTTCGCCCTGACCTTGACCGCCGGCTGGGTGTCGCTGCTGGCGGTGCTGCTGGCCGGACCGCGCGAGGGGCGTTTTCATCGTGACGGTGCCATCTCGCTGATTCCGCCCCATCAGCAGCCGTTGGTGGTCGCGGGCTTGCTCGTGCTGTGGGCGGGCTGGCTGGGGTCGGCGGTGCCGATGACCGGCAGTGCGTCGCCGAGGCTCGTCCTGCAGGCAGGCCTTCTGACGACCGCCGCCGCGGTGCTCGGCTCGACGGCCTACGGCCGATGGCGATTTCAGCGTATCGACGTCGGCTTGCTCGTCCCCGGCGGCACGGCAGGCATCCTCGCGGGCATGTCGCTGGGCCCGGTGCTGACCGAGGACGTGGGGTTGCCGGGCGCGGTGATGCTGCCGCTGCTGCTGGGGCTGCTCACCGGCGCGGCGGCGGCATGGCTGCACCTCCAGCTCGAGCGTCGGCTTCGCGCGGATGATCTGGTCGGGACCGTTGCGGGCTTTCTGGCCGGCCCACTGCTGGGCACGCTCGCCGCCGCGACGTTCGCGGAAGGGGGGCGGGGGTTGTTTTCCGCGGCCTTTGCTGCAGCGCTGTACACCGCTATTGCGGTCGCAAGCGCCCTCGCCGTGCTCGGGGCTGTCCGTCAGTTGACCGACGTCCGCATCGACGATGCCGCCGAGTACGAGGGGTTGGACCTCACACAGCTCGACCTCAACGCCTACCCGGACTTTCAGCAGCCGATGATCCGGTCGTCGCACCTGAGGGAGGTCTAGCCTCTTGGGTCAGGCGACACCTTCACCGTGGGCAAGCCGCTGACGCAGCTCGTCCAGCGAGCTGACGCCCTCGGGCAGTTCGGCTTCCTCGGGGAGCATCACCGGGATGCCGTCGCGGATGGGGTAACGCAGGCCGCCGACCTCGGCGACCAGAAAGTTCCCCTCCACCCGCAGCGGCGACCGCGACACCGGACAGCGCAGCAGCGCCAGCAGTTCGGGGTCGATCGGCCATTCCGCCACCGGTGACGTCGAACGCTCCATGCCCTCAGGGTAGCCATACCCGCGGGCAAAATCGATTGAAAAACCGCGGTCTCGCGGTGTACCGCCCCTTGGGCGGCGGCGTCAGGCCCTCTGGCCCGCCCGTGAGCCGCGGCCACCGCGACGCCCCCGCGCGGCAGCGGCGGCCGCCACCTGCTCGCAGGGCGTCCGCATCGACTCCACGCCCAGAAGGGGCTGCCCGGTGGCCAGCTCTTCGATGAGGTTGGCCACCAGCCCGGTCCAGCCGGTCTGGTGCATCGCCCCCAGCCCGCGTCCCGTGTCGCCGTCGAAGTACTCGTGATAGAGCAGCAGATGGCGGAAGTGCGGGTCGTCCACGTACCGCCGCTCCTGCCCGTGGCACGGACGCCGACCTTCAGCGTCGCGTTGAAACAGCGACACCAGCCGCCGCGCGATCTCCAGACCCACCTCGTGCAGGTTCAGCGCCCTTCCCGACCCCGACGGGCAGGGCACCACCAGCCCCGGCCCGTAGAAATGCGAATACCGCTCCAGTGCCTGCAGCAGCACGACGTTCAGCGGCCACCACACCGGGCCCCGCCAGTTGCTGTTGCCCCCGAACATGCCTGTGGTGGAGTCGCCCGGGTCGTACCGCACCACGTATTCCTCGCCGAACTGCCGGAACGGCTTGTTGAGGTGGACGCGCGACAGCGATCGCACCCCATAGGGCGAGAGGAACTCGTCTTCGTCCAGCATGTACGCCAGTACGCGGGTGAGGCGGTGCAGCGGCGTCAACGCCAGCAGATACTTTCCCGCGCCGCGCCCCTCCCTCCCCGACCCGCCCGTACGCGTGACATGGCGGCCGAGGTCCGGCAGGTGCGTGAGGAACCACTCCATCCGCTTCTTAAATCCCGGCAGGCGGTCGATGACCCGGTCGTCCAAGACCGACACCGCCAGCAGGGGAATCAGCCCCACCATCGACCGCACCTTCAACGGCGTCGTCCGGCCGTCCACGCTGAGCTGGTCGTAGTAGAAGCCGTCGTGCTCGTCCCACAGCCCGGTGCCGCCGAGCGTGTTCATCGCCGCGTTGATCGCCACGAAGTGCTCGAAGAACTTGCTGGCCACGTCCTCGTACGCGGGGTTCTCCAGCGCCAGCTCCAGGGCCATCGACAGCATGTGCAGGCAGTAAAACGCCATCCAGCTCGTGCCGTCGGCCTGGATGAGCGTGCCGCCGCCCGGCAGGGGCCTCGAGCGGTCGAAAACGCCGATGTTGTCCAGCCCGAGAAAGCCGCCGGAAAACAGGTGCTTACCCTTCACGTCCTTGCGGTTGACCCACCACGTGAAGTTCAGCATCAGCTTCTGGAACGCCCGCTCGAGGAACAGCCGGTCCTGTCGCCCTGTCTCCTTGTACACCCGCCAGCACGCCCACGCGTGCACGGGCGGGTTCACGTCTCCGAACTGGAACTCGTACGCCGGGATCTGACCGTTGGGGTGCATGTACCACTCCCGCAGCAGAAGCAGGAGCTGGTCTTTGGCGTAGGCCGGGTCCACCTTGGCCAGCGTGATCGTGTGAAAGGCGAGGTCCCACGCGGCGAACCATGGGTATTCCCACTTGTCCGGCATCGACAGCACGTCGCGACTGAACAGATGTCGCCAGTCGCTGTTGCGGCCGCTCAGCCGCGATTCCGGCGGTGGGGGGGTGTTGCGGTCGCCCTCCAGCCACGTCTCCACGACGTAGTAGTAAAACTGCTTGTTCCAGAGCATCCCGGCGTACGCACCCCGTGCCACCGCACGGTCTTCCGCAGTCACTTCCGGCGGAATCACCCGGTCATAAAACGCGTCCGCTTCCCGGACGCGCCGCTCGAGCACCTCGTCGAACGCTGCCCCGAGCACGTCCCCCCTCGCCTTGTCCGATGTCAACGGCGCGTTCGCCGCCTCCGCCGCGGGCGACGGCGCCGCGTCCGCCGACGCACTCGCCGCCGAGTCGGCCTTGCCCGACACCGACATCAGACGGCATCGCACCTCAGAAAACCCGCCCGGCGGCAGCCGCAGGACATGCACCGCCGCCGCCTTCGTGCCCACACGGCTGGGATTGACGGCGGAGGCATCCCCCTCGACGAGAAACCGATGAAACGCGTCTTTCACGTACGGCGTGTCGTTGTCCACGCCGTAGAGCCGTCGTTTGTTGGTTTCGTTCTCGGTAAACAGCAGCTCCGCGGACGGGTCCGTCACCCAGACATATCGGCCGAGCACCGGGTGCAACAGCTCCACGGTGCCGCTGCCCGCAAAACGCAGCTGTGGTTTGCCGTCCCGCCCTTCGTACGGGTCCGGCCACCGCCACGTGTTTCGAAACCACACCTGCGGCAGAACGTACACCGTCGCCTCTTCCGGGCCGCGGTTGAAGACGGTCACCCGCATGCAGGTGTCCTCTTCACCCGCTTTGGCGTACTCGACGTACACGTCGAAGTAGCGGTCGCCGTCGAACACCCCCGTGTCCAGCAGCTCATATTCCGGCTCGGTCCGCGGCCGGCGACGGTTACCTTCCACCAGTTGTCGATACGGAAACGCGCTCTGCGGGTACTTGTACAGGGCCTTGGCGTAGGTGTGCGTGGGCGTGTTGTCGAGGTAGTAGTACAGCTCCTTGACGTCTTCGCCGTGGTTGCCCTCGGGGCCGCTGAGCCCGAACAGCCTTTCCTTGAGGATCGGGTCCTTCCCGTTCCACAGCGCTACCGACAGGCACAGCCGGCACTGCCGGTCGCACCAGCCGAGCAGGCCGTCTTCGCCCCAGCGGTACGCCCGGGAGCGCGCGTGGTCGTGCGGCAGATAGTTCCAACAGTCGCCGTCCGCGGAGTAGTCCTCCCGCACGGTCCCCCACTGACGCTCCGGCAGATACGTCCCCCAGCGTTTCCAGTTGGCCGCACGCACCACGTCCGACGCCAGACGTCTGCCTTCTTCGGTCTCCGACGCCGCAAACGCCCCGAGCACCGTCGCCGCCACAGGCCGACCGCGGCCGGAAGCTGTCCCGGCCGACCGCCCCCGAGCCGAAAGCCCCCGAGCCGCCCGCCGGCTCCCACCACCCTCCCCGTCCGTGCTGCCCCCGCCCTGAATGGGTGTGCTCATGTCGGTAGTTCTCTCCGCGGCGTCGCAGACGCAAAGACTAGCCAAAACCCGCCCTGCGTCTCAACCTACGCCCCAACAAAAAATAGCAGAAGATTGCGTTTTGCAACATCCCCGCCCGTTGGCGTGTCTAAACCGATGTCACGCCGATGGCCACGGCGTAGTCTGCTCTCAAGGCGGTCGCGAACCACGAGGTTGGGCGCGAGCGCCTGTGCCCCGGGGCGGCCACAGCGTGACCGTAGGGAGGTGTCGCCATGAAGCGGTGGGCCGTGTTCATGATCGTGGTTGCAGCGGCCGCCGCGTTGGGCGTTGGGTTGGGCTTGCGCTACCGCCAGACCGTCCTGCAGCACCACGCCGAAACGCTGGCCACGCCCGCGACGCCCGACCAGCCGCTGGTGCTCTCCGACGTCGATCTCGACTCGGCCCTGCAGGGGCTTCAGGAGCTGCCCCGCAAGCCGCAAACCGCGCGGCCGGCGGCCCCGGAGGCCGTCCCGCAGAGCAGTGGCCCGGGCGTGATCATCTGGCGATTTGTCATCGACGCCCCGTCGCCGACCTCCTCGACCGACCCGTCGCGGCCGTCGAGACTCCCCCGGAGCATCGAGTAGGCCTCCGACCGGCTGTCCCGCTGTCTTGTCCGGCCGTTCCCGGCCCCTATACTTCCCCTCCCCCGGGCCCGGCGCCGCCCCCGGAGCTGACGTTCGCGCTGATCGTCCGCCGAGGCGCTGGAGCCGGGCGACCAACCCCACGGGAGACCTACCGGATATGGCAGTGAAGCTGCGACTGAAGCGCATGGGCCGGAGCCACGGGGCCTTCTTCCGCCTCAACGCGGTCGATTCCCGCACGCCCCGCGACGGCCGTGTCATCGAAGAGCTCGGCTACTACGACCCCTGCAACAAGAACAAGGACCTGCAGTTCAAGGCGGACCTTGAGCGGTGCAAGGCGTGGCTTGACAAGGGGGCCATTCCCTCCGAGACGGTCTCGTCCCTGCTCAAAAAGAGCGGGCTCGAGCACAAAATGCTGCGTCTGCCCAAGCCGCGCAAGCCCAAGCCCAAGACGGAAGAGAAGAAGGCCTGACGCCGCTGGAGTCTCGGCGGTGGCCGGCCGGTCCGTCGCCGGGTCACCACATCGCAGCGCTCCTCAGACACCACGTCTGGGGGTGTGGGCGTTGTCGATGCCCCGGTCCTCTGGACGTGCCGGCGACGCAAGACTTCTCACCGAGGCAGGCAACGAACCAAGCCGCCGGAGACCTCCGCGCGGCTTGTGCTGTTTCCAGTGCGGACGCCGCTCTGAGCCGATGCCGCTGCGAATCGACATCCTCACGCTCTTCCCGGAGATGTTCGCTCCCGTGCTCGGCACGAGCATCCCCAAGCGGGCCGCGGCCAAGGGGCTGGTCTCCTACCACCTCACACAGCTCCGCGACTTCGCCAAAGACGCGCACCAGTCGGTGGACGACCGCCCGTTCGGCGGGGGCCCGGGCATGGTGCTCATGGCACCCATCGTCGTCGAGGCCGTCGAACACGTCGAATCGCTCGACCCCCGTCCGGCACGCCGCATCCTGCTCACCCCCGACGGCACGCCCTTTCGACAGCCGCTGGCCGAGCAACTCGCCCGGGAAGAGCGCTTGCTGCTGATCGCCGGTCACTACGAAGGCTTCGATCAGCGGATCATCGACCTGCTCCGGCCGCTGGAACTGAGCATCGGCGACTACGTCCTTTCCGGCGGCGAACTGCCGGCCATGGTGGTCATCGACGCGGTGGTTCGACTGCTGCCCGGGGCGATCGGCCACGAAGGCGGAACAGCGGACGAAAGTTTTTCCAGAAACTTGCTGGAGCATCCCCAGTACACCCGTCCGCGGGAGTACCGCGGGTTGGGTGTGCCGGAGGTCCTGCTCAGCGGGGACCACGCGCGGATCGCGCGCTGGCGGCAGGAACAGCGGCTGCTCCGCACGCGGACGCGCCGACCTGACCTGCTCGCCGCCCCGCCTGCAGACAACACCGGCCTGCATCCCCCGCCGGCCGGTGGCACCTCCGGCCACGACGTCGAGGCCTCACCGGCGGGGGGGACGACCGGATGACTTTGCCTTCACTGCAGCCTAACTTTTAAATCTACCCCGGGTCCGGCATGGCTCCCCCGACAAGGCCGGACCCGGCAGACGCTGACACGGAGACCGCCATGCGGAACGCCATCCTTGACGAGATCGAAAAGCCCTACCTCAAGACGGAGATTCCCCAGTTCGAAGTGGGCGACACGGTGGACGTGGCGACGCGGATCAAGGAAGGCGACAAGGAGCGCATCCAGGTCTTTTCCGGCGTTGTCATCATGAAGAAGGGCCGCGGGATTAACGAGACCTTCACGGTGCGCCGCATCGTGAACAACGAAGGCGTCGAGCGGATTTTCCCGCTGCACTCGCCCGCGATCGCCGGGGTGACCGTCAGGAAAAGCGGTCGCGTCCGCCGGGCCAAGCTGTTCTACCTTCGCAACCGCGTGGGCAAGGCGACGCGTCTGGCCGAGAAGCGCAAAGAGGCCGCCGCGGAGAAGCCCGCCAGCGGCGCTCCGGCCGAAGCCGTCGCCGCCGCCGGCTAAGTCCGGTCGCCGCAGCGGTCACCGCTGGCAGCGATTCCTTGCCTTGACCGTCAGTTCGGCTTGGGGCCAGCGCCCGACTGCGGTACGGTGCCGCTATGGCATGGCTGCGTGACGCGTGGCGGCGACTCCGAAGCGCTGTGGCGTCGCGTCCCACATCCGACCGGCTGCCACGTTCCCGCGCCGTCGGCGCCCGGGGTGAGCGTATCGCCGAAGAGTACCTTCGGCGGCACCGCTACCGCATCCTCTTCCGCAACTTCCGGTGCGAAGCCGGGGAAATCGACCTCATCGCCCGCCACAGCGGCCAGCTCGTGTTCGTGGAGGTCAAGAGCCGGTCGGACGGGGCCGTTGCCCCTGAGGTCCAGGTGGACCGCGACAAGCAGCGACGCGTCGCCCGGGCCGCGCGGGTCTACCTGTCGCGGTACGGGCCTGCGGCGCCGCCCCACCGATTCGACATCGTGGCCGTCGTCCTGCGCGCGGACGGGCCGCCGGACGTCCGGCATCACGTCAACGCCTTCGCAACCTAGGTCCGCCCTTCGCCGTCACGTCCCGGATCAGCCGGTTTTGACGATGCCGAGATCGGTGGCCGTGAACAGCGGGGTATATCGGTAGCCCGCGGACGTGATGTTGTCCTTGGCGCCCTCTTCACGGTCGATCACGGCGACGATGTGCACGACACGCGCGCCGAGCGACTCGAGCGTGCGCGCGGCTTCGAGCACCTGTCCGCCGGTGGTCAGCACGTCCTCCACCAGCAGCACGCGGTCGCCGGCATTGAGCACGCCCTCGACCTGCCGGGCGGTGCCGTAGTCCTTCTTCTGATTGCGGACGAACACGCAGGGCTTGCCCGAACACATGCTCGTGGCAGCCGCCAGCGGCACGGCCCCCAGCTCGGCCCCGGCGATGCGGTCCACCTCAGGCGTGACATGGGCGGCGAGCATCTGGCCCAGGGCCAGCAGGATGTCGCCCTGTGTTTCGAACCGGTACTTGTCGAGGTAGTAGTTGCTCTTGCGTCCCGAACGCAGGGTGAACTCGCCCCGCAGCAGGGCCACCTCGGCGATCCTCCGCGCCAGCTCTTCGCGTGTCATATGGGCCGGGATGATGCCCCCGCCGCGTGCCGCAGGCAACTCATCACGTGGCGGCGGCAGGTCATACCCGGCGGCGCCACGTCAAGACGATGCGACCTCATGCCATGCCGGGCCGGCCGGCGACCGGTTCATTTGCCGGGCGAGCTCTCTGCCCCAGGCGCCGCGGCTCAAGCGTGCCGCTGCCGACTTACGGCTGTCCCAGCCCCGGGGGCAGGTTCGGCGGCGGCGTCATGCCGGGATAGACCAGCGGCGGACGCGCTGGCGTTGCGGGCGGGGTCGCGGGCGCGGGGGCGGTGCCCCCGTCCAGCGGGCTGCCGCCGCCGGGGCTTCCGGGAGCGGTGCCGCCGCCCGTCGCGGGCGGACGCCACGGCGGGACGTAAAGCGGCACGTAGCCCCAGTAGCCCGGCGCCGCATAGCCCCAGCCGCCGCCCCATGTTCCGGGGACCGGGCCGCTTCCCCAGCCGCCGGGGTTTTCCACCAGTCCGCCGGAGCGCCCCCCGCCCCGCGACGGGTCGAGCGGCGGCGGCGTGCGGACCCGCCGGCCCGCATCCTCGTCGGCCAGCGCCCGCTGAAGGGCCGACCCTTCGAACGGCCGCGGCGGGGCTGACACCGGCGGGGCAGCGGCAGGGCCGGCTCCCGCCCCGCCCCATGGGGTCGGCCCCTGACCGGCAGCCGGCGGCGCCCCCACGGCAGCGTCGGCGGGCGCGGCAACCAGCATGGCCCGCACCTGCCTCACCAGCTCGTCCTGAAGCCCGGACAGCTCATCGAGCGTCGCCCGGGCCGAAGCCACGCCGACGAGGGCGCCCGACGTGAGCAGCACCCGGCCTACCGCGCGCACCTCCCGTCCTGCGGTCTGAAACGTCCCGAGAACAACGACCTGAGCGCCGGCCGTCCGGGCGGCCGCAAGCACCGCCGGGTCGTTGACCACTGTTGGGTCCAGCACGAGCAGGCGGAGCGACGGGGCGTCCGAGAGTCCCGCGAGCAGGGCCTGCTGGATGCCCTCGCCGAGCCATGCCGTATGCGGGTCGTCGCGCAGCGGGCGAAAGGCCGCCAGGGCCACGTTCACCGCCTGCGCGCGAACGACCTCGCCCGGCAGGGGAGAGGTCTGTGCCGCGTGCACCACGTCGAAGCCTGACAGTCCCCACCACGCCGCGGCGACGACAGCCGTCCCGACGCAGACAACGCTCCACCTCCGGCTGACGCCACGCCTTGGGCCTGCGCTACGCCCGATGACCACCTTCGACATCGCGTACCCGCCCTTTCACACGCCCCCGCCTGCGCGATGCTAGTCTCACGGGCGGTGGGGTCCCGACCGGGCCAGACGGAGGGTCCGGGATGCCTTCCGGGACGTCGCCCGGTTGCACAGGTGGCAAGATGTTGCTCGCAGAGTTCAGTATCTGGCCGATGGACAAAGGTGTATCGGTGGGCCCGTACGTGGCCCGATGCGTGGACCTCATTGACCGCTCGGGGCTCCCGTACCGGGTCGGGCCGCTGGGGACGTGCGTCGAAGGCGAGCCGGAGCAGGTGTTGGCGCTCATCGCGGCCTGCCACAAGGCTCTGGAGGCCGACTGCGAGCGCATCGCATGTACCGTCAAAATGGACTGGCGGCGGGGTCAGTGCGGCCGGCTGGAAAGCAAGGTTTCGTCGGTGGAACGCCATCTCGGCAGGCCGGTGCAGAAATGACGGTCGACTAAACCGGTCTAAGCCGGAGTCACACAAGGCCTTAGGGCGACAGGGCGGAAAAAATCGCCTGTTTTTTCAGTGGCGGAGGGTGTGTTGTTGAACAACCCTCAAGGCGTCGCTCGGCCCTGCGGGCGCCACGGAGGGACCGGCACATCGCTTGCTTGGGATTGGCGCAGGGCGGGGGGTTACAGGGAGTCCATGGAGGACCGTGTCGGATGAGCAGCAAGTTCTACAACAACGTCAAGACCGTCTTTCTGCTCGGGGCCTTGTCGGCCCTGCTGCTGGTGGCCGGGCATTTCATCGGCGGGCCACAGGGCGTGGGCGTGGCGCTGGTGTTCGCCGCGGTCATGAATTTCGTGGGGTATTTCTTCTCGGACAAGATCGCGCTGATGAGCATGCGGGCCCAGGAAGTCGGCCCGGAGCACCCGCTTTACCAGATCGTCGCCGACCTTGCCCGGCGGGCGCAGATGCCCATGCCCCGCGTGTACATCTCGCCGCAGCCGGCGCCCAACGCGTTCGCCACCGGCCGCAGCCCGAATCACGCGGCGGTGTGTGCTACGGAGGGGCTGCTGCACATGCTCGACCGCAACGAGATCGCCGGCGTCATGGCCCACGAGCTGGCGCACATCCGCAACCGCGACATCCTCATCGCCACCATCGCCGCGACGATCGGGGCCGCCATCAGCACGCTGGGCTACATGTTCATGTTCGGCGGCGGCCGGAGCAACAACGAGCAGTCGCCGCTCTCGGCCATCGCGGGCATCCTCGTGCTGCTGCTGGGCCCGCTGGCAGCCGCCTTGATCCAGGCGTCGATCAGCCGCAGCCGCGAGTTCAACGCGGACAAGGTCGGTGCAGAGATTTGCGGCAACCCCATGTATCTGGCGACGGCGCTCTACAAGGTGCATCACGGGGCGGCGCAGATTCCGCTCATGGGCAACCCGGCCTACAACGCGCTGATGATCGCCGAGCCGCTCAACGCCGTGCAGACCATGGCCCGGCTGTTCGCCACGCACCCGCCGCTGGAAGAGCGGCTGCAGAACCTGATCGGCCGGCCGACGCTTGGCGGCGCCTATCGCTGACCGTCCCCCGGGGGGGCGACAACGGGGCGATTCGAACGCGGCGTGACGGCGCCCGGCTCCCGGCCCCGCCCTGCAGCCGGGTCGAGCTACAGCGCGTCTCTGGCCGATAATGGCCGAGACACTCGAACCGGAGGGCAGCTTCTCTTGAGCAGGCGATGGTCGTGGGGTCTGGCCGGGGGGCTTGCGGGGGCCGTGTTCGTCTGGGCGGCGGCGAGCCTTGCGTCCGCCGCGTCGCGGTCGGACAGCGCGGCGCAGATCCGTGCGGTCCTTGCCGAGCAGTCGCTGGCCCAGGCGCAGACCGCCGTGGTGGTCATTCGCCTGCCCGCCGGGGGCCGTTCGACGCCCGCGGTGGTGTTCCGGCACAACGGTGACGTTCCGCTGTTGCCCGCGTCCAACCTCAAGGTGATCACCAGCGCCGCCGCCCTCGAGACGCTCGGCCGGGATTTCCGCTTCCGCACCCAGCTTCTGCTGCGCGATAGCGACCTGTACCTGCTCGGCGACGGCGACCCCACGCTCGGCGACCCGACGCTCACCCGCCGTGTCGGCTGGACGTACGACACCGTCTTCCGGCAGTGGGCCGCCGAACTGCTCCGGCGTGGCGTCCGCGAGGTGCGGAACATCCACGTGGACGATTCGATCTTCGACGGCCAGCGCGTGCATCCCAACTGGCCGGAGAACCAGCTTCACTTCGCCTACTCGGCGGAGGTCGGCGGGCTCAACTTCCATTTCAACACGGTCGAGGTGCTCGCGCGAGCACGGCAGGGGGGGACCGTCGAGCTCTCGCTCACCCCGCCGACGCGCTATGTCGAGCTTCGCAACGAAGTCCGCGTGGGTGACAAGCCGGGCCTCGCCGGGGCGCGGGCCGGCGGGAGCAACCGTGTGGTCGTGCGCGGTGAGCTGCGGCCGGGCACGGAGGACTCGTTCGCGATCACCATCAGCGACCCGGCGCTGTATGCGGCGGAAGTGTTCCGCGAGGTGCTGGCGAGAGAGGGCGTTCGCGTCACCGGGGGGCTTTCCCGCGTCGAACAGACCCGTTCGGCCCTGACGGCGACGCCGGGGGCCTTCACGCCCGTCGGCGTGCTGGAGACGCCGCTGCCCGTCGTCCTCGCGCGCTGCAACAAGGACTCGGCCAACCTCTACGCCGAGTCGCTGGCCAAGCGGCTTGCGGCTCATGCGACCGGCAGGCCCGGGAGCTGGGACGGCTACCGGCTGACGGCCGGCGCGTTCCTCCGCCGGCTCGGCATCCCCGAAGGCCAGGCGGTGCTGGACGACGGCTGCGGCCTCTCGCGTGGCAACCGCCTGTCCGCCGACGCCCTGACGGCCGTGCTGGTGCGGGAGTTCACCTCCGCCAACCGTGATGTGTTCCTGGAGTCGCTGGCGGTAGGGGGGGTGGACGGCACACTGCGGTCACGGTTCACGGACGACCTCCGCGGGCGCGTCTACGGCAAGTCCGGGTTCATCAACCAGGTCTTCACGCTCTCGGGATACCTGCGCGCCCGCGACGGCGACTGGTACGCCTTCGCGATCCTGTTCAACGGCGCGTCGGGCGTGCGTCCGCTGCACGAGCGTATCGTGCGGGCAATCGACGCTGGCGGCTGGTAAGGTTGATCCGCTGGCCACACTGCCGCTCGGCAAGGCGATGCGGCTCGGCAGGGCGATGCGGCCGACGACGGCGCGGACGGGTCAACGTCATTTGAAACAGAAAGGTCGGGCATGCTCAAGCGGATGAAGTGCGGTCTGGCGATGTGGACGGTGCTGCTCGGGACGGCCGCGTTCTCGGCCGGCTGTGCCGGCGGCGGCGCCGCGGTGGCCCAGCTCAACGCGCAGTCGCCCCAGGGCACCGGGTTCGTCATCCGGACGCTGGGCAACCAGCCCGACGGGCGACGCTACGGCGTGTTTATCCCCCGCAGCTACGACGGGACCCGGGAGTACCCGGTGATCCTGTTCCTGCACGGCGCCTTCGAAGGCGGCACGGACCCGCGTCGGGCGTTCTCCGTGGGCTTGGGGCCGGTCATCCAGGAGAAGGCCGCCACGTTCAACTACATCGCGATCTTCCCGCAGACGCGAGGCAACTGGGGCGAAGACACGCGAGATCTGGCCGACGCCTTCCGTGCCCTGCAGGAGGTGAAGCAGGCCTACCGGGTGGACCGCTCCCGGGTCATCCTCACGGGGCTGAGCATCGGCGGTTACGGCGTGTGGGCGATGGCCGAGCAGCACCCGCAGGTGTTCGCAGCTCTCGTGCCGATGTGCGGCTACGACCGCCCCGAGGCCGTCCCGGCCATCAAGCACATCCCGACGTGGATCTTCCACAACAGCTTCGATCCGTTCGTGAGCGTGGGCGATTCCAAGGTCATGGAGAAGCTTTTGCGCGAGGCCGGCGGCAACGTGCGCCTGACGACCTACCCAGCGTTCGGGCACGACGTGTGGGTGCGGGCGTATCGCGAGCCGGCATTGTGGGAGTGGCTGGGTCAGCAGCGCCGGCTCGACCGCGTGACGGCCGCGTCGCCCCGCTGACACGGCTTACCCCGACGCACGGGCGGCGGTCACATCCCGTGGGCGCGGGGGTTGGGGAAGACGTTGTCGTGGCCGGGGATGACCAGGTCGGCGATCTCGTACGCTTCCGACATCGACTCCTGCGCCTGCCGGATGTCGAACGCGTCGGGCAGCACCTGACCTGCGAGAAAGTGGTCCAGCGTGGGCACGGCGTCGCCGGCGATGAGGGTCGTCAGGGTCGGCGACGTGACGAGCAGCCCGGCGGTCCCCGGCGTGTGTCCGGGCAGGGGGAAGAGGTCCACACCAGGGGCCAGCCGGTCGGGTGCGGGCGTGACGCGGTCCAGAAGGGCCAGATCCTGCTCCAGCTGAGCGTCGATGGCGTCGTCCTCGAGGTCGCCGGCCGAGCGACGTCGCTCGGCTTCCTCTTCCAGCATTCGCCGTGCGTGGTCGATTTCCGGCTCCCACATCAGCAGCTCGGCGTGCGGAAACGCCTCCAGACCGCCGCGGTGGGCGTGCGTGAAGTTGGTCAGGAACACGGTCCGCACCTGCTGAGGAGCGAGGCCGGTCCGCTCCGCCAGCCGTGCCACCAGCGCCACCGCGGGCAGGCCCGGGTCCACCAGCACGAGCTGCTCCGCCTTTCCGCCCGCGGTCACACGAATGAGCGAGGTGGTGCTGTGGGCGGTCCGGACGGCCGTGGTCTCGTTCCAGAGACGGTTGCGGTCGAGGGTGCCGATCGAGATCACGTCCACACGCGCCATCGCAGGGTCCTTCGGAGTCGCCCGTGTCGCATCCGCCGCCGGCCGGGCGGGAGTATAGTCGCCCGATGCCCCCACCCCTGAGCAGCCGCGTCATGCCGGACCGCAGCCGCCGGCGAGTGCTCGAAGCCGACCGGTGGCTGCCGCGGGTCCGTCGGCTCGGTCTGGTGATGCTGGCGGGCCTGCCGGGGTGGGTCGGCTGTACCGCCGCGGGGGGGGACGTCTCTCCTGCGGCCGCAGGCGGGTCGTCCGGGGCTGTGCGGATGTCTGCGCAGGCCCTCCGACCGCCTCAGCTTTCCGGGCTGTCCTCGCCGGCGACGTCGTTTCGTGTCGAACGCGAGCCCTGGAGTTACACCCTCGCCACCGGGCAGACCGTGCCCGGCTGGGTGCTCACCTCCCCGAACTACCGACTCCACACGACGCTCACCAACACCGCCGTGGCCGAGCGGCTCATCCGCACGCTCGAGGCGGGGCTGATCGCCTACCGCGACGTCGCCCCCACGTCGGCACCCACGACCACGCCGATGGAAGCGTGGATTTTTGCCGAGCGTCGTCACTGGATGGATTTCACCCGCCGCACCACCGGCGCGGACGCGCGGCTGTACCTGCAGATCACACGGGGCGGCTACGCCGTCGGCGACAGGTTCGTGTCCTACTTCACGGCCGAGCGCGATGCACTGTCCGTCGCCGCTCACGAGGGCTTCCACCAGTTCGTCGCCCGGCATTTTGCGGGTCGCCTGCCTCCGTTTCTCGAGGAGGGTCTGTCCTGCACCTTCGAGCGGGTCGAAATCGAGACCGGCCGCGGCGGGGCGGAGCGGATCCGCATCAACCGCTCGATCAACCCGCAACGGGCGTACTCCCTGAGAACGGTGATAGACCGCCGGGCGACCTGGCGGTTGGACGAGCTGATCCAACTGCACGCCGGCCGGGTGGTGGGGCAGCCGGGGGCCAGGATCGAAGCGTTCTACGCGCAGTCGTGGGCGTTCGCCCGCTTTCTTCAGGAGTACGACAACGGCCGGTACCTCCCGGCGTTTCGCCGCTGGATGGCCGACACCGTGGCCGGCACCGTGGTGGACCCAACCGGCACTCACCGCCGCGCCCAGCCGCTGTGGGACCCGGCGGCCGTGCGGCCCATCCTCGAGCACTATCTCGAAACGGACCTCTCCACCCTGCAGCAGGAGTTTGCCGCGTGGTGCCGCTACATCGCCTTCGACGAGTTCCCCCGTCACTGGTCGCGTTCGGCGGCAGGGGATTCGTCCGGGCCTGGCGTGGCCGTCGTGTCTTGGACGTCGGTTGCCCGGGCCAGCAGCTCGATCGCCATGCGGCCGTAGGCGAGCCGCCGGACGCACCGCAGTTGCGGCATCGCCAGCACATCTCCCGCGGCATGTCGAAACACCACGAGGCCGTCGGGCCGCAAAGCCGTCGCGAGCACCTGCCCCAGCCTGAGCAGCGCCTGCGGCTTCTCCACGAGGTGGCGGTAGGGCGGGTCGAGGAAGGCGAGGTCCAGCGACTGCGGAAGCAGCAGCGGGGGGGCGAGCTTGTACACGTCGCCGGCCACTACGCGGCTCAGCCCGTCCAGTTTCAGGGCCGAGATGTTCCGCCGCAGCGCCGCGACCACACGCCGGTCCGCTTCGAAGAACACCGCTTCGCGTGCCCCCCGGGAGAGACACTCCAGCCCCATCGACCCGGTGCCACAGAAGAGGTCGGCGACGACTGCCCCTTCCAGACGCGGGGCGAGCACGTCGAAGAGTGACTGCTTGGCCCGGTCTGTGATCGGCCGCGTGCCCCCGCCGGGGGGGCTTTCCAGAATCCGCCCGCGATGGGTTCCGGCGATGATGCGCATGCCGCCGGGGAACTGTAACCCCGTCCGGGCCGTGCGGCCGGGCAGCGCCACTTTCCCTTTCGCACCGCCACGGCGGGGGAGTAGAGTCGGCCCACCATGGCTTCCTGCCTCTGCGACCGCTGCGCGGCGCTGTGCTGCCGCTACTTCGCCCTCCCGCTGGACAATCCGAAAACCGCCCGCGACTACGACAACATCCGCTGGTACCTCATGCACGAGCAGGTCGTCGTCTACATCGAGAAAAAGCAGTGGTATCTCGCGGTGCTGACCCGCTGCAAGAATCTCCAGCCCGACAACCGCTGCGGGATCTACCCGACCCGGCCGAAGATCTGCCGCGAGTACTCCACCGACAACTGCGACTACCACGGCGGCGACTACGGCTTCGAACGGCTTTTCACCAGTGCCGAGGACCTCGAGGCCTACGCACGCGAGCAGCTCGGCCGGCCGATCCCCACGACCGTAGCGCCCCGCCCGAAACCGACGCGCGGTCGGCGGTCGCCTGCCGGCAAGCGGCGTCTGTCGCTGCCCGTGCTCAACGGCCGCGTTTAACGCCTGCCAAACCCTCGCGTCCCGCCCCACGTCGCCGCCTGCACCTGCCGAGGTTGACAGCGTACAGTGCATTGCGCGCCCGCAGCGCGTCACGCCGGCCGTGACCCCCCTCGGCCGCCGCGGCGGGGCAGGGGGGCGGCGGGGGGAGGGCGGCGGAGGGGGGGACACTGCAGTGCCCGGCAGCCATGGCCGACCGGACCGTCCATTACGAGGCCGCCTTCGAAGAGCTGCTGCGGCAGCGCCACCTGCCGTACGTCGCCGTGGACGAGGCCCGGCGTGCGCTGTTCGCGGGAACCTCGCTCAAGAGTTTCGACTTCGTCGTCTACTCGCCGTCGGGCCCGAACCTGCTCGTGGACGTGAAAGGGCGGTGCTGTCGCGACCGCGAGCACGTCCGCGGGTTCGACTCCTGGGCCACGGAGCAGGACGTGGACGACCTCATCGCCTGGCAGCGGGTCTTCGGCCACGGCTTCATCTCCCTCTTCGCGTTCCTCTACTGGATCGAATCCCCCATGTTGCCGGAGCCGGGGATGTTCGAGCACCGCGACCGGTGGTATTTCGGTCTGGGCGTCCCGGTCACCGACTACCGCGACCACATGCGTCGGCGAAGCCCGCGGTGGGGAACCGTGTGCCTGGCCGCCGGCGATTTCCGTCGCCTTGCGACCCCGCTCGACCGCTGGTTATCATCCGGAAATGAAGGCAAGTGCTCGCAGGTGGTGGCCGGCAACGCTGGTGCTGCTGGCCGTCTGTGCGTTTCCGGGCCGGGCGATGGCCCAGGATGACGACCGCGTCGTGGTGGATGCCCGTCTGGAAGGCCTGACGGCCGAGGGCAGCAGCGCCATCGTCAACGTCACCGAGCCCATCAAGGACCGCTCGGCCCTCTACTGGTTCCTGTTCATTGCCATGGGCCTGCTGGCCCTCGGCGCGATGTTCAAGGACAGCCGCCGCACCCACCTCGACTGACGTTTCCACGCTCGGCCGGCGGCGATGCGGCGACCACGCCCTCGGCCACGTCCCGTACCTGAGGAGAACCCGTCATGCCCCACTCCGACGAACACACCGCCCCTCATGCACACCCCGGCCGCCGGCAACGCAGCTTCCTCTGGGCCCTGCTGGTGCTCAACGTGCTCCTCGCGGCCGCACTCCTCGCCCGCTACGGCAAGCAGAGCACCGCCGTCGCCCAGGTCGGACGGCCCAGCGACTACCTGATGGTTCCCGGCAGCGTGGTGGGCTCTACCGATTCCGTCATCTACATCCTCGACCTCACCAACGGCCTGCTGGGCGCGATGTCCTTCAACAGCACTCAGGGGTCGTTCGACGTGCTTCAGCCCATTGAGCTCGGCCGCCTCCTCGATGCAGCCGCCCAGTCCGGCGGCGGGGTCGCCCCGGGGGCGCGTCCGCGACGCTGACGTCGCCTCCGTTCCTCCGAGCTGTCCAGCTCTGTTTCACCCGTTCCCGATCGGAGCCCCGGAAATGAACCGCACGACCTTCGCCATCGGCATCCTCTCGCTCACCGCCACCGTCATGGCCACCGCCCTGCTGGTGGCGCCGGCCCCGACCACGGCCGCCCCCGCCGGCGTCGTCGCGCGCGAACGCGACTTCTCCATGATCACCGCCAACCTCAGCACCGGCGGCGACGGCCTTTACATCCTCGACCACCGCCGCGGCGTCCTGGCCGTCTTCACCTTCGACAACAACTCCCGCACCCTGCGGCTCCGTGCTGCCGCGCCCATGGCCCGGGCCTTCCCCGGCGGCGGGGCAGGGCGTTAAGCCCTAGGACGCGTCCTCCGACCCGCCTCCACGCCACTGAGTTTCCACCGGGCGCCCCGCAAAAAGCCGAGCCTGCACATGCTCCCGCATCCGTCTCTGGGCCTGCCCGGTTTGGCCAGAGGTGGCGTGCTAGTCCGCCGCCGTCGCCGCCCCGCCGTTTTACATAACATGGATTATGAGACCTCGGCCCGGCGGCAGGGGGGCGAGACCACGGCATCGCTGCGCTGGGCAAGGGCCTTGGACCTCATGCCGGCGGCCGCATTGCCGTCCGGTACTGCTCCACGACCGTGGCCAGACGCCAGTCGATCGTGCTCACGGCCGACTCGGCGTCGTAGTGCCGCACCCCGGCCCGCAGGTCCTCGTACCAGCCCGTGAGCTCAGGAAGGGCCCAGAGGTCCTGCACCAGCGACGCAAGGAAGTCCGGATGCGGGTTGTACAAGGTCGCGTCGTGGGCCGAGCTGGGGACGATCTCCGGGTATGCGCCCGCGTTGGGCAGGGCCGCCCGCATGCCGGACGCCAAAGCCATCACCGCCCGGGGGTCGAAGGGGCAGTCGGTGTCCGCGGACAGATAGACCCCGCACCGGGCCATGGCGAACGTTGCACCGTCCTCGTCCTGGTCATGGATGTACGAGACGGCGAAGCGCTCCGGAAGGCTGTTCCGCGACCCGATCGCCACGACGGTGAACGAGGCCCCCCGCCGCTTGAGGACGTCCAGACCGGCCGTCAACAGCTCCACGTCCGCCCGCCGGAGGTCCACGAAGATCGCCGCCCGGTCGCGTCGCAACCCCGCGGACCTTTCGATGTCACTCACCGCCTCCAGCTCCACCGGCGGCGTCACCAGGACGCTCCTGGCGGTCACCCGCTCCAGGACCCCCGGCGGAAACAGGTGCGGTGCCCACCTGGCCAACGCGGCCGCCCTGCCGGAGAACTGCCGCAGGTGATACAGCGTGTTGAACCAGTTCTCCGTGGCATCGTTGGCCGTCAGCAGGTTGACGTGATCCACAGGCCGCTCCATGCCGCAGCCGGGCACGGGCAACTGGTTTTCATGAAAATAAACGACGGTCGGATGCCCCGACAGCTCGGGACAGGCCGCGAACAGCTCGGGCAGGTTGATCGCCTCCGACGTGAACAGCAGGTCGAACTGCATCGGGGGTCGCCGGAGGATGACTTCGGCGAACCACTGTGCAGCCGCCTCCAGCCGTCGTTCGATGCGTCGCCCGGGCAGTTTCAGCAGCGTCCAGTGATGACGCGAACGACGCTGCAGCGTCTCCAGCATCAGCCGACGCGAACCGCTGTAGAACGGCTCGAGCGCGAGGATCTGCAGCGGACCGGTCATGGAGCGTCCTGGCCGCGGGCCGGGCTCAGCGCAGCGCCGCGGGACTGGGTCGTCGGCCGGCGCGCAGCCATGCCGACGCGGCCGACCGCGGGCCGACCCCTCTATTAGACGACAGGTCCACCCCGCGGGCACCCCGGGCGTCAAGAATCCGTCTCTGCGATGTGCAGGCGGCGGGTCAGCGGATAACGGCTTTTCGGGCCCTGACGGCCGCTGCGGACGCCTCGACCGGCCGGCATGTCGTCGACCGCGGGTTTCACCTTGCCTGCCGGCCCGGCAGGGCGGACGAAGGGGTCGTCGCTCGAACCCGCGCTGCCAAGTCGGGATAAGCCGGTGGCGGGTCGGCCTTCGACACGTACGTGCACGGCGTCTACGCCTCAGGCCGCAGCTGCTCGGTCAGGAACGCCCGGACGTGGTCGATGCCGATGCGCTGCTGCTGCTGGGTGTCGCGGAAGCGAACCGTCACCGTACCGGTGGAGGCCGTTTCGCCGTCCACCGTGAACGAGAAGGGCGTACCGATCTCGTCCATGCGGGCGTACCGCTTGCCGATGGACTGTTTCGGGTCGTATTCGACCATGAACGACTTGCGCAGGTCGAGGTAGAGCTTCTCGGCCGTCTCGGGCATCCCGTCTTTCTGCACGAGCGGGAAGATCCCCGCCTTGATCGGTGCGAACTGCGGCTTGAACGCCAGATACTCCTTGCTGGGACGCGACTCGTCGTAGCGGTAGGCTTCGCACAGCAAAACGAGCACCGCCCGGGTCAGCCCGCTCGCCGGCTCGATGACGTTGGGGACGTAGCGGCTGCGCGCCTTGATCTCCTCAGGCGAAGCCCCCTGCTCTTTCAGCCGCTGCTGCAGGTCCTGGTCGAAGTAATCCAGGCGCGTGCCGGAATAATTCGAGTGCTGCGTGAGGTCGAAGCAGCCGCGGTGGGCGATGCCCTCGAGCTCTCCGAAGTCGGGCGCGGTGAACGGATACAGGTATTCGACGTCCACGCACGCTTTCGAGTAGTGCGCCAGCTCATCGCTGCCGTGGTCGCGGAAGCGCAGGTGCTCGGGCCGGATGCCCAGCGTCAGCCACCACTTCATCCGCTGGTCGCGCCAGAACTCGTACCACATCAGCGCGTCATCCGGCGGGCAGAAGAACTCCATCTCCATCTGCTCGAATTCCCGTGAGCGGAAGATGAAGTTGCGCGGCGTCACCTCGTTGCGGAAGCTCTTGCCGATCTGCGCCACGCCAAAGGGCACCTTCACCCGCGTGGTGTCGAGGATGTTGCGGTAGTTCAGGAAGATGCCCTGAGCGGTCTCCGGGCGCAGGTAGGCCTTGTTCGCCTCGTCGCGGATCGGCCCCGGGTAGGTGTCGAGCATCAGGTTGAACGCCCTCGGCTCGGTGAGGGTGCCGGGGGTTTTGGTGTCCGGGCCGATGACCTTCGCATAGGCCTCCAGCGGAAGGCTGGTCAGCGGCACGATGTCGAAGTCGGCGGGGTTGCGGCGAAGCTCCCGTTTGATCTTCTTCTCCGCGGCTTCCGGGTCGTCCACAAACGCCACCCCGCCGCTGCCGTCCTTTGCCCAGTACACCTTCACGTGGTCCGCCCGGTACCGCTGCTTGGTCTCGCGGCAGTCCACCATCGGGTCGTTGAACCCGGCCACGTGGCCCGACGCTTCCCACGTCCTGGGATGCTGAATGATGGCTGAATCGAGCCCGACGATCTCCACAGGGTGCCCGTCGGGGCCGATGGGCGGGCACTCGACCATGCACCGCCACCACCAGTCGCGGATGTTGTTCTTCAGCAGAACGCCCAGCGGCCCGTAATCCCAGAAGCCGCGCAACCCGCCGTAGATCTCCGACGCCTGATAGACAAACCCCCGCCGCTTGGACAGCGACACGATCGCGTCCATCACGTTGACCGGATTCCCCGTGCGGTCGCCCGCACCCGACTCCGCGGCGTCAGCCATCGCCCCATCCTCTTCTGAGCGGGCCTGTTCTCTGTGGGCGTCATTCCCGGCAACCCGTCGCCCAGCCGGCGCGCCGGCCCGCGTACCGCGTGCGCCCACCCCCCCCGCCCATCCCCCGCCACCGCCGCGTGGCGTGGTCCTTTCGACCTGCCGCCGTCGTGCGCCGCACGCCCCCCCTTCCGGGCCGCGTTCACAGCGCGGCCTCCGGACGTCACCGCAGCCCCGCGGCCGCCGATGCACCGACGCCCCTCAGCCCTTGACGGACTTAGCCGCCAGCAGCTTGTTGAGCTTCCTGGTCAAGCGGGACCGCTTCCGGGCGGCCGTGTTCTTGTGGATGGTGTTCTTGGAGGCCACGCGGTCCAGCCGGGAGACCACCTTGCGGAGCTGCTCGGCGGCCTTCGCGGTGTCGCCGGCGGTCAAGGCCGCCTGAAACGCCTTGACCTCCACCTTGATCGCCTCCTTGCGGGCGCGGTTACGGGCACGCCGCTTGAGGTTCTGACGGACACGCTTCTTCGCGGAGAGAGAATGAGCCATGGTGTGATGCTTTTCTGAAACTTGCCCTGCCGGATGTCAGTGCGCGGACGGGAGGTTAGGGGGTCTCTCCGTGCCTGTAAAGCCGGGTCGTCCGCCCGGCACGCCCGCGGGCTGCTCCTCGGCCGCCTCCCCCCCGCCGCGTCATGCTTTGGGCCGCTGGCGCAGCGTCCTGATCCGGTTTTGCACGTCACGGTAGCCGAAATCCCACTGGGCCACCTGCGAGTAGCTCTTGACGGCGGTGTCGAAGTCCTCGAGCTGCTCGGCCGCCCGGCCCCGCCAGTAGTACATCTCCTTGGACTTCTCATCGCCCTTGAGCTCGTAGCCGTTGATGAGCTCCTCGAAGGTGTCGCGGGCCTCGTCGATGAACCCGGCCTCGAAGAACGCCCGTCCCAGAAGCAACATCGCGTCCACGCGGAACTTGGGGTCCTGCCGGGCCTGCTGCAGGGCCGGGATCGCCTCGTCGTAGCGGTGCAGGGCGAACAGCCTCGCCGCCACCTCATACTTCCACTTCGTCTCCGACGGGTACGCCTCCGACAGAAGCCGATACTCCTTCAGCTCCAGCTCCAGCCGGTCACGATGAAAGTCTTCCAGGTCCTTCTTCAGTGCCGCGTCGTTGGGGTTCTGCTTGAGCGCCTCGCGCAACCCGCGTTCCATGCGGAGCATCTGCTTCATGTTGATTTCGCCGATGCGGGCGCGAAACCGGAACTGCCCCGTCTTCTTGTAGGCCTCGTCCAGCAACTCCAGTGCCCGTGACTCGTGCTCCGGGTCCTCCGTCTTCACCAGCACGTCCACGAGCTTCATCAGTTTCCCCGGCTCGTTGGGGTCGGCGGCGTACTCGCGCTCCGCCTGCTGAATCAACCGCTGCATCCCCTCGGCCGAGCGGATGTCCTTGTCGGCTTCGAGCAGGTCCTGCTGCTTCTCTTTGTCCCGTACCGACTCCCGGAAGCTCTTGCCGCTGGCGTAGTTCCCCTCCTCCATCGTCTTGTACGCCGAGAGGTTCTTCACCTCATTGCCCAGCTCCATGTCGTTGGGTCGGAGCTGGTAAGCCAGCTGCGTGTTGAGCAGGGCAAGGTCCCACCGCCGCAGCGCCTTGTAGATTTTGGCCGCCGCCAGGTACTTTTTGTAGTCGGGCTTGGGCAGGCTGCTGTTGGCCTGCGTGAGGATCTGGCCGATCCACAGCACCGTGTCGTAGAACCCCGCCGCGTAGGCCTTCTCCATCAGCCCGAGCATGTAGTCGGTGTTGCCCGGGTCGTAAGCGAGCAGACGCTCGCGGTTGAGCATCGACTCGCGCTCGTCTTTGGTGTCCCCGTACTTCATCCGCTCGAAGACGCCCAGCTCCTTTCCCCCCGACGCCTTGCGCTTGAGCGAGATCTCCCGGAGCATCTGATGGGCCTCGACGCTGTCCGGGTCACGCTTGAGCCCTTCGATCATCAGGTCGATGGCGTATTCGAAATTGCCCGTGTCGGCGACGGCTTTGGCACGTTCGAAGAACGCCCGCGCCTTGCGCTGTTCCTCCTCCGGAATGACCTGATAGCCCTCGGGAAGCTGAGTCACGGTGGTTGCCCCGTCAGAAAACCACGCCGATGTCGCCGCACATCTCGCGTGCGCCCTCGCCCCTCTACCTCGTCGCAGCCTCCGCGTTGCCGCGCCCGACACGACGACACATGCCAGACACGGCGGCACGCGTCCGCCACGACGGCACGCGTCCCCCAAGAACCGACTCTACGGCCGCCGGGGGCACTGTCAAACCCACGCCGGCCCCGATAAACTCTTACGGTTCCGTCACGGGTCCGCTCGCTCCGCTCAGGCGGCACGGCCGGCCCGCCCGGCTACGGCACGCCCGCGAGCGTAAACCGCCGACGGAACGCAGGACGCCACGATGCCCACCCCCTCTCTCCCGGCCCCCGAATCGCTACACATCATCCACTTTCCCGACCCGCGTCTCCGCAAGCGGGCCGACGACGTCCTCCCGGAGGAGTTCGGCCCCCAGCTCACGGCCATCGTGCAACGGCTCTTCGAGCTGATGCGACAGGACCGCGGCGTCGGCCTGGCCGCACCACAGGTCGGCTGGCTCAAACGGCTGTTCGTGATGAACCACTCCGGCAAGCCCGAAGACGACCGCGTCTACATCAACCCCACCCTCACCGACCCCGAAGGCACCGAAACCGACGAAGAGGGCTGCCTTTCGCTCCCCGGCATCCGTGCCAACATCGCACGCGACTTCAAAATCACCGTCACCGCCCAGGACCTCACCGGCCGCAGCTTCACCGAAACCGCCGAGGGGTACGTCGCCCGCGTCTGGCAACACGAATACGACCACCTCAACGGCACCCTGCTCATCGACCGGATGGGGCCCGTCGCCCGCATGCAGTGCCGCAAGAAGCTGAAAGAACTCGAAGAGAAGTTCCTCCGCTCCCTCAAGATTCCCACGTCCGTGCCCTGACCCGCCGCCGGCCAGCTTCCAGCCCCAGCCCCGACCGCTCGAGGAACGCCTGTCTTTCGGTCCCAGCTCACGGTGTCCCGCCACGTGTCCAGCCCCGCCGCACCGCTCAACATCGTTTTCGCCGGCTCGGGGGAGTTCGGCTTGCCTTCGCTGCAGGCGCTGGCCGACCGGCACCGCCTGCTGTGCGTGTACACCCAGCCGGACCGCCCCGCCGGCCGGGGACGAAAGCTCACGCCGACGGCGGTGGCGCGCTGGGCACGCGAGCACCTGCCCGGCGTGCCCGTGGTGCCCACGGCTGACCTCAACGCCGAACCCGTTCCCGCGTGCGACCTGCTGGTGGTGATCGCCTTCGGGCAGAAGGTCGCCCCCGCCGTCATCCAGAAAGCCCGGCTCGGCGGCATCAACCTGCACGCGTCACGTCTGCCGAAGTATCGCGGGGCGGCACCCATCCACCGCGCGATCCTCGCCGGCGAGCAGGTCACCGGGAACTCGGTCATCCGTCTCGCGGACAAGATGGACGCCGGCGTGGTGCTGGGCATGTCCAGCGTGCCCATCGGCGAGCTCGAGACGACCGGCGAGTTGCACGACCGTCTGGCCGCCGACGGCGCGGGGCTTCTGTTGCACGTCATCGACCAGCTCGCCGCGGGAAGCGCTGTCGAGCTCGAACAGGACGACGGTCAGGCAACGCCGGCCCGAAAGGTGCGACGGGAGGAGGCGCTGCTGGATTTCACGCGGTCTGCCGAGCTGCTGGCGCGTCAGGTCCGCGCGTTCTATCCGTGGCCCGGCTGCCACGTCGAGATCACCGTCGGCGACGCCCGCCGACGGGCGACCCTCGTCCGCGCGAGGGCAACGCCCGGGGAGGCCACGCCGGGCGAGATCCGCACCGACGGGCTGGTGGGCACGGGGCAAGGGCTGCTGGAGGTCGTCGAGATTCAACCCGAGGGCGGCCGCCCCATGCCCCTGCAAAGCTACCGCAACGGCCACCCGTGGGCGGGCGGGAAACTTTGCGGCATCGCGTAACGCGCTCGCCCTCAGGGCGTCGTGCGCGGCCCGGTCGGCGAAGGTGCGGGACCGGACGGCTCGGCAGACGTCGCCGGCGCGGTTGAGGTCGCCGCCTCTCGAAGCTCCACACGCGTCGGCACGATGATGAGCACCAGCTCGTTCTGCTCGCTGTCCCGGTCCATCAGCAGGAAGTTGCGCCCGATGCTCGTCGCCCGCACGGCATCGGTCGAGGGCGACACCACGAGGAACTGCCCGAACGGCACCTCCACCGCCAGCGACAGGTCGTACAGCCGTTCCGGCCGCACGGACCGAAAGGTCGTCTCGCGGCCCGGCCCGCCGTCGCTGAGCTCCAGCCGGCCGCGGGACGACCGCACGACGGGGGTGAGTGCGATCCGGGCCGCATCCGCCCGCCGCGGCGCCGGCACAAACGACAGCGCGATGACGTTGTCCGAACGGTCGAACGTTCGCAGCTCCAGCCCGTCGGGCCCGAAGTAACCCAGGGTCTGCGTGTCCACCCCCCGCCGCACCGGAACCTCGACGCTGGTTTCGTCGAAGGCGGTGACCGCGTTGAGCTGGTGCCGCGCCGGATGACGCGAGAGCAGGTCACGAAAGTACTCCCACTGGTCGGCCCGGCCCACGCCCACGCGGAAGCCGTTGACGAACAAACGCTCATACCGCTCCGGGCTGATCGCCTCTTCGTCCACCCGCTTCCAGAACGCCTCGTTGGCCGACACCGCCCCGCGTGGCACCGACACCGCCCAGACGTCCATCCGCGCGCCAAACCTCGCCGCAGGGGCGGGGTCGCGAGACCCGCCTTCACCCAGGGACGGCAACCCGCCGGAGCTGCCCGCCACGTTGCCGTCCGGCCCGGTGACCTGCCACGTTGCCGGCTGACCCCGCCCCGCCGCACCGGGCACCGGCGGCGGCAGCGCGCATCCCGCGGTGAGCAGCCCGACAAGAACGCAGCAGTGCACAGCGCGAGCTTGACCTGCAGCACGGTGCAGGCAACCCGTGAGCGGCCGCGACATGGCCACGCAGCCGCCCTCCCGCCCGCCGCTACGCCGTGCCGAACGCCACGCCATCGCCGACCACCTCCTGCCGCACGCCGCTACAGCGATTCGATCACACCGATGAGCCGGTCCAGTCCGAGGTCCCACTCGTCGCGGGAAATGTTGATCGGCGGGGCGATGCGGCACACGGTCTTCTGCGTCAGGTTGAGGATGACGCCCTTCTCCAACCCCTTGAGCACGAAATCCTTCGGCTCCTCCTTGAACTCCACGCCCAGAAACAGCCCCTTACCCCGCACGCCGGCCACCTTCGCCGCGATCGACTTCGTGTTCTTCAGCCGCGCGATGGCGTGTTCGCCGAGCACACGCGCGTGCGTCACGAGGTCGTCCCGTTCGATGACATCAAACACCTTGGCCGCCACCGCCATGCAAATGCCGTTGGCCCCGAGCGTGCAGCCGTGTTTGCCCGGCACCAGCAGCTCCGCCAGCTCCGGCCGTGCCCACATCACCCCCACCGGCAGGCCCCCGCCGATGGCCTTGCCCAGCGTCATGATGTCCGGACGGATGACCGTCCCGTCGGCCTGCACAAGATGCTGATGCCCGAACCACCTGCCCGTCCGCCCGCACCCCGTCCACACTTCGTCGAAATGCAGCAGGATGCCGTGCGCGTCGCACAGCTTCCGCAGCTCACGCGCGTATTCGTTGGGCACGATGTGGATGCCGCCCTCTCCCTGGATCGGCTCGACCATGATCGACGCCGTCTCCGGGGTTACCGCCGCCACCAGCCCCTCGAGGTCGCCCAGCTCCACCTGCGTGAACCCCGGCACCTGCGGTTCGAAGCCCGCCTTCACCGCCGGGTTGCCTGTGGCCGCCACCATCGCCAGCGACCGCCCATGAAACGAGCGGTGCAGCGAAATGACCTGCCACTTCTTCGGGCCGCCATGCTCCTGCGCCCACCTGGCCCCGTGAAGCCGCGCCAGTTTCACGGCCGCCTCGTTGGCCTCCAGCCCGGAATGGCAGAAGAACGCACGACCGTCGAAAGCGTGCTTGCGCAGGTGCTCGCCAAGGCGAATCTGCGGCAGCGTGTAAAACGTGTTGCCGACATGCCATAGCGTTTTCGCCTGCTCCGTCGCCGCGTCGATCAGCTCGGGATGGCAGTGCCCCAGCACACACCCGCCGAAGCCGGCAAACAGGTCGAGGTACTTCCGGCCGTCCGTGTCCCACACCCAGCACCCCTCGCCGCGCTGCATCACCACCGGCAGTCGGGCGTAGTTGCCGATGAGTACCTGTTTCGCCTGAGCGACGATCTCCGCGGTCGTTGTTGTCGTGGTCGGGGTCATGGCCAGCGGCCATCATAGCCCCACACGCCACCGCCACCCCCCACCGCCCGGCACGGCCGACCCGGCTTGGTGACCCCCACCGCACCGGTTACCCTCCCCGGCGTGCGGCCCTTCCGCTTCGCCATCCTCGGCACGGGCAACATCGCCCGGCAGTTCGCTGAAGCCCTCCCGGGCAGCCGCCGCTGCCGCGTCGTCGCCGTCGGCTCACGCCGCCCCGAATCCGCCCGCGCCTTCGTGGACGCCTACGCCCCGGGAGCCGCCTGCGACAGCTACGACGGCGTACTCGGCCGCGACGACGTGGACGCCGTGTACGTCTCCCTGCCCAACACGCTGCACCACCCGTGGACGCTCCGCGCCCTGCGCGCCGGCAAGCACGTCCTGTGCGAAAAGCCGCTGGCCATGTCGGCCGCCGAAGCCGAGGAGATGTTCGACGCTGCCCGCAGCGCCGGCCGCCTGCTGGTCGAGGCGTTCATGTACGTCTCCCACCCGCTGCACCGGGCGACCGCCGACCGCCTGCGTTCCGGCGAGATCGGCCGCATCCGCCACGTCCGCACGAGCTTCTGCTTCCGCTCGCGCAAGATCGACGGCAACGTCCGCTTCGACCGCTCCCTCGGCGGCGGCGCGCTGCTCGACGTCGGATGCTACTGCGTGCACTTCTCCCGGTGGGTCGCGGCCATCGCCGCGGGGACCGCCGAAGCGGTCGAGCCCGCCGAGCTGTGGGCCACCGCCGTCCGCCACGCGCCCACCGGCGTGGACGAGCTGGTCGCCGGTGCCATGCGTTTCGCCCATCCTCAGGGCACCGACCTCACCGCCACCTTCGCCTGCGGTCTTTCCCTTCAGGCGGACAACACCGCCACCGTCAGCGGCGAAGACGGCTACCTCGAACTTCCCGTGCCCTGGAAACCCCCGGTCACCGACGCCCGGCTGGTCATCGCCCACGCCACCCCGCCCCGACAGGACCAGATGCCCCCCCCGCCGCCCCCCGGCACCACGACACCCGCCTTCGCGCCTCCGGTGGCCGCACGCCACGAGCAACGCCTCTCCGTAGACCGCCCGCTCTACGCCCTCGAAGCCGACGACTTCGCCGACGCGGCCGACGGACTTCGCCCCCCTGCCGTCACCCCTGCTGACTCTCTCGCCAACGCCCGTACCCTCGACCGCCTCCGCCGGCTCATCGGCGATTGACCCTCCCCCGGGCACCGGCCCCGTCCCCCCGGCTCCCGCCGGCTACGCTCCCACCGCCATGGCCACGCTCGACGAACTCACCCGGCTCACCCTCGCCTTCCGCGCCGAACGCAACTGGCAGCAGTTCCACAACCCCAAGGACCTGGCGATCTGCCTGTGCCTCGAGGCGGGCGAAGTGCTTGAGCTGATGCAGTGGCGCAACGGACCCGACCTCGAGCAGCACCTCACCGCACGCCAGCGCGACCTTGCCGACGAGCTCTCGGACGTGCTGCACGCCGTGCTCCTGCTCGCCCACGACCGGGGCATCGACCTCGCCGAAGCCTACCGCGACAAGATGCGGCGCAACGCCGAGAAATACCCCGCCGACAAGGCCCGCGACCGCGCGGCGAAATACACCGAACTTTGACTCTGCCAGCCCCCCCCACCAGCCCCCCCGCCAGCCCCCCCCGCCAGCACCTGTCCCGCCGCACGTTCCCGTCAACCGGGCAGGAACCTCCCGGACTTCCACAACAGCGACGTGTTCCCGTCGCGCGTCGTCAGCAGCACTGTGGCCGCGTCGAGTTCCGTGGCGTCCATCAAGGCCGCGTCGCCCAGCGACGTGAGCAGCGACGACACGTGCACCCCCGCCGCCTCTTCCACCCGCGTCGCGCGGCAGCGCCGCAGGGGAAACCGCCCCGCCGCCGGGCGGCCGTCGGGCGTGGCGATCACGAGAAACTCGTCCGGCGCCAGCTGCACACGGATTCCCACCCGTGCCTCGCGACACCCCCGCCAGTCCGGGCGGCCGGCGTCATCTGCCCCGGGCCCGGCAAACGGGCAGGCGGCTTCGGTCAGCCAGCAGGCCCCTTCCGCGTCCCGGTTGATGCACCGCAGGGCCGGGCCGGCGTTGCACGGCGGCCCCTCCGCCTTCACCGGCCGACCGGGCACGTCCGTTAACGAACAACGCCGACCGGGGGTCGGCGTCTGCATCTTCTGTAAGCTGTCCGCCATGGCTCGCCCTCAAGCAAACGCAATAGCGGCGAGCCGAGTCCGACGTGCCCCGACGAGGGGCCGCACGAGAAACAAGACCCGGTTGTCTCCCCGGTGCCTTGCTGCGCTTTAGCGGTTAAGGCCGCAAGCTGCACTCAAATCGCCTCGACATGGCCGGACGTCCGACCGCCCACACCACGTCTATCCACATATTCGGATAGAGCGAACTCATCTGTCAAGCCCCCGCGTGTCCCATTCCACGCTCCGGTCCGCCCACGACATCCGCCAGAACCCGTCCGACCGCGGCGGCTGACGCAGGCTCGGCGACCCAACGACGCGGCCACGTTCATCCAGAGGCAGCAGGATCAGGCGGGTGCGCCACAGGTCCAACGGGGGCGTGTTGTACGGTGCGGGCTCGTGCGTGAGCGTCACCTCCTCGGGCACGTTCGTCAGCGGCACCGGGCCGGCGGTGGACGGGCCGCGGGCGAACCGGGCCAGTTCCTGTCCCGACAGGAGCAGGTGCAGCAGCACCACCACGCCGGGAACACCCCACGACCACTGAAAACGCGTCGCCAGGTACCCCGCGCTCACCACCCCGACCGACGCCACGAGCAGCCCGAAGCGTGCGTACTCCCCCGGCTTGCCTGACGCAAACGCAGCAAAAGCGAGCAGTTGCAGCAGGGCCGGCCCCGCAAGCAGCAGCAGCGGCAGGGGCAGGTACACTGCCGCACGCCCCCCCTGCCGGACGAGTTTCTGTACGTCCGACAGCACCAGCCCGTAGGCCACCAACGCCAGCAGCACGGCCGGCGTCAAACTCACCAGCAGGAAGAACACCGTGCCCAGCGTCGCCAGCGGCGAGGTCGGCGGGTACATCGCGGCCGTGTTCCCGAGCTGCGCGGTCAACCGGGACGGGTCGGTGAGGGCGTGCCACACCACGTATGGGTTGCTCGCCGCATAGGTGGCGACGAAGACCGCTGCCGACCACATCACGTCCCACGTCGTGCGTCCCGACGCCCCCCGACCCTCCCGCACCCCACGGAGCACGGCGGCGACCGCCGGCACCGCCGCCGCCGGGAGCATGCTCAGGACCATCCCGAACGCCCCCCCCGCCGCGGCCGCTGACCCGAGGAGGTACACCCCGCGCCCCTTCCGGACGTACTCCGTGGCCAGCGCCGCCGACCACAGCACGCACACCACGCCCGGCACGTGCGGTTTGGCTTCATGCCCGAACACCACCACCCCGGGACTGCACACCCACGCCAGCCCCACCAGCCCGGCGAGCATTCCGGAGCACCCCATCTGGCGGCACAGGACGTACACCGCCGCTACCCCGCCCAAGGCCCATGCCGCCACAACAAGCCGCAAAACCACGTACAACCGGCCGACTTCGTCCGGCCGGTCCAGATAAAACGCCACGTCCGGCGTCAGCGTCACCCAGCCCGCCGCACCGGCCACGGCCAGTACCGCGCCGGCCGGGTAGAACCACAGCCCGCCGTACTGGTACAGACGCGGGTCGAGCTGGCCTTCGCGGGGCCGCATCTGCGACAGCGCCCGGAGGTTGATCATCTCGTCAGGCTGGGCGGTGTACAGCCGGTACCGACGAACGATGTCCGCCCGCTGGGCGTCGGTTTCATTGAGCACCACGGGACGGGCGCGGTCCAGCGGAGCGTCCTGCTGAAGGTCCGCGCCGTTCGCGGGGGCCGTCCATCCGCCGGCCAGCTCGACGATGTCCCGGCCGGACCACGGTACGCGTTCCCCGAACAGATGCCGGTCGCTGGCACGGCTTGGCAACCCCCAGTCGATCCCGACCAGAAGGAACGGGAGCGAAAGCACCAGCGTCGCGACCAGGGAGAACGAGCTTCGCAGCATGCCGTGGGGTTCCCTCACGTGCCTTCTACCCTGTGCCAACCGCCGGGCACCCCCGTCATCGCCCGCTGGAACGCCGGCAGACCCTCCGGGCCCCGCCGCCGTTGCCCTATGCCACGCCCACGCTTACGGTCCCGGCCAGCGTATGTCCGCGACACCGCCCGAGACCGGCCCCGACCGCAGCCCGACGACATCCGGGGGCCGGGTCCCCGCGTGGATGGCGCTGTCCGCCCTCGGGCTGGAAATGGCGGTGACCGTGCTCGTGCTGGGCGCCGCCGGCTGGGGGCTGGACCGCTGGCTCGGCAGCACGCCGTGGGGTCTACTTGTCGGACTTTTGCTCGGTTCGGTCGTCGGCCTGTTGAATCTGGTGAGGGGCGCGCTGCGTGCCATGGATGCCGAGCATGGCTCCGGCAGGGCCAGCCGTCGGGGGCGGTCATGATTCGGCATGATGCATCGGTGCGACGTCTGGCAGGTGTTCCGGCCGCGGCCCTGGCCGGCGTGTTGACCTTGCTGGCCGGGGCGTGGCTGCTCAGCGGCCGGGGCGAGTGGGGCTGGGGGGTTCTGGCGGGCGCGGTGGCGGTCATGGCGGCGCTGGCGGCGTCGGTGCCCGTTCTCATGTGGGCCGTCCGTGGCGGGCCGCGACGCGGGCCCATGCGGGTTCTTCTGGCGGGGGTGGTGCGGCTGATTGTCGCACTCTCCTTGTCGGTGCTGGCCGTCGCGAGCGGCGACTACCCGCCGGTCGCCACGTTCTTTACGGTCATCCCGCTGTACCTCCTGGTGATGGCCATGGAGACGCGGGTTCTGCTGACCACGCGGTGGCAGGACGCATGACCCGGACGCATGACGCGGAGCGCACCGCAGCCTCGCCCTGGTGAGAGGCTTTCGGGGGCGGGTCCGGGCTACTGGAATCGACGGCAAAGTTAGATATCATCCCCGCCCCACGGGCGAGAAAGCCCGGGACTGGCCGCCGGTGCTGTGCCGGCGGGCCGTCCGTCCGGGGAAGGGAAACGCTCGATACGTGGTGCCCATGACCGACCTGTTGCTTGCCGAGGCCAATCCGCTGGTGAAGGTGGTGGACCACGTTCAGGTCGGCCACGGACTGTTGGTGGTCACCAACCACATGATCCTGCTGGTCATCTCGGCGGTGATCATGCTGCTGGTGTTCCCGGCGATGGGTAAGGCTTATGAGAAGAAGCTGGTCCCTTCGGGTCTGGCGAACTTTCTCGAAACCATCCTGCTGTTCCTCCGGGACAACACCATCAAGCCGCTGCTCGGCGACGCGACCGACCGGTTTCTGCCGTACCTCTGGACCATCTTCTTCTTCATCCTGATCAACAACCTGCTGGGTCTGCTGCCGCTGTACGAGCTGACGTTCTGGATGAAGTACATCGGGCTGTACCCGATCTACGGCACGGCCACGGGGAACATCTTCGTGACGGCCGCGCTGGCGCTCACCGCCTTCATCGCGATTCAGGCGTTCGCGATCAAAGAAAACGGCATCAAGGGCTACCTGGCCCATCTGACCGCGGGCACGCCGGTGTTCGTGTGGCCGATCATGGTGCCCGTCGAGATCATGGGCATGTTCATCAAGCCCATCGCGCTGACCATGCGTTTGTTCGCGAACATGCTCGCGGGCGGGCTGGTGCTGAAGGTGCTGGTGGGCTTCGTACCGCTGGCGTTTGCCGGGCTGGGCATCGCCGGGGCGCTGGGCGTGGGCATCCCGGTGGTGCTGGTGTCGGTGGCGATCACGGCCCTGAAGCTGTTCGTGGCGTTTCTGCAGGCCTTTCTGTTCATGTTCCTGACGACCCTGTTTATCGCTCAGATGGCGGCCCACCACGACGACCACGGGCACGGCGACCACGCGGCGGCTCACGACCACGCGGGGGCTCACGGGCACGCTGTGGCGGGGCACGCGGGGGCGAACCCGGGGGTGGCGCACGCATAAGTCGTCCGTTTGCATGGCATTCATCGGCGTCATGGCGTACCGCGGCGAGGGCGGATGGCCTGCAGGTCTCGAGCCTGGGTTGACGTCCCGGCCACGGGTTGGTGGCCGGCGGGTGATCACCAGAGCACCCACGGTCCTTCCTCGCGGGACGGAGCTCGCCCCGGCTCCCGGAACGATGCGGGCAAGGCTGGCGGTCCCGGCCTGACCAGAGGGGACCTCGAGGAACTGCATCCATGCTCAAGCAAGTGTTTGCGTTGGCCTTTCTGGCCTTCCTGCTCATCCCGGCCGCCGGCGCCTTCGCGCAAAGCGGCGTGACGCTCGACGGCGGCGTGCTGCTGGCTCAGGCCGGCGGGCTGCTCGACGGCAAGGGTCTGGCCGTGCTCGGCGGCACGATCGGCATCGGGCTGGTGGTGATCGGCGCCGGCAAGGGGATCGGCATGATCGGCTCGCACGCCGTGGACGCCATCGCCCGCCAGCCGGAAGCCGGCGGCGACATCCGCAACAACATGATCGTCGCGGCGGCGCTCATCGAAGGCGTGGCGCTGATCGGCGCGGTGTTCTGCCTGCTGCCGCTGTTCCTGTTCTAAGACAACCAGCTGCCCCGCCCGACGGGTCGGTCGGGTCAACTCGACCCGGCATCGGCCCGTCGGGCGGACGGCCGCCCGCCTTCGCGCCCTGTCCGCCGCCGCTTCCATCCGCGGAGAACCGCATGAACCGTACCGCCTGGCTCACTGCCGGGGCGTCGTTGCTCGTGGCCGCCGGCCCGGCCCTTGCCGCTGAGAGCGACCCGCTCAAGACGGCGACGTCGATCCCTGAGCAGCTCATCGTTTCGCTCACCACGCTGGTGACGTTCATCGTCCTGCTGTGGTTGCTGAGCAAGACGGCCTGGGGCCCGATTGTCCGTGGGCTCAAGGCCCGTGAGGACCGCATCGCTGGCGACCTCAAGGCGGCGGAGGAAAACCGCCTCAAGTCCGAGGCTCTGCTCCGCGAGTACGACGCCAAGATCGCCGCCGCCGAAGCGGAGATCCGCAAGATGATGACGCAGGCGACGGCCGACGCGGACAAGATCCGTGTCACCCTGCAGGCCCGTGCCCAGCAGGAGATCGAAGAGATGCGGGAAAAGGCGTCCCGCGAGATCGAAGCGGAAAAGAACCGCGCGCTCGCCGAGCTGCAGGAGCAGGCGGCCGAGCTGGCCACGCTGGTGGCGGAGAAAATCCTCCAGCGGCAGATCACGGCCGAGGACCAGCGTGAACTGGTTCGCCGGTCGCTCGAGCAGCTCGCGCAGTCGCGGAACAACTGATGATCGCAGCACGGCGTCGCCGCCTGCCGTTGGCGCCGCGATACCGGATTCTTTTCACTCCACAGGCAACCCCAACCCATGGCCCGATCCCGTCATTTCGACCCCGCCGCCGTTGCCTACGCCCGGGCCGTGCTCGACCTCGCCGTGGAAGCCGGGCAGGAGCGTGCCGCCGGCGAAGAGCTGGCCGCCCTGGCGAACGTGCTTCGGGAGCAGCCGGCCCTCGAGCAGTACCTGCGGGACCCCACCATCCCGATGGAGGCCCGCAGCGAACTCATCGACCGCACGCTCTCGAGCCAGCTTTCGCCGCTGGTGGCCAACCTGCTGCGTGTCATGAACGAGAAGGGCCGGCTCGGCCTTCTCCGCGAAACCTGCGACGCGTACGGCGTGCTGCTGGACGAGAAGCTGGGCAACGTGGAGGTGGACGTGACCGTGCCCGCCGAGATGGACTCGGCCGCCCTCGAGCAGGTGCGCGAGCTGGTGGCCAGGGCACTCAACAAGAACCCTCGGGTGACCCAGCACGTGGACGGCGGGATGATCGGCGGGATTATCCTCCGCGTCGGTGACACGCTCATCGACGCCTCGGTGCGTCGCCAGCTCCAGCTCGTGCGGCAGCGACTCCTGCGGGCCGGACGCAACTGAACCGCTAAGTTTCCGGCAGACGGACCGAAACCCTGACGCAAGACAGACGACTCATCGACCCGCAAGACCCCTAACCCTCGACAACAACCATGGCGATCAACGTTGCTGAAATCTCCAGTGTGCTCAAGAACGCGATTCGCAACTACGAGCAGCAGCTCGCGGTCACCGAGGTGGGCACGGTGGTCGAGGTGGGCGACGGCATCGCACGCATCTATGGGCTCCGTGGGGCGATGGCCGGGGAGCTGCTGGAGTTCGCCAACGGCGCGATGGGCCAGGTGTTCAACCTTGAAGAAGACGCCATCGGCGCGGTCGTCTTCGGCGACTTCCTCGGCATCAAGGAAGGCGACCAGGTCCGCAGCACGGGTCGTCTGCTCGAAGTCCCCGTCGGTGACGAGCTCATCGGCCGCGTGGTCAACCCGCTGGGTCAGCCGCTGGACGGCGGGCCGGCCATCAAGACCACCCAGACCCGCAAGATGGACATCGTGGCCCCGGGCATCGCCGAGCGGCAGCCCGTGCACGAGCCCTTGCAGACGGGGATCAAAGCCATCGACGCCATGATCCCGATTGGCCGCGGCCAGCGCGAGCTGATCATCGGCGACCGCAAGACCGGCAAAACCGCCATCGCGCTGGACACGATCATCGCCCAGAAAGGCACGGGCGTGAAGTGTTTCTATGTCGCCATCGGGCAGAAGGAGTCCACCGTCGCGGCGATCGTCGAGGTGCTCCGGGCCAACGGCGCCATGGAGTACACCACGGTGATCTCGGCCGCCGCGTCCGACCCCGCCCCGCTGCAGTACATCGCACCGTATGCCGGCTGTGCCATGGCCGAGCACTTCATGTGGCAGGGCCAGGCCACCCTTTGCGTCTACGACGACCTCTCGAAGCAGGCGGCGGCGTATCGCCAGCTCTCGCTTCTGTTGCGCCGACCCCCGGGCCGCGAGGCCTACCCCGGTGACGTGTTCTACCTTCACTCGCGACTGCTCGAGCGGGCCTGCAAGCTCAGCAAGGAAAAGGGCGGCGGCTCGCTGACGGCCTTGCCCATCATCGAAACGCAGGAAGGCGAGGTGTCGGCGTACATCCCCACCAACGTCATTTCGATCACGGACGGCCAGATCTATCTCGAGCCCGACCTGTTCTTCGCGGGCGTGCGGCCGGCCATCAACGTCGGCATCTCGGTCTCCCGCGTCGGCGGCAACGCCCAGACGAAGGCGATGAAGAAAATCGCCGGCTCGCTGCGTCTCGACCTCGCCGCCTATCGCGAACTCGAGGCCTTCGCGCAGCTCGGCACCGAGCTCGACCCCGCCACCCAGCGCCAGCTCGACCGCGGCAGCCGTCTGGTGGAACTGCTCAAGCAGCCGCAGTTCAAGCCCATGCCCTTCGAACAGGAGGTCATGGTCATCTACGCCGGCACGAAGGGATACCTTGACGACGTTCCCGTCGCCCGCGTCCAGGAGTTCCAGAACAAGTTCCTTGAGTTCGTGGACGCAACCTTCCCCACGCTTCGCAACGACCTGCGAACGCAGAAGGACCTCACCGAAACCATCGAAGCCGAGCTGAAAAAGGCGCTCGAGCAGTTCAAGAAGTCGGTGTGGACCAAGGACGCGGCGGTCAAGTAGTCCCAAGCGGGCGGGAGGCGCGTCCGCCGGCCGCGGAGGGTGAACGCCGGTCGGGCATCACGCCGGCCGACTGCGCTGCGGCACCGGGTGCGACCTGCTGCGCGGCCGTTCACCCTGGGACGCGTCGGGCGACGGCTCCACGCGAACAGGGGCCGATCGGCGGTTTTCGCAAGCTCCTGCAGTTGTATCCGACCCGCCGCGGGTGACCCCCGCATAAACGGCAGGGTCCAGCTCAGACCTCATTTATCCGGCACGCCGGCTGCCGATGTCACGCCGGGCGGCTCTGGCCCGGCCCGCTGTCCTATTGCACACCCATTCGTGCGAACGCGAGGTCTCCCCTTGTGGCCAAAAAAGGGGAACCCGGACGCGTGGCGGCATCCGCCCGCGACTGGACCTCGCGTAGAGATAGGATGGGCAGGAGCGATGCAACTGATCGTGGACGCACCGCGGAACAGCTTCGGTCACCCGCCACGCACCTTGTTCGGCTACGAGGTGCTGAGTTTTCTCGGCGAAGGTGCCGCCTCGGCCGTCTATGCGGTGAGTCACCCGGAGACGGGTCAGATTTACGCGCTCAAGCACGTCCTCCGCAAGGATGAGAAACACCAGCGGTACATCGACCAGCTCGTCAACGAGTACGAGGTGAGCCGTCGGGTCGTGCACCCGAACATCCGCCGCTGCTTCGACGTCAAACTCGCGAGGACGATGCTGCTGACGGTGACGGAAGCGGCCCTGATCATGGAGCTGATCGACGCGCACCCGCTGGACGTGGAGCTTGGCGAGCGTGGCGGTGCGGGGGCCGGCGTTGACGTGAGCGACCTGCTTCATCTGATGACCCAGGCCGCCCGCGGCATGGCCGCGCTGAACACGGCCGGATACGTGCACTGCGACATGAAGCCGGGCAACATCATGGTCGGCCCGGACCGCGTCGCCCGTGTCATCGACCTCGGCCACGCCTGTCCCAACGGCACGGTGAAGAAGCGGATCCAGGGCTCGCCGCACTTCATTTCGCCCGAGCAGTTCAAGCTGCAGCCGGTCACGTTCCGCACCGACGTGTTCAACTTCGGGGCCACGCTGTACTGGGCGCTCACCGGCCGGCACGTCCCGACGTACTACACGCGGGCCAAGGGACTGGCCAAAGGCGCCTCCGAGGACGCGCCCCCGCCGGCGGACCTGCGGCCGGGCTGCCCGAGGTCGCTTAGTGAGCTGGTGATGCAGTGTGTGCACTCCAACGTGCTGAAGCGGCCGGACTCCATGTCCGAAGTGGCCAACCGTCTGGAGGCCATCCGGCGCGAGCACACCGAGCGCGACGTCGCCGTCGCCTGAGGGCGGTCGGGCCCGCTCAGGATCGCTCCCCGGCCGCTGGTGGCCCCGCTTCCGTCAGCCCCCCTGCCGCACAGCGAGCGGCCGGAGGCTCGCTCACTCGGTTTCTTCGAACAGCGGTGTGCTGAGGTAGCGCTCGCCGAACGAGCACATCACGGTGACGATGAGCTTGCCTTTGTTTTCGGGTCGGGCGGCCACCTTGGCGGCCGCGCAGATGTTCGCCCCCGACGAGATGCCGCCGAGGATCCCCTCTTCCCGGGCCAGACGCCGACCCCATTCGAACGCTTCCTCGTCCGTCACCTGCAGCACCTCGTCCACAAGCTGAAGGTGCAGGTTGCCGGGGACGAAACCGGCGCCGATGCCCTGGATCTTGTGCCGGCCCGGCTTGACCGGCTCGCCGTTGCGGGTCTGCGTGATCACCGGCGACGACACCGGCTCGACGGCGATCGCCTTGAACGACGGCTTGCGCTGCTTGATCACCGTGGCCACGCCGGTGATGGTGCCGCCGGTGCCGACGCCGGCGACGATCATGTCCACCTTGCCGTCGGTGTCGGCCCAGATCTCCTCGGCCGTGGTCTTGATGTGGATCTCCGGGTTGGCCGGGTTCTGGAACTGCTGCGGAATGAAGCTGCCCGGGTTCTCCCGCGCGATCTCCTCGGCCTTGGCGATGGCGCCACGCATGCCTTCGGCCGCCGGCGTGAGCACCAGCTTGGCGCCGAGTGCCTTGAGCAGCCGCCGCCGCTCCAGGCTCATGCTCTCGGGCATCGTCAGCACGAGCTTGTACCCCTTGGCCGCGCACACGAACGCCAGCGCGATGCCCGTGTTGCCCGACGTGGGCTCGACGATCAGCGTGTCCGGGTTGATCTTCCCGGCACGTTCCGCCGCTTCGATCATGTTCACGCCGATGCGGTCCTTCACCGAACCCAGCGGGTTGAAAAACTCGCACTTGGCCAGCACGGTCGCGTGGCCTTCGGGGATGAGCCGGTTGATCTTCACCAGCGGCGTGCCGCCGATGGTCTCGGTGATGCTGTTGTAATAACGGCCGTGGGGCTTGAGGGGCATGTCGGACGTCCTTGTTTCAGTCGGCTGGGCGGGCTGCCTGCGACGCGTCGGGGACGATGCTCAGCGGCTCGGGCTGAAAACGCCCGTGCTGCTCGTCCAGCCGCCACGACCGCAGTTCGAACGCCCCGCCTTCACGGATGGACACGATGAGGTACGAGTAGTACGGCCACGCCTCGGTGAGGTCCGTCGGGCTGGGCTGGGGCGCGTGATTCGGGTGCGAGTGATAGAAGCCGAGCACACGCTCCCCGCGCGACTCGGCCTCGCGTTCCACGGCCAGCAGCGTCGCCGACGGCACGCAATACCGACGCGCCTGCTGCTCCGCCGGCGCGTCATTCTTCACGGGCACCGCCCGGCTTACCCGCCGTCCCTGCGACGTCTCCGTGCCAAGCAAAATACCGCAAGCCTCGAGCGGAAACGCCTCTCGGCACGCCGCCACGACCACGCCTCGAACGCCCTCCGGCAGTTCCAGCGGCACGGCGGCCGCCCGCCCGGTGGACGCCGCGGCCGACGCCGCGCCCGACTTCGACCAACGCATGGCCATTTCCCACCAATCCTAGAGAAATAAACGACGCCGTCAAGGAGAATGCGGTTGGTAGCGCGCTCACCCAAGTCAGAACGCCATCCTACAGCACCCCGTCATGGCTTCAGCCCCCGCTTCAACCCCCGACCAGACGGTCGTACACGGACCGAAGTCGCGCCACGTCCGCGGTGGCGATCGGCCCTTCCAGCAGCAGCCGCCCGTCGGCGAACAGCGTCGCCCGCACGACCCCTTCCGGTAAGCCCGGCGAAGGGCCCAGCACGCGCAGCAGGTAGGGCGTGAGGTGGACGTCGCCCAGCGACCGCCAGCGTCGCTCGACCTCGACAAGGTCCGTGCGGCCCGGACGAGCCGGACGCACCTGCACGGTGCTTCGTCCGCACAGTTGCACGGCCGGGGCGGGGGACGCCTGGAGAAACGCCCGCGTGGTCCCGCGGCAGGTCTCGCAGCCGGTCTCGCCGAGGTCCAGTGTGCCGGTTCTCAGCGACCAGCCGTCCAGCCAGACCAGCTGGCGCGGCGACCAGTTCGGCTCCAGCAGCAGACGCAGGGTGAGCTGAACCTGCCACGCCGCCACGGCTGCCGTGACACCGGAAAACACCCCCGCCGTGTCGCAGGTTTCCAGTTCACCTGGCCCCGGGGGTGTGGGATACACGCAGCGGAGGCACGCCCCGCCGCGCTCGGGCGCGAACGCCGCCGCGCGGCCCTGCGTGCCCACCGCCCCGCCGTAAACCCACGGCCTTCGGCAGGCCACGGCCGCGTCGTTGAGGATGTACCGCGTGGTGGCGTTGTCGGTCGCGTCCACGGCGACGTCCACCGCGGGCAGGTTCTCCAGAAGCCACCCCGCGTCCGCGTCGATGCCCCGGGCCTGCACGTCGATGTCGGGGTTGATGTCGCGTAAACGCCGCTCGGCCGCCTCGGCTTTGGCCGAGCCGACGTCCGCCGGCGTGTAAAGCGTCTGCCGCTGCAGGTTGCTCGGCTCGACGATGTCCCGATCGACGATCAGCAGCCGGCCGACGCCGGCGCGGGCCAGCAGTTCGGCCACGACGCTGCCGAGCGCGCCCAGTCCCAGCACGAGCACGCGTGCCTGGGAGAGTCGGGCCTGACCCGCCGCCCCCACCTGGGCGAGCCGCACCTGACGGCTGTACCGAGGGTCGGCCGGGTCCACCCGGTTGCACGCCGGGGCGGGCATGCCCGATGCGTTGGCGCTGGCGGGCGGGGGCGACACGCGGACGTCGCGGTCCATCGGGAGAGTGTACGGCTATACTCCGCCTCCATGGCCGACCTCAACGAGATCCTCGACCAGGCGAACAAGCTCGGCGAACTGGTGGCGTCGCATCCTGCCGTGCAACGGTACAAGGACGCTCAGAAAGCGCTGGCCAGCGACCCGGAGGCGGCCCGGCTGCTCAGCGAGTTCGAGCGCGAACTGGTGAACCTGTCCCGACAGGAACAGTCGGGCATCCCGGTGACCGACGCCCAGCAGCAAAAGCTTCAGGCCCTGCAGTCGCGGATCGTGTCCAACCTGCGGATCAAGGCGCTGAATCTGGCCGAGGTCGAGTTTTACGACCTGCTCCGCAAGGTGAACCAGACCGTGCTCCGGCACGTGTCGCCGTCGGGGGCGTCGGCGGGTGCAGCGGGAGCGGGCGTCGGGCCGGCCGGCGTTCGCGGGGGGTCGCTGTAGCCCAGTGCGGCTGACACCGCCCTGTCAGTGTCGAGCCGCTCGAGACGATTTTCACGCCTTCGGGGGCCCGTGTGCCCTTGTGATTCACCTTTCGCCCGGCTATTCCACTGTCATGCCGTGGCTGCTCAAAACCGAGCCGGACGAATACGACTGGTCGCGGTTCGTCAAAGACAAGCGGACCGTGTGGGACGGCGTGTCGAATCCGCTGGCGCTCAAGCACTTGGCGGCCATGGCCAAGGGTGACCTGTGCCTGTTCTACCACACGGGCGATGAACGGCGCGTGATGGGCGTGGCGGAAGTGGTGAAAACCGCCTACGCCGATCCCACGGCGGATGACCCCAAACGGGTGGTGGTGGACGTGAAGGTCGTCTCGCCACTGAAGACCCCGGTCACGCTCGCACAAATCAAGGCGGACCCCGCGTTTCAGGGCTGGGACCTTTTGCGGCTGGCGCGGCTCTCGGTGGTGCCGACGCCGCAGCCGATGTTCGACCGTGTGCTGGAGCTGGGGAGGTAAGCCATGTCTGAAGTGCCAACGCCGCCGCCGCAACCTCGTCCGTCACCGGCCGCGCCGGCCTCAGGTCCTTCGACCTCAGCGACGGCGTCATCCCCGGCGGCTGCAGGTGCCCCGCTTCGGCCTCCCGACGATGATGAGGTGGTGTACTTCAGCGGACGGGCTTCACTCTGGAGCGAGGCTGGGGCGCTGGCCCTGCACGGGGGCATCGCCCTGGTGGTCCTTGGGGTCAGCGTCGTGGTGATCTTGTCGGTCGGCGGCTGGACGTGGCTTCTGCTGCCGCCGCTGACGCTGCTGGCCGCGGCCATCGCGGTGTGGCCCGTCGTCGTCAACCGGACACAGAACTACCGCATCACCAACTATCGCATCGACTTCGAACGCGGCTTGCTCACACGCCGCATCGACACCCTCGAGCTCTGGCACGTGGACGACATCAAGTTCCGCCAGAGCCTCCTCGAGCGGGTCATGGGCATCGGCACCCTCGTGGTCTATTCCGGTGACGACAGCACGCCAGAACTTCACATCCCCGGACTGAACGAGCCGCGGAAGATGTTCGACCTGCTCAAACAGCGGGTCATCAGCGTGAAGCGGCAACGTGGCGTCATCAAGTTGGACGTGTGAGGAGCCCCTCCGGTCACCCGCCCCAGCGTCGTGTGCGCGGCGTGCCCGTCGCGACGCGGCAGCACGCCCGCCCCCCCTTGCTCGACGAGAATCACGCCGCCTGCTTCCACCGCACGCAGTCACGGCGGGCGCTTTTGGCGTCGTAGAGGGCCGCGTCGGCAGCCGCGAGGAGCCCGGCGGGCGAGAGGCCCCGGCGGTGCTCGGCGATGCCAATGCTCAGCGTGACACCACGACGCACGCTCGCATCCACCTTGCCCCACGCCAGACGCAGCTTGTCCATGGCCGACAGCGCCGACGCCCCGGCGGTCTGTGGCAAAATGACACAAAACTCATCTCCACCGTAGCGGAAGCACAGGTCGCTGCGACGTAGCGATTGACTCAGGGTCGTCGCGACGGCCCGCAGGACCTCATCTCCCGCGGCGTGACCGCAGCGGTCGTTGAGGTCCTTGAAGTGATCGAGATCGACCATGGCCAGCGACAAAGCCGTGCCGTGCCGACCGGCCAGCAGCACCTCCCGCTCCAGCAGACGCGACAACGCGCGGCGGTTGTACAGCCCGGTGAGCGGGTCGGTCAGCGACTGGGCGTGGGCCTCGGCCAGACGGTGGAGCGTGGCCAGTACGCCGGCCGTCGTCCCGACGGCGCAGGCGACCAGCAACCGCTCCCGGGCAGACCAGCCGGCCGCGGGAACCACTTCCACGGCCTCGTCCAGCGGGGCGCAAGTCACCGACACGACGCCGGGCTGCTGATGAACAAGGCCCGCCGGAAGGAATCGCACGGAGCGGACGTGCAGATGCGTGTGGAGGAACTGCACCAGCAGCTCCCGCGCACCACGCGCGGCGTCGGCAGGCTCGGCGGTCTCCGCGGGGAGACGGCTGAGCCGTTCGGCCGTCCGCGTCCACGCTTCCAGAACCGCCGACCAGACGGCCGCAGCCGCGCTCCCGTCCGAGTCAGTCCCGTCGCCGCGACGGTGGCAGTGCGTGCCGCCGCCACGTTCTCGCCAGACCGTCAGAACGTGCCCCGCCGCGCGACGCCAGCGTGAAAGCGTCGCACCCATCAGCCAACGTGCAGGGGTCGTGGCGTCCCACATGGTCAGGCTCCGCTGAGGTCACGACAGCACCGCCTCGTGCGCCGCAAGCCCCCGCAGGCGACATCGTCGCGCCAGTCGTCAAACTTGACCGAAGTTGACGTCGCGACGGCCAATGTACGTCGCATTTGCCCAAAACGTTTGCATTTGCGTATTTTAATGGCATGGACGGCGAGCAGGTGCCTGTTTCCGAGGCGGACGGAGGGACAAGCCGCTTTGCGGAGTCGGCTGGCTCGCCGCAAGGTTCGGCGAGTTCTTGCGGCGGCAGAACCGACTCGGGTCTGCAGATCCTTGCGGACATCGGACAGATCTTCAGCCAGTGCACGGAGCTCCGAGATGCGTTCACGCAGGTCATGGAGCTGCTGTCGCGGCGGATGGACATCCACCGGGGGACGCTGAGCCTTCTGGACGAGTCGGCCGGCCGGGTGCAGATCGAAGCGGCGGTCGGCCTGACGCCGGACGAGGTCGAGCGGGGGCGTTTCGCGGTCGGCGAGGGGGTGACCGGGCTGGTGGTGGCGACGGGCCGGGCCCGCGTGATTCCCGACGTGCGGCAGGAGCCGGACTTCCTGAACAAAACCGGCCGGCTGGCGTACGGGCCGCCGGGCACCGCGATGTCGTTTATCTGCGTTCCGCTTCGAATCGGTGGGCGCGTGGCCGGGGCGGTGGCGGCGGACTGCCCGTACGTGTCGGAGGAGCGGCTTGCGTTCAACCGGCAGGTGCTGGAGGTGGTGGCGGCGTTCCTCGCGCAGGCCACGCATCTGTGGCGGGTGGTTCTGCGGCAGAAGGAGCAGCTGCTCGAAGAGAACGCACAGCTCCGCGCTGAGGTGCGCACCCGGTACCGGTTCGAGAACATCATCGGCGACGCCCCGGCCATGCAGGACGTGTTCGCGACCGTCGCCCAGGTGGCCAACTCGCGGGCGACGGTGCTGCTGCTGGGCGAGACGGGCACGGGCAAGGAAATGATCGCCAAGGCGATCCACTACAACTCGCCCCGCAAGGACAAGCCGTTCATCCGTGTCAACTGCGGCGCGATGACGTCCACGCTGCTGGAGTCCGAGCTGTTCGGCCACGTCAAGGGCAGCTTCACGGGCGCGATCCGGGACAAGATCGGCCGGTTCGAGGCGGCGGACGGGGGCACCATTTTTCTCGACGAGATCGGCACGCTCGAGCCGCAGCTGCAGGTGAAGCTGCTGCGCGTCCTGCAGGAGCGCGAGTTCGAGCGCGTGGGCGACACGGCGACGATCAAGGTGGACGTGCGGGTCATTGCCGCGACCAACCTCGACCTGCAGGAGGCCGTCGCCCGCGGGCAGTTCCGGGAGGACCTGTTCTACCGGCTCAACGTCGTGTCGATCTACCTGCCGCCGCTGCGCAACCGCCGGGAAGACATCCCGCGGCTGATCGACCACTTCCTTGACAAGTACAACGCGCTGAACAACCGCTGTCTGCGGCGGATCTCTCGCGAGATGCTCAACGTCCTGCTGCGCTACCCGTGGCCGGGCAATGTGCGCGAGCTGGAAAACTGCATTGAGCGCGCGGTGGTGCTGTCCAAGGGCGAGGACTTTACGGAGGACCTGCTGCCGCTGAACATCCGGATGTTCGCGGCGCAGCGCAAGCACAATCACCCCACCGAAAGCCTCGACGAGCTCGTCCGGCGGCTGTGCGACCAGGCGATGGCGGATTACGCGCTGCGTGAAGGCGAGATCTACCAGCTGGTGATCGACCAGATCGAAGCCGGACTGATCGAACGGGCTCTGGGGCGTACCGGCGGGGTCAAGACCAAGGCCGCCGACCTGCTGGGCATCAACCGCAACACGCTCAACAAGAAGGTCAAGGAGCTGGGCATCGACACGGCGGACTAGGCCCGCCCGGCGGCGGGGACGCCGGTGCCGCATCAACTACTGGCCGGACCCGGCGGCCGGTCCGGGCTGGCGCCACACGCGTCTCCACGGCCACGCCAGCAGCGCGATCGCCCCGGCCTGCATCTGCAGGGCCATCTGGCGGACCGCGTCGCTGGTCCGCTGGGGCTTGTCGCGCGGCACAGCGTACATCAGCCACAGCACGGCCGCGAATCGCAGCGCTACGCACAGAAGCAGCAGCAGCATGTAGACGTTGAAGGAGAGGCCGTAGCCGGCGGCGGCCTCGGCCACGCGGCCGATCCACGCGCTGCGGCCGAAGCGTTCGGCGATTTCGCCGCCGAGCCAGGTCGCGGCGAAGCCGGACACCGCCAGTGTCCCGTTGAAGACCGCGAAGTAACCCGGGCCGCCGGCCTGCCCGTAGCGGAAGAGCCGGTTGACGATGCCGACATCCACGCCGGTCCAGAACCCCACGCCTACGAGCATCACGATCAGCCCCAGCCACCACCCTTCGAGGCTGACGACGGGCCAGGCCAGCGTGGCAAGCTGTCCGCACAGGATGCCGACGATCATCGCCGCCTTCGCCCCGAAGCGGTCCACCCATCTCCCCCAGATGCCGGCGGTCAGCATCATCGCCAGCAGGGCCGACGTCTGCAGGATGAGCGTGACCTTCAGCGGGGGCATGTCATGGGCCGTGAGCAGGTGCCGCCAGAGGAAGGGGCCGACGATGCCGTTGCTCGCGGCCACCAGCAGCCCGAGGACGAGGAACGGGATGAACGCGCGGTCGGTGAGCGGTTTGAGCAGCTCGCTGACGCGAATCGGCGGACGGCGTCTTGGCGTGTCGTAGGCGTGCCGGTACCCCAGCAGCTCGATGCACCCCATCACCGCCGCGACCGTGAACACGCCGAAGACGGTCCATGCTGCCGTGGGGCTGCCCGCCGACGGCAGCACCACGGCCAGAAGCACCGAGCTCACCAGGTTGGTCAACGAGAACAGCCGCAGCCGGGTGCCGAAGTACTTGCCGCGTACGCGCCCCGGGACCAGGTCGCCCATGAAGCTCTGCCACGCGAGCCCGCTGATGTGAAACGACACCCACGCCAGCGCCACCATCACCAGCAGCGACGCGGTCGCCACGCTCCCCGGCGGCAGCACCAGCGGCACGGCGGCCACCGCGACCCACACCAGACGCGCAAAGCTACCGAGCGCGAACACGACCCACGGCCGATGGCGGACCCGGCTGATGACCAGCGCTCCGGGCAGCTGCGCGAGCATCGCCAGCGCGGGCATGGCCTGGACGAGCCCGTACCAGCGGTCGGAAAGCTCCGCGACCGCCGCCAGCACGGGGACCGCCCCGCCGAGCACGGTGGCGAAGAACGGCCCGCTCAGCAGCACCGTCCACATCACCATGGCCAGCGTCTGCCGGCGGTGTACACGTTCGCGTTCGACGTCCCGTCGGCGCGCGGGGTGCGGCAAGGCCGGGGCCTGAAGACGCCCCCCCAGCCACGCCGTCGCGCCGTCCCACACCCGGTACCAGTCGCCCGCGGACATGAGTGCTTCCGCCCCCGTCGGCGGCGGCGCCTGCCGCAGCCGTCGGCCGACAGGGCTGCGGCCTAACGCGCGCTCCCCCCGCCGCCCGGGAGGAGCTGGCGCAGACGCTCCACCTCGGCACTGAGTTGACGCAGCTGCTCCTGCACGTGCCGCGTCTGCTGGACGAGTTCCGGGAGACGACGCAGCGCCCCCTGCTCGCGCAGGCTCTGGCGATGCGGCAACGCGGGCAACCCGGAGACCACGGCCTTCGGCGCGACGTCTTCCGCGACCGCCGAGCAGGCGGCCACCATCGCCCCGTCGCCGAGCCGGACGTGATCGCGCACCGCGCTCTGACCGCCGAAGACGACGCCGTTGCCCACCACCACACTCCCGGCCAGACCCACCTGCCCGGTGATGATGCAGTGCATGCCGATTCGCACGTTGTGCGCGACCTGCACGAGATTGTCGATCTTGGTCCCCCGGCCCACCACCGTCGCCCCGAACTTGGCCCGGTCGATGCAGGTGCAGGAGCCGATCTCCACGTCGTCCTCGATGACGACCTCACCGATCTGAGGAACTTTCACGTGCTGCTTGCCGTCCCAGCGGTAGCCGAAGCCGTCGGAGCCGACCACGCTCCCGGCGTGGATGACGACGCGATGACCCAGCCGGCACCGCTCGCGCACGACCACATGGGGGAACAGCTCGCAGTCGTCGCCGGCGACGGTGTCAGCCCCGATGACCACACCTGCGTGGAGGACGCACCGCCGCCCCAGCACGGCCCGCGGGCCGACAACGACGAACGGGCCGATGCGACAGCCTTCCCCCAGTCGCGCCGTGGGGTCGATGCGGGCCGAGCCGTCCACGCCGTCGGCCGGTCGCCACACCGGCGGCGCGAAAAACGACAGTGCCCGGACGACGGCATGGTCCACATCCTCCACCACCGCCAGCGCGGCCCGACGCGGTCGGCACTCCCCGTCTACCGGGGCCGGGAGATCTGCCTCCGGATCGGACGGTAGCGGCCCGTCGGTGGGCAGCAGCCCGGCCGCATCGAGGGCACCGAGCAGCTTCCGGGGCACAAGGACGACGGCCGCGGCCGTATGCCTGAGCGCGTCGAAGTAGGCTTTCTCCGCGCAGAACGCGATGTCGCCCGGCCCGGCGTCCTCCAGCGAAGCGATGCCGGTCACTCGGCGGGCCGCGGCCGAAGGCGGGAGCAGCTCGCCTCCGCCCAGGCGATGAAGGAGCGACGCGGCGTCGATCTCCGGCATGGGTGGTCCCTTCCGAGGCGAGGCCGGCGGCCCCGCCGGCTGCCGGTCAGCGGCGGTACTCGCGGTCCAGCAGCGCGGTGACCTCGCCGCTGATGTCCACACTGGGCGTGGCGAACAGCACGTTGCGCTGGTTGATCAGGGCCCGGAGCTGGTCCACCGTGAGCTGCTCGAGCGACTCCGGGATGTCCGGCCGCTGGTCGGCCAGCACGAGGTCGAACCCGCGTTCGGCGGCGACCCGCGCGGTGGCGGCCTGAATCTTGTCGAAAAGCCGCCGCATCTGCTCACGCTGGTTCCGCTGGATGTCGGCCTGCGTCAGCCGCCCCCACACCTCGAATTCGATCGCCGCCTGGGCCAGCTCGCGGTTGACGTCGGCGAACTGCGGCGAATCGGGCCGCAGCAACGCGCGACGCTCCTGCAGCGCCTGAATCGCCTGGCGCTTCTGCCGCTCGGTCTCCTCCAGCCGGACACGCTCCTGCTCCAGGCGCTGCTTGAGGTCCTGCGTCTCGGCCATGTCGTTGAAGATGCGGGCCGGATTGGCGATGGCGATCCTCGCCGGCCCCATGACCGGTGCGGGCTGGGCGACCAGCCGCGACCCGAACCCGACCCCCACGGCGACCGCCGCACACGCCACCAGCACCATCGTGACCGCTCGCTTCATCGTCTCTTCCGTCCTTTCTACACCGCCGCGGGGCCCGTGCGGACCGCCCGTCCGCGGCCGCTCCGCGTAGGCGTGAGTTTAGGCGTCCTGCGCGAGCCCGCGCCGACGGCCGCCATGCCACCGCCGACCGGGCGGCCTACGGGTTGAAGCCGAAGCTGAAGCTGATGATCTGCGTGTCGTCCAGCGCGTTCTTGACGATCGGGATGCCGAAGTCGAGGGCGAAGGGCGTCTGCCCGAAGAACGGCAGATAAAGCCGCACGCCCGCGCCGGCGGAGACGCGGTAGTCCGTGATCTCGAAATCGCGTTCGACCGTGCCGGTATCCACGAACACGACCCCGCGGAGGAACTCGCCGGCCAGCGGGAAGCTCACCTCGCCGGTCACCGTCAGGACGAAGTCGCCGCCGACCGCGTCGTCCTCGAGGCCCGAGCGTGGCGAGACGCCACGGAAGCGGAAACCGCGGATCGATCCGATCCCGCCGCCGTAAAACCGCTCGAAGAACGGGGCCGAGCCGAAGATGTACCCCGTGTCGGCGTAAATCGCGAAGATCGTCCGGCGGTCGAGAAGGTCCTCATACAGCGTGAAGTACTGGTCCCACGAGACGGTGAGCTTGACGAAATCGAACTCGCCGGGCGGGGCGGCGAACTCCGCGGCGGTACGGAGCGTGTAGCCCCTGGACGGCAGCACGCCGCGGTCGGTCGTGTCGCGTGTGTAGGAGAGCGTGTAGGTCGTGAGGAACGAGTGGCCGTTGAGGTCGAGCACCTCGGGGGCCCGCAGCGGCTTGTCGTCGATGTCGTAAATCCGCACGTCTTCCGCCCGGATGGTCAGCCCCACGGCGTCCTGGAAGCCGAAACGCCGCCCGAAGGTCACCCGGCCGCCCAGCCGGGTCTCGCGCCAGTCGGGCCGGATGCGGTCGCGGTAGTAGTACTCGTTGGTGAACGAATACGGCGAGTCGAAAAGGTACGGCTCGGAAAACAGGATCGACGCACTGGAGAGCTCGGTGCCCGGCTCCAGTGAGATGCGGAACCGCTGCCCGGCCCCGGTGAAGGCGCGGTCCGTGAACAGCTCGCCCAGCGACGGTGGCACCTGCCCGATGTCGAAGTTGCGGTGCTCGAAGGAGAGGTTGGCCCCGACACCGCCATTGGAGTTGATCCCCGCGCCGACGATGAAGCTGCGGAACTGCCGCTCACGCACCTCCACCAGCAGGTCGCGGTAGTTGGGGTCGTCGCCCACGGGCGTCGCGTTGGCCTCGGAGAAGTACGGCGAAAAGCGAAGCCGCTCCATCGCCGCCGACACCTCCGACGAGTTGAACAGCTCGCCGGGCTGCATCCGCATCTCCCGAAGGACCAGCTTGTCCATCGACTGCGCGTTGCCCTTGACGAGGATGCGCCCCAGCCGGAACGGCCGCCCCTCGTTCACGCGGTACACCAGGTCGAGCTTGCCCGTCTCCTCACGGAACACCGTCTGCGGCGTGATCGTCAGGTATTCGGGGTTGGGCGTGTCCGCGCCCGGCGGCTGGTAGATGAAGCCCAGCGGCGAGTAGGCGCGGACGATCTGGCGGATGTCCCGCTGCTCGATGTCCCGGTCGTAAAAATCGCCCGCCTTGAGCCGCAGCTCGGGCAGCAGCTTGTCGATGTCGATCGACTTCACCCCCTCGAAGCGCACCTCGCTGATCTCGTACCGCTTCCCCTCGTCGATGACGAAGTCCACCTGCACCTGCGAGAGGTCCGGCGAGAAGCGCAGCCGCCGCCCCACCCGCACGTCGAAGAACCCCTTGCTTTCGTAGAACCGCCTCAGTGCCCCGACGTCGTCCTCGAGCTGATCAAAATCGAGCCGGCCCGGACGGAAGACAAAGATCCAGCTCCGCGACCGGATCTGCTTCATCAGCGTGCCCTTCTCGAAGCTCTGGTTGCCCGGGAAGGTGATCTTGCGGATGCGGACGTTGGGACCTTCGACGATCGTGTAGACGAGCTCCCCGGTGGACGCCAGCCGCTGCTCGTCCACCTCCACCGAAGCGAAGGGGTAGTTTTTGTCGCGGTACAGCCGCTCGATGTTCTGCCGGCCCAGCGCGATGCGGAAGCGGTCGATCGTCTCGCCCACGCGGACGTCCACCGCGTCGCGGATCTGGTTGGTCGAGATGGCCGCGTTGCCCACGAACGCGATCGACGTGATCGTCCGCTGCTCGGCCACGATGAACACGACCACCACGCCGCCCGCCTCGGTCGGCTCGACCTTCGCTTCGACGTTCGAGAACCGCCGGAGCTGAAAGATCCGCTGGTAGTCTTCCTCGACCGTCTGCGGGTCCAGCGGTTCGCCTTCCCGCGTCCGCACCGCGTTGAGAATCACCGACGTCGCGGTTTGCGTGTTCCCCACCACGCGGACCTGCTCGACGTTTCGCCCCGCCAGCACGCGGTCCACCCGGGACGGCGCCGCCACCGCTCCCCCGCCCGTCGCGTCCGCCGGGGCGGCCCTCTCCGCGGCGCCCGCGGGCGACGCCGCAGCACCCGGCGTCTGGCCCCACGCCTGTCCGACCGCGTGGAAACCGCCTACGCCCCCGACCGTCGTCACGCCCGCCACCCAGCACGCCGCGGCCAGCACCGCCGCCCGCGACAACCTGCCCGGCCAACGTCCCTGCGGACCTTGCGCTCTTTCCCCGTCGAGGCCGGTCGTCTGGCTCCCCACTTCCGCTTTTCCCCCGGCCACACCGGGGGGCTGCCGCCGTCCCGCCTGCGTGCCGGACAGACCCGTGCCGCACGTTGCCAAGTTTCCGTTGAACGCCGTCAGTTCGTTTGGCCTGTGCCGCACAGACGCTGTTCTCCTGTCTCGCCTGCCGACGCCGCTCGCCGTTTGCCCGTCCTGACGCCGGCGGCCTTCCGCCCACGCCGCCCCCGCTTCCCCCCTTTTCGCCGGCCAGCCCGGAGCCCCCCCGCACGGCGTGCCGGGTCGGGACGTCCGAACCGTCGGGCGAGGAGCATAATCGCAACCCCCGGCCGGTCAAAGTACAACGCGCTAACCGCTCACCGTGCGCTCTCCCTCCGACGGCCCGGACTGGCCGCTCCCCGGCGACGCGGCGGCGATACACTTGATTCGGCATGTCCGTCTCGCCCGACCATGAACCCGCCGCCGGGCAACCTGCCGCGGAACAGGAGGAGATGCTGCGGTTGCAGATCATCGAACGCGGGATCACGCATCCGCGTCTGCTGGCGGCGATGCGAAAAGTGCCCAGGGCCGCCTTCTTCCCGCCGGACTTTCCCGACAACATCTACGCCGACCGGCCTCATCCCATCGGCCACGGCCAGACCATCTCCCAGCCGTACATGGTCGCGCTGATGACGGACCGTCTGAACGTACAGCCCGAGCACCGGGTGCTCGAGATCGGCACCGGCTCCGGCTATCAGACCGCGGTGCTTGCCCACCTGGCCCGGGAGGTCTACTCCATCGAGCGGATCAAGCCCCTGCTGGACGCCGCTTTCGAGCGGCTGATGGACCTCGGCCTGCGCAACGTCCGCCTGCGACACGGGGACGGAACCCTCGGCTGGCCCGAAGCCGCCCCCTTCGACCGCATCCTGATCGCCGCGGGGGCACCCGAGCTGCCGCGTACGCTCCTGCTCGGCCAGCTCGCCGACGGCGGCGTGGCCGTCTTGCCGGTCGGCCCGCTGTACGACCAGCAGCTGGTGCGGGTGCAGCGGGCCGGCGAGCAGTTGCGTACGGAAACGATCTGCCCGTGCCGGTTCGTCAAGCTCGTCGGCCGCGAAGGCTGGACCGACTAGGCCGGGTGCGTGCCCCGGCCATGTTTCTTCCGTCCTGTGCACTGTGTTTCCGACGTGGAGCCGACGCCCCGCCAACCTGTGCCAACCGGCCCGCCGGCCTCTCCAAGCCCTTCGCCCCCCCGCGGGGCCGCGGCACTCTCCGGTCCGTCGTCTCCGCCTTCCTGCGCGTCAGGCGGGCTTGCTACGGCCGCTTCAGGCCAGTCGCTTCGACTTGAGGACCCCGTGGCGCGCCTGCCCGGCGTCGGCCCGCAGCGGGCCGCCGCCCTCGCCGACCTCGGCATCCACAGCCTCGACGACCTGCTCCACTACGCACCGCGGACGTACCAGCTCGTCAGCGGCCGCGTGTCCATCGCCTCCCTCCGCCCCGACGTCGTGGCGGAAGTCGTCGGCGAAGTCGTCGCCGTGCACTACACACCGGCGTCGATGTTCCGCGGCCGCTCGGGCAAACCACGGTTCGACGCCACGCTGAAGGACGGCACCGGGGCGCTGTCCCTGACCTTCTTCAACGGCGCGTACCTGCGACGGAAGATCCATCCGGGCCTGTATCTGCGGGTCGAGGGCAAGGTCAAGCTGTTCCAGGGCCAGCCGCAGATGCTCAACCCCAAGTGGTCGATCGTTCCTGCGCCGTCCGTGGGGGCCGAGCCCGCCCGGTCCCCGGTCAGCCCTTCCACCTCCCGGCCCCTCACCCTTCAGGCGGACGACCTGCCTGCGGTGCGGCTGCGGCCGGTGTACGCCGCGTCGGGCGCGTTGCCTTCCGACAGCCTCGCCCGGCTCATCGAGACCGCCCTGCCGCTGCTCCTGCCGCTGGTCCGCGAGACGCTCCCGGAGTCGCTGCGCCGCAGGCGACGGCTTCTCCCCCGCGCCGAGGCCCTACAGCGTATCCATCGTCCGGACAACCGCCCCGCCGCCATCGAGGCCCGTCGCCGGCTGGTCTACGACGAGCTGATACGCCTGCAGGTCGGCCTGCTCCTGGCACGTCGGCAGGCGGAGTCCGCCGCCGGGCCCCTGCGGACGTCGGCCCCGCGGCTGCTGTGCGACCGCAGGCTCGATGAACGCATCCGCCAGCGTTTCCCCTTCCCCCTCACGGACGCACAGACGCGCGTGATCTACGACATCCTGCGCGACCTGCAGTCCGGCCGGCCGATGCACCGGCTCCTGCAGGGCGATGTCGGGTCGGGCAAGACGGCCGTCGCGGTCTACGCCATGCTCGTAGCCGTGGCCAACCGCATGCAGGCGGCGTTGCTCGCGCCCACCGAAGTGCTGGCCGAGCAGCATTACCTCGCGCTGTCCCGGTTCCTGCAGGGCTCGTCCGTCGCCATCGAGCTGTTCACTTCCCGCACCAAGCGGCTCTCGCGCGGCGGTCTGGTCAACGCGCTCGCCGACGGACGCATCCACATCGCGGTCGGCACGCAAGCCCTCCTCCAGGACGACATCCGTTTCGCCAACCTCGGCCTCGTGGTGGTGGACGAGCAGCACCGCCTCGGCGTGGCCCAGCGGGCCGCCCTGCGCGACAAGGTCTCCGGCAACGCCCTGCCCCACTACCTCGTGATGACCGCCACGCCCATCCCGCGCACCCTCGCCCTCTCGCTTTTTGCCGACTTCGACCTCTCCGTCATCGACGAACTTCCCCCGGGCCGACAACCCATCGAAACCCGCATCGTCCCCGTCAGCGAGCAGCGCAAGGCGTGGGAGTTCGTCCGGGAGCAGATCCGCGCCGGCCGTCAGGCATACGTCGTGGTCCCGGAAATCGGCGACGGACTCGTCCCCGACGAAGCGCAGTTCGACCTGCCGCTGGAAGAGACGGCCGCCGACGAGCCCGTGCAGCACCGCCGCCGCGGTGCCCGCCCGCCCCCTCCGCCCAACGGACGACTCGACCAGCTCAGCACCGCTTATGCCGCGCTCACCGCCGACGGCGGCCCGCTGCACGCCCTGCGTGTCGAGACCCTGCACGGCCAGATGGACGCCACGGCCAAACAAGCCGTGATGGACCGCTTCCGCCGCGGTGAAGTGGACGTGCTGCTGGCCACCACCGTCATCGAAGTCGGCATCGACGTGCCCAACGCGACGGTCATCGCCATCCTGTCCGCCGAGCGTTTCGGGCTCTCGCAGCTGCACCAGCTTCGCGGCCGCGTCGGCCGGGGCACGCACCCCTCGACCTGCCTGCTGTTCCCCTCTCCCCCCAGCCTCGAGACGGCCGTGTCGGCCGACGCCCTGGCGCGGCTGCAGGCACTGGCCAGCACGCAGTCGGGCTTCGAAGTCGCCGAGCTCGACCTTCGCCTGCGCGGGCCGGGGGAGTTCTTCGGCACGCGGCAACACGGCCTGCCCGAGTTCAAACTCGCCGACCTCGCCAGCGAGGCCGACCTCGTCCTGCAGGCCCGGGACGACGCCCGCGAACTGCTCGAGCACGACCCACGCCTCGCCACACCTCCGCTGGATGCACTCCGCGATGAGGTCATCCGTGAGTTCTCACACCTTTTGCCCCTCGGCACGGTCGGCTGACCGTGTCACGGTCGGCTCACCGTGTCACGGTCGGCTCACCGTGTCGCCCAGCCGGACCGTCCCCCCCCCGTCCGCCAAACTCCCCCGCTCGATGGACCCGATCTCGCCCGACCCGCCACGTCACACCGCCCGCCTGACGCCGCATCGCTTATAGTGCGGCCCATGAACGGTCCTGCCCGATGTGCCGGTATCCTCGCGTGGCTCGGCCTGCTTGCCGTCGGCTGTGCCCCCAAGGGGGAGCTGCGCCGCTTCGACATCGAAGTGACCAACCGCGCGTCGATCCCCGTCACCATCGGTCTCGTCAAGCTGGACGGGCCTGTGGAAATCGACTGGGAATCGCCGGAAGACCGTGCCCTGATGGACCCGAAGAACACCGGCATCGGCTGGGGCCAGGCCCTGCCGCCCGGACGCACCGCGTCCATTTCCGTGCAGGGACGCTTCTTTGAGCAGACCCGGGGGTTCCTCCGCGTCTATGCCGGCGATTTGCCGCTGTCGGAAATCCTCGCCATTTCCCGCGGCTCCCGGAACCGACTCGACATCCTGCTCAAGGACGGCACGACCCAGGTGACCATCCTCAACGACGGCCCCTTCCTCGATTTCACGATCACGGGGTACACCCCCCCGCCGCCGCCGAGGTAGCCCATCGGCCCATACGACAAGCTTTTGCCAAGAGGGGCAGGTCGCCGCGAGCAGGAACGCGATGTCAACGCCGACCGCCCGGCACTCACTTGACCTTGAGCACGCACCGGACGATGATTCCGAGCGATCCATCGGCCCCATCGTCTAGTGGTCTAGGACATCTGGTTCTCAGCCAGAGAACAGGGGTTCGACTCCCCTTGGGGTCATTCGGAGGGAAGAGAGTCCCCGCTTCCTGAGCGGGGTTTTTCTTTCTTGCGGTGCCCGGACCGCCGTCACGACGCACGGCCGTCGTGCCCCCCGGCGGCTCGGAGCGGCCGAAGCGTAACGCCCAGCCGGGTGACCCGCACACAGCGACGCGTGAGGGCCAATCACAGCTCGGCGGTGATCAGGCTGGCCAGTTCCGACCGCTCGGACTTGGCCAGTGTGATGTGGCCAACGAGGCTTTTGCCCTTGAGGCGTTCGACAAGGTAGGAAAGCCCGTTCGAAGACGAGTCGAGGTACGGGTTGTCGATTTGCGTCGCGTCGCCGGTCAGCACCAGCTTCGTGCCCTCGCCGACGCGTGATGCGATGGTTTTGACCTCGTGCGGCGTGAGGTTCTGTGCTTCATCGACCACCATGAACTGATGGGGGATGGAGCGGCCACGGATGTACGTCAGCGGTTCCAGCACCACCTGACCGCCTTCGATGAGCTGGGCGATCCGCTGTTCGACCGTGTGCAGCGAGGCCTGATGCTGGGTGGTGCCGTCGCCGGAGAGCCGGTTGGACAGCAGGTAGGCCATGTTGTCGAAAATCGGCTGCATCCACGCGGTGAGCTTCTGGTCCTTGTCGCCGGGCAGGTAGCCGATGTCGCGGCCCATGGGCATGATCGGCCGGGCCACCAGCAGCTTCTGGTACACCGACTCGTTGAGGGTCTTGCTCAGCCCCGCCGCGATCGCCAGCAGCGTTTTTCCCGTGCCTGCGGCCCCGATCAGCGACACGAGTTTGATGGAGTCGTCCAGCAGCAGGTCCAGCGCCATCGTCTGCTGCAGGTTCCGCGGGATGATGCCGAAGACCGGGCCCCGCCGCTGTCGCACGGGGACCACGCAGCCCGACTCATCGCGGTAGCGTGCCAGTGCGGTGTGCGACGGGTCCGCGTCATCCCGCATGAGCACGAACTCGTTGGCGTGCAGGTCGGTGATCTCCAGCTCGACGTCAAGGTCGAGCTGCTTTTCCGCGTAGAGCCGGTCGATCAGCCGGCCCGGACACCTGATTTCCCGCCAGCCCGTGTACAGGCGTTCGAAGTCCACCTTCTGGGCTTCGAAGTCTTCCGTGTGCAGGCCGAGCGCGTCCGACTTGATGCGGCAGTTGATGTCCTTGGTGATGAACACCACGCGATGGCCCTGCTGCTTCAGCCGCATGGCACAACTGAGGATGCGGTTGTCGGGCGTGTCGTGCGCCAGGCCGTCGATGATGCCCGCGGTCTGGTCGTAGAGCACGCGGACGGTGCCCCCGGTCTCCCGCACGGGCACCCCTTCCGTCAGGTTGCCTTCCAGACGGAGCCGGTCGAGGTGACGGATGACCTCGCGGGCGCTGCGGCCGAGGTCATCGCTCTGTTTTTTGAACGTGTCCAGCTCCTCGATGACGGTGAACGGGATGACCACGTGGTTGTCCGCGAACATGAAGATCGCGTTGGGGTTGTGGAGCAGCACGTTCGTGTCGAGCACGAAGTGCTTGGCGGTGGTCGTGGCGTTGCGGACGGAGCGGCTGCTGGCGGGGGCTTGCATGTCCACCTTCGAACCGGGTGAGCTGCCGTTGCCGTTGGCCGGCCCGGACAGGGCAGCCGGCCCGGACAGGGCAGCCGGCCCGGACAGGGCAGCCGGGGCGGCCGGGGCAGCGCCTTCGCGAGACGAAACGGCGGTCGTCAGGGGTGCAGAGGGTGCGGTCGCGGGAACGGGGGCAGTGGGCGTGGCGGGGAGGGGAAACGGAGGGGGTGGGGCCATGCGCTGTCCTTGCCAAAGGCGTGCACACAACGGACGATCCGTCGTTCCCGTCTGCGTTATCTATACCCATCGTCCACCCCGCCGCCAAACTTTTTCACCCCTTCACATGACCCACACACTACCACCCCTAGTCTTCCAGCCCCGGCTGGTCCCCAAGATCTGGGGCGGCCAGCGGCTGGCCACGGTCCTGGGTAAGGGCCTTCCCCCAAGCACTCTGGTGGGCGAGTCGTGGGAGGTCTACGACTTCCCGCCGGCCGCCGTCTCGACGCCGGCCGACGCTCGCGACACCACGCCCGACGGCTGGTGCTCGGCCGTCGTGGCCGGCCCCGAAGCGGTCGCCGGGCGGTCGCTGCACGACCTGCTGACGGCGTCTGAAGAGGCCGTCCTCGGGCCGTCGGCCCCGGTGGCGACGGCCGCCGGGCCCCAGTTTCCCCTGCTGGTGAAGTTTCTCGACGCCCGCGAAGACCTGTCCGTGCAGGTTCACCCCACCGCCGACTACGCCGCCCGCCACCCCGGCAGCCATCTCAAAACCGAGTGCTGGGTGATCCTCGACCACACTCCGAACGCCTCGCTCTACATCGGCCTGAAGCCCGGCGTCACGCGTGAGCGCTTTGCCGACGCCATCCGGGACGGCACGGTCGTTGACCTGATCCACCGCATCCCCGCGCGTGTCGGCGACTGCCACTTTCTCCCCTCGGGCACCGTGCACGCGCTCGGCGCCGGCGTGCTGGTCGCCGAAGTGCAAACGCCCAGCGACACGACCTTCCGCGTGTGGGACTTCGGCCGGCTGGAGAACGGCAAGCCCCGGCCGCTGCACATCGAACAGGCCCTGGCGTGCATCGACTTCGACGCCGCCGGAGCCCCGCCCCGCCCCACGTCCACCCGCCGAAGCAACCTGCCCCTCGCAGACTGCCCGTATTTCCGGCTGACCAGCGGCAAGTACACCGCGCGGACGGTTCAGCCGCTGACGTCGGGGATGCCGCGCATCTGGCTGGTCATCGAGGGCAGCGTGAAGTTGCAGGTCGGGGAGACCACGTTGAGCGTTCGCAAGGGCCAGACCGTACTGCTTCCCGCCCGGCTTCCACCCGGGACGCTGGCCCGTTTTCCGGTCAACACGCAGGTGCTCGAGGCCGTCCCCGCCGCCACCCGCACCCACGTGCAGCCCGTCTCTTCCGCCTGACCGGCGTAGACTGGGCCCGGCCACGCCGACCCGAGCATGACGGCCCGGCCCCCCCAAGCTACGGAGACCGCCCTCCCATGGAACCCAAAAACCCCGACCCGTCGCCCGCGCATCCTCCAGCCCCGCCGGCCAGCATCCCGACTGCCGGTTCCGCTCCGGCCCTGCCGCCCGTCGGCCCGACCATCACCTACGACGACTTCGCCAAGCTCGACCTCCGCGTGGCCACGGTGCTGGAGTGCAAGCCGCACCCGAACGCCGACAAGCTGCTGGTTCTGCAGATCGACCTGGGCGTCGAGCGGCGGCAGATCTGCGCCGGACTGCGGCAGCACATCTCGCCTGAAGCCCTTGTCGGGAAACAGATTATCGTCGTCGCCAACCTCGCCCCAAGGCAGATGCGCGGGGAGGTGTCCCAGGGCATGCTGCTGGCCGCCACCGACCCGCAGACCGGCAAGGTCATCACCATCGCCCCCTCCGAGCTGACCACGCCCGGCAGCAAGGTCAGCTAGGGCCGCGGCCGTCGCGGCCGAGCCGGGCCGCACGGAAGCCCTTCAAGCTCGATGGAACACAAGGTCGCCGTCGCGCGGGCGTGACACGAACGCCTGTTGGCAACGGTGGTTCTGAGCCGCGCCAACTCCGCGCGGCCGGCCATGACCCATGAAAACCATCTGGACTTCCCCTGGGTGTTAGGTTAATGTACGTACCGTACCAACACCTAACGAACGGGCGATGGCCCCCGGCCGGGAAGTCCACCATGCTGCGCGAGCTGCACATCACCAACCTTGCCGTGATTGCCGATGTCCGGATCGAACTCGCCGCCGGGTTCAACTGCATCACGGGCATGACCGGCGCCGGAAAGTCGCTGGTGATTCACGCCATCGAGGCCCTGCTCGGCTGGCGGAGCCCGACCGGGCTGCTCCGGCCCGGCTGCCGGGAGGGGCGCATCAGCGCGTGTTTCGAGTTCGCCGACGACTCGCGTTATCGCCACATCGCCACCCGACTGGGCCTGACCGACTCCGGCACCACCAGCGGGCGGGAGATCGTGCTGTCGCGCCGCATCTTCGCGTCCGGACGCTCCACCGTCACCGCCAACGGTGTGGCACTGGCCAGGGGAGCGCTGCGGGAGGTGGCCGACGACCTTGTGGACGTACACGGACAGCACGACCATCAGTTGCTGCTGCGTCCGGGCCATCAACTCGACCTGCTGGACACCTTTGCCGGACTGGAGTCGCTGCGTGCGGGCTACGCGGAGGTGTGGGCTCGATGGAGGGCCGCCCGTCAGCGGCTCAATGAACTGCAGGCCAGCGAGCGGCTGCGTCGGCAGCAGCTCGAGCTGTACCGGTTCCAGGCGGACGAGATCGACGCCGCCGGGCTCTTACCGGGCGAGCACGACCACTGGACGGCGATCGCCAGGCGGCTCGGCAGCGTTGAACGCATTCGCAAGGAAGCGGCCAACGTCCTGTCCGTGCTGGATGACAACGACCCGCCGCTGGTCCGGCAGGTGCACTGGGCGGCGGGCGTCCTGCAGCAGCTGGCGTCGGCGGACGCCGCACTGCAGCCGCTGGCGTTGTCGGTCCGCGACGCGGCGCTCACCCTCCGTGAGGCGGCGGCCGATCTCGGCCATTATCTTGACCGCCTCGAAGCCGACCCGGAGATGCTGGCGAAGGCCCACGACCGGCTCACGGTGCTGGGCAAGCTCGCGGCCAAGTATGCCGGCGAGGGGCGGTCCCGGCTGGCGGCGTACGCGGCCGGCGGAGCGGCGTCGCCACCCGACGAACGAGCGCGTGGTCGAGCGCCGGTCACCCAAGGCGGTGAGGCGGCGATTCCGGACGACGTGTCGGCGGTGCTGGCGTACCGCCGGTGGCTGTCGGCAGAGGTGGCCGCCCTCGAGGCCGCCGAGGGCGATGCCGCCCAGCTTGTCCGGGAGGTCGAGCAGCTCGCATCGCAGGCGTCACGTTTGGCGGGTGAGCTCAGTCGGCGTCGTCGAGAGGCCGCAGCGCCGCTCTCGGAGGCCGTGCGGGCATCGCTGCTGGATTTGGGGATGCCCACTGCCCGCGTCGAGGTTCGAGTGCGGACGCAGCCCGTGGAGACCGGCGACGGCGATGTGCTCGGGCCGACCGGCGCGGATCAGATCGAGCTGCTGGTGAGCGTCAATCCGGGGCTGGAGCCTGCACCGCTGCGTGCAATCGCTTCGGGCGGGGAGCTGTCGCGCGTCCTGCTGGCGATCAAAGGGGTGCTCGCCGGCCAGGCCCGTGTGGGCACGCTGATCTTCGACGAAATCGACGCCAACATCGGCGGCCGGCTGGGAAGTGTCGTCGGCCAGCGGCTCAGAACCCTCTCGCGGCACCACCAGGTCATCTGCATCACCCACCTGCCGCAGATCGCCTGCCTTGCGGACCGCCACTTCGCCGTCCGCAAGGTGCAGGCGGCCGAGACGACCGAGACCACGCTCTCACGGCTTGAAGGGCCGCAGCGGACGGCAGAACTGGCCGACATGCTCGGCGTCCGCGGCCCCACGGCGGCGGCGCAGGTGTTAGCCTGGCTCCGCGACGCGGCAGAGGGGACGACGGAGGCGGCCCGTCGCGCGCAGGGAAGCGTCGAACCGGGCGGGGAGCATGGCCTGACCGGCCCTTTGACAAACGGTTCAAGCCATGACGACGTCGTCGCGACCGGTCCGCGTCGGGCGGGTCTACGTGTGTCCGCCCGACCGCCCTATCGCGGCCGAAAACGCCTCCAGCACCTCCGGGTCGAACATCACGGCCGAGTGTCGGCGTAGCTCGGCCCACGCCCGGTCGGACGGCCAGGCCGGCTTGTACACACGCGGAGACACCAGGGCGTCATACACGTCCGCCACGTGCACGATCCGGGCTTCAACGGGAATGCGGCCGCCGCTGAGACCGTCGGGGTAGCCGCTTCCATCGACGTTTTCGTGGTGCGACCGGGCCACCAGGCGGGCCCGCGTGAAAAACGGCCGGTCGGGCAGAATCCGCTGGCCCCAGAGGGTGTGCTGCTGCATCAGCCGCCGCTCGTCGTCGGTCAACGGCCCCGGCTTGGACAGGATGCTGTCGGGGACGTGGAGTTTGCCCACATCGTGCAGGACCGCGGCCAGACCGATGTCGTACGCATCGGCTTCCGAAAACCCCAGATGCCGCGCCGTCCGCTCGGCCAGTCGCCTCAGCCGCCGCACGTGGTCCCCGGTGTCGTGGTCCTTGGCCTCTGCGGCCACCGCCAACATGCAGATGGCGTCCAGGTTGGCCTGACGCAGCTCGGCCGTACGCTGGGCCACCCGACGCTCCAGCTCCCGGTTCACTGTCTCAAGCTCGTGTGCGAGATCGGCCAGCTGTTCCGCCCGCTCTCGCAGCTCGCTCTCGCGGCCGCGCAACGACTCGGCCTCCAGTTCGGCGGCCTGCGAACGCCTTTTGAGCGCAAGGGCCTGTTCGAGCGCCACGTCCGAGAGCTGAGCCACGTACTTGAAGTGCTCCCGCAACGCCGCCTCCTGCTCCTTCAACCGCGTGATGTCCGTGAAACTCACCAGCAGCAGGCCGGGCGATGTCGGCAGCAGGGCCTCGTGCGTTTCCAACAGCCCGGCGCCGGTCCGCTCACCCGCGTGGTCGGCGTCCCGCCCCTCTGCCTGAGACGATGGCAACGGGGAAGGCGTGGCCCACTCCAGACGCCGCGCCGCCATCAGCACCGGGACCAGCGACCCGTCAGCGCGTGGCAGGACGAACTCTTCTTCACGAACGGCACCGTCGGGCAGGCGTGCCGCCGCTTCAAGGATCCACGTCAACGTTTGACGGTCCGATTCGTCGGCGTAGAGCGGAAGCAGCGTCCGGCCGACGAGCCGCTCCAGAGGCTCGCCGATCAGTGCGGCCAGGCGGCGGTTGGCGAGATGGATGCGGCCGCTGGCATCGAGCACGGCGGTGGCCGTCGCCAGATGTTCGAGCCAAGGGAGGGTCACGCGATGGCAGTGTACCCGTGGCCGAACCTGCCGTACCGCCGCCGCGACCACGACCGCACCGTGCGTGGCGTGAACCGGACCGCGTGCAAACCGTTGTCCGGCGCGATTTGCACGTCAACGGACAACGACCTAGATTTTCCGCTCACGGGCGTCGCCGGGCTTCGACCGTTTGCGCCATCGCAGGCGCGGGCACCGGGCCGGCGAAGCCGATGAGAAAGCGGCCAGCGGGTATGGGACTGATCGTGCAGAAATTCGGCGGAAGCTCCGTCGCGGATGCGGCCAAGATTCACGCGGCCGCACGGCGGGTGATCGCCGCCAAGGAGGCGGGGCATCAGGTCGTGGTGGTCGTGTCGGCGATGGGGGACACCACGGACCATCTCATAGAACTGGCCCGACAGGTGTGTCCGAACCCGCCCAAGCGCGAACTGGACCAGCTCCTCGCCACCGGCGAGCAGGTCACCATCGCACTCATGGCCATGGCGATCCACGCACAAGGTCACGAGGCCATCAGTTTCACGGGCGGGCAGATCGGCCTGATCACCGACTCGGCGTTCACCAAAGCGCGGATCCAAAGCATCAACAAGGCCCGCATTTTCGACCAGCTCAACCGTGGGAAGATCGTCATCGTCGCGGGCTTTCAGGGTGTGACCCCCGACGGCGAGTACACCACGCTGGGCCGGGGGGGCTCCAACGCGACGCTGGTCGCGCTGGGCGCGGTCCTCAAGGCTGACGCCTGCGAAAACTTCACCGACGTGGACGGCATCTACACCGCCGACCCCCGCATCGTGCCGACGGCCAGGAAGATCGACCGCATCAGCTACGACGAAATGCTCGAGCTCTCCGGGCTGGGCGCCCAGGTGCTGCAGACCCGGGCCGTCGAGTTCGCCAAGAAGTACAACGTCCCGATCCACGTCCGCAACAGCCAGAACAGCAGGGAAGGCACCTGGATCGTCGCGGAGACCCCGAACATGGAAAACATCGTCGTCAGTGGGTGTGCCCTCAAAAAGGACATCACCCGGGTGAGCTTCAAAAACGTGCCCGACCGCCCCGGCGTGGCGGCGCTGATCTTCACCACCATCGCCGACGCCAACATCGTCGTGGACGACATCATCCAGACCGTCTCCCCCGACGGGACGGCCGCCATCAGCTTCACCGTCGAGCACGGCGACATCGCCGACCTCCAGCCCGTGGTCGAACGGCTGGTCAAGGAGCTCGGCGGCGCCACCACCGCCAGCTTCGACGCCAACCTCGCCAAGGTGTCCGTCGTCGGCGTGGGCATGCGGACGCACACCGGCGTAGCCCGCAAGATGTTCTCCGCCCTCGCCGACGCCAAAATCAACATCCAGAACATCACGACCAGCGAGATCAAAATCAGCTGCATCGTCTCCAAGGATGAAGGCCCCCGCGCCCTCAATGCCGTGCACGACGCGTTCGAACTCGGCAAGGCCTGACGCACCCCGAAAGCCCCTGAGCCGTCGGCCGGCTACTCCCCCGCTGACCTGCCCCGCGATGCCGTCGGGGCCGTTCCAACCCGCACGTCCAACCCCGGAGCGAACATGTCCGCCCCCTACCCGTCGGGAGACCTGCCCCCCGCTGACATCACGGCTTCCGAGCGCAACGCCGCGATGGTGATTCACCTCACGGGCTTGACGTCTCTGCTCGGAGGCTTCGTCTTCGCCGGCATCTGGGTGCCGCTGATCATCTGGCTGCTCAAGAAAGACACCTCACCCTTCGTCGCCCGCTCCGGCGCTGAGGCGATCAACTTTCAGATCTCCTTCCACCTGTGGGCGGCGATCAGCGCTGTGCTGATTTTCGTGTTCATCGGGATCCTCCTGCTCCCCCTCGTGTCCCTGCTGTGGCTCATTTTCACCATCATCGGTGCGATCAAGGCCAGCAACGGGCAGGAGTGGCGCTACCCGCTGACGATCCGCCTGATCAAGACGTAGTTCGCCGGCGTCAAAGACGAGCTTGCCGCGCGGCTACCCTTACCACCGGATGAACGAGCCGCTGCCCTGCCATCGCACGCGACTGACCCGGGCGCTGCGCGAGTTGCTGCGCGTCGAGCGCGAGCTCACCGCTGCCGGGGCCGAGCGGCTCGGCTGGGCCGAGGCCCGCACCCGGGAAATCGACGCCGCGCTCACCCCGGCCATGGCGCTGGTGGAGCTGGCCATGGCCGGGAACGCCCCCGTTGCCCCCCCGCCGAAGCCCCCCGTCTCGTCCGCCCTGCCCACGACCGGCCGGCCCATCTACCGCCCGCTCGCGGCGTACGCCCTCGCCCGCTCGGGATGGCGTGGCGACGGGCTGCTGCACGAGGCCCGTCGCTGTGCCGACCCCCGATCCGCCGTGGGCGTGTGGTGGGCGCTGACGCTGCAGACGCTCACCGGCGACGATGCGTCACTGCGCGCCCTGCTGGAAGGGCAACGGCCCACCGGCGAGTTTTTCGATGCCAGCCCGTACGACTCCCCGGACCTTCACTGGTACGACGAGCTGGTGGTGTTGCACGCCGCCGCCACCTTCGCCTGTCACACGGGCATCGGACATGACGCGGTCCTGCGGGCCGCTCGGTTCCACACCGCCGAGACCCAGCCCGACCACGCGACCACCCAACCCTGGGCCTTGCACGCCTTTGCGGTGGACGATGAAACCTACCCCCTGGCCGAACTGCTCCTGCACGGGGCACTGGCCCAGAACGCCGGCCGGCTGGACCGCGTCGCGCAGCTTTTGCTGTCCGACAGCATCCTCGCGCTGGACGCCTACACGGGCCGATTCAGCTCTTGATGGGCCAAACGCGTGGGGCGGTGCCCCCGTCCGCCGTGCGTCGAATCGGCGGCATGCAACGTTCCGCGTCCACCGGCGAGCGGGTCGGAGGGGCGGGGCGGTGGGGAGCCGCGGGGGGGGGAAGACGACGCCGGTCCGTGAGGCCGGCCGCCAGCGTGCTACCGAAGTGAGCGCGGTCAGCCGAAGAGGGTGTGCAGCTCGCCGATCACCTCGTCGGCCTCGGCGCGAGAGTCTTTCAGGGCGTTGATCTCTTCGAGCAGGTTCCGCGCATCGCGCCGGGAGAGGTGGCTGAGGTCGTGCCGGAGTGGAATCGATTCCACAAGGTGGCCGTTCACTAGAACGTCGATCGAGTTGGCGTGGAAATGCACCTCCTGCTCGAGGCCGCCGGGGGCGGGTTTGGTTCCCGTCCGCGTGCGGCGACGGGCGACGATCTGCACCTGTTCGTCGGTCTCGGAACGATAATCCGCCAACACCTCCATGCGGTCCATGGGGCCTCCTTCGGTCAGTTCCTGACATACAGATTCGTCGAAACCACCGGGAGGAACAAGCGCCGTTTCGCCGCAGGAAGTCGGGTTTATCGTTTCAGCGGCGACCGCCAGAGTCGGCCCGTTTGACGCTCACGTCGCGGCCGCTTCGGCGGGCGTGCGACGACCGGTCTCACGGGGCGGCCGGCGGCGGGACAAAGCCTTGTTGTCGCATCTCATCCCGGAGCCGCAGCAGCTCCTGCTCCCGCTTGAACTGAAGGTACTGCCGGACGTCGGGCGGGAGCTCGCGTTCAGGGACGGCCATCTGCACGCCGTTGCCCAGCGGCAGGAGCAGGGTGATGCGGGGTTCGCCGGTGGACGTGTCGTCCTGTGCGGGCCGTGACGGCGTGGCCGCCGACGCCAGCGGGACGGGCGAGTTGTTCCAGATGTAGACGCCGCCTTCGAGCCCCCCGCCGCCGATGCTCCCGCCGTGACCGACCTTGTCCGTCACGACGTAGCCCAGCCCGGTGACGGCCGCGAGCTGCTCGAGCACCTGCTGCACGGGCGCGTTGTCAACGGTCAGCCGCACGGAGCGGAACTCGGGCGGCACGCGCTGCACGGCCCCCGGCTCGATGACAAACGTCACGCCCGACTTCCGCGAGAGGTCCATGAGCACCTGCCCCACGTCCTCGCCCCGGAGGTGCAGCGTGACCGGGCGTTGCAGGAGGACGCGGATCTGATCTTCCTTGGGCAGCACCACGATGGACCGCGACCACGGGTACCACGTCAGCGACGTGGCGCGGGCGACGGCCTCGAGGGCATCGGCAAGGGACGCGCCCCTGGGCACGGGGATGATGGTCTCCTGCACCGGCCCCTGCGGTGCCCGGTTTTCCACGGCGAACTCGGTCTTGGCGTCCAGCAGGACCTGGTCCACGGTCTGCAGCACCTGCCGGACCGTCGGCCGGAGGTTGTCCACCGGATAGGGCAACGACATGAGGGTGTCGATAGCCTGCAGCTCCTGGAGTGTGGCGCGTCGGCCCAGCCGCTGGAGGGCCGGCAGCGGCTGCAGCTCCACGGCGTTCTCCCGCAGGACGAAGGTCAGTCCGAGCTTGCGGGTGATGGCGGTGAGCGCTTCGCGCAGCGTCTTGTTCTGGATGGTGGCGGTGATGTTGGTCTGTTCGCCCCACGGCAGGACGTCCCACAGCGACGGCGGCGCTTCGATGCGGACGCCCGTCTGGTCGCCGATCAGCCGCAGGGCTTCGGGCAGCACCGCGTTGACGGACAGGTTGACCTGCTGGTCGAGCGCTTCGTTGAGCAGCGCGGCGGTGCGCCCCGGCTGACCCGAAGCGGCGTGAGCGGCGAGCAGGCACAGCATCACGGCAGAGAGGGTGGGCAGTCGCATGGTGTCGGTCTTCCGGGGTGGTCGGCGGAGACGGACGCGCTACGCCCGGGTGGTCACACCGGGCATTGGGCCGGCAGCAGCCGTCCCGTCCGGCCGCTCAGGCCAAGTATAAGGGGGCCGGTGGCGCGCCCAACCACCCCGTTAGAGCCCTCCGATAACGCGCACCACCAGCGCCGAGTTCTTCGAGCCGAAGGCGATGCAGTTGCACAGTGCCGTCTTCGCGGAAGACGGCCGGGCGACGTTGGGGACGTAGTCGAGGTCGCACTCGTCGTCGCGGGCGTCCTGGTTGATCGTGGGGTGCAGCACGCCCTGCCGCATCGACAGGACGGTCGCCGCCAGACCCGCCGCGCCGCAGGCGCCCTGAGGATGGCCCACCAGACTCTTCGTCGAGCTCATCGGGATGCCATAAGCCCGGGGGCCCAGCGCCCGCTTGACGGCGGCGGTCTCCAGACGGTCGTTGAGGTCGGTCCCCGTGCCGTGCAGGTTGACATAGTCGATGTCCGCGGGGCCGACCGCGGCGTCGGCCAGGGCCTTTTCGATGGCCCGGACGGGCTCGGCGACGTCGGGGCGGATCTGCACGCGGTGAAACGCGTCGCACGTACTGGCATAGCCCATGAGCTCGGCCAGCGGCATCACTCCCCGACGTGCGGCGCTTTCCGCGGTCTCCAGCAGGAACATCCACGCCCCTTCGCCGAGGATGAAGCCGTCACGGTCAGGCTGGAACGGACGGCTGGCCGATGCCGGGTTCTCATGAAAGCGGGTCGAGACGACCTTCATCCGCTCGAAGGCGGTCAGGATGCCCGGAGCGATGGGGGCATCCGCACCGCCGGCCAGCATCCGGTCGATCGCGCCCGACCGCAGCAGCAGCATGGCGTAGCCGATGGCGTCGGTGGAGCTGGTGCAGCCGGTGGACAGGACGTGCGACGGCCCACGCAGCCCCAGCAGGATGGACAGCTCGGACGACAGGTTGCCGTGCGTCCCCGCGGTGATCGAAAACAGGGACCCTTTGCCGTGCAAAAAGAACGCACGGTACTGCTCTTCGACGAAGGCAAGCCCGCCCCCGCCCGTGCCGAGGGCGACGCCGACGGAGCGCTGCGTCTGCAGGTCGTCGGCCGGGATGGTCAGGCGGGCCATCGTCAAGGCCTCACGCGCGGCCGCCAGCGCCATCGGAACCATGCGCGGCACACGTCGGAGCTCGGCGGCGTCCATGTGCTGCTCGGGCACGAACGACGTGCAGGCGGCCACGGTCGAGGTCTTGAGGTGCGGGTGGTCGGGAAAGGTCTGCCGCACCAGCCCCGAGCGGCCGGCCAGGCACGCGTCGCGAAAGGCTTCGGCCCCGATGCCGTTGGGCGAGACAACCCCCACACCTGTGATCACCACGCGGGGGCGGCCCCGCGCGTCGACAAAGCGGGGGTCGGTGTCGGCGGCGTGTGTCACGTCCCGATGCTACGGCATCGACGCCCCACGGGCATGAGCACGGCGGCCGTGAGCACGTAGAGCCACCACGCCGCGGCACCGGCCCCGCTGACGTAACTGACGCACGTCCCCACCAGCACAGCCGCCCCCAGCCATCCCGCTCCCCTCCAACCCTGCATCTTCAGCAAGCCGCGGCGGAACAGCACCCCAAGGCCCACAACGGTCAACGGGAGTACCGCCCACACGAGCCAAGACAGCCCCGCGACGCCCCAGATGAACGGCGGCGACCACACGGCAAGGACCGCCCACCACGCCGACCGGTCCTGCGCCGCCAGCACCCTGAGCATCCACCACGTCACCGCCGCCGCACAGCCGGCCGTCACGACTCGGCCCGGAAGTGCCGCGGCTGGGTCGCCCGCGAGACCGCCGACCGACGCAAGCGAACCGAGCACCGCAACTCCCGTGGCCGACAGGATGATCGCTTCGGACCGCCGCCGGGGCAGCACGATGGCATCGTCCGGCGTGGTCAGCAGCAGTGCCGCCAGTACGAGCAGGCCGACCGTCACGAGCAGCCAGCCCCCGGCATCGACCACCGGCCGCTCCCCGACCCCGGCACGCAGGAGAAGCCAGATCGCCCACGTGCCGAGCACGCCCGAGACCGTGACCTGCCAGAGACGAAACCGTGCCGTGGGTGTCATCCACCGCGACGCCCGGGGGGTGCCGGGCGTCGCCGTCTCCGCACGCGTGGACCCGTTCGGGCCACGGGGCGCCGACGCGTCTGAAGGGGCCGGGGAAGGCCGTGAGCGTTCGGCCGTCACGGCTTACGGGATCGACAGCGGATTGAGATTCCCGCCGGGCGTACGCAGCCCGCGCATCGGCGAGGCGTCGCGGTACTCCAGCTCCAGCCGCTTGTCGCCGCGCTGCACGACCAGCTTGTGACGCCGGGCGCCCGACTCCATGAGCTGAGCCGTGAGCATGTCGGCGTCAGTGGACCGCACGGACAGCGGCCCGACCTCGAGGATGCGGTCGCCCACCTTGAGCTCGTACATGGCCGCCAGCGGGCTTTGCGGGTCCAGCTCGGTGAGCTCGAGACCGACCAGCCGGCCGTTCTCCTCCACCGGCTCGACCTTGAACGAGCCGCGCATGCCCACGCCGGCGACCCGCTCGGCCGTCTCGCGCGCCGGGCGCGACTGCTCGATGACCTTCTTGCCCGTGTCGGCCTGCAGATACAGCAGAAGGCCGATACCCAGAAGCAGCGCGATCAGACCGATGCCGTATTTCATACGGCGGAGTCTACCCGCCCTGCCGACGCCACGTCCCGAGCGCATCACCACGAGCTGAACCCGGCTGTGCCGGGCCTTCGATGCCCACGGCCCGGGGGGGACGACGTGACCGCGCCGAGAAGCCGCGAGAGCGGACCGCATCACAGCGCCATCATCACCTCGGCCGCCTCTTTCTGCGTGGGCTTGACGGTGAGGATCTTGTCCAGCCGGGTGATCCGCAGCAGCTCAGTGAGCCGACTTCCCACGCCGCAGAGCACGAGCTTCGACCGGGGAAGGACGGAGAGTTTCTTGTTCATCGTGAGCAGAATCCCGATGGCCTGCGATGACAAGAACTCGACACGCGAGAAGTCGAGGATGATCAGCCGCTTGTCCTGCGCATCGATCAGGTGGTAGAGCGCATCGCCGATGGCCTGCAGCTGCAACGCATCCATCAGCGAGGCGGTCTGGAATTCGACGACCACCCAGTGCTTGATGGGCTGAATGGTCAGCGGCAGGTTAACTTCCGGCATAAATCGGTATCTGTGAAATCGGAAGGCTATCGGCAAACCGCCCAATTTGCCACCCCCCGAAGTTAACATCGGCTAACGCGGCAAGACGGGTGAACCGTTTCGCGCCGTCGTCGGCAAAGACCGACAAAAATTGGGGCACTCCGTCCAGTTCAAGAGGGGCACACCCGAGCGAGACCATCGCGTAAAGACGCCCACGCGCTGTGGCGACGTCGGTTGCCACGGGGGATTGAGCGCGGCCTTGCCCGCGGGCATTGGAGGTGGCTGCCCAGCGCCTGAGCCGGCGGCGGTCGGGTGGGAGGGCCGGCTCTCTGTCACGGGGACTTCTTCGAGACGGTCCGCCGTCGAGCCGTTCGCGAAACTGTTTTCCCCGACTGGCGCTGCTGCTTGCCGGTTTTGCGCGGGCGGCCGGGGGAAGCGTCGGCGGCCTTGCCGGAGCCGCTGTGTGCGGTGCGGGCTTTCGGGTCGGCGGGGGCGAGGGCGGCCTGCAACACCTGTGAGAGGTCGCGGACGAGGTGGAACCGCAGGGCCTGGCGGACATCGGGAGGAATGTCCTGAAGGTCTTTTTCGTTGCGTGCGGGCAGGATGACCTCACGGATGCCGGCACGCGAGGCGGCGAGGACTTTTTCCTTGACGCCGCCGATGGGCAGAACGAGCCCGCGGAGCGTGATTTCCCCGGTCATGGCGACGTCGTGGCGGACGGGCCTGCCGGTGAGCAGCGACGCGAGCGCGACGAACATGGCCACCCCCGCCGACGGGCCGTCCTTGGGCACCGCGCCGGCCGGGACGTGGATGTGAAAGTCGGAGTTGGCCAGCAGTTGCGGGTCCACGCCCAGCTCGTCGGCCCGGGCACGGACGAGCGTGTAGGCGGCGGTGGCCGACTCCCGCATGACGTCGCCGATGTGCCCGGTGAGGGTGATGTTGCCTTTACCCGGAAAACGCGACGCCTCGATGAAGAGGATTTCGCCGCCGACCGGCGTGTAGGCCAGCCCCGTGGCGACGCCGGGCACGGACGTGCGCGAGGCGATTTCCGGTTCGAAGCGAATGGGCCCGAGGACGTTGGCCACGTAGGCCCGGTCCACCTCGACGCACTTGCCGGGGGAAGACGCCCCCCCCGCCGCGTCCATTGCGGTGACGATTTCGGCGGCCACGGCCCGCGCGACCGAGCCGATGCACCGCTCGAGGTTGCGCACGCCCGCCTCCCGCGTGTAGGCCTCGATGATGAACCTGAGGGCGTCGTCGGTGAAGCGGGCCTGGTCGGGGGTGAGCCCGTTGACCTCGAGCTGGCGGGGCACGAGGTACTTGCGTGCGATTTCGAGTTTGTCGGCGTCGGTATAGCCGGGGATCTCGATCACTTCCATCCGGTCGCGCAGCGGCCCGGGGACCGGGTCCATCGAGTTGGCGGTGGCGATGAACAGGACCTTGGAGAGGTCGAAGGGGACGTCGAGGTAGTGGTCGGTGAAGGTGTGGTTCTGGGCCGGGTCGAGGACCTCGAGCAGGGCCGCGGCGGGGTCGCCGCGGAAGTCGGCGCCGAGCTTGTCGATCTCGTCGAGCATCATGACCGGATTGCGGCTGCCGGCCTTGCGCAGCTCGGCGATGATGCGGCCGGGCATGGAGCCGATGTAGGTGCGGCGGTGGCCGCGGATGTCGGCTTCATCGCGGACGCCGCCGAGGGCGACACGAATGAACTTGCGGTTCATCGCTTCGGCGATGGACTTGCCGAGGCTGGTCTTGCCCACGCCAGGGGGCCCGACGAAACAGAGGATGGCTCCCCCGCCGGGGCCGCCGTGGCCGTGCGCGGGAGCGTCGCCGGCGGATGGAGCGGTTGGCGTGTCGGAACGGGAGGAGGGGGTGGGGGGAGCGGAGACGGCCGCTGACGCCGCGCCGGCCTCCGCGGACTGCGCTGTGGGCTGCGCTGCGGGCTGACCGGCCGCGGCCTGTTCCCGCAGGCTCACCAGCTTGCGGACGGCCAGGTACTCGAGGATGCGCCGCTTGACCTTGTCGAGGTCGAAGTGGTCGCGGTCGAGGATGCGGCGGGCCTCGACGAGGTCGAGCTTGTCGGGCGTGGTGACCGACCACGGGAGCTCGGAAAGGATTTGCAGATACGTGCGGATGACGCCGTATTCCGGGCTGGCCGGCGGGATGGATTCGAGGCGAGCCAGTTCGCGGTTGGCCTCTTTCATGACGGCCTCGGGCAGCCTCGCGGCGATGAGCTTCTGCCGCAGCGACTCGACTTCCGAGCCGCCGTTGCCATCGCCCTCGCCCAGCTCCTTGCGGATCGCCTTGAGCTGCTCCTGCAGGTAGTAGCGGCGTTGCGACTTGTCGATGCTCTCTTTGACCTGCGTGGCGATCTTGTTCTGCAGCTCCAGCACGTCGAGCTGCGTGGCCAGGCGGTTGGCCAGCAGCTGGAGCCGCCGGGCGACGGAGAGCTCTTCCAGCAGCTTCTGTTTTTCGGCGACGTCGGCCTGCAGGTTGGCCGCGAGGAAGTCGGCCAGCGCGTCGGGCTGGTTGATCGACGTGAGCACGTGGGCGGCTTCGTCGGGCGCGTTGGGCGAGAGTTCGATCACCCGCGCCGCCTGCTGCTTCACGGACGCGACCAGCGCGTCGAGCTCGGCCTGCGAGAGTGTCTCCGTGGCCGAAGCGCTTTCCAGCACCTCGACCTCGCCGATGAGGAAAGGCTCGAGCTGGATGACGGAGCGGATCCGGAAGCGCGTCAGGCCGTGGACGATGATGGACTGGTTGCCGTCGGGCAGCTTGAAAAGCTTGAGGATCATGCAGGCGACGCCGACGGCGTACAGGTCGTCCTGCGTGGGTTCCTCCACGTCGGGGTTGCGCTGGCTGATGACGCCGATGACCTTGTCGTCGCTGGACATCACCTCGTCGAGGAGGTTTTTGCTCTTTCGGCGGCCGATGTTGAGGGGCATGACCGCGCCGGGGAACACCACGATGTTGCGGATCGGCAGCAGCGGCAGATGGTGCGGAATCCGAACCTGCTGGGCACTGTTGCCCACGCGCACGATCGTGGCGTCGGGACGGCGTTCGATGATGCGTGAATCGGACATGGTCTCTTCAAGCCTCGATCGATCCAGAGATGACCGGCGTGGGGTGGGTTGAGCGAACCGCCGCCGGGGAAAGTGGACGGCTACGGGTCATGGCCACCGGCGCCGTCAGGCCTGCGACCGGAGAAGACGCCAGCCGTGCGCCGGCGGCTGCCCCGCAACCGTCTTCGCACGCCTAGCGGCCGACGCGGCGGGGGATATCGATCCAGAGGAAGCCTTCGCGATAGCGCGCGGTGATCTGGTCCGCGTCGGCGTCGGCGGGCAGCTCGACCAGCCGCTCGAACGCGCCGTGGTCGATTTCCATGACGTGAACGCGGCATCGCCGCCCGGGATTACCGACTACCCCCCCTCCCCCGACCTTGCCTGCGGCGTGAGCGGGTGGGTTCGCGGCCGGTGCGTCGTCGCTGCCGGGACCGAAGTCGGAGGGCACCGGCCGATGGCCGGAGAGGCGAAGCTGACGGTCCAGCACCTCCACGTCGATGCGGTTCTTGTCCACGCCGGCAAGATCGACGCACACGCTGTAGCCGGCTTCGGTCTCGTAGAGGTTGACCGCCGGGGTCCACCGCTGCTCCGTGTAAAACCCGCAAAAGCCGCTCCCGGGCCGGGGTTTCCCGCCGCGCGGAAACCCGAAACCGGGGAGCGATGCAAGCTGCAGGGGCATGCGATTCCTCCCGAAGAGCGAGAGCAACTGTTCACAACGGCGTAGGCCAGTACCCGACCCCGTCGGGCGGGCCCTCCGCCGTCATCGACATCCTACCGGGCCGGGCGACGAAGGGGCTACTGCAGCCCGACGGACGGACCGCGCGGCGTGGACCGGCGGCCGGCGGGGCTGAGCCGCATTTGACTTGTCCGCCGTGGGTTGCGATAACCATCGGCTCGGCGGATGCCCCTGGGTCGGACGGGCCGCCGGTCGTGCTGGTCTGGCGTCGGCGGACCTCGGGCTTGTCGTCTGAGGACGTGGCGTTGGGCAGGTGCGGCCTGTCGGCGTTGCGTGTTGTGCCTTGGACAGAGGCGTGTCCGCTGAACGTGGAGGTCGGGACGTAGGCTTGCCCCAAGGGTTACACCCGCCGGCGCACGGGCGCCGGGCAGAGATGCCGGCCGCGGAGGTCGGTGACGCAGGGAGGTCGCCAGATATGTCGAGCGAGAATCGTCCGAAGCCCGGGGAAGCGGCCTTGGGGCCGGCATCGGGGAGTCATGCGTTCGGGCGTCGGGCGTCGGGAGGCAAGGGCATGGGCGAAGGCGGGCTCGGCCGGTGGGGTCGTGTGGGTCTGGCGGCGGGCTGGGTCTGGCTGGCGGCGGCGGGATGTGAGAAGAAAACGGACGAGCAGATCACCATCGCTCTGGAGCGGGGCGCTGCGCAGTTGCGGGGCGGGCGCGCGGCCGACGCCGTGGCCACCCTGACGCCGGTGACGCGTCGTGACGAAGCCCCGGGGGCGACGCTCGTGGCCAAGTACACGCTCGGCCATGCGCAGCGGGGCCTGGCCGACGAGAAGCTGCGGGAGCTGACCGTCCTGTACGTGGACGTGGCCCGATTGACCAGCGACATCGCGCAAATCGGCCAGTCGGTCGCGATCGGCAACACGCTCGTGGCCGGCTACCGGCTGCAGGACCCGGGGCCCGTGCGGGAGCGTATCCGCGAGCGTGTGGCCGAGGCACAGGGCGGTGCGGGCCGGGACGTCTGGGTGGACACGGGTGCGCAGCCGCTGCTCACGCTGTCGGCGGCCCGGCAGAGGCTCTCGTCGCTGCAGGAACAGGTGGCGGCCAAGCAGGCCCAGCTTCAGTCACTGGAGGACCGCCGGCGCGCAACGATCGCCGAAGCGGATGAACTGCGGAGCCGGGTGGACGGCCTTGCCGGTCGGGAAGCGGTGGACGCGTTCACGGTCGCCTCGAATGCCCGCAAGGCGATTTCGGTGGTCAGCAGCGAGATCGACCGGACTGAAGCCGAGCTGGCGGTGCTGCGACAGCAGGTGGCCGTGGCCGAGGGGCAGGTCGCCGTGGTGCAGCGGTACATCGAGGGGCTGCAGGCCCAGGACCGGGCGGTGAGCGCCGCGGTGGAGCAGATCAACGCACAGATCGGCGGTCAGCTCGCGGTGTCGCGGCTGGCGGTCGAGGGGGGCGAAGGGGGCGGCACAAGCCTGCGGGCCAAGGCCGCCGAGCTGGACGCGTTGCTGAAGACGACCGACACCCTGCAGAGCGAGGCCGACTCGCTGCTCAACGAGGCGGTGGCCAGCTACGAGGCGGCGTTCATCGAGGCCGGGCGGCTGCGGGCGGAGCTGACCACGCGCATCGGCCCGGCGGGAACGACGTCGCAGTTCGATGCGACCATGCTGGATGCGCTTCGGCGTTCGGTGTGGCCGACGGTGTACCGGATGCAGAAAGGTCTGGCGCTGGCCGCGTTGGGCGACATCAACGCACAGCGTGCGGGCGTGTTGTACAACCTCGCCGAAACGGTTGTGGGCGTGAAGGCGGCGGTGGAGGCGGCAGGGCTGGCGATGCCGCAGCCGCTGACGGCAGATTTCGCCAGTCGCGCCAAGGCGTCGCTGGATGCGGCGGTGGCGGCATACCGGAAGGCGGACGAAGAGCTGCTCGGGGCGGCAGAGGGGCTTCAGGGGACCGACGCGGAGAGCAACCAGCGTCGCCAGAGCAGCACGATCGCCCGCATGCTGGTGCTCTACAACTGGGGCAAACTGCTGCAGATGACCGGTTCGGCCGACGAAGCGCAGCGGCGATTCCGCGAGGCGGTGGCCTTGCGGGACCAGCTCCGCGGCGAAGGTGTGGCTTTGCCGTCGCTGCCGGGCGAGCTCGGGACCACAGCCGCCACAACGCCCGCGGGCGAAGCCAAGTGAAAGTAGCTTGCCCACGTAGCAGGGGCGAAGACCGCTGTGCCGTGGTGTCGTCTGAAGCGTTCGTGAAACGCCTCGGCCTTGGACGGCCCGTGGGCACCGCCGCGGCCGCGAGCGCGGTCGTTTCGGGGTCAAAAAAAGGAAGGGCACGGCGTCTCGGTTCGCCGTGCCCTCGGAGGGGAGAGAAACGCAATCCAGTAGCGTTATCCGATTGATTCTTCGACCGGTCCAGTCGAACTCGTTTCCGCCGTTGTCCATCCGTAGGTGTCGGGGGCCGTAAGCGGGTTTATCCAGGGAGCACGCCGCCTGCATTTGGCAAGAATCCGCACTGGCCGATGGCTTTCTGGACGTGCGGACTCGCTCGGGTTGTCGGACGCTTCGGGCCGCCCCCCATCACCATGACCCGTCTTTTCGAGCGGGTGTTCCCAGCAGGGCATGGCCACCGACAGGCGGTTGCGATGGGCAGGCGGATCAGACGCTCCCGCCGGCCGCACGTGCCTGAAGCACGCGGGCGGTGCGGAGTGCATGGGGTGGGAGAGCGGCGGCTACTGCGGTCGTGCCGGACGGTTGTCGCCACGCGGAAGGAACGGCTGCTGCAACGACAGCTGCTCGAGCTGCCATCGCAGGTCGGCGGGGATGCCGTGCAGCGGTTCGTGAGACATCGAGGCTCCCGAGGACGCCGGGAAGTCGACCAGCATCAGACCGTCACCGCGGCGGTCGGCCCCGTCTCGGCCCAGCGCCGTGCCGTGTGCGCCCGTGAAGGTGCCGTTGCCGGCGGCGAGGTCCCAGCCACGGAGGGCGTCCCAGCCGCGTGGTGGGGCGAAGAGTTGCAGGCCCGGCTCGATCGACAGGGACGGCCTGCCGCTCCGTGACGCCCAGCCGCCGACCCCGAGGCCCGCTTCGTCGAAAGCGACGACCCCATTTCCGGTCTGAGGCGTGCCGAAGGGCAGGTCGGAGGTCCCGGAGGAGAGCACGAACGCGGCGACGAGGGCGGCCGCAGCCGCCGACGCCGTGCCCGCGGCCCACGCCCACCGCAGGCGGCCCACCGCACGCGGGGGTGCGGCGGTGCTGTCGAGGGTCTCGATCGAGAGCTTGAAGGTGAGCAGTTCCGACGCGAGGTCGCCCGGATACCTCGCCTGGTGGTAGGCGTCTCGGGCCTGATCGAGTTGGTCGCGGAGGGTACTCATACGGGAGGTGACGTGTTGGCTGCTATCGGGGGGCGAGTGCTTTGATCTTGTTTTTCAATGCCCGCAGCGCCTGATGAAGGGTGGCCTTCACGGTGCCCGGGGCACAGTTCATGACCTTGGCCGTCTCCTCCGTGGACAGCTCTTCAAAATAGCGGCAGATGACCACTTCCCGCTGGCGCTCCGAAAGTTCGCTCAGCGCGGCCTGCAGCACCTGCTGCTGCTCCGACCGCACGGCCGACTGCTCCGGGCCTGCGGCGTCGTCGCCGATGACTTCCGGCACGTCGCTCGACTCCGGCCGCCGCTTGCGGCGCATCTCGCGGACGACGTTGATGGCGATGCCCATCGACCAGGTGCTCAGCGACGATTCGCCGCGGAACTCCGGCAGCCGCTTGAGAACACGCAGCGCCGTTTCCTGCGTGGCGTCGCGTGCCAGCTCCGGGTCGCGGAGCAGCGAAAGGCACATGCGGTACCACGGGTCCTGAAGCGCAGACAGCAGCACGGCCTGAGCCATGCGGTCGCCCCGCTTTGCGGCTTCGATCGTGCTGGGGTCCACGTTTCCTGCCCTCGTTCCATGCATTGGGTGTCCCTGCCGCATCCTACGGTTTAGAAGACGGCCGCTGCCATCGGGTTGCATCAGGGTTCACCCGATTCCGGGCGGCCCGGTCGGTCCGCTTCCGCGGGCTATACTGCCGGCCCCGGGGGCGACACAGGGGTCAAGGGGGACCTTGACCGCAGACGGTCGCACCCAGACCCAAAGACCGTCGCCCCCCGACGGCAGACGGCTGGCCGTCCGCCCGGCCAGTCTCAAGTCACTTAAACATCGATCAGGTCGTCACTTATGAACTCAGTCCGCAATGACATCCGCAACGTGGCCATCATCGCCCACGTTGACCACGGGAAGACGACGATGGTGGACGCCCTGTTGCGGCAATCGGGCAATTTTCGAGAATCGCAGCTTCAAGGGGAGGCGATCCTCGACTCCAACCCGCTGGAGAGGGAACGGGGCGTCACCATCCTGGCCAAGAACGTGGCCATCAACTACACCGACCCGGACACGAAGCAGACCATCAAAATCAACCTGATCGACACGCCCGGGCACGCGGATTTCGGCGGTGAGGTGGAGCGGGTGCTGTCGATGGCGGATGGCGTGTTCTTGCTGGTCGATGCGGCGGAGGGGCCGTTGCCGCAGACGCGGTTCGTGCTCAAGAAGGCGTTTCAGCACGAGCTGCGGCCGATCGTCGTGATCAACAAGATCGACCGGCCGGACGCGCGTCCGGACGCCGTGCTGGATGAGGTGTTCGACCTGTTTGTGGACCTCGGGGCGGACGACGAGACGCTGGACTTCCCGACGATTTACGCGTCGGGCCGGGAGGGGATCGCCAAATGGCGTCTGGAGGACGAGTCGGACAGCATCCGGCCCCTGTTCGAGGCGATCATCAAGCACATCCCCGCGCCACACGGCGACGACGCCGCCCCGCTGCAGATGCGGATCACGAGCATCCTGTACAACGACTACGTGGGCCGGATCGGCGTGGGGCGGATCTACAACGGCGTGGTGAGGTCGGGCCAGACGGTCGTGGTGGTGGACCGCGAAGGCAAGCAGACGCGGACGCGCGTGGCGGAGGTGCACGAGTTCGAGGGGTTCGGGCGTCGCAAGGTCGAGTCGGCCCGTGCCGGGGACATCGTCGCGCTGATCGGCCTGGAGACGGTGGACATCGGCAATTCGATCTGCGACCCGGTGGACGTGCGTCCGCTCGAGCCGGAGGACATCGAACCGCCGACGCTGACGATGATGTTCAGCGTCAACGACTCGCCGTTCGCCGGGCGGGAGGGGAAGTTCGTCACCAGCCGCAACATCCGCGAGCGGCTGATGAAAGAGCTGGAGAGCAACGTCGCGCTTCGGGTGGAGGAGACGGAGAACAAGGACGCGTTCAAGGTGTCGGGGCGCGGGCTGATGCACCTGGGCGTGCTGATCGAGACCATGCGGCGCGAGGGGTTTGAGCTGTCGGTGGGCAAGCCCCAGGTGATCATGAAGAAGGTGGACGGCAAGCTGCTCGAGCCGATCGAATACCTCGTGGTGGACGTGCCGGAGGTGCATCAGGGGGCGGTGATGCAGCTCGTAGGCACCCGCAAGGGCGAGCTGGTGCGGATGGACAACCGCGGCGGACAGGTGCACATGGAGTTCACCATTCCCGCGCGTGGCCTGATCGGTTTACGCACGCGGATGCTCACGGCCACGCAGGGTCAGGCGGTGATGCATCACAACTTCCATGAGTATGCCGAGATGCGCGGCGAGATCGCCTCGCGGCCCAACGGGGTGCTGGTGTCGATGGCGACGGGCAAGGCGAACGAATACGCCCTCAATACCCTGCAGGACCGCGGCACGCTGTTCATCAGGCACAACGACGAGGTGTACGAGGGGCAGATCGTCGGCGAGAACGCCCGGGAGAACGACCTGGTGGTCAACCCCACCACCGCCAAGAAGCTGACGAACATGCGGTCTACCGGCTCGGACGAAAACATCCTGTTGCGTAATCCGCGGGTGATGACGCTCGAGCAGGCGCTGGAGTACATCGAAGACGACGAGGTGGTCGAGGTCACCCCGACCGCGGTGCGCCTTCGCAAGGCCATCCTGCAGGAGAGCCAGCGTCGAAAGGTGGAGCGGTCGGCACGGAAGGCGGGCGTCGTCGAAACGTAGGGCCGGCCGCCAGCGTGGGCGCGGGCGTCGGGCGGCCAGAGCGAACGGGAACGCTCACGGTCGCGGCAGCCCGTCCGGGGGTGGGGCTTCGCTCGAGAGGCGGTGGCGAAGTCGCGTGCCCACGACGGCGAGGACCACGGCGGCCGTGGCGCCGGCAAGTCGCAGCAGGTTGCCGGGCGACGCTCCGTCCTCGCGTCGCTGATAGGCCGACCAGATCAGCAGTGCGGCGACGATCAGGGCGCTGAAGGACGACGCCGCGACGAGGCGTTTGAGCACGTGCATGTCGGCTGGCTGAGGGAGTTCAGCGGTTGGCGCGGCCCGGGCGTGCTGCCGGCGGACGGGACGCCGGCATCTGACGGGCCGGGCCGGTCGCGTCGCCGGGCACAGCCGCTCCGCTGCCGTCCGGGGTGGCGGCGTCGTCGAGGTTTGGCGACGCCTGTTGAAGGGAACGAAGGGCCTCGAGGAGGCTGCCTTCACCGGCGATCAGCCCGAAGTTGGCGGAGAACAGCTCGGCCGCGGGGAACGGGGCGAGCGTGCGGTAGTACAGGCCGGCGTCGTCCGACCAGAGGGCCGAGACGGCGTACGTCGCGTGGGGGGCGAGCTGCTCGGCCGAGGGCAGTGGCAGGTGCTTCACGCGCGGGTTGACGTTGGGAAACTGTTTTTCGAACGCGTACGCCCACTTGGCATGCATGGCCGCCGAGGTCGCGGCGAGGTTGCTGTAGCCGAGGGCTGCGCCTGTCGGCGCTGCCAGCCGCCGCACACGTGCGGTGAAGTCGGGCAGGTCGGTCAGCCTTCCCTGCCGCATGGCGCTCAAGGCGGCCTGCAGCGTGTCGGGGCCGGCGGTAACCAGCAGGCTGTCGTCCACCACGGTCCATGCGAGGGTGGTGGAGCCGGCGGCGAGGGTGAACAGAGGCCGGCCGTCGAGGTCGCCGCGGCTGGTCACCACCATGGGCAGGTCGGGCCGCTGGGCCAGCAGGATGCGGCCGGCGGACTGGGCGATGGTGAACAGCGACTCGGCCAGCGCGTTGGGGTCGCGCGGCCGGGAGAGCAGGACGTAGCGGAAGTTGCCCTCGCCGGGCAGGGCGTAGAGGGCGTAGTGCGGGCCGAGGTTGCGGAGGACGTCCATGCTGCTGACGCCGAGGACCGCACCGGCAAGGTTGACCGCGCCCAGCACCTGCCGCGAGAACCCGCGTGAAACGCGTTCGCCCTCCGTCTGAAGGCGACGGAGCAGGTCGGGGGCGTCGAGCGAGAACGTGAGGACGGAGACGGCGGCGTCGGGCACCCGCGCGAGCAGCTCATCGTCGGCCGGACGGGGCGCCGTGAGGGCGCCGAGCACGCCCGTGCGGGCGGGTTCGAGCTGGACGAACAGACTGGACGCCCAGTCTGCCCCGTCGAGTCCGGCGGTGAGCGCGAGGTGCCGCGCCTGCCGAAGGCCGAGAATGGCCATGTTCCGTTCGTGGTTGGGGTCGTCGATGTTGTTTTCATCCACGATGAGCCACACCCGTTCGAGGTTGACGTAGGCGTGGACGGCAGGCTTTAGGCCCTCGCGGTGTGTCCGGGTGAAAAGGTCCTCGACGACGGCGTCGCGGGCGAGCGCTTTGTTCAGCGGGGCCAGCGGGGACACGTCGGAGGTGTCGTTGATGGACATCGCCAGCGTCGGTCCGTTGCGGAAAAACCGCACGTTGGGGATGTTCTGCCCGCCGATGATGGAGCTGATGCGGTCCTGGATGTCGGTCTCGGCGGCGGCGGCCGCGGCATCGTCGGGGAAGCGGATGAGGAAGCAGAGGTGCGGCGCGGGCTGAAGGTCTTCGCTCAGCCCCGGGCCGTTGGAGTAAAACGCCGCGGGGTGACCCCATGCGTACTCGACGACTGTGCGGAAGAGGTCCACGAGAACGGGCGTCGCCGGGTTGGCGGCGGCTTCCGGCTCGAGCAGTTTGTAAAGACCGTTGTCGGTCCAGCCGGGGAGGTCCAGCGAAGCCAGCAGTCGCGCCACGTGGGATGCGGCGAACGCGGGCGTCGCGGTGACGTCGCCCGACCAGCCGGCGTAGATGACGACGCCCGCCGGGACGTGCTCGGCCAGCGGGCCGGCGTCGGCCGGGCGGGAACGGGCGGTTGACGCGGTGAGGGGCCAGACGGCGGTCAGGGCCGCGGCGAACAGGGCGACCCGGCGGAAGTGGCGGTGGGACATGGAGCCCTCCGTGAAATCGGCTGAACGCGGGTCGGACGCCATCGGCACCGGCATTCCTCACGCCGGTGGAGAGAGCCGCGGCGGCCGTGCCGTCGGAGTGTATCCCGGCTCCCTGCGGGCGTGGTCTACTTACCGATGCAGAAGGTGGCGAACACGCGTCCGAGCACATCGTCCGGCGAGACGGCGCCGGAGATGTGGCCGAGGCTGTCGAGTGCGGCACGGAGGGAAAGTGCGGTGAGTTCGTCCACGGGCTGTCCCGAGGCGATGGACTGCCGCGTCGCCGAGAGCTCGTCCAGCGCGGCGTGCAGGTGCTGCAGATGACGCGCGGTCAGCGCCAGCCCGTCGCCGCCGGGCCGACCGAAACACATCTCGTCCAGCGCCTCGCGCAGGCGGTCAAGTCCTTCGCCAGTCAGGGCCGAGACGAGGAACGACGGGGCCTCTGCGGGTGCCCCTGTGAGCGGGGCGAATGGCCGTGCTGCGGTGGCATCCGGCAGGCGGTCGGCCATGGTGCGGATGAGCAGGTCGGGCGGACGGGGCGGCGGAACGTCCGGCACGGAGCCGTCGGCGGGCACGACCCATGCGAGCACGTCGGCCGCGGTGATGGCCTGCCGGGCTGCGGCGAGCATGGCGGGCGTCAAGGGATCTTCGGCGATGGAGGACCCGGGGGTGCTGGGAGGCGCGGAGGCATCGGGAAGGCCTGCCGTGTCCGTGAGGACGGCTTCGCCACGGGGGAGGCGGATGCGGGCCTCCAGCCGGTCACGCGTGGTTCCGGCGACGGGGGAGGCGACGGCCCGGGGACGACCGGCCAGCGCGTTAAGCAGCGTGCTCTTGCCGGCATTCGGCGGCCCGGCGAGCACGATGCGGGGCACCGCCGCGAGCACCCCGAAGCGGCGTCCGCGGGCGACGACTTCGCGGAGCTGAACCAGCAGGTCGTCGATGCCGGCGGCCAGCTCGGCGGGTGTGATGAAGCGGACGTCCTCATCCGAGAAGTCGATGCCGGCTTCGACCCGCGCCAGCCATTCGGCGAGCTTGTCGGTCACCGGCTCGAGGGTGCGGAGCAGCACGCCGGAGCGCAGCTGCCCGGCGGCGGCGAGCTGACGTGCGTCGGCGGCGGCGATGGTGGCCGCCACCCCCTCCGCGGCGGTGAGGTCGAGCCGGCCGTTGAGAAAGGCCCGCGCGGTGAACTCGCCCGGCTCGGCCGACCGGACGCCCTCACACGCCAGCAACCGGGTCAGCAGCGTCTGCACGACCCACGATGAGCCCGGCACGCCCAGCTCGACCACGTCTTCACCGGTGTAGCTGGACGGCGAGCGAAACACCGCAACGATCGCGGGCATGTGCAGTTCGTGGGCGGCGGGGTCGGCGGTTCGGCAAACCAGTCGAACGTGCGTCCGGGCCACGCCCCGGCCTGCGGGCAGGTCGCGGACGACCCTCGACGCGGCGAGAAGGGCTTGCGGGCCGGACAGACGCACGACCACCCGCCGTGCCGGGGGCGGCGCGGACGAAACGGCCACGATGGTGTCACCGGTCCACATGCTCGGCGGGCAGCGGGACGGAGGGACGGGAGAGCGGTCGGTTGGGAACCACGCGGCCGTGCCGCTCGCAAGGGGGAGCGAGTGGCCGCGGGCCGTCTACCCCTTGCGCTTCTCCTGCTGGCGGCGGATCTGCTCGGCCTTTTCCTGCATCTCTTCCAGCCAGGCCATCAGCCCCTTGCGCTGCGGCTCGGCGGGCTTGACCGTCGATTTCACCTTCTTCGACGACCGCGTGGGGCCGGCGTCCACCACGACCGGCGCGGTCGCGGCGGCGGCTTCCTCCTTCCGCTTGATGGCATCGCGGATGAGCTTGTTTTCGATCATCCCGAAGGTGGTGCTGGTGAGGATGTAGATGTTCAGCCCGGCGGGCATGTTGTAGAGGAAGACCGGGAACAGCAGCGTCATCCACTGCATCATCTTCTGCTGCTGGAGCTGCTCGGGCGTCTGCACCGGCGGCTTGGGCGTGAGCTTGAACTGCAGGTAGAACGCGGCGCACAGCAGGAACGGGATGAGGTTCAGCCCGGAGATCGGGAAGACGCCGCAGAGCATCACCGTCGGGAACTCGATGAGGTGGTCGGGCTTGGACAGGTCGGCGATCCACGTGAGGTTGTAGAAGAACGGCGACTGCCGCAGCTCGAACGTGCTCTGCAGGGCCGCATACAGCGCGATCCAGATAGGCATCTGCAGGAACATGGGCAGACACCCCAGCAGCGGCGTGGCCCCCTGCTCTTTGTAGAACTGCATCAGGGCGCGGTTGAGCGCTTCCTTGTCGTCGCCGTACTTTTTCTTCAGCCGCTCCAGTTCGGGGGCCATCTTCCCCATCTTCACGATGTTTTCCTGGCTCTTGCGGGTGATCGGATGCAACAGCAGCCGCACCACGACCACGAGCAGGATGATGGCCACGCCCCAGTCGCGGACGACGAAGTGGAACGCGTTGAGCATCCACACCAGCAGGCGGATGAGCCATTGGAAGGTGCAGAAGCTGCACAGCCACGTGGTGATGACCAAGGTCTGGTCGTACTGGAGGGGGAAGTCGGCGTAGTAGGCGGTTTCGAGGATGCTGCGCTTTTTCGGCCCGAGGTAGACCCGCAGCGGCAAGGTGACCGACTGGCCCGGCTGCAGCAGGATGGGCGCGGTCTCGAACGCGGTGTGCACTTCGCGGAGGTGGTTGTCCCGCTGGCCCGGGTTCACCAGAACCGCTTCCACCCGGGCGAGCCACGGCGTGAGGACGGGGTTCTCGCTGCCGGGGATGGGTTCGGGGCGGACAAGGGCGTTGAAGTACGCGCCGGAGGTGCCGAACCACGCGAGCGGGTCGGGCCGGTCGCCGTCGCGGGAGAGGTCGAATCGCGGTTTCTCGGCGGAGAACGACTCGACCATCGTGTGGCGGACGTTCACTTCCCGTCGGGCGAGGTTGATGTACCCGGTGAGCACCTGACGCTCGGGCCCGCGCTCGATTTCCCACGGCGGCGTGGCCGGCCCGGACACCAGTCCACTGACGGTCACGTTGGAGCCGCTGGCGTTGGCCCAGCTCATCTGGACGGTCAGTTCATAGCCGAGCGACGGGTCGGACCGACGGCTGAGCTGATACAGCTTTCGCAGCCGTAGCCGCGGCGTGCCATCGGCGGCGACGACGTCGGCTTCGAATGCGGCGGAGGTCTGTGTACGTTCGGCCACACGCCAGACCAGCGACGCGAAGTCCACGCGGACGCCGTCCACCATGAGGTGCCGGGTGGCCAGGACCCGTGTGGCATCGATGAGGGCGGCCGGGTCGTTGCCGGCAGCGCTGCGGTCTTGCGCGGGCGTCTGGAACGTGTAGCGGTCGTCGGAGTGGATGCGCTGGCGGTAGCTGTTGAGGACCACGGCATCGATACCCGCGCCGCGCGGGCTCAGCCGCACGCCCATAGCGAACTGAGGGTCGTTGGCGGTGAAGGCGCCCAGGTCGATGGGGGCCGCGGCCGGCGTCTCGTCGCCGACGGCCCGCAGCACCCTGGTATCCGCAGAAGTGAGCTGCGAAGGCGCAGGGGCCGGCGTTCCGCTCTCGGGACGCGGGTCGGGCTGGCTTCCGTCGGTCGGTGGGGGGATGGGGGTGGCCGGCGTTTCAGACGCGGCGGCCGACGGCCCCGGGGAGGTCGGGGGGGTGAGGACCGGGGACGGCGGCGGCGCGGGGGCGGCGGCGGGCTGGGTCGTCGGCCGGCCCATCAGGTTCCACTCGGGGTATCGCTTATCGAGCCACTGGACGGCGAAGACCCAGAGCAGCATCAGGCCCAGGCCGACGAACATCGCAAGAAACAGTCGTTTGTTGTCCATGAACCAAGGGGGGTCGAGACGGCCGGGCCCACCGCCCGCGACGGGGCCGCGGCGGCCGACGCGCAGGGGGTAGGCCGGAAGAGTACGGCTTGGCCGGCGCGGAATCGACTCAAGCGGCCGTGCGGCCGGGTCAGCGGCCGTCGAGCAGGCGGGTGCCGAGGAAGTCGTCGAGTTCTTTGATGGCCGCGACCTTACGGACGGTGGTTTGCACGTCGTAGCTGACCCGGACGAACTCCACGGTGGAGTCGGTCAGCACGACAAAACTCGATCGCGGGTCGCGGTCGCGCGGCTGGCCGACCGACCCGACGTTGATGATGGCCTTCTCGTCGCTCAGGTCGTATTGAAAGTTCAGTTCGTCGGGGGAGTAAAAATCCGGGCCTTCCAGGAAGACGCCGGGCACATGCGTGTGGCCGACGAAGCACAGCCGCTCGATGCGGTCGAAGAGCGTGACGAACTTCCCTGCGTTGGTGTAGATGTCATCCGGGAAGATGTATTCGTTGACCGGCCGGCGCGGCGAAGCGTGCACCGCAAGAAACCGGCTGTCGCGGTGGCGAACCGACAATGAACCGAGAAAGGACCAGCGACGGAGCCGCCGCTCCGCGTCCGGTTCGTCTTCAAACTGCTGGCGCGTCCAGTAGCACGCCGACTCGGCCCCGGCGTTGAAGTTGTACGGCTCGTAGAAGACGGCGAAGTCGTGGTTGCCCATCAGGCACACGCGACAACGCGTCATCACAAGATCCAGACATTCGATCGGGTTGGGGCCGTAGCCGATCACGTCGCCCAGGCAGAGGATGTCGGTGATGCCGCGGCGGTCGATCTCCGCAAGGACGGCGGTGAGAGCTTCGAGGTTGCCGTGGATGTCGGAGAGAATCGCGAGCATCGGGAGAGCCGGGACGGGCGGGAAGCGGCAAGTCCGCCGGAGAAGCTAAGTTGCGGTGGCGACAGGGTCAAACGGGGCCACCTTTCGGGGGGGTGGGCTCTCCGTCGGCCGCCGTAGGACTCGGGGTGGCCGGCCCCCCTTCCGGCGACCTGTGCCGCGGCGTACCCTCAGGGCCGTTGAGCAGGTCGGGCACGGCAAGAGGGGAGCAACCGAGTGAAACGGGTCGGCGTGGCGCTGGTGGGGTGCGGGGTCGTGGGCGGCGGCGTGTTGCGCATCCTTGCCGAGCAGGGTTCGCGACTGGCCGAACGGACGGGCGTGGCTTTCGACGTGCGTCGGGTGGTGGTTCGGGACCCATCGCGTCCGCGGGCTTTGGCGTTGCCGGTGCGGCTGGAGACGGAGCCGATGGCCGCGGCGACCGACCCGAACGTGGACGTGGTCGTGGAGCTGATGGGCGGGGTGGAGCCGGCCGGGGCGGTGTTGGAGGCGGCGGTGCGGGCGGGGAAGTCGGTGGTGACGGCGAACAAGGCGCTGCTGGCCGCGCGGGGTCCGGAGCTGTTCAGGCTGGCTCGACACCGGGGGGTGGGGATCGGCTTCGAGGCGTCTTGCGCCGGCGGGATCCCCGTCATCGGAGCGCTCACGCAGGGGCTGGTGGCCAACCGGATCGACGCGGTGGTCGGGATCGTCAACGGGACGTGCAACTTCATCCTGACGCAGATGACGCGGAAGGGGTGGAGCTATGACCGGGCGCTGGCCGAGGCGCAGCGGCTGGGCTACGCCGAGGCCGACCCGACGCTGGACGTCTCCGGGCGCGATGCGGCTCAGAAGCTGGCGATTCTCGCGTCGCTGGCGCTGGGGGCGCACGTCCGCGAGCAGGACATCGCCGTGGCCGGGATCGACAAGGTCAGCGCGGCGGACATCCGGTTTGCCGGGGAGCTGGGCTATGTGATCAAGCTGCTGGCGGTGGCGCGGCGTGTGGACGACGCGGCGGGCCGGGGGGCGGTTTCGCTTCGGGTGGGGCCGACGCTGGTGCCGAAATCGGACGTGCTGGCGGACGTGTCGGATGCGTTCAACGCGGTCTCCGTGTACGGCTCCGCGGTGGGGCATGTGCTGCTGTACGGGCGTGGCGCGGGGGCGGGGCCGACGGCGTCGGCGGTGGTCGCGGACATGGTGCAAGCGGGGCTGGGGCTGTCGGCGGCGCAGCTGGCGGCGATGCCCATGCTCGCGGTGGAAGGCGGCGTATCGGTGGTGTCGGACGACGCCGACCTGTCGCGGTATTACCTGCGCCTGCAGGCGATGGACCGTCCGGGGGTGCTGGCCAAGATCACGCGGGTGCTGGGCGACTTGCAGATTTCCGTGGCCAGTTTCCTGCAGCACGACCCCCCCGCCGCTGCGGCCGATGACGCGGGCTCGCGTGGCGACGCGTCGGCCGACGGCTGCACATCGGGCGGGGTCGGCGTCACGGTGCCGCTGGTGATCACGACGCACCGGGCGTCGGCGGCGGCCATGAAGCGGGCCGTTGCCGAGATCGGCCGGCTGGATGACGTCCGGGGCGAAGTGGTGTGCCTGCGTCTGATGGAGGTACCGCAGGAGTTCGCCCCCGCCGCCGGGTAGGCTGCTGAAGGGGAGCTAGACAAAGGCGGTCCGCGGGCCTGGACGCGGCGGTGTCGTTTCGAGTGGGGCACGGAGGCAGGACGATGAAGTACGCGATCATCATCCCGGACGGCGCGGCCGACGAGCCGCTGGAGGAGCTGGGCGGCAAGACGCCGCTTGAGGTGGCGAAGAAGCCGAACTGCGATGCGGTGGCACTGACGGGGCGTCAAGGGACAGTGCGGACCGTGCCGCCGGGCTTCGAGTCGGGGTCGGACGTGGCGACGATGTGCCTGCTGGGGTACGACCCGGCGAAGTACCACACGGGCCGTGCGCCGCTGGAAGCGGCGGCGCGGGACATCGAGCTGGACGTGACCGACACCGTGTTCCGCTGCAACCTCGTGACCGTGGTGGACGGGGTGATGCGGGACCATTCGGCCGGCGGCATCACCGATGCTGAGGCCGCGACGCTGGTCCACACGCTGGCGATGGAGCTGGCCGACGAGCTGGGGCCGCAGTGGAGCTTCTATACGGGGGTGTCGTATCGGAACCTGCTGGTGTGCCGGTCGGGGCAGGCGTTTGACGTGCGGACGACGCCGCCGCACGAGATCCCCGACCGTCCTGTGGCACCGCACCTGCCGACGGGTCCGGCCGGCGGCGGGGCCGAGGTGCTCCGGCGGATCATGCAGCGTTCGGCGGAGGTGTTCGCCCACCACGAGGTGAACGAGGTGCGCCGGCAGACGGGGCACAACCCGGCCACACAGGTGTGGCTCTGGGGGCAGGGTCGCGTGCCGTTCCTCGACAAGTTCGAGCGGCGCTACGGCATCCGCAAGGGGTGCATGATCACCGGCGTGGACCTGCTCCGCGGCCTCGCCAGACTGCTGGGGTGGGACGTGCACGAGGTGCCGGGGATGACGTCGTTCCACGATACGGACTACGCGGCACAGGGGCGCGAAACGGCAAGGATGCTCGAGCAGTACGACATCGTCGTCTCCCACATCGAAAGCCCCGACGAGGCGTCACACCAGGCGGACGTGAAGACCAAGGTCGAAGCCATCGAGGCCATCGACCGCCACATCGTCGGGCCGGTACTCGAGGCGCTGCGGCGGTACCCGGAGTGGCGAATCCTGGTCATGCCCGACCATCCGACGAACATCGCCACGCGTAAACACGGCTCGGCCCCGACGTGCTTCGCCATGGCGGGGACGCGGGTGACGTCGCTGCGGCAGATGCCCTGGTCGGAGCGCAACTCCCGGGCGTCGGACCTGCACATCGAGCACGGCCACGAGCTGATGGAGTTCTTCCTCCGGGGCGGCAACCTGTAGGCGGCCGCCCGGCGGGCCGGGGAGGGCGGGGTTGCGGGGGATACACTCCCGACATGACAGGGACACAGGTGCCGACGGTCAGGATGCACAACGGCGTCGAGATTCCACTGCTGGGTCTGGGCACGTGGAAGATGAGCGACGGCGAGGCGGAAGAGGCGGTGGCGGCGGCCTTGCGGCTGGGCTACCGGCACATCGACACGGCCTCGGTGTACGGGAACGAGGCGGGCGTGGGCCGGGCGGTGCGGGCGAGCGGGCTGCCACGGGAGGCGGTGTTCGTGACGACCAAGCTGTGGAACGACGCCCAGCGGGCGGGGTACGACGCGTGTTTGCGGGCGTTCGAGGAGTCGCTGAACCGACTGGGCATGGCCTACATCGACCTCTACCTGGTGCACTGGCCGTGCAAGGGGTCCTACCGGCAGGCGTGGCGGGCGATGGAGGCGATTTACGCGTCGGGGCGGGCGCGGGCGGTGGGCGTGTCCAACTTCATGGTGCACCACCTTGAGGACCTGCTGTCGTCCACGTCGCTGGTGCCGCACAACAACCAGGTGGAGCTGCACCCGCGGCTGGTGCAGAAGCCGCTGATGACGTTTTGCCGGGAGAAACGGATCGTGCAGACGGCGTGGTCGCCGCTGATGAAAGGCGCGGTCGAGCAGATTCCCGAGCTGCAGGAGATCGGCCGGAAGTACGGGAAGACGGCGGCACAGGTCGCGCTGCGGTGGAACGTGCAACTGGGGGTGGTGACGATTCCCAAGACCACGCGTCTGGAGCGGCTGAGGGAGAACGCGGCGATCTTCGACTTCGAGCTTTCCGCCGACGAGATGGCCCGCATCAGCGCGCTGGACCGCGGCGAGCGGATCGGCCCCGACCCGGACCACTTCAACTTCTAAGCCGCCGTCGCGGGCGTCGGCACCGGCGCGGTGTCGGGGAACGACCGGGCGACGGCCGGGGGAAAGGGACGGGACGTCGATGCTCACACTGCTGGTGCTGCAAGGGCCGGACAAGGGGCGGAAGTTCGAGTTGCCGGAAGAAGAGCTCGTGATCGGCCGTGGGGCGGCACACATCCCGCTGACCGACAACACCGTGTCGCGTCGCCACGCGCAGATCACGCCGAGGGAGGGGCTGTACCTGCTCAGCGACCTTGGCAGCGCCAACGGCACGTACATCAACGGCCTGCGGGTGACCGCGCCGCAGGCCATTCGCGTCGGCGACCAGCTCCGCGTCGGCCGGACACTGATGGTGTTCGGGACGGCGCCGAAGCTGGGGGGCATCGCCGATGACGATGTGGAGATCCGTGGGGCCGACGCCGGAATGGATTCGGCGATCATGCACACGCTCTCGCCGGAGGATTCGATGGTGCTGGCGGTGCCGGAACCGTCGGCGGCGGCGATGAGCAACCTGCAGGTGCTCTACCGGCTGGCGGCGCTGCTGGGCAGCCGGTTCGATGTCGAGCAGGCGATGGCGATCACGCTGGACCTGGTCTTCGAGCACCTCAAGGCCGAGCGCGGCGTGATCATGCTGCGTGCCGGTCCAGAGGAGTCGCTGGTCCCGGTGGTGGTGCGGACGCGGGACCGGCGCGAGACGGCCGCGGCGGTGGTGGCCGAAGCGCAGGGCGTCGGCCGGGTCCCGCGGATCCAGGCCAGCCGGACGATCATCGACCATGTTTTGCGCAGCGGCGAGGCGGTGCTGTCGTCCAACGCGATGGCGGACCGCCGGTTCAGCAAGGGCCAGAGCGTGCACGACCTGGGCATCCGCAGCGCGTTGTGCGTGCCCATCGCCGCGCGGCGAATGTCCGGCGGCGGTGGCGCGGGCGGGGGCGCAGGCGGGGGGGGCTCGGGCGGGGGCGGCTCAGCTGGGGGGGGGGCGTCGGAGCTGCTGGGCGTGATCTACATCGACTCCAGCGTGCGCAATTACACGTTTTCCCCCGACCAGCTCCGGCTGCTGAGCGCGATCGGGCTGCAGGCGGGGCTGGCGGTGCAGAACGCGCGGCTGTATCAGGCCGGGCTCAAGGCCGAGCGTCTGGCGGCCATCGGCGAGACGACGGCGGCCCTGAGCCACTCCATCAAGAACATCCTGCAGGCGCTGCGCGGCGGGGCCGACGTGGTCGAGATGGGTCTCTCCGGGGGCAACCTCGATCAGGCCCGCAAGGGCTGGGCGGTGGTGAGCCGCAACCTCGACCGCATCTACAGCCTGACCCTGAACCTGCTGGCGTACTCCCGGCCGCGGGTGCCGGAGTTCGCCCCGGTGGACATGGGCCGTGTGGTGGCGGACGTGGCCGAGCTGGTGTCGGCCGCGGCAAGGGACCGGCGCGTGCGTGTGGAGACGCACATCGAGCCCGGGCTGCCCCTCTGCGAGGCCGACGCGGACGGCGTGCATCAGCTCCTGATGAACCTCGTGGGCAACGCGATCGACGCGGTGAACGAGGGCGCGGGGGTGGTTCGGGTCATCGCCCGCAGCGAAACGGCCGACGTGGCCCGTGCGGCTGCGGCGGGCGAGCACGGCGGCTGGATGGTGCTGGAGGTGGAGGACAACGGGCCGGGCATCCCGGAGACGATGCGTCAGCACCTTTTTGAGCTGTTTCATTCCACGAAAGGCAATCGCGGGACCGGGCTGGGGCTTGCTGTGAGCCGGAAGATCGCGGAAGAGCATGGCGGCCGGATTGATGTCGTCAGCACGACGGGGCACGGCACGCGGTTTACGGTACGGTTGCCGCTGCGAAGGATGGCCGTCGGCGACGACGTCGAGGCGTAGGCGGACGGAGGGGCGTATGGGCGCGGAGGGCGGAGGACAGCAGGCGGGGGCGAGATCGCCGGCAGAGCCGGCGGCCGTCGGTGCCGCCATGCAAGAGGCGGCCCGCAGCGCCACGGACGTGACCGGCGGTGTGGCGGCGACCGACCCGGCACGCCCGGGATCGTGGTCGCCTCCGCGGAAGAACGCGACGGCAGTGAGCGAGCGGGAGCTGGCGGTGCGCCCCATCGCGGCGGAGCTGGCGACGCGGGTGCTCAGCTACTTTTCGCCTCCCCTGCCGCCGGAGACCGATGCGTCGTTCGAGCGGGCGAGGTCGGAGCGGCTGAGGCGACGGATCCGTGTGTACTGCGTGGTCTTCGCCGTCGTGGCACTGCTGAGGGCGTTTGTTGTGCTGGGTTGGGGGTGGAACGCGTCGGCACTGACCGGTGTCCTGGAAGCGTTGTTCGCGGCCGGGGTGTTCCGCTGGGCCCGCCCCAGTGTCACGCTGGACCGCCTGCGTCTGGCGCAGGTGACGATGACGCTGGTGACGGTGACGGCGGCGATGTCGCTGGTGGCGGCGCGATTCGACGGAAGGGAGACGCTGCCGCTGGGGCTCTGGCCGCTGGCGTGGCGGCACCTGCTCGCGGCGGCCATCCTGCCGTGGAACTGGCGCGAGGCGCTCTTCGCCTTCGGGCTGATGTGGGCTGCCGACGTGGGGCTGGTCACCATCGACTGGGTTCGTGGCAAAACGGAGTGGCTTTCTCAGGTGATGGTGCTGCTCGCGGGCCCGACGCTCGCCTTGCCGGGCACGCTGCTGAGCTGGTGGCGGCACAGCAAGTACCGGCAGGAGTACCAGCTCACCACCGAAAGCGAGATGTACCGGAGCCTTTCGAGGGAGCTGGAGAGCGCGCGTCGGGTGCACGAGGCGTTTCTCCCGACGCCCATCGTGCATCCCGAGCTGCAGTTGAGCTACGTCTATCAGCCGCACCGGCAGATCGGCGGCGACGTGCTGTACCTGCACCCGACGAAGCCGAAACCCGGCGAGCCGTTTACGCTGATCCTGCTGGACGTGGTCGGCCACGGGATCGCCGCAGCGCTGACGGTGAACCGGCTGCTGGGCGAGATCGAACGGATGTTTGCCGAGGCCGAGGCGGACGATGCCCAGGCGGTGGTCCTGCCGGCGGCACTGGCCCGTGGCCTCAACCGCTACGTGAGCCTGACGTTGGCCGGGCACGGGCTGTTTGCGACCGCCTTCATCGCCCGCATCGATGTGGCGCGCGACCGGATCTGCTGGGTGAACTGCGGTCACCCGCCGGGTTTCCTGGTCTCTGCAGATGGACAGATCCGGCGTCTGTCAAGCCAGGCGATGATGCTCGGTGTGGCAGACGAGGCGTCGCTGGGGGCGAGCGATCTCGAAGAGCGTTTCGACCGTGGCAGCGTGCTGCTGGTGTGCACCGACGGCGCGACCGAGGCCCGAAACCCGGCCGGCGAGCCGCTGCTGACCGAGGGCGTGGAGCGTCTGCTGGCCGAGCAGGTTTCCGCCGCCGTGCCCCCGACCGAGTGGCCGGCCCGGCTGGCCGCGGCCATCGCCGGCTACCGCGACGGACCGTCCGACGACGACCTGCTTCTGGCGACCGTGTCGCGGGTGACGGTTCCGGCCGAGCGACTGGCAGGACTGCGGGCAACTGTTGCAGCCGCCCCGCCCGCGCAAGCGGGGGGAGAACGCACGTCATGACCTCCAACGTACGCGACGAGTTCGAGAGCGAGCTGCAGCGGACGCGGGCGAGGTGGGTGCGTCGGCGGATCCTGTGGCTGCTGGCCGTGACGCTCGCGCTGACGCTGCTGGTGATGCCGTCGGAGTACGCGAAGGTGACAACATCCCCGGACGGACCGGCCCGCCACGCGGCCCTGCTGCGATTGGGTTGGATGGCCCTTGGCGGCGTGCTGGCGGTGGCGTGCGGGGCGTGGGTGCTGGCGATCCGCTATCGGCCGGGGGCGGCGCGGACCACGTCGCATATCGCGCTGGGGCTGATGGCTTTCATCGGTTTGCTTTCGATGCCGGTGGAGCGGCTGGCGACCCATCTGGAAGGTGAGCGTATTTTCCTTGACGTCGTCTCGAAGGCAGGTCCGCAAGGGCAGCAGCTGGTTGTCCGCGGCGCGGATGCCATCCCCCCGCGGCCGGCAGACGACACGTCCCCCGAGGCCGCCGCGACCTCGCCCGACCCCGCAGCCGCGTTCCCGCGCGACGGCCGTGGTGAGGCGTCGCTGGCCGCGCAGACTGGCACCGTGCTGCACCTGGCCATCCTCGCGATAGGCCTTGCCCTCTCGGCCCACCTGCTGCCGTGTCTGTTCATGCCCTGGACCGTGCGGGAGTCGCTGGTTCCGGCGGCGGCCGTGCTGGCGGGGACGGTCGGGGTTCTGGCGTTCGATGTCGTCGGCGGGTCGCTGGGCTGGACGTGGGCCACGGCCATCGCGTTGGGAACGGTGTCCTGCCTCGTACCGGGGGCGCTTCTGTGCTGGTGGCGGTACACGCGCTTCCGGGGGGATTACCGCCTGCGTTTTGAGAGCGGGCGGTACAAGGAGCTCCGCGGGGAGCTTTCGGCGGCGCGGCGGATCCACGAGAGCACGCTTCCGCCGATGTCGCTGCCCGGGCCGGCGTGGCTGGCATACCGGTACCGACCGACCCGGGACGTCGGCGGCGACATGCTGACGGTCCGCGAACTGGACGGGGGCCGTCGCATGGTGGTGCTTTTGGACGTGACCGGGCACGGCATCACCGCCGCTCTCATGGTCAACCGTCTCATCGGCGAACTGGACCGGCTGCTGGCCGGCCAGCCGCCGCCGGGGCCGGGGGGTTTGCTCCGCGGGCTCAACCGCTACGCGTCACTGCTGCTGGGACCGCACGGGCTGTTCCTCTCTGCCATTGCGGCCGAGTTCGACCCGTATGCATGTCGCATGCGCTATGCGTCGGCCGGGCATCCCACGGCGTACCTGCGACGCTGCGACGGGAGTATGGAGGAACTGCGGTCCACCGGGCTGCTGCTGGGCGTCGTCGAGCCAAGGGAGTTCGAGCTCGACGAGATGACGCTGACGCTCACGGGCGGTGAGGTGTTCCTGCTGTGCACCGACGGGGCGACCGAGACGCGAGACGCCCGGGGCGTGCCCCTTCTGACCGCCGGGCTGGCCATGCTCTTCGCGGAAGCGGCCGCGACAGCCGCCGACCCACCTGAGCTGGCGGAGCGGCTGATGGATGAGGTGGACCGATATCGTCACGGCGACGTGGAGGACGACACGCTCCTTGTCGTGGTGACGGTGCAACACCCGACAGACCGGCCGGCCTGATGGCCCGGGGGGGCGGCCGGCCTAACGGCCTGGGGGCGAGCTCGTTCGACCGGGCGACTGGGCCCCGCGCCCGGCCGCCGACCAGAACCGCAGCGGCAGACGGGCGAGGTCGGGGGCGGGTCGCGTCCGACCGGGCTTCTCCGACGGCGACCACCACGGCCGGGCGATGCCTTCGCGGACGAGCCGGACACATTCCTCGGGCGTGTCGGCGAGCCGGCAGATGTCCACGTCGCCCGCGTTGATGTACCGCCCGGCCATCTGCTGTTTCATCCACTCGAGCAGGCCCTTCCAGAACGCACTGTGGTAGAGCACGACGGGGACGGGGTCGATCTTGAGCGTCTGCACGAGCGTGAGCAGTTCGCACAGCTCGTCCATGGTGCCGAAGCCGCCCGGGAAACACACGAAGGCGTCGGCATACTTCACGAGCATGACCTTGCGGGCGTAGAAGTAGCGGAAGTCCACCGAGTGGGTCTGGTAGGGGTTGGGCTTCTGTTCCTGCGGCAGCTCAATGTTGAGCCCAACGGAGGTGCCGTCGGCCTCGAACGCGCCGCGGTTGCCCGCTTCCATGATGCCCGGGCCGCCGCCGGTGATGATGGCGAAGCCGTCCCTGGCCAGCTCGCGCGCCACCGTGCGGCAGTCCTGATACAGCGGGTCGTCCTCCCGGATGCGGGCAGAGCCGAAGATCGTCACCGCGCGGTGGATCTCCGACATGGTCTCAAACCCCTCGACGAACTCCGCCATGATGCGGAAGATGCGCCAGGAGTCGCGGCCGTCGTCGAAGTCGCGTGGGCCGCGTGGTGTCGCCGTCGCGCCGCTGGAGACCGGTGGCTGTGGGGGCTGGCTCATCGGAAGTCAGTGTACCCGGACGCGGCCCGTGATGGTTACGTTGTCGCGGACACCACTCCGCTCTACTTGGCGTCGTCGGGCCGATCGAGGCCGAGCAGGCGGCGTTTGTCCTCCCATTCGGCGACCTCGCGACGGTTGCTGCTCGCCAGCGGCTTGCCCGAGCGCAGCGCTTCGATCTCCAGCCGGCTGAGCGTGACCGCGTGCAGGCGGTAGTCCTCGAAGGCCTCGGTCGCCAGCGGGACGATCGGTCGGATGAGCTCGAACATCGCGGTGGCGTAATCGCGGATTTCCTGCTGGGCGTGGCGGTCCATCCGCAGGGCCAGAAAGTGAAAGAGGTTGTGCAGGTCGATTTTCCAGTACCACTCCGTGTAGCACGAGAGTGGAAGTCCGATGCGGGCCAGCTCTCGGGAAACGCCCTTCTCCAGCAGCTTCTCGTAGGGCCCGTACAAGGCTTCCGCCTGATCGAGATAGGCGAGGAACTCTTCGGCGGTGGCCGGGTCGATCGGCTCGCTGCCCCCCTGCCGGTTGGTGACCGACTGCTGTCGCACGGCCTGCGGCGTGGGGCGGTAGAACCGTTCCCGGACGACCGAGTAACGCGCGGAATACTCGTTGACGTTGGCGGTGCGGTGGCGGATCCACTGCCGGGCCACGAAGATGGGCATGACGTGGTGGAACTTGAACTCCACCATCTCGAACGGGGTGGTGTGGCGGTGGCGGGCGAGGTAGCGGATGAGGCCTCGGTCCTCGTTGACCTGTTTCGTGCCTTCGCCGTAGCTCACGCGTGCGGCCTGCACGATGGCGAAGTCGGCCGTCTTGCCCTGGGGCACCAGCCGCGGCATGACATCCACCAGCGCGACCAGCCCGTGGTCGTGGACCTTGATTTCACGGCGGGCGTCGCCACCGAGGATGTCCACCAGCGGCGTCTCGGGGGCCTTGCGTTCAACATGAAACGGGGCGTGGCTCGCGGTCGCTTCGGCGTGGACAGAGGCGTCGGACATGCGGCCGAGAGTGTACGACAACTCGTCCGGCCATACCCAGCCGTCCGGGTGCCGGGCGGCCGTCCGCCGCCACCCCGTGCCTCCAGCAGACGGTGCCCTCCCCCGCACGCGACGCCCCCCCCCGACCGGCGATTCCGCATCTACAGACGCCCCTTGGCACGGGCCACCGCCCGCTGCAATCGCTCCTTGACGTCACGCGGCCGCCCTACCGCAAGCCAGACGACGATGGGTTCCTCCTCGTCCATGGGGATCACCTCCGCCGTGCCCAGCAGGCAGAGCCGGTCCTTGAACGTGCGAAGGATGCGGACCCGCGCGACGCGCCGGAGCATGCACTGCTGCACGGTCGTCCGAAGCACCCCCGAGACGGCCATGACGCGGGCGTCCGTCAGGATGTAATACCTGCCCATCCACTGGAGTGTGGCCCACATCAGTCGCAGAGCCGCCACCGTGAACGCCGCGTTGAGGTACGCCGAAGCGTGTCCGGGGAGCTGCTCGTCGAACAGGTTGCCCGCCAGCGCGACGAGGGCGGCGAAGCCCAGCGTCATCATCGACGTCAGCGGGATGAAGCACAGCGAGGGCTTGAGCAGCAGCACGACCGTCTCGCTGGGCGGGATCAGGTGCCGCGTGAGCAGCGCCGCCAGTGGCGAGACCTCCACGGCGGCCTCGGCCGCCTCGGACGACTCGCCTGGCACCGCCGCCCCCTCGGCATGCACGGCTTCGCCGACACACCCCGACGACGGTTGCCGCGGCGCGGTCGTGCAGGCCCGCGAGCCCGTGCACGCGCCGCTCATGCCGCCTTCTCCATGGCCTGCACGTAAGCGAGGGCCACGCCGTAGAGCAGCAGGTCGGGCGCCACCGCGTGCACGAGCTCCCAGTCACCAAAGAGCAGTTCCGCGTCGCCCCCGGTGGCGATCACTTCCGGCCAGCGACCCAGCTGCGTGGCGTAGTTCTCGACGACCTCGCGGACCAACCCGCGGATGCCGTGATACACCCCATGGCACATCGCGTCCTCGGTGGACCGGCCCACCGCGCCCCCCGGCCGCACCAGCGCCGTCTCGGGGAGCGCCGGGGCCGCATCGCGCATGGCACGCAACTGTGCCCGCACCCCGGGCGCGATAGCCCCGCCCAGAAACTCCCCTTTGTCGCTGCAGAAGTTCACCGTCACCGCCGTCCCCGCATCCACCACGCAGCACGCCCGCCCGAGCTGCTCGTACGCGGCAGCGGTGGCCAGCACCCGGTCCAGTCCCGTTCGGTCGGGATGTTCGGTCAGCACAGGGAAAGGCGGCTCCAGCGCCTGCGGGTCGGCCACACCCTCCGGGACCGCATGACGCACCCACCGCACCGCCCGGCCGCTCCGCTGGCGAACCGCCGCCGCCACGCGGTCCCGCAGGTCTTCCCGCACGCACACGCCGGCGACATCCGGCGAAGGCCGCTGAGCCAGCGCCTCCCACGCGGCTGACAACGCCGCCTCCATCCCGGCCCCGTCGCGGTTGTCGGCCCGTCGGACCGTCGTCAGCATCCCCTCGACGAACGCCCCGAAGGCGGTGCGCGTGTTGCCCACCGACACAACAAGCAGGTCGATGTCCATGCTCTGGATGCTAGCGTCGGCCGCTTCACGCCGGCGGCGTCGCGACGGCATCGCACCGGGCCGTTGACACCCACCCCGCTACGGGCCGCATCGGCCGGGCGGCTCGCCCGTTCCCGTCGCAGCGCGGCTCCGGGCGGTCCGCGGTTTACGGGAGCGGGCGGTTGTGGCACACTCTCGCGTCTGACGCACGGTCGGGGGCCAGGCGGCGGCATCGGGGACGCGGTATCCGGGACAAGGAGCGGTAGGCGGATGGCAGAGACGTGTCAGTTCGGCGTGGTGGGCCTGGGCGTGATGGGCCGCAACCTGGCGCTCAACATCGAGCGCAACGGTTTTTCGGTGGCCGTCTACGACCGAAGCCCCGAAAAGAACGCGGAGTTCGCGAACGCCTTCGGGAAGGGCAAACGAACGTGCGTCGCGGCCGACCTGGCCGACCTTGCCGCCCGGCTGGAGCGGCCCCGCCGCATCCTGCTGATGGTGCCCGCCGGTGCGCCGGTGGACGCCGCCATCGAGTCGCTGCGACCGCACCTCAGCGCCGGCGACATCGTGATCGACGGCGGCAACTCCCTGTACACGGACACGGAACGTCGCGTGTCCGCCCTCGAAGCCTCGGGCAGCGGCATCGTCTTCTTCGGGATGGGCGTCTCGGGCGGCGAAGAAGGCGCGCTGCACGGGCCGTCGCTGATGCCCGGCGGCCACCGCGACGCCTATGAGCGGCTCCGCCCGGTGCTGGAGAAGATCGCGGCAAGGACCGACGACGGGCCGTGCGTGACCTACTGCGGCCGGGGCGGCGCAGGCCACTTCGTCAAGATGACGCACAACGGCATCGAATACGGCGACATGCAGCTGATTGCCGAGGCGTACGACCTGCTCAAACACGTCGGCGGCCTGAACAACCGGCAGCTCAAGGACGTCTTTGTCGAATGGAACGCCACGGAGCTGCAGAGTTTCCTCATCGACATCACCGCCCGGGTGGTGGATTTCCCCGACCCGAAGGACCCGTCCAGGCCGCTGGTGGAGAACATCCGCGACGTGGTGGGCATGAAGGGGACGGGAACGTGGACCATCAAGGCCGCGCTCGACCTGCTCGTGCCGGTACCGACGATGAACGCGGCCGTCGAGGCGAGGGAGATCAGCGCGCTCAAGGCTGAGCGTGAAAAGGCCGCGGGGCTGCTGGCCGGGCCGTCGCCGGCCGTGGCGGCGTCCGACCTGCCCGCGTTCATCGCGGATGTCAAGGCCGCGCTGTACTGCTCGAAAGTGTGCTCGTACGCGCAGGGGTTCGCCCTGCTGGCCGCGGCCGACAAGGCCTTCCATTACGGGTTGGAACTGCACGAACTGGCGAGGATCTGGAAGGCGGGCTGCATCATCCGCGCCGCCTTCCTCGACGACATCAAACGCACCCTCCTCGACGAGCCGAACCTGCCGAACCTGCTGCTGTCACGCTTCTTCCGGGAGCAACTGGCGCAGCGACAGATGGCCTGGCGGCGGGTGGTGGGCATCGCCGCCCAGCACGGCATCGCCGCCACCGCGTTCTCCGCGTCGCTGAACTACTACGACGCCTACCGGCGGGCCCGGCTCCCGGGCAACCTGATCCAGGCGCAGCGGGACTATTTCGGCGCGCACACGTACGAAAGGGTAGACGAGCCGGGCAAGTTCGTGCACACCCAGTGGAGCTGATGCGTCCCGGCGAGCCCCCTCGGGGGACGTCGCACAGCGGATGCCTTGTCTTGCATGGTCTCGCTTCTGGCCATCGACGTCGGCTCGTCTGCGGTCAAGGCGGCCGTCCTGCAGGGCCCTCGGCCGGCCGGACAGCTCGTCCGCGAGAGCTTTCCGACGGTTCATCAGGACGGGCGCGCGGAAGTGCCCCCTGACGGGCTGCTCCGCGCCGTTTCCCGGGCGGCCCGGCAGGCGATCCTGCACAGCCCCCTCACCCGCCGACAGATCGACCTGGTGGCACTGTCGTGCATGAGCCCGAGCTGGCTCGCCGTGGGGCGCGACGGCAAGCCGCTCACCCCGATCGTCACGCACCAGGACCGCCGCAGCGTCAAGCAAGCGCACTGGCTCGCGAGCGAAATCGGTCTGGACCGGCATCTGGCCCTGACCGGCAACCTGCCCGTGCCCGGCGGCATCTCCTCCACCACCGCCCGCTGGTTCATCGAGCATCGACCAGGGCTGATGCGTCGCGCCCGGCTCGTCGGCCACGTGCAAACCTGGCTCCTGCACCACCTGACCGGGTGCCGGGCGATCGACCCGTCGAACGCGTCGTTCACCGGGCTCTGGAACACGACCGACACCACGGCCCCCGTCGCGTCATGGAATGACGAGCTGGTGGACGTGGTCGGTCTGCCGCGGGCGGCACTGCCCCCCGTGCTGCCCGGCGATGCGGTGGCCGGTCGGCTCACGCCCGAGGGGGGACGATGCCTGAACCTTCCGTCCGGCGTCCCCGTGCTCACCGGCGTCATGGACACGTCGGCGGCCGTGCTGCTGGCCGGCCAGCGCCCCGGTACCGTGGTCAACGCCTGCGGCAGCACCGACGCCCTGGCGATGGTGACCGACCGGCCCCGCCCCGACCGCCGCTGCCTGTGCCGGCATCTCGGCGTCGGCCGCGCCTGGCTCACGGTGATGACCCTGGCGGCGGCGGGCAGCGCCCTGACCTGGGCACGTGTCACGCTCTTTCCCGACCTTCGCGACGCCGATTTTATCAATCTGTTGCGAAACTTGGGCCGTCGGTCCCGGCTGCTCGACCCCGGCGGCGTGACGTGCGTTCCCGACTTCGCGGGCAGCCGGACCGAGCTCGACCCCCCCACCGCCTCTTTTCGCGGCTTGACGCTCGCGACCACGCGGCATCACCTGCTCAGTGCCCTGCTCGTGGCCCTTTCCGAGACGTCGGCTGCGCGCTGGCCTGTGCTCACGGAGGTCACCGGGCTGCGTCCCCGGCGGCCGGTGCTGCGGACGGGTGGAGCGGGTAAGTTGCTGACCGGTCTCTTGCACGGGCGGTGGCCGAAGTCGATTGCCTCCGTGGACGTGGACGAGGCGGCCTTGCGGGGGTTGGGCGTGCTGGCGGAGGGCCGGGCCGTGTAGCGGGGCGGACCTGCGGCACCCTTAAAAACTTGAATTCAACGGAATCAATAATCCATTTACGTCGATACGAGCAGGCACTAAGATAAGGGTCGTGATCGACGTGCGGCTGACCACGCGCTCGCCTTCCGAGGCTGCGGCTCCGACAGGGCTGCGGCAGGAACGGGTGTTGGCGCCGCCGTGGCGTTTGCCCGACTGTTTCGGGCGTGAGCGGACGCTCCAGGAGTTTCTGAAATCGGGCCCGTTGGTGCTGGCGTTTTACCGTGGCCACTGGTGCCCGTATTGCCGGCGCTATCTCGGGAAACTGCAGGCAAACGTCGATCGGATCGAGACGATGGGGGCGTCGCTGGTGGCGATCTGTCCGGAAGACCCGGCGACCAGCCGTCGGCTGGCGGCCGAGCTGCAGCTTTCGTTTCCGCTGCTGTGCGACCCGGAGGGCGTCACCATCGACGCCTACGGGGTTCGCAACACGTTTTCGTCGGTGCGGACGCTGCTGCCGCATCCGGCGGTGTTCGTCATCGACCCCGAGGGCGTCATCACGTTCAAGTCGGTCGACCGCAACTACAAGAAGCGGACGACGATCCGCACCATCCTGCACCAGGTCGCGGCGGTGACGGGCAATCCGCTGCCGGCGACGGACTGACGCGCCACGGCACGGCCGGCAACCTGCGTGACGGGAACGTTCGTGACGGGGACTCGCGTGACGGGGACTCGATGGCCCGGCCGTCGGCGGGGCCGCGTCGCAAGGCGGTTCAGCCGGCACTGCGTCGGCCGAGATGGATGGCCAGCAGCGTCACGTCGGCCGGGGTGATCCCGGAGATGCGGAGCGCCTGCCCCAGCGACCGCGGGTTGAACTGTGAGAGCTTCTGACGGGCTTCGTTCCGCAGCCCCGGTACGCTGTGGTAGTCGAGGTCGGCGGGGATGAGCTTGTGCTCGAGTCGGGAGAACTGCTCGATGGAGCGTGCCTGGCGGGCGATGTAAGCCTCGTACTTGAGCTGCACTTCCACCCGGAAGGCGACCTCCGGTGAGACGTCCGCCAGCGATGGCAGGTGGGGCACGAGCGACGCCAGCGTGACCTCCTCCCGTCGGAGCAGGTCGGCCAGCAGCACGCCCTGGTGGCGGCGGCCGCGGAGCTGAGCCACCACCGCTTCCACGTCATGTTCACGCTGGCGGAAGCGTTCCCAGCGGGCGTCGTCCACAAGGCCGGCCGCGCGGCCGAGCGGGGTCAGTCGGCTGTCGGCGTTGTCCGCCCGGAGGTGCAGCCGGTGCTCGGCGCGGGAGGTGAACATGCGGTAGGGCTCGGTGGGCGGCTTGGTGACAAGGTCGTCGATGAGCACGCCGATGTACGCCTGGTCGCGTCGGAGCACGAAGTCGCCATCGACCGGTTCGGCCCGTCCAGCGCGACGCGCCAGCGCCCGCCGGGCCGCATTCACGCCGGCGACCAGCCCCTGTGCCGCCGCCTCTTCGTAGCCCGACGTGCCGTTGATCTGACCGGCAAGGAACAGCCCGACGACTTTTTTGGTTTCCAGGGTGGCCCGCACCTGCGTGGGGAACACCATGTCGTACTCGACGGCGTAGCCCCATCGCAGCACGTGGCACCGCTCCAGGCCAGGGATTGTCCGAAGCACGGCATCCTGCACTTCGGCCGGGAGCGACGTGGAGATGCCGTTGACGTAGATCTCCGGCGTGTCGAGGCTCTCCGGCTCGAGGAACAGGTGATGCGACGTCTTGTCGGCGAAGCGGACGACCTTGTCTTCGATCGACGGGCAGTAGCGGGGGCCGGTGCTCTGGATCTGCCCACTGTACATCGGCGCGCGGTGCAGGTTGGCCCGGATCAGCGCGTGGGCCGTCTCATTGGTCTGTCCGAGGTAGCAGCTCACCTGACGCAGTGGCGGCCGCCAGGTGCCCAGCTCGTGAAGGTAGGAGAATGGAGCCGGGACGTCGTCGCCCGGCTGCGGTGTGAAGCGGGCGAAGTCGATCGAATCCACGTGCAGCCGGGGGGGCGTGCCGGTCTTGAGGCGGCCGACGTCGAGGCCGAGGGCCCGCAGCGAATCGGAGAGGGTCCGGCTGCTGCGTTCGCCGACGCGTCCGCCCTCAGTCTGACGCAGGCCGGTGTGCATCAGCGCCTTGAGGAACGTCCCGGTGGTCACGACGACGCAGGGGGCGTGCAGCTCGCGGCCGTCGGCCAGCACCACGCCGCGGATGCGGCGTCGCGTGCCACGGCCCGTGGGGGTGCTCTCTCCCTCATCGTCCTCCGTGAGCAGGCTTCCGACTTCGGCCTCGATGACCCGGATCCGCGGCTGAAGGCTCAGCAGCCGCTGGATCTCCCGTGCGTAGCGGTACTTGTCGGCCTGCGCCCGCGGCCCCCACACCGCCGGGCCCTTGCTGCGGTTGAGCATGCGGAACTGGATGCCGGTGGCGTCGATGGCACGGCCCATCAGCCCGCCGAGGGCGTCGATTTCCCGCACCATCTGCCCCTTGGCCAGCCCGCCGATGGCCGGGTTGCAGCTCATCGCACCGGTTTTGCTGTGGTCGAGTGTGACCAGAGCGACGGGGTCGGGACTGCCGTGGCGGTCGAGTACGGACGCGGCGGCCCACGCGGCCTCGGTGCCGGCATGGCCCCCGCCGATGACGATGATGCCGAACTGAGTCTCGGTCTCACGCACGCGGCCAAGGTTAGGTGACCGCCGGGGGCCGCGGGCAAACCCGCCGCTCGTGGCGCGAAGGGGCGGCGTGGCGGGCTGCTTGCGACGCACGCTGGGCGGCCGCGACAATGGCCCCACCATGATCCTGGTCGCCGGACATGCCTGTCTGGATTTGATCCCGGAGCTGACCACGGCCCTGCCGCCGCCGGGGGGGCTGGTGGGCGCGGGCGGGCTGACGTTTTCGCCCGGGGGCGTGGTGTCGAACACGGGGCTGGCGCTGCACCGGCTGGGGCTGGCTGTGCGACTGTTGGCCCGCGTGGGGGATGACCTGCTGGGGGGGTGTCTGCGGTCGCTGTACGACACTGCCACCGGCGGCGGTGGCGGGGGCTCGCTGAGGACGGTGCCCGGCCAGCCCACGAGCTACTCGGTGGTCCTTTCCCCGCCGGGGGAAGACCGTCGTTTTCTGCATTGTCCGGGGGTCAATGCGACGTTCAGCGACGCGGACGTGACGCCCGACGACCTGCAGGGTTGCCGGCATCTGCACGTCGGCTATCCCACGGTCATGCCGGGCTTGTACGCCGACGGGGGCCGCCCGCTGGAACGCCTGTTTCGGGCGGCTCGCCAGGCCGGGTTGACGACTTCGCTGGACCTGTGCTTTCCGGATGCGGACGGGTTGAGAGTGGACTGGCCGGCGGTGTTCGCCCGGGTGCTGCCTTGGGTGGACCTGTTCGTCCCGTCGATCGAAGAGACGCGTGCGTGCCTGCGTGTCGAGGCGGGCTCGCTCGATGCGACGGCCGACCGTTTGGCCGAGCGGCTGCTGGCGTGGGGGGCGGCGGCGGTGCTGATCAAGCAGGGCGATGCGGGGGTGCTGCTGCGGACCGCACCCGGCGCGACGCGTCGCGGGCTGCCGCCCGGCTGGGACGACGTGCGGATGACCCAGCCTTGCTATCGGGTCAGGGTGGTGGGCACCACGGGCTCGGGCGACACGACGGTGGCCGGGTTGCTGGCGGCCGTAGAGCTGGGCTTGCCGGCACGGGAGGCCCTTCGGCTGGCGTGTGGCGTGGGGGCGTGCTGCTGCGAGCGTGCGGATGCCACGTCCGGCATTCCGTCACTGGAAACGGTGCAGCGCCGGATCGCTCAGGGCTGGCCGATGCTCGGCACCGAGGGCTGACCGCGACGCACGCGAGAGACGGCCACGGCGTCGGCCCCGCCGGCCGACGTGACGTGCAGCACCTCGTGCACGGTCGGGATCACCCACTTCGCCTCGCGCAGGTCCCACACTTCGCGGGCCGCGGCGACCTTGTCTTCGGGCAGCGGAAGGCGCTGCACCGGCTCCGAGGTGGGGATCGGCGTGTACGTGGTGGGCTGTCGGGTGAGATAGCAAAGCCAGGCGCGGGCGTCGGGATGCACGGTCATCCCGTTGAGGACCAGTACATCGGGCCCGGCGTGGGTCGCCACCCAGGCGGCGGCCTCGCGCCAGGGGAGCGGGACAGGATCAACGGCCGTCAGCTCGCGGTACCGCGGAAGCATGGCCACGGCCGAGGCGGCCGCCACGACCAGCGTCAGGGCGACCGCAGTGAGCTTGAATCGACTGGCGACGACGACCACCGCGCCGCCCGCCACCACGGCCATCAGCGGCACCGCGACGGTGAGAAACCGCGACGGCGTGAACAGCGTGAACGGCTGCAGCCCGAGCAGCCAGGCAACAAGCCGACAACCGTGGTCCAGCACGAGCCACGCGGCCAGCAGCACGGCCAGCGGCGGCACCAGATGCGATCGCCGAAGCTGCCGGCCGACGGGGCTTCCCCACAGCAGCGGTGTGAGCAGCAGCGCCGCGGCGAAGGCAAAACCGAGTTCGGCGGCCAGACGCGGCGGCGTGAGCAGCTCCTCCACGTAGACGTGCACGGTGGTCTCGCCGAGCCGTCCGGCCTTGATCGCCAGGGGCACCCAGCCCGCGCCCGAGAGCGTCAGCCCGGCCGCCGCCCCAGGCAGCAGGTCCCACCGCCGACCGGCAACCAAGGCGGCCACCAGGGCCACGCCCCCCGACACCATCAGATGGTGATGCGTGAGCACCATCCCCGCGGCCGTCAGGGCGGTCAGTCCCGTGAGCGGCCAAGGGAACCGACGCGTTGCGCCGCCCCCCGCAGGGCGGTGTGGTCGGTCCAGCATGAGCACGAGCAGGCCGAGGAACATCACGGTCGCCAGCAGGCTGGGCAACCCGCCCCAGCCGAGATAGCCCAGCCCGCCCATCCACACGCCCAGTGCCATCAGCGTGGCCGACACGCCCACGGCCGAGGTCGGAAGCCGCGCGGCCTGTGCCAGTGCCGCCGTCTGGACCACCAGCAGGCTGCTGCCGACGGCCAGCAGCACGGCGAAACGTTGCTCGAGCGACCCCACGGGCACGCCGGCCAGCAAGGCATGGGCGGCCAGCGGGTAGTGGAGGTCGATGGGTTCGTACGGCAACCACGACGTCGGGAGGCCGGCGGTTTCTTCGATTCGACTCGCCAGAAGCAAATGAAACGACGGGTCCCAGCCGGGGGGAAGGGTCCAACTCGCCACGAGAGCGGCACGCAGCAGCACCGCCGCCACGAGGGGCACCGCCCACATCAGGACGGCGGGCTGGAGACAGCCCCCCCGCCGCAGCCGCACGGCACCGGCCCCGCAGGCCGGCACGAGCACACACACCGCCCACGCCGGCACCAGCTGGGCATGGCCCAGCCACGCGAGATGCCACGCGCCCAGCAGCAGAGCAGCGAGTACCGCCGCGACCCCGACGGCAAGTCGGATCAGCGGCCGCGTTGTCGAGCGGAGGAGGTCCCCAAGCCCCCAACCGGCAAGCAGCAGCACCCCAACGCTCGTCAGGACAGCCAGGGCCGTGCCCATGGTCGAGGCATGCTACTGAAGCTTCCGGTGACGGCCACGGCGGCGGCTCAAAGCCCGACGTGACGTGCCCAAGCCGCGCGGGCTACCCTCCGTTGCATCGTCGTCCGCATAGCTCAGTTGGATAGAGCACTGGTTTCCTAAACCGGAGGTCGCAGGTTCGATCCCTGCTGCGGACATCGCTTAAGCCGACCGACGGGCGGTGGTAGCTGCCGGGGAAAGGGTGTTGAACCGCGGCCGCGGTGCTCAACGTTTCCTTGAGAAGAGACGGTGTGGCGACGAGGGTCTTCAGCGTCGGGCGGGTCGCATGACGGGCGTCCGGCGCGCACCGGACAGGTCGAGCGGTTCTATGCGTGGGTGTGGCCCCATCGGGCCCTCGTTCTGCGGTCGGCGCGGCTGCTGGCGGGGGCTGGCGACGCCGAAGATCTGGCGCAGGACGCGATGCTGCGGGCGTTTTCGGCCTTGGAGACGTTTGAACCGGGCGCCGACGGACGGGGCGCCGCGGCCTGGCTGCTGCGGATCCTGCGGAACGTCCATATCGACCGACTTCGATATGTTGCACGCCGACCGGACCTCACCCGACGCCTCGACGACGGCGACGAGAAGATCAGCCGGCTGGCCACGGCTCAGGGGCACGGCGAGAACGAGCCGGCCTGCGACAGCACCATGGCAACCGATTTCGCGGCGTTGCTGGAGCAACTGTCAGACGAGCGGATTCTGGAGGCGATTCGCGACCTGCCTGTCGAGCTGGCATGGACGCTGCTGCTGGTGGATGTGCAGGGGCTGGATCATGCGGAGGCTGCGGAGGTGTTGCAGGTACCGCTGGGGACCGTGAAAAGCCGGGCGTTCCGGGCGCGCCGGCTGCTCAAGCAGCGTCTTTTGCAGAACGCTGCCGCTGGGGACTCGGAAGGCGTGGGCAAGAGGAGGGACGACGCATGAGCCCTTCGAACTTTGACATGCAGGACACGGCTGACGGGGCCTTGCAGGCGCGACTGCGAAAGCTGGCCGCGTTGCCGGTGGACACGAGCGGGCTGGAGCGACGCCTTGAGGCGGTGATCGGCGTGAGGCCCACGTCACGCGGGTCGGCGGTGCGGCGGCCGCTGAGGGCGTGGGCGGCGGCCGCGGCGTCGGTGGTGGTGGCGGCGGCGGTGGTGTTGGCGGTGCTGTGGCCGGGCGGGACTCTGCATGCCGAGCCGTCGGCGATGGCACGGCTGCACGCGGACATCGTCGCGGGCGGCGTGCCCATGACGCGGGTCGCCACGGTCGCGGAGGCGGCCGAACTGATCCGCCGCGACTGGCCGGAGGCCCCGTCGCTCCCGGTGCTGCCGGTGCAACACGATCTGGTCTGCTGCCTGCGCGAGTTCGAGGGGCGGCGGGTGGTGTGCCTGATGTTCGAAGACGAAGGCGTGCCCATCAGTGTGGTGATCGCGTCGGGGCGGTCGCTGCGGCAGCCCGCACCACCGAACGCGGCCACGGTCCATGCGGTCGGCGGCGTGAATATGGTCATGAAGGAGCGTGACGGCCGGTTCGTGTGCGTGATGGGCGAGGTCCCGGCCAGCCGGCTGATGCAACTGATCGAGGCGTTTACGTTTTGACGGGGCGGGCATTACGTTTTGACGGGGCGTGAGCTTGGAGATCACCCACAACCCGAGCGCAGCCGGATGCCGCAGCGGGTGCCGCTATGCGGTGCTGCTGCACACAGGCATCCCCGAAGGTTCGCACTACGACCTGCTGGTGGAGCCGAAGCCGGGCGAAGGCGACCTGATGACCTGGCGGTTGCCCGCGTGGCCGCTGACGGCGGCGGACGAAGTGCGTCGGCTGCGGGACCACCGGCGCGTATACCTGACCTACGAAGGCCCCATCCGCGGCGACCGGGGCGTGGTGCATCGCGTGGACGAGGGGCTGGCGGAGGTGGACGTGTCGGCTCGGGTCGTCACCCTGTCCCTGGGCGCGCGGGGGCGACTGCGACTGGAGCTGCTGAACGACGACCGCTGGTGGTGTGCTCCGGAGTCGGCCGGTTGAAGCCACGCCGGGCGGAAAAGACCTGTGCGATGACCGCGGGAGGCGGAGGAGTCGGACGCGACCGCCCGTCAGACGACGGTCAGGAGCGACTCGGCCAGCACCACGCGCACGGGCTGGACGGCGTCGGCCAGCGATGATGCGTCCAGCCTCAGCAGCAGGCGATAGGTGCCGGCGGTCAGGGACGATGGCACCACAGCGGTCAATCGCAGGGGGCGATCGCCGGGACGTACGTTGATGCGGACGGGCCGTTGCCCGGCCAGCTGCGCATCATCGGCGGAAAGCAGGTCATCGGGCGACGCGAACAGCTCAAGGGTGATCGCGCCGGCAGCGGGCACGGTTCCGCTGTTGGTCAGCCGCAGCGTCATCGCGGCGCGTCGTCCGGCCGGAACCGGCGACGCGGGCGCGGATACCACGTCGGCCCGGAGGTCGATGAACGCCGGGGTGACCAGTGCGGTGACGGGAGAGGAGGACACGTTGTTGACGTAGTTCCCCTCGGCGGCCGCGCGCGACGTGTTCGCCCGCGTCAGGACGAAATACGCTCCTTCGACGTCCGTCCCTCGCGGGTAGGCGAAGCGGAGCGATTGCGTGCGGCTTTGTCCGGGACGCAGTTGCACGCGGCTGGTGGCGCTGAGCAGGACGCGGTCGTCGTCCGACGGGCGGGTGTCGCGCGAGAGCAGCAGCTCGACGGGAATCGTCCCGGAAAACGGGAGCGTGCCCTGGTTGGAGAGGCGGACGGTGAGCGTGCCGCGTGTCCCGCCGAGGACGGCCCCGCCGCGGAAGCGGTCCACACGGGTGATCAGGTCGGGGCCGTCGGCGATGAGTCGGGCGGCGGTGAGCTGGCCGTCGGGGCGGCTGGCCAGCAGGAGCGTGCCGCCGCCGGGGATCTCGGCCACCAGCGTCCCGGCCGAGCGGGCGGCATTTGTGAAGCTCCCCGAGCCCGGCAGCGAAGCCGGGCGGAGCTCGCCTTCCGGCATGAGGACCAGCTTCCCGTTGCGGTTGAACGTGCGGTCGAGGGAGCCGTCGGCGTTGTACCGCACGACCACCGACCCCGTCAGTTCCCCGCTGCCGTCATTGCGTCCGACCCGGCCGGCGGCGAAGAAGCGCCCGTTGGACGTCAGCACGAGCTGATTCGAGAACAGGTTCACCGGCGGCACGAGGTCGTCGTTGAAGTAGGTCTCGACGAAGCCGTTGCCGTTCCCGAAGCTTGGGTCGTGCGAGCCGTCGGGGTTGATGCGGGCGACGGCGATGCCGGAGCGAACGAACGTGGTGCCGAAAAGCTCGACGCCGCGGACGATGAACCCGCCTACCAGCGCCTTGCCGTCGGGCAAAGCGAGCACGCTCAGCGGAATCGGGAGCACCGTCTCGCCGGGCGCGACCGGAAACGGCGTCACGACGACGCCCTCGTCGCCAAAAGAGAAGTCCTCGAGGCCGTCGCGGGTGAGCCGTGCGGTGAGGAACAGACTGGCCACCTGCCCCTCGTCGTCGCCGAAGATCGCCGTGCCGGTCAGCAGGATCCGGTCGTCCGGGAGGACGGCCAGCCCGAAGATGGCGGTGAACACGCCGTCGATGTCGGTCACCTCGATGCCGGTACCGGAGGCACCGAACGTGCGGTCGAGCGAGCCGTCAGGGTTGAGCCGGGCGGCGGCGAAGCTGGAGCGTCCGCCCGCGACGAGGTTGGCCGCCCCGCCGACGACGATCCTGCCGTCCGACTGCAAGCCCACGGCGCGGGCTTCCGAGTTGGGCAGACCTGCGTCGTTGGTCGAGAGCGGCAGGAAGACGAAGCCCGCTCCGCCGGTCTCGCCCTCGGGAAGGTCCACACCGAAAGTCGGGTCGGGCAACCCGTCGGGCATGAGCCGGATCACCAGCGCCTGTCCGAACAGCAGGCCTTCGGTCGCGTCGATCTCACCGATCGAGCCGACCACCACGAGCTTGCCGTCGGGCTGCAGGGCCACGCCGAAGGCCGTGTCGGTGTTGGTCGGCAGCGGCAGCTCGAACAGGCCGCCGCCGGGGGTGCCGTCGGTGCGGAGGCCGAACGCCGGGTCGGGCGTGGCGTCGGGAAGCAACCGTGCCACGGCGAGGTTCGTGCCCTGCCCGTTCGCATCGCGGATCTCCCCCACGAGCACGACCTTGCCGTCCGGCTGGACGGCCGTGTTGTACACCGCGTCAAGGTTTCTCGGGCCCAGCGACAGCACGCCGCGACCGCCGCTGAGGAAGGTCGGGTCGAGGCTGCCGGCGCTCAGCAGCCGCCTCGGCTCCAGCGGTTGCACGTGGTCCACGGTCCACCTCCGCCGGGAGCTGTTTCCGGGCGTTCCGGGCCGACGCGGCGGGCAGGTCTGCCATCGCACTCCGCTGGGTACGGCCATTTTTCATTGTGCCACGCGGCAGGTCCGCCCGCCAGCAAGAGCACGAAAAAACATCACGGGAGCGGGAACTAAAGCGTCCGGGCGGTGGGCGTGCTGCCCAGCAGCTCAAGCAGAGGCGTAAGGCGTGCCGGGGCGAGGCGGGTCGCGCGGGCCTTGACGCCCAAGGCTCGGATGAGGCGCTGGCGGAGCTGCAGTCGGATGCGTTCCACGGCGAACGGGTCGCCCTCGGGGATCTCCAGTGAGCCGCCGGCCTTGGCGCGGTGGCCACCGCCTTCGCCGAGCCCGCGCATGAGTTTGCGGATCACGTCGGCCGCCGTGGGCGATCCGGCGCTGGTCCTCAGCGAGACGATCAGGCGGTTGTCGTGGCAGGCCGTCACCATCGACCACTCCGCCTGCTCGTAGCGCAGCAGCGTGTCGGCGAGCACGGCCGGCTTTTCCAGCGAGTCGATCTCGGAGAGGTGCGAGACGACCACCGGGCCGTGCACGGTGGCGGCGAGGATGCCCTCGGCGAAGGCGGCGTAGTAGCTGGCCGAGAGCTTGACGTAGCGCATCTTGTACAGCGTCTTGGCGTCGGCGGTGAGCGTCAGTCCCGCAAGGGCCACGTTGTCGAGATCGCCGGGCGTGCCCGCGGCGCCGGCGAGGTCCGACTCGATGGCGTACAGCAAACTCGCCGCCAGAAGGGGCGGGATGGGCACCTCAAGTTCCATGAAGTACGAAAACACGATGGAGCTGGCCGCCCCCACGTCCGTCCGGATGTCACAGAAGCCGCACTTGGGCCGGCGTCCGCGACAGCGGTGGTGGTCGATCACGGCATCGAGCGGCGTCCCCTCCGGCAGCGGGTTGTAGGAAAACGTCGGCTGGCAGTCGAGCAGCACGAAGCCGTCGTACTCCGCCAGCTGCTCGGGGGTGTAAGGCCACTCCACCAGCTCCAGCCGGGAATGCCGTGCAAAGGCCTCGTTGATGCCCCCGGCGATCTGCCCCTTGATCGCCATGTCCACGCGGGTGTCGGGCAGTTTGGCCCGCAGCAGCTCCGTGACGCCCTGCGCCGAGGCCAAAGCGTCCGGGTCGGGGTGGATGTGGGTGGTCACCAGCACCCGACGCTTGCCACGCAGGGTCTTGATGAGCCGGATGGCACGGGGCCGGCCCCGAGAGCGTCGCTCCACGGCCTGGGCCGAGTCGGCGACGGTTTCAACGCAACTCTCGACGAAGGACGTCATGGCATCACGTCCAGATACCGCAGCCCGACCCGGCCCGCACATTCCAGGTCGCGGGGCAGGCACCTCAGAAGCCCCCTGCAACGACCTCGTGTGGGCCGGCCGCTTCCCGCGGCGGACGAGGAGATTGTAGTGAAGACCCGCGAAAGTCCACGGCCCGCTCGGCATCGGGCGACATCGCGTTTTCAGGCAGATAAAACGTTTTTACGGGTTAGCATCAGACCGCACGGGGTCGATGGACGGAGCGCGGGTTGGCCGCCCGGGCCCCATGGGCGGGCTGTCCGACATGCCCAGATTGACCAGCCAACCGCCCTTCCATAGTGTGGCCGACGACACCCGCCGGGCGATTTGACGCACAGCTTGCGGCCCGGCCGGTCCGGTCACGGGCGGCTCTTCTGTTCGCCCCGCATCGGCTCCGAACGGCCGACCGCGGAGGAGGACGAGAGGTGCCGGTGACCGCTTCGGGACCGGCCGAACAGCTAAAGCGGCAACCGAGCACTGCCGACGGACGGCGTGCATGGGCTGCGACGGTCGCCCCCGGGGAACAGGACATTCGCAACTTCCCTCGGCCCCTCGCGACCATGCAGCTCAGCAACGAACAGATCAACCGGTATAAGCGTCACCTCATCCTGCCCGAAGTGGGCGTGGACGGGCAGGTCAAACTGCTTCGTTCCAAGGTCCTGTGCATCGGCGTCGGGGGGTTGGGTTGTCCGATTTCGCTGTATTTGGCGGCGGCCGGCGTGGGCACCATCGGTCTGGCCGACATCGACGTGGTCTCGCCGTCGAACCTGCAGCGGCAGGTGCTGTTTTCCACCCGCCAGATCGGCATGGACAAGGTGGAGGCGGCCGGGCAACGCCTCCGTGAACTCAACCCGGACGTGAAGGTGGTCGCGCATCGCGTCGTGGTTAGCAGCAGCAACGTGCTGGAGCTGATCAAGGACTACGACGTGGTCATCGACGGCACGGACAACTTCCCCACGCGCTACTGCGTTAACGACGCGTGCGTGCTGCTGAAGAAGCCGAACGTCTACGGGTCGATTTTCCGCTTCGACGGGATGGTGACGGTGTTCGCGCCGCACCTGCCCCATCCGGACCGCCCCGGCGAGCACGGGCCGTGCTACCGGTGTCTGTATCCCGAGCCGCCCGACCCGGGTTCGGTGCCGTCGTGTGCCGAAGGCGGCGTGATGGGCGTGCTGCCGGGGATCATCGGTACCCTGCAGGCGGCCGAAGTGCTCAAGCTGCTGCTGGGGCTGGGACGCCCGGCGATCGGCAGGCTGCTCACCTACGACGCGACAAAGTTCGAGGTCCGCACGCTCAAGCTCCGGGCCGACCCCACGTGTCCGGTGTGCGGCACGCATCCGACCATCACCGCGCCGATCGACTACGAGCAGTTCTGTGGCGTTCCCGCGCTCGACCCGCTGTCGCTGGAGGAGACCCGGCGGGAGGCCCTGGCCGCTCGGCCGCAGGCCGCAGGCGACGCGTGCCAGACCGCCGATCAGCGCAAGGCGGATCCGATCCTGAGCGTGAACACCGACCGGCCGAAAGAGCAGTTCGATGAACGGGGGCTGCCGCTGGGTTACCCGTTCCAGGCGGAGTGGGAGGTCACGCCGCGGGAGGTGAAGGCCAAGCTCGACCGCGGGGAGAAGTTCGTGTTCATCGACTGCCGGTTACCGCACGAGGCGCAGATCACGAAGATCGACGGCACGACCCTGATCCCGCTGCAGCAGATCAGCCAGCACCTGGAAGCCCTCCGCGAGCACGAGGACGACGAGATCATCGTGCACTGCAAGATGGGCGGGCGGTCACTCCAGTTTGCTGAAATCTTGCGTCGGCAGGGTTTCAGCAACGTCAAGTCGATGGCCGGCGGCATCATCCTGTGGAACAAGGACATCCGTCCCGGCTCGCCCCTGTATTGACCCGGCGTGTCGCGGAGGCCTCAGGCCCGTTGCGGCCCCGCGGGCATCGCCCCTGCGCTCCCGACGCGGAGAATCGGGGAGTCCCCTACTCTAAGAACGCCGGACGGGTTATCCTGCAGAAAAGGTTTCACCGGAGCGACCGCCGCCCGGGGCGGATTTGGTCGCGCGCGGGGCGGGCGGGGGGTGGCAGGCGTCGTGAACGGAGGTGGTCGATGGCCGGTCGGCGGGCGGCGTGGACGGTGTTGGCGACCGGCCCGGTGCTGGCGGTGAGTGTGGCCGCGTGGAGTCAAACGCTTGAGCCGCGGGTGATCGGCACCAACCTCAGCGGCTTCACCCCGGTGTCGTCGTCGTGGGACGTGGCCGACCTGATGAAGGCGTCCAACCCGTGGAACGACGGGGCCGTCAGCACGAGCACGTACAGCGCCGACAACTGGCCGACGTTCATCCCGTCAGGCCAGTCGGTGGGCACGAATATTCGGCTGCCGGTGAACCGGCTGATCCCCAACGTTCCCCTGGGCACCTACACGGTGACGTGGGACGGTCTGGGGTCGTTCACGCTCTCCAGCGGCGGCGGTTTTCTCCAGCGGACCAACGTGGGGCCCGGGTCGGCGACGTTCAACGTGACGATCCCCGATCAGCAGATTTTCTTTCGCATCAGCGGTACGTCCACCGCCAACCCGCTACGCAACCTTCGAATCCTGATGCCGGGGCACGGGCCGGGGCAGGTGAGCGTGGGCGAGCAGTTCAACACGACGTTCCTCGACCGCTTCGGCCCGTTCAAAACCCTGCGGTTCATGGACTGGGGGTCCACCAACAGCAACACCATGGTCTCGTGGAGCGAGCGGCCGTTGCCGTCGCATCGGACGTGGACGGGCGACCGCGGGGTACCCATCGAGACGATGGTGGCGCTGGCCAACCGCCAGCTCGCCGACCCGTGGTTCAACATGCCCGTGCGGGCGGACGACCAGTTCGTCCGTAACTTCGCGACGCTCGTGCGGGACACGCTCGACCCGCGATTGAAGGTCTACGTCGAGTACGGCAACGAGGTGTGGAACCCGCAGTTCACCGCGCAGCATGACCACGTCCGGGCGCTGGCGGTGCAGCGGTACGGCAGCGCCGACTTCTGGTACCGCACGTGGGCGGAGGAGGCGCGGCGGGATTTTGCCATCTGGCGCGAGGTCTTCGGCGAGGTGGGCCAGGCGGACCGGGTGGTGCGCGTGGCCGCCGCGCAGGCCGTCAACCGCTTTCACTCGCCGCGTTTTCTCAACCACCTCTACAGCAACCCGTCGGACCTCAACCCGTCGGGCGAGAGACTGTTCGACGTGCTGTCCATGGGGGCTTATCTCGGCGTGCCGTCGGCCACCTACTCGGCGTCCACGACGAAAGACCGCATCCTCGACGACCTGTTGACGGACCTGACCCGGAACATGAACCCCGCCCTCGGCGCCGACGGCCTGCCGGTCGGCAACTTCCGCTGGAACAGGTGGCTGGCCGACCAGCACGGCGTGCCGCTGATCGCCTACGAGGGCGGCCAGCACGTCGTGCCGCCGTCGGCCACGGCCAGCTGGTACACCGCGTACGTCGAGGCGCAACGCGACCCCCGGATGTACGACGTCTACACCGAGCTCCTGCGGCAGTATCTGGAGGTGCTGGGGGCGCGGGGGTTCATGAACTTCTCGTCGGTTGGGTCGATCACCGAGTTCGGCGCGTGGGGCGTCCTCGAGACCGGCGGACAGGACCCCGCCGCCGCACCCAAGTACCGGGCTCTGGTGGACTACATCCGGCGCACGGCACTCGTGCCCGAGCCGGCCGCGGTCGGCGTCTGGCTGGGCCTCAGCGCCATGCTGCTGAAGCGTCCCCGTCGCGCGGCCGTGGCCGGCTAGGAGCCCACCGCCTCCAGCGGAACCGATACCGTCCGCGGCCCTGGCGACACATCGCGCTGGACGCCCACGCCTGGCCGGCCGGGCGGACCGATGCGACCTGCCACCGCCGGGACGTCCACCGCGACCGCCGGTCGCTCCGGCCCTGCGGCGGCCGACTCGGTCGGGCCTTCTATCGCCTTCGGGTCGATCCGCCCGCCGGCGGACACCTGATCGAACCGCACGCTCACCCGCTTGGACACCCCCTGCTCCTGCTGGGTGACCCCGTACAGCTGGTCGGCGATCGTCATCGTCTTCTTGGAGTGCGTGATGATGATGAACTGCGAGCGGTCGAGGAACTCGTGGATGATCTGGTTGAACCGCTGGTTGTTGGCCTCGTCGAGCGCGGCGTCCACCTCGTCCAGCACACAGAAGGGGCTGGGCTTGCTCTTGAAGATCGACAGCAGCAGAGCGACGCAGGTCATGGTCTTTTCGCCGCCGGAAAGCTGGGAGATGCGGACCGGCTGCTTTCCCGGCGGGCGCGCGATGATTTCAATCCCAGCGTCGAGCGGGTCCACGGCTGCCGGGCGCGTGGTCTCGGGGCTGCCGTCGCCCGCCGACCCGGATGACGCAGTCGTCGCGGCGGCCGGCGTCTCCGTCGCCTGCGGGCTTGCCGAATCAAGCTCGCTTTCGAGGTAGAGGTCGGCTTTCCCGCCGCCAAAGAGCTTGCGGAACATGCTCTGGAAGTGCTCGCGCACCCGCTCGAAGGTGGCCATGAAGCGGGCGGCCGACTCGCGGTTGATCTCCTGAATCAGCGTCTCGAGCTGGCGTTTGCTCTCGCGGAGGTCGGCCACTTCGCGGGCGAGGAACTCGGCCCGCTGTTCGAGCTCGTCCTGCTCGGCGATCGCGTCGAGATTGACGTTGCCCAGCCGCTGGATCTTCTCGCGCAGCTCGGCGATTTCACGTGCTACCGCGTCCCAGTCGCACTGGGCTTCCACAGTCGCCAGCAACGTTCCCTCGGCCTGAAGCTGGTCGTAGCGGCTCGCCAGGTCCACGGACAGCTCGTCGCGGGCGCGACCGATAGCCGTCTCCAGCCGCACGTTCACTTCGTTCCCGCGGAGCAGGAGCTGGTTCACGGCCTGTTCCGCTTCGCCATGACGCCCGCGGCATCGCTCCAGCATGGCCGTGGCTTGCTCGACAGCAGCGGCCGCGGCGTCACACCGCTGACGCAGTCCATGCAGGGCTTCGTCGAGCTCGGCGAGGGTGCGGACCAGCCGCTGCTCGGTCGAAACGGCCGTCTCGAGCTCCGCCTGCGCCGCGGCCATGCGCTGCTCGAGGTCTGACAGGTCCTGCCGGGCCTGCACGGCCGCCGCCTGCGATTGCGACAGCTCCGCCGACAGCCTCGCCTCCGCGTTGCGGGCGGCGATGTGCTTCTGCTGCACTTCGGCGATCGACACCCGGGCCTGCGCGAGCCGCTCGCCGTCGCTGCGAAGCGACTCCGAAAGCTGGCGATGCCGCGTGGCGGTCTGCTCGATGGCCGCCTCCGCCGCCGCCTGCTGCGCTTCGGTTGTAGCGCGACGTTCCAGCAGCGACTGCTCCTCGATGCCCAGCGACTCAAGCTGCCCGGCGAGCTGGGCCAGTTCGCGGTCGATCAGCGGCCGCTCGCGTTCCAGCGACGCCGTGCGGTCGCGGAGCTGGGAAAGCTGGCTGGTGAGCTCGACGTGCCGCGCGTTGGCGTCATAGAGCTGATTGCGCAAATCGGTGAGCCGCTGCTCGACGCGGCGAGCCTGTTCGCTCGCCCCCTGCAGCTCCGCCGTGAGGCCGGCGATGCGGGCGTCGCTCTCGCCGATCTGCACGGCCAGTTGCTGCAGTTCGCTGCGGCGGGTGAGCAGGCCCGTGACGGCGGCGGGCGGCCCGGCGTGGAAGGTGCCGTCGGTGTCGAGCACCTCGCCGTTGCGCGTGATGTACCGCCAGCCCGCCGGCCCGTGCTGCCGAAGGTGCTCGGCGGCGAGCAGGTCGTCCACGACCGCCACGCGGCTGAGCAGCCGCCGTGCCATGGGCCCGAACCGAGGTTCGAAACGCACGAGGTCGAGCGCGATCCGCACGGGTACGGGCGAATTCGCCAGCTCCTCGGCGTAGTGATTGAGGTCGCACGACGGATGGCGGATGTAGAACGTCGTCGGGCCGTCGGACGGCTGCGGGCAGGCCACGGCGGCCGGGGTGAGCGTCGCGGCGTCTGCGACGGACGGCTCGGCCGCGAGCGTCGCGCTGTCCACCACGCAGCGGCGGTCGAAGGCCGAGACGTCCTGCGGCTCGGTGCTGACGAAGTTCACGCGGTCGCGCAAGCCGGCGAACGTCACCGCGTGCTGCAGCGTCTCGGCCATCGACGACACCACCAGCCACTGGTCGCGGCCGTCGAGCGCTGCCTCGATGACCCGGGCGTGCTCAATGTCCACCTCGAGCACGTCGGCCACCAGCCCCAGCACGAACGGGAACTCGCTCTCCCGCCGCGCCAGTACGGCCTTGACCCCCTCGCCTACGCCCTGCTGCTTCCGCTCGAGGTCCTGCAGGACGCGCTGCCTGCCGACCAGGGCGGAGCGGTGCTCCTTCTCACCGGAAAGGTGCTCCGTCAGCCGCGCCAGATGCTCGCCGAGGCGTCCGCTCTCGGCACGCGTGGCGTCGATCTCCTGCCTGCACGTGCGGATCGCTTCGGCCGCCTCGGCCGCCGCCGCCTCCAGGGCCAGCTTTCGGTCGCGCAGTGCGCCCAGTTCGGCGTCGATCTGGCCGCAACGCTGCGTCTGCCGGTCACGCAGCAGGTGCAGATTGCGGCGCTCGGCCTCGATGCCGCTGAGCCGGTTGCTCAGCTGGGCGTGCTGCCGCATGGCCTCGAAGACCGCCGCCTTGTGCTGTTCCTGTTCGCGGGCGACCTCGTTGAGCACGAGCTGGCCCTGCCGGAACGCTTCCTGCAGGCGGTCGATCTCGCCGCCGCGGCGCTGCAGTTCGTCTGTGAGGGTCGCGAGCCGCGCCCGCTCCTCATCGAGCTGACCTTCCAGCGCGCTGGCCCGGGATTCGGCCGCCTCGGCCGCCTGCCGTGCGGCCTCAAGCTGTCGCGCAAGCTCATCGAGCTGTCGGCGCGAAAAGACCTGTTGCTGGCGCGACTGCTCGAGCCGGCCTGCCGCCTCGAGCCGCTCATATTGGAGCTTCTGCCGATGCGCGGAGGCCCCCGCCAGCGACTCTCTCGCCTCGTCGAGGGCCCGCTCGGCGGCACGCAGGTCGCCGGCGGCATCGTCGAGCCGGAAACGCGCGTCGGCGAGCTGTTCGGCGAGCCGAAGCTGCTCCGTTCGCAGCAGGTGATACTCGCGCAGGGCATGCTGCAGACGCAGCTCGGACAGCCTGCTGACGTGCTCCTGATAGACACGGGCCCGCCCGGCCTGGACGCGCACGCCGCGCAGACGCCGCTCGACCTCCTCGACGATGTCGGTGACGCGCAGGAGGTTCTGGTCCACCTTCTCGAGCTTGCGCTGGGCCTCTTTTTTCCGCTGCTTGAACTTGGAGACGCCGGCGGCTTCCTCAAAAATCTGGCGCCGTTCCTGCGGGTCGGCCTCGAGCAGCTGTGCCACGCGGCCCTGTTCGATCACCGAGTAGGCGTCCACGCCGATGCCGGTGTCGAGGAACAGTTCGCGAATGTCGCGCAGCCGGGCCGTGCGCTGGTTGAGCACGTACTCGCTGGTGCCGTCGCGGTAGAGCCGCCGGCCGACCGACACCTCATCGGCGTCGATCGGAAGCGTCCTGCGCGGCGTGCCTGAGCCGTCATCGCGCAGCGGGTTCTCGAACGTGAGCACGACCTCCGCCATGCCCCCGGGCTTTCGGCTGGCCGAGCCGTTGAAGATGACGTCCATCATCGCGTCGCCGCGCAGGCTCTTGGCCGACTGCTCGCCGAGCACCCACTTGATGGCGTCCACCACGTTGGACTTGCCGCAGCCGTTGGGGCCGACGATGCCGGTGATCGGCGCGTCGAAAACAAACTCTGTGCGGTCCGCGAACGACTTGAACCCGTGAAGCACCAGCTTGCGAAGACGCATGGACTGCGGTCCTCCTGACCCGATCCGGCGGCCAAGCCGCCGCTGAAGGCCTCCTGCCGATGGCACACGCTAGGCGTCGCCACAGACGCCGGTCGCGTCGCCCGGCCACCTCGCTCCCGGCCACCTCGCGTTCGGCCACCGGGCGCCAGGCACCCTTGCCCGCCGCCTCATGGCGAGGCGGCGCCCACCCGGCCCGAGGTCGCCGGTTCGACCCCCGATCCCGGCAACCCCAGCGGCCGCGGCGGCGATGGCGGGGTCTCGGCCGGCCCCAGTGCCGGACCCTGCAGGTCGCCCGCCGAGCGGTCGCGCGGGACGATGCGCGGCGCGTCGGCGATCAGGTCCTCGACGTCCGGCGCGTCCTGCAACAGGAAGTTCACCGCCACGGCCCCGGCGTCGGCGTCGCCCCGTCCCGCCGCCACCAGCCGACCCTGGTCGGCCAGGGCCTGCACGATCGCCACGACTTCGCCATAGGTGAGGTCGAAGCGGAACGCCGGGTCGCGGCTGCCCCCGCCCAGCCAGCCGATCAGCTCGTCCAGACGCGTGCTGGAGCTTACCTGCACCGGGCGGGCGTTGCCGTCGCGCCGGTGGAAGAGCACCACGCCCGCTTCGCCCGGCCGGGAGGTGATCATGAACCGGTCGTCGAGCGCGGTGAACGTGATGGGCGTCTGCAGCTGCATCGCCGGGCCGATCAACGCGATGCGGGGAATCCCCGAACGCGTCGCGTACACCAGCGGCGGCCGGCTCGACGGCACCATGTCCAGCACGAAGCGCTCGTCACGGCCCACTTCCGGCAGGATCACCGACGCGATCACGCGGTCGCGGTTACGCGCCAGCACGCGGTACGCTTCGATCCGCACCAGTGCTGACGGCGATTCGAGCAGTTGCCGCAAGGCGGACGCCACGCTCGGCGTGGGCCGCAGGTTGCCCAGCGTCCGCACCGCGTCAGTCTGGAAGCGATGCCCTTCGGTCATGGCGATGCGGACGAGCGCGGTCTGGGCGGTGGGGTCGCCGATGAAGGCGGCCGCGCGGGCCGCGGCGAACTGCACCTCCTGCGGGTGCTCGGGCGACATCAGCGGCAGCACCGCCGGCAAGGCCACCGCCCCCATCCCTTCCCACGCGTAGGAGATGTTCTGCAGCGGGGCGTCGGGCTTGAGGGCCTCCTCGGCGAGCTGCCTGGCCCGTGCCACCAGCAACTCGGGGGTGCCGTCGATGTACAGGTTCATCACCACGCCCAGAAAGTGCTCCCAGTCGCCGCGGAACCGCTCGGGCACCATCAGGTGAAGGATGGCTTCGTCCTTGGCCGAGGCCACGTTGGGGTCGAGGAACTGCTGGTCGATGCGGAATTCGATCTGGCGGATCAGCGCCCGCTGCGGAGCACGCATCCGGAGGATCAGCGGCTGGTCCACCGTGGCGATGCCGCCGTCCATGATCACGCCCTGTCGGCGGGAAAGCTTGGCCGCGGCCTCATCGCCGCCGCCGGTCCGCGGATTGAGCATCAGGCTGGGGTTGATGAAGATCGTGCCCTCGGCGATGGCCTCGGTGTGCACCGGGCCGGCCGGCAGCCGCGGGTCGCCGCCGCCCCACTTCAGTTCGGTCCGGTACAGCCGCCCGCCTGCCAGCGACGTCACCCCCGAGTCGGGCAACGCCGAGACCACCACGTCAAAACTCTCGCCCTTGCGGATGCCCGGCGGCATGAAGCCGTCCACCAGCACGATGGCCGTACGGCGCGCCGGGTCGTCCACCACACGCTCGGGCGTGAGCCGCTGCAGCTCCGGTCGGCTGACCGACCCGAACCCGCGTCGGGCCAGCTCCTTCATGATGTACTCGCGGACCGCCGTCGGCGCCGTGCCGTCCCCCGTGCCGGGCAGGTCCACCACCAGCGCGAACGCCGACACCCGGATCGGATCCGGGTTGATGTGGTCCATCTGCTCGAGGATGGTGCCCCGGAGAAACGGGGGCAGTTCCTTCGGCGGCAGGGTCTCGTAGCGCGGCGGCAGCGTCTTCGGAGCCGGCTGGGGGGACGTGCACCCCGACAGGGCCGAAACGCACAGCGCCAAGGTCAGGCCCAACGCCCATCCCGCCCAGCGGCCGGCGGCCGGGCCCCCCGATCGGTTCACTGCTTCACCCATAGGTCGGTCATCCCGTGTTGGCCCCGCTCAAGGCCGAGGCGTTGGAGTGCCAGCTTCGGTTACCCTGCTTCCACCCGCGACCCGCCCGCGGGGCCCGCCACCGCGGCCGACCCGCCCTGCGGCCCGGACTGGCCGTTGGACTTGGCAAGGCGGGACATCCCGCGGCGCGACGCCTTCTCACCGCCAGCGGGCTTTCTGGCCGAAGGGCTCCCCGTCTCGCGGCTCGGCGTCGCCGCCGGCACGTCGTCGCCCCCACCGGGCGGACGCACCACCACCGGCGGCTCGACGAACAGCCGGCCCTGCAGCGGGTTCTCGAAACGCTGCGCGTCCAGCACCGCCCGCGCCTCCTCCATCAGCTCTTCCACCGTCTTAAACCGCCGGTAAACGCTGGCGAAACGGACGTAAGCGACCTGGTCCACCCGCCGCAGGCGGTCGGCCACGAGCCGCCCCACGGCCTCGGACGGCACTTCGCGGTCGTAGGTGCGGAAGATCTCCTCCTCCACTTCGTCCACGATCCGCTGCAGGTCGGCCTCCGAGACGGGCCGCTTAAAGCACGCCCGCTGCAGACCGGAAAGGATCTTGCCGCGGTCGAACGGCACACGACGCCCGTCCTTCTTCACCACCGTCAGACGGACCGTTTCCTCGATCCGCTCATAGGTCGTAAACCGCTTGTCGCACTTGAGACACTGCCGTCGGCGGCGGATCGCCCTCCCGCCCTCGCACGTGCGGGAGTCGATCACCTTCAGCGAGTCCTTGTCGGCATCGCAAAACGGACAGTGCATACCGCCGTCGAGAATAGCCCCGCCCTGGGCCGGACGCAAAAGGTGGGGGAGACGTCCGGCCGGAACCACTACGGGCGCGGTTCCCTGCGTCCCCGGCCCGTACCCGACACCGGCCGGATGCGCCGTACACTGCCGCCTCTGGCCATGGACACCGAAACCACCCGCACTCTCGCCCAGGCGTGGGTGTACGGCCGCTGGCCGGCCGACCGGGCCGTCCGCGTGGACGACCTGACCGAGACGCCCGTCCGCATCGACGACCAGCCCGCCCGTCTGTACCAGTTCCGCTGCACGCCCGAAGGACTCGACGGCTGGTCGGTCCTGTGGGTCCGCCCGGCCAGCGCCGTGGGCCCGTCGCCTTGCCTGCTGGGGCTGAACTTTTCCGGCAACCACGCCACGCTCTCGCACCCGTCGGTCCGGCTGCCGGGGCGGCGGGTCCTGGGACCTGACCACCGGCTGGTCCCGGCGGCCGACGTGCCGCGTGGAGCGGACGCCGCCGCGTGGGACGTGGCCGGCTGCCTGCGTGAGGGGTGGTCGGTCGCCACCGCCTGCTACTGCGACATTCAGGAGGACGCCCCGGAAGGCAAGGGTGTGAGGGCGGCGATCGCTGCCAGCGCCGACGCCGCCGCCGGCACCCCCCTCGACCGCACCGGAGCCGTCGGCTGCTGGGCATGGGGCCTCTGCCGCACGCTGGATGCCCTCAGCACCCTGCCCGGCGTGGACGGCCGCCGCGTCGCCGTGTTCGGGCACTCTCGACTCGGCAAGGCGGCCCTGTTCGCCGGGGTCATGGACAGCCGTTTCGCCGCGGTGATCCCCAGCCAGTCAGGGACGGGCGGCGTGGCCCCGCACGTCAAAACAGACCCGCGGGCGGAGTCGGTTGAGCGGATCACAGCGGTGTTTCCACACTGGTTTGCGCCGCGGTACGCGCGCTCCGCCTCCGACCCGTCTCAGATTCCTGTGAGCCCGGCCGACCTGCTGCGAGCGTGTGCCCCCCGGCCCGTCCTCGTGTGCAACGCAAAGGACGACGCGTGGGCCGACCCGGACGGACAGTTCAGGATGGTTCGGGCGGCCGCGGATGCGTGGCCCGAACGTGGCGGGCTTTCCCGCAACAGCTCCCCCGTGCGGGAAGGTCGGGTCGGCCAGCATCTGGGGTATTTCCTTCGCCACGGCGGCCACGGGCTCACCTTCGCCGAATGGCGGGCCTTCCGCACGTTTTTACGCGACAACGCGGTCTGAACCGCGTCCGCCGAGGTTTCCGGCCTGCTGGGCCCTTTGCCCCCAAGCTTGATGACCAAGGGCCGCAGGGCCGGCCAGCTCAACGCCGCGGTTGACCTGCCGATCTCCAGCGCAGCGGCCACTGAACGCTGCGCAAACGCGATGCGATCCGCTTGACGTGACCCGGGATGCCCCGGTCATCTTGCGTCGCCCATGACCACCTCCACGCCGCCTTCCCCGCCTGCCGCACTGCCCCGCCGACATTTTCTTCAGTCCGCGGTCGCCGCGGGGGGCCTTGTCGTGATGGCCGAAGCCGGGGGCCATGCGTCTCGGCTCGCGCCCGAGCTGTCCGGGCGGCCGGCCGACAACCGCAGGCGGGTGCTGCGCGTGGCCCACCTCACCGATACGCATCTGGACGCGAGCCGACGGAAATCGGACGAGGGACTGATCGCCTGTCTGCGCCACGTCGGGGAGCACTTCCGCCCCGACCTGATCCTCGCCGGCGGGGACAACATCCGCGAAGCCTTCAATGTCCCTGAAGACGTCGCCGCCGCGCAGTTCGAACAGTGGCGGCGACTCATCCGCGCCCACAGCCCCGCTCCGGTCGTCCACTGCATCGGCAACCACGACGTCTGGGGCTGGGACAAGGCCAACAGCCAGACCACCGGCAACGAGCCGCGGTTCGGCAAGGCTTGGGCGGTGGAGGCGTTCGAGTTGCCGAACCGGTACTACGCCTTTGACCGCGCGGGGTGGCACTTCGTCGTGCTCGACTCCACGTTTCCGCACGATGAGGGTTACAAGGGTCGGCTCGACGACGAGCAGTTCGAGTGGCTCGAGCGGGACCTCGCCGCCACGCCGCCGACGACCCCCGTGCTCGTCCTCTCGCACATCCCGATCGTCTCGGCCGCCGCCCTCTTCGACGGCGAGAACGAAAAAACCGGCGACTGGGTGGTGCCCGGGGCATGGGTGCACATCGACGCCCGCCGCATCAAAGACCTGTTCTACCGCCACCGCAATTTCAAGCTCGCCCTCTCCGGCCACCTGCATCTTGTGGAACGGGTGGAGTACCTCGGCGTGCACTACATCTGCGACGGTGCGGTCTCCGGCGGCTGGTGGAAAGGCCCGTACCACGAGTTCGATACGGGCTACGGCGTGATCGATCTGTACGACGACGGCTCGTTCGACTGGGCGTTCGTCGTCTATCCGTGGACGCCGCAGCCGTGAGCGAAAGTCGCGAAGTCCGCCCGGAGCCGCGCAGCCAGGACGCTGGACGCCGAAGTCGGGACCCGACCACTCACCGCCGGCTCAGCCACTGGATGATGCCCAGCGACACCCCCGTAGCCCCGGCCATCATGGACCCCAGCACGAGAAAATTGTCGGACTTGGTCGGCACGGCGGACACGTGGCGCGTGCTGGGCGGGTCTGCCGCGGCCGACGGCTCCTCGGCCGACGGCGTAGCGGCGGGCGTCGCGTCGGCAGGCGTGCCGTCGTCCGTGGTCGCCGGCTGGCGCGAGGGCAGCGGCCGCCGGGCCGGCAGACCGGGCCGGGACGGCGTACCCGATGCGTCCGCCGCGGCGGCAGCAGACGAATCGGAAACCGGGCCGGGACCGCCGGCAGCCGAGTCGGCCCCGCCCGCTTCAGGTCGCGGCCGTGGTGCCTGTGTGTTGGCCCCGGGTGGTGCAGTGCTTTCCCGCGCCTCCGGCTCCAACTCCAGCCACTGCACGACCCCCGAATGCACGTCGTAGAGGGCGGGGACGATCCGCAGCCGGCCGGATTGAACGGCCTGTGCAAACGGTGGGCGGGTCGCCAGTTCGGCCGCAATACGCCGCACGTGCGCCCTTGTCGCCGCGGTCACCAGGGCCCCCGGGCTGACGCCCGCACTGCGGGCCTCGTCCACCGCCGGACGCAGCCCCGCGAGCAGCCCGTCGAGCGGCTCGCCGTGCGTGCCCCCGGCGGCCGCCGCGGCAATCGCGCCGCAACGGGTGTGACCCAGCACGACGAGCAGCGGAACGTCCAGGTGCGCAACGGCGTAGCCCAGCGACGCCTCCTCATTCGGGCCGCACGCCGTCCCCGCCACACGCACCACGAACACGTCGCCGATCCCCACATCGAACAGCAGCTCCACGGGCACCCGGCTGTCGGCACACGAGAGCACCGCGGCGAACGGGTGCTGACCGCCAGCGGTCTCGCACCGACGCGACTCATCCCGGTGCACACCCTGCGCGACACCGTCCACGAACCGCTCGTTGCCCGCTCGGAGCTGCGCGAGCGCCGCCGAAGGCGTCGGCCCCTCAGCCGGAGCCGACACGGCCGACGTCGGAGCCGACGACATCGTGGACCTCGCCGACGCCCAGCCGGCCAGGCTGGCCTGCACGCCAGCGACCAGCGCGGCAGCCACAACGAGACGGAGCGTCGGCGACGACCGACCCACCCGACGCAGGCTGTGGGCGGACGGCGGCGATTGGACACGACCGAAGGACGGATCGGGGTGGGGCACTGCAAAACCTCCTGCAATCCCCTATCGGAGCGGCGGCAATGTGGCCTTCGCGAGCCATTTGTTGTTCCAACATGTTTCGGCCGACCGATAACCGCAACCTAGGGTTGCCCCGTGATCCGGCGACGTCACGGTGACGGCTATGCGGTCATCCGGCAGGACGACCATGCCCGGCTCTGTGGTGACCTGCTCCGCCACTGGGGAACGGCCCGGTTCCCCCGGCCGGAACCTTTCGCCGACGTCCTGGCGGCAGTGGTGCTGCATGATTGCGGCTGGGCCACGCTGGACGATGCCCCCGTGCCCACGTCGGACGGCCGGCCGCCGGACGTCTTCGACCCTCCCCCACGACCCGCTGCCCCGACGTTGCCGGGGCCGACGGATGCGGGCGGGTCGGCCCAATGGGCGTCGCTGGAGCGGCTGCTCTCGGCGTGGGCGCGTTCGGCCGAGCTGGCGGCGGTGGCCGGCCCGTGGGCGCAGCTTCTGGTGTCGGTGCACGCCCTGACGCTTTCGGCGTACGCCGCCGGAAGGGCGACAACCCTTCCGCTGCGTTTCCTGTTCAACCGCTTTCAGCACGGGCAGATCGAACTGCAGGAGCGGTTGCGGCGACAGCTGGGCATGTCGCTGGAATGGCCGCTGACGCACGGCCTTGCGGACCTGAGCACGGCCCCGGATGCCCGCGGCGACGAGCTGGAGATGCGACTGATCCACCACTATCGACACCTGCAGGCGCTGGACCTGCTCTCGCTGGCGGTGTGCTGCCAGACCCCCCCCACGGACCGCTCCGGCCCGCTGACCGACGACGGCGAGGCCCTTCGCTGGCAACTTCGACCGGGCGAGCCGCAGCCGACGCTGTGGGTATCGCCGTGGCCGTTCGCGGTCGAGCGTCTGGAGCTGCGCTTGGCGGTCCACGTGCTGGGCCGGGGTCCGTACGCGGACAGGGCCGTGCTGGCCGAAGCGCTCGGGCATGCGCCGGCGGATGTGCTGGAGATGGTGCTGGTGCCCTGAGCGGGGCGCACGTGGCTCCCGTGCCGGGCGGTGGAAGGTTGAGCGACGCGTTGACGTATCGTTTGACCAGCTCAAGATTCCCCAGTTTCACCGACGGCGACATCCTGCCGCGGGCCGTGTCGCAAAACGGGGTGAAATTCTGCGGTATACGTCACATAGCGGCCGTTGCAAACGTGTTCCGCTGATGGCGTCGGCGGGTTACGGCAGTACATTGGGAAGTCGTGCGTTGGGTGGTGAGCGAGCCGTAGACGAACAGGCTCGCCGGCCCGACGTGAGATGTCGGCAGTGTGGTGTCTGGGTGTTCCGACTCGGAGGGGTGCACCAGCCATGGCCGGACCAACACGGGGCCAACTCAAGCTCCGGCGACGACGCGTGGGCGTGGTCGTCTGGACGACGGCCGAGGTTTTCTCGTGGCCGTGGCGTGACACTCCTTTGCGCATGAAGCACATCAGCAGAGGAGACCAACCATGCGGCGGCGAGAGACATTGGCGGGGACGTCGGGTCTGAGGGGTTCGCTCCCGGCGGCGGGACGTGCGGCGCGACATCATGAGCTGTCGCGTTGGCAGAAGCTGGCGGTGGCGGCGGTGCTGGCAGCGCCGAGCTGGACGCTGGCTCAGGCGACCTACTCGTGGGTGATGTCGGCCCCGCAGTCGGCGCGGAACTGGTCCGAAGGCTGGAACGTGGACCCGCCGGGGTCGCCGGCGTACCCGCAGACGCCGGGGGCCGTGGTGAGTTTCCTCTCGCTCAACGCGGGGCTGGGCAACTCCTCGCTCACGCTGGACGTACCGGATGCCGTCGTGGGGTCGCTGACGGTCGGGCGACAGCTGGGCACGGGCACGTTCCTGCTGCAGTCGCTGGCGCCGGACAACACCAACGCCCTGACCTTCTCCAACCCGCTCACGGGGGTCGGCCGGCTGTCCACGTTCAACGACAGCATCGGGACGACCAACGTCACCGCGCCGGTCGTGCTCGCGAGCGACATCCAGCGGTTTGAGGTGAACAACAACGGCTACGCGGGCTTCCAGCTCTCGGGCGTTCTCACGGCGAGCCACCCCGCGGCCGTGCTGCACGTGCGACACTCCAACGGGGCCAACAGCAACGGCCCGGGCAACTTCAACATCCAGCAGCCCGTGGGCTTTGCCGGCATCCACATCAGCCCGACGGTGACGTGGGCGAGCGTGGGCACGCTGGCGGTGGACGCCCCGCTGACGCTGCGCAACGGCAACGTCTCGTCGTCGGTCAACTCCAACATCCGCGGCACGTTCATCCGCACCAACTTCACGGGCTCGGCCCCGCTGGCGATCGACAACGTCGGCCCGCTGGCGCATGTGCAGGTCACCGGCAGCGGCAGCTACAGCGGAACGGTCACGGTCACCGGCGGCACCTTCACCCTCAACCACAACTCCATCAACGTCGGCGGCAACAACGCCGCCAAGGTCGCCCCGACGGCGGCCGTGCGGCTCAACGCGGCCACGTTCGGCGTCATCGGCAGTGGCTCGGCCGCGACGTCGGCGTCGGTCGATTCGGTCGCCCTGCTCTCCGGGCAGAACACGCTCTCCGTCGCCCGCAACGGCAGCCAGAACGCCAGCCTCGCCATCGGCACGCTCACGCGAAACCCCCAGGCGACGCTCTACCTCGTGCGAAACAACACGGCCGCGACCGCTTCCGTGACCACCTTCGGCAGCGGCATCTCGCCGGCCAACGGGCTGCTGGGGCCGTGGGCGGTGACCTCCAACGCGTCCGTCAACAACGGGCAGTGGGATTTCATTTCCAACTCGGCGTCCCTGGCGCCGGCCACCTATGTCAGCTTCCCCACCGGCAGCGGCACGGGCGTGGAAAACGTCACGATGGGCAACAACGTGACCACCGCCGGGGCGAGCATCAACTCCCTGCGGGTCACCGCCAACGCCACGCTCACCCTCAACGGCAACCTCACGCTCAGCTCCGGCGGCATCCTGCTGGCGGCGCCCAACTTCGGCTCGGCCAATCTGACGATCGCCGGGGCTGGCAGCCTCGCCTCCGGCTCGGGCGAGTTCTACGTGCACCAGCCGCCCACGCCGCAGGGCACCTTCCCCAGCCTCACCGTCAACGCCCCGCTCAACCTCGGCGCGGGGACGCTGGTCAAGACCGGCGGCGGGCTCATGTCGGTGTCGAACCTCGTGACCGCGCCGGGCGCACGGCTGGTCGTGCAGGGCGGGACGTACCGCGGGGCGCTGCCCGCCGACATGGCCGTGTCGCTTTCCGGCGGCGGAAGCCTTGACACCAACGGCGCCACCGTCCTCAACGTCGTGCTCGGCAGCGGGCCGGGCGAAGTGCAGTGGGGCGCGGGCGGCGGCGGCTTCTCGGCGTCGGGCGCGCCGGCGACGGTGGTCATCAACGGGGGTGTGACGCTGACCGCCGCATCGCTGAATCGTCACCTGACGCTGCAGACCAGCAGCTCCAACCAGCCGCTGACGCTGAGCAACCCGCTGGACATCAGCGGCGACATGTCGATCACGGTGGGCGCCTTCGGCGGGAACGCCGCCAACGGTCGCTCGACCATCCGCCTTCCCGGCGGTCTTTCCGGCGACGGGTCGCTGGTCGTCTCCGGCAGCCCCAACGCGATGCTCATGCTCAGCAGCAACAGCACCTTCACCGGCGGCGTCCTGCTGGCCGGCGGGCAGGTCTGGGCGAACGACGGTGAGGGCCTGAAGCGTGAGACGCCCGTCCAGCTCGGCTTCGGCGGCATCTGGGCGACCCGCGGCGTGATGGACCGCCGCCTGGGGACGGACCTCGGCGGCGTCGACGGGGGCGTCCGCTGGCTCAACGAAGGCAACATCGCCGGCGACCCGCCCAACCTCGGGCACGGCGGCTTCGCCGCGGTCGGCGGACCGCTCACGGTGGACCTGCGTGACCGCAGCGGCAACCGCGCCCTGTTCGCCCCGTTCGTCGGCGGGCTGTCGTCGGGTTCGCCCGCATCGCTGCACCTCGGCTCGCCGTTCAGCACGTCGGCCGTCACGGTGCTCAACAACTTCTCCACCGCCGGCGGCACCGTCGATATCCGCTCCTTCGGCCCGGTCACCAACGTCATCGCCGGCAACATCTCCGGCCCCAACACGGTGACCATCGCCGGCGGCAATGGGAGCCTGCTGCTCACCGGCGACAACACCAACCACACCGGCAACCTGCAGTTCGTCGGCAACGCGGGCGTCGTGCTGAAGTTCGCCACGCCCGAGTCCGCCATCGGCACACGCAGCGCCCCGGGCACGCTCACCATCGCCAACAACACCACGTTCGACCCCAACGGCGTCAGCCTCACCACGAGCACGCCCGGCACCTTCCGCAACGTCAGCTTCTCCAACGGCTCGGGCGTCGGCGGGCTGGGCATGCTCATCAACAGCGGCTCCACGGCCGTCACCCTCGGCGACGCCAACATCGCCGCCCCGGCGAACCTCAACTTCGGCGGCCCAGGCGAAATCCGCGTCGTCGGCAACGTGCTCGGCGGCAACGCGCTGGTCAAACGGGGCTACGGCAGGCTCGTCCTCGCCGGCGGCAACACGCAGACCAACACCGGTATGCTGCTCGGCGGCGGCTCGGTCGTCTTCGACTACACCACCAACAGCGCTCCGAAGTTCAACGGCGCCGTCCCGGCCAACGCCAACAACGCCGCCGGCAACCTCCAGCTCGTCGCGGTGGACCTGACGCTGCTGGGCGGCAGCGGCAACGTCACGCAGCCGATCCCCGGCCTGCAGCTGGGGCAATCCTCGGGCAACCAGCTTGCTCAGGCGTCGCCGTCCACGCTCAATGTGATCGCCGGCAACGGCGACCTGTCGGTGCCCATCACGCGGCTGGTGCGCAACGACGGTCAGGGCGCCATCGACTTCAGCCTCTCGAGCACGGGGACCGGGACGCCCAGCGTCAGCATCGGCGCGATCCCGCTCAACGGCGTGGTCACCACGCTCACGCTCACCAGCGGCGGCTCGGGCTACACCTCCGCCCCGACCGTGAGCTTCCCGGGGCTGGACGCGCTCACCATCGCGCCGCAGGCGGTGGCGGTCATCGACGAAGCCACCGGCACCGTCACCGGACTGATCCTCACCAAACAGGGCACCGCACTCGACCCGTCGGTCCCGCTGACGGTGAACATTTCCGGCGGCGGCGGCAGCGGCGCCACCGCGACGGCCACCGTCGCCGCCCTGCCGACCATCGGCAACTTCGCCACGCTCAACAAGCGGCACTTCGCCGCGCTCTCCGGCGGCACCACCGGCACGCTGGTCGTCCCGACCTACTCCACGCCCGCCGCGGGCATCGGCAACCCGCTGGCCAACGTGGACGTGCCCGCCGGGGTCACCGACGTCACGATCCCGTCCGTCGGCACCGTCACCAACTCGCTGCGCTTCGCCGACGGCTCGGCCGACACCGTGCTCAACCTCGACGGCGGCTTCCTGCGGCTGAACCCGCACGCCGGCGGGATCCTCGTCACGCCCGACGTCGGCACCCGCAACGTCACCATCAACGGCAACATCCGCTGGAACTTCAACCGCGAGCTGTTCGTCTACAACCACAGTCAGGGCACGCTCACCCTCAACGGCGCGCTCAATGACGTCTTCTCAGGCGCCGGGCTGACCAAGGTCGGCGTGGGCGACGTCGTGCTGACAGGTTCGCTCACTGCCGACAGCCTGCGTGTGGCGGGCGGGCGGCTCATCCTCGCGTCCCACGCGACGTTGCCGCTGACCAGCATCGTCCTCGGCGGCGGCACGCCCGAGCTCTCGGGCGTGGACGCCAGCGGCCGGCCGGTCGCCCCGACCCTGCGGTATGCCGGCGCGGGCGGCACCTACGGCGGCACCATGACCCTCATCGGACCGGCCGTGCTCGACCTCGCCGGCACCGGCCTGCTCGACTTCACCTCCACCAACCCCAACCTCACCGCCGTCAACGACGCCCCGTGGGACTTCACCATCACCGGCACGTCCGACCTCCGCTTCAGCGGACCGGTGCGTCTGGGCTCGGCCACGAGCACGGTGCCGGGCTACGGCGTGTTCACCCACGCCTCCACCGGCACGACCACGCTGGCCGGGGCGGGTAACCGCGCCTTCGGCGGCTGGGTCGTCCAGAGCGGTACGCTCGTGCTGGCCCACCCCACCGACACCCTCCAGGACGACAACCCGGTGACGGTCGCCGGCGGCACGCTCAGCGTCACCGGCGGCGACCGCTTCGCCTCGCTGACGCTGCTCAGCGGCACCGTCGCGGGCCCGGGCTTCTACAACGCGGGCTACTACGACCTGCGGTCGGGTCTGGTGAGCGCGGCCCTTGTGGGCAGTGAGGCCGACCTCGACAAGTCCGGCCCGGGCACGGTGACCCTCACCGGCATCGCCCACACCGGTGGTTACGTCAACGTCCGCGGAGGCACCCTCGTCGTCGCTGGGCTGGTCAACACGATGCGGCCGATGTCCGTCACGGGCGGCAGCAGCGTCGTGCTGGGTCCGTCCGGCGGCATCATGGTCGGCGGCTACACGCAGGACGGCGGAAGCCTCGACCTCTCCAGCCAGCTCTTCGCCCAGGGCAACATGAACCTGCTCGGCGGCGGGACGCTGACGCTCAACGTCCTCTCCGACACGAGCTTCGGCCGCATCTTCGCCGGCGGCACCGTCGAGATCGTCAATTTCAATCTCGACCTCACCGGCCTCTCGAACCTGTCGGGCAACACGACGCTCACGCTCGTGCAGGCCGGGTCCCTCAACGGCACGTTCAACCTGCTCCAGCCGCTCCCGCCGGGGTTCGACCTCGTCTACGGGCCGACCAGCCTCACGCTCACACCGGCGGCCCCGCCGGCCCCGGCGAACTGGATCTCGCCCAACAGCGGGGTCTGGTCCAACGGGCTGAACTGGTCCACCGGCAACGCACCCAACGGCATCGGGGCGGCGGCGGTCTTCGACCTCAACGCCCCGGCCAGTGTGATCAACGTCGAGCTCGACACCCCGGTCACGCTCGGCAGCCTCACCTTCGACGCCGACACGGGGTACTCGGTCTACGGCAGCTCCACGCTCACCCTGCAGAACACGGTGGGCAACGCGCAACTCGTTGCCAGCCGCGGCTTCCACATGGTGAATGTCCCGGTCGTCGCCCAGTCGTCGCTGACCGCCAACGTGGTCAGCGGGGCCGCGCTGGTGCTCGGCCGGGTGAGCGGCCCCGGGGCGTTCAACCGCATCGGCGACGGCTTCATGATCGTCGGCGACGACCTGACGATCGGCGGGCCGATCACGATCTCCGGCGGCTTGACCATCTTCGACGGTCTGGTGACCACGTCCGGGTCTGCTGTGACGATCGCGGCCGGGGCGTCCGCCGAGTTCAGCGCGGCCCCCAACCTGCCGGGCAACGACCCGCGCGTCATCGTCAACGTCGGGCCGATGTCCATCGGCGGCACCCCCGACACCCCGGGCACGGTGTTCGTGTTCGCCTACGGGGCGGAAGACAACCGCTCGGCCGTCCTGCAGAACGTCGTCGTGGTGGAGGGGCTGTCCATCGCCAACGACGGCGGGCCGCTCGGCAACCGCCGCTACTACGGCTTCTTCAACCTGTCCAACAACGACATGATCGTCCGCTCCAACGCGGCCGGCCATGCCGACACGCTCGCCTCCGTCCGCGACATGGTCCGGTTCTGGCTGACCGAGTCGGCCGGGCTGCCGGGCATGTTCGGGCTGGGGTCGTCGATGGCCTTCTACGGGAGCAACGGCTTCACCACGCTGGCGGTGTTCAACAACGACCCGCTCGGCAACGGCGTGCCGGCGCTGAGCACCTTCGACGGCGTGACGGTGTCCGCTTACGACGTCCTGGTGAAGTACACCTACATCGGCGACACCAACCTCGACGGCATCGTGGACGCCAGCGACCTGGCGCGGGCGCTGCAGGGCTTCAACGGCGGCGGCACCGGCTGGAACTTCGGTGACGTCAACTACGACGGCGTGGTCGATTTCACGGACCTCGGGCGGATCCTCGCCGCGTTGCGGGGTCAGGGCGGGTCGCTGGGCGACTCGTCGCTGCCCCCGGTGTCGCCCGGGCCGATCCCCGAGCCGGCCGGCCTGGCCGTGCTGGCCCTGGGCTGGCCGATGCTGCGACGCCGGCGCGGCTGACCGTCGGGTGGTGGGCGGCCCGAGACCATGAGCGGGCCGCCCGCCCCGGACCGCCGGCACGCCCGCACAAGGGCCTGAGCGAGCGGTCGCAGCGTGATCCCGGTCGCGGCCCCCTGGCCGGGATGACCAGGCCGTGCGAAAAGGGGGAACTGCGGGTTGTCGTCCTGAGACCCGAACCAGAGCAGCAAGGACCCGCCTGACCGGGCGGGTCCTTCTGTTTTCCGGCCGATCCCGAACGCCGGCCGGGCGCTAAACCCCACCTTTCAGTTGAGCAGGGCTGCCCGTTCCAGTTTCGACGGCCTTCGCCCTTATCGCATCAGCTCGGGAATAGGCCGGACCTCACCCTGCCGGTCCACGCAGGCGATGGTGGTCTCGCCCTCCGCGAGCAGGAGACCGTCCCGCTCCAGTCGATACGTATGGTCAATGCGGACAAGGGTTTGCCGCTTGATGGTGGTCGTCAGACGCAGGACCTCGTCGTACCGGGCCGGGGCGCGGTAGCGGACCTCTGCGCGCGTCACGACGAAAAAGATGCCCGCCCGCTCAAGGTCGGCGTAGGCATGGCCCATCGCTCGGAGCAGCTCGACCCGGCCCATTTCAAAATATTGCAGGAAACGACTGTGATGCAGATAACCCATCGCGTCCACTTCCGGGTAGCGAACGCGGATGTCGATCTGGTGGCTGGTCCGCCGGTTAGCCGGCGTGGAAGCGGCACTCGCGTGGTCAGGGGTTGCGGGGTTGTCCATGGGAGGAGGGGATGAAAGTGGTTTTCGGATTGCGGCAACGTGGCGCTATGCCCGGCCGTCTTTGGAGCGGGCGGCTCACTCGCTACCCCCCCCCACCCCCCGCGCGTAGCCCCGGCCCCCCCGGCCCCCCCCCGCCCTCCCCCGGTCCTTCCCGGTCCCCCTTGGCCCCAAGCGCCTGTCACAGCGTCTGGAGCGGCATGGGCCGTCGCGTGGGGCGATAAGCCTTGCTCAGGGGGGAGGTTAGGGCGGGGCGACGTCGGGAAAAGCCGTCGGTGGCGTACTTGAAAGACGACGGGGCAACGCTAGAGTAGCCGGACTCGCCCGACCTCTCTGTGGGGTGGGCGATGGACTGCGGCGTCAAGGATAACGTTTCGACGGGACGGCCGTCGCCCGCAGGGAATCGCAAGGTGGCTGGGATCGACGGTGGGCGGCGCGTCGGGCGACGGGCCGCACGGAAAGGGAATCGACTCCAATGATCAAGGTGAAGTCGCGGGGCAATGAGACCGCCGAGCAATTGCTCCGTCGGTTCAAGAAGATGTGCGAGAAGGAAGGTCTGACCAAGGACATCAAGCGCGTGGCGTACTACGAGAAGCCGTCGGAAAAGCGTCGGCGTCGCACGCGGAAGGGTCCGCCGCGGTCGGCCAAGGTCGGCGGCCGGGGCGAGCGGTAACGCGACCCGTTCCGAACGCCGTGGTGTCGCTGCTCCAGCGGCGCTGCGGCGAGACGTCGAGGGGGGCATGGACGGGCGACGGCGGCCACCACGCGGCGGGGGGGCGTGCGGCCAGCCTGCCGAGTGCACGCTCGGGCGAGCGGGCGGCGCGGGCGGCCTGTGCCGCTGGCGGATTTCAGGGGTCGGGGGGCGGGTCGAGGGTGAGGCGGACACGCTGAAGCGGCCGTACGGGGGAGAGGATGCACGGGGGAGAGAGCGCGACGCTCTGCGGGGCTGGGGGTGTGCACGTCGCCCGGCCGGTGCATTTTCCGGCCCGTTGCGTGCGGTGTGGTGGCGGGGATGAACCGCGGCTCCTTACCCTCTTTGCGACCCATGATGGCATCCGCCGAAGCCGTAGAGACGAAAAACCTCACCAAGGTGTACCGCGACTTCTGGGGCCGCGACAAAGTGCGTGCCCTGGAGGACCTCAACCTCACCATCCACCGGGGCGAGGTGTTCGGTCTGCTCGGGCCCAACGGCTCGGGGAAGTCCACGACGATCAAGCTGCTGCTGGGGCTGATCTTCCCGACGCGGGGGTCGGCGACCGTGCTGGGTATGCCTGTCGGCACCCCGCAGGTGAACGAGCGGATCGGCTTCCTGCCGGAGGAGTCGTACCTGTACCGGTTCCTCAACGGGGAGGAGACACTGAAGTTTTACGGGCGGTTGTTCAAGATCCCGTCGAAGGAACTCAAACGGCGCGTCCCTGAGCTGCTGGACGTCGTCGGCCTCGACTCGCGGGCGCGTAAGCGGAAACTTCGGGAGTATTCCAAGGGGATGGCCCGCCGCATCGGCCTTGCACAGGCGCTGATCAACAACCCCGACCTGATCCTGCTGGACGAACCGACGACCGGCCTCGACCCCATCGGCACGCGCGAGATGAAGGAGCTGATCCTCTCGCTCAAGAAGCAGGGGAAAACCGTGCTGCTGTGTTCGCACCTTCTCGCGGACGTGCAGGACGTTTGTGACCGCATCACGATCCTGTTCCGCGGGCGGATGCAGACGCTGGGCGAAGTGAAGGACCTCGTGCAGGTGAAGGACATCACGCAGATCCAGTCGAAAGGCCTCACGCCCACGCAGGTGGAGGAGCTCAAGGCGTTCCTCGCCCGGATGGGCGTGACCGACGTGGAGATCACCCACCCGACGACCACGCTCGAGGACCTGTTCATCCGCGTGGTGCGGGAGAACACCAGGGCCGGACAGTCGTACACGTCGGCCGACGCCTAGGTCGGCGTGGCCGAGGGCAGAGGAGGGTTGTGGGAAGGGACAAGGGAGGGACATCAAGCCCGGCGGTGGCGTTTGCCAGCGGTCACGGGCGGAGCAAGCGGTGGAGCTACGGACGGGCGGTGCTGAGCCATGACGGAATCGGTTTTTCAATTCGCTCAGTCGCAGCCGGCGGGCCTGGGCCTGGGCACCTGGTGGGTGCCGCTGCTGATCACGCTCGGGGCGATGGTGCTGGGTTTGCGCGACGTCGTGCGGCTGTCGCCGACGCGGGTCTACGCGGTCGCCAGCGTGTGCTTCCGCGAGTCGATACGACGGAAGGTGCTGCTGATCATCCCGCTGGCGATCGCCGGCGTGCTGGGGGTCACGCTGTTCCAGCGGGCGTTTGACGAGCAGGACGCGGTGCGGCAGACGCTCAAGTTCTGCCTCTTTGCCACGGGGCTGATCCTCGTGCTGACGCTGATCATCCTCTCGTGCACGAATCTGCCCCGGGAGATCGACAACCGCGTCATCTACACCATCGTCACCAAGCCCACGACACGGCTGGAGATCGTGCTGGGCAAGATCGTCGGGTTCTCCGGCGTATCGCTGACCGTGCTGGTCACGATGGGGGTGTTCACCTGGCTGTTCCTGCACGCGCTGTCCTTCTCCTACCAGCGGGACATCGCGACCAAGCTCGAGACCGGGAACTACCAGGCGTTCCAGAAGAGCTCGCTGGAGCACTACCAGCGGTTCGGGCTGCTCAACGCGCGTCGGCTGGCCAGCGCGAGCAGCGTGGCGGTGGTGTCATCGCTGCCGAAAGACGGCGACCGCTTCGTCTGGATTCCGTTCGGCATGCGCGGCGAAGCGCTGGTGCCGGTGGAGATCGACCGCGACGTGCTGCAGCCGATTTTCATGGCCCCCGACAACGACCCGAACCCGCCCCGGCTGGTGCTGGAGGTGACGGCGACGCACCGCGCCAGGGCCGGGGTGGCCGAGCCCGACGAGTCCGACCGGCCGTTCATCGCCCCGTTTGTGGACCAGGGCAGCGAGCAGGGACGCGGTTCGTTGCGGGTGTCGATCCTCAACGACCGCGCCGACATGATCATCGACGCCTCGCAGATCAACGGCGTGGGCCGGGTCCTGCCGTCGCAGGGGGAAGGCACGGTCCGCATGGAGATCCCCCGCGCGCTGGCGGGGAACATCTCGCAGTACCGCCACATTTTCGTGCAGATCCTCGGCGAGCAGCCTTGGCGCGAGTTCGGCATCGGCCCGCAGGTGGTGCGGATGTACGTGCAGTACCCGGACGGCCGTCAGGCGGACCTGGTGGTCCCGATGGACAGCATGTTCCCGGATCGGCAGGTGGCGGTTCTGCGCGGGCGGCAGGGCCGCGGCGGACAGCAGATCGAAGGCTCCGCCGAAGGCAACGGCACCATCGGCTACTACCGCTTTCGCAACGTCCGCGTGGCGACTTCCGGCGCCGACGTCGGCTTCGAACTGCGGGTGATGATCGAACGCTCGGGCATCGACCCGGAAGACGAGAGCATCGACACCCGGATGCGTCTGACCGTGTACAACCGGCAGAACCCGTCGCAGCCCGCCGCCGAGCTGGAGCTGCTGCCGGAATCGAACCGCGTGCTGTTCGGCTCCCTGCCCGCGTCGGCCCTGGCCGGGGGTGATTTTGACATCGCCGTGCGCTCGCTCACCAACGGGCACTGGATTTCCGTCGGTCCGGACAACCTGCAGATCGTCACGAACCGCCAGCCGTTCGCGCTCAACCTCGCCAAGTCGCTGCTGGTGATGTGGATGATGTCGCTGCTGATCATCATCGTGTCGATCTTCTGCTCGACCTTCCTGTCCTGGCCCATCGCGACCGTGCTCACCCTGGTGATCCTTTTGGGGCGGTGGGTGGTGGTGCAGCTGGGCGACTCGCTGTCGTCGGGCATGGGTAATCAGGTGGTGATGAGCATGGGCCTGCGCGACGCGGCGGTGTCGCGTGCGGTCGCGCAGTCGGTGGACGGGCTGACGGAGATGTTGCGGCTCGTGGCCAAGGTGTTGCCGGACATCTCGCGGTTCGCGTCGATCGAGGACATCGAGCGCGGCGTGATGGTGCCCCTGCGCGTGCTGTCGGAGTCGGGAGGCGTGCTGCTGATGTTCGGACTGCCGCTGGTGGCCCTGTCGTACGTGTTCTTCCGGTACAAGGAGGTGGCACCGTGAGCGTCGCCCCGCCCCCCTCTCCACCTTCGACGCCCCCCGGAGCGTCGTCGCCGCCCACGCCGCCGGCCGCCCCGCCGTCGATGCCGCGGTCGCCGCAGCCGGTCGCGTCGGCCTCGCCGGGCGGCTTCGCCCGCACGCGTACGCCCATCGTCATCGTGATGGTCGTGGCGCTGCTGCTGTCGGTGCTCGGCCGCGAGCTGGCGATGGCCTATCGCGGGCGTGGCAGCACCTTCGCCACCGCATCATCCACCAACCTGGGCAGCTTCGACTCGTACGCCATCGCCCTGCTGCTGGGCGGGCTGCGCGGGCCGCTGGTGATGATCCTCTGGCCCAGCTCCGAGCAGCAGAAGGCGGACCGCGACCTCACCGACTTCGACACCAAGGTCGAGTGGATCCGTCTGCTCCAGCCCGAGTTCGACTCGGTGCACATCTTTCAGATCTGGAATAAGGCGTACAACATCTCCGTGCAGATGGCGTCGCTGTCGAACAAGTATTCGACGATCCTCGACGCCCTCGATTACGCCGACTCGGTGGACCGCGAGCGACCCGACAACATCAACATCCTGATGGCCAAGGCCCAGGTGTGGTTCGACAAGCTCGGCAACTCGCAGGAGAAGGTGTACTACCGCCAGCGTGTCCGTCAGGAGACGCAGTTCCGGCCGGAGTCGGCCGTACGTCTGCGGCGTGATACGGCCCGGCTGAGGCTCTCGCTGGACCCGCGTCTGGACGCGGAAGGACGCCTGCTGCCGCAGTACGTGACGCCCCGCGGCCGGCTGGCCGGGCTCGTCTCCCCCGACCTCGACGCGCCCAACGGCGCTGACCTGCAGTATCTGCAGCAGTTCGAGCCGTATCCGTACGGGCTGTCGCCCCTGGCCGTGGGCTACAACTACTACAAACGGTCGCAGATGCTGCAGAGCCTGGGGAAGCAGCGGCACCTTCAGCTCTCGCGGCTGGTCATCGACTCGCGCCCGGCGATCTCGCTCAAGAGCTGGGCGGAAGAGGAGTGGGAACGGGGGCGTCGGTTCGAAGCGCAGGCCTTCGGACGCTCCGCCTCGGTGACGCTCGACCGCGGCAGTCTGGAAGCGGTGACGGCGGACCTCTCGCCGGACGCCCACCCGAAGGACAAAGCCGCGGCGGACGCGGCGCTGTACAGCTATCGCCGGGTCATTCAGCTCGGTGAAGCGGCGCTCAAGGAATACCGCCGCCACATCGACGGCTTCCCGCAGTCGATCAACACCTACCGCTCGCATCAGGACACGATCAACGCGTTCATGCTGGTCGCCCGCGCCGACCATGACTACCTGCTGGCACAGCTGACGGACGACCCCGCCGAACGCAAGCGGCTGCTCGCTGCGGCGAAGGAGAATTATCTCGCCGCCTCCGAGCGGTTCGGCCTGATCTGTGTGCGCTATTACGTGGACGAATGGGTCTACGCCCAGCTTCTCCCCCCCGGCGTCAGCCGCTGGGAGCTCGCCCCTGACCCGGCCCGGCCGAACTTCCTGACCCAACTCGCGGTGCGGGCCGACCGGCTCACCCGGGAGCGCACCGACCTGCCCGACCTGCACCTCGAGGACCGGGCGGAATACCTGCAGTACCTCTCCCGGGCGAACATGCGGATCGATCTGATCGGCCGCAACTGAACGGCGACGGCCCCGCGCGACACGCCCCGCGTTTCACACGCCCCGCGTTTCACACGCCCCGCGTTTCACACGCCCCGCGTTTCACGCGTCCCGCGTTGACCGCGACGACGCCGCCCCCGCGGCATCGACGTCACGGCCTGAAGGCATGCCCACGGCCGTGACGCGTCTCACTGAGGTCGCGCACCGCACGCATCAGGTGCACCTGCTCGACGGCCTGCTCGTGGTCGAGCTTCCGCAGCCGGTAGCTCCGCCACGCGTCGATCGCGCGATGCACGTCCCACGGCTCGGCGGTCCGCAGCGAGTACACCAGGCACAGGCCGTCGTAGGCCGGGAGCCTGTACTCCGCCCCGTAAATGACATCGGAGCGATGCCGTTCGAGCTCGTCCCGCTGCTCGGGCGTCAGCGTGACCTCGTCGATGTCCACGACCCGCGTCTCATGCCAGCTCGGGCCTTCCATGGACCCCGGAACAGCACGTTCGACTTCGATGGCGATACGCATGGGTGCCTCCTTTCGCGGCTTCCGCCCCGCGGGAACCTCACACGGACGGCGGCGGGCGGAGCCTGTGGACTTCACCCACTCCAAGTCTACCCTTTCGTAACGTCGAAGCAATCGATTGTTGACGGCGGATTGTCGCACTCTCCGAGCCGGCGCGGCTGCGGCCCCGCATGGCGCTTGCCAGCCCGTCGCCCCTGTACGACCGTCGCCTTTCTCGACCCATCGCCCTGGTCGACCGGTCACCCTTGGCAACGCCGGCCGTGTCCGCCAGAGGGGATGAGCGCTGGGCGATGTCTAAACTCGACGTGGTCATGGAGCTCCGCGAGGCCGCTTTGCATGTGTTGCGCGAACTGCGCCGGGCGGGGCACACCGCGTACTTCGCGGGCGGCTGCGTGCGCGACCTCCTGCTGGGCCTGAAACCGAAAGATTACGACATCGCCACCTCGGCCCCGCCGGGGGAGGTGCGTCGGCTGTTCCGTGGGAGTCAGGCGGTGGGGGCGGCCTTCGGCGTCATCCTTGTCCGGATGGGGGGACATGCCATCGAGGTGGCGACCTTCCGGTGTGACGGCGATTACAGCGACGGCCGTCGCCCGGATTCCGTGCGGTTCGCGTCGCCCAGAGAGGACGCCGAGCGGCGCGACTTCACCATCAACGGCCTGTTTCTCGACCCGCTCCCGGACAAGCCGCCGGCCTACCCGTTCGGCGAGGTCATCGACTTTGTCGGGGGTCTGGAAGACCTGGCCGCCCGTCGCTTGCGGGCCATCGGCGACCCCGACCGGCGGTTCGGTGAGGACCACCTTCGGCTGCTCCGGGCGGTGCGTTTCGCGGCGGCCTTCGAGCTCACCCTTGAGACAGACACCGCCCGGGCGATCCGCCGGCACGCAGGTCATCTGCGTCGCATCGCCCCCGAACGCGTGGGCGACGAAATGCGTCGGATGCTGGTCCCGCCCACGCGCGTGCGGGCTTGGTCGCTGCTGCGCGAGCTGGGGCTGACCCCCGAGCTGTTCCGGTTTTGCAGTTGTGCCGAGCAGCCCATGGTGTCGCTGGTGCCCCATCTCCCGGCGGCCGACCTGCCGTTTGCCGTGGTGCTGGCGACGTGCGCTATCGAAGAGACGGCCCAGTTCGCCGAGGGCGATCGGCCCGTCTCGGCCGAGTCCGCCGGCCGGGCGGCGGGCGAACGTGCCATCCTCAACGCGGTATCGCCCCACGCGGCAGCCGCGACGGTACGCGGGCTGAGGCAGGCGATGCGGCTGAGCAATGAGGAGACGGACGCCATGCTCGAGCTGGCGGACGGGCTGAGCCGCCTGCTGCTGGCGCTGCCCCACCCGCCGGTGGCACTGCGGCGGCGTCTTTTGGCTCGCGCGTGGGCCGACGGGCTGCTGACCGTCCTGGAGACCTTGCAGTGCGGCGGGCACTTCGCCGACGCTCTGCCGGGGCTGCTGGCAGACCTGCGCCGCCGACGTGGTGACGACAACGCCCCCCCGCCGCTGCTGACGGGCGACGATCTCGCCGCGGCGGGCCTCAAGCCCGGGCCGCTGTTCCGCCGCCTGCTGGACATGGCCTACGACGCCCAGCTCGAAGGCCGGGTGGGCAGCCGGGGCGAAGCCTTGACGCTGGCACTGGCGGCCGCGTCGGCCGAAGGCACGGCCGCGCCATCTGCGCACAACCCGGGCGTGTCGAGTCGGACGGGCGACGGCGGGCGTGGTGCTTCCCGCGTCTAGTCGTCGAGCGTGTCGTCGGGCACGAAATCGAGCGTGTCGTCGGCCGGCATGACCGAAGGCGATGCCCGCCGCACATCCTCGGGCACCTCGCGGTCGACCGCCGGCCGGCCTGTTCGCCGGTTCCGCTTGCCGGAACCGGTCGCCGCACGTTCGAAGAACGCCTTGCTGCGTTCGGCGGCCGTCCGGACGGCTTTCACCTCATCCGGCGTGAGCGGACGGACGGCCCCGACGGGCAGACCTTCGAGCGTGAGCGGGCCGAAACGGATGCGGTTGAGGTCGCGGACCTTGTAGCCCAAGCGGGCGAGCATGCGGCGGATCTGCCGGTTGCGGCCTTCCTTGATGGTGATGTCCAGGACCGTCCTCGCCCGTGTGCGGGATTGGATCTTCAGCACCGCCCGGGCCGTCTTGTGCGGCTTACCGGTCTCCTTGTCGATGAGGTACAGCCCCTTCTCCAGCAGGCTCATGTGCTCGGGCAGGATGTAGGCGTCCACCGTCGCGCGGTACGTCTTGGGCACGCCGAAACGGGGGTGCGTCAGCAGATGCGTGAGCTCGCCGTCGTTGGTGAGCAGCAGCAGGCCGCGGCTGTCGGCGTCGAGCCGGCCGACCGGGAACACGCGGCCGGGGAAGTTGGGCGGGAGCAGGTCAATGGCACGCTTCTGCACCCCCTGCGCCACATTCGTGGTCACCACGCCCCGGGGCTTGTTCAGCATGAGGTAGTACAGCCCGGCGGCCTTGCGGCGTCGTCCGTCGGTGGTCACCCGGCCGAGCACATCCTGCAGACGCACCCGCTCGCCGTCCACCGTCACCTCGTCGGTTTCGGGGTCCACCAGAATCGGGAGGCGGGTGCGGGTGACGCCGTTGATGGCCACCCGTCCCTGTCGGACCATCTCCTCGACGTGCCGCCGGGAGTCGATGCCCGCCGCCGCGAGCAGCTTCTGGATGCGGTGTTTCATCGAAGCCCGATGGTAGCGGGCGGCGGCGACGCCGGCGGCTGCCGGCGAGGGACTGCTACGCTCGCATTTCGGTGGCCGAGCGGGCCAGAAGGCTGCCACGGTCAGGCGCCGCAGTACAGGTTTGCCTTTCCAAAGGCCCCTGCCGATACTCCTACCAATGGGCACGGATGCACTCTCGGACTACCAGCGGTTGGGGGAACAGCTCGAGGCGGCGGCCGAGCAGGTTCGACGGCATCGCCGACGCCGCAAGGATACGACAGGTCTCGCCGTCCCTGACCTAGCCGGGCATCCGGCCGAAATCATCACCCCCTCAGCCGACACGCCGGGCGTTGACATCGCCACACACGGCAGCGTGGCCGACGTAACGGATGTGCCGGGCGGGACGGGCGACGGGTGTTCCCTGCCGGCAGAGCGGCCCCAGCTTGCGTCGGCCGAGGCGGACGTGTCGTCGGCGTGCGACCGTGACGTTGGCGCCGCCAGCGATGCCGCGGTCGGTGTGGCGGGACGGTGTGAGCGTGACGTGGCCATGGCCGACGGGGCGGTCGTGGCGGAGAACCTCGCAGGGCCGGATGCCGGGTCGCCGCTGGAAGACGCTCGTGCGTCGGACCAGCCGGCGACGGATGGTGGTGTGGGCGGGGCCGGGGTTGAGGTTGCCGCGATCGAAGCGCTGCTGTTTTCGACCCGGCACCCGCTGACGCCAGCGCGTCTGGCCGAGCTGCTGGGCGTGCCGTCGGTCAAGCCGATTCGGGCGGCTGTGGCGGAGCTGAACCGTCAGTACGAAGCGACGGGGCGGAGTTTCCGGGTTGAACAGGTCGCCGGGGGGTATCAGCTTTTGACGTTGCCCGACTACGGACCGCTGTTGCAGAAGCTGCATCAGCGGGAGGCGGACAGCAAGCTCACCCGCTCGGCCCTCGAGACGCTGGCGATCATCGCGTACAAGCAGCCGGTGCTGCGGGCGGAGGTGGAGGCCATCCGCGGGGTGGCGTCGGGCGAGACGATCCGGTCGCTGATGGAAAAGCATCTGGTCAAGATCGCCGGGCGCGCGGAAGAGCCGGGCCGGCCGATCCTCTACGGGACGACCAAGCGGTTCCTCGAGCTCTTCGGGCTGAACTCGCTGAAGGACCTGCCGAAAGAGCTCCCGGGGGCAGCTGGGCCCGGCTTGGCGGCCGCGGGGGACACCCGCGCCGAAGTCCCCCGGAAGGCGACGTTCGATGGCTCACGGGCGGAGATGCCGGGTGGGCCACGGCAGCCGACCGCCACCGCGGCCACGGGCGATGCTCACGCTGAGCTGCCGATGGCCGCGGGCGAGACGATGCGTACGGGGACGCCGCGTTGAGCGAGGTAGTGCTTGACCTCGGGAACGCTGTGTCTGCCGAAGTGAAAGATGCTGGCGGCCAGGGCCGCGTCGGCCCGGCCATCGGTGAGGACGCGGAAGATGTGCTCAGGCGAGCCCGCTCCACCGGAGGCCACCACCGGGATGCGGACGGCGTCGGCGACGGCGGCGGTCATCTCTAGGTCGTAGCCGGCGGTCGTGCCGTCGGCGTTCATGACATTCAGCACGATCTCCCCCGCCCCGAGCGACTCCGCCTGCCGCACCCACGACATCACGTCGAGTCCAGTGTCCACCCGGCCGCCGTTGATGAAGACGTGCCACGCCTCACGTCCGTCCACGATCACGCGATTGGCGTCCAGCCCGAGGACGGTGGCGTTGGCCCCAAATCGCTGTGAGATTTCTCGGATCAGGGCCGGACGCCGAACGGCGGCCGAGTTCACCGAGACCTTCTCCGCCCCGGCTTGAATCAGCCGGACGGCATCGTCGAGCGTGCGGACCCCCCCGCCGACGCACAGCGGCATAAACACCTGCTCGCACACCCGCCGGACGAGGTCGGCCATGATCTCCCGACCTTCGTGGCTGGCGGTGATGTCATAGAACACGAGTTCATCGGCCCCGTCGGCCTGATAACGACGGGCCTGCTCGATGGGGTCGCCCGCGTCCACGTGGTCGAAGAACTTCACCCCTTTGACCACCCGGCCCCGGTCAACATCGAGGCAGGGGATGATGCGTTTGGCAAGCATGCGATACGGCGGGGGAGGGGGGGGCCGGTGCGACGGGGAGAGCGGCAAGGTGACCGATGGGCCCGCCGCCCGTCTGGACGGGACCGGCCGTGGAGGGATGCAGGGTGACCGACGGGACTCGAACCCGCGACGTCCAGGACCACAACCTGGCGCTCTGCCAACTGAGCTACGGTCACCGTCACCTGCCGCGCGGGGCTGGCCGGCCGCCCTCTGCGCCGTCAGTGCTGGACAGGCCGGATTATTGACCGGTGAGGGGCGGAGTCAATGCGTTCCCGGGGTGGCGGCTGTCACGCCGCCTTGGGATGGCCCGGAGCGGAGGGCGTGTGTTCCCCCGTGGGTCGCGGGGGCGGGGCGTTGAGGGTGCCGTGGCGAGCACAGCGACGCGGGGGCGGGCGCCGAGCGGCCGGCGGACAGAGCTGCCCGGAGGTGTCGCGGGCGGGTCGCGGTGCCTTGACGGTGCTTGTTAACCGTTTTAGCGTTTCTCGAGAGGGGTGCTCCGTCTGCCGACAACAACCTAGGTGATGCTCGGGTAGAGAGTGGCGGCGTGGGTGGACGCTGCTCGGCCGGTGCAGATCTGCAAGTCAGTTGCAGCGGTCACGGCTCGTGCCTGAACTTTTCCCCGGATGGGTCATGTCCCGCTCGTCGGACACCAACGCGTTATCCACGGCCACCTCGGCGGACACCGAGATCGAAAAGGTGGTGCTCGAGCTCGGGCTGGCCACGCGTTCGGAGCTGGAGTTCTGTCGGGAGCAGCAGAAGCAGGCGTCGGACCCGAACCAGCGGTCGCTCACCGACCTGCTGGTGGAACACAACTTCATCACGGCCAACCAGGCCAAGCGGATCCGCGCGCAGATGGACGAGCGCCGCTCCGGGCAGATCCCCGGCTATCAGGTGCTGGCGCGGGTGGGCAAGGGGGCGATGGCGGTGGTGTACAAGGCGCGGCAGCTGTCGCTGGACCGCATCGTCGCGATCAAGGTGCTGCCCAAGCGGCTCTCGGACAACCCCGACTTTGTCGAGCGGTTCTACAAGGAAGGGAAGGCGGCCGCCCGGCTGGCTCACAACAACATCGTGCAGGCCATCGACGTCGGCTCGACGGCGGACAACTACCACTACTTCGTCATGGAGTTTGTCGAGGGGAAGACGCTCTATGACCTGATGGCGCCCCCGCCGCACGGGGACAACAGGACGTTCACCGAGCGGGAGGCGCTGGACATCATGATCCAGATCGCCGACGCGCTCGCCCATGCCCATTCGCGCGGGCTGGTGCACCGCGACGTCAAGCCCAAGAACATCCTGCTCACGCCGCAGGGCGTGGCCAAGCTCACGGACCTCGGGCTGGCCCGGGCCATGGACGACAAAGCCGCAGCGCTTTCCGAAGCGGGCAAGGCCTACGGCACGCCGTATTACATCTCGCCGGAGCAGATCCGCGGCGAGCTCGACATCGACTTCCGGGCCGACATCTACTCGCTGGGCGCGACGCTGTATCACCTTGTGACCGGCCGGCCGCCGTTCGACGGGGAGACGCCTTCGGCGGTGATGCACAAGCACCTCAAGCAGCCGCTCACCCCGCCGGACCATCTCAACACGTCGCTGTCGCGCGGGACGGCCGAGATCATCGAGTTCTGCATGGCCAAGAAACGGTCGGAGCGTTACGCCTCGACGCAGGACCTGCTGGAAGACCTCAAGCTGGTGCGGGACGGCAAGCCGCCCGTGCACGCCCGGCACCACGTGGACATCGACGCGCTGTCGAAGATCGAGCAGACGGCGACCCCGTCCGACCCGTATCCGGCCGTGGTGGCCGCCCGGGCGGCGGCCGCCCAGCCGAATCAGGTGCTGCTGGTGGTGCTGGGCGTGGTGATCACGGTGTCGCTGCTGATGAACATGGTGCTGCTGTACTTCGTGCTGGCGCGGTGACCGGGCGAGTCCGGCGTGGCGGCCGACGCGGGCGCGGCGGCGGCAAGGGGTCGGACCGTCCGTCGGGTAAGGGTGGAGGAGAGGGATGCCGGAGCGAATCGCGTTCATCGGAACCGGCGTCATGGGCGCGCCCATGGCCGGGCACCTGCTGGCGGCCGGGCACGCACTGACGGTGCACAACCGCACGCCGGAGAAGGCGTACGGACTGGTGGCGCGGGGGGCGAAGCTGTCATCGTCGCCGGCGGAGGCCGCCCGCGACGCCGACGTCGTGTTCATCAACGTGCGGGACACCCCGGACGTTCTGGAGGTGTGTCTTGGCGAGCACGGGGTGCTGCGTACCGTGCGGCGCGGGACGGTGGTCGTGGACCACAGCACCATCTCCCCGGCGGCGGCACGGGAGGTGGCCGAGCGGCTCGCCGGCGCAGGCGCGGACTTCCTCGACGCGCCGGTGACGGGGGGTGATGTGGGGGCGCGGGCCGGAACGCTGTCGATCATGGTGGGCGGGACGGAGTCCGCCTTCGAGCGGGTGCTTCCGCTGCTGCGGCTCATGGGACGCACGATCACCCACACCGGCCCTGTCGGTACCGGACAGCTCACGAAGCTGGTCAACCAGATTCTCGTGTCCGTCACCAACCTTGCCACCTGCGAGGCGCTGGCGTTTGCGGCCAAGAACGGTCTGAATCTCGAGAAGACCCTCGAGGCCGTCTCCGGCGGTGCTGGCGGAAGCTGGCAGCTCAGCAACCTCGGCCCGAAGATGCTCGCGGGCGACTTCCGTCCCGGCTTCACGATCGACCTGCAGCAGAAGGACCTGAGGCTCGTGCTGGAAGCTGCCGAGCGGGCACAGGTGTCGCTCCTGGCGACGTCGCTCGTGCATCAGCTTTTCTCGGCGGCGCAGGCGGCGGGCTTCGGCCACGAGGGCACGCAGGCACTGTTCAAGGTGGTCGATGGGTTGTCCAACCGGCACTGACCACATCAGGTCGGGCGGCCCCGCAGCCTTTCACGTCAGACGTCGGGCGGCCGGGAACGGCAGGCCGCATCAGGGTGCTGCGACGGCCGGCTGGCGGGCGGCAAAATCCCCCACCAGCTGGAGGAACATCGCGGTGCACGCCGGCAAGGCCGCATCGGTGAAGTCGTATCGCTCGTTGTGCAGCGAGGGGTACTCGCTCTGCCCGGCCGGCCGCACGCCCACGAAGAAGAACGCGCCGGGGACGGCCTGCAGGTAATACGCGAAGTCTTCGCCGCCCATCACCGGGCTGGGGGCGACGTGGAACGGAAGTCGCGCCGCTTCGGCGGCTTGCCGCACGCGGTCGAAGCAGCCGGCGTCGTTGCACGTCACCGGATAGCCCTGCTCGTACTCGACCTCGGCGACACACCCGTGGGCGGCGGCGACCCCCTTGCAGCGGCGCTGCAGGGCGATGCGTGTCGCCTGACGGGTCTCCGGGGAAAGCGTGCGGACCGTCGCCGCGAGCTCGGCCGTCTCGGGAATGATGTTGGTGGCGGTCCCGGCGTGAAGCAGCCCGACGGTGACCACGACGGCGTCCACGGGGTCGGTCTCCCGGCTCACCTGCATCTGCAGGTTGAGGACGAGTTCTGCGGCGGCGACGATGGGGTCGACGCCAAGATGGGGGGCGGCGCCGTGGCAGCCGCGGCCACGGAGGGTCACGCGCAGGGTGTCCGTGGCCGCCAGAAGCGGCCCGGGACGGCTGGCAATGCTGCCCGCCGGCAGCGACGGCCAGCCGTGCAGGCCGTAGATGGCCTGGACTTTCGGCCCGAGCCGGCCGTCGAGCACGCCGGCCTTCACGAGCCGGTCGGCCCCCCCGCCGCCCTCTTCGGCGGGCTGGAAAATCAGCTTGACGCACACCGGCAGCCGCTCGACCCACCGCCTGAGCACGGCGGCCGTGAGCAGCAGATTGGCCGTGTGCCCGTCGTGACCACAGGCGTGCATCCGGCCGGCATACGTCGATGCGTACGGCAGGCCCGTCATTTCGGTGATGGGCAAGGCGTCGATGTCGGCGCGAAGCGCGATGCACGGTCGGGACGGGTCGCCGAGAACGGCCACCGTGGCGGTGGGGGCGTCGGGGACGCCGGCGGTGTACGCGATCCCCAGACGGTCCAGCTCGCGGCGGATGCAGGCAGCGGTTTCGTGCTCCTCGTACGCCAGCTCGGGAATGCGATGCAGCTGGTGACGCAGGTCCACGGCATGGTCGAGCTCGTCGGCCGTGGGCGACGGGAGCGAAACGGCCGGTGACGTGCCCGGGGCGACGGCAGGAAGCATGTCCGAGCCTAGTTGTCCGGGGCCGGGGGGACAACCCACGGCGGTGGCCGGGAACCTCCGTCGCAAGGGCCCTTGCGGCGGGTCTGCCCCGGGGACGACCGCTCGGGGCCTCACGCCGGGCCTCACGCCGGGCATCACATCGGGCCCCACGTGGGCGCGAGCAGGTCGGGCAGCTCGGCCAGGCGGGCGGCTTGAGCACAGTCGACCGACAGCCGTGCCTTGAGGGCATCAAGGCTCGCAAACTTCCGCAGGTCACGCAGGTAGTCGATGACCTCGACCCGGAGCGTTTGCCCGTACAGGTCGCCCGAGAACCCGAGCAGATGGACCTCGACCTGACGCTGCCCCACGCCGAACGTGGGCACCGGCCCGACGTGCACGGCGGCGGCGAACGTCTCGCCGGCTAGACGCACGCGTGCGGCGTAGACGCCGTCGCCCGGGACCACGTTCCCCGTGCAGTCGAGGTTGGCTGTCGGGAAGCCGAGCTGGCGGCCGCGACGCTGGCCTTCGACCACCCGGCCGACCAGGAACAGCGGGCCGCCAAGACAGATGCCCGCGTCGCGAACCCGACCGTAGCCGGCGAGGGTACGGATCAGCGAGCTGCTGACCGGAACACGAATGCGGTCCAGCAGCCCGACCTCGACGCTGGGCAGGACGGTCAGGCCCATGCCCGCGTCGCGCGTCCATGCGCGCAGCACGTCCACCGTGCCCCGGCGGTTGCGTCCGAAACAAAACGACTCGCCCTCGACCAGATGGGCGACGCGGGCGTCACGGCTGAGCAGCGCGAAGAAGTCCTCCGCTTCCAGCGAGAGGATGTCCTGCGACGGCGGCAGGACGACGACCTCATCGGCTCCGGCGGACTGGAGTAACTCGACCTTCAGGTCCAGCGGCGTGAGCCGCAGCGGGGCCGACTCGGGCCGCAGCACGGCCATCGGATGGGGGTCGAAGGTGACGGCGACGGCGACGGTGCCGCGGCGGCGGGCTTCGTCACGGGCGTGGGCGAGCAGAGCGCGGTGACCGAGGTGAACGCCGTCGAAGTTGCCGATGGTCACGACACTGCCGGGTGGCAGCGTCCGCAGCTGGTCCACAGGGGCTTTCACGCGGCGGGAGTGTAGGACGACCGTAGGCGGCGACCCCGCCTGCTCCGTGGGCTCCCGGGCCCGCATCGCTCTTCGCACCGGCCATCGTGCCCCGCGGCCGCCGGTCGGCGCTGGCGTCGACGGGACCCTCGGTTCATACTGCCGGGCGTCGCGTGCCCCCGCGGGCGGCCGCCGCCGCGGCCCGTGGCCGTGACCCGCCCGCCCGCATCCTTTCCCCGCCATGAGCTCGACCCTTGCCCCCCTGCTGCTCTCCACATGGTCCTTCGGCCGCCGCGCCAACGCTGCCGGCTGGTCTGTGATGGCCAACGGGGGGGCCGCACTCGACGCGGTGGAGGCGGCCTGTCGCGACGCCGAAGCAGACCCGGAAAACCCCACTGTGGGAGTGGGCGGCCTGCCGGACTCGTCGGGCCGGGTTTCGCTGGACGCGGCGGTGATGCTCTCGCCGTCGCGGCGGGGGGCGGTGGCGGCGGTGCGACGGCACCCGCATCCCATCACGATCGCACGGCGGGTCATGGAGCGGACGCCGCACGTCCTGCTCGTCGGTCCCGATGCTGACGATTTCGCCGACCAGGAGCTGCTCCCCCCTGCCCTGCTGCTGTCGCAGCGGTCCAAGGCCGCGTGGGAGCGATGGCTCAAGGACAACGTCGCCCGGACAGGGCATCCGTTTGCTGCCACGATGGCCAATATCGAAGAGCTGGGTTACGGGCGCGGCGAGTCGCTGGCCGTCGGGGAGGCCAACCACGACACGATCGGCGTGCTCGCGCGGGACGGGACGGGTGGGCTGGCCGGCGGCTGCACGACCAGCGGGCTGGCCTTCAAACTGCCCGGCCGCGTGGGCGACTCGCCCATCATCGGCCATGGGCTGTACGTTGACCCCGACGTCGGGGCGGCCGTGGCGACCGGCCACGGCGAGCTGGTCATGAGCGTGTGCGGGGCGTTTCTGGCGGTGGAGCAGCTCCGGGCCGGCAAGACCCCGCTGGACGCCGCGCAGGCCGTGCTCGAGCGGATCGCCCACCACCACAGCCTCACCCCCAGCGACCAGGTCGGGATCATCGTGCTGGCGGCCCGTGGCGAGTGGGCGTGTGCGTCGCTGCGCGAGGGGTTTCGGGTGGCGGTGAAGACCGCCGACCGGGACGAGCTGGTGGCACCCCATCGGGTGCTGATGTCGCCGTAACATCTCCCGCGACACGGAGGTCGTCACGACAAGGCCAAGGCCCACGTCGTGGGCTACCGCGTGTGTCACGGCCCCATGCGAAGTACAGGAGGTCAACGTCATGTTTTCCGGCGTCGTCACCGCGCTGATCACCCCGTTTCGTGATGGACAGCTCGACCCGCAGCGTCTGAAGATGCAAATCGATCGGCAGATCGCCGCCGGCGTGGACGCCCTTGTGCCCGTCGGCACCACGGGCGAGTCGCCCACGCTGGACTTCGACGAACATGAAAAGGTGATCGCGCTGACCGTGGAATATGCCGCGGGGCGTGTGCCGGTGATCGCGGGCGTGGGCGCCAACGCCACGTCCGAGGCGCTGCGGCTGCACCGGTTTGCGCGGCTGGTCGGGGCCGCCGCCGGGCTCTCCGTCAACCCCTACTACAACAAGCCGTCGCAGGAGGGGTTGTACCGGCACTTCATGACGCTCGCCGACAGCGTGGACCTGCCCATCGTGCTGTACAACATCCCGGGCCGCTGCGGCGTGAACATGGCGCCCGCCACCGTCGCCCGTCTCGCCGAGCACCCCAACATCGTCGCTATCAAGGAGGCCGCCGGCAGCGTGGACCAGGTCACCGAAATCCGCAGCCTCTGCGATCTGCCCGTGCTCTCCGGCGACGACGGGCTGACGTTGCCGTTCCTCTCGGTGGGCGCGGTGGGCGTGGTCTCTGTGCTTTCCAACCTGCTCCCCGGCGTGGTCGTGGACATGGTGTCGAAGTTCCGCTCCGGCCAGCACAGCGCCGCCGCCGACCTGCACGTGCGGCTCTTCCCGCTCATCAAGGCGCTGTTCGCCGACGGCAACCCGGCCGGCGTGAAGGCGGCCATGAAGCTCGCAGGTCTGGACTCCGGCGAGCTGCGCCTGCCGCTGGTCGAACCCACCGCGGCCACCGTGGCGCTGCTGCGGCGGGAGCTGGAACGGTGGTCTGACGCGGTCTCGCCCGGACCGGGCGGCTCCAACGCCGCTGCCGCGGGAACGGTCAGCGCTGCCAGCAGCGGAGGCCGCGCGTGACGCACCTGTGCGTGTCGATCGTGGTGCAGCGGCTCGAGCAGGCCCTCTCGGACGCAGCGCAGGCGGCCGAGCGCGGCGCCGACCTTGTCGAGTTTCGCGTGGACCTGTTCACCGACCTGGCGGCGGTGGAGCAGCTCGCACGCCGCAGCCCTCTGCCGTGCATCGTCACGTGCCGCCCCGCGTGGGAGGGCGGGGCCTGCGACCTCACCGACCAGGAGCGCATTCCGGTGCTGGAGGTCGCTTCGCTCTCGGGCGCCGCGTACATCGACGTCGAGCTGGCCGCTTACCAGCGGAGCAGCAACCTCCGACAGAAGGTGCATCTCGGCGCGGGCCGGGTGATCGACCTCACCGCCCCGCGACCAGACCGCAAAGGCCTCATCGTCTCCTACCACGATTTCACAGGCCGGCCGCCCCGGCTCCACGCGGTCTTCGAAGAGCTCAACCGCACGGGCGCCGATGTTGTGAAGGTGGCCTTTCTCGCCCGCAGCATCCGCGACAACCTCGAGGCCTTCGAGCTGCTCCGTCACCGCTGCAAACCCACCATCGCCCTGTGCATGGGCGAAGCGGGACTGATGTCACGGGTGCTCGCGCCCAAGTTCGGCGGTTTCCTCACCTTCGCGACGCTGCGCCCGCAAGACGTCACCGCGCCGGGCCAGCCGACCGTGGACGAACTGCTCACGCTCTACCGCTTCCGCTCCATCGGCCCGGCCACCGCCGTCTATGGGGTGATCGGCCATCCCGTCGCCCACTCCCTCTCACCGCACGTGCACAACGCGGCCTTCGCCCATACCGGCATCGACGCCGTCTATCTGCCGATGCCCGTGCCAGGCGGGTACGAATCGTTCAAGGCGTTCATGGAGACGCTCGGCAAGGACCCCGGCCTGCACCTCACCGGGCTTTCGGTGACCCTGCCGCACAAGGAGAACGCTTACCGCTATCTTCTGGAGGCGGGAGGCGAGCTCGATGAGGTGGCGCGCCGGGCCGGCGCGGCCAACACGCTGCACATCTCCGACCGCGGTCTTCGCGGCACCAGCACCGATCACGCCGCCATCCTGCACTGCGTCCGCGTCGGGCTCGCTCGCGCGATCGGCCGACCCGACACCGAGGCAGAAACCATTCCGCTGGACGGACTCGAGGTCGCGGTCATCGGCGCCGGCGGGACCGGACGCACCGCCGTCGCCGCGCTGGCGGGCACGACCGCGCGTGTCCACCTCTACAACCGCACTCGCGAACGCGCCGAGCAGCTCGCCGCCGAGTTCCCGGACACCATCCGCGCCGTGCACCCGCTGCAGGCACTTCCCAGCAGCCCGTGCCGGGTGTTCATTCAAACGACCTCCGTGGGGATGGCCGAAGCGCGTCATCCGTCCGCGGTGAACGACGGCCAGGCCGGCGAACCCGGGTCCGTCTGGGACAAAGCCGGGGGACTGCCCGGCCAGCTCGGCCCCGGCCACGTCGTCTTCGACTGCGTCTACACGCCCCTGCACACACGCTTCCTCCGCGAGGCGGCGGACCGGGGAGCGACGACCGTCCCCGGGGTCGAGATGTTCGCCCACCAGGCGCACGCGCAGTTCGCTTTCTGGACGGGCCGGGCCCCGCCCCTGAGTTTCTTCCGCGACCGCGCCGTAGCGGCGCTCGTTTATCGCGGTCTTGCGTAACGGTTGTGACGTTTATCCCGGTGGAACGGGCTGGGCGAACATGGCTCCCGCGGCGGCGGCGAAAAGTTCGTCAGGCGTTGTATACGGCGTGGACCCGCCCCGCCCGTCCGCCGACTACCCCACTGGGAGGACCGCCGTCGCGTGCTCTGGCTCCGCACCGAAGATGCCCGGCCGGGGATGACCCTTGCCGCAACGCTTGCGCACCCGACCGGCGAGAGCGACCTCGTCAAAGCGGGGGTCAAGCTCGACGCGGAGCTCATCGCCCGGCTGCACGAGCTGGGCGTCCCGTGGCTGTCCATCGCGTTCGAACCGCTGAGCACGCTGGACCGGCACATCTGCTTGTGCGACAGCGAAGCGGCGCTGGCACTGCGACGACTCTCGCGTGAGCTCTACGGCAGGAGCACCGCCGACCCGCACCGCGAGCTGCCGCTGGGAAGGGTGTACGGCGTCATCCGCGAGTTGCTCCTGCAGGTGGCGTCGCTTGCCGGGCGCGGGCTGTACTACGAGCTGCAGCCGCGCGACGCGGACGACCTGCCCGGCCACGCGGCCGAGGTCGCCACGCTGAGTCTTCTGCTGGGCTCCCGGCTGGAGCGGTACGTCATCAAGCAGCGGCACCGCCTTCCCCCTCAGCACGCCCGGGAGCTGATCAACCTCGGCGTCGGTGCGCTCCTGCACGACATCGGCAAGACCCGACAGGACGCCACCCTGCGCAAGTTCCATGTGGCCCGACCCCCGGGCGACACGGCCGCTCGCGGCGAGTGGCAGAGCCACACCCGACTGGGATACGAGCTGGTCAAAGACGGCGTCGAGGCGTCCGCGGCGACGGCCGTGCTGCACCATCATCAGCACATGGACGGCAGCGGCTTTCCCCGACTGGTGATCAACGGGAAACGACTGCCGTGTGCCGGCACACGCCTGCACGTCTTCGCCCGCATCGTCGCGGTGGCCAATGCCTACAACCGCCTCACGTGGGACCCGTCAACCGGCACCCGCCTCACGCCGCTGGAGGCGCTCGCGAAGGTCCGTGCGCTGGGTACCGGGCGGCTCGACGGGGTGGTGGTCAAGGCCTTGCACGAGGTCTGCCCCCCCTTCCCGCCCGGCTCGACGGTGACCCTCGACGATGGATCCTCCGCCGTGGTGGTACAGGTCAACGAGCAGGACGTGTTCCGTCCCATCGTCCGGCGTTTGGGGCAGCCGTCCGGCGACGAGGCGCTGCCGGTGCTGGCCGATGAGGCGATCGATCTGCACAGCGACCGCTCGCGACGGATTGTCCGGGTCGCAACGCTGGACACCGCCGGACTCACCCTCGAGCCGTCGGCCCTCGAGGCGATCGGCCAGTGGCCTGGAGACGACGACACCCCGGCGCCGTCCACCTTTGTCGGCGACGACGCGACGATCAAGGCCGACGAGCTGGGCACCGCAGCCTGATGGCCCCCCCACTCCGGCGACGGGCCGGACTCTCCCCATCGTCAACGCAACGGCAACCACCAGGGTCGCCAGGCGAGAGCATGAACCGCGTGTTGCCCATCGCACGCGCCCTAGAAGACCTGTGTAGACGGGTGGACGTTGCCCGGGTCGGGCCGCCAGGGACAAAAGGACTGCCTGGAATCGGATCGCCGCCCTGCTCGCTGGACTTCAACCTGATCGAACCGGCTGCATCCGCCGACGAGGCGTGGCGCCCGTCCGTGCACCGGGCAGCGTCTGCGGCGAGAACGCCGATCAAAACGGTCCTTCAGCCCGGCCGCAGGGCAGCGTTGAAGCGCAGAGACCGCGTCCGGAGGTAGCAGGGCCGTGGTCGGGGGGGGGGCGGGGGGGGGGAGGCTTCGTACGGCGGGACACACGGCCATCAGCGGCGGCTTGAGCGACGCCGGGTCAGCAGCAGTGCCGGCAGGGTCAGGCAGGTCAGCGCCGCCGGTTCCGGGATGACGCCGCCGCCGGTGGGGGCGGACATGCCCAGCGGGCCGCCCTGGCCCCGCAACGCCGCCAGCGTCCGCCCCAGGTCGGTGAAGTCCACGACGCCGTCGTAGTTCACGTCCCCGAAGTTCCAGCCCGTCCCCTCCCCGTTGAGCCCCCGCAGCAGCCGCGACAGGTCCGACGCATCCACCACGCCGTCGAGGTTCAGGTCCCCGATGTAGGTGTACTTCACCAGCACGTCCGACGCCGACACCGCCACCCCGTCCAGCGTGGCGAGCGTCTGCACCGAGTTGTCGTACACCGCCAGCGTCGTGAACCCGCCGCCGACGCCGTAAAACGCCGCCGACGTCCCCAGCCCGGTGTGTCCCGGCAGCCCGCCGTCGGCCGTGAGCCAGTGACGCACCATGCTCCGCAGCTCCGCCAGCGGCGTGTCCCGCACCACGGCATTGTTCGTGCCCAGGTCCAGGAAGCCGTAGTACACCCGGCCGGCCAGCGGGGCGTTGTCCGAGGCGATGCTCAGCGACGAGAGGACCGTCACGGTGGGGGCCAGCGTCCGCCCGGTGGCGGTGGCCGTCACGGTCGAGGCGTGGACGGTGCCGGGGAGGCCGGGCGTTCCCCCGATGGAGAGGGCCACGCCGTCGAGGGTGCGCACCGAGGTGGCGGCGAGGGCGGCGGGGGCCAGACGCAGCGAGCCCCCGGGCTCCACGACGACGGTAGCGGCGGTTCCTGAGGGTGGGCCGCCGATGGTCCCGGTGGCCGTCACCGGCAACGTGGGGTGCGGCCGCACGCGCAGCGCCTCGCCGGCGGCGAAGGCGAAGGCGGGCAGCGTGCCGTCCGGGCGGATCATCCCGCGGGTCACCGTGCCGGTCCCGGGGGCAAAGCCCACGGCCGAGCGAAGGTCCGCCAGCGTGAAGTTGGCGCTGGTGAGTGTGGAGGCGGACAGGTTGGCGCTGGTGAGTGTGGAGGAGGCGAAGCTTGCGCTGTTCAGGTTCTGCGAGGCGAAGTTCCAGCCGGTGAGGTTGCTGCTTCCGAGCCGGATGCCCCGGAGGTCGCGGCTGACGTAGCTGGCCGTGGAGTACAGCTGTGTGGAGGTGAATCCACGCCCTGTGGCCGCGTCCAGATTCGCCCCAGTAACCGTCGTCCCGGTGAAGTTGGCGACGAACACGAGGGTGCCCGACAGATTCACGCTGGTGAGGTTCGCCGCCGACAGGTTAGCCAGGTTGAGGGTCGCCCCTGACAGGTTCGCGCTGGTGAGCGTGGAGCTGGAGAAGTTCGCGCTGGTGAGCGAAGAGCTGGAGAGATTCGCACCGGTGAGGTCCTGCGAGGCGAAGTTCCAGCCGCCCAGGCTGGTGGTGCGAAGACTGATGCCGCGGAGGTTGAAGTTCTGGTAGCTGGCCGTGGAGTACAGCTGTGTGGAGGTGAATCCACGCCCCGTGGTAGCGTCCAGATTCGCCCCTGTGACCGTCGCCCCAGTAACGTTGGCGCTGAGCAACGAGGTGCTGGACAGGTTCGCACTGGTGAGGTTCGCCCCCGACAGGTTCGCACTGGAGAGATTCGCCCCCGACAGATTCGCGGTCGCGAGCGTGCAGCTGGAGAAGTTCGCGCCAGTGAGCGTGGAGCTGGACAGGTTGGCGCTGGTGAGCGAGGAGTTGGAGAGCTGTGCACCGGTGAGGTCCTGCGAGGCGAGATTCCAGCCGGGGAGGCTGGTGGAGCGCAGACTGATGCCGCGGAGGTTGAAGTTCTGGTAGCTGGCGGTGGAGTAAAGCTGCGTGGCCGTAAACCCACGTGCTGTGGCGGCGTCCAGATTCGCTCCGGCGACCGTCGCGCCGGTGAAGTTAGCACTGAACACGGAAGCGCCGGACAGGTTCACGCTGGCCAGACTCGCCCCCGACAGGTTCGCACTGGTGAGCGTGGCGCTGGAGAGGTTCGCGCCAGTGAGCGTAGAGCTTGAGAGGTTCGCGCTGGATAGTGTGGAACCGAACAGCAGGGCGCTGACCAAGGAGGTCTGCACGAAGTTCGCCAACGTGAGGTTCCGATTCTGAAGTGCGGCGAAATCCAGATTCAGCCCACTGTAGTTGGCCCCCGGGCCGGGGGGGATGCTGGCCGTGCCGGGGATCAGCTGCCCGTTGTCCCACCGGAACACCTGACCCGACGCCGGGACCGCCACGATTGCGCCCGCGGCAGTTGTGATCGCGGCCCGGAGCAACCCGCGAACACGGAATGTCACCCGTTCGCGATCAGCAACGACAGACATACAGCCCCTTCCTTGTAGATTGTTGCTGCATGCGTTGGAGCTTACACGTTGCAACGGGAAAAGCAACCGTTTTTTGCCGACTAATCACGGGTTTTAGACCCCGCCCCCCGTAAGCGAGGCCGTCCATCCGACCCAGGTTACTGCGTGTTTCTTTGAGGCCCAACTCAGATGTGGGCCAGCTCCCGGCACAACGCCGCCACCGGGCTGCTCCAGTCCTTCCGCCGCGTTTGTCGGAACAGCTTCATCGTCGGGTACCAGGGGCAGTCGGTGCGGTCCAGCAACCAGCGCCAGTCGGGTCGGAAGGGCAGGAGCGTGAACGTACGTCGGCCCAGCGCCCCGGCGGCGTGGGCCAGCGACGTGTCGATCGTGACCACCACGTCCAGCAGCGACAGCACCGCGGCGGTGTCGGCGTAGTCCAGCAGCTCGTGGCCGAGGGGGACCAGCGGGTGCGGGAAGCCTTCGACTTCCTCTTCCCCCGGGCCTTTCTGCAGCGAGAAGAAACAGGCGCTGGGGGCGGCAGACCACAGCGGGGCCAGCTCGGCCAGACGGATGGTGCGGTTTTCGTCCACCTTCGTCCCCTGCCAGAACAGCCCGATGCGCGGACGTGCCGAACCGGCGTGGCGGTCGAGCACGGGCTTCCATCGCTCGATGCGGGCCGGGTCGGCGTGCAAGTAGGGCACCTCGGCCGGAAGGGTCTCGAGCGTGGTGCCGAGGACGCGGGGCACCGACAGCAGCGAGAGCTGGCAGTCGGCCGGCGGATAGGGCGGGTTCACGTCCGCCACACCGTCCACGCCCGCCAGCGACCGCAGCAGTCCATGCAGGGTGGGCAGCGTCACCAGCGTGATGCGCGACGTGGGGTACTTCCGTTTGAGCACGGGAACAAAACGGCAGAACTGCAGCATGTCGCCCAGTCCCTGCTCGACGAACAGCAGGATGTGCCTGCCGTCGAGCGACGAGCCGTCCCACTCGGGGGCAGGGATGGGGAATTTGCGGTGGCGCACCGCCCAGCGGTGTTCGAAAAGGTCAAAGCCCAGCGGCAGGTTGCCGTCGAGCAGCTCGAGAATCGCGAGGTTGGTGGCGGTGGTGGCGTTGTTGGGGTCGAGGCGCAGGGCGGCCTGCCAGTCGGCCCGGGCCTCCGGAATGCGGAGCAACTGAATCAGTGACGAGCCGCGGTTGAAGCGGGTCTGGGCGTCGTCGGGGGCGATCGCCAGCGCCTTGTCGTACCAGCCGATGGCGGATTCGGGCTGGTCGAGCTTCTCGTGCAGCACGCCAAGGTTGGAGAGGATCTTCGCGTGAGACGGGTGTTTCCGCGACGCCTCCGTGAGCACATCCACGGCCTGCTGAGTCCGGCCGAGGTGATACAGCGACGTGGCCAGCGCGACGGCGGCCTCTGCGTGGTCGGGTTTGGCGGCCAGCGCCCGACGCAGCTCCTGGACCGCGTCCTCGTGCTGGCCGAGGTTCTGCAGGGCGACCCCGAGGTTGGCCCGGACGTCGTGCAGGTCGGGGTTGCGCGCCAGGGCCTCCCGGAAACAGCGGACGGTCTTGTCCGGCTGGCCGATGTGGAAGAACGCCTCACCCAGTGACACCCACGGCTGCGGCAACGCCGGGGCGGCCCGTGTGGCCGACTCCCACAGCAGCACGGCCGTCGGTACATCTCCTCGTTTTGCGGCGAGGATTCCCAGCACGTTCAGCGCCAGGCCTGCCTCCGGCCGGGAGAGAAGCACGTGCTGTGCGAGCTCCGCCGCGCGGTCCAGATGTCCGGCCATGAGGGCACGTTCCGCTTCAATGATCCTCTGCAACTCCGGCGTCATGCCAGGACTGTACCGCAAGCTACGCACCTTCCAACCGTCTACTGCCACGTAGACATGCGCTGGTGAGCTTGCGGTTGGACGTACCGGCCGTCGCAGCCGAAGCAATGAGGAATCTTCAGATAAAGGTCAAGACGAGGTTTTGAGACCGTCTACGGAGCGGGCTGACTGTTCCGGTTTGAGCCAAGCGGTGTTTGGACGTCCGTTGGATTCTCAACACAGACGTGAACCTCGTGGCAACAGCGGGAATCGCTGTATTCCATCGCCTTCGCTGCGGCGCGACTCGTCCGCTGGTTCACCGCTCAAGCAGGCCGTTGACCCCCGACCGCAGCTTTCTCGGAGGCCTCTCAGACCGAACGCTCACCGTGCCGGGTTGCTATCCGCGAAGGCAGGCCAAGCTCCACGAGCAACTCCTGGATCGGAAAGCCGACGACCGAGACGCGGCCCGACCGGTCGATGATGAGCTCGGCCGTGGGCTCACCGCCCACTTCGACTTCCCGGCGAGCATGACGCGGAGTGAGGTAGTGCACCCTCTGGTTGCTCGAGCCGCGCCACAAAAGTCCGTCGGCTTGAAGCTCGCGGACGAAGCGGCCGGTCACCACGATGTCGAGCTGAGCGAGCAGCCGCTGCTGGTCCGGGTGGGTCAGCTCGTGCAGCTCGTAACCGGTGAAGGCCATGAGCGAGAGGTCGTGGCCGCGCAAGCTTTCAGCGAGGTCGGCAAGCGGTCCGGCCTGGGCGAAAGGCTCGCCGCCGGTGAAGGTGACGCCGTCGATCGGCCGGACCGCGAGGACGTGCTCGAGCAATTCAGCGACCGAGACCACCTTCCGCGGCGCGAACGACCACGTGTCCGGGTTCCAGCAGCCCGGGCAGTGCAGCGGGCAACCCTGCACCCATAGCACAAACCGCTCGCCGGGGCCGTTGACGCGGCTGCGCGGGAGCCAGCGGGCGACGTTCAGCTGAGCTGTGGCGGCGGACATCAGTAGATCCGTTTCGACAGGACCAGACGGATGCGGCCGTTCTCGACCCGCTCCTCCACGCGATACCCGCTGCTGCGAGCCTTCTCAATGACCGACTGCCGCGTGGCTTCGACGAGACGGAGACGCTGCTCCTCTTCAGCGCGTCGCTGGGCTTCGGTCTGACGCTTTCGTTGCTCTTGCTCGTGGTACTCGTACCGTTGCGTGAGGTCTGCCAGCAGGCGACGACCGAAACGCACCATGTCAGCGCTGCTCGCATTCACCTGAAAACCGGTCGGCGTCGAGTGAAAAACAATATCATTCAGGCCGCTGGTCAAGTGCTGCCTCCGGATGATCACATCAGCCTGCCTGGGAGCCGCCCCTTGCTCAGAACCTACCGCAGAACCAGGGCGTGGATGCACCTCGACTTTCGTGCGGTCGTAGCCCAAGTCTGCAAGGGCGTCGAGTAGGCACTCGAGGCTGGTCATCGGCGTTGCCAACTGGATGTAAGCACTCATCACCGGCCTCCGGTCTTGAGCTGGGCGTTGGTGGAGGTGCTTGTGCTGGCCTGGCGGTCCGGCTGTTTGCGGGTAACGCTGACCCACACGCCCCGGCAGTCGGCCAGAAGCTTCTCCAATTCCTTCAGGCAGGTGTCACCCGTAAATCCATGTGCGTCGGCCTTGAGTCGGCCGTGCTCGTCGATCTCGATCTCGATCCGCTGTTCTTTCATGGCTTACCTCTGTCTTGCCACCAGCCGCGCCTTGAGCCGCTGGGCTTCGTGCCGCCCGCTCTCCAGCTGGTCCCACCTCTCAATCACAAGGAACCGTTGCTTGTTCTCCTCGAGCAGCTCGCCGACCGTCGGCAGCGTTTCCGACGGCAGCCGAATGGAATTCGAAGCAGCCGGCGGTTCGGGAACGAACCCTTTACCCGTACCCTGCCCGCCGATCTGCTGTCCCGAAGACTTGTACTGGAGGGGCCGATCGATTTGATGTTGCAGGTCTTTACATCGGGCTTCGAGTCTTTTTACATCAGCCTCCACCACTTTCAAATCATCTTTCAGCTTTTTCTGACGCGCCTGCCAGTCTCGCTCCTGCTCGTCTGATTTCTGGCCCGCAGCAAGTTCCTGATCGAGGGCATTTTTCTTCAGTCGGGCCGCAGCCAATTCCACTTGCGTCGCATCCAGCCTCTTCTGGTTTTCCGACTTCTCCTCCTCCCACCGGGCCCGTTGGGCCTCGCGTTCGGCCACAGTGACATCGCCCTCCACGCCGAGTCGGTACTCGTTCACACCTGCCTCAACTCGAGCGAGCATTTCGAGCAGCGTCTTGGCAGGTTCCACCGACACGCCGTCGGGCCGAGTCGACGCCAACTTTTCGAGTTCGGCCGACAGCTCCTGACGACGCCGGTCAAGGCCGAGAACCCCTGCAAAAAACTTGCCGAGCTTCAACTTGGCTTCGTCGCTTTGTTGCGCAACACGGTCGAGCGTCTTCCGACACATTTCGACCCGGGACTGGACCGTCGAACGCAGCTCGTCCCACTGCTGATAGAGTGGACTTCGAGCAGCCTTGGCCGGCGCAAGGGGGGGCAGGTTCTTCCACGAGAACACAACCTGCCTTGCCAGCGGTGGAGGCTCTGGCCAACCAGAGGGTTCTGCCGTCACCACGTCGTCAAGGGTTGTGCACAGCACATCATCTGCCGCCACCTCCACACGCTGTATGCACGACTCCGGACTGGTGGCGCCGGGGATCAACACCTTCCCAGACACCTCCCTCAACCCGAGATTTCGGCGCAGGATTGCCGCAGGCTGTACCGACCCGAGGCTTGCAAAAAGAGGTCTGGCCTGCGGCGTGGTCAGCCTGAGACGAAGGACATAACTGCCGAGTGTCCATTCGATGACGCCCGTCTCGGCTGTCACCCACAGGTCAGGGAATGGCTCGGCGATACACACCACCTCCGTGCCCTTTTCGGCCAGCCGGCTGATCGTCTCGAAGTGTGCCGGGTCACCCGATGGCCGGGTGATAAGGCGACGCGGACTGCAACTCGACGACACATGAACGAGGTCGCCGCGTATCCAGACCGCACCGTCCGGCGGCATCACGGGGTCGACCGGACGCCGAAGCCATTGGACCGCCCCGTCGGCTGGCGGAATGAAATCGCCCGGCCTTTGCTCGGGTTCTCTAAACGTCAACGTACCGGCTGCAGGGTCTGTCCACGCCTCGTCCGTGGCATGGTGCCAGAACAGGTGAAGGGCAACCCTGGTAAAGCCCAACCGTTGAGCTTCATCAAGTTCGACCGCCCAGTACCGTGACGGGTCTCCCAACGAGCCGACCAGCAGCGTGACCTGCCGGCTGGTGCAGCCGATCACGGCGGGGAGAAGCGGCAGCGACGTCCGACGGACGAGGATCCACGCGCCCGACCGGTCGCGTAGACCCGGGTCGCGATTACCCGCACCGAATCCGAGGTCCGCCAGCACGTAGACGCGGCGCTGGTCCACAAGCGACGCAAGAAACGTTTTCAACAAAGCATCGGGAACCGATTGCGGCAGGAGAAACAGCAGAGGCTCAGCGACGTCCTCAGCCAATCCCTGACTTCGGCCGGCCGGACTGCCCGTGACAATCGTCCGTTCGTGAATCGTCGGCCGCTCCACAAGCCTCGGCTTTGGCGGCGGCCACATCTTACCGGCAGGCGCGGGACGGACGGTGGAGCTGCCCTGGCCGACGCCTTGTTGCGTACGAGCGGTCACACCTCCGCCCGCGGCGGGCAACGCCCATGCAAATGCAGTGGTTGCCGTCGCATCCGCAGCGTCGATCCACGGAGCCGTCAAACGGAGTCTGCCGATGTCGCCTTCGATGAACTCCCAGAGGAGTGGCAGCACGCGGTCTGAACAGTCCCGCTCCTTCTTCCGCGGAAACGCCCGGATCGGTCCTGTCGGCAGACTCATGATTTGCCCTCGGTAAGCCAGTTAAACAGGAAGGGGTAATATCGCAAGTTAGCAGACACGAGCTTTGAACACACGAGGTCCCGCCATGCCAGAGGCGAGTCTTCTGTCACCTGCCCAGCGCTCAGGGGTCTGGCGGCGAGCGGGCTGTTGCTCATTTGCCAGCCCCAACGATCTGCTCCACCGTCAACGAGGAAATAGCGGTCGTGTGGTTGGTCATAGGGCTTACCAAACACCTCATCATGCCAGACCGGTTGCACTCCGGTCCACTCCGCAATCCGCTTGGCCTGCATCGCATCCTTCGGATCTCGTAAGGTGACCACCGTGCATTTCACGTTGGGGTGCAGGCTCCGAAGCGTGTCAACGAGCAACTTCAGCATTTTCAGGTTAGCATCACCGCAGACGTATCGGTCGCACAGAAGAACCCTTCGCGGGGTCACCGGGCCGAGAATCTGAGATACCCAGTGCTTCATCGACGGGTTTTTCAGTCGATCGAGACGTACGGTCTCAACCACTTGAAGTCCTGCACCGTGACCGGCCGCTGTTGTCGAGACGGGTCGAGGTGGCGTCAGGTCATGCCCGGCCGCAATCCGCCAGAACACGCGGCGGTCCTTCTGCATCTCACGGAGCATTTCGCTGGCGTCCGGACATTGGGTCATGCTCTGCAGAGGGGTGCCCACCGTCACGGACGCGTATTCGTCGCCCAGCATTTCTGGAGAGCGATACCCCGGCTTTCGCAAAGCCTCGGCCAACCGCCACTTCATCCACGCGACAGCGTCGTCCGCGGTCAATGGCCCCACAGGTACGTCCCGAATCTTCACGTCCTGGTAGGCCTCGTGGTCGCCAACTCGCACGAGCTGTAACGAGACGTCCGACCTGAAGGTACGCCTGATCACGTCGTTGGTTCGCGTGAATGCCAGGTCTAGCCGACGCTCCTGACGATTCCAATGCTGCTGCCGGGCTACGTTGAGCTGGACCATCCACTTGTCGGCAAGTTCAACCAGGTCGACATTTCGGGAAACCGGTGCGGTCTTCATCGGCACATCTGCCGTCCGCGAATGGTTTCGGCCGTCACGATTTCCACTGCCGCCCCTGAGTGTGCCTTCCAGCCACCATTCGTTGGTGTTTTCACTGAAATCAACCGTCCATTTGAACTTGCACACCGACCCATGCTGTCTGTCGATGTAGCCAAGCGGCGTGTCTTCTCCCGAGGGCAGATCTCGAACCTCGAATTCCGTCTCGTCAACGGCGGACTTCCAGACCTCCCCGCAGTCCACCTGCATGGGGAGTTCGTTGGGATTGTCGTTCTCCTCAAGATCAGGGTCAGGCCGAATGCGTTGAAAGTGGAGGATTCGCCCCCCCACGGCCGGGTGCTCGAGACCCCACATGCGGTACACGCCTTCCTCAAGCAGCGGCGCCTTGCCCTCGCGTGCAACGCGCTGTCCGTTGCCGGTCAGAACTCCCGAATCGTGGCAAAGCCCGATGCGGCTGCACCACCCGATCACATTGCTGACGGCCGCCGGCGACGCGTCGGGAAGAAGCTGCGAGACGACATCGTGTGTGATCTGGCCGCCGCGGTTCATCGCCAATTGACAAAGGGCTTTCAGTTCCGGCCTCGGAACATAGACGCCGAGCTTAGCGAACACCGTAAACACGTGTACCTGAAGCAACTGTTCCAATTCACAGCGCACTGCCCACCTCCCCCCGAACACACGGCGTCATTCTTGCCAGCTCCTTGAGTTCAAACGGCACCCGCTTGCCCTCCCGGAAGAAGTTGTAATTCCCAAAGATGATCAGTTGCTGTCTCGCCCGCGTCACAGCAACGTTGATTCGGTTAGGGCTGTCGAGGAATCCGATACGCTGCGTGTTCCGCATCGACAGCAGAACGAGGTCTGCCTCGCGTCCCTGAAACCGGTCCACGGTCCCGCAACGAAATTCGATTAAGGGTCGCTCTTCATCAGGATAGAGGAAACAGTGCCGAGCGTCCGATCCCGTGAGTTCTCGCACCATAGCGGCGATCGCCTCCTCCTGGCGGATGTAAAAACAGAGACAGGCGACCTCCCACACCGGCTGCGCGCGTCCGGCTTGAGCTTTACGGCCGGCAGGCGGGCCTTTCCTCTCCGCCCAATGGATGAACTCGCGGAGATACACATTCATCTTTTTGACTTCGGCATGGTTCACACCCTGCTCTTCACGTCCGACAGCGTCACGCCAGGCTCGGCGTCCGGGCAAGGCCGGCGCAAAGTCCCAGCCGATGATCTGGTCACGGCACGCGATCGTGTTCGCATCCTGCAACGCTTTCTGGCTTGCCAGCTGCTCATAGATCACCTTCCGGGGGTAATCCGAGATGTCGGGATGCATGCGGTGCTGATACGTCAGGCAAACGAAACGCTCGCCGAAGACCTTTTTGGATTCCTTGAGCCCTGTACCCAGATAATTGGTCCTGCCTTGACGCTCGCCGATTCCCTCCTGCAGCACCTCGATCACACTGGGAAGGCCGATGTCCCGCTGGTCATTGATCGCTTCACGCAACGGCTCTCCGTCCCGTTGCTCCGGCACCAACGCCTCCAGGTCCTTCCGGTACCTTTCACGGCCCCTGTCTTCCGCACTGTAGCGTAGTTCATGGAGTCGCTTGAGACGCCACGCTACCTCGTATGCCCACGTGCTGCGAGACAGGAACTCGCGTTCGTTCCTTCCAAGGTGGTCCAGCGTTTCGAGCCGTTGCTCCCTCTCGAGTTCAGGGTTTTTAAGCTTGATGCTTCTCGACAGACATGAGTGCCGAAATGCCCAGGCGGAGGCGGTATCCGCCGGCCCGGTGGCCATCACAACGTCTGCAGGTACACAGGCCTCCACATCAGGCCAGACGGCGGTATCGACGAGCACCCAGTCGGCTGCAGCCATGTGGAGTGCTGCCGGTTGCCCGTCGTTGATGGCCGTCGCCGTCACGCGGTGAAAAAGTCCTTCCTTTTGACTCGAGGTAACACGGACCGCGATATCACGTCGCCAGCCGTTCCGCTTCCGCAGCTCATTTGCGATCTCTTCCTCCAGCCGATCGAGCACGTCTGGGCGCTCGACGACTAACCAGCGTCCACCAGCGTTGGAGAGCGCCTTGCGAGTCAGTCGCCAGAAAATCAGGCGCGCCCGCTGCTGCGCGTCCGACAGCAATCGCTCGTTCCGGTCATTAGCAACGTATGCAACCGCGGCCTCCAGGTCCTGAATGTTGACGAATGGCGGCAGCTGCTGAACGTCCCCTACGATGATGTGCTTGCGTGCGAGCATCGCAGGGACAATAAATTCGGTTAGCGTCGTCTTGCTCGCCTCATCAATAATAAGCAGGTCCCACGGAACGTACGTGGTCAGTGGCCGGTCTTCGCCTGCATACCGCCGCGATCTGAGCTGGGGGTGGCTGAGGATCCCGGCGGTCGTAGCGCACGTGAGGTTCGCACTTGTCACGACGAGACTTTGCGCCGCCTCCCAGCGCTCCTCCTCTGGCAGGTCGGCGAAGATGCCGTGCGCCCGCCACGACGCCCGCAACGCTTCGATTCGCCGGTCCAGTTGCACACGGCGGACCTTCTCGTCAACGCGTTCTTCCAGACCAATCCGGACTGCCTCAACAAGGTCAGGCCGGGCATCCAGCAGTTTTTCCAACGCGTTGTCGATCGCCACGTGGGTGGTCGCGCACATCAGCACCCTCTCCCCCCGCTTGAGCGCCTGAAGTACAAGCTCGCAGATGGCTGTCGTCTTGCCTGAGCCGGGCGGCCCTTGAAGGACAGCGACGTCCCGCGTGGCAAGGCTCTTGACGACAAACTTCCTCTGTTCGAGAACGCCGTCGATGCTCTCGTCGGTGAGCAGCTCCCATATCGGTTCATCCAATCGCTCCGGATCGGCCCAGTGTGCCTTGTTCGGATGTTCACAGAGTCGAAGCAGGCCCCGGTGGGCCGGCAGTGGGCTGTAACGAAGCTGCTGCACGGCTCTCTTCTGAATCTCGATCGCCCGCGTGTCCAGCGGGGCATACAGGTACTTCGTGCCCTGGGGCGGCGGCTCTTTCAGATAGACTTGATAGCGGTCGCGATCGATTTCAACGATGTGCAGCCGTGCTGCGCGCTTGCTGTCCGGCTCGGTCCACAGCTCGCGGACCTCCTCACCTTCGCAGAGCTCGGCGCGGGGGTCGATCTCTACCGATTCCACAGGAAAGTCGTCGGGCAGTTTCAGTTGAACGCAATGCCCCCGACGTCTCCGAACTGACATCGGCTCGACGTCGAGGCGTACGCCCTGCGGCGTCTCCAGCGACTTGGCTTGGAGCGGCTGTTCCCGACGCAGCCGCGGACCCTCGACACGCACGTCCAAACCCGACGAGTCGCGAGCCGACTTGCACATTTCCCAGACGTCAAGGACTTCACAGGTCCTTTGCGACCCGTCTACCACGACCCTGGAGGCATCAAAGCTGCCCTCGACGCACAGCAGTTCGCCGCGTGGACTGGTCTCCCACCACCTTACCCTAAGCTGCTCGCCTTCAACCGTTGTGACCAGCTTCGGCCTCACCGGCGAGGGACGTCGTACCGTACAGGTGTGGCCGTACCATTCCACGACGTCGCCGTCCTCGAGCGTTTGGGAACGGGTCTCGATCCACAGCCCGTCGGGCGTGGCCCTCGCCGAATCAACCGTAAGGTACTCTTGCTTGCTGGGATGGTGGATTTTGCGGGTGAGGTTGAGAGGCGCTCCGGACGGCCAGCCTTCCAGCAGCCACCAATTCGGCTCTTGGGCGGACACCAGTAACAGGGTATCGACGGGCCGAAGCCGATACAGCCACGCCGGCCGCACCACGTCAAAGGCAAACCGCTGCCGCTTCTGACGTTCCCTCGCGTTCTCACGGACCCGAAAAAGATAACGCTCGAACGGTCGAAGAGCGTCCCACGCTTGCGATTGAATTACACCGGCACGGCTACGGGGCTCCACCGCGAGGAAATTCAGCAAGCTCATTGAACCGTGTCTCCAGCTCGTTGACCCACATCACTTACCGTTGTCACACGCCCAGCTACCCTTACCCGGTTGCAGTCGGATTGGGGGGAACGAACGGATTACGCTGTTCCTGTCTGAGGAGGGGAACCGCGCCCGCGGGGTCCTTCGGCAACGTCTCAGGTTCTTGGCTGCTTGCCCGCCGAGCCCTCGCGCGAGCCCACTCACGCAACGCGATGATTTGATCGCGCATCGTCCGCGAAAGTGGGTAGGTGGCGCGGATCGCAGTCAGGATGTCAGTGTCCCGAACTTCCCGGCCTTCGGCAAAGGATGCGAACAACGCCTCCCGCACTGCCTCCTCAAGCTCGGCGCCAGAGAAGCCCAGCGACTCGCGTGCGAGCCTTTCGAGGTCGAACTGCTCCGGCGACCTCTTTTTGCGTCGCAGATGAATCGCGAGGATCTCCTTGCGTGCATCAGCCGAGGGCAGATCGACGAAGAAGATCTCATCGAAACGGCCCTTGCGAAGGAGTTCCGGCGGCAACGCCTCAATGCGGTTGGCCGTCGCCACGACAAACACCGGAGCCGTCTTCTCCTGCATCCACGTCAGCAGCGTCCCGCCCACCCGGGAGGACACGCCCGCGTCCAGTTGGTCGGAGCTGCCCATCCCCGAGAGTCCTTTTTCGATTTCGTCGATCCAAAGCACGCACGGCGCGAGTGCCTCCGCCACCTGCAGGGCCAGACGCATGTTCCCTTCAGACTGCCCCACAATGCCCCCGAACACACGGCCGAGATCGAATCTCAGCAGCGGGAACTGCCACTCCGCCGCAATGGACTTGGCAATGAGCGACTTACCGCAGCCCTGGATACCCAGCAGCACAATGCCGCGCGGCGGTTCAAGCCCGTGCTCTCGAGCCCCGGCCCCGAAGCCGCGTCCACGCTGCCGCAGCCACGTCTTCAGGTTGTCGAGGCCACCGACGTCTCTCATGGTCGCGTTGGGCTCAAAATACTCGAGAACGCCGCTCTGTTTGATGACACGCGACTTCTCCTGCGCTACCAGCGGAATCGCCTCGGGACCGAGGCGTCCCTTTTCAACCGCAGCACGTCCAAACGCCAGACGCGCCTCCATGACGGTCAAGCCGCGGGCCGCTTCGATGAGCGGCTCGACCGGATCGCATTCCACCTGTCGGTTCTCGGCAACTTCAAGACAAACATGCTTCAAGTCCGTAAAGTCAGGTAACGGCAGGTCCAACACCGGGATCTCTTTGATGACCTCCGGCGGCAGCCCAGGCACTGGTCCGGAAAGGACCAGAAGCTTCTTCGGCTGCCCTCGAAGTCGCGCCGCCTCGCGTAACCACCGTGCCACCTCGTGCCGACGGTCCGAGGACAGATAGAAGTGGTGGCCATCTTCCATCAGCAAGACACGAGGCTCGCGAGTTTCGCAATGGGCCTTGAGCACCTCGAGCGGGTCGGTCTGAACGCTGTCACTGCAAGGCCTGACCGACGCGTCGCGGAGCAGAAGCTGTTCGCCTTGGGACAGACTCCAGACACGTGCGGGAACATTCAGGTCTCTAGACAGGCCGGCCAGCAGCCCCCGCACCCGTTCCCATTCATGCGAAACAATCTGGACGGCGGCCGCCTCGGCGAGAGCCAACAGGCGAAGCTCATCGTAAAAGCGATTCATAATCCGTGTATCCTGCCTCGCCAAAGGTGTTCATCGCCCGCTGCCGCCAGCACCGCAGCGTGTATAACACAGACTGTGAGAGATCTGCCATCCGTGCTTCACCGACCTGAACGTGGAGGCCGGTTGCGACGGAGCCGAGATCATCGCGTTGCTTTGAAATCCCTCCACCTTGGAGTCTCCTTCAGCCTCTCAAGTCGACGTGAAAGAAGCTGAGACGTGACACCACCCGCGTCTCAACGCACCTCGACGCCGCCTTCGAGACACGGCCGAGGCCGTTTCGTTAGCACAGTGGCTCAGCGGTGTCGCCGAACCAGCAAGAACATGCATCACCATGCCTGCGCAATGGCCCAACGGGTTCGGGTCACTCCGGGAAGCCGAGTGCTGTCCACAAGGGGAGGCAGGTCAACTCCGCTATCTTGACACCTGGGGATGAAAGTGCATCAACAAGACCCTGACGACGTCGTGCAGGCGGTTGGTGGCGACGCCCGTACGGACATGCGATGGGGCGATAGAGAGAGTTACAATGGCCGGACACAGTTCTTCGCCGAGTCGTAACGCCCGGGAAGGGTCATTCATCCCCACCTGTTCGCGGACAGAGCCGCCCCGTCGCAGCGGATGCTCCTCTCCATTCTGTGCTTCTCGACATAACCGCTCCGCGAAGTCCCTTCTCTGTCACAGGTCGGTTTCGCGCCGGGTCATCACCCACTCAACGGGCATCCCGGCCAATCCGCTTCATTGGCATTGATCGAGACGCTCTCGGACGAGCTGTACGGCAAGCTGGCCGACTGGGGGCTGGTGCCTCCGCGGCGGGAGGAGCCGAAGCTCCGCGATCTGCTCGACGCGTACACCCAAGACCTTCGATCACGCGCGAAGACCTCAACGACCCTGTCGCAAAAGCCGGTGATCGATTCGCTGCTCCGCTTCTTCGGGCCGGGCAGGCCGCTGAGCCGCACCGACCCGCTGGCCGCCAACGCGTGGCGGGTGGGCATGGTCTCCGACGGCTACGCCAAGGCCACCATCGCCAGGCGCGTGAAAGTCGCCCGCACCATCGGGAACCGCGGCCGCCGACTGGGGCTGGCCAGGGACAACCCGTTTGCCGACGTGGACGCCGGTCCGCTGGACAACCCCGAGCGCACCGTCTTCGTAACAAATGGAGACGTTCCAGGAGTTACACGAGCAGTCCCCGCGCGGTGCCGAGTACGTGCTGTCGGAGGAGCTTCACCGGCGGAGGAGCGGGGCCAACCTGCGAACGCGGGTGCTCAGGATTATCGCCCGCGCCGGCTGCGAGCCCTGGCCCAAGCCGTGGCAGAACCTGCGCGCTTCCGCCGCGACCGACATCGCGGCCAAGTGGCCGATGCACGTGGCGACGGGATAACTCGGGCACACCGCGCAGGTGACCGAGCGGCACTGCCTCAAGGTGACCGACGCGGACTTTCTTCAAGCCAGCAGCGAGACGATTTGCACGACGCAACATGCGCCGCACGCAGGGCCGGACGGGCGCGGAAACGGCAGCAACGTTCGGGAAGCCCGCGACGCCGCCGACTCAACATCGCACAGAGAAACCACGGCGTCTCCGCGACTTACCGCGAGGTGCCGACGGCAGGGATGGCCCCTGTGGGACTCGAAAACGTTGAGTTTTCCGGGGATTTTCGACAACTTTTGGCCGAGGCGGCGCAGAATCCGGCGCGCCTGCTGCCGCTGCTCCAAGCCTGGGCCGAACTGCCCGCAGAACTCCGCGCTATGCTGCTGGGGCTGTCGTCGCGGGACCGGCGCTGACGCGCCAAGTCCTATACTTAGGTTGTAGTGATCCCTCGGCCCGTTGCCGCAAAGTCGCTTGCCCAAAGCTTCCGCCTCGCGGCCCGGAGGTTCCTCGAGATCGACCCCGACGATGCAGTTTCGACGCTGGAGCTTGGCGACCATTGCGGGCGACTGCTCGCCGAGGCGGTGCGGGCCGGGCTGCTGCGGCTGCCGATCGAGCCGCTGATCGAGTGGGTTGAGGGCAAGTCGCCCCACCCAACGAACCCTGCCGCCGAAGGGGGGCCTGATGCCGCGACGGCAAGGGCGGTGCTCGTGCGGCAATGGCACAACTTGTGGTGGGAGGTTGTTGGCGACCATCTGGTCGAACTCCGCCTGACTGACGAAGGGTGGGTCGCGGCGCCAATCGCGCATGGTGGCCTACTGCCGCCACTACGACCCCACCGACCACCCCTGCCCCGCGCGCAGACTGCCCGGGCGTTGCTCTACAAGTGGGCCGAGGGGGCGACGTGGCTTGCGGAGATGATCGAGGCCGGGGGTGGCGATGCCCCGCCGACGTACACGCCAAGCGAACTCGCCGATGCACTCGAGGTCGGCCTCGATACCCTGCGGCGATTCCGCCGCCTAGCCGGACTTCCCCCCCTGCCCCGCGGGGCGCGGAACCGGCGTTTGGCCC
>JBKBHU010000007.1:0-181660 GCA_046299715.1 Tepidisphaerales bacterium | reverse complement strand
GCAGCGTCAGCGTGAACACCGAGCCCTTGTCCAGCTCGGACTCCACGGTGATGTCGCCGCCGTGAAGGCGGGCGATCTCGCGGGACAGGGCCAGCCCCAGCCCCGTGCCGGTGATGTGGGCGACCCGCGGGTCGCTGCCGCGGGAGAACCGGTTGAACAGTTTCGCCTGGTCTTCTCTGGAGATGCCGATGCCGGTGTCGGCGACGATGAAGCGGAGCGTGTGGTCCGGGGTTTCCTCGACGGTGAGGGAGACCTTCCCGCCGGCGGGCGTGTACTTCAGCGCGTTGCCGACGAGGTTGTGCAGGGCCTGGGCGAGCTTCTCGCGGTCGCCGACGGGCGTGGGCAGTTTGGGCGGCAGGTGGACGCTGAAGGAGATGTTCTTCTTCGCGGCGGCGGGGCCGTGGTCCTGCTGCAGCTCGGCGAGGAGCCGGTCGAGCTTGATTTCGCCTCGGGTGAGCTTCATCGATCCGGCTTCGATCTCGGCGACGGCGAGCATGTCCGCGACGATGCGTTCGAGACGGCGGACCTCGGTCTGCAGCATGTTGACATGCGGGGCCGCCTCGTCGGGCAGGGCGGGCGCGTCGTCGGCGGTGAGCTCTTCGAGCGCCAGTCGCATGTTGGTCAGCGGGGTGCGGAGTTCGTGGGTGGCCTGGGCGATGAACAGGTTGCGGGAGGCGTCGGCGATCCGCTGCTGGGTGACGTCGTCGATCAGGACGAGGGCGGCGCCGCCGTCGTCGCGGCGGAGCGGGCGGACGGTGACCCGGAGCACCGCTTCGGTGCCCGAGGCGGCGCGTTTGAGCTCGATGGTCCGACGTGGCAAACGCCCTTCACCGAGCATCCTCGCGATGGCGTCGACGTCCGGCGAGGGGAGCAGCTCGGGCAGGGTCTGGCCGAAGACCGTCTCCCGGGTGCCGCCGAGCAGAAGGGCGGCCATGTTGTTTGCCTGGCACACCCGTGCAGCGCGGTCGAGCACGAGCACACCGGTGGGCAGGATGTTCATCACCTGCTCGAGGTCGTTGTCGCTCTCCGGTGTCGCCGGGGCGGCCCCCGCCGTCGCCGGCGCCGCGGCCCGGGACGGCTCGGCCTCCAGCCGCCGCAGCAACGCATTCCACGCGACGGCTTCGGGCCCATGGCGTTCGTCGAGCCGGAGGGCCGAGATGGCGTCCGGGCACCGCTGACTGTCGGCCAGCGCCGAGCCGATCAGGCCGAGCGTCCGCATCGGCCGCGCCACGCGCCGGTACAGCAGCAGCAGCCCCGCCACGGCCAGCGAACCGACCACCGCCACCACCGTCAGCAGCGACACCAGCGGCCTGCCCTGAACCGTCGGCGGACGCACCGTGAGGATCAGCGGGCCGCGCCCCGGCACGGGGACGGTCTGCACCACCACGGACGGGTCGACGACCGCCGTGTCATCCACAGCGGTGGCACTCCAACGGTCGGGCAGACGGACCTGCGTGATACGCGACGGTTCGGAGTGGGCGACGATCTGCCCGTCGGGCATGGACAACGCGATCTCGCCGAGCTGATGGGCCTCGGCCAGCTCAGGCAGCAGCCGCCGGAGCGAGGTGAGTTCGTCGGCACGGAGCAACTCCGCCGACGAAATCGCCAGCGTCCGGGCGACCACCGTGGCCTTGTTCTGCAGCGTCTCGCGCTCACGCTGGGCCATGAGGTCGGCCATCCACAGCACCGCCGCCAGCAGGCACACCAGCAGCGTGCACGCCGTCCCTGTGAGAAGCAGCACCACCAGCCGTCGGCCGTCCAGCCAGCCCGGCCGACCCGCCGCCGTCGTGGCAGACGCCGTCGCCGCAGCACTGGCGGACGCCGGCGCCGCGCCGGCCGACGACCCGTTGCCGCGGTCGTGCGGTCCCGCCACGGGGGCACGGTGCACCGCCTGCGCGGGCGACTCGGCGTCGGCGGCCGAGACGTCAAGCTGACTCGCCTGCTCGGACCTCACACCGCCTGTCATCGTCCGGAAACGCGCTGAAGTTAACGGTCTGGACGGGTGATAACGGCTGTATCTAACTCCCGCTTGGGTCTGGCCTTGCGTGAACTTGCCATCGCGGTCGAGCGGGTCGGCGGGCGAGCCGATGAACCGATGGCGGCGTTGGCCGAAGGGGTCGGACGTCGTGCGACAACCGGTCGGCGGCGGGGGCGACGACCGGAGCCCAAGCGACCGGGCCCCAAACGCCGGGACGCCGGCGACATGGGGTTCGCGTCGGGTGTGAGCTTCTGAGGTCGGACATGAGCTGTCTCTTGCTGGTGGACGATGAGCCGTACGTGACGACGGTGCTCAAGCGGAAGTTGGAGGCGCTGGTGGACGAGGTGCACACCGCCAGCGACGGCGAGGAAGCGCTGCGGGTGGCGCGGGCGTACCCGCCTTCGCTGGTGGTGTCGGATTACCAGATGCCCGGGATGGACGGTTACACGCTGGCCTGCCGTCTCGCGGCCGACCCGGCCACGGCGTCGGTCCCGGTGATCCTGCTCACCGCCCGCGGACACCTGCTGACCGATGAGCAGCTGGCGAAGACGTGCATCCGGCAGGTGCTCAGCAAGCCGTTCGGTGTCCGTGAGCTCATCGCCGCCATCCGGGCCGAGTTGCCCGCCGCGGGGGACCGCGCCGCGGCGTAGCGGTCGGGCCACGTCGGGTGACGGCCGCTCTCCATGGGCGTGCCGCGCATCCGGCGCACGCGTGTCCCGAAGCGGTCGCACGGCGTTCGCGAACGCCTGGCGACACTCAAGGCGGCCCCCCCAAGGCTCTTTTGGAGGAATCAGCGCCGTGTCCCGAAACCATCTGGCCAAGCCGTCGCCGGTCAACACCGACGGTCCGTCCGCGGTGGGCGCTGTCGCGCCCGTTCGGCTGCAACTTTATCGGACGGTGTACCAGCGGCTGTCGCAGCGGCTGGCGTCGGCGGGTGCCGAGGCGTGGCTGGTCACGCCCGGGGGCGACGTGGTGGCCGGGCCGGCCGATGCGCCGGAGGCGATGCGGCCGTCGGCGGAGACCACCACGCCCGGTCGGCGTGCGGGGTCGGTGGTGGTGTATGCGCCGCTGGGTCAGGCGGGTGCGGACGTATACCTTGCGGTCGAGGCCGAGTCGTCGGAGGCGGCCAGAACACTGCGGATCACGCTCCCGTGGCTGATCGACGACAGCCTGTCTCTGGCCAACCTCGAGACGGCCGTGGCCCAGACGGGTGACCGGCTGGTGGGGGCGTACGAGCAGATGCACGCGATGTTCGGTCTGGCCCGTCTGCTCGATGGCCAGAGCGATGCGTACGGGGTCGTGCTCCGCGTGCTGCAGGAGATGTGTGCGGTGCTCGACTTCGGCTGGCTGGCGGTCCGTTTCAGCGAGCATCCGAAGCTGCGGAGCGAAGTGTCGGGGCGGCTGATTTGCTGTGGGCGGTCGGAGGTGGCCGAGCGGGTCGTGCGGGATGCGGAGGGGGCGACCCCGCCGCCGCCGGCCGCCGTGCTGGCCGAGACCGCGGAGCAGCTGCTGCTGACCGGGCTGTCGCGGCCGTACGTCTGTCCACCTGCGACGAGCACGCTGGGCGGCGAGTACGTGGCCGTGCCCGTGCGGCAGGAAGGTCGGCTGATGGCAGTGCTTCTGGCCGGCGGCAAGGGCGGCGAAGACCCGGGCGTCTCCAGCTTCGACCTGCGTTTCCTCGTGGCCTGCGGCGACCTGATCGGTGTCTTCCACGAAAACCTCTCGTACCAGGCCGAGCAGAGGGCGCTGTTCATGGGGATGGTGCGTGCGCTCACCGCCTCGATCGACGCGAAACACCGGTACACGCGGGGCCACTCCGAACGCGTCTCGATGCTCGCGGGCATGATGGCGACGGCGATGGGCCTGCCCGAACCGCAGGTGCGGGCCTTCCGTCTGGCCGGGCTGCTCCACGACGTGGGCAAAATCGGCATCCCCGAGGCCATCCTCTCCAAACCCACCCGTCTGACGGACGAGGAATTCGAGGTCATCAAGCGGCACCCGGTCATCGGGTATGAAATTCTCCGCGGCATTCCGGGCCTTGAGGACGTCCTGCCCGGCGTCCTTCACCACCACGAGCAGTACGGCGGGCGGGGCTACCCCGAAGGTCTTGCCGGTGAGGCGATTCCGCTGATCGGCCGCGTGCTGGCGCTGTGCGACACGTTCGATGCGATGTCCTCCAGCCGCAGCTATCGCGCGGCCATGTCCCGCGAGACGGTGCTGGCGGAAATCTCGCGGTGTGCCGGCCGCCAGTTCGACCCCATCCTCGCCAAGCTGTTCATCACGCTCGACTTCGCGCCTTTCGACGCGCTGTTCGACAGCCACGGCGAGGAGACCGCGACGTCCGCCGCGGCCTGACCCCCCACGCTCCGGTCGCACAGCACCGCCCCTACTCGCGACGGGTCAGCCCGGCCCCGGGCATCGCCGTCGCAGCTTCTCGACCACGCGCGTCAGCCCGGCGTCGTCCGGGCCCAGCGATGCCAGCGCGACCCACCGCACGGCGCTGTCCGGTTCGGGCTGCAGCAAGGGGGCAGCCCCGGCGTCGAGGACCGCAAGATACCGGCAGTCGAAATGCTGATGCGGCGACTCGGCGCGGTGCGGTGAGCCGGGGATCGGGTGGACATCCACATCGAAGAGCTCGAACCGCTCGACGGGCAGGTCCAGTCCGGTTTCCTCCAGCAGCTCGCGTCGGGCCGCGGCAGCGAGATGGCCGGCGTCCTCCACCGCATCGGCCGGCTCGATGTGCCCGCCCGGCTGCAGCCACCGGCCCAGCCGCGGATGGCGCACCAGCAGGAGATGCGGGGCAGGGAAAAACGCGACCACGAAGGCGGACGCGGTGAGGTGGCCGGGGTCGAAACGGGTCCGCGACCACGCGGGGAGGGCCCCGGGAGCAGACGCAGCGCGGAGCAGGGCGAGCGTGCGCTCGAGGTGGCCCCCTTCGAGCTCGTCCGCGGGGACGTGTCGGGCCAGGTGAGTCAGCAGGTCGGCCATGGGTTCGGGGGCCTTAGGGTGTGGGAGAGGGGTGTCCGGAAGAGTCGGCGTCGATCGGATGAGAGGCCGATGCGGCCGCGTGAACGGGGCGGCGGTTCAGCCGGCGTCGGCCGGACAGCCCTAGGGGGCGTCGTCGGCAGCCGACCGCGGCGGCGTGCGCGGGAGCGTGTTGGTGTTGTCGAGGGCGCCGAACCGACGGTTGCGCTGGGCGTAAGCGCGGATGCACGCGTGCAGGTCCTCCTCGGTGAACTCCGGCCAGAGCTTGGGCGACACCACCAGCTCGGCGTAGGAGATCTGCCAGAGCAGGTAGTTGCTCAGCCGCATTTCGCCGGCGGTGCGGATGAGCAGGTCCACATCCGGCATGTCGCGTGTGTAGAGGTGGCGTGAGAGGGTCTGCTCGGTGATCTGGGCGGGGCTGAGGCGTCCGGCTTCCACCTCACGGGCGATGTCGCGGACCGCGTCGGTGATTTCCGTCCTCGAGCCGTAGTTGATGGCGAGGGTGAGGGTGAGGCCGGTGTTGGACGCCGTGGCGGCCAGCGTGCGGTTCATTTCCTCGACGACGGCGTCCGGGAGCTCGTGGCTGCGGCCGATCTGGTTGTAGCGGACGTTGTTGGCGATGAGCTGGGGGCGTTGCCGCGAGAGGAACTCGATGTACAGCCGCATCAGCGCTTCGACTTCGGCGACGGGCCGCTTCCAGTTTTCCACGGAGAACGAATACAGCGTGAGGAAGTCGGGCCCGCCGCGGGCGTTGCGCAGGTTGACGCACGCTTCGACGATGTCCACGACGACGTCGGCGCCGCGGCGGTGGCCGAGTGCGCGGTCCATCTGCTGCCGCACGGCCCACCGGCCGTTGCCGTCCATGATGATGGCGATGTGCCGGGGGATGCGCTCGGCCGGCACGTCGGGAAGGAGTCGGGGTGCGGGCAGGACGGTGGTGCTCACGGTCGGCGGCCTCCCTCGGGGCCGGGCTCGACGGTCGGGTCGTTCGTTGTGGGCTTCGACCGCGCCGGGTCGGCCGGCTCCCCGAGCAGGTGAAAATCGTACGCGTCGCGCAGCGCCAGGAACGAAGCGTCCACGATGTTCGCCGACACGCCCACCGTGCCGAAGTAGCCGTCGCCGGCCTCGCCGCCTTCGCGGCGGAACTCCGCCACGACGCGCACGACCGATGACGTTTCCGATTTGCTTTCGTCCACCGAGCCGTCGCCGGAGTAGGTCGGCACGACCCGCACCTTGTAGTCCATCAGGTGCAGGTCCTTCAGCTCCGGGTAGCTCGGCAGCAGGGCCTTGCGCAGCGCCGCGTCCAGCGCTGCCACCGGGCCGTCGCCCTCCGCCACCTCGTGCCGCACCGCCGAGCCCACCGAGAGCTTCACCGTCGCCTCCGACACCGGCTCGCCGTCCCCCTGTTTGATCACCTCGACGCGGTAGTGCAGCAGGTCGAACGTCGGCGTGTACCGGCCGAGCAGCCGCCGCACGAGCAGGTCGAAACTCGCCTCGGCCACCTCGAACGCCCAGCCTTGGTTCTCCAGCTCGCACACCCGCGAAAGGACCTGGCGGAGCAGGGCCTTGTCGTTCTCCAGCCCGTACTTCTTGCCGGCGGTGGCGGCGATGTTGGACGCGCCGGAAAGCTCGGAGATGAGGATCTTGCGGACGTTGCCCACGCGGGCGGGGTCCACGTGCTCGTAGCTGGCCGTGTCCTTCTGGATGGCGTGCACGTGCATGCCGCCCTTGTGGGCGAAGGCCGACGCCCCGACGTAGGGCTGGCCGCCGACGGGCGTGGTGTTCGACAGGTCGTAGACGTACCGCGACAGCTCCGTGAGCCGGGCCAGTTGCCCCTCGCCCCCGTGCAGACACGGCGCCCCCAGCTTGAGCTGGAGGTTGGCGATGAGCGTGGTGAGGTCCATGTTGCCGCAGCGCTCGCCCACCCCGTTGATGGTGCCCTGGGCGTGCGTACAGCCGGCCCGGACGGCCGCCAGCGCCCCGGCCACCGCCAGCCCGGCATCGTTGTGCGTGTGGATGCCCAGCCTGGCCGTCGGCAGGGCCTGCCGCACCGCCGCCACGGCCGCGGCGATGTCCTCGGGGAGCGTGCCGCCGTTGGTGTCGCACAACACCAGCACCGACGCCCCGGCCTGCAACGCGGCCTTGAGGGTCGCAATCGCGTACGCGGGGTCGGCCCGGTAGCCGTCGAAAAAGTGCTCGGCGTCGTATACGCACTCGCGCCCGGCCCGCACGACGCACGCGACCGACTCGCCGATCATCGCCAGGTTCTCGTCCGGGCTGACCGCCAGTACCCGCTCCACCTGCCAGCGGCTGGTCTTGCCCACCAGCGTCACCACGGGCGTCCGGGCGGCGAGGAGCTGCTGGATCTGCGGGTCGTCTTCCGCCCGCATCCCGCGACGACGGGTCATCCCGAACGCGGCGAGCTTTGCGTGGCGAAACCTGCGCCGCGCCGCCTCGGCAAAAAACGCGACGTCCTTGGGGTTGCTCCCGGGAAAGCCCCCCTCGATGTAGTCCACACCGAAGTCGTCGAGCCGCTCGGCCACCAGCAGCTTGTCGCGCAGGGACAGGTTGAACCCCTCGCCCTGGGTCCCGTCGCGCAGGGTCGTGTCGTAGATGTCAATCCGCGGAAGTGCCATGATGTCGCCGTCGTCCGCCCTGTGCTCCCCCCCTGTGCTTCACCCGCCCTGTGCTCCCCCCGCCCTGTGCTTTTAGCCGTCGCCACGGCAACGGCCGCCGACGGGGCCTGCCGCCCCACACCCGGCCGGCCCCCCGGTGGACGTCCGCCGCGGACGACGCGCGTCGGGGAGTCTATGACCGGCGGAATCTGTTTCAATCCCGCGGGCGGGCCGGGGCCATCGCGGCGCAGATGTGCCGACGTTTGCTCGACCTGACCTGAACCGCGCCGGGCGACCTGCCGCCTACGGCTCCACCACGACCACCCCACGCTCCCGGGGATGGATGGGGCACACCACCTCGACCCGGCCGGCCGCCGGGAAGCTGCGACTGAAGCGTTGACCGGGCAGTAACCGCGGCGACTCGAAGCTGCCGTCGGCCGCCTGCACGATGTGCTCGCGGTCGTCCTCGTTCACCCACGTCACGCTGCCGCCCCGGCGCACGGTCACGGTCTCGGGCTCGAAGCCCCGGGCCGTGATCGACACCACCGCCGTCTCTGGGGCGGTGGTGACGGCCGGCTGGCCGGCAGGCAAGCCGCCCGTCCGCGCCGATGCGTACCCCGCCAGCCCGCACGCCAGCACGCCGAGCAGCGCGATGGGCAACCGTGAGGTCCGGTCCTGACGGCTTCGGTGGCCGGTAGGCATTGTTCGTATATTAACCCGCGGGGTCGGTGCCGACGGCACGTCGTTCCGGAGCGACCTGCGCGAGCGGAAAAGCTTCAGCGGTCGCCCCCCCCCATCTTCCCGCCCCGTTCCCCCCCGTCCCGCCCCCCCGCCCGGTTCCCGAGCCCAGCGCCTATGGCTGAGAAGATCATCCGCGACCCTGTCCACGACGTCATCACCTTCCGCCTGGACGCGGACGCCGATGCCCTCGTCTGGCGGCTGCTCCAGACGCCGGAGTTTCAGCGTCTGCGGCGTATCCGCCAGCTCGGGCTGGCCCACCTGGCCTACCCCGGGGCCGACCACGCGCGCTACGGCCACTCGCTGGGCGTCATGGAGATGGCCCGGCGGATGCTTGAGCAGCTCCAGCGGTCGGCACGGCTGGACGCGGGCGACCGGCTGGTCGTGCTGGCCGCGGCGTTGCTGCACGACCTGGGCCACGGGCCGTTTTCCCACGTGTTCGAACGCGTCAGCGGCGTGCATCACGAGCAGGTGACGCAGACGCTGCTTCTCGACGCCGATTCGAACGTCTGGCGGGTGCTGACGGAGCACGACGCCAGTTTGCCCCGTCGCGTCGCCGCGGCGGTTGCCGCCCTGCCCGACGACCCACGGCACGGGCTGCCGCCGTTCCTCGTGCACACCCTGTCCTCGCAGCTCGACGCCGACCGGCTGGACTATCTGCTGCGCGACGACCTGATGACCGGCAGCCGCTACGGGCAGTACGACCTGCAGTGGCTGCTGCGGTCGCTCACGGCGGCGGGCGACGGGCCGACGGGGCGACTGGCCGTGAGCTACAAGGGGGTCTCGGCCGTCGAGGGGTACCTGCAGGCCCGCTACCACATGTACCGCAACGTGTACTTTCACAAGGTCGTCCGCAGCGCCGAGGGGATGCTGCGTCTGGCGTTGCAGCGGGCGCGTCGGCTGGCGATTCAGGAGCGTCTGGACACCGACGGGCCGGCGCTCCGCAAGGCCTTGCTCGGCCAGTCGCTCACCCATGAAGAGCGTCTGCACCTGGACGATGTGACCCTGATGGCCGCATTCAAACGGTGGACCCAGAGCGACGACCCCACGCTGGCACGGCTGTGCCACGGGCTGCTGTTCCGTCAACTGTACAAGACGGTCGAGCTGTCGGTGGAGCTGGGCCCGGCCGAGGCGGCCGAGAGGTTGCGCCGCGCGGTCGAGGCGGTGGCCGCGGCCGGCGGCGACCCGCACTACGACCTGTTTTATGACGAGCCGTCGGATACGCCGTACGAAACGGTGTCCGCCGACGACCCCGCCGCCTTCAATGAGATTCAGGTGCTCGACGCCGCCGGCCGGCTCACACCCTTCGCGCGGCTCTCGAGTTTCGCCGCCAGTTTGCGGCACTTTGCCTTCCGGCGGGTGCACGTCCGGGCGGAGTTCAAGCCGGCGGTGTTGCGGGCGGTGACCGGGGGCTGAACGCATTGCCGGCGTGGCCGACCGTGTGCAAACGGTGTCTGGCCAGACGGTATACTGCCGGCCGTGCCTTGGCCGATACCCAGCACGATGACGGCGTGGGTCCGATCGCTGGCGGTGGTGATGGCGGTCATCGCCGGCGCAGCGGTCGTCGCCGGCGCAGCGGGCGTTACGCGGGGGCAGTCCCCGCGGACCGGGCCGTCCCGGGCACCCACACCGCCGCCACCGGCCGCAGATGTGCAGCGGGCGATCGACCGCGCCAAGGCCTACCTCTACGCCCAGCAGCAGCCTGATGGCACGTGGGAGACCGTCCGTCTGCCCTCGCCGGCGGCCACCAGCGGGGCGTCCACCGAGGGCCTGCAGTGGGGGGGACTGACCGCCGTGGCGACCTACGCCCTGCTCGCCACCGGTGAGAACCCTGCGGACCCGCGCCTGACGCGGGCGATCGAGTTCCTTCGCTCGGCCAACCAGATGGCCGGCGTGTATGCCGTGGGGATGCGAGCGCAGGTATGGCAATATCTGCCGGAGACGCCCGAGAACCGGCGGGCTGTGCTCCGCGACGGCCAGCTCCTGCTGAACGCCATGAACCGCAGCGGCGCCGGGCGGGGCCTGTTCCGGTACAACACCCGGCCCGACGGCGGCTGGGACCACTCCGCCAGTCAGATCGCCGTGTTGGGGCTGTGGGCGCTGACCGAGCGGCAGTTCGAGGTGCCGCTGGACGTGTGGCGGCTCATGGACAGCGCCTGGCGGGCGAACCAGCGCAACGGCGGCTGGGCCTACGACGCCGACGGTCAGCGGACGGGCAACCTCACCCCCGCGATGACCGCGGCAGGGGCGGCCACGCTGTTCCTCACGCAGGACTTCCTTGGCGTCGCCGACGCCCTGCAGTGCCGCGGCAACCTCACGGACAAGGCCATCGATGACGCGGTGGCGTGGCTGGCGGGCAACCTCTCACGCGTGGAGAGCCTGTACGCGTGGTACGGCGTTGAACGTGTCGGCGTCGCCAGCGGCCGAAAATACTTCGGTACGGCCGACTGGTACGCCCTGGGCGCGCGGCGGCTGCTGCAGCAGCAACGCGACAACGGCTCCTGGGACGGCATGGGCGGCGGCGTGCCCAACACCGCTTTCGGCCTGCTGTTCCTCGTCCGCGGGCGGGCGCCGACGGTGATGAGCAAGCTCGACTACGAGCTCGCCCCGGCCCGGCCCAACCAGCCCGCCCGCGAAGGCCCGTGGAACCAGCGACCCCGCGACGCCGCCAACGTCACCCGCTTCGTCTCCCGGCAGCTCGAACGCCCACTGAACTGGCAGATCACGCGGCTGGACAGCCCTGTCGAAGAACTGCTCGACAGCCCCATCCTCTACATCGCGGGCAACCAGCCGCTGCAGTTCACGGACGAGCAGGAAAACCGGCTGCGCGAGTACGTGCTCCGTGGCGGGCTGATTCTGGCCCACGCCGATTGCAGCGCATCCTCCTTCGCCCAGAGCGTCCGCCAGCTCGGCAAGAAACTCTTCCCGTCGTACGACTTCAGCGAGCTGCCCGACGACCACCCCCTGTACACCCGCCAGCAGTTTCCCCGCTCGGCGTGGCGACAGCGGCCTGTGGTGCAGTCGCTGGGCAACGGCGTGCGCGAGCTGATCGTGCTGTTGCCCACCGGGGACGCGGCACGCGCGTGGCACGCCAACGACACCGCCCGGCTGCCAGTGTTTCAACTCATCGCCAACCTTCACCTGTACACCACGGACAAGCTCTTCGCCCGCACGCGGGGCGAGACCTACCTGCTCGGCCGGACCGGCTCACCGCCGACGCGGCGGCTGGCGGTGGCCCGGCTGCGCTACGACGGCAACTGGGACCCGGAGCCGGCGGGTTGGGAGCGGCTGGACGTGCATCTGAGCAACACGCACCGGCTGGGTCTGGACGTGGCGTCCGTGGAGGTCGTGGCCCTGCGGCCGCCCACGGAGGGGGGGCCCAGGCTCGCGCACCTCACCGGGACGCACGCGGTCGCGTTTCCGGGCGAAGTGTGGGAGACGCTCAAGCGCTTCGTGGACGGCGGGGGCGTGCTGCTCATCGACGCCGCCGGCGGGCGGGACGAGTTCGGGGCGTCGCTGGAAGACCCGCTCGTCGAGGCCTTCGGGGACGGGATGCGCGACATCCTGCCGCTGGAGCATCCGCTGTATGCGACGGGCGGGCGCTCCGGGCAACCGGTCCCGTGGCCGGCGGTTGCGTTGCCGGTCGGCCATCGCGGGGAGAGCGAGGCGGCGCGGGCGGGGGAGCCGACGCCGGGAAGGCTGCTGTACCGGGACTTCGCACGTACGCGGCTGAGCGCGGCGGAGGCGCGGCAGCCGCGGCTGCGCGGGCGGGTGGACGTAGGCCCCGGCAAAGGGGCGGTGCTGTTTTCCCGCGAAGACCTGTCCGCAGGGCTGGTCGGCCAGCCGGTGGACGGCATTTTCGGCTACGCGCCCGAGGTGGCGCTGCACATGCTCACCCGGGTCGCGCTGTGGGCCGACGGCCAGAGGCCCTCGCCAGCACAGAGTCCTACGCCGGCCCAGAGTCCTCCGCCGGCACAGAAGCCCGCGCCCGCACCGTGAACTTGCCCTGTGCCGGTGGCGGCGAGCCCATCGGCGGGCTTTTCGCGGCGCGGCGCTTTCGCTAATCTCAGCCGCCGGTGCATCGGGTCAAGTACTTCTTTTTCACGTATCTGGCAGTGATCGCCCTGGCGGTGGTCAGCACGCTGGTGGCCCGCTTCACGTCGCCCCCTCGCGACCCGTCCACGCTGTACACCGTCTACGCCGACGCCATCCGTTCGCTCGACCCCCCGCAGATCTACGACGTCGTCAGTGCCGACATCGCCGGGCATGTCTATGAAACGCTGTACAACTACCGCTACGGGGGCAGGCCCGACGAGCTGATTCCGCAGCTCGCGGCGGCGTTGCCCGAGGTCAGCGACGACGGCAAGACGTACATCTTCCGGCTCCGCCGCGGGGTGCACTTCTACGACCCGACGCGGAGGGTGTGGCCGGACGGGAAGGGGCCGGAAGTGACGGCCGACGACGTCGTGTTCTCGTGGAAGCGGTTTGCCGACTTCCGCACGGCCGCCGGCGCGTACTCCTCGTTCTTTCAGGGCAACATCGTCGGGCTGGATGAGTTCCGCGCGTACACCGAGCGGGCGAGCAACGCCGGCGAGCCGGTGGACCTCGACCGGCCCGTTGAAGGTCTCTCGGCCATCGACCGGTACACGGTGCGCGTCCGTCTGACCAAGCCCGTGCCGCAGTTCGTGCTGTACGTGGCGTCGATTCCCACGGCCGTCGTGTCGCGTCAGGCGGTGGAGAAGCTCGGCGGGTTGCAGGAGACGGCCATCGGGACTGGGCCATATGCCATCACCGAGTACCGCAACGAGCAGCGCATCGTCATGCAGGCCAACCCGCTCTACCGCGGGCGTCCCGACGCCGACCCGGGTGAAGCCGTCCCGGAGCAGCAGCGGATTCCGCGCATCCGCCGCATCCAGTGGGACTACATGCTCGAGTCGCTGCCGGTGTGGTACCTGTTCCTGCAGGGCCGCTACGACGTGTCGGGGATTCCGAAGGAGACCTTCAGCGATGTGGTGATGCCCGACCGCACGCTCAACCCTGAGTTCGAGCGGCGGGGCATCCGGCTGCGCGTCCGTCCGGACCTGGGGGTGTACTACCTCACCTGCAACATGACCGACCCGGTGCTGGGGCGGAACCTGCCGCTGCGGCAGGCGATTTCGCTGGCGTTCGACCGCGACACGTACATCCGCGTGTACCGAAACGGCCGCGGCCTGCCGGCCAGCGGCATCCTGCCGCCGGACGCCCCGCTTTTCGACAACGACTACCGCGGGCCGTGGAATCGGTTCGACCCGGAGCTGGCCCGGCAGAAGGTGGCCGAGGCGGTCCGTGTGCATGGCGGGCCGCTGCCGACGCTGCGGCTCACGCTCGGCGGCACCGACACGGACACCCGGCAGTCGGCCGAGTTCTTCGTGCGGCAGATGCAGGCGGTGGGCATCCGTGTCGAGCCCGACTACAACACCTTCGCGCGCTATCTGGAGAAGATGGACTCGAAGAACTACCAGCTCGCATGGGGAGGCTGGTACCCCGACTATCCCGACGAGAAGACGTACCTCAAGCTCTTCGACGCGCGCCTGGTGGAGCCGCCGGGCTCCAACTACGCGGGCTTCGTGGACGCCCGCTTCCAGTCGCTTCTCGAGCGGAGCGAGGTCATGCCCCGCAGCCCCGAACGCGACGGCTTGTACCTTCAGATGCGCGACATCGTGGACGAGCAGCTTCCGGTCATCACGCTGTATTACCCGCTGGTGTATGCGCTGCGTTACTACTGGGTGGACAACGTGCAGGCGCCGAACTTCACGGCCGGTTTTCTCGCCCATTACACGCTGGACGTGGAGGCGCGGCGGGAGGCGCTGACCGGCCGCTGACGCATCGGACCGGGCTTTTCAGGAAACGAACGACGCATGTGGGCCTACATCGTCCGACGGCTGCTGCTGTCCATCCCGACGATCCTCGGGATCCTGCTGCTGACCTTTGCGCTGTTCTCGCTGGTGGCACAGGACCCGGCCCGGGCGTTTGCCGGCCGCAACGCCACCGAGGAGACGATCGCCGCGGTGCGGGCGAAGATGGGCCTGAACAAGCCGCGGTTCTTCAACGTCGAGGCGATGCAGCAGCGGGGGCTGCCGGGCCTGCTGGATTCGCAGTTTTTTGACCTCGCCCTCTTCCGCTTCCCGCCGTCGATGCGCTATGAGCGGCCGGTGATGGACATCATCCTCGAGAAAGCGCCGGTGTCGCTGGCCATCCAGCTTCCGGCGTTTCTCATCACGCTGGGGCTGCAGCTTGCGGTGGCGTTGTGGGTGGCGTCGCGGCGGGGCAGTGCGTTGGACTACGCCGTGACCTTCGTCTCCGTGGCGATGATGTCGGTGGCGTCGCTGTCGCTGTACATCCTGCTGCAGTGGCTGCTGGGGGCGAAGTTCCCGCTGTTCCCGGTGGCGGGTTGGGAGGCGGGCTTCTATGCACTGCAGTACGCCGCGCTGCCCGTGCTGGCGTCGGTGATCATCACCCTCGGCGGGGGGGTGCGGTTTTACCGCACGGTGATCCTCGAGGAGATCAACCAGGACTACGTCCGGACCGCCCGGGCCAAGGGCGTGCCCGAGAAGGACGTGCTGCTGGTGCACGTGCTGCGCAATGTCATGATCCCCGTGGTCACCAACACCGTGACGACGCTGCCGCTGCTGATCTTCGGCGCGTTGATCCTCGAGCGGCTGTTCCAGATTCCCGGCCTGGGCGGGCTGCTCGTGGAGGCGATCTTCTCACAGGACCGCTCCGTGGTCATGGCGGTGACCTACATCACCGCCTTGCTCTACTGCCTGGCGCTGATCGTCTCCGACGTCCTGTACACCGTGGCCGACCCCCGTGTCGTGCTCAAGTGACCCCCATGTCCACGACTTCTTCCATGGCCGATCGTCCGGAGACGGCGTTTCAAGCCCTGCTGGGGCGGCCCGTCGCGGTCGTCTCGCTGGTGGTGCTGGCGATGTTCGTCCTGCTGGGCGTGCTGTCGTTTCTCCCGGGCCTGCAGGCGCGTGGGTCCGAGCCGCTGCCGCCGCTGAGCCTGTCCGACGGCACGCAGGTCACGGAATACGCCCCGCCCTCCCTGCAGGACTTCCCCGCCCGGCTGCTGGGCACGGACATCCTCAACCGCTCGGTCTTCTACCGGACGCTGCTGGGCTGCCGCACGGCACTGCTCATCGCCGCCCTCACGGGCACGGTCGCGCTGACGATCGGCGTCACGCTCGGCGTGCTGGCCGGCTTCTTCGGCGGCGTGGTGGACGACGTCGTCAACTGGCTCATCGCCACGCTGTCGTCGGTGCCGTGGATCCTGCTGGTGCTGGCGCTGGGCTTCGTGCTCCGCGGCACCGACGTCAACCTGCTGGGGCTGCTCGGCCGCGAGCCCGACGGCACGCCCAGCTACGTGCCCATCCCCGAACTGGCGATCGTGATCCTGGCCATGGGCTTGACCGACTGGGTGGGGGTGTGCCGGCTCATCCGGGCGGAGGTGCTCAAGCAGCGGTCGCTGGACTACGTCGCCGCCGCACGGGCCCTTGGGCTCTCGCGTCGCCGCATCCTCTTCCGGCACATCCTGCCCAACACGCTGCACCTGGTGATCATCACGTTCACCCTTGGGGCGGTGGGCTATGTGCAGGCGGAGGTGGCGCTGACGTTCCTGGGGATCGGCATCTCCGACGCCCCGAGCTGGGGGCGGATGATCGACGACGCCAAGCTCGAGCTGCTGCGGGGGGTGTGGTGGCAGTTCGCCGCGGCTACCGTCGCCATCGGGCTGCTGTGCCTGAGTCTTTCGCTGCTGGGCGACACGCTCCGCGATGTGCTCGACCCCCGCACGCGCACCCAGCGGTGACCCCCCCTTGGCCGGCCTCCGCCCACCCCGCAAGCCGCCTTCTGAGCCAGCGATGGGCCGCGAAAGACGCTGACAGCCGCCCCGCTACCCCGTACACTCTCGCCCGATGCCCGCGACCTCGACTTCGCCCGCGTCTGCCCGTTCCCCCGTGGACCCGGACAAACCGCTGCTGGAGGTGAAGAACCTGTCGATCGGTTTCGAGACCTCACGCGGGCTCATCGTGCCCGTCAACAACGTCTCGTGGTCGATCTACCCGGGGCAGACGCTGGCGCTGGTGGGCGAGTCGGGCTGTGGCAAGTCGGTGTCGGCGCTGTCGGTGCTGCGGCTGATCCCCACGCCGCCGGGGCGCTACCTGCAAGGCCAGATCCTCTTCCAGGGCCGCGACCTGCTCAAGCTGAGCGAGGCCGAGATGCGGGCGGTGCGGGGCAAGGACATCGCGATGATCTTCCAGGAGCCGATGACCAGCCTCAACCCGGTCTACACCGTCGGCGACCAGATCATGGAGGCGATCCTCCTGCACCAGGACGTCTCGCGGGCGCAGGCCGTGGAGATCGCCGCGCAGGCGCTGGCCGACGTCGGCATCGCCGACCCGCGGGCGCGGCTCTCGGTGTATCCGCACCAGATGTCCGGCGGCATGCGGCAACGCGTCATGATCGCCATGGCGCTGGCCTGCCAGCCCAAGCTGCTGATCGCCGATGAGCCCACCACGGCGCTGGACGTCACCGTGCAGGCGCAGATCCTCGAGCTGCTGCGGAAGCTGCAGCAGGACCGCGGCATGGCCATCCTCCTGATCACTCACGACCTGGGCGTGGTGGCCGAGAACGCGGACACCGTCGGCGTCATGTACGCCTCACACGTCGTGGAGTACGCCAACGTCGAAGACCTGTTCGACAGCCCTCAGCACCCGTACACCCAAGGGCTTTTCCGGTCGATGCCCCGGCTGGGCAAGCGGGCCAGCGGCATCGCCGGCGGCGGGCCCGGCCGGCTGGAGACCATCCCCGGGATGGTGCCCGCCCCGGGAAGGTTCCCCCCGGGGTGCAAGTTCCACCCGCGATGCCGGGCCATGAACGACGACCCGGTGTGCAAGTCGGAAGACCCGAACCTGCGGGAAGTGCGCCCGCGGCACTGGTCGGCCTGCCACCACACCCCCGGCTATGCCAACGCCCCGGTCACCACGCCGCACCTGACCTTCAAACGCACGCCGCTGCCGATCGCCGAAGCCTCGTGACCCGCGCCCTTCCGTAGGACCCCGCCCCAGCCGACTTCCCGGAGACGCCTTCCCGCCATGACCGTCACCGACCTGCAGCCGTCCATGCCCGCTTCCGCGACCCAGCCGCCGCTGGTCGAGGTCCGCGACCTGCGGACGTACTTCCCGATCCGCAAGGGGGTGCTCTCCCGGACGGTCGGATATGTCAAGGCGGTGGACGGCGTCTCGTTCAACGTCTACCCGTCGCGCACGCTGGGGCTGGTGGGCGAGTCCGGCTGCGGCAAGACCACGGTCGGCCGCACGCTCCTGCGGCTTATCCCCGCCACCAGCGGACAGGTGCTCTACCGCGGCGAAGACTTCTTCGCTCACAGCGGCGAAAAGCTCCGCAAACTCCGCCAGAAGATGCAGATCATCTTTCAGGACCCCGTCGGCTCGCTCAACCCGCGCATGACCGTGGGCAACATCATCGGCGAGCCGCTGGAGGTCCACGGCATCGCCACGGGGACGGCCAAGCGCGACCTCGTGGCTTCGCTGCTCGAACGCGTCGGCCTCGACCCATCGTACATGGCCCGCTACCCGCACGAGTTCTCCGGCGGCCAGCGGCAGCGCATCGGCATCGCCCGCGCTATCGCGCTCAACCCCGACTTCATCGTCTGCGACGAGCCCGTCTCCGCCCTGGACGTCTCCATCCAGTCGCAGGTGCTCAACCTCCTCTCAGACCTGCAGCAGGAACGCAACATCGCGTACCTGTTCATCGCGCACAACCTGGCGGTCGTCGAACACTTCAGCCATGAGGTGGCCGTGATGTACCTGGGGCGCATCGTCGAGATCGCCTCGTCCGCCGAGCTCTACGCCCACCCTAAGCACCCGTACACCATCTCCCTGCTCTCGGCCGTCCCCGAGCCGGACCCCCGGCCCAACAAACGCCGCATCGTCCTGCGCGGTGAAATCCCTTCGCCGGCTCGCCCGCCCAGCGGCTGCCACTTCCACCCCCGCTGCCCGCTCACCCGCGAACTGGCCGCCAGCGCTTCGGCCGCCGAGACCGAAGAGGTCGCCCCGAACGACCCCACGGTCGGCGGCCGCTTCCGCGTGATGAAACGCTGCCGCTACGAGATCCCCGTTCTTCAGCCCAAGTCCGGCGATTCATCGCACTGCGTCGCGTGCCACTACGCGACCTGACGCGCGTTGGTCGTTGCCCGCGGCCGGGCACGCGCCTCCGCCCCTACTGGCGGATGACGAACAGGTAGCGGTCGTTGTCCGCGCGGAAGCGGCCCGTCTGAAGGTCGCCGTCGTCGATGAGCCGGTCGATCGCGGCCATCTCGATCGCCGTGCGCGCGGGCAGGTGAATCGAAATCGCCGCCTGCACGCCGAACTGGTTGAAATCCCAGTCCCACTGGCCGCCGATGGGCGTGGGCTGGGCGAAAAACGCCGGGTCCACCATGCCGGCCATGCCCGGCGGCAGTTGCCCCGGATAGGCGTCTTCGGGGAACACCCCGTGGCGGGCTTCATAGAGCAGGAACTGCTCGGCCAGCGACTGCAGGTTTCGGGCGACGACCGAGTTGCGGCTGTCGGTCGAGGCCGAGGCGAACTGCGGCACGACGATCGCGGCGAGGATGCCGAGGATGATCACGACGATCAGGATCTCCACCAGCGTAAACGCCCGTCGGCGACCGCGGCTCGGGCAGATGTTCGGCATGACCAACCTCCGGACAGACCTCAGCCATCGTCCAATATCCCGCCCGGAGCGGGCGGCGGACGCCACCACGTCCTCCCCGCCGCAACGGCGGAATCCCGGCGGCCTGTAGCGGCTGTGCCGCCTGTGCCGCCACACAGCGCCTGTGCCGTCCTACAACGCCCGAACCGGCTGGACCCGCCCGGCCGGCGCCATATCCTCATCGCCCTTGCGACCGGGAGGCTCCGTGCCGATTCACGCCGTCATCTTCGACATGGACGGACTCATGGTGGACACCGAGCCTTACTACTGGGAGGTCGCCCGCGCGATGGCGGCCCGTCGGGGACGAACGGTCCCCGACGACGTGCTTCGGCAGATGATGGGCCGCAGTCGACTGGAGTCGATGGAGGTGTTCCGGCAGGCCTTGGGCCTTGCCGAGTCGGCCGAGTCGCTGCTGGCCGAACGCGAGCTCGCCATGCTCGACCGCTTCGCGCGCGGCGTCGAACCGATGCCCGGGCTGCGGGAGCTGCTGGACGGGCTCGAGCGGCGGGGCGTGCGACGGGCCGTGTGCACGAGCTCGCCGGCGAAGTTCACCGACGTGCTGCTGCCGGCCATCGGCGTCGCGGGCCGTTTCGACGTGGTGCAGACCGGCGACGGCATCACCCGGGGCAAGCCCGACCCGGAAATCTACCTGCGGTGCCTGTCGCGACTCGGCCTTGCCGGGCCCGACGCCGTCGTCCTTGAAGACACCGAAGCCGGCTGCCGCGCCGCCCACGCCGCCGGCTGCCGCGTGATCGCCGTGCCGACGCACCTCACGGCCGGGCAGGACTTTTCCTTCTGTGCCGCGCGGGTGCCGTCCCTGCACGATGCCGCGGGGCTGCTCGGACGCTGGCTGGACGAAGTTCAGGGTCCGACGAGCGGGCGTCAGTAGAGCAGGTGCGGGGCCCGCGTCTCGCGGAACCGCTCGCTCTCCTGCCGCCAGCGTTGGAACAGCGGACGCAGGTCGCCCCCGGACTGCAGCAGCTCCCGCGCTTCGGGCGATCCCACGACCTGATCGAACATGCGATGGCGGTTCTTCGACTGCGCCAGCAATTCCGGCGCGTCGAGGGCCTGCAGAAGGCGGAAGTTGATTTCGGTGAGGTTTTCGGGCGTCTTCGGGTCGATCCGCACGTGAACCCCCTGGCAGGGCGTACGCGCGTGTGTGGCGTAGAACGGCCGGAACCGCACCGGCTGGAAGAACACGCCCACCGGCGACCGTGCCGCCGGGGCCGGGAAGCGCAGTGCCCTCGCCGCCGCCGGACGCGTCGCCGCCGCCGTCAGGTACGCGTGGCCGGGCCCGTCGTAGTGCTGGTTGAGGGCATCGGCGAGCTGGTCGCCGTCCACCCACGGGGCGCCGACGATCTGGAACGGCAGCGTGTATCCAACGCCGTTGGAGAGCACGCCCAGCTCCCCGACGATCCCCGTCGCCACGTACGCCGCCACCGATTCGGCCGTCGGGACGTGCGGCGAGGTGGGCGTCCAGGGCAGCCCGGTGTCGGCCCAGACCATCTCCCGCGTCCACCCCTGCATGCGGACGACGCGAAGCCGCTCGTAGTTCGGGGCGTAGGTCTCCCGTAACAGAATCGCCAGTTCGGCGGCGGTCATCCCATGCACGTACGGCGTGGGGATGTACGACACGAACGACTCGAAGCCCGGGGCGACCATGCCGCCTTCGATACGCTGCCCGCCCAGCGGGTTGGGCCGGTCCAGCACGATGAGCATCACATTGTGCTCGGCGCACGCCTCCAGCACGTCCCGCAGCGTGGAGACGTACGTATAGCTGCGGGCGCCGATGTCCTGCAGGTCGAAGATGACGGCGTCCAGCCCGTTGAGCATTTCGGCCGTGGGCTTGCGCGTCCGGCCGTAGAGCGAAAACACCTTCAGCCCCGTCCGCGGGTCGGTCAGGTCGTCCACCTTGTCCCCGGCGTAGACATCGCCGTACACGCCGTGTTCGGGCCCGAAAAGGGCCACCAGCTGAACGGCCGGCGAGCGGTGCAGCAGGTCCACCGTGCGGGTGAGGTCGCCGGCCACCGACGCGGGGTTGGCGATCAGTCCCACCTTCTTGCCCCGCAAGATGTCGAAGCCGTTGTCCCGAAGGACGTCGATGCCCAGCTTCACCCGGGGCGGGGTGAGCGTGGCCTGGGCCAGCGACGACGACGCCCCGGCCGTCAGCAGCAGGCAGAGCAGCATCAGCAGCAGCACCCCAACAGGCAGCGGTCGGTTCATGGCGTGGCAGCATACCGCGGCCCGCCAGCCCGCCAAGCCCCGACGGGGGTCGTCGACCTTGCGACGGCACAAAAAAGGGCCCGGGGCGTGGAGTGCCCCGGGCCCGGTGGTCGGTGCTACAGCCGGCGGGACGCATGGTCCACGCCGGTCGCGGCCGGCGAATCAGTACATCCCGCCGCCGGCGCCGGCCGGCTCGGGCTTGTCCTCCTTGATCTCGCTGACCACCGCGTCGGTGGTGAGCAGCAGGCTCGCGATGCTCGCCGCGTTCTGCAGGGCGATGCGCTCGACCTTGGTGGGCACGATCACGCCCATCTTCATCAGGTCGCCGTACTCGTGGGTCAGGGCGTTGTAGCCGAAGTTGACGTCCTTCGACTCCTTGACCTTCTGCGCCACGACCGAGCCGTCCACGCCGGCGTTCTCGCAGATCTGCTTGATCGGCGCTTCCACCGCACGCCGGACGATCTCGATGCCGGTGACCTGGTCGTCGTTGGCGGCCTTCTTCTTCACGTCGTCGAGCACCTTCTGGGCCGCCCGGATGACCGCCACGCCGCCGCCGGGGAGGATGCCCTCCTCCACCGCCGCCCGGCACGCGTGCAGGGCGTCCTCGACGCGGGCCTTCTTCTCCTTCATCGCGACTTCCGTCGCCGCGCCGACCTGGATCTGGGCCACGCCGCCCGCCAGCTTCGCCAGCCGCTCCTGCAGCTTCTCGCGGTCGTAGTCGCTGGTGGTGGTCTCGATCTCGTTCTTGATCGACTTGATGCGCCCCTGGATCGCCTTCGTATCGCCGGCGCCCTCGATGATCGTCGTGTTCTCCTTGTCGATCCGGATCTTCTTCGCCCGACCGAGGTGAGACAGCTCGACGTTCTCGAGCTTGATGCCCAGCTCTTCGAAGATCGCCGTGCCGCCGGTGAGGATCGCGATGTCCTCCAGCATGGCCTTGCGGCGGTCGCCGAAGCCCGGCGCCTTGACGGCGGCCACCTTCAGCGTCCCCCGCAGCTTGTTCACGACCAGCGTGGCCAGCGCCTCGCCTTCCACCTCTTCCGCGATGATCAGCAGCGGCTTGCCGGCCTCCAGCACCTTGTTCAGCAGCGGCACCAGGTCACGCGCCGAGCTGATCTTCTTCTCGTGGATGAGGATGTAGGCGTCCTCCAGCACCGCCTCCATCGTCTGCGGGTCGGTGACGAAGTGCGGCGAGAGGTACCCCTTGTCGAACTGCATCCCCTCCACCAGCTCGACCTTGGTCTCCAGGCTCTTGCCCTCTTCGACGGTGATCACGCCGTCCTTGCCGACCTTCTCCATGGCGTCGGCGATGAGCTGGCCGATCTGCGCGTCCTGGTTGGCCGACGACGTGCCGACCTGCGCGACTTCGGTGGAGTTCTCCACCTTCTTGGACATCCGCTTGAGCTCCTCCACGATGGCGTCCACCGCCATCTGGATGCCCCGCTGGATCTGCGTCGCGTTGGCACCGGAGGCCACGTTCTTCAGCCCCTCGGTGTAGATCGCCTCCGCGTAGACGGTGGCGGTCGTCGTGCCGTCGCCGGCGACCGTCGAGGTCTTGCTCGCGACCTCCTTCACCATCTGCGCGCCCATGTTCTCATACGGGTCGTCCAGCTCGATCTCCTTCGCCACCGTCACGCCGTCCTTCGTCACCGTCGGGGCGCCGAACGACTTCTCCAGCACCACGTTCCGGCCCGAAGGACCCAGCGTCACCTTCACCGCACGCGCCAGCTTGCTCACGCCCCGGCGAATCGCCTCCCGGGCCTCCTGATCGAACGCAATCCGTTTCGCTGCCATGGTTCAGTTCTCCGTAATCCAGCTCCGCCCGGCCGTGCACACGGCGGGCCGTCGTCCACACCTCCCCCCAACCCCGTCTCCCCGTCCGGACACACGGTGCGGCCGGGGGCGGCGGCTTACTCGACCACCGCCAGGATGTCCTCCTCCGACATGATCATCAGCTCCTCCCCGTCGAGCTTGATCTCCGTCCCCGCATAGCTCGCGAAGATCACCTCGTCCCCCTTCTTCACCGAGAACGGCGCCCGCTCCCCGTTCTCCAGACGCTTGCCGTCGCCCAGCGCCAGCACCTTGCCCCGCTTGGGCTTCTCCTTGGCCGTGTCCGGCAGCACGATGCCCGACTTGGTCTTCGACTCGGCCTCGACACGCTTGACGAGGATCTTGTCACCCAGAGGACGCAGCTTCGCCATAGGTCTTGCTCCTGATTCTGAAAGGTTGCCTGTTGCCTGCTTCTCACCCCCGGGGCATCCGAACCCCGGGCTTCTGGTTCACATCCGTCTCACGACATCCGTCCCCCGCCCGCGCCCCCGCCACCCGACGTGCCGCCGCCCGACGTGCCTCCACCCGGCATGCCGCCGCCCGGCCTTCCGCCGGCCGCGTCAGCCGCACCGGAGCCCGCAGCGTCACCCCCCGGCCACTGCGAGTTGTGGAAACGCCGCATCACCCGCGCCAGCGCGTCCAGCAGCTGCTCGTGGTTCACCGGCTTGGCCAGCACTGTGAACACCGACGCCCCCAGCGCTTCGTGCAGCAGCGGCGTCGTCGGGGCGTCCGCCAGCAGGATCGCCGCCGGCAAGCCGCCCCCCCCAAAGCTCGCCGCCCCACCCGCTGCGCCGCCCGCCGTCCGTTCACCCGCCGCTCCGCAACGGGCCGCGAGGTGCTCCCGCGCGAGCTTGATCACTTGCAAGCCGCTGAGCTGCGGCAGCCGGTTGTCCAGCACCGCCACGTGGATGCGCCGCGACTCCAGCAGCTCCAGCGCCTCACGCCCCGTATGGGCAAACAGAAGCTGCACCCCCTGGGGCACCAGCACGTGGTACACGGCCTGATGCCACGGCTCGTTGGCCGACGAACCCGGTGCGGCCAGGAGTACGGTCAGCCGCGACGAAGTTGAAGCCGCTGCATGAGTCATGGCACCATCCCGGCGGTGCACCGATACACCGCCGGCCAAGCTGCCCCTTGCACGCCCGGTGCCAGAGGGCATGCGCCGGACAACTTGCTGTAAGGTGTTGTCAAAATTGAGGTTGTCGGTGCGGCGGGTCGCCCCGGTACGCCCGCGCAACACTGCCAAAAGGCGCCATCGCGGCCTTGGCGGGTGCCGAGCTGGCAGACACCCGCCGCCCGAACAGCCTCTCCCAGACCAGCCGTCACCACCCCAACCGCTTGAGGCCCTCGCCCCCGCCGTCTACATTCTGCGGCTTCTCCGGACGCGACCGCCCGGCCAACGGCCAGCCGCCCGGTGCACCCGTCCGCTCCGGACCGTCAATCCATCAAGGAAACCCGGATATGGCCTCCAGTGTCACGATGATTTACGGCAACGATGCACCTCTGACCGGCCTCAACGGCAAAACCGTGGCCGTGCTCGGGTTCGGCTCACAGGGACACGCGCACGCCCAGAACCTCCGCGACTCCGGCATTCGGGTGATCGTCGCCAACCGCCCCGACTCGCCCAACGGCCGGCTCGCCCGCGACAAGGGGTTCACGCTGCTGTCCATCGAAGAAGCCGTGCAGCAGGGCGACCTCATCATCGTGACGCTGCCCGACGAGCGGCAGCCGGAGGTGTACTACAAACAGATCGAAAAGCACCTCAAGCCGGGCAAGATTCTGGGTTTCACGCACGGTTTTAACATTCACTTCAAGACCATCGTCCCCCCGAAGGACGTGGACGTCATCATGGTGGCGCCCAAGGGGCCGGGGCATCTGGTGCGGAGCGAGTTTGAAAAGGGGGGCGGCGTGCCGTGCCTTCTGGCGGTGCATCAGAACGCGTCGGGCAAGGCGCGGGACGTGGCGCTGGCGTGGGCGGCCGGCGTCGGCGGGGCACGCTCGGGCATCATCGAGACCAACTTCAAGGACGAGTGCGAGACCGACCTCTTCGGCGAGCAGGCCGTGCTGTGCGGCGGCCTGTCGGCCCTGATCAAGGCGGGCTTCGAGACGCTCGTGGAGGCCGGCTACCCGCCGGAGATGGCCTACTTCGAGACCGTCCACGAGGTCAAACTCATCGTGGACCTGATCTATCAGGGCGGTCTCGACTACATGCGTTACAGCATCTCGAACACGGCCGAGTGGGGCGATTTGACGGTGGGGCCGCGGATCATCACGCCGGCGGTGAAGGCGGAGATGAAGAAGGTGCTGGCTGAGATCCAGGACGGCACGTTTGCCCGCAACTTCCGGGCGGAATACGAGGCCGGCTTCCCCAACTTCAAGCGGCTGTACGAGGCCGACCACAACCACCCGGTGGAAGTGACGGGGCGGCGGCTGCGGAAGATGATGCCGTGGCTGAACGCCAAAGAACCGCCCGCGGCGTCGTGAAAGTCGAACACGTCGACGACTGCCGACGATGTCGATGGGTTGGGTCGCCCGGGCCGGCGGAGGTCCGGCGGTGGGTCGCTGCGCGGAGGAAATCGCCCCGCGCTGGTGCGCATTGTCGCACCTCAAGGACAGCGTTTCTCCGAAGCGGCTACCCTCACGGCGATCGCTGCTTGAGCAGTCGCCGCTTTCAGGGAGCCTTGCGCCGATGACCACCGCACAGTTCCGCATCGTGATCGTCGCCCTGACCGTCATGCTGGTGATTTGCGTGGGCCTGCTTGTAGCGATGGCGGTGCTCAAGGACCGCATGATGCCGCAAAATGAGGTCGGCGTGGTTATTCTGGACGGCGGCGGGTCGGTCGTTGTCCGTGGCGAGTCCACGGCCGTTGATGCGTCGGGGCTGCCCGTGCTTCTGGATGCTCCCGCGTTTGAGCTGATCAACCAGGACGGGCAGGTCGTGCGGCACACCGATTTCACGGGCAGCCCGTACGTGGCGGCGTTCATGTTCACCAACTGCACGACGGCGTGCCCGATGATGGCGGGGCGGTTCGCCGAGCTGCAGCGGCAGATCAGTGACAAGCGGATCAAGCTGGTGAGCTTCACGGTGGACCCCGAGCGGGACACGCCGGAGGTGCTCAAGGAGTACCTGTCGCGGTTCAGGGCGGACCCGGGCCGGTGGTGGTTCCTCACCGGGACCAAGGAGCAGATGATCGCGGTCGAGCGCGGCTTCGGGGTGCGTCTGCCCCGGCCGGCCGCGGACCCGCGCAACAACGAGCCGAACACGCAGGTGGAGACCGACCCGATGGCGCTGCTCCCGCATTCGGACCAGTTCATTCTGGTGGACGCGCGCGGACGGGTGCGCGGGCTCTACGACACGAAGGACGACAACGCGATGGCGCGGCTCCGGGAGGATTCGCGCCGGCTGGCCGAGCTGAAGTGACGGCAGCTGGCCGGTCCCGGCCCGGCGGGGGACGCCGGGCGGGGCGCGGGTGGTTTCGGGGTCAATCGGGGACAGAGAGAGAGGCGCGATGACCAGCGACGGTCCGGGTGCATCGGTGGCGGAGGGTGTGTCGAACGCGATGACGCGGCTGGCGCTGGCGGCGGCGGAGACGCCGCTCATTTCGGACGGCAAGCTGGCGTTCGCGGCGTTCAACTCAGCACTCAACGGCCTGGCCACCGTGCTGCTGGTGGCGGCGCTGGTGATGATCAAGCGCCGGCAATACCGGGCGCACGGGACGCTGATGGTCTCGGCGCTGGTGGTCTCGGCGGTGTTCCTGCTGTCGTATCTGTACAGCAAGTGGCTTTACGGCGAGGTGACCACGGGGATGATGGGGGGCGACGCCGTGCCGGGCTGGGCCCGGGGGCTGTATCTGGCGGTGCTCATCCCGCATCTGATCGCCGCCGTCGGGATGCTGCCCATGATCTTCATGGCCGTCTGGCACGCCTACCGGCGGCAGTGGGCCAGGCACCGCAGGATCGCCAAGCCGACGTGGTTCGTCTGGTTCTACGTCTCGGTGACCGGCGTGATCGTCTACTTCATGCTCTACCACTGGATGCCGTCGTTCCGGGCGTGAGGGCCCGGGCCCGGACGAACCGTCGCGTGCTCGCTGGGCCGCGTCCAGGGTCAGCGGCGTCGGCGGGGCTGGGGTATGCGGTAGGCGGGAATCTGCTGGGTGAGGCAGTGGATGGCGCCCAGCCCCCAGATCAGCTCGGTGCAGTCGATGCCGATGACCTCATGCCGGGGCAGGTGGGCCTGCAGGGTTTCAACGGCACGGCGGTCGTTTCGGCGGTCGCGGTAGGTGGGCACCAGCAGTGCCCCGTTCACGAAGTAGAAGTTGACGTAGGTGGCGGGGAGCCGCTGGCCGTCGTGGACGACGGGGCGGGGCATGGGGAGTTCGACGATCTCGAACGGCCGGCCGTCCTGGTCGCGCAGGGTTTCGAGCTGTTTTCTCGCCCTGCGGAGAGGGCGGTAGTTGGCGTCGGCGGGGTCGTCTTCCAGTGCGATGACGACTTTGCGGGGCGAGATGAAGCGGGCGAGGTCGTCCACGTGGCCGTCGGTGTCGTCGCCCTCGATGCCGCCGCTGAGCCAGCAGATGTGCTTCTGCCCGTAGTAGTCGCGCAGGTAGCGTTCAATCTCGGCCCTTGAAAGGCCCGGGTTGCGGTTGGGGTTGAGCAGGCAGTCGGTGGTGGTGAGCAGGGTGCCGGCGCCGTTGACGTCGATCGCGCCGCCTTCCATGACGATGCCGGGGTAGCACAAGGGCAGGCCGAGGACCTCTGCGATGCGCGTGGGGACGGCATCGTCGGCGTCGTAGGGCGGGTACTTGCCGCCCCAGGCGTTGAAGCCCCAGTCCACGATCGCGGCCTTGCCGCTGGGGTGGACGACCACGGCCGGGCCGTGGTCGCGGCACCAGTTCTCGTTGGTCGGGATGTGATGGAAGTGCACGCGGGGGAGCAGTCGCCGGGGGAAGCCGCAGTCCACGAGCTGCTGGCGGACGAGGTGTTCGTAGTTGAGGTTGGGCACGTTGACGTGGACGGGCTCGCGCGGGGCGATGGCCGCGAAAATCCGCGAGAGCACCTCGGGCACCGTGTGGTACTTGCCGGGGAAGGAGATGCCTTCGGGCCTTGGCCAGGAGAACCACGTCGCGCGGTGGCGGGTCCACTCGGCGGGGAAGCTGTAGCCCAGGGCGGCGGGTGTGTCGGGGAGCAGGCGGGGCTTGGGCATGGTGGCGGTGGGCGGCAGGGGAGGACAGGCGGGGGGGCGGGGGGCGGGGGGGGGGGCGGACGGGGTGGCAGGGGGGCGCGGGGGGACTAGCTCGCGTCCACGAAGCGGCGGGTGAGGGTGCCGTAGGCGTCGATGCGACGGTCGCGCAGGAAGGGCCAGTGGGTGCGGGCGAACTCCACCTTGCTCAGGTCGAGCCGGGCATGCAAAACGGTTTCGCGGTCCGCCGGGGCCTTGGCGAGGACCTGCCCGTTGGGCTCGGCCACGAAGGACTGTCCCCAGAACTCGATGCCGTCGCGCGAGACGGGCTTGCCGTCGGGCCCGGCGACGTGTTCGCGGCCGATGCGGTTGGGCACGGCCACGAAGCAGCCGTTGGCCACGGCGTGCGACCGCTGAATCAGCTCCCACGACTCGTGCTGGGCGTGGCCGTACTCCTGTTTTTCCGAGGGGTGCCAGCCGATGGCGGTGGGGTAGAAGAGGATTTCGGCACCGGTGAGGCAGGTGGCGCGGGCGGCCTCGGGGTACCACTGGTCCCAGCACACGAGCACGCCGATGGTGGCGTAGGGCGTGCGGAAACTCCGGAAGCCGAGGTCGCCGGGGGTGAAGTAGAACTTCTCGTAGTACAGCGGGTCGTCGGGGATGTGCATCTTGCGGTAGATGCCCTGGACGTTGCCCTTCGGGTCGATCACGGCGGCGGTGTTGTGGTACAGCCCGGCGGCCCGGCGCTCGAAGAGCGAGGCGACGATCGTCACCTTGTGCTTGCGGGCGACCTTGCCCAGCGCGTCGGTGGACGGGCCGGGGATCGGCTCGGCGAGCTGGAAGAACCGGTGGTCTTCGCACTGGCAGAAATACAGCGAGCGGAAGAGCTCCTGCGTGCAGATGATCTTCGCCCCCTCGCGGGCGGCACGGTCGGCCAGCTCGACCTGTCGCTTGAGGTTGGCCTTCGGGTCGTCCGTGCAGGCCATCTGGGTGAGGGCGATGGGAAGCAGCTCGGGCTTGGGCATGGGGGGAGTTGTAGGCGGTGGTGGCGGGCGAAGAAAAGGGCGGACGAGCGACGCGGCCGGCCGCCCGGCGCCGCGTCGGCCGTGCGGTCAGGTCAGGGCCGTGGCGATGAAGCGTTCGATGAGCACGGCGGGTTCGCCTAGACCGCTTTTGATGCGGCGGTCGAGCTCGGCGAGCTGCTTGAGCAGCCGGGTGACCCCGCCACGGCCGAGCCGGGTGGCCACCGACATGAACTCGCGCAGCTCGACCGGGTCGCTGATCCACGTCGCCCGGCTGAGCATCTGAGGTGGCGCACTTTTCTCCTTGAGGTCCAGTGCGCTGCGGGCGCGCTCGAGCCAGAGCATCAGCCATGTCGTCGCCTTGTACTCCGCGGCGGCGTCGGTGGTGAGCAGCTGCCGCCAGCGGTGCAGGGCGTCGGCCACGCGGCCGCGGGCGAGCAGGGCCACGACCTCCTTCACCTCCTGCTCGCGCTGGAACGCCACGCTCGCCCGAACGAGCTCGGTGGTGATGACCTGCGGGGCGGGCGGGTCGGGGAGCATGAGCACCAGCCGGGCGAGTTCGGCGTCGAGACGGCCGAGGTCAGAGCCGATGAGGTCGGCCAGTTGCAGGGCCGCGTCCTGAGCGATGTCCACGCGGTGCATGCTTCGCGCCCGGCGGACGATCCACGCCGGCAGCTCGGCCATTCGCGGCGGCTCGCACTTGACGACCTCCCCGACCCTGGCGATCAGCTTGTGCAGGCGCGTGTTGGCGGGCAGCGATGACAGGCGTAGCACCAGCACCGAAGTGCCGGCGTCGCCCGAGTCGGCAAGGCTCTGGCAAAACCGCTCCAGCCCTTCGCGATAGCGGCTGACAAACTCATCGGCCGAGCGGACGATCACCAGTTTGCCGCCGCCGAACATCGAGAAGCTGCGCACCTCGTCGAGCACGTCGGGGAGCTGGGCCTGCTCGCCGTCGAAGGTACTTCGCTGGGCGTCGTCGAGCTGGCGGTCGATCTCCGCGATCGTCTCCATCTGGAGAAACGAATCGTCGCCGACGAGTGCGTAGACCGGTTTGAGCTGCCTGGCCATGGTCGTCGCCCGCGGGGAAGCCCATGTCGTTGGGGTTGCCCAAGTCTACGGCCCCGGGCGGCGGGCTTTGAAACGGTCGTGTCCGGCCGACCACGACAGCGTCCACAGGGCCGATTTACCCTACGGGCATGCTCGACGGGGTTGACCGGGTGCTGCTGCGGGTGCCGACGCTGGCGGCCGGCGTGCGGTATTACGGAGAGGTATTGGGGCTGCGACTGCTCCGAAGGGAAGGGCACGCCGCCGCGTTCGCTCTCGGGGAGGCCGAGCTGGTCCTTCACGATTCGCCGGATTTGCCGGCGATGGAGGTGTCGTTCAAGGCGTCGGGGCTACGACGTGCGCATGGCGAGCGGGAAAAGCTCAAGCTGACGTTCAAGAGCCCGCCGCGGCCGACGGGCCGGGGACTGCGGGCGTCGGTGCGGGACGCCTTCGGGCACGTGTGGCATCTGGTCGAGCGAACGCCCGGGGCAGCGGGAAGCGATGCGCCTGGAGCGAGCGACGATCGGGCCGGGCCGGCCCCTGCTGGCGGGAGTCCGGCGGTGCCCGTGGGCATGCCTGCCGGGCTCTTCGGCGGCAGTGACGTGGTCGAGGAGCAGGTCAAGCCGAAGCCCGAGCTGCTGGTGAGGCTGTACCAGACGGCCGGACGGACGGCCGATGACCTTCCCTACACCCACCATTTCGAGTTGATCTACGACGGCTACGCGGCGGCTTTCGAGCGGCCGCCGGAAAGGTCGGTGGTGTGGACGCACCTTCTGCGGCTGCGCAAGGCGGGCAAACTGCCGCCGATGGGCCGAAGTCGAAGCCGGCCGCCGCGGCTGGCCGCGGAGGAGCGGGAGGTCGTCCGCACGCTGCTCGGCCCGGCCATGGGCCGGCGGGACCGGCTCCCGTACACGCCCGAGCTGGAAGCCCTCCGCGACGCTTTCGAACGGCGGACGAAGCGGCGGCTCTCGCCACACCAGTTCTGGCGGGTGATCGCCACGCTCGCCAAGTGATGCCGGCGGGCGTCCTAAGCCGAGTAGGCGGCACGCGTAGCATGCCCGGCCATGCGCTTCACGAAGATGCACGGGCTGGGCAACGACTATGTCTATGTGAACGGTTTCCTCGAGCAGGTGGACGACCCGCCCGCGGTGGCCCGGCTGGTCGCCGACCGGCATTTCGGCATCGGCTCGGACGGGCTGATCCTCATCCTTCCCCCCACGGTGGCCGGGGCCGACTGCCGCATGCGGATGTTCAATGCCGACGGCAGTGAGGGGGAGATGTGCGGCAACGGCATCCGCTGCGTGGCCAAGTACGTTTTCGACCACGGGCTGTGCCGCAACAACCCGCTCCGGGTCGAGACCGGGCGGGGCGTGCTGACGCTCGACCTGCTGCTGGGCGGCGACGGGAAGGTGAGCGAGGTGACGGTGGACATGGGCGAGCCGGTCTTCGAGCTGGGCGGTGTGCCCGTGGATGCGGGGCAGGTGGTGGCCACGGGGCGGCCTCACGAATACCGCCTGCCCGCGTTCGGCGCGTGGGACGATTCGGCCGCCGCGGTGTTCGCGTCAACGGGCAACCCGCACGCCGTGCTGTTCGTGGACGATGTGGCGTCGGTTCCGCTGGAGCGGTACGGTCCATCGCTGGAGCGGCACCCGGCGTTTCCTAAACGGGCGAACATCCACTTCGCCCAGGTCGTCTCCCGCAACGAGGTGGTCATGCGGACGTGGGAGCGGGGCAGTGGGATCACTCTGGCCTGCGGGACGGGGGCCAGTGCGGTGGCCTGTTGCGGCGCGCTGACCGGCCGCACCGGCCGCCGCGTGCGTGCCCGGCTGCCCGGCGGGGACCTGCTGCTGGAGTGGCGGGAGGACAATCGCGTCCGGATGACCGGGCCGGCGACGGAAGTGTTCACCGGCGAATGGCTCGGTGCGGTCGGCGCGACGCCCACGGGTCACAGCAGGTAGCGGGCCCGGCTCACGGCCCACTGGACCAGCCGGTCGCGCGTAGGGCGGCGTCGCCACTGCGCGGGCGAGATCCGCCGGGCGAAGCGGACGTCGTGTTCGAAGAGCGAGACCATCTGCTGGCCGAGCTCCTCCGACGTGATCACCGCTGACAGCTCAAGGTTGTACTCGATCGAGCGGTAGTCGAGGTTGGTCGAGCCGATGACGCTGATGCGGCCGTCGATGACCATCGTCTTGGCGTGGAGGATGGCGCCCTGGCGCTCATAGATGCGGACGCCCGCCTGCAGCAGGGTCTCGTAAAACGACCTCGCCGCGGGCACCAGCAGCGGCACATCCGTCCTGGCCGGAAGCATCAGCTCGACCTGCACGCCGCGGCGGGCGGCCCGGCAGAGTTCGCGGATGAGGTCGTCGTCGGGGGCGAAGTACGCCATGGTGAGGTGAATCGAACGGCGGGCCTCGGCAAAGAGCCGATGCAGGGTCGGCCGCAGGGGTGAGTCGAGCGTGGGGACCGAAGCGATGCACGCCAGCCGCCTGCCGCGGACGGGGACGGTGAGGGCGACGGGGCGCCGGCCGCCCGTGGGCGGGGGGTAGAGCGTCATCGCACGGGCGATGCGGCCGCCGTGCGAAAGGTAGTTCCACGTTCGCGCGAACGCGTTGGCCAGAACGCGGGCCGACGGGCCGCGGATGCCGACGGCGGTGTCGCGGAAGAACTCATCCGGGCGGATGCGGTACTTCTCCGGCAGCGGCTGACGCAGCTTCCTCAGACCTGCAGCCACCCACGACCCGGCGTACTCGCGGCCGATGTTCAGTCCGCCCAGCCCGGCGATTTCGTTGTCGATGACCAGCAGCTTCCGGTGGTCGCGGTTGAACGGCCGCCAGGAAAACTTGCACTCCCACGGCCGTAGCGGGTGGAACACACGGATGCGCACGCCGGCGTCACGCAATCGCAGGAACGACCGCCGCGGTGTGGTCAGCGAGCCGAAGTCGTCGTAGATCAGGTAGACCGCGACGCCTTCTCTCGCCTTCTCGGCCAGTGCCTCTTTGAAGGCCTGTCCCGTGTCGTCGTTGGCGAAGATGTAGACCTCGAGATAGATGCATCGACGGGCGTTGCGGATGGCTTCCAGCGCCGCGTGCAGGGCTTCGCCGTCTTTGTAGAGCTGGACTTGCGAGCCGTCGTCCAGCCGCACCGGCGGAGGCCGTGCCCAGCCGTCGTCTTCCAGGCCCGGCTGCAGGTTCAGCCCGGTGCGGGCGACGGCCAGAGCGTCGTCGGCGGGGGAAGCCGTTGCGGCCGGGGTGGGGGACGCGGACGGCGGTCGCACGGCCGCCTCCAACGGTGCGTTGCCGCCGCCGGTCATGCACGCATGGTACCCGCCGGGCGACGGGCGGGCGACGCACACCCGATGCGGGAACGCGCGTCTCTGCGGCCGGCCGGGACACGAACGCGGCTAACATCCCCCGCCATGCCGCTGACCGAAGACGACGTGCGCCAGGCCCTGCGGAACGTCAAAGACCCCGAGCTGCACCGGGACATCGTCTCGCTGGGCATGGTGAAGACGGTCGAGATCGACGGGACCCGCGTCGCCCTCGAGATCGAACTCACCAGCCCGGAAAGTTCGCTGAAGGACCGGCTTCGGCAGGAGGTGGCGGCGGCGCTGGCCAACACCGATGCCACCGAGTTCGCGCTGGAGGTCAGCTACCGGGGCGGAGCGGGGTCGGCCGGCCGGTCGTCGGGCGGAGCGGGTGGGGGGGCAGCGGAGGGGGCGGCGGGTACCGAGCGGCCCCTCCCGCAGGTCCGCAGCATCGTCGCGGTCGGCGCGGGCAAGGGCGGCGTAGGCAAGAGCACCGTCGCGGTCAACCTCGCGGTGGGGCTCTCGCGGCTGGGTCACCGCGTGGGCCTCATGGACGGCGACATCTACGGGCCGTCCACGCCGACGTTGCTGGGCATCAAAGGGCAGACGCCGACGGTGAAGGCGGGGAAGATCGTCCCGTTTTTCGTGCACGGCATTGACGTCATCACCATCGGCGCGCTGGTCGAGCAGGAGAAGCCGCTGATCTGGCGGGGGCCGATGGCGCACGGAGCCTTCAAACAACTGCTGATGGACAACACCGTCTGGCCGGAGCTGGACTACCTGGTGGTGGACCTGCCGCCGGGCACGGGAGATGTGAGCCTGACGCTCTGCCAGTCGGTCCCGCTGACCGGGGCGGTCGTGGTGGCGACGCCGCAGCAGGTCGCTCTCGATGACGCGGTGCGTGCGGTGCGGATGTTCCAGCAGCTCAACACCCCTGTGCTGGGCGTGGTCGAGAACATGAGCTACCTCGTCGGGCCCGACGGCAAGCGGATCGACATCTTCGGGGCCGGCGGGGCCGAGAACGAAGCCAAGCGACTGGGGCTGCCGTTCCTCGGTGCGTTGCCGCTGTACCCTCAGCTGCGGGTCAACAGCGACCGGGGTACACCGCACGCCAACTTCGACGGCCCGGACCGTGACCTCGCCGCCAGCCTCGAACTGCTCACCGCCAACCTCGTGGCTCAGGTCGAGCTGCGACGTGCGTTCTCGCCGTCACCGCAGCTCACGATCCGCTGACGGCGGCTCGGCCGGCCCGCCTTCGAGCGGTTCGGCCCGGCCGGAGTGAGTGCGCCCGGAGCGACTCCGCCGGCAGCCGCTCGTTTGAGACCCGGTCTCCGGGTGTCACCCCCCGGGGAGGTCCCACCGGCGCACCAGCCGGTGAAGCGGGCTTCTGCCTTCGCCCTCGCCGAGTCGCGATTCCACCAGCTCGATACCGGTGACGGGGAACGAGAGGTCGCTGCGCGGGGCCATGGGCGTCTGCTGCCGCACCTGCTGCGGCAGCGGGGGCTGACACCGCGCCAGCGTGATGTGCGGAAGGAACGGTCGCGACTCCACCGGCAGCCCCAGTTCGAGCAGCCCCCGGCCCACCACCTCGTGCGTCGCCGCCAGCCCTTCGCCCCGGGCGGAGGCGGCGATCACCCGCACCGGCCCCGACGTCGGCAGCAGCACCAGCCTGCCTGGCGTGATCCGAAACGCCGGCGGCAGGCCCTCGAGCCGCACGCGGTCGGCCAGGTCGTCGGGGGCCTCGGCGAGGAAATGCAGCGTGAGATGAAGCTGGCCGGGCTGGCCGCGTCGCACGCCCCGGATGGGCGGCACCAGCCCGAGCAGGGCCGCTCCCACCTCGGCCGGAACGGGAATCGAAAAAAATGCCCGCATCCGTCACGCCCCTTGATGGAAGACCTTGCCAACCGGCCGCTTCACGGTCGGCCGGCGTGAAGGCGGCTAGGTGTAGCTCTTGATGTACACCAGCAGGTCTTCGCCCTTCCACAGTCCGCCGATGGTGGAAAAATGGTGAAAGCCCAGCTCGGTGAGCACCGCCCGCAGGGGGATGTGGCTCTTGTGCGCGGTGAGCACGAACACCCGGCGGAGTTTCGGCGCACCGGGCAGCTCGCTCAGCCGCTGGCGGGCGTCGGCGAAGGCCTCCCGCAGGAGCCGCGTCGCCAGTCCGCGGCGGCGATACGGCTCGGCCACGTGCACGTGCAACACCTGCTGGATGCCCTGCGACGGCTCGCCGAGCGCGTAGGTGAGTTCGGCGACGGCCGTTTCGCCGTCCATCAGCCGCAGCGTCCGCACACACGGCGGCACCTGCCCTCCGTCGGCACGCAGCGCCCACGCGGCACCGGTAGCCGAGCCGTTGCGGTGCTGGGGCGGCAAGACGGAGGCGTGAAGCTGCGGGGAACGCTTGGCCATGGTCGGGGGAAGAAGGGTGGTGGGGGAAGGGTCGGATGGAGTCGATTTGCATCCGGGCCGGAGACGCCGACGTGCAGCTCAGCGTCGTCCGCCGGCGGGTGCGGTGGCAGGCCGGGTCGCGGGCCGGATGCGTTGGGCTTCGGCGGGGGCGGGCAGCTCCGAGGGCGGGGGCAACCCGGAGAGCACCTGGCCGACGGTGAACGGGTCGTCGCGGACGGTCGCCGAGCCGGTGAAGCGGTTGGGTCCGAGCACGTCCATCATGTCGCCGTCCACCCGGGTCGCCCGCAGTTGCCCTTCGCGGAAGGCCAGGCGGTAGCCGTCGCGTCCGAAGCGGATGCGGACGAATGCGGTTCCCTGATACTCGAGCAGGTCGGGCTGTGGGTCCACCGGGTCCTGTGGCCCTTCCACGAGCCAGCGAACGGTCGCGTTGGAGGCCGCAGGGTTCTCCGGGCTCGTGCCCGCACGGGGCCGCCAGTGGATTTTGAAGTGGAGTACCTGCCGCACCGGGGCGTCCGCGGTCGGGGTCAACGGGGCGGCTTCGGGTTCGCGCCGGAACCACGAGACGGGGTTGACGGTGTCGTTGAGGGTCTTCGCCGTGCGCCGCCACCACGACGACCCCGCGACATCGCCCTGCGAGACGAGCACCAGGTCGTAGTCGCCGAAGGCGTCCCGCGACATGGCCGCGACGTTGAACCGCTGTTTGAGCGTGTGCGAGCGGTCGAGCGAGGTGAACGTCACCGACGGGGTGGCCGCGCGGCAGCCCGCCAGCGCCGACGCCAGTGCGATCACCACGACCGCCCAGATGCCCCGCACGCCGGGCAGGTCGCCGGGGCACGTCCTTGAGGGTCCACTCATCCGCTGCGGTTATACCGGTTCGGACGCCCTCTCACCAAAACCGGCCGCAGGAAACCGCGACGCCGCCGCAGCTCACGGCCATGCTGGAGCCGGCGACCCTGTGCTGAACCTCGCGTCGAGACAGCCGGCCCGCGTGCGGCCCGTCACTCGATGCCCAGCAACTTGAGGGTCTCCCGCTCGATGATGCCCCGGATCGATTCGCGGGGCACCACGGGCAGGTTCGTGCCCTGTGCGTAGAAGTTGATCTGGTAGAGCTGGGCGATGGCCGCCGAAGCCACGGCGTAGGGGAAGTCCGACCCGAACAGCAGCTTGTCGATGACGGAGTTCTGCTGACAGGCCACCAGCGCCTGATAGGTCTGCCACGGCCTGGCCAGCAGCCCGGAGACGTCGGCGTACACCTGCGGATGTTTGGCCAGCAGGCACAGCGTTTCGTCGAGGAACGGGTGACCGAGCTGGGCGATGATGATGCGGAGTTTGGGGAATTCGCGGGCGACTTCATCCCAGAGGAACGGCCGCGCGAACTCCAGCCGCGACTCCGGCGTGAACTGCCCGCCCGGGTGCACGAGAATCGGCATCCCGAGGCTCTCGGCCGCCTCGTACACCGCCATAGCCCGCGTGTCGGCGGGGTGGAAGTCCTGGTTGGCCGGCGAGAGCACCAGCCCCCGCAGGCCGAGCTTCTCCCGAGCGTGCCTCAGCTCGTCGGCCGCCCGCCGCTCGGTCGGGTCCACCCCGGCGAAGCCGATGAGCTTCTCCGGGTGCCGGGCCACGTAGTCGGCGACGAAGCTGTTGGGGATTTCCGCCTTCAGATATCGCGACTTGAAGGCGAGCACGACCGACTTGTCCACGCCGGCCGTCGAGGCGAGGTGGTGGTCGGCGTCGGCCGAGGGCACCGTTCGCAGCGGGGGCTTGGTGAGCGTCGAGCGGACGGTGCGGACGATCCGCGGGCGGTGCAGCTCACCGAGATCGACCCGGCCGAGCTGCTCGGGCGACTGCCAGACGTGCGTGTGGACGTCGACGATCACGGTGGAATCTTACCGTGACGCAGGGCGTCTTCAGATGGCGGCAGAGTGGCCACGTTACAGCTCACTCAAGCACTTGCACGCCCCACTTAAGACCCTGCAGCTCCGAGCGCCGCTCCGCGGAGCCCATCCACGCTCCGCCGACTGCCCGTCGGGCGACTTCAAGCTCGAAACAACGTGATGACTGCGGCCGACTGGAGTCGAACCAGCACGAGTTGCCTCACTAGAACCTGAATCTAGCGCGTCTGCCAATTCCGCCACGGCCGCGAGAACGTCGCCGGTGCGAACGCCACCGGCGAAGAGGCAAGGGAAGCATAGCCCCGAGAGCCGCTCAGTCAAGGCAGAGGGCTCCAAACCCGTTTGTCCACAACACTTGCGGATAGAATCGGGGCATGGCCCGCCGCCCGGAGCACCTCGACACGCCCACGATCGTCAACCGCCGGGCGACGCACGACTACGCGGTGCTGGCCACGCTCGAGTGCGGCATCGCGCTGCTGGGCTCGGAGGTCAAATCGCTTCGCCAGGGCAAGGCCCAGCTCACTGACGCGTTCGCCAAGATCGAACGCGGTCGTCTCGTGCTGCTCAACTGCCACATCGACCCCTACGACAAGTCCGGCGGCGTCAGCCACGAACCCAAACGCGCCCGCTACCTGCTGGCTCACAAGCGGGAGATCCGTCGGCTCGAATCGGAGTGCCGTGAAAAGGGCGTGACGCTGGTACCCCTGCGGATCTACTTCAAAAACGGCTTGGCCAAGGTCGAACTCGCGGTCGCACGCGGCCGGCAAGCTCACGACAAAAGGGACCAGATCCGCCGCAAAGAGCAGGAGAAGGAGATTCGCCGGGCCACGTCCGCACGTCGGCGGTAGGGGGCTTCAACCGCACGGCGTTGGGCGTCACTCGGCGGGCCGGAACGTCTGGAGAATCCCGACGCTGGGCACGTTGAGCAGCGCGGTACGGCGCCATTCGGGCGGGACGAGCCCGTCGATGGCGGTGCCCGGCTCGGTGAAGATCACCACACCGCCCCGTCGGTCGGCGTCGCGTCGTAGCAGTGTGCGGTCTGCGGCGGCGTCCGTGTGCAGGGCGATGGCCAGCCGCGTCTCCCGGCCCCACGCCTCCCGCAGATATCGCGACAACCCGAGGTAGAGGATGTGCTCCCAGTCGCGCCCGCCGTGGGCCGCCACGATGAACAGGTCGGTCGGGCGGGCGTGTCCGGCGACGGCGTAATCCCGGACGAGGTTCCACTCTTCCTTGGTGCTGCGGTAGGCCTCTGGCAGCGAGACCGCCGCGAAGACACCGGCCAGCAGCGGTACGGTCCACGCCAGTCGCCCCAGTGCCGTCGGCAGACACGCCAGCCACCCGAGAAACGGCCCGCCGGCCAGGAAGAGATATCGGGGCTGCTGAAGGTGTGTGCGGTCCCCGAAAAGGTCCCACGCGGCCAGCGGCAGCGTGGCGGCGAGCACCATCCACGTCCACGGCCGGGTGGCCGGGCCCCGGCGGTAGGCGGCGGCCATGAGCAGCGCGGCCACGGCACCGGCGACCATAGACGCCGCCGCGGCCCGCGGTGGCGCCGGGGCGACGGCCCCCAGCACCGCTGCCTGTGCCAGCTCCGCCGCCACCTCGGGCAGCGTCCGCGGGGCCTCGGCGGTGAGCCAGGCGTTGCGGTGGCCGACGTGTCGGAGCTGCTCCCGCAGAAGCGGCCCAAGCAGGGCAGTCGCGACGGCCACCGCAGCCAGTCCAGCCAGCAGGACAGCCCACCGCCGCCCCCCACGCAGGTGAAGCAGGGCGTAGGCACCCAGCCCGAGAAGCGGCAGGGCGGCGAGGTACAGCGTGCCCACGGCGGCCACGGACAGCAGCACGAAGGTCGCCAGACGCGGCGTAGAGACCCCCAGACGCTCCACGCGCAGCACCGCCGCCGCGGCGCCCAGTACGCAGGCCGACGCCAGCATGTAACCCCGGGCTTCCTGTGCGAACACCACTTGCGGTGTCGCCAGCGCCAGGAGCAGTGCCGCCGCAAGCCCGGCCGCCCGTCCAGCGGCGACGGCGACCGCGACGTAGACGGCCACCACCGCCGCCAGCGAGGCCAGTACCGACGGCAGCCGAATGGCCCAGATGCTGTCGCCGACAACGCTGCGAAAGACCCGCAACACCATGAAATAGAGTGGCGGGTGGGTATCGGTCTGTTGCGTCGCGTAGATGTCGAGGATCGGGCCGGCGGCGGCGAGAGCGGTGGGGTCAGGAGCAGGGTCGAGGACGGTTTCCCGGGGCAGCGTTTCGACAAAGAAGCCGCGGCCCCACGACGACTGAAGCGAAAACAGCTCGTCCGTCCACAGCGGGGCGGCGGTGAGGCCGTGCAGGCGAAGGCTCGCGGCCAGCAACAACACGCCGAGCAGACCCAGACCGCTGAGCACCGGTGCGAGGGTGCGCGTTGTCGTCGCCGTCTGGGACATGAACGTTTCGCAGTGTACCGCCCGGCCGATGTGCCCTCACGCGAGGCTTGCGCAACGGCGATATAACCGGGTCGATGAGAAAACGACGGAGTCGGTGTGCCGCCGGGTGGCTGAGTTGTCTGGTGGTGTGGGCGTGTGTGCTCTGTGGACCCGTGGAAGCGCGCGAGCGGATGCAGTCGTCGGAGCCGTCGTCGGGGCCCGAGCAGGTCGAGCCGCTGGCGGGACCGCCGGTGCGGCCGTGGCCGCCGACACAGCCGGTGCGGACGATCGGGTTCGGCTCGTGCGTGCGGGAGAACCGCCCGGCGCCGATCCTGCGGACGATCGCCAGCGACCCGCCCGACGTGTACGTCTTCCTCGGCGACAACATCTACGGCGACACGGAAGACCCGGCCGTTTTCAGGGCCAAGTACGGCCGGCTGCTGGCCATCCCCGGCTTCCGGGAGCTGCGGGAGCGGAGCACCGTGCTGGCGGTGTGGGACGACCACGACTACGGCCGCAACGATGCCGGGGAAGAGTTTCCGGCCAAGGAGTTGGCCCGGCGGCATTTTCTGACCTTCTGGGCCGAGCCCAGGGACAGCCCGCGGTGGCACACCGACGGCAACTACGGTGCGGTGGTGCTCGGGCCGCCGGGGCGGCGGGTGCAGTTTCTGCTGCTGGACACGCGGTGGTCGCGGTCGCCGCTCAAACGCCTGCCACAGCGGTCGGAGTTCGGCCCGTACGCCCCCGATGAGGACCCCTCGGCGCGGGTCTTAGGCGAGGCGCAGTGGAGCTGGCTGACCCAGCAGCTTCAGGTGCCGGCCGAGCTGCGGGTGGTGGCCAGCAGCATCCAGGTGCTGGCCGATGAGCACCACTTCGAGAAGTGGGGGAACTTTCCGCGGGAGAAGCAGCGCCTGCTGGAGCTGCTGGACGGCAGCGGCGGGGCGGTGGTGGTGCTCAGTGGCGACCGTCACCGCGGCGAGATCTCCCGAGCGACGTTGCCCAGCGGACGGCGTCTTTACGACATCACCTCCAGCGCCCTCAATCAGGGCAGCGGTCAGCCAAGCAACGAGCCCAACGCGCTGCGCCGTGGCTCGCACGTCACCGAACCGCACACCGCCGTGCTTGAGATCGACTGGGAGGAGGGCGTGGTGCGGATGCAGCTTCGCCGCGAATCGGGGTCGGTGATCACGGAGCTGTCCGAGCGGCTCTCGGCGATGTCGGCGGGCGGGGGCGGTGGCGCGGGCCAGTAGGCCGCCAAGGTCCGGCAACACGAGCTGTGCGACGGCCGGGACGACGCGCGGCGGCGAGATGGGCGTTTCCTCCGGGACGCGGGTCAGGCCCCACAGAACGCCAGGCAGCGGTCGATGCGGCGGAGCGTCTCGTCGCGGCCGAGAAACGCCAGCGATTCGAAGATCGGCGGAGACACGCTCGTGCCGGACACGGCCACCCGGATCGGCTGGGCCACCTTGCCCAATCCCAGCCCGCGGGACTCGGCGAACGACTTGACCAGCGACTCGAGCGAGGTCGCGGTCCACTCGGGGGCGTCGGCCAGCAGCGGCCGTACGTCCCGCAGTGCGGCAAGGCCCTGCTTCTCGTTTTTCAGCAGGACTTTGTCCACCGCGTCGGGCGACCACGCCAGCTCGTCCGTGGTGAGGAACAGGAACCGCGACTTCTCATCCACCTCGCGCAGGATGTGGAACCCTGCGTTCATTTTCAGGACTTCGGCGAGCTGGGCGTCGCTGCCGCGGTTGAGCGGGCTGTCCGGGTTGACGGACAGGTAGTCCCGCAGGGCCCGGACCAGCTGCTCGGGCGACATCCGAGCGAAGGCGTCGGTGGAGAAGCTCTTGAGCTTGTCGCGGTTGAACTTGGGGTTGGACGGGTTGATGCGGTCGAGCGAGAACCGGCGGACCAGCTCGTCCACCGACATCTGCTCCAGGTCGCCGCCGGGCGACCAGCCCTGCAGGGCAAGAAAGTTCAGCAGCACCTCCGGCGTGTACCCGTTTCGGCGGAAGTCGTGGATCATGATCTCCGGCAGGTCGCTCTCCTTCAGGCCCACCACCGCCATGACCTTGGGCTGCTCGGCGAGGTCGAGCTGCACCGTTTCATCCTCCAGCCACTGCTTGAGCCGATCGACGGGGAGCCCGGCCTGCGTTGCCAGCTCGTCCACGCTGCGTCGCGTGGACCTGAGCACTTCCTGTGTGCGGCGGCGGATGCGGCGGTCGCGGTCGCGCTTCGAGAGCTTCTCGCCGGTTTCGGGGTTGAGCATCACCGAGAGGTGCGCGTAGACGGGTCGCGGGTAGCCCAGCGCTTCCTGCAGCGCGATGTGGTTGAACGTGTTCTTGAGGTGCTCGAGGCCGCGAAGAACGTGCGTGATGCCCATCTCCGCGTCGTCCACGACGACCCCGAAGTGGTACGTCGGCATGCCGTCGGCCTTGCGGATGACAAAGTCCTGGCTCTCGGCGGCCGGCTGCACGACGTCCTTGCCGAGCACCACGTCATGGAAGCGGTACTCCTTCACCGGCATCACGAACCGGATGACGGGCTTGCGCCCTTCGTCACGGAACCGCCTCAGCTCGTCGGCGGAGTAGCTGCGGCGGCGGTAGATGAACGGCCGCCGCGCTTTCTGCGCCTGCAGCCGCATGGCCTCCAGTTCTTCCGGCGTCTCCCACGCTTCGTACGCCAGCCCCCGCGCCATCAGCTCGTCGATGATGCGGTTGTACACGTGCAGTCGGCGCGACTGATACATCAGCTCGGGGTTGTCCCACATGAGCCCCAGCCACGTCAGGTCCTCCAGGAGCTGGCGGACGGCATCTTCCGTAGAGCGGGCGAGGTCGGTGTCTTCGATCCGAAGGTAGTACTTGCCGCCGGTCGCGCGGGCGAGCAGCCAGTTGAACAGTGCCGTGCGCGCCCCGCCGACGTGCAGGTAGCCGGTGGGTGAAGGGGCGAATCGCGTGACGACCGGTCCGGTGGGGGAAGCCGCGGCGGACATGGGAGGGGGAGTGTAGGTGGGAGAGGGCAAGGCGCGGGCATGGGGCGGCCGCGGCAACGGTCGGCAGCCGCCGTGGCGGTGGATGGGCACGCCCCCCGTCGCCTAGGCGGCTTCGGCGGGGCTCCGTCGTGCCTTCGCCCACAGCCAGCCCGCCACGCCCAGCAGCACGTACGCCAGCAGGACCACCCCCAGCGTCACCTGGTGCGCCACCAGCAGCAGCAGGAGCAGCGAGAGGATGCCGACGATCCGCCAGATCGACTTGCGCCCCCGCAGGTAGCGGTTGACCACGTGCGGGTAGCGGATGTTGGACACCATCAGCAGGCCGCACAGCAGCACAACCGCGGGCAGGACGTACACGAGTCCGTCGGCGAGCTGCACCTGCCACGTCCGCACGCTTCCCGCCAGCCACTGCTGCATGAGCACGAAGCCGGCGACGGCGCCGCCGGCTCCCGGCGACGGCAAACCGAGAAACGAAAAGTGCGACTGCTCCCCGTGCTCATTCGACACGTTGAACCGGGCCAGCCGGATCGCCGCGCAAGCCACGTACAACGCGCCGATCGCCCACACGAAGCGCGACAGCTCCAGCGGAATGTCCTGCGGGCCCAGCGTCTTGAACACCTGAAGGGCCAGGAACGCGGGGGCGGCGCCGAAGGAAATCACATCGGCCAGGGAGTCGAGCTGGCCGCCGAAGTCGGTGGTGTGCCGCGTCCAGCGGGCCAGCCGGCCGTCGAGAGCGTCCCACACCATGGCGATGAAGATGAGGTAGGCGGCAACGACGAAGTGGTGCCGGGCGAAAAAACTGGTCCACGGGTCGCCCCCCGACTGCTCGGGCGTGAGGGCGGCGACGTAGATGGCCCCGAAGCCGCAGAGGGCGTTGCCCAGCGTGGCCATCGACGGCAGGAAATAGACCGAGCGGATGTACGCCCGCCGCCCACGCCGACGGAAACGCAGCCGACGCGCTTCCCGCCAGGCCTCCCGGTCTGTCGGCGGCAGGGCCGACCTCGCGCTGGAGCGGGGCGGCGGCAGGTCCGGAGAGCCGCTTGGGCCGGTCGGGACGCTCACACCGCCGTCTCCTGCAAAGGCCGGGCCGACCCGAAGGCTCGGCTTCCCGCTCCCAGCCGCACGACGACATCGCTCCCACCGCGCACCTTCTGGCCCACCGTCACGAGCACCTGCGGCTGCAGCGACGTCGGGACGATCAGCTCCGTGCGGGAGCCGAACTTCATCATGCCGATCCGCTCGCCCCGCCGCAGCACCGTTCCCACGCGGGGGGTAAAGACGATGCGACGTGCGATGAGACCGACGATCTGCCGCACCACGACCAGAGGCCGCCCGGTCTCGACGTCACCGAGAAGCACCGTGTTGGCCTCGTTCAGGGCCGACGCCTCACGATGCCGAAGCGCGTTGATGAACTTCCCCGGCGTATGCACCGCCGAAAGCACCCTGCCGTCGCAGGGGCTGCGGTTGATGTGGACATCGAACACCGAGAGGAAGATCCCGATGCTCACGGCCGGCCCGCCGAGCTGCGGGTGCTCGGGGATGGACGTGATGTCGGAAATGGTGCCGTCGGCCGGCGAGACCAGCACGTCCGGCTCATCGGGGATCGCCCGCTCGGGGTCGCGAAAGAACGCCAGCAGCCACACCCACACAGCCAGCGGCAGCACGACCAGCGGCCACCACAGCCACGCGCAGACCGCCCCTACGGCAGCCAGCAGCAGCGTGCCGACCACCAGCTCGCGTAGACCCATGGGGGTGAGCCGCAGCACAGGAGTCGAGCGTACGGTGGCGGCAGAAGGGGGGTCAATGCGAAGTCCGCGGCGGCGGATTCGTCCTAGCGGGCCTGTCAACACCTCTGCCCCGGCATGGCGGCGGGGCCGGCGGCCCGGCCTGCGCGACGATTCGCGACAGCGGGGGGGCCGGAGGCGACGCAACCCGCCGGTCTCGGCAGGGGGAGCGTGCGGGTCTCGCCGGGCTCTACTTCGTGAAGAATTTTTTGATCAGGTGAACGGTCACCTGCCGCTGGATGGCCGCGATCGACTCCAGCAGCGGGATCTGCTTCGGGCACACCTGAACGCAGTTGCCGGCCTTCGAGCAGTTGTACACACCGCCTTCGCCCATGAGGGCCTCCAGCCGCTCTTCTTTCAGCGCCGCGCCGATCGGATGGTCGTTGAACAGCCTCGCCTGCGAAATCACGGCCGCCCCGACGAACTTGTTGGTGGGCGTGTACTGCGGGCAGGCTTCGAGGCAGCAGCCGCACGAGATGCACCGCGACAGCGGGTAACGCTCTTCCTGAAGCTCCTGGCTGATCGGCGGCCCCGCCCCCAGGTCGTACGTGCCGTCGATCGGTACCCAGGCCTTCACCCGCTTGAGGTCCTCAAAGAGCCGGCTGCGGTCCACCCAGAGGTCGCGGATGACCGGGAACTTGGTCATCGGCTCGAGCGTGATCGTCTCGCCGCTGGGGGCGAGCTTGTCCACGAGGGCCGAGCAGCTCTGCCGGACCCGCCCGTTGATCACCATCGTGCAGGCCCCGCACACCTCCTCCAGACAGCCCGAATCCCACACGGGGGGCGACGTCGGCTTGCCGTCGGCGGTGACGGGGTTGGCCGCGATGTACTGCAGCACCGAGATGATGTTCATGTTGGGCCGGTGGGGGATCTTGAACTCTTCCCACCGCGTCGGCTGGCCCGGGCCGTCACACCGCTTGATGCGGACATGGATGGTCTTCGTGCTCGTGGCGGCCGCCCCTGCAGCTGGTGCTGCCGAGCCGGGGGTGCTGGTACGTGAAACCGGAGGTGTAGCGGTGGCCGTGCTCATGGTTTCAGATAATAGAAAAACCCGCGGTCGGCTGCCATCGCAACCCCTTTATGTCACAAGGTTTGAAATATGTGACACGGAGGCTCAGACCCGCCGGCATCGGGCCGTGTGCGACGCCGGCATGTCGCCGCTCGTGCTGCCGCCGGCTTCTCCCTGCGCAGGCCTGCCGACGGCGCGACAACGTTGTCGGTGGGCGAGTGCAAGCTTTGCACGCCCCCGGCCGGGCACGGTCCAGCCGCACGGCCGACGCGTCAGTTGCCCGCCGCGCCGACCGGTCCGGGTGCGTTGAGCTGCCGCCGAAGCTCCTGATACGTCTGCGACGATCTGTCGCTGTTGTCACGGCGAATCAGGTTGCCCTCGGGCGTGAGGATCAGCACGTAGTTCTCGTTTCGTGCGGGGTCGCGCCGCACGTCCACCAGCACGTGCCCCGTGGCGAAGTTGCCGCCGGCAGGGTCGTTGAAGCCGATGAGGTCGCCCGGCTGCACCTGGAACGTCCGGCTCGTCATCCGTCCGCGGACGAACTGGAACACCTCGAACGAGATACTGCTGGCGCCGGTGGTGATGGGCGCGGACACGAAGAAGCTCACCCGCGACGGCACGGTCACCGCGTCCGTCCAGCCGCTCCACTCGCTCTCCCAACGGAACTGCTGCGCGATCCTGGGTTCGGCGGCGGCGGCCGGCTGGCCGTACACGGGGTTGAGCATGATGTACCGCATGCGGTAGCGATACGTCTTGCCGGGCTGCACCGAGTCGTCGTGCGCGAGCGCGATCACCGTGGCGTCGGCCCAGTTGCTCGGGTCGAACGCGCCGGGGGGGATTCGCCCGAGGTTGGCCGGAGGCGGTGTTGACTCGCCCGGCGGCGTCGGCGGCGACCAGCCCGGCCCGCCTTCTTCACTACCGCGCGGGAACTCCGGCCCGCCGGGCATCCCCGGCGGCCGCGCCCCGCCCGGCAGGTTCGGCGGCACGAACCCCGGCGGCGGCCACGGCAAGTTCGGCGGATACCCCGGCGGACGCTGCGACGGAGGCCCGTATCCCCCCGTCTGCAGGCTCAGCCCAGCCAGAAGACCGTCAAACCGCACCAGCGGGTAGATGAAGCTGGTGGGCAGCGTCCAAGGGTTGCCAGCCGCCACGCCTGCGCCCGGAGCGTTCGCGACCGTGGACGTCGGCGGCTGCAACGCGTGCCAGCCGGGCGGTTGCGCCATGGAGAACTTCGGGGGAACCGGGGCCACCAGGCCGCCGGCGCCGCCGCCACGGCCGCCCCCGCGACCGCCCGGGCCGCCGGGAAATCCGCCGCCGGGGAAACCGCCGCCCGGGAAGCCGCCGGGAAACCCGCCCGGGGGCCCCATGCCCGGGGGCGGACGGTTGCGGTTCTGCTCCATGCGCCGCCGCCGCTCTTCTTCGGCACGACGGGCCGCCTCGCGGGCACGTTCACGCATGACGGCGTCGCGCTCTTCCTTCGACAGCTCCGGCGGGATCGGTCCCTCGAGGTAGCGACGCGGGTCGAACGGCTCGCCGGTAGCGCCCGGTGCCACGGGCGCGCCGGGCATCCGCCAGCTCGTCCCGCCGAGCACCGCGTAAAAGCTGGGCTGCAGGATCTCCTGCTGGTTCTGCTCCGCCCAGCTCCGATAGTTGGTCTCCTGCGCGATGTTGCCCGCCTGCGGCAGCGGATTCATCGCCAGCGGCGACCCTTGCAGCGGCCGCACGAGCGTGGCGTTGCCCCACGAGCCGTCAGGCTGCAGCTCTTCCCGTTGCACCTCGACACGCAGGAACAGCGTCACCAGCCCCGCAGGGACGTTGGCGTCCACGAAGGTGTTGGCCAGCGAGTCCATCGGCACCTCAAACGCGGCCGTGACCCAGGTGCGGTCCACCTGGCCGGCGGCCGGCGGCGGCGTGGGCGCGGCCGGCGGGGGCGTCCCCGGGCGGACGGGCGTGCGGGGCGTGAAGGCACGGCCGCCTTCACCGGCCGCCCCGGCGTTGGGGTCGCCGGGCCCGGCCGAGCCGAACTCCGGCGAGCCGCCGAAGCCAGGCCCCGGGCCGCCGCCCATCGGCGGCGAGTCCGGGGGCATGACGTTCGGCACACCCGCCAGCTGAGCGATCGACACGAACTGATTGAGGTTCACCAGGCTCAGTCCCGTGCTGGTGCCCACAGGGATCGCGCTGGGGAGCGTCGGGGCGGCCGTGACCACCGGCCCGCCCGGGGCGACCGGCACATCGGTGGGCAGGCGGGACGGCACCGTCCCCGCACCGGTGGGCAAATCGAGGTTGAGCCCGCGGGCGGTGGTCCAGTCGCCCGGCAGCGGACGCCCCTGAGGCCCTGCGAACGCCGCGCGGAAGTCGGCATCGAACGTGGGCAACGCGATCTCCGGTCGCCCGCCCGCGTTCATCCGCGATTCGAGCTGCGGCAACAGGTTGTCCGCGATGTACGGGTCCACCTGCCCGGCCGAGAGCGACCGCCCGCCGACCTCCACCGTCGGCGTGTTGATGACGTAGCGGTAGGCCATGAACAGCACAAACGCCCCGCCAAGGCCGAGCGTGACGTACTGCACGTTCTTTTCGATCAGTTCGATCGGTTTACTCATGGGATCAACCTCGTTGCGGGGTTCCGGTCGTTCCGATGTGCGGGGGTGTGTCGTCGATGCGAGTCATCCAGTTACCCTGTTTCGGGCGGGGCCGTCTTCCGGGCGGCGAGGTCGGCGGTCACGGCGTCGCCGCGACGGCGGACTCCACCCCCAGCAGCGTCCGCACCCGTGGGGGCATCAGGGTGGTCGTCCATGCCCGCAGCATGATCATTTCGCATTCCACTTCGAGCTGCACCACCGGGTCGTTGCCGTAGATGTAGCCCGCGGCCGACTCGACGGCCGAATCCACCGCCTGCATCTGGACGTTGAGCACGTTGACCAGCCGTCCGCGTGGGATGGTCGCGAGGAACTCGGCGACTTTGCTCTCGGCGACGCGGACGACCATGTTGAAATGCACCACGTCGTACAAGCCGCAGGCCTGCCGGCCCGTAAGAAACGCCCCTCGCGCCAGGTTGATGGGCGACGACGGGTCCTTGCCGGTCAGCGGGGCGACCGGTCCGGTCGGTGCGGCAGGCATCCCGAAGCCGCCCCCGCCGTCGCCACCGGCGTCGCTGCTGCCTCCGCCCGCGGGCATGATGTACGGCCCGAACGGGCCACCGCCCTGACCGAACGGAACGTACCGCACGGCCACGAGGTGCTTGACCGGCGACGAGAAGACGTTGGCGCTGCCTTCGTTGGCCGCGAGCACGATCCGGGCGGCCTCCTGCTGGATCCACAGCCCCAGCTGCGCGAACCACACCGCTTCGGGCATCGGCGGCTGGACCGACGGGGCCATGTTGGGGTCCACCATCCACGTGTCCGGGCTGAGGTACACCTGATTGCTCAGCGCCACCTCGTTGCGGAGCTGCTCGGGGAGCTTTCGCTCAGCTTCGCTGATCAGCCGCGCGATTTCGTCCGCGTTGACCAGGTTTCCGCCAGACCGGATGCCCCGCTCGCGCTGGATACGCTCGCGCTCGGCCATGATGAACCGCTGGATCTGCTCGGCCGAGAACGGCACGCCCCCGCGGACCATGACGCTCAGCCCGTCGGGCCGCGGGCTGGGCGACTCCTGGCGGGTCATGAACGCAAGGTATTCATCGCGGAAACGAAACGCCGCACCGCGGTACTGCTGCGGCGTCGCCCGGAAGACGTCCTCCATCAACGGCCTGCGGACGTTGAGCTTCAGCGCCTCCTCCAACAGCAGATTGCCCTGCTTGTCCAGGTGGTCCAGCGCGGCTTTGCCCGCGGCGATGACCGACCGCGACGGGAACATCTCCAGCGGCTGGCGTTCGGTCGCGTCGGGGTCGAGCTGCGGCAGCGAGCGGTTCTTACGGCCGATGTCTTCGATCGTCCGGGCGACCCCCCGGCGCTGCTCCAGGGCGGTTTGCGTCTCGCTCATCCATCCGTCCGCCAGCACGAACGGCACGGCGACGGCCACCACCGCCACCGCGGCCGAGGCGATGCTCAGCCAGTTTTTCTTCACGACCGTCAGGATGTGTTTCGTGTCGACTGCCATGGGAAAAGGTCCGAAAGGTCACTTGGGGCGAAAGTCGCCGGGTCTGCGGCCGGCCGGGCGGGGTTGGCTGAGCTCGCGCCAAACGGCCCGCCGGGCGTGGGTCACGGCGGGGTCAGGGGGCGTCGGCGGGCGCTTCGCCCGCGGGAGGTGCCGGCGGCGGCGGACCGATGACGACAAACGCCAGCACCATGAACTCGCTGTCCTGCCGCATGTCCTCCCCGGTCAGCGGGCAGAGGAACGGCGTGGGGTCGTCCGGCGTGCTCATCCCGCCCGGCGCCGGTGCCGCGGGCATGGCCGGCGTGCCGCCGGTTGGCGGCCAGGGCACGTTGGGGGGCAAGCCGGGCGGGCGCGGGATGTTCGGGAAGGTGCCGCCGCCGCGGAAGGCCGGGCCCGGGCCGCCGGGGTTGAACTCCTCGCCGGCTCCGAAACCGCCGCCGAACGGCGTCCCGCCGCCCCCGCCGGCCGGGGCGGTCGGCATGGCGTCACCGCCGAGCAAACGCGTCCGCTCCTGATGTGCCCTGAGCATGGCCTGCACGCGTTCGGGGTTGTCCCCGAGGATCGACTGCTTGACCATGAAAGCGTCGGCCACGAAGAACTCCGGGGCAGGCTGCCCCGGCTGGGCAAAGCGGCTCTTGAGCAGCTCGGCGAGGAAGCCTTCGTCCAGCGCCGTCTGCGCGTCCCGGGCGGTGGTGATGCCGCGAATCCGCAGCAGGAAGCCGGGCCGGCCACGCGCCGCCTCCACCACCTGCGTCGGCGGAGCCGGAAGCTCCAGCACATCGCCGCCCGAGCCCATCTGCATCGCCGACGACGGCATGCCGGTCGGCCCCATCGTGAACTGCGGCAGCCGCACATACGAGGGCAGGTTCATGCCCGCGCCGGGAGGCGGGCCGCCGAAGCCCATGCCGCCCATCCCGCCCTCGCCTTCCGTCGTGGCCGCCACCACCGGGGCCTCGGTGGCGAAGCGTGCCCGCCGCGTGTCGCCCAGCAGTGGGCCGACGTCCGCAAGGTACACGCTCTGCCACCCCTCCAGACGCACGACATTGCGTTCGTTGCGGGGCTTGGCGGCCACGTACCGCTCGCGCTCGGCATCGTTGGCGAAACGCGGCACCGGCGGCACCGCCGCCCGAACCGCCTCGACGACCTTCGGCCACACTGTGCGGTCCTGCGTGAGCGACCGCACGTTGCGGATGAGCGCACGGGCCGACTCCCCGCCCGTTTCGATCGACGACCACTCCTGGTCCAGAGCCTGCGCCTCGCGCAGCACCTGCGCCACACGCTGGCGGTCCTCCTCCTGACCTTCATACGCCCGCCACGGCAAATAGGCCCCGGCCACGGCGACCCCCGCCCCGGCCACGAACAGCGCGGCCGACGCCGCAAACCACTTGGCCTTCTCTCGCCACACCTGCTCGCGGCGGATATGCCCGGGCAGCAGCGACGAGACGACCTTGCCTTCGCCCAGGGTCTGCACCGCCAGTCCGTACGCCGTGGCGAAAGCGCCCGCCTCTTCCTTGAGCAGGTCGGCCAGGCGAGCGTCGCTCGGCGGCGTCGCGCTGAAGGTCTCCACGCGGACCACAGGCATGTTCAGGTTCTGGTGCAGGAACTTCTGCAGCCCCGGCAGCTTCATCGTGCCGCCCGCGGCGATGACCTTGGCCACCTTCGAGTTCTTGTGCTGGCTGACGTAGAACCCCACAGACCGCTGGATCTCCGCGACCAGGTCGGTGAACACCGGCCGCATCGCCTGAAAGTACTGCCGGGCGTACTTCGAGGTCGCGGCGTTGCGCTTCTCCTGTTCCGCGTGGGCGAAGTCGCTCTTGAGCGCCCGCATCAGGGCCTCAGTGAAAGCGTTGCCCCCGAACGGCACCGAACGGTGCCACAGCAGCTCTCCGTCGGCCACAACGAGGTCGGTCATGTCCGCGCCGACGTCGACGAGCAGCGTCGTCTCGTTCAGCAACCCGTCGAAGTGCATGGCGTTGTACAGCGCCATGGCCGACATCTGCACCGCCTGGACGTTGAGGTTGAGGTCGGTGAAGGCCGCGACGTAGCGATTGACGGCCTCCTTCCTCATCGCGAACAGCCCGACCTGCACCTCTTCTTCCCCGGCCGCGGCAGCGTCGCCGCCCGCCGCCTTCTGCCGGAAGAGCTGGTAGGACCACTCCACGTCGTCGAGCGTGAAGGGAATCTGCTGGATCGCCTCGAAACGGACGATCTCGGGGATCTTCTTCTCCTCCACCGGCGGCAGCGAGATGAAACGGGCGAAGGACTGCTTGCCCGACACCGAGATGCCCACCGGCGTCGAGCCGGTCTTGTGCCGCGAGACGAACTCGGCCAACGCCCGGTTGACCAGTTCCTCACGGTTGTCACCCGACTGCGACAGCGGCACCTCGTGTTCGATCAGCTCGAGGTCATCGATGCGGAACCCGTCACCGTCGCGCGACAGACGGACTGCCTTGAGCGCGCGGTTGCCGACGTCGATGCCCCAGGCGTTGCGGCTGCTGGCCATGAATCAGCTGCTCCTTCGCACATCCCCGCCGGCACAACGTCCGACAGGTCCGTTCCTCCAAATCGCCTCACGCGAACCACGAACGGCGGACGTGCCGACCCGCCCGCCGTGCCGGCCGACCCGCCTGCCCCCGCTCGAGGTCCGGCCGGCCCGCCAGAAAACGTTTCGTCCCCACATGCTATCGACGTCCCTTTCCACAGCCACCACAACCCTTAGGGCCTCTGCGAAAAAACGACGCCCGCCCGCGGGAACCGCCCGCCACGTCCACGCCGAATCTACCCGCAAGCCGGTGGACCCGGCAACCCGACCGGTCGGCCCGGCCCGCCCGCGCCCCAACGTCCCTGTGCGTTTTCATGACTTTCTGACGCCCCACCCCCCGAATCGGTTCCCTCACTTCGACCGTCCACTTCGACCGTCGCACGTCGCCCTCCCGACGGGCGTGCCCGCACACGGGCTATTCTCCCACGGTGTCGCCTCCGCGCACGTTTCATATCCAGACCCTCGGCTGCAGGACCAATGCCGCCGAGAGCGAGCAACTCGCCCGCCTTCTGCAGCAGCGGGGGCTTGAGCGTGTGCAGGACCCGTCGGCGGCGGACCTCAGGCTGGTCAACACCTGCTCGGTGACCACGGCCGCCGCCGCCCAGTCCCGACAGACGCTGCGCAAAGCCGTCAGCCTGCCGCTGCTGTCGATTTCCACGCCCGGCGAGTCCGGCGGCGGCCCCGGAACGTATCCCGGCGTCGCCGGGGCCGATGAGGGTGCGGGCCGTCCATTTCGGGATGCCGCCCGGCCGCGGGTGGTCGCCATGGGCTGCTGGGCCACGTCTGACCCGGCAGAGGCTGCCGGTCTTCCGGGCGTCGATGCGGTGCTGACCCACCACGAGCCGGCCACGACCCGGCTCCAGCGGCTGCTGGACGCTTGGGGCGTGCCGCCGCGACGGCTCGCGCTGCCCGTGTGGGGAGAACCGGCCTCGCCGCCGGCCGTACGGCCGCGTCAACGGGCGTATCTGAAGGTGCAGGACGGGTGCGACGCCCACTGCACGTACTGCATCATCCCGCGGCTCCGTCCGCGGCTGTGGTCGATGGGCCCCGACGAGGCGGTCCGCGAAGTCCGCCGATGCGTCCACGAAGGCCACCGCGAAGTCGTGCTCACCGGCATTTTTCTGGGGGCCACCGGACAACCGACGGCACTGCGGCGCCGCCAGACCTGCCCCGGCGGGACGTACCTTGCCGAGCTGGTCCGACGCATCGCCCGAGACGTTCCGGAGCTGCCACGGCTGCGTCTGTCGTCCATCGAGCCGGGCGACCTGACGGACGACCTGCTCGAGGCATTAAGCAACTCTCCGCAAGTCGTTCCGCACTTTCACTTGCCCCTGCAGTCCGGGTCGGACCGCGTCCTGCGTCGCATGAATCGGCAATATCGACGTACGGACTTTCTGAAACTGGTCGAGACGCTGCGCAGACGGTTCGACCGGCCGGCCTTGACCACCGACATCCTTGTCGGCTTCCCCGGCGAAACGGAGGGTGACTTTCTTGACACGCTCGCGGTCGTGGACGAGGCGGCCTTCCTGCACGTGCACGCGTTTCCGTTCTCCCCGCGACCCGGGACGGCCGCCGCCCGCTGGACGCGCCACTTCGTCTCCGGCGACGTGGTCCGTGAGCGGATGCAGCGGCTGCGCCAGGCCGTCGCCGTGCACGACCTGACGTTCCGGCGGCAGTTCGTCGGCGAGGTGGTGGAGGTGGTCGTCGAGGGAGACCTCTCCGCGGACGGCCACCCTCACGGGCGGTGCGAGCGGTACTTCGACGTCGAGCTGCCGCACGCGCAAGGGCTGACGCCGGGCCAGTGCGTCTCCGTCCGCGTCGTGCAGGCCGAGCAACGGCAGACCGTGGGCAGGGTGCTCGACGGGGCGGGGGGGCGGAGGCTTGGCCGCCTTTCCGCACCCGTGCCGCAGCAGGCCGTTGCGGCGCCGTCGTCGTGAGCGACGCGAGACGGTTGGATAACCGGGTTTCAACGAGAGCGACGGCATGATTTGCGTAGTTCAGCGGGTTCGCGAGGCGCGGGTGATGGTGGGTGAGCGGGTCGTCGGGCAGATCGGCCCGGGACTGACGGTGCTCGCCGCGGTGCACCACGACGACGGTGAGGCCGAGCTGGAGAAAGCCGCGCAGAAACTTCTGACGCTGCGGGTGTTTCCCGAAGCCGATCAGGCCTACCACCGCGACGTGACCGAGGTGCAGGGCGGGGTGCTTCTGGTGCCCAACTTCACAGTCGCGGCCGACACGTCGGGCGGGCGGCGCCCCGCGTTGCACCCTGCCGCGCGGCCCGAGGTCGCACGGACGCTGTTTGCACAGCTGGTCGAGCGGATGCGGGGCAGGTACGCACGGGTGGAGACCGGAGAGTTCGGGGCCGAGATGGCCGTGCATCTGGTGAATGACGGGCCGCTGACGGTGCTGGTTGAGGTAAGGGCCAGGGCCCGGTAGCGGCGCGGTCGGTCAGGCGAAGTCGGACCGGGCGGAGTCGGACTGGGCGGAGTCGGACTGGGCGGATTCGGACCGGGCGGACGTGGCCGCGGCGGGTTCGGGGCCGTCCCGGCCTGGCTCGCGCACGTCGGCCGAGCGTCCGGTGGCAAGGCTTCGGTAGGCGGCGTCCAGCATGGCCGCGACGGTCACCGCCTGACGCAGGGGACGCATGCGTGCTGCGTGTTCAGCGCCGATGAGGGTCTTGAGATGCCGCATCATCGCGGCGTGGTGGGTCAGCTTGGGGCCTTTGAGCACGGTCGCCTTGGCCTGGCCCGGCTGGCCCCGGTAGAGCACCGCACCTTCCGGGGCGTACACGTCGATGCAGCCGGCATCGCCGCTGACCCGGCAGGCGACGCCGTACTGCCGCGGGGGCAGGTGCGCTGCCCAGGCCACGGAGAGCTCAAGGGCCGCGCCGCCTTCGAAACGGATGAGCAGCGAGGCGTGTTCTTCCACCGGCAGTCCCGTCAGCGGGCTGCCGCCGTGGGCGAAGACGGCAAGCGGCACGGGCCGGCCCAGCAGCGACCACCCCAGCGCCAGCAGCGGACCGCCGAGGTCGATCAACGCCCCGCCGCCGGAGCGGTTCCTGTCCACGTACCAGCCGTTGGCGTCGGTGCGGGCGCGGGCGCCTTGCGGCACGCCCAACGGGCGGAACCACGTGGCCCGCACGAGCCGGGGCTCACCGATGTACCCCTTGCCGACCGCCTGCTGGGAGGCCATCTCCGGCCCGCCGAAAAGCCGTACGTACGCCGGGAGCAGGACGGGCGGCGCCTTCGACGCGGCCGGCGGCTGCGAGGCAGCGCGGTCCGCCGCGCGGAGCAGTGCACGCGCCCCCTTGAGCGTGTCGGCCAGCGGGACCTCCAGCACCACATGTTTCCCTGCCCGCAGCGCCTTCACCGCCACCGGGGCGTGCAGGTCGGTCGGCAGGCACACGGAGACCACGTCGATCCCGGGGTCCTTCAGCAGCGTGTCGAGCGACTCGGCCACGCGGCATTCGGTCACTTCCCGGCGGAACGACTCGATTCGCGTACCGATAAGGTCGCAAACGCTGTCGATTCGGTAGCCGCCGGCGTGCAGGTAGCCGCGGCCGTGGGCCACGCCGGCCGGTCCCAAACCGAGAATCCCGACGCGCAGTGGGCTGGACATGGGGCAGGAAGATGCTAGCGCAGAAGGTCTCGTGGACACACGCGTGCTTGCGTTATCATCGGGGCGAGCTCATGTCGCAACCGCCGCCCTTTCCTCACCAGCCGACGCGGGAACAGTTCCTCGAGCACGTCGTGGAGTTCATCCGTGCGCGTTTCCCGCTGGTGAAGGTGTCGCGGAGCGACCACAGCTTTTCGCTGCGGATCAACGGACACTCGGCCAGCCTCGAAAACCTGTACCGCGTCGCAACGCTGCAGCCCGAGGACGCCCGACGGCACATCGAGCGATGGGTGGTCGAGCTGCTGCGTGCCGGCGAAGGCACGCCGGACGAGCAGCGCAGCTTTGAGGAGCTGCAGGACCGCATTCTGCCGGTGCTGCTGGCCGAAGGACCCCAGGACGTGGATGCCGCGGGCATCGTGTCGCAGTCGTTCGTCGAGGGGCTCCGCGTCGCCTACGTCATCGACCACGACCGCACCCTCTCCTACGTGCCCAGGGCCACCTTCGACCGTTGGGGCGTGTCGCTGGAGACGCTGCACGAGACGGCATTGCGTAACCTCGTCGCCCGTTCGGAGGCGATCCAGGCGCACGCCGCTCCGGACGAAAACGGCCAGGTCTACCTGCTCCTGTTCCAGACCATGGACGGCTACGACGCCGCGCGACTGCTGCTTCCGTCGCTGCACGACCGACTCCGCGGCTATCTCGGCTCGCCGTTCGTTGCGGCCGTGCCCAACCGCGACATCCTCATCTGCTTCCGCAACGACCCGGAGATCGTCAGCCGCCTGCTCCGGCAAATCGGCGAGGACTACCGGCAGATGCCGCATCAGGTCACCGACAAGCTGTTTCTGGTGACCCCCGACGGCATCGCTCCGCGTACCCCATGACCCACACCGACCCGGCACGGCCCGCACTGAAGACAACAGGGCCGAGTCCGGTGTCCGCTGAACCCGGCCGTGGCGGCGGTTGTGGACGACGGCATCCGCCGCGACAATGGGCCGGATGCAGATCGGGCTTTGCACCTCGTGCAGCAACGCCGCCGTGCTCAAGGCCGCCGGCTTCGACTTCATCGAAGAGAACGTGCGGCGGTTCCTCATGCCGGAGCAGCCGGACGACTCGGCCTGGGCCGGGGCCGAGGCGGCCGCCACGTGCACGCTGCCCATCGCTTCGGCCAACGTTCTTCTCCCGGGCGAATTGAAGGTCGTCGGGCCGTCGGTCGAGTGGCACAGGCTCGAGCAGTACATGGCGACGGTGGCACGACGGGCGGCGAAGGCGGGCATCCGCACGGTGGTGTTCGGGGCCGGCGCTTCCCGCAGCGTGCCCGACGGGTTCGACCGGGACCTTGCTTTGCGGCAACTGAGCGCGTTCCTCCGGCATGGCGGCGACGTGCTGGGCGCTGCGGGCATCACGCTGGTCGTGGAACACCTCAACCGGCGCGAGACCAACCTGCTCAACCGACTCTCCGAGACCGCCCGGGTGGTCGGCGAACTGGCCCACCCCGCGGTCGGGCTGCTGGTGGACACGTACCACTTCTGGCTGGAGGAAGGTACCGCCGACGAGCTGCGTGAGGCCGTCCCGCTGGTGCGGCACGTCCATGTGGCTGACCGCGACGGGCGGACGGCCCCAGGGCTGGTGGCCGCGCCGCTCGACGGACGCGACTACGTCGGGGTCTTCCGTGTGCTCCGGCAGGGGGGATACGACGGGCGGGTGAGCGTCGAGGCGGCATCGTTTGACCTGCCTACCCACGCGGCCGCCGTGGCCCGGCACCTCCGTGCGGCGTGGTCGGCCGCGGCCGACTGACGTTTGCAGCTCTCTCCGCCTCGGCGGTGAGGGCGGCGTCGCGTCCACGCGTCGGGCACGTGGCACGTTGGCTACACTCCGCGTCCGATGCTTACCAAGTACCGCCTCTACACGCCCGGGCCGACCTCGGTCCCGGAAGCGACGCTGGCCGTGCTGGCGCGGCCGGTCCACCACCACCGCACCCCGGAATTCCGCGCGACGTTCACGTCGGTCCAGAAGCGGCTGCAGTACGTCTTCCAGACCCGTCAGAACGTGCACGTCATCACCGGCTCGGGCACGGCCGCCTTCGAGGCAGGACTCAGCTCGGTGTTCGCCCCCGGCAGCCGCGTACTCAACATCTCCAACGGCAAGTTCGCCGAGCGATGGGGTCAGCAGGCGCGGACGTTCGGGCTCGACTGCACCGAGCTGAAGCTGCCCTACGGACACCATGTCCGGCCCGAGCAGCTGCGCGACGAGCTGGGCAAACTCCGCTCCTCCGGCAAGGTGGACGGCGTGCTGCTGGTGCATTCGGAGACGTCCACGGCGACGGTGTGCGACCTTGCCGCCGTGGCCGCGGCGGTCCGTGAAGCGGCCCCCGAGGCGCTGCTCGTGGTGGACGGCATCACCTCCATCGGCGCGCTGCCGTTCAAGATGGACGAGTGGGGCGTGGACGTGGCCGTGACAGGCTCGCAGAAGGCCCTGATGCTGCCGCCGGGTCTGGGGTTCGTGGCGCTCTCCGAGCGAGCGCGGCAACGCATGCACGCGCGCACGGCCGCTCCGGGAGGCATCGCCGGCCCGTTCTATCTGGACCTGCGCAAAAGCGAAAAATCGCTGCCGGACGGCGACACCCCCTTCACCCCCGCCAACACCCTCATCGAAGCGCTGGACGTGTCGCTGCAGATGATCGAACAGGAAACGCTCGAGACGGTGTGGCGGCGGACGGCCACCGTCGCCGCCGCATTCCGCTCGGCCATGACCGCCATCGGCCTGCGGCTCTTCTCCCGGCAGCCGGCCGACTCCGTCACCGCGGTCGAATACCCCGACGGCGGCAAGGGCGCGGTCTCCGACAAGGCGTTCCGCGGCATGCTCAAGACCGTCCACAATGTGCACGTGGCAGGCGGTCAGGGCTCCATGGAAGGCACGCTCTTTCGCGTCAACCACATGGGCTACACGGATGCGTATGACGCGTTGGCCGTCGTGGCGGCCGTCGAGCACACGCTCGCCGCACTTCAACACCGGTTTGAGTTCGGCGCGGGCGTGTCGGCCGCGCACGCGGCCCTGCGCCCGCTCTTTGCCGCGTCCTGAACCGCCGCGACCGATACAAGGGGGGGCGAAACGTGTCCCCACGCGGACGGCTCAAGGCCTGACCGGGCCGGTCTCGCGCCGCCGGGCGGCGACCTGCAGATGGGCACACCGCCCGACACTCGCCGGGTCCCGCCCCAGCCGCCGCTCGAGGGCCACGAGCCGGTCGATGGCGTTGGGCGCTTCCAGCAACTTGCGGTTCTGCCGCACGGGCAGCACCGTCTTGCCCGCCACCTCCAGCACCTCGAACCCGTTGCCTTCGAACAGCGCCCTAAGACCTGCCGGCGTGAAGGTGTGCAGCGGGAAGCGCTCGTCGGCGTCGGCGGTGAGCCAGTGGGTCCGCGAGGTCTGGACGAACTGCTCCAGGGCGTCGAGGTTGCCCCGCTCCACGTAGTGGTCGATGGCGGCCAGCGTGTTGTCGACGGTTGCGCACACGGTCCCGCCGTCGCGTGTGATCCTCGCCATCTCCCGCACTGCCGCGACCGGGTCGCTGCAGATGCTCAGCGGGTCGCCCATCGCCACCACGAGGTCGAAGCTCCCGCTGGCGAGCTGGGGCATGTGCACGATGTCGCCCACGACGAGCGTCGCGCGACGGGCACGCGCCGCGTGTGGCGGCGACTCGAGCTTGCGGCGCACCTGCTCCACCATCGCCGCGGCGTGGTCGAGAAACGTGACGTCGAACCCGCTTTTGAGCAGCCGCAGCCCCCACTTGCCCGTGCCGCAACCGAGATCCGCGCACGCCGCGGGCTGGTGCCGCGGGAGGTAGGGCTTGAGGAGCCCCCACGTCACTTCATCATGGAAGGCCCAGTACGCGTCGTCGTAAATCGCATCGTACTGACGTGCCACGCGGTCGTGGTATCGCCGGCTGCCGTCCTTCGGACGCTTCATCGATGCTTCAGTCTAGGTGGAAGCGCACGGCGTCGGTCCCGCCGTCGCGTACGCAGCGTACGTCGTCGGCCCCGCATCGCTCCACGGCTGGAAAACCCGCAGCGCCGTTGTCTACCGTCCAAACGAACACAAACGCTCGTTTCGGAACCCGCTTTCCACGCAGGAGACCGCACCATGCCCTTCACCCTCGCGCCGCTGCCGTTTCCGTCGGACGCCCTCGAGCCGCACATCGACAAGCAGACGATGGAAATCCACCACGGCAAGCACCACGCGGCGTACGTGAACAACCTCAACGCCGCGCTGGCCAAGCACCCCGCCCTGGAAGGCAAGACCATCGAGGAGCTGCTGGCCAACAACCTCGCCATCGTCCCCGAGGACATCAAGACGGCCGTCCGCAACAACGGCGGCGGGCACTACAACCACGCGATGTTCTGGGAGCTGCTCAATCCCGCCAACAGGGCCTCGGCTCCGGTCGGCAACCTCGCCGCGGCCATCAACGCCACCTTCGGCAGCTTCGACAAGTTCAAGGAGCTTTTCACCACCGCCGGGACGACGCGCTTCGGTTCCGGCTGGGCGTGGCTGGTGAAAAAGGGCGACAAGCTGGAGGTGCTGTCCACCGCCAACCAGGACTGCCCCGTCATGGACGGTGCCTTCCCGGTCATCGGGCTGGACGTGTGGGAGCACGCCTACTACCTCAAGTACCAGAACCGTCGGCCCGACTACATCGCCGCCTTCTGGAACGTGCTCAACTGGAACGCCGCCGAGGCCCGCTTCAACCGCGGCAAGTGACCGTCCGTCGCCGGCCGGCGACGGACGGATGGCGATACGGGCGGCGCCGCACGGCGGTACGGGCCGGGACCCGTACTCCGCCGGCCACCGTGCCTCCCGGACGTTGACAGGCAACAAAGAAAAGGGTTCCGCCCCTCCGGACGGAACCCTTTCTGCGTTGCGTCTCCCTTTCCGCTCAGGGGACGCGTTCCCTCACTCCCTTCACTCTCGACGCAGGGATGGGGTCAGGCTGTCGACGGCGCGGTCGCCTGATCAGGCGTTGCCTCATCAGGCCACGCGACGCCGCAGCAGCGCCAGCCCCGCCACGCCCAGCAGGCCGAGGCCCGCCGGCTCGGGGATGGGCTGGAACTGCGAGATGAACACGTTGTCGAAGACCATGCGGTTGTCGGCGTCGCGGCCGAAGTCGCGGTCGCCGGTGGCGGCATTGATGTTGAGCTGAATCAGGTTCGCCGCCGCATAGTGCGTGTCCAGCAGGGCCTGGCTGCCGACCGAGATCGTCGCGCCCGTGAAGTCGCCGGCGATCGTCTGGAAGCCGCCCAGCGCCACGTTGTACTTCGGCGCCGCGCCCAGCTCGAACACCACGAGCACGTCCGGGTTGCCGTCGGTGTCCACCGTGCCGTCCGGCGCTTCGATCCGCAGCTGGAAGTTCATGTCGACGAACGGTGCGGCCGTAGGGAGCAGCCCGTCGAACTTCACATCGAACTGGTAGAAGAAGTTGTTCGGCGTCACCGGGGCGAGCAGCGGGTTGAACTGGCCAGTCGTCCAGCCGGCCCCGCCGCCGAAGCCCCAGAAGAACACCACCGACGGGCTGGTCGCGTTGGCCGTCGAGAAGAAGCCCGTTGAACCGCCGACACCGAGCCCCAGGCCGAAGCCGTTCGTGTTCGTCGCACCGCCGTACGCGTAGCCGTACGCGTAGGTCGGCCCCACACCGTCAAAGTTGCCCTGCGCCACCAGGTAGCCGTGAGCCGTCGTGCACGCCGCCAGAGCGGCCACCGCGGCCGCCAACATCCCACACCGCATGATCCATCTCCTCCTCGCCGGGCCGGTCTCCCCACGGTCAAACGATGGCGACACGCTGACACGACGTGCGCTGACCGCGAAGACGCCCGGCTGAGGAAACGATTAACCCAATTTCGCGAACTCGTCAAGCAATTATGTAATCTGGGACACGCAAAAATTGCCGCCTCGTAGTAGAGGCGACCCTGGTCGGCCGACGTTTGCGGCAGGGGAAACGTACTAAGTCTCTATGAAAACGAGAGTTAGCTGTTCAGGGTTCGGCCGCAGCGGCCGTGCCGTCCGACCTGCCGGCCGACGTCAGCCCGGGTAAGGTCGTCCGCGGCCCACGGCACCGTCAATCCAGCCAGTCCCGCGCCGCCAGCCGCTGGGGCACGTACTCCTCCGTGACGTAGGAGATGTCTTTCGTGATCAGCGATTCGACCTCCATCTTGAAGCCGTTTTTCAGCATGAGGTCGATTTCCTTTTGCCAGCCTTTGTGGTCCTTGAACCAGGGGTAGTTGGCGATCTCGTTGGCCCGCTTGCGGTCGGTGTCCGAGAGTTCGATCTGAACGTCGTCGGTGAGCTCGCACTCGACGTAGTCCTTAGCGCGAATGCCGATGAACTTGGCGTCGGGGATCGCCAGCCGCTGCGACTCGAACGCCAGCGAGATCGACCCCTGTTTGATCACCGAGTAGATGTAGTGCCCCCACGGGTCGCAATCGAGCAGGCAGTAGATGGGCAGCCCCAGCTCTTCGTTGAGCCGCCGCAGCAGCCGGCGTACGCCCCTGGGCGGCTGGCCCGAGCCTTCCGTCAGGATGCAGTTGTGCTTCTCCCAGAAGCGGTCCTCGTTGAATCGTCCCCACACGGTGTCCTTTTCCACGTGCAGGACGAACTTGGCTTCGCACTTCTTGAACTGGATCACATCCGGCTCGGTGATCGACGGCACCGCATAGCCGCCCGAACCCATCCTCCGGCAGTCGATCTCGTCGCCGGAATCCACAATGGTGATGTTGCCCACCATTGTGCCGCGTTTCTTCGCGTACACGTGCAGCTCTTCACGGAGCGCCCCCAGCGACACCTCCAGGTCTTCCAGGATGGCGTCCGACTCCTCCTGGCTGGCGAAGGTCTTCTCCCCCCGCGTGCCCTGAATCGTGTGCAGCGCCTTGTAGTACATGCCGCGAAGCGAGAGCGTCTTTTCCGCCTCGATGAGCTGCCGGATCGAGTCGCTGTGCAGCACCGTCTGCATGAACTGCCGGGCCTGGTTCAGGTTGAACAGCTCGCGGGCCGACTTGGCGTCCCCCATCTCAAGGATGCCCTTGCGCCGGTTCCACAGCGTGTTGGACTTCGTCCGCGCCGGGATGTCGAACTTGATGTCCCGGCCGCTGAAGGCCGAGTGGGCCACCGAGTCCGCCAGGCGGACGATCTTGCTGAGGGTTTCCCGGTCCCGCTGCTTGACCCGCTGATGGACGCGGTCCGCGGCGGTCTTGACGGCGGCTTTCCTGCTCTTGGCCATGGCGGTCAACTCTCCACAGTGTGCGACGAACAACAGACGGGTGCCCGACGGCGACACCTTGCGGCACTGAACCGGCCGCGCCGGCTCCCGTCATGCCGGAGCGGCCCGGCGTTCAGAACAGCCGCTCATCGGCGCGGGACGACGCACGCTTCGGCCCCGCGCTGACACGACGCCGGGCGCCGCCGTCCGTCCTGCTCTGCTCCTTCGCCGGTGCGTCCGTGCGACCCGCCCGACGCTGCACCGCCCGCGACGTTCGCGTCGGAGCCCGTTCCGTCGCCGTGTCGCGGTCGGTCGGGGCCGACGAGCGGTCTTCCGCCGACGAGCGGTCTTCCGCGGTCCGACGCGACGCGGACGTCGTTGGGTCGGCCGCCCCGTCCGCCGACGCGTTGTCCGCCGACGCGTTGTCCGCCGGCCTGTTGTCCGACGACCCGGCCCCTGCGACGCGCGACTCCACGAGCACGACGCCGTCGTCGGCCTTGAGCTCATCGTCGTCCGGCCTGCGGATCACCCGCCCGTCCTCGTCCAGCTCGACGTCTGCGATGGCGGTCCGCCGGCGTGCCTCGGCCAGCAGAGCGTCGTAGAGCTTCCGCGCGTCGACGCCGTTGATGGCGTGCACCGCCTTGGCGATCTCCCCGATGTATCGCTCGAAGACGTCCCGCCGGGCCGACTCCCGCTGCATCCGCTGCCGCTTGCGCAGGTAAGCCCCGAGCTTGCGCCCGCACTCCATCAGCGCCAGCTTCATCTCCTTGCGGATCTCGTCGTAGTCGGCGATGGCTTCCTTGCTCTCGCTCGTGAAGGGCACCCACACCGACGCCATGTGGATCATGATCACCAGCGGCCCCACCGGCGGCGACCCCCGCGGCTGCGACAGGTTGTAGTTCTTCCAGCTCGTCTCCGACACCGCCTTGAAGCTCGAGCATGCCGACTGCTGGAACAGCAGCGGCACGCGGTTGGCAAAGCGGATCACCCGTGCCACGTCGTCGGCCGGCAGCTCCCCGCCGTAAGCGATGGCGGCTTCGATCTGGAACGGTCGGCCGCGATACACCTCCGGCTCCCGCGAGCTGGCGGCGTAAAACTCCGCCTTCACGCCCTTGAGCAGGCCGGCGAGCAGTTGCCGCACGCCGATGGGCGCCAGACAGTCGGTCGGCGGGGCGGGAAGTTTGGCCTCCTGAAAGGCCGTGAACAGCTTTTCCACCTGCGACGGGTGCAGGTCACGCACCTTCGTCCGTGACGTCGCCCCCACGGCCTGGCAGAACTCACCCGCCTTCTGCGGCGAGATGCGGCAGAACTTCTCCTGCAGGAAGCTGTACAGCGTCCCCGAGCCTTTCGTCTCTTCCTCGTACCCCTTGACCATTTGCAGCAGCGTCCCCAGCTCGATGCCCTTGGGGTGCGGCTGGATCTCGCGCGTCTCGGGCGGGAGCGTCTCGGTGCCACGTGGGAAGACGACCACCCCGTCCTTCACCGTGGTCGTCACCGTCGGGTCGATGCCGGCCGGGCCCTGCACCCCCGACCCCGCCGTCGCCCCGACCGGCGCGGCACCGACGTCACCCGCCACGGCCGCAGACGCCGGCGGCACCGGCAACGCGAGCTGCACCTCGTCGGTCTCGTCCTGCGAAACGCGCGTGGGCGGGACGAACGTGATCCGCGCGTGGGGGTTGGCGATGGCCGTCAGCTCCAGGAACTCGTCCACCGAGCCCCGCCCCTTCTGGTAGCGCCCCTCCAGCTCGATGCTCACCGACGTGCCCGTGGGGTAGTCGTCGGGGTTGAGAAACGATGGGTCGCGCGTGCCCGGCGTCAGCGTTTTAAGCCGCTGCGGCGGGAAGTCGGTCGTCTCGTCGTCCACCGTCACTTCCGCCCGGTTGGTCTTCGTGTTCATCGCCAGCTCGATGTGATGAGCCGGCCTTTTCGCGTTCGGGCGGGTGTGGATGATCATCGGCTTGCCCGTGGTGATCAGCCCGTACATCCCGGCCGCCGAGATGCCGATGCCCTGCTGCCCGCGGGACATCTTCAGCCGGTGGAACTTCGAGCCGAACAGCAGCCGCCCGAACACGTTCTCCACCTGCTTGCGGACGATCCCCGGCCCGTTGTCCACCACGGTCACCCGGTAGCGCGACTGCTTGGCGGTGGCGGGGCGGTCGGGCTGCAGGTCCTCGATGACCACCGTGATGTTCGGCAGGATGCCCGCTTCCTCGCAGGCGTCGAGCGAGTTGTCCACCGCCTCCTTGACCGTCGTCAGCAGTGCCTTGCGCGGGTTGTCGAAACCGAGCAGGTGCCGGTTCTTCGCGAAGAACTCCGACACCGAGATGTCGCGCTGCCGTGCGGCCATCGTCTCGGCGGTCTCGCGCCGGCCGGCCGGGGCCTCGCGCACCTCAGCCGCCCCACGCGCCTCGCCCCGCCGCCTCTGGCCATGGACGACGGCGGACGGGCTCTCGGCCACGTCCACCGCCGACCCACCCTTCCCCTGACCCGGTCGCCGCGCCCCCGCGGCGGTGGACATCTTTGCCAAACCTTGCTCCTTCCCAGTGCCAGGCGAAACGACGGTTCCACCGGGCCGGGCCGTCGCCGAAGCCAACCCCGACCCCGACGGCACCACCGTCTCGGTCCCTGCAAACAGCCCTTCGTCCGGCCGAGTGTGCTCGAGCATGACGCCCTCCCTGGTGTCTTGTCGCGTCCTTGCGGTGCCTGAAACGTCGCTTCGGAGCCATCGGCCACGTGCCCCGGGCGTCCGCAGTGGTAGGCCGGATGGATTCGCCTTGGCGAGCGGCCGTCCCGCGAAGGGGGCCACACGCTCGCAGACGCGGCGTCCGGCCCCGCGTGCGGGGGGTACGCCACTCCTCCACATGGGCGATTATCGGCCGTCGCGCGAAAGGACGTCCAGCAGGGTCCCGCTCAGGTCGGCGGCGACCGTCAGCACCTTCGCATTCGCCCCGTAAAGCATGCGGACCCGCGTGAGCTCCACGGCCAGGCGGGGAACAGGGTCGGCCGTTGACTGCGTCGCCGGGGCGGCGACCTCGAACGATGACCCGCCCGGCCCGGGTTCGGCCGACATCGCCCGGCTCAGGTCGTCAGCCGCCCGGGTCAAGCGAAGGCTGGCGGTCTGCATCCCCGCCGCGGCGATGGAGATCGCGTCGAGCATGCGGCAAAGGTCGGATGACCTTCGCCTCGGGTCCACGCCATCGGTGGTTACCGGACGCACCACACCCCTCCCGTGTGAGTCGCGACCTTGGTAGCAAGTTGATGACATCGCCTGTCGGGGCCGGTTGGGGCTCCCGGCCCGGCTCGGATTCGCTATGGCGGCGGCTTTCGGTGGAAGCTAGCTTGGCCGCCATGCTGGCGCGGGCGCACTCGTTTGTGTTGTCGGGGATTGATGCGATCCGGTGCGAGGTGGAGGTGGACGTGGCCAGCACCGGCCAGACGAAATCCACCGTCGTGGGGTTGCCGCAGGCGGCGGTGAAGGAGTCGATCGACCGGGTGCGTCGGGCGATGGAGAACTCGGGGTTCGTCTTCCCCGACACGCCGTTGCTGGTGAACCTCGCCCCGGCAGACGTCAAGAAAGAAGGCCCCGCGCTGGACCTGCCGATCGCCGTGGGGCTGCTGCGGGCGACGGGGGCGGTGCGGGGGGAAAAGCACAAGCAGTTTGTCATCGCCGGCGAGCTGGCCCTGGACGGCCGGGTGCGGCGGATCAAGGGCGGGCTGTCGATGGCGTTGCTGGCCCAGCAGCTCAAGCTGCGGGGCGTGCTGCTGCCGGAAGAGAACGCCAAGGAAGCGGCCGTCGTGGACGGCGTCGAGGTGTTCCCCGTCTCCAGCCTCGGGCAGGTGGTGTCGTTCCTGAATGAGGCGGTGGAGCTGGAACCGTACGAGCTGGACGGTCAGGCGTACACGGCCAGCCAGACCGGCCCTGAGCTGGATTTTTCGGAGGTGCGCGGGCAGGAGGCCGTCAAGCGGGCGATCACGGTGGCGTGCGCGGGCGGCCACAACCTGCTGATGGTCGGCCCGCCGGGCACCGGCAAGACGATGCTCGCCAGCCGGATCCCGACGATCCTGCCGCCGCTGACCCGCGGCGAGAGCCTGGAGACCACACGGATCTACTCGGCCATGGGGTTGCTGCCGGAGGGTGTGGCCCTGATGGACGTGCGGCCGGTCCGCAGCCCGCACCACTCGGCCAGCGCCCCCAGTCTGGTCGGCGGGGGGACGATCCCGCGTCCGGGCGAGGTGTCGCTGGCCCATCACGGGGTGCTGTTCCTGGACGAGCTGCCGGAGTTTTCCCGCTACGTGCTGGAGATGCTGCGTCAGCCGATGGAGAGCGGGCAGGTGGTCATCGCGCGGGCCAGCGGCGCGGTCACCTTCCCGGCGAGGTTCATGCTCGTGGCCGCCATGAACCCCACCGCGTCCGGGTATGGCGCCAGCAACACCGCCCAGCGGGACCGCTATCTCGCCAAGCTTTCCGGCCCGCTCCTGGACCGGATCGACATCCACGTGGAGGTGCCGGCGGTGCCGTACCGTGAGCTGACCGGCAAGGGGGCCGGAACCGACAGCGCGACCATGCGCAAGCAGGTGCTCGCCGCCCGCGAGATCCAGCGGAAACGCTTTGGCGACCTCACCACCAACGCGACGATGTCCAGCAAGGACCTCCGCAAACACTGCGACCTCTCCGCCGCCTGCCTCCTGCTGATGAGGCAGGCCATGGACGAGCTGGGGCTGAGCGCACGGGCCTACGACAAGGTCCGCCGCATCGCCCGGACCCTTGCCGACCTCGAAGGCGCGGCCGACATCGCCGAGCACCACCTCGCCGAGGCGATTCAATACCGCCTGCTGGACCGCAAACACTGACCAGCACGGACGGAACGGCCGTCCGTCGAGACAAGCACGTCTTACGGCCGGAGCACGGTGCGACCCGGCGGCGTGGGGGGCACATCGGCAGGCTCGGCGGTCAACTCACCTGGAGGTCGAACTCCTGGCGATAGTCGGGGCCGAAGGCCAATCGGACGTGCGGGCGGATGCGGTAGCGGTCGCTGTGGGTGGTGGGGGGGCGGTCGGTCGGGATGGTGAAGGCGGCGACGGCCGTGAGCGCGCGCTCGGGTCCGGCCGGCTGCGGGAGGTCGCTGGTCCACTCGGTCTGCGTGACCCACTCCGAGCGGCGGTTCTTGCCGGAGCCGGTGGTGACGTGCTTCTGGTGGACGACCCGGAGGCTTCCGCCGCTGATGAGGGCCTGCCGGCTTTCGAAGCACAACTTGAGTTCGAACGGCTCGCCACGGGCGACGCCGGTGGCCCGCCCGCCGGCAGCGCGCAGGTGCAGCTCGCCGCGGGCGACGCGTCGCCATCGCCAGCCGTGGTACACGCCCGTCGCCGCGAGCAGGCCGGACGCGGCGAGCGTGCCCACGGGCAACCAGAAGCCCGCGCCGGACCGCGGCTCGCCCAACAGGAGCACCGCCGCGGGCGGCGCCGCCATCACGAGGGCGATCGCCGCGGCCGTCCCCCAGCCCAGAGCGGCGGCCTGCAAGGACCATGTCGGCGGGAGCTTCACCCACCCTTCCGCCAGCGGCAGCGGCCGTCGTGTGGTGGATGTCAACGTGGCCATCGCCCCCGCCCCGAGGATGCCGGTCAGCAGACCCAGCAGCCCCATCCCGATGAGGGGGGCGGCGGGGCGGTGAAGGTCCAGCACGGCACGCTCGGGTCGCTCGGGGTCGAAGTACACGGTGACCGGGCCGGGGCGGAAGCGCTGCGCGACCTGTTCGGCCTCCGGCCGGGGTAGCGGCGCGTTGGGGAGGCCCCAGCCCAGCACGTCCAGCCGTTCGCCAAGGCGCAGCGTCGTGCCTTCCAGGCGCTGGCCGGGACCTGGCACGTACCGGTACACCACACGGACGTGTGAGCCGGATTTCGAACCCGCCGGCGGGGTGTGGATGGACAGCAGTTCGCCGTCGGCCGGTCGGGCGCGACCAAGAAAGGCGTGATGCTCGACGGCCTGCCCGAGCAAACTCGACCACGTCATGATGGCCGCAAAGCTCAGCACGCCGAGGATGAGCAAGGCGATGACACGGCCCATCGGACGCTCCCGGCCACGGGGAAAAGCCCCCACTCCACGGGCCATCAGGGTACATTGAAGTGGGGGCCGCGGCACCCTCCCACGGCCTTCCCGGAGCGCGTGGTCCTTCCGGAACGCAGCGTCATGGCCGAACTGGAACTGCCCAGCCTCTCGCCGGAATCCACCATCGGCGACCTCCCCGCGCACGATTTCACGGTCACGCCGGACGTGCCGGGCGGGCAGATCGCCTGGGAGCTGCAGGCGCACCCCCTTGTTCCCGGGGTGATCGTCAAGGACCGCCGGGGCTATCTCGTCGGCGTGATTTCGCGCGCGCAGTTCTTTCGCGAGCTGAGCAAGTCGTTCCGGCAGGAGGTGTTTCTTTCCCGGCCGATCGAAACCTTCCTGCGGACGATGACGCTGCAGACCACCAAGCTGCCCTCGACGCTGCGGATCGACGAAGCGGCGAGCCTGATCCTCTCGCGCGATGCGGAAAACATCTATGAGCCGGTCCTGGTCGAGTACATCACCGAATCGTCCTCACGGAGCGGGGCGGCGGGTGAGGTGACGCACCGCCTGCTCGACGCGTTCACGCTGCTGCGGGCACAGACGAGGCTGCTCGCACAGGCCAACGAAATCATCCGCCGACAGAAGGAAGCGGCCGAGATCGCCTCCTCGCACAAGAGCGAGTTCCTCGCCAACGTCTCGCACGAGATCCGCACGCCCATGAACGGCATCCTCGGCATGACCGACCTGCTGCTGGACACGCCGCTGACCGCCGAGCAGCGGGAATACCTGCACATGGTCCGCTCGTCGGCCGAGTCGCTGATGACGGTGATCAACGACCTGCTGGACTTCTCCAAGATCGAAGCCGGGCACCTCTCGCTCGACCCGGTGACGTTCCAGCTCCGCGACACGCTCTCCGACGCCGTCCGCCCGCTGGCCGCTCGGGCGCACCGCAAGGGACTGGAGATGCGCTGCCACGTCTATCCCGACGTGCCCGACCGGCTCGTGGGCGACCCCGGGCGGCTGAAGCAGGTGGTCATCAACCTCGTCAACAACGCGCTGAAGTTCACGGAGCGGGGGAGCATCACGGTCGACGTCCACCTCGACAGCGTGGTGGACCGTACCGCGACGCTGCATTTCCTCGTCAGCGACACGGGCATCGGCATCCCCCCCGAGAAGCTCAAGATCATCTTCCTGCCCTACGTGCAGGCCGACAGCTCCACCACGCGCCGTTTCGGCGGCACCGGGCTGGGGCTGGCCATCTGCACCAAGCTGGTGGAGGCGATGGGCGGGCGGATCTGGGCGGAGTCCGTGCCCGGCCGCGGCTCGACGTTTCACTTCACGGTCAATCTGGAGCTGCAGCCGGCCACGGGCGAGTCGTCCCTGCCACGCAGCGGACTCGACGGCATGGAGGTGCTGGTGGTGGACGCTTCGCCGACGCACCGGCAGATCCTCACCGAAACCCTGCGTGCCTGGCGGCTGCGGCCCAGTGCGGTCCCGCCGGAGCTGGCGGTGACCGAACTGACCTCGGCACGTCAGGCCGGCCGCCCGTTCCCCCTGGTGATCATCGACGCGTCGTCTCCGGCCTGCGGTGGGATTGATCTCGCGGTCGACGTCGCCTCGACGGCCGGCCTCGCCGGCGCGTGCATTGTGCTGCTCCCGCCGGCGACCGACCCGGCGGCCCGGCGGCGGCTGACCGTCGCCGGCGTGCGCTGCATGGTGACTTCGCCGGTCAAGCGGTCGGAACTGCTGCAGGCGATCGTGGACGCACTGCGTCCCGACGCCCGCGCCAGCGGTCCGCAGGCGGCTTCGGCGCAATCCGTTCCCGACCTCACCCGCGTGGACCCCGACCCCACCACACCGGCGCCGGCGCCAGTGTGCGTCAGGCCGCTGTCGGTGCTCGTGGCAGAGGATCATCCGATCAACCAGCGGCTGGTCATGCGGATGCTGGAGAAGCTCGGCCATCGGGTCGTGCTCGCATCCGACGGGGCCGAAGCGCTGGAGCTGCTCGAACGCGCCGCGGCCGGGGCGGGCCCCGACGAGGCCGAGCCGTCCCGGCGCGGGCGCGGGAGCGGCGGCGGGTTCGACTTGGTGCTGATGGACGTGCAGATGCCGGTGCTCGGCGGGCTGGAGGCGGTGGCCGAGCTGCGGCGGCGGGAGGCGCACTTCGGCAGGCGGACCCCGGTGATCGCGATGACCGCCCACGCCCTGCAGGGCGACCGCGAACGATGCCTCTCGGCCGGGATGGACGGCTACGTCTCCAAGCCCGTGCGGCCCAGCGAGCTGGCCGCGGAGATCGCCCGGGTGCTGGGCGAGCGGGCGGAGCCGCCGCCCCCGGCCAGCCGGGACGTGCTGGCGCTGGACGAGTCGGCCATCCTCTCGCGGTGCGGGGGCGACCCGGCCCTGCTGGCGGAGGTGGTGGACCTGTTCCTGGGCGAGTGGCCGGTGCTCTCGGTGCAACTGAGCGATGCGGCGGACCGGCGGGACGGCCGTCGGCTCGCGGCCCTGGGGCACAAGCTCCGGGGGACGTTGGGGGTGTTCAGCGCCACCGCCGCCGTCGAAGCCGCGCGGCGACTCGAGCACCTCGGGGAAGCCGGCGACTGGGCCGGCGTGCCGGACACGCTGCGTCAACTCGAAAACGCCGTCGCTAGACTCATTCCGTCGTTGCAGGACATGGCCAGGAAAGTGCAGGTGCCGTGATGAACGTGCTGATTGCCGAAGATGATGTGGTCTCGCGACGGCTGCTCCGCGGCCACCTGGAGCGGTGGGGCCACACCGTCACCGAGGCGGTGGACGGCAACCACGCGTGGGAGCTGTTCAACGCTCCCGGCGCCGATTACCCCATCCTCGTGGTGGACTGGATGATGCCCGGCATGGACGGCCTGGAGCTGATCCGCCGCGTCCGTGCGGCCCGGCTCCCCCGGTACACCTACCTCCTCATGCTCACCGCCAAGAACCAGAAGGAAGACGTGGTACGGGGGATGGACGCCGGCGCCGACGACTACCTCACCAAGCCGTTCGACCGCGAAGAGTTGCGGGCCCGGCTGCAGGCCGGGCAGCGCATCCTCGAGCTCCAGTCGCTGCTCACCCAGAGCGAGAAATCGGCGGCGGTGGGCCGGATGGCCGTCGGCGTTGCCTCCGAAATGGCCGCGCCGCTGGCCGAGGCCCAGCAGTCCGTGGCGGAGCTCCGCAGCGACGTCATCCGTCTGCTCGACCAGCTCAGCGGCGAGGCCGAGCCGCCGTCGGCGGCCGACGACGACGCGCCGCCCAGGCCCCGTCCTTCCCCGGTCGACGCCGCCGCCGTGCAGAGCGGGCTCGGGCCCCGCTTCGTCGCCGTCGAGCAGCGGCTGCACCGCGTCCGGGAGCTCACCCGTTCGCTCCGCGAGTTCGCCACGGCCGACGACCAGCCGCCCAGGCCGGTGCACCTGCCGGCTCTCGTCGATGAAACCCTGGCGATGGTCCGCCGCGAGCTGACCGAGAAGGCCATGACCGTGAACGTCTCGGCAGAGAGTTCACTGCCCCCGGTGATGGCGCACCCCGGCCAACTCAAGCGGGCGGTCTACAACGTGCTGTCGGTGCTCCTCGAGGCCGCAGAGCGCGAAAGCCCGCTGGACATCCACATCCGCACGGCACCGCCCCCCCCGGCCCTCGCCGGACGCACCGACCGCCCCGTGCAGGTCCTGGACGTTCGCGCCCGCTGCCCCGAAATCGCCCCCGACGTGCTCCCGGCCATGTTCGAGCCGTTCGCGCTGCTCGGCGACCACGGCTGCCGGCCTAACCCCCGCACCAAACTCAAGTGCGGCCTCGGCCTGCCGGCGGCGTACGCCATCGTCCGCGAGCACGGCGGCCTCCTCGAGGCCTTCGGCGAAGACGGGAAGACCGTGCTCCGCATGACCCTTGCGTAGGCCCTGCCCCCCCCGACAAGCCCCCCCGCCAAGCTCCCTCGCCAAGCCCCCCAAGCCCCAGCAAGCCCCGCCGAGGCCCGCGGTTCAGAAGGCCCTCATGGCATGGCCCGGCGCGTCGACGTGCCTTCGCGGAGCCGTCCCTCGCGGTAGGCCGTCAGCAGCGTCTCCAGTTCACGGATACGCTCGCGTGTCGCTTCGCCTTCGGCCGTGTCCGCCACGCGACGGGGCGGTTCGTACACCCGGATGGGCGTCACCGACGGCACGATATCGCGTCCCTCGTGAACCGCCGCCTCGACCGACTCGAAGTGCGTGTGCTCGGCCAGGTGCACGCCCCACGGAGTGAGCAGCAGCGTGTAGCCGCGGTCGCCGTAGGCCTCGGAAAACGCCCCGTCGATCGTCACCGCGTTGCCCCCACGTTTGACCGGCGACTCCCCCTGTTCCACGCGCACCGGCACGTGCCCGTTGACCAGCAGCACGTCGTCGCCGCAGCCGAACCATCGACCTACCTTCCGCACGAACGCGGCATCGTGAAGGAGCTGGAAGTACGGATTCTTGTTTTCCACCTTCGCGGCCGGGTCGGCCACGAACGCGGCTTCGAAGGTGGCGATCTTGTCCTTGCCGAACAGCGGGCTCCGCGGGCCGCACCACAGGTACCACAGCCAGTCGGCGTCGTGCCGCTCCGACGCCTCCAGCGGCGACGGCACCGGCGAATGTCGGAACGCCCGGTGCACCACCGCCGCCAGCCGGTCCATCAGCTCCCGTCCCGCGTACGGGTGGCCGTCCACGGTCAGCGGCAGCGGCTCGCCCTGGCCGTCCACCGGAACGCATCCGTGAAACATCAGCAGTTCGTCGCGGCGGGTCCACATGCCCCCTTGCCCGAGCACAAACCGCATGTGCTGCCACAGCCGCGGGCTGGCAACGAACGCGTCCCGCAACTGCTGGATGCAGCGACGCTCGTCTTCGGTAAGGTCGTTCGGCCGCGTCGGGTCGAGCGTGGGCAGCAACCTCTCCGCCAGCGGCCACGTCCGGTCGTCAAGCTGCACCACCCCCTCGGCAAGCCTGACCCCCGCCAGAACGTCGCGGTGACCGAGTTCCCACTCCGGCCATCGACGCACGAGCTGACCTTCCAGCTTGAGCTGGAGTACGGTGACCGCTTTGAGCATGCGGGCGGCCAGCTGGGGCGGACGGCCCGTAACCGCCGCAGCGCGAAAGGGGCTTGCCGGGTCCGCCGCGTAGGCTGACTCGGCGAGCATTTCGAGCGGCCGCAGCGAGATGCCGTAGCCCTCCTCGAGCTGAGCCGTCCGTCCGTACTTCAGCGAGAACCGCACGACCGAGGCGATGCAGGCCGCCTGACCGAGGCATGCACCCATCCAGTGCGCGTCGTGGTTGCCCCACACGAGCTGGACGTTGGGCTGCTGCTGGAGAAAGTCGATCACGAGGTCGATCCGCGGGCCACGGTCGCCCAGGTCGCCCAGAACCAGCAGCTCCCCCACGCACAGGTTCCGCACCAGTCGGCTCGCCGCCCGCACCGCCTGCCAGTCCTGGTCCTGCAGCTCGTACGCCCCGAGCATCAGGTCCACGAACGCCGCCGGCCGCACCCCCAGCGGCTCCGAATACAGCTCCTTGAACAGCTCGGCGTACTCCGGTGGCAGCAGGGCGTTGAACTCCTCGCGGCGACGGCTCCGCGACAGCGTCCGCACCAGTTCAAAGAGTAGGTGCAGCGTCCGGCGCACCCACGCCCGGCGGTTGCCCTCGTCGACAAGCCGGGGCCTGAGCGTCGCCAAGGTCTCGGCCGGGTAGTAAATCACCGACAGCAGTTCGCGCTGCTCGGCCTCCGTCAGCGACCCGCTCAGCAACGCTCGCACCATCGGACGCAGCAGCCCCGAGCCGTTGTTGACGACGTGACGCAACTTGCCGTTCTCGCCATGAACGTCGGACAGGATGTGCACGCTGCGCGGCGGAAGCGACAGCGCCGCCCGAAGCCCCGCCAGCTCGGCCAGCGCCAGCTCCGCCGTGGGATACCGCTCGGCCAGCAGCCGCAGCAGGCCCTCTCGCGCGGCCTCAGGCCGGCTTCCCGAAACCCCCGGAGGCGGTCGGTTGACCGCCTCCGCGCCGTCGCCGGGTCGTTCCAAAGCTCCACGCGTCATGTCCCCTCCAGTGTGCACCAACGGCCGCGGCTTTGGGAAGCAAGTTCAGGTCAAATTTCCCGGTCGCCTTCGCCTACCATCGCCCGGCCATGCGGCGAACCATTTACCTCGAGACCTTCGGCTGCCAGATGAACGTGCTCGACTCCGAGCTCGTGCTCTCGCAGCTTCGCGGGCTGGGGTACGAGCCGACCGACGACCGCGACCTCGCGGACGTCATCCTGTACAACACCTGCTCGGTCCGTGAGCACGCCGAACAGAAGGTGTGGTCGCGGCTCGGCGAACTCAAAGACCTTCCGGCGACGCGGCCTTCCGCCGTGCTCGGCGTCATCGGCTGCATGGCCGAACGCGACGGTACCCGAATCTACGAGCGGTTTCCCCATGTGGACCTGCTGTGCGGGCCGGGCGAACTCGACCGGCTCCCGGCCATGGTGCACAACGCGGTCGTGACCAAGGCCGAGGGACGCGCCGCGCCCCGGCAGACCGCGCTGATGGGTGCCACCACCCGCCGCTCGTTGACGCTGGCCGCCGCCGAGGACCACCTTGAGCTGCTCGACCTCTCCCGCACCGTCTCGCCCGGGGACGACGTGGCCCAGGCCTACGTCCGCATCACCCGCGGCTGCAACAAGTTCTGCACGTACTGCGTGGTGCCTTACACGCGCGGGCCGGAAGTGCACCGGCCGCCGCAGAACATCATCGACGAGGTCCGCATGCTCGCGGACCACGGCGCTCGCGAAGTGACGCTGCTGGGCCAGACCATCAACCACTACGCCTACGCCCACGGCGACGGCCGGGTCACCACCTTCGCCGAGCTGCTCTACCGCGTGCACGAGGCCGTACCCCACCTTCCGCGGCTTCGGTTCGTCACGTCCTACCCGCGCGACTTCACGGACGAGGCGCTGCAGGCCATGCGCGACTGTCCGCGCATCTGCCGCTACCTGCACGCCCCCGCCCAGCATGGCGACGACCGCATCCTGCGCCTGATGAACCGCGGCTACACCGTCGCGGAATATGACGACTTCGTCGCCCGAGCGCGGGCACTCATGCCCGATGTGTCGCTCGCGTCGGACTTCATCGTCGGGTTCCCCAGCGAAACGGAGGAGGAGTTCGAACGCACGGCCGAACTCGTCCGCCGCTGCCGCTTCAAAAACAGCTTCATCTTCAAGTACTCCCCCCGACCGGGTACCGTGGCCATCCGGCGGTTCGAAGATGACATTCCCGAAGCGGTCAAACGCCGCCGCAACAACGCGCTGCTGGCGGTGCAGCAGCAGGTCACCCTTGAGGTGAACCGCGAACTGCTCGGTCAGACCGTCGAGCTGATGGTCGAGGGCGAGAGCAAGCTTGTGCAGAAGAAGGCCTACCCGGCCGCGGGAAGCGGAGCCGACCGGAATGCCGGCGGGGGCGCCGGACACGGCCTGGTGCAACTGCACATCCGCCGCAGCGCCAGCGACGCCGCCCTCTCGGCCACCGCGGTCCTGGAGTCGGCAACCGCAGCCCAACCGCCGTCACGCCCCGGTCTGACGCCACGCGGTGCCCCCATGGCGGCCGAACCCGCCGAGACCGTTCAGCTCATTGGACGCACCCGCGGCGATCAGATCGTCGTCTTTCACGGGCCGCCCGCGCTCAAGGGCCGCCTCGTCACCGCCGAAGTGGTGGACGCCAGGGGGATGACCCTCTTCGGCCGCTACGTGGCCACGGTCGGATAAGCCTGCCGGATAAGCCCGCAGTCGCCCACCGCGGGGCCGGCCGCTCAGTCGCGCCTGCGTTCCGTGACGCCGTGCTCCGTGGCGATCAGCGCGAGATGGGCGTGCCGCAGGAACAGCCCGGTGTCCACCACACCCGCCCTTCGGAGCAGGCTGCTTTCCAGACCCTCCGGGTCGGAGATGCCGTCGGGGAAGCTGAGGTCGTAAATCAGGTTGCCGTTGTCGGTGATGAACGGCTTGCCGTCCCGCTCGCGCAGGCGCGGCTCCGCCCCCAGCGACCGGAAAAACGTCACGTGGCTGTCGTGCCCGAACGGCACCACTTCGACCGGCAGCGGCGACCGCACCCCAAGCCGCGGCACCATCTTGCTCCCGTCGGCGATGACGATGAACCGCCGGGCGAGTTGCGCGACGATCTTTTCCCGCACCAGCGCCCCGCCCATCCCCTTGATCAGCTTCAGACCCGGGGCCACTTCGTCGGCCCCGTCCACCGCAAGGTCCACCCCTTCCGGGGCCGGGTCCACCAGAGGGATGCCCAGCGAACGCGACCTGGCGGCGCACGCCTCCGAGGTCGGCACGCCCCGGATGTCGGCGAGGGCGCCCGACTGCAGCCGCTGAGCGAGCAGCCGGAGGAACTGTTCCGCCGTGCTGCCCGTGCCCAATCCCAGCACCATACCGGACCGCACGTAGTCGAGGGCCGCCTCGGCCGCGCGTGCTTTGAGGTTCATCATCGCCACGATAGCCGCCGCCTCGCCCCGCCACCCGCTCCGTCCGACGACCCTCTGGCGGTTTGTCTTCGCCGCCGGGCGGCCGTCTCCGCCCACTTTGCCCTTCCCGCCCACTTCGGGCACAATCCGCTGCCCCATGCTCTTGCTCACCCACGCCTATCTCGTCCCGGCGAACCGTCTGGACCGACACAACGAGCTGGTCCAACAACTGGCCAGCCGGCTGGCGTCGTGGGGAGTGGGCGTCGAGGTGCTGCTCGAGACCAACGACAATTTCTCGCCCCCCGGCGGACCCGACCTCCGCATCGTCCAGATGCTTCGGTTTCAGGACGCCGCCCACTTTGAGCGGGTGCGGCGTGAGGAGTCGGCCGACCGCGCCTACCAGCAGCGGCTTGCCGAACTCATCGAGCTGCTGAACCTGCCCGCCCAAACCCTTGCGGGCACCCACGTCCCCGGCCACTACCAGCGGCTGATGAGTTGGTGAAGTCGCCTTGCGCGTACAGCGTGGTCCGTGCCGTTGGCCCGGCTACGACAACGCCGGCACCCGCCGGTCGTTCGCCCTCCACCGGGTGAAAACGACACCCCACCCGCGCCGATCGCCAAGACAACGATTGCAATAGAACCTAAGGGCCACGGCGGCCACGACAAACCGACCGACGAACCGGTTCAACGACCTGCCCACAACTCGCCGGACCGCCCGTGCAGCTTGGCCTCAGACGACCTGAACGCGCCGTCCGGCCCGCCGCTTGGCGTTGATGATTTTGCGGCCGTTCTTGGTCCGCATCCGGGCCCGGAAGCCGATCTTGCGTGCCCGCTTGATCTTCGAAATCTTGTGAGGGTAATGCATGGTCGGTTCTCGATTGGCCAGTTCGTCAATGGGTCGGCGTCGTCCGCCCGCAGCCGAGTCGTGTTATTCCGTCCCCCGCCCGGTCGCGTTGCCTGCCGGTACCGAGACGATCACCGTCTCGAACGACTCGTTGGCGGAGTCGTCCTTGGCCCGCAAGCTCACGACATGGCGACCGGGAGGTAGCCCCCGCAGGACCACCACGGCTTCTTCCTGCGGGGAATCGAACAGTGTATCCCCCGCTTCGGCCGGTCGCCACTCCTCGGACGCCCCGACCCGGTAAGCCAACTCACGGACCACCCCGGCACCGTCCACCACGGGAATCCGAACCGTCACCGCCGCGCCGGCCGTGATGACCCGCGGCGTCCCGAACCTCGGCGGCGTGTTATCGACCAGAAACGCTCGCGATGCCCGCGCCCCGCGACGGCCCGTCTCCGGCGGGTTGCTCAGGGCGTCCTCCGCGACCACTCGAATCTGATATCGCCCATCGGGGATCTCCCGGGTGTCCCACGTCAGTTCGGTTTCCTTGAGATCTTCTCGCAGCGGACGCCACATCGGGTCGTTCACCGGGCGGTACTCGACGCGGTAGCGCAGGCTGTCGCCGTTGGCGTCGTCGGCCTCCCACTTGAGGGTCCATTGGGTGGGTGTCGCGTTGTCGCCTTCCGCCCGTTGGGCCTGCACACTCGTCACCTTCGGCGGCAGGTTGGGGATGCGGTAGGCGACTTCCACCTCCCGGACGCTGGGCGTGGCCGAACCGTCGGGCGAGGATTGCAGCGTCAGGCGGTACTGAAAGTAACGTCCGACAGGGGCGCCGGCGGGCGTGAAGCGTTCGACGGGTACGGGGTCCGACCAGCTTGACCAGCCGCTCTCGGTGGGCTCGTCCGTGTTGCCGGAGCGGGCGCTGACGCGCACGGCCGTCCCTTCAGGCAGCGTGCCGTCGAGGCGGATCATCCCGAAACGGGCGGCGTGCCCGGCGTCGAGCACGTGTGAGGTGAGCGTGCCGTCGCTCGCGAAGCGGGTTCCGAGCTGCACGACGCTGCCGGTGTCGCCCGTGCCGACCAGCAGGCTGCCGTCACGTCGCAGCAGCAAACGCGTGAGGTGGTCGGCTTCAGCGCGTGCGGCCACGGTCACTTCGTCGGTGGTGAGCTCGAGCTCGTAGAGCTGCCCCCCCGGGCCGGTGGCGATGAACAGCGTGTTCTCGTGAAGTTCGAGGTCGCGGATGGACGCCGGCAGCGTGAGCAGTTCGGTGGAAAAGCCCTCGGGGTCGATCTGGTACACGGCCGACCTGGGCTGGTCGTCGGGCGACGGCGGCGACGTGATCGGCCGGGGCGTGGAGCTGGATTCGTCGGCCCGTGGCGAGGCGGACTCTGGCTCGGCCGACGGCGGCTCGGGTGGCGGAGCGTCCGGTTCGACACCTTGTGGCTCTGCCGTCGGTGGGGAGTTTGGGTTGGAGGAGTTCGGTGGGGGGGAGTTCGGTGGGGGGGAGTTCGGGGGGGCGGGTTGACCGGGGGACACCCCGAAGCCCCGCGGCGTGGGAGGCGGCGGCCGAAGGTTGTCCGGGAACTCCGGCAGCACCGGCATGGCCAGCCCGTCGGGCTGCCCGCGGTCGGGGATGCTCGCCTGGGTGTCGTCGCCAGCAGGGCTGGCGGCGGCGACGTACACCCGGCCCTCCCGCCCGACGCGGACGGCCACCACCTCATCCTGCGGCGCATCCAGCAGCACCCGGCGTGCCTTGGAGGCGAGGTCGATCCGGTACACCAGTCCGCGGGGGTCGGTGCCGACGAGCAATGCGTTGTCGGCGGTCGCGGCCAGACACAGCAGGTTGTCTTCCTCGAGTTCGACGAACCGCTGTGGTCGCTCGGCGCCTTCGGGCAACCGAAGCAGCAGACCGTGCGGGCCCGTGGCGATATAGATGCCGCCCTCGGGCCCCGCGACAGCGAGAATGGCCCAGATGTACGACGGCGGGTTGCCGGCGAGGTCGGCGACGTCGGCGAGCAGGTCCCGCGTCCCGTTCGGGGTGAGATGCAGCAGACGGGCGGTGGTCCCGGACACGCCCACGAGCAGCGAGCCGTCGGAACGCACGTGCACCGCGGTGGCCATCTCGCCCGGCTCGAGCCGCAGCAACTCCTCGACGCCGCCATCGGCCCGCACCGACAGCACCCGCCCGCTCGGCCCGGTGCCGACGTAGACAGTGCCGTCCGGGGCCTCGGCCAGCGACATGACCAGCGGGATGTCGCCGGTGTCGGGGAGCACGGGCGTGAGCTGTCGGGACAGCCGCACCTCACCGGTGTTGGCCACCACGACCCGCTCGAGCGTGGCCTGCCGGAAGTCGGCCTCGGTGCCGTGGGTCCAGGTGCGGGTTTGACCCGCGGCGGCGAGCGGACATGCCAGGAGCAGCGCGGCCAGAAGGCCCGGGGCAAGGAGCGAGTGACGATCGTGAGGTCGTGGCGAAGCCATGATGGGAGACCGGGAGAGAGATGGGAAGCGGTTCAACGCAGGGACGTCGGGTTCAGCGTGACGGGGGCGGCGTCGGAGAGACGGCTGGCGGCGCGGAAGACGGCGGCCGGATCGCACGCGGTTTACGGCCCGGCTCGGCTTCGACCACCACCTGAAGCGTCTGCGCGCCGGTCAGCAGCATGTCGAGAGCAAACGTGGCCGTGTCCGAGCGGGCCGTCGGGGCGGCGGGCAGGCCGGATTGTCCTGCACCCGCGGTGATCATCCTGCCCAGCGTAGCGGGCAGCCTTGGCAGCGACGCCGGGCCGACGGCCAGTCCGTCCGGGCCACGCTTGAGCCGCAGATACGCGCGTCCGGCCTGTACCGAGGCCACACGCGAGAGGACGTCGAGCTGCTCTGCCTGCGTCCGTGCAAAAAACCGGGCCGGCTGCTCCTCCAGCTCCTGTGCGAGAAACGTCTGATGGTCCGAGACGGTCAGCTCGTAGGTGCCCGGCTCGATGTCGGCCGGAAGCCGCCACGGGAAGCTGCGGCTTTCGGTGCGGCCGTCGGGGCGGAGCAGGGTGAGCACGATGCGGGCCTCGCCGCCGGGCCGCAACCGCGGGGGGACCACCCTTGCCGCGGTCAGCTCTGCGGCAAAGCGTCCCGGGATCACCTCCAGGGTCGTGTGGACCGACACGGGGAACATCCGGCCGAAGGGCGAGTCGGCCAGCGCGTGCAGCGGCAGGGCGATGCCCCCGACGAGTTCGACGATTTCGCTCCCGGCCAGACGGTTGGCCAGCACGAGCGTGCGTCCGTCGGCGTAGCGGGCTTCGACCCGGTAGGCCAGCGCGTGGTCCACCGGCGGGGCGTGCTGGAGCTGCAGCGCCGCGAGCGTCGTCAACATGGAGAACAGCGGGATGAAATTGGGGTGGTGCGCCGCGGAGAAGCGGAGCGTCTCCCGCTGCGAGCCATCCGCATAGGTCACGTCCACCGTGATCGGAATCGTCGGGACGCTGCCACCGAAGGTGCCGCCGACGCCGACCACCGTGTCCGCCCGCACCACGCCCAGCGGGGCGGTGGCCGCGCCGATCTTGAAGCTGCTCTCGAGGTTCGTGATGACGCCCGCGATGTAGCCGGCGGCCATCGGCAACTCCACGCCACCCTCGCCGTTGAAGGGGTGACCGAACCCGAACACCCGCTCGCCCAGCACTTCGGTGCAGGTGCCCACGGCGGCCAGCTCCATGTCGCCGGTGAGCAGCGGGATGACCAGCGCGCTGCCCGGCTCGATCTTCCCGTCCGACGCGTCGGCCGGCGGGCGGGCCGCGGCCGAGACGCGAAGATCGCGGACGCCCGCCAGCTTCAGCAGCGGCCGCAGTAGGTCGGCCGTCCGGGCGGGGCCGGTGCCGTCCGGCTCGAGCAGGCCCGTTCGCAGGCCGCTGGCCACCACGCTCAGTCCCAGCGGCGTGAGTGGACCGCGGGCGACGTCGAGGCCGGAGAGGGCTGGAGCGGCGATGCCGTGGCGGCGAAGGTACCACTGCAGCTTCTCTCGCCCGGGGAGCGTGGGCGGCGGGAGGTGGTCCTGATAGCGCCACAGCGGCGCCCCTGCGCCGTGCGCACGGGCGGCCGGTGCAGCGCCCGCATCGGGCGGCAGGCGGGGCGTGAACGCAGGCGGACGCGGCCGCTGCGGGTCGGCCACATCCAGCATGTATTCGATCGGCTGGACCCCCGCGACAGGGTCTTTGGCCAGTCGCCATCCGAACGCCAGCGCGCCGATGAGGCGGTCCTTGCCGTCATCGCACCGCAGGTAAATCGGCGACCCCGACATCCCGGCGATGCTGCCGCTGTGGCGCAGGAAGTCACCCTTGGCCATGATCAGCACGGCATCGGCCCCAGGGGCGAAGTTGCGGAGCACGTCGATCACTTCGACCTCGAAGCGTTCGATGGCGGTCCCGCGGAAGACGGTCAGCCCGTATCCGGTCATGCCCGGGCGGACGTCGGCGACGCGGAGGTGCCGATCGGGGTCGAAGAGGGCCGGGAGACCATCGCGGGTCACCTGTGGCGGTGGCGCGACGGCGGAATCGGAACCGGGCTTGGGCGGCTCGACGGCCGCGGCCGCATGGGCGTGGATGGGTGCGCCGAGACGGCCGGCGAGCGAGAGCAGGCAGGCGGCCAAAAGCGTCAGCCGGCGGTGTGTGCGCCCGGGCCGACATCGGGCTGCCGTGGGGGCCATGAAGTCCTTTCGCTGTACGTGGAGCGGCCTTGCGTGGTTTGACACCTCACGCGGCGGCGTCGTAGCTTACACCAGCTATAGGGGGCGTTCGCGCGGGACGCAACCGTGCGTGGCCCGTGCGGCCTCTGGGCGGAGCGGGCCCGGCGGGAGCGCGACGCAGCGTCTCGAAACGCCGCGCCGTGCACAGGAAGCGTCTCGGGTCGGCAGGGCAGGTGGTGCGCGTGTCTCCGGAGCTTCGAGAAAAGGCGGAAGCCATCCTCGGCCACCGGTTCAACCGCCCGGAGCTGCTGCAGGAAGCCCTCACCCATGCTTCCAGCGCCGACTCACGTCTCAAGTCCAACGAGCGCATGGAGTTCCTGGGCGACGCGGTGCTGGACGTGGTCATCTGCGAAGCCCTGTATCTCAGATACCCGCAGTATCTCGAAGGCGACCTCACCAAGCTCAAGTCGGCCGTGGTGTCGGGACGCACCTGTGCCGAGGTGTCCAAGGAGCTCAAGCTCGACGAGCTGCTGATCATCGGCAAGGGGATCAGCTCCCGGGCGGACATGCCGGCGTCGCTGGCGGCGGCGGTGTACGAGTCGATCGTGGCGGCGATCTACCTCGACGGGGGCTTCGAGGCGGCCAAGGCGTTCGTGCTCCGCACGATGCTGCCGAAGGTGGACGCCATCGCCTCGACCGTCCATCAGCAGAACTACAAGGCCCTGCTCCAGCAGTACGCACAGAAGACGCTCGGCGGCACGCCCGTGTACGAGCTGCTCGACGAAAAAGGCCCTGACCACTCCAAGTGCTTCGAGGTCTGCGTGACCATCGACGGACGCCGCTTCCCGTCTGGCTGGGGCACCAACAAGAAGATGGCCGAGCAGAAGGCGGCCTTGCTCGCGCTCGAGGCGCTGGGGCTGATGGAGCCGAAAGAGGTGGACGCGGCGATGCAGGAAATGGCCGAAAGCAGCGAGTCGAAGGCGTGAAGGCCCGCGGCGGGGCGGGTGAGCGGCGGGGCAGGTGAGCGGCGGGGCAGGTGAGCGGCGGGGTGGGCGGGGTGGGGGGGGCGAAGGGGGGGGTCAGACCGTCATGCCTTCGGCCTTGTCCTTGGCCATCTGTGCTTTGGCCGCTTCCCACTCTTCCATGGTCAACAGCACCTCGCGGGACTGCGACCCTTTGTAGTCGCCGAGGATGCCGGTGGCGGCCATGCGTTCGATGAGCCTCGACGCGCGGGCGTAGCCGATCGAGAGCCGCCGCTGCAGCAGCGACACCGAGCCGCGCTTGGTCTCGATGACGATGCGGACGGCGTCCTCGTACAGCTCGTCGTGCTCGAACTCTTCGTCGGAGCGCAGCTGGCGGATCTGCACGAGCTCGGGCTCGTAATGGGCTTCCGCCCGCTCGCGGACCAGCTTGACCGACTGCCGTACCTCCAGGTCGTCGATGAAGGTCCCCTGCGCGCGGATGGGTTTGGACGCCCCGTTGGGCAGAAAGAGCATGTCGCCCTGGCCCAGCAGCAGCTCGGCGCCGTTCTGGTCGAGCACGATCCGCGAATCCATCCGCGACTGCACGCGGAAGGCGATGCGGCTGGGCATGTTCGACTTGATCAGCCCGGTGACGACCTTGGCCGATGGGCGCTGCGTCGCGAGGATCACGTGGATGCCCACCGCGCGCGACTTCTGCGCTAGCCTCACGATGCTCTTTTCCACTTCGTCGCCGGACATCATCATCAGGTCGGCCAGCTCGTCGATGATCACCACGATGTACGGCAGGAACTTGGGGATCTTGGCCTCCTCTTCGGGCGTGGCGGGCTGGAAGATCTCGTTGAGCTGCTCGCGCGTGAGGCGGTTGTAGTCGCCGATCTGCCGCACGCCCGCTTCGGCCAGCAGCTCATACCGCTCGTCCATCTTCGTGCACAGCCACTCGAGCACGCTGGGGGCCTTGTTGGGGTCGTTGATCGGCGGGCACATCAGGTGCGGGATGCTCTCGAACGGCTTGAGCTCGACCACCTTGGGGTCGATCAGGATCATCTTCACGTGGTCGGGCCGCTGGTGATACAGGATCGACATGACGATCGTGTTCACGCACACCGACTTGCCCGACCCCGTCGTGCCGGCGATGAGACAGTGCGGCATCTTGGTCAGGTCGGTCACCAGCGCCTCGCCCGAGGCGTCCTTGCCGAGGTAGATCGGGATGCCCATCTTCTTGGGCGCGTCGGGGGCGAGCTGGAACAGCTCTTTGAGCCTGACCTTTTCTTTCGTCGGGTTGGGCACCTCGATGCCGACCGTGTCCTTGCCCGGGACCGGCGCGACGATGCGCACGCTGGTGGCCTTGAGCGCCCGCGCCATGTCGTTGGACAGCTGGGTGATCGCCGCCACCTTCATCCCCGTCGGCAGCGACAGCTCGTACATCGTGATCACCGGCCCGGTGTCGATGGCCACCACGCGCGCGTCGATCCCGAACTCGCGCAGCGCCTGCTCCAGCACCGCGGCCTTCTCCCGGACGTACTTCTCCTGCGCTTCGGCGAAGCCGTGCTCGGCCTCGGCCAGGAAGTCCCACGGCGGAAGCTGGTAGTCGCCCAGCTCCCGCGGCGGCGGCGGACTTCCCCCGGCCGGCTCCTTGGCCCGGGCCGTGGCGCTGCTGCGGATGACCATCTCGCCGCCCCCGCGTGCCGTGTGCTCCCCGGGGGCCGCGGGCCCGGCGGCAACCTCGGGGGCCGGCGTGGCCGTTGTGGCCGTCGTCCCGGCTTCGCCGGGGGCCGAGTCCACCGACTCCGGTGGAAGCACCATCGACGACGGCAGCGGGCTCGTGCCGGAGGTCGAGTGTCCCGTTCCGCCGTTGAGCACCGCTTGCCGCGGCGGCGGGGCGTCGGGGATCACCGCTTCCTCCGACGGCGGCTCGTCCGCCCACCGCTCGCGCGACGCGGTCTCGGCAGCGCCGGGCCGGCCCGCGTCGGCTTCCGCGGGCGTGTCGTCGTGGTCGTACGTGAGCTGAACTTCGCTCTCGTCGAGGTTGTGACGCTTGAGCAGAATCCGCCGGTCGTCCGTGGGCGGTTCGTCCGAAGCCCGCGCCGCCGGCGCTCCAGCCGCCTTGACGGCATACTCCCGACGCAGAGGCCACGGCCATGACCAGCCGCCGCCCGACGACCACCGCTCGCCCTGCCGCTGGACTTTCTCCAGGGCCGCCGCGGCGACGCCCGGGGCACGCAGGACCAGGTCGTCCGCGGCCAGCAGCAGCCCGATGAGAAACGCCGTTAGCAGGATCAGCATCGTCCCGGCGGTGTTGAAGTACGCGTGCAGAAACTTCGCCGTCGCGATGCCCAGCAGTCCTCCGTTCCCCTCCGGAAACCCGTTCGACGAGCCGGGCTTGAGCTGATGCAACGCGGCCGCAAAAGCCACACTCAGCAGCATCAGCCCCGCCGTCCGCAGCCACAGGTCACTGACCGACCCGCGCACCGCCAGCAGGGCCAGACACACGCCCGTAAACAGCAGGATCGGATAAATCCCCTGGCCGATCAGCAGCAGCAGGTGGTACGCCACCCACGCCCCGACCGGGCCGCAGAGGTTCTGCACCGGGCCATGCGGGTACACGTGATGGCTCGGCCAGTCGGTCGCGCGGAACGAAGCGCACGCGAGCAGCACAAACAGCCACGTCGCCACCCCCAGCGACAGCAGGCACAGCCGCACGATCGTCCGGCGACGCCGCACGGCCGCCTCGGACGAGTCGGGTTCGAGTTCGATCGGGTCGCTGGTCGCGGGTTTGGATGCCATGGTCGATGTCGTTTCCTCACCGTCTCGTCAGCCGCAGGGAATGCCCGTCAGGTTCAATGTCCCGTGCTGCCGAAACCCCCCTCGCCGCGGGCAGTGCTGCCCAACTCGTCTGCCGTCGAGACCACCGTCAGCCTCACCGGCGGCACCGGCTTGACCACCATCTGCCCGACCCGCATTCCGCGGGTCACGATGAACGGCTCACGTCCCCAGTTGATCAGCGGGATCTTCAGCTCCCCGCGGTAGTCGGCGTCGATCGTCCCGGGGCTGTTGGGCATCCCGACGGCGAACCGGCTCGCCAGCCCCGACCGCGGACGGATCTGCGCTTCCCACCCCGGCGGCAACGCCATCGCAAAGCCGCACGGGATCAGCCTCACCTCGCCCGGCGGAATCGGCGTCGGCCCGGCCACCGCCGCGTGCACGTCAAAACCGGCCGCAAGCTCCGTCTGACGCGACGGCAGCGGCACGTCCTCCTGACCGGGGAGACGCCAAATCCTCACCTCGACCTCGCCCGTCCAGCCCGACACCGGCTCCTCCGTGAACCTCCCCCCCGACCGCGAACGCGAAGCGGGGGCGCAATGCCGCCCGTCCCGCTTCGTGGATATCGGCAACCCGCTCGGCCTTTCGCCAACCCGACCCCGTCCGATGGGCCGCCATGCCCACGGCCCGCCCGCGCTCCACGAGCTTCACCCGTGAGGCCACGCTCTCGACCGGCCATGGCGGCTTACCCAGCCCGCCCATCCGTGACGGGCCGCCGGCCGACCGACCCCGGAGGCACGGGGCTACCGCACTCGGGGCAACGGTCGCTGGTGAGTCGATAAAGCAAGTACCTGCAATTCGGGCACCGCGGCTCTTCCAAACGGATGTCGATGCGCAACCCGCACTCTCTGCACGCACGTCGGCCGGCCGGGAGGACCTGGTCCAGGCCGCAGCGTGGGCACCGAAGCATCAGTTCGGGCGGGGCGGTCTCCAGAACGCCCTCATCGGGCGGGCTGCCGTAGAGCCGCTGGGCTACGGGCAGCACCACCAGCAGCAGGGCGGTCAGCACCCCGAGGATGGACGTGAGCTTGGCATGGACGTCGGTGTCCAAAACGGCGTGAAGGTACAGCAGGGCGGAAAAGCCGGTCACAATGCCGAGGGCGGCCCGTCGCAGCCAAATCAGCCACGGGCGGTCGAACCGCGTCAGCGCCAGCAGCCCGAGCACCGGCAGCGTCAGCGGCGGGATCAGCGCGGTGGCCACGGTCACCCGCCCGGCAAGGCTGCCGGTCCCGAAGTCCATCCACACCAGCACCAGCAGCACCGCCAGTGCCGGGATGCACAGCACCCACTCCACCCGCATCACCGGCACCCACACGCCCCGGTCGAGCACGAAGTTGCTGGCCAGGGCCGCCAGACCGAAGAGCCCCGTGAACAGCAGCGACGCGAGCAGCTTTCCGCCCAGCGGTACCTCCCAGAGGATCATCGCGATGGCGAGCAACGCGCACGCCGCGAACACCGCCACCACACTCACCATCAGGAGTTTGCTGCGTGCCATGTCACGGCCGGGATGGCGGCTTATCGCCAGCGGTAGCCCTGCGGGGTCAGCGGCTTCCAGCGACGGTCCACGCGGGCCTGGTCGGCGGAGATCTGATCGATCCGGCGACGGAGCGCTTCGGCCTCGGGTGAGCGGAGCGACGTGAAGCCCTGCGTGGTCACGACGATGTGCCAGCGCGGGTAGCCCGGCAGGTTGCGCTCGATGGTGGTGGAAATGCCATGTCGGGCAAGCAGGTCCACCACCGCCCGCGCGTCACGTTCGTCCGGGTACGACTGCACGATGAAGTAGTTGATGCCGACCACGCGGCCGGTCGCCGTCGCGGGCAGCGTGGCGGCGGCACCCGGCTGCGGCGTCGGGCCGCCCCGGGCGGGCGGGGCTACGTCGCTGGCGGGGCGGGCGTCCACGCCGGCGCGCGGTTCGGCGGCGGGGCCGCCACGGGTGGCCATGCCCCCCTCGGCCGTCTGTGGCGTCCGGGGCGGCGTGCCGACCGCCGACATGCCCGCCGGGTCGTTGTCGATGAAGTCGAGCTTTCCCTGCTGGGCGGCCGGCTGCAGGACGCCCGGTCGGGCCGGCCCCGAGAGCAAATCCGCCGTGCCCGGCTGTGACATCCCCGGCCAGCCCTGCCCCCAACTTCGGCCGATGAGCACGGCGACGGCGACCCCGACCATCAAGGCCACGGCCAGCACGATCGCCGCGGTGTAGGTCAGCCGAAGGTGGATCTCTTGACGCTCCGGGTCCACGTGGACCCGCTCCGCCGGCTCGCTCGCCGACTCATCCGAGCGGCTCACGTGCACCGCCGACCCGGCGTGCGGGCCGGCCGTGGACAGGTTCGCGCGCGTCTGAGCCGTCGCCGATTGACCGGCTGTCGCTGTTGGGCGGACCGCTGCCGCCGGCGGGTCGGCGGCTGGAGACGACTGGCGGGCGGCGCCAGTCCGCGGGGAGTCGCTGACGGGGAAGGCCGGGTCCTTGGGCAGCGCCGTCATCGGGCCGAGCCGCGTGCGTTCCGGAGCGGCCGGGGCTGCGGTGCGGTCGGTCGCGGGCGCGGGGGCGGGCGGGGTGACTTCGGGGGGGTGAGCGGCTGGGGCGAGGGCGTCAGCCGCGAGGGACGAAGCGTGGCCGGGCGTGGACGGGGCCGTGGAGGAACCGGGCGCGTGAGAGGCGGCCGGCGTGGCAGCGGCCGCCGCCGACTTCCCGCTGCGGAACCACCAGCGCGGGGTCGCTAGGCCGCCCTTGGGGGCGTCGGGCTTGAGCCCCTTGCTCTTGCCAATGACCTCGAACAGTGCTGTGGCGTTCTTGCCTTTGGCCATGACGACTCCACCCGCCTTTCGGTGCCCCAAGATACCCGACGCGAGCCTGCGGTGACGTTGCTCCGCCGCAGCGGTGGGCCGAGACGGTCGCTCCGACCTCCAGCCTCGGACGCCTGCCGCGGGCGGCCTCTTCGGCCACGCGTGTCCCGGGCAGTCGAGCTGACCATCCACAGCGGGGCCATGTCCAGCCGCCCGGGCCGCTTGTGTCCAGTTATAGGGCGTGAACCGCGCCCCGAGAACCGGCACGGCCGGCGGTTTTCGTGCACTTTCACGCGGGCGTCGAGCGGACGCCGGCATAACCGGCAGCATCGGTACACAACGAAGGGCGGTGGGGCTCCCGCAGGCTGGTCGGCCGTGAAGTCAAATGGACGTGGCGACGATGGCATCGTAGGTGGGGAGAGGATGGGTGAACTGTGCCGGTTCGTGCACGAAGCGAGACGGGAGAAACGGTGCGTGATACGCCGCCCTGCCGGTCTCGTGCCGTGCCAGAGGCCTCCGCTGGAAGGCCGTCCGGTTCGCACGCGGGGTCGTGGACACGGGCCGGGATGTTGACGTTGGAGCGGTGAGTTATGCAGCGTCCGAGCCTCAATCCGTCGGTGCTGCTGGAAGCGGCTGCGGAGGGTCCGCCGCCGACGCGCCCGTCCCGCTGGCGAGTGCTGGTCAAGGCCGCGGCGGCAGTGATTGCGTTTTTACTGATGCCGGTCGGTCCGCGGCGGGAAGCCGAGCGGCGGCCCGAGCGTCCGCTGCTCAGCCGTGTTCTGCACGGGCTGATCTACCGCCTGGCGGCACTGCCCGTTCTTCTGGCGGTGATCGTCTCCGTCCTTGTGTACACGGCGACCCACCCGGTCCCGGTGCCCGCGCTGGCCGACCCGTCGGCGGTGGGGTTGTACTTCGAGAAGGTGACGGTCCGGGCGAGTGACGGCGTGGTGTCGGAGGCGTGGCTCGTGCCCGTGGTGGACGCCCGACGGGTCATCGAAGAGCGCGAATGGGTCATCCGCAGCAGCCAGCCCGCGATGGTGCTGGTGCACGACCACGCGTTTTCCCGTCAGCAGCTCCTGCCCTATCTCCGCCCCCTGCACGAGGCCGGTATCGTGACCCTCACGCTGGCGACGCGGGGCATCGACACGCAGCGGCCCAGCGGCCGGACGTTCGGCCTGCGGGAGTCGCTGGACGTTGCCGCCGCGGTCGCTCTGCTGCGGCAGCGGGCCATGGTGGACGGCGACCGCGTGGGGCTGCTGGGCATCGGCACCGGGGCCACGGCCGCTTTGCTGGCCGCACGCCACGACCCCCGCATTCGCGTGATCGCCGCCATCGACCCGCCGCGCACGCCCGACGAAGCCCTGCGGCCACTGACCCCCACGCAGCCCGTGCTGCGGTTCCTCGAGCCGCTCTCCCGCATCACCTTCGAGACGCTCTTTAACGTCAACACCAGCGACGCCGACCTGTCGCGGCTGAGCACCTCCCTGCGCGACCGCCAGGTCCTCTATGTGCTCAGCGACGGCGGCCGCCCGACCAGCGAGACCAGTTTCCGCACGGTCACGCATTTCGTCGCGTCGCGACTGGCCGATGAGACCGGGCACCCCTCGGCGACAGCCCCGCAGACGCGCGGGGAGCGTGTCCTCGTCGCCGTTCGCGAAACCGCGTTCCCGAGCGTGCTGGTGCTCCGGTGAGCCGTCGGAATGAGGCGTTCAGTGGAAGGATGTGGGCGCCGGCAGGCCAGGTCGGTCGGCACAGCAACCGGCCCGGCGCAAGCCGCGACCGGCCTGCACGTTCCCCACGCCGCCACGCCGGCAGGCCCGCCGGCCCTGCTGAGCTCTAGAGGCATTTTTTTCTCGCGATGACGCGAAAAACGCGGAAGGACCGCGCCGCCACGTCGTACAGTCCGGGCGATGAGCCAGTTCGTGGACCTTCACCTGCACTCCACCGCCTCCGATGGGACGCTCAGCCCGGAATCGCTTGTCCGTGAAGTGGTCCGTGCGGGGCTTTCCGCGATGGCGCTGACGGACCATGACACGGTCGCGGGGTGTGAAGCGGCGGCCGCGGCGGCCGCGGCCGAAGGCGTGGACTTCCTGCCCGGCATCGAAATCTCCTGCGAATTCCCGCGACCGGGCACGCTGCACCTGCTGGGCTACGGCATCGACCCCCAGTCGCCTGCACTGCACCGACTGACCCGACGGCTCATCGAGGGACGCGAACGCCGCAACCGCCGGCTGCTCGAGCTGCTCAACGACGCCGGCATCGACGTCACCCACGACGAACTGCTGGCCGAGTCGGGCGGGGGCACGGTGGGCCGGCCCCACCTCGCGGCCCTGCTCGTCAAAAAGGGCGTGGTCTCGACCGTGCAGGAAGCGTTCAACCGCTACCTCGGTCAGGGCGGGCGCTTCTACGTGGACAAGGAGACCACGTCCGCGCGGCAGGCCATCGACTTGATCCACGAAGCGGGGGGGCTCGCCGTCCTCGCCCACCCCGCCCAGCTCCGCCGGGAGAACCACGCCCAGCTCATGACCGTTATCAAGTCACTCACCGACATGGGCCTGGACGGCCTCGAGGTGATCCACTCGGACCACCGCGAAAGCCTCATCGACCACCTGAGCGACGTCGCCCGCCGTCTCGGCCTGCTGATCACGGGCGGGTCGGATTTCCACGGCAGCAGCAAACCCCACATCCACGTGGGATATGCCGGCCGACGCCGCATCCCCCGGGAACTCTTCGACCGGCTCGTGGACCGACTCAAGTCGTCCAGCCGATGCGTTGCCCTCGGGCAATAAGCCACCACGTGGGCACCCGATTGGCGACGGTGGCCGTACAGGGGAGGTGGCCACATCAGACCGGGCCCGTTGCGCCGCTGTCCCTCGCCTGCTGCGGGATCACTCCGCCCAAACACGACGCGCTGAGCGATGGCCGCCGGTATTGCGCTTTGCCCCCGCTCGCGATCGGCCGTTGCCTACGGACCTACTTCACACCGCCCGCCCCGGCCGGTGTGGCCGTCCCGGGCGACGGCGCCAGACGGATGGTCGTCGGCAGAATGAGCACCTCGACCCGGCGGTTGCGTGCCCGGCCCTGCTCGGTCGTGTTCGGCGCGACGGGGCGGTACTCCGCATAGCCCGTGATTCCCATCCGCGTGGGTTGCACGTTTTCGTTGATCAGGGCCTGGGCCACCGTGATCGCTCGATGGGCCGAGAGGTACCAGTTGTCCTTGTGGCCGCGGCGGATGGTCTCTGGGTTGGCCACGCGGACATTGTCGGTGTGACCGGCGACGATGAACTCGAAGCCCCGCGCATCACGGTTAAGGATGGCCGCGAACCGCCTGACCACCTCGGCCCCGCGTGGCGTGAGCGTGGCGTCGCCCGAGGCGAAGGTGACATCCGCCTTGAAGCGCAGCACGCCCTTCTCCGAGTCGAACTCGAGGATTTCCGGGTTGGCCGCCGCAAGGTCCTTCAAGGCGTTGTCCAGTGCCGGCGGCAGCGCGGGGCTCCCGGCCGGCCGACCGAGCGCTTCGGCATACCGGCGGTTGAGCTCATCGAGCTGGCGCTGCAGCTCGGCATTCTGGCTCGTGAGGTTGGCGATGATCTGCTGAGCGCCTTCGCCGCTGGAACGGATGATCGCCAGCGTCTGCCGGAGGCTTTCGGCTTCGGCTCGCGCGGCCGACGCTTCCGCCTGCGACGCCGCAAGCTGCTCGGCCAGACGGTCGCGATCCAAACGAAGTGCGTTGTACTTTTCCTGGGCCACGCAGCCGGTCAGCCACACGACCCCGGCTGTGACGGCCGCCGCCCGAATCCACGTATTCATCGAGGAGCCTCCATGCGTTGATCAACCGAACGCTCGTTGCGAATGTCATTCGCGCCCGCAGGATGCGGGGGCCAACCCCACGGGTCGGCTTACTTGATCACCTTCCCCAGCCCGAAGCCGATGCCCCCGAAGACCAGCACGACCACGGCCCCGGCCGCCAGAAGAAGCAGGAAACCCAAATCCACCAGCGACTTGAGGAACACCACCGACGCCCCGGTGACGGCCGACGTCACCACGAACAGTGCGAACAGCGACAGCACAGCGCCGCCCAGGGCCAGCCCACCGAAGAAGGGAGCCGTCGCGTCCGGTTTGGTCACCACGACGGGGTTCACCCGTCCGAACGCCGCGGCACCGGCGGCCGGCGCGGCGGCAGCGACGCCAGGGGCGCCCATGCCCGTGCCCGTCGCCGACGGGTCGCGCTTGGGTGTGGGAATGTCCTCGAGGACGGCCCCGATGGACGTGTCGTCCGACTCACGGGTGAGGTCGAGCAGGCCCGAACCCGACCCGCCCGGCTCCAGCCCCCCGCCTCCCGAGCCGGTCAAGGCCGTCTGTGCCGACGAGTCGGTCGAGTCCGCCTCCTCAAAGATGCCGATGCCCGACCCGGTGCCCGACGCCTGATTGGCCGCCCGCGGCGACGGTACACCGCCGAAGGACCCGCTGAGCCCCGTGTCCCCGGCGCTGGTGTCCTCCTTGATCGACACCGTCCCCGGAGCCGAACCGCCGGACGCCGTGCCCGACTTCGAGTCCACGAGGCTGATGGGGGCGCCCGAGTCCGCGATGTCCACGGTGTCCCGCGGGGGGAGCGTGTTCTTGAGGGCTTCGACCTGGTCCGCCTTGAACATCAGCTTCGGACCGTCACGAAATTCGCGCAGCTTGCCCTCCCGGCACAACTGCTTGATTTCGTCCTCGGTCCGCTGAAGTGCGGCCTTGGTCTCGTCCATCGTCAGGAACATCTTCGCCATGAATCGGTTCTCCTCGAGAAGGACTCCCTGACCTACGTTATCGCGATTCTTCGCCGCTTTGACAACCCCCGCCGGCCCCTTCAGCCCCAGCGGCGAACGGGCCGACCGGCTCCCGTTCGACGGGTCGGACAGACCACGCCGGCTTGCCCACCCGCGGTCACGGCTGACCCGCCGGCCCCGCCGGGCCGGCCGACGGCGTCTCCGGGCCGGCCCCGCGACGCAGCCGCTCTTCCATCCGCAGCAGCTCTTCCACCTCGCGCGGGCTGGGCGCGGCCGTGTTGAACTGCTGGAGACGGCGGTCGTGCCTGTACGTGCGGGCCGCCACGAGCTGCAACTGCCGTTCCCCCGGCAGGTACTGGTACACCGCCAGCGTCTGGGCGTCGACATCGAGCAGATACACGCCCCACGTGTTGCCTGAAAGCTGGGCCGGCATGACGAACACGCCCGCCCCCCCTGCGATCGGCGGCTGCTGGGCCACCGCCATGTGCAGCAATGACGGCCAACGCACCCCGTCGCGAACGACGAGGGCCGCCGCCAACAGCACCAGCCCGGCGCCGTTGACCAGCAACGCCACGGCCAGCATTCGACCGACGGGACCGGCACGGATTTGCGAACGTTCCTCGTTCATCACGGCGTCGAGTGTAGCCTGCAGGACGCGCCGGCACCCGCCCCGGTGCGGCTGGCCTGGCTTCTATTCCGGGCGGTAGCTTACCGGCCTCCGTGGACGCGCCCAAGCCGAGCTGTCGCATCACCGGGCCTTTCCCGTGGTTGCAGCGGGCGGGGGATGACCGCCTGCGCGTGGTTCGCGTGCGGCTGCCTGTCCACCCTCTGCCACGCGAGCTGGACGGGTTCACGTTCGTGCACCTTGCGGACGTGCATCTCCGCAAGCGGTGGGAGCCGGTTCTGGACCGTGCGCTGGCGGCCCTCCGGCCGCTGGAGCCACAACTGGTCCTGTTCACGGGCGACTTCGTGGACGACAAGCTCGACCACCGTCCAGCCCTCCCGGCCGTCCGCCGGCTGCTGGCGGAACTCAAGACCCGCCTGGGTACCTACGCGGTCACGGGCAACCACGACGGTCCGAAGCTCATCGGCCACCTCCGCCATGCCCCGGTCACCTTCATCAACAACCGCCGTGTCGTGGTGCCGCGCGTGCCGCTGGAACTCATCGGACTCGGCGGCTGGCGGGCACGGCACGCCCGCCCGGAGTTTTTCACCCGCTTCCCCCTCAACACGCCGGGGCTGCTGCGGGTGGTCCTGTGCCACTATCCGTTCCTCGTCCGCGAGGCGGCGTTCCACCTCCGTCCGGCCCTGTACCTCACCGGCCACACGCACGGAGGGCAGGTGTGCCTCCCCGGCGGCATCCCCGTCTTCACGCACGACCTCCTGCCCCGACGTTTCTGCGCCGGCCTGCACGACTGGTCGGGCACGTGGATGAACGTCTCCCGGGGGCTGGGCTTTTCTCACTGGCAGATCCGAACGTTCTGCCCGCCGGAACTGCACGTCTTCACGCTCGTGCCGGGCGTGGCCGATGGCCCATCGGGCTGAACCGTCCGGCCGGTTCACGCGGACGCGGCAGATTTCTGTTTCGACTTCTTTCGACGCAGCTCTGCGTCAACGAACTCGTCCAGCTCGCCGCGGTCGAGGACCTTCTCGATCTGCGTGGTCTCGACGTTGGTGCGGTGGTCCTTGATGCGTCGGTCGTCGAGGACGTAGGAGCGGATCTGGTTGCCCCAGGCGATGGCGCCCTTCTCGCCGTACATCTTCTTGATCTCTTCGTCCCGTTTGGCCTGCTCCAGCATCTCCAGCCGGCCTTTGATCATGGCCAGCGCGAGCGCCTTGTTCTGCTGCTGCGACCGCTCGACCGAGCAGGTCACCTGAATGCCAGTGGGCAGGTGTGTGACGCGGACGGCCGAGGCGACCTTGTTGACGTTCTGCCCGCCGGGCCCGCTGGCGCGGACGAAGGCGACGATCTCCAGGTCCTTCTCGGGGATGACGATTTCGCTGTCTTCGTCTTCAAAATCGGGGTAGACGTCCACGGACGCGAACGACGTCTGCCGTTTGCCTTGCGCGTTGAACGGCGACGGCCGGACCAGCCGGTGCACCCCCGCCTCCGCGCGGCAGTAGCCGTACGCGTACGGCCCCTTCACCGAGAGCACCACGTCCTTGATGCCCGCCTGCTCGCCCTCGGTGCGGTCCACCTCGGACACGTCCCAGCCGCGCTTCTCGAACCAGTACAGGTACATGCGCAGGAGCATCTCCGCCCAGTCCTGGGCTTCGGTGCCGCCCGCCCCGGCGTGGATCTGGAAAAAGCACGACCTCGCGTCGTTCTTCCCGTCCAGCAGGGCTTGCGTCTCCAGCTTGGCGAACCGCTGCTCGAGCTCGGCGAGCTGCTGATCCGCCTCGGCCATGCTCTCGGCGTCATCCGCCTCCGCGCCCAGCTCATACAACGCCCGCACGTCCTCGAGCTGCTTCTGCAGCTGCTCGATGGGGTCGATGACGGCCTTGAGCGTCTTGAGTTCGGAGACGACGGGCCGTGCGGCTTCAGGGTGGTCCCAGAAGCCGTCGCTGCTCATCTTCGCTTCGAGTTCCTTGCGGCGGGCGAGCTTGGCGGGGAAGTCAAAGAGAGTCCCGGATCGCGATGATCCGGGCCGAAAGGTCGTCCATCAGGGCGGGCAGGTTTTCACGCATCGTCGGCGGATTGTAGGCGCCCGTAATAGCCCCCGGGATGACCCGGCCAACGCGACGGCCAGCACGACCCTGGTTGGACGGCTGCTAAGTGTCACCGCGAATGGCTAGGGCACCTGACGGCGGCCTACTGCCTCGCACAGGACATCGAAGAGCTGTCGGCCGTAGAACTCGAGGTTGACGCCCTCGACGCGCTCACGGGCGGCTCGGCCCATCTCCAGCCGCAGCGACTCGCTCTCTACCAGCCGTGCCACCGCCTCGGTCAGCCCGTCGATGTCGTCGTAGGCCCGCACAAAGCCCTCCACGCCGTCCCGGACGAGCGTCCCACTGTTGGGGGTCGTGACGACCGGCAGCCCCGTGGCCATGGCCTCCATCACGGCCGACGGCGAGCCCTCGCATGTGCTGGGAAAGAAAAAAATGTCGAACGTTTTAAGTCGTGCGTGGACCTCGCTCCGCGGCACCTTGCCGACCCACTTCACGTTCGCCACACCCTCGAGCAAAGCCGTGTCGAAATCCGCGCCCCCGACCAGTTCGAACGTGACGTTGGCCCGCCCGAGTCGCCGCGCGACCTCCAGGAGATACGGCGTGCCCTTTCGCAAACCCAGCGAACCGACAAACCCCACGACGACCTTGCCCGCCCGTCCGCGGCGGTCCGTCCACGGGTAGTCAGCGGCGCTGATCGGATACGGGATCACCCGGATTCGCTCAGGCTCCACCCCTTCGCGGACGAGCGACTCTCTTACATAATCCGAAGCGCAGGTGATCACGTCCGCCCGTTGCCACGTCTCGCGTTCGATCTCCAGAAACGGGTCCGACGGGGGGACCTTGGCAGCGGCCTTCCACTTGGGGAACCGCTCACACTGCAGTCTTTCCTGGCGCTGCTCTTCTGCCCGGGTGGCGATCATCTGGTCCACGACCACGGCAAGCCCTTCTCGTGCCGCTTTCTCGCACACTGCCGGCGGGATATTCCGGACGAACCCGAAGATGGCGTTGGCGTCATGGCTGAAGCGCCGCCGGAGCAGCCAGTGGGCCGTACGCTGCAAGCGAAAGGCAAGAAACTCGGCGTGGTGCGCGAACCGTTTCTTCTTCAGCGGAAGGGAAAGAGCCAGCAGCGGGTGGGTTCTAACAAGTGCAGGATCGAGCTGGGGATGCCGTCGCTCGAGCATGCGGCGGCCTAGGGGGCCATCGAACAGGGAAACAAGTCGCGCAACGGCCGCAAACCCGCGCCCCGGCTTGACGTACCAGTCGGTGTACATCTCCGCCAGCGCGCCGTGTCTTGCCAGCGACACGGGAACCGCGTAGTGCAGCCGCGCGCCGTCCTGAACCACCACGACACGGGGAACGGCAGAGCGCGCGATGGTTGACACAGCGCGGCGTTGTGGCTGGGTCACCATTCGTGAAGCCAATCTAGCCCTTACGGCAATCGGCCACCAAACCGCGGCGGGCGGCCCCGGACCTCTCCACGTGGCCGTCACGCTTCGCGGATAAAGGGAGTATCGGCCAGCGGGCCGGGCCGCTTTGACCGCCCAGCGTCCCGCCCAGCAGCCTCTCCCCTAGTCCTCCACCGCCCCCAGCACCGGGATGCTCACCCCCTTGGGCGTCGGCAAGGCCTGCGGGGCGACGATCCGCGGGACGTCCTCCAGCTCCCGAACCACCGCGATCTCGTCGCAGTTGTCCCGCCGCGGGCACCGCACGCAGTCCGTCCAGACCTTCAGCGGCAGCGTGTCCTTCTCCACCACCACAAAGCCGAGCTTGCGGAAAAACGCCTCTTCGTACGTCAGCGCCATCAGTCGCCGGATCCCCAGACGCCGGGCCTCGTCCACACACCACAGCACGAGCTGCTTGCCGATCCCCCGGCCCATGTGCGACTTGTCCACCGCCAGCGACCGTACCTCGGCCAGATCCGCCCAGATGATGCTCAGCGCCACACACCCCACCACCTCGGGTTTTTCGGGCGTGCCGAGGTCGAAGACGGCAAAGTCACGCAAATCCTCGTAGAGCTGGGCGTAGCTCTTGAAGAGCATCTTCCCCAGCTCCGCGTGGGAGTTGATGATCGCTTGGATGACCGGAACGTCGGTCAGTCGGGCGTTTCGCAGCATCCTTCGGCTCTCGGCACCTTTCCCCGGGCGACAGACGGCAAGAATAGCCGCCGTGCCGTACCCCTTCGACCGCCGCCGTCCCGACTTCTGTGCAAGCCCCCACGGCGACGGCTTGGGCACATCCGGCCGGGCGGGCGCGGGGCTGGCTGCGGCCTGCGGCTACACTCGCTGCTCCCCGTGGCTTTCGATTTCCCACTGGCGCTTTACGCCTTTCTGGGTCCCGGCCTCTGGCTGCTGCTGGCTTTGGGCCTGCTGACCGCTCGCGTCCGCATGGGCAAGCTCCAGCGTCGCGGGACACGGCCGGCCCTCTCGCCCGGCGACGCCCCCGACGTCACCGTCATCGTCCCGGCCCGCAATGAGGCCCCCGGCATCCGCGCGTGCCTTTCTTCCGTCCTGGCCATGCACTACCCGAGGCCGGGTGAAGGCCGCTTCCGCGTCATCGCCGTGGACGACCGCTCCACGGACGGGACGGCCGAAATCATGGACGACATCGCCCGCACCGACCCCCGGCTGACCGTGCTCCGGCTCACCGCCAAGCCCGACGACTGGCTCGGCAAGTGCCATGCCATCTGGAAGGCCGTCGAGCACCTCGACACGGCGGCATGCCCCCACCGCTCCCCGGCAGATCTCGAAAGAAGCTGGTTGCTCCTGGTGGACTCGGACGTGACCGTGCGGCCGGACGCCCTGCTCGAGGTCATGATGCAGGCGCGCCACCGCGGTGCCGATGCGGTCTCCATCCTGACGCGTCAGCGGTGCGACACGCTTGTTGAAAAGTTGCTTACTCCGGTGGGTTGTGCCGCGATCCTTGCGATGTATGTCGCGTCGTGGACCAATGAGGACAACCGCCGGGGCAGCGCGTTTGCCAACGGGCAGTTTTTCCTGATCCGCCGGGGCGTCTATGACCGTGTCGGGGGGCACGCGGCCGTGCGGCACGAGCCGGTCGAAGACGTGATGCTGATGCGGCGGCTCAAAGCGGCGGGGGCCAAGTGCCGGCTCTACAGCGGCGACCATCTCGCCGAAACGCGGATGTACGACACGCTGACAAGGATGTTCAAAGGTTGGGCAAGGATCTACTCCGGGGCGAGCGCCCGCCGCCCGTGGCGGATTCTGCTCGGCAGCGTGTTCGTGCTGTCGGGGCTGTCGGCTTTCGTGGCGTTGCCGTGGGCCGTGCTCGGCGGCGGGGGGCCGGGATGGACGGCGCTGGCGGCGGTGCATCTGGCCGCGGTGCTGGCGGTCATGGCGGCGGTGTACCGCTGGTCGGGCAACTCGCCGTGGCTGGCGGCGCTCTTTCCCGTCGCCGGCAGCTTTCAGCTCGCGTTCTACAGCTATGCCCTGTGGTGGTGTGCCACCAACCGCATGGAATGGCGGGGCACCGCCTACTCCACGCCGCCCGCGTCCTGAGCGGACGCCTCATGTGTGTTCAAGCGGCCGAGCCGCTCTTGCGGCAGTGCAGTGCCACGGCGGCCACGAGGTGCTTGAGGCGCTCGAGGGGAAGGTGCTGCAGGTACTCGTCCGTGAAGTCCAGCGGGAACGGGCACGGCAGCTCGCGGAGCAGCGCGATCAGTTCCTCCCGCGCCATCTTCTCGATGGTCGCGAGCGTCGTGTTGATGTCGTCGAGCGGAATCATCGGACGACCACCCGTACAAACGGACATCACCGGTCAGTGCCGAGTCGTGACGGGGCGCTTAGCCGACGGGGCCCAGAACCGCTTTTTTCACGCAACCTCAACAGAACAGGTCCAGCATCGCACCCTTGCGGTAGGTATCGGTCCGAATCATCCGAATCTTGACCACCGGCCGCTCGGGCAACGGCCGCTCCCCGGCAGTGAGCTCCATCTGCCGCCGCAACACCTCGTAGGTACGGAGCTCCCCGGCGGGCCGGATGCGGTACGCCCCCGGGTCCACCGGCAGCAGCGGTTCGGCCGCCGGGTTCACGAGCCCGGCCAGTACGCCATCGCACACGACGTCGTACCGGTCTTCCGAACCCGACGCCCCGACGAGGGGCGCTCGCCACGTCGCTCCTGCCTGGTCAGGTTTCGCGTTGTCCACCGGCGAAACGCCCTGCGTCGATGCGGTCGCCGTCGTGCTCCCGGTCGCCGTCGTGCTCCCGGACGCCGTCGTGCTCCCGGACGCCGCCTGCACGGCGGCCGCCGCCGGCACGGCACGAGCCGCCCGGATGGTGCGGACGGCCGCCAGCTCGGTGGCGGCGATCAGGATGGCGTTGACGCCCGTCAACACGCAGGTGAGGGCGGCAAAACCCGTGTCGGGCGGCGGGCGGCCGGCCTGCCTGCGCGTCCGAAAACGCCTGTGTTTTCGCACCTACCGCGAGAAAAACACGCCGTCCACGCGTCGGCCCAAGGGGCGGGCCGTCTGTAGCGGGTGTTGACCGGCAGCCACACCTCCGTCGGTCGCCCGCGACCGATGGGCCGCTTTGCCATCACCGCAGGACGGTCGCAGGCCCGCGCGGCCTAGCGTTGCCCACGCGATGCGTACGGACGACCTCGACTTCGAGCTGCCCCCGGAGCTGATCGCACAAGTGCCCGCGGCGGACCGGGCGGCCTCCCGGCTCCTGCACTATCAGCGGGCCACGGGGACCATCCGGCATCGCACGTTTGCCGAGCTCCCGCAGCTGCTTCGACCCGGGGACGTGCTGGTGTTCAACAACACCCGCGTTGTGCCCGCTCGCTTCGAACTGCGCAAGTTCACCGGCGGCCGCATCGAAGGCCTGTTTCTGGACGACCTCGGTGACGGCACCTGGTCGGTTCTGCTTCGTGACCTTGGCTCGCTGCGACCCGGCCACACCCGCCCGCTCGTGTTCGAGCGCGAGCCGTCGGTGCAGGCGGAACTTCTGGAGCGCGGGGTGGACGGCATCTGCCGGATCCGCGTCGGGTCACTTCCCGACGCCACGGCCGAGGCGTTTCTCGATCGGATCGGCCGCATGCCCCTGCCGCCGTACATCCGCCGCGACCGCTCTGGCGACCCCCACGACGAGCTCGACCGTCAGCGTTACCAGACCGTGTACGCCTCCGTGCCCGGCAGCGTGGCCGCACCCACCGCCGGGCTGCACTTCACCCCGGAGGTGCTGGAGCAACTCGACCGCAGAGGGGTCATCCGCGCGACCGTGACGCTCCACGTCGGCATCGGCACGTTCAAACCGGTCACCGCCGCCTCGCTCGAGCAGCACACGATGCACGTGGAGCAGTACACGCTGCCCGCGACGGCGGCCGAAACCATCAATGCCGCCAAACGCGAAGGCCGCCGGGTGATCGCCGTCGGGACAACCACCGCCCGCGTGTTGGAGTCGCAGCCGGAAGGCGAACTCGCCCCGATCAGCGGCGAAACCGGCATCTTCATCTACCCCCCGTACCGCTGGAAACACATGCAGGGGCTGATCACCAACTTCCACCTGCCCCGGAGCACGCTCATCGCTCTCGTGGCGGCGTGGGTGGGCCTGCCGGCTCAGCGCCGCATCTACCAGGAGGCCATCCAGCAGCGATACCGGTTCTTCAGCTACGGCGACAGCAGCTTTCTGGAATGAAGCGACGACAGCCGTCGCCGCCCTTTGCCGTGGGTCACCGGTAGACGGTCCTCAGCCGCCCGCTCGGACCGCCGCCAGCATGGCCCGCGCTTTCACCAGCGTTTCCTCGTACTCGTCGGCGGGCACCGAATCGGCCACGATGCCCCCACCCACAAACACATGGGCATGCGTTGATGTAAGGGTCATGGTGCGGATGGCGACGTTGAACTGCCACTCGCCCCGGGCGTCCACGTAGCCGACGGACCCGCAGTAGACGCCCCGGCGGTGGGGTTCCAGCTCGTCGATGATCTCCATCGCGCGGATCTTGGGCGCCCCGGTCACCGACCCGCAGGGAAACGTCGCCGCCAGCAGCCGGCCCAGGCCCACGTCCGGTTTGAGCTGCCCCGTGATGGTGCTGACGCCGTGATACACCGTCGGGTGGGTTTCGATGGCCCGTGGCTCGGGCACACGGACGCTGCCGACACGGCACACCCGCCCGAGGTCGTTGCGCAGTAGGTCCACGATCATGTTCAGCTCGGCCTGGTCCTTCACGGACGACCGCAACGCCTGCTCCATCCCCGGCAGGCGGGGGCGGGTCCCTTTGATCGGCCGGGAGGTCACGGTGCCACCGCGGTCCACGTGAAGAAACAGCTCCGGCGAATTGGACACCACCGCCCGGACGGTCTCGCACCCTGGCAGCCACGCGGGCAGCTCGAGCAGCGCACCGTACCACGCCGGATAGTGCGTCAGCAGCCGGCGGTAGACCGTCGCGGGAGGGTCCGGGCAGGGGAGGGTAAGCCGCTGGGCGAGGTTCACCTGGAAGACGTCGCCGGCGTGGACATACTCGATGGCCCGTGCGACGGCAGCCTCAAACCCCGACCGGGTGAAGTTGGAGGCGACGGCCGTAAGAGCGTCGCCCGGTGCTGCACAATCGGCGGCGGGCAGGACGTCCGGGCCGGTCGAGGGCGGCACCGCGGGGGCTTCGACGCCGCACCGGCCAAACACCAGCAGCGGCAAAGGGGTGTCCTCGGCCGCCCGGTGCGGCAGCCGCTCGAAGCGGTGAGCGAGGTCGTAGTTCAGAAAGCCGACCCATCGGGCCGGTAGACCGTCCTGCGTGGGCCGGTTCGCGAGGTCGTGCGCGAGAAAATCAAGTGCGTCGAGGACGTCCCCCAGCTCGTTCAGCGTCCGCCGGTCCGCGGAGAGGTGCACGGCCGGGCGGTGGAGCGAAGGGGCCACCACGTATTCGACCGGCTCGACGGGGGACATCGCCCAGCCGTGAGCGCCCGAAGGATGCGACGAATCGAGCCGAAACACACCGTGCTCCCGGCGGAGGACACTCCGCCGACTCAGACGCCGATCTGCCGCTCATCGCGGAGCGCCAGCGGCGGCTGGAAGATCTCCGTCAGGATGTATTGCTCGCGCAGGGTCACGGGGTTGAGCAGTTGCCGCAGCCGCCGGGCATCGGCGATGGGGGGCTTCTGGTCGGCCGTCGGGGAGGCCGTATTGAACACCAGCGGGTCGGTCGCGACGGTTCGCCGGACGGTCTGCGACGATGGCATCGTCGCCTGCGACGGCAGCGGCGGGGGCGCAGGACGGTCGGACGGGAGCCTTGGCGGCGTCCCGGGCTGGCGGGGCCGCCGCTCCCGATCTTTGCGACGCTCGCGCTGACTCCGTTGCGGTTCACGCTCGGCTTCGATGAACACCTCGTCGTGCGGGCGGAGCGTGGTTTCCGCCGCCCGCGATCGCTCTTGCAGTTCGCGCTGCCGCCGCTGGGCCGCACGGCGCTCGGCTTCCCGCCGCTCCAGCTCGGCCGCCCGGCGGTGTGCTTCCTCCCGCGCGGCCTGCTCGGCCCGCTGCCGGGCCTCCCGCTCCGCCCGCTCGCGGACTTCGGCGGCACGACGCTCGCTCTCCGCCCGGCCCATGACCTCGGGCGCCGGCCGGCCGTCGCCCGACTCGGACGCCTGACCCTCCGGGGCTTCCATCTCGCGGATGATCCGGCCGATGTCGTCCGTCGTGATGACGTCCTTCTGCTCCTGCTCCTGCTTCTTCTTGGCCACCGCTCCGGCGATCGCTGAGATGATCCAGAACAGGATAAAAATCCCCGCGCCGATGAGCTCGAACCAGCCGCTGTCGGCCAGCAGGGGCTGCAGGTTGAACCCATCCAAGGACATCGGGGTCACCTCTTCTGGGGCGTCGGTCGCGGACATCAGCACGTGACCGCTCGGAGCGACCGGGCGATGCCGGCTCACTGCTTCTGCTCAGGCTTGGAAATCGCCTCGCGCATCTGCGTGTCGGCCTGCACGTTGCGCAGGCGATAGTAGTCCATGACGCCGAGGTTGCCGCTGCGGAACGCCTCGGCGATGGCGCGGGGGACTTCGGCCTCGGCGGCGACGAGCAGCGCCCGGTTTTCCGCGATCTTGGCGATGTTCTCCTGCTCCTGGGCACGGGCCAGCGCCGCCCGCTTCTCGGCTTCGGCCTGGAACTGCCGCTTGTTGGCCTCCGCCTGGTCGGCGATGAGCTTGGCGCCCACGTTCTCGCCCACGTCGATGTCGGCGATGTCGATGGAGAGGATCTGGAAGGCCGTGTTCGCGTCCAGCCCCTTGGCGAGCACCGCCTTGGAGATGTGGTCCGGGTTCTCCAGCACGTCCTTGTAGTCCTTGGCCGAGCCGATGGCGGTGACGATGCCCTCGCCGACGCGGGCGATCACCGTCTCCTCCGTGGCCCCGCCGACCAGCGTGCGGATGTTCGTCCGCACGGTCACGCGCGCCTTGACCTTGAGCTGAATGCCGTCGCGCGACACCGCGTCGATGGTGGAACGGCCCAGCGCCGGGTTGGGCACGTCGATGACCTTCGGGTTCACCGACGTCTGCACGGCGTCAAGGATGTCGCGCCCGGCGAGGTCGATCGCCGTGGCAGTGTTCCACGACAGGTCGATGTTGGCCTTGGACGCGGCGATCATCGCGTTGACCACGCGCTGCACGTTGCCGCGGGCCAGCACGTGCGACTCCATCTGCTGCGTGCCGATGTCCAGACCGGCCCGGACGGCCTGAATCCGCGCGTCCACGATGGCCGCCGGGTTGATGCCCCGCAGTCGCATGCCGATCAGGTCCAGCAGCCCCACCTTGGCGCCCGACACCAGCGCCCGGATGTAGATGCTCAGGAAGTTCCAGATGATCGCCAGCACCACCAGCGCGATGATCGCCAGCACCACCATCAGACCGATGAGGAGATTGTTCATGGCTTCACCTGACCCGCCCCGACTCTGTCCGCCCGGACCCCGCACCGCCCGAGGCCGCCGACGTGGCACCCGCTGCGGGGTTGCAGTGTAGCACGTTCATGCCGCCGGCACGAACCGCCGCCGCGAGCCTCAGGCTCGCCAGCCCGGTTCGCTCTCGTCCGAAGCCGCCGCGGGGCGCACCACCGGGCGATGGTCCTCGATCGACACGACCACGACCGGCGTCCCGGGCTGGATCAAACCGCGGTCGGAGGTCGCCTCGACACGTTCCCCGTCAAACTCGCACATGCCGGCAGGACGCAGCTCCGACAGCGCCACCCCGCGGTCGCCCGGCCGAAGCGTCCTCTGGGGCAGCGGGGCGGGGGCGGTGCCGGTGGTCGCGACGGCCGTCAGCGTCATCCGTCTGCCCACGAACGTGTTCGGCCAGATGCGAAGAAACAGGAGGATCGCGAACGGCGAAAGCACCAGCACCACCACCGCCGCCAGCGCCCCCAGCCGGGTGGACACCATGAAACAGCACACGATCGACGCCACCATCGCCAGAGCGCCCGCCCCCGACAGCACCCCGCCACTGGGGATGAACAAATCGGCCACAATGAGGAGAAAGCCCAGGACGGCAAACAGAATCGCAAGTTCAACCGGACCCATGGTCCCCCGTCAGCTCTGTTGAGATGCACCCTCGCCGACCACCCGCACCACAATGGTCGGCCCCTCGGTCGCCACCACGCGGACGCGGCTGCCTTTGGGCACAAACCCCGAATCCGACACCACCTGCACGGTCCGCACGCCCGGCCCGTCCGGGTCGGGAAACTCCGCCTTCCCCGACGGACGCAGGTCGGTCACCGCCTCGGCCAGCGCGCCCACAGGCGGCCACGGCTCGCGCCCGCCGTCACCCAGCACCGACCCCGCGCCCCCTTCGCCGGCCACCCCCGTCAGCACCAGCCGCCGCGCGTACGGCAGCCGCGGCAGGTAGGCACTGAGCCACCAGCTCGCCAGCAGCGCCGCCACCATCGCCACGCTCACCGCGATCACGCCGGTCTGGAGCGCGGACCACGTCCCCGGCAGCGACGGCAGCGAAGGCGGTGCCCATTCCCCGGGCATCGTCGGCAGCTCGCGCGGCACGAACGTCAGCACCAGCCCCAGCAGCACCGACACCACCCCCGCGATCCCGGCCACCAGAGTGCCCGTGAGGACGAAAATCTCGAGCGCGATGAGCGCGATCCCCCCAAGGATCAGCAGCAGCTCGATCCAGCTGGCGTAGCCCGTCAGCAGCGGCACGATCACCAGCGTCGCCAGAGACGTCAGACACACCGCCTCAGGCAACCCCTGTCCCGGCGTGTTGAACGACAGGTACATCGTGACCATGAACACGGTCACCAGCAACCCGCGGACGGTCGCGCTGTTGAGCCACTGCACCACACGCTGCCCGAAGGTCGGCTCCAGCGTCGCGACAATCTCCAGCCCCAGGTGGTCGGCCAGCGCCCCCAACGAAGGAAACGTCCCACGCGAAAGGCCGATCCGCTCGGCCACCACGTTGTCCACCGTCAGCAGCGTGTCCGGTCCGTCCAGCGGGTCGGGCACGCCCGGGAGCGGGGCGTACCCCTCACCGAGCAGGCGCCGGTACGTCTCCGGGTCCACAAACCGCTTCGACCCCGTCTCGGCGTTTTTAACCACGTGCAGCACCCGCCCGTGCAGCACCATCGCCGCGAGCATGTCCGGGTCGTACCCGTTGCGGTTGGCCGAGGCGATCATGTCGGCCACCACCGGCGAGGCGATCTTGGCCCGCTCGGCCTCGCCCAGCGTCTGCACGCCACCGGGCGACACCGCGATCGGAGCGCAGTCGCCCATGGCCGCCCCCGGCGACATGAAGATCTGGTCGCACGCGACCGCGAAAATCGTGCCCGCCGAATAAGCGATAGGGTCCACGAAGGCCACGGTCCGCAGGTCCTGCAGGTTGCGCAGCATCCGTGTCAGGTCCAGCGTCGCCCCGACGACACCGCCCGGCGTGTCGAGATGAAAGATCACCGTCCCGGCGCCTCGCCGACGCGCCTCCTCCAGATGCGCCTCGAGCACCATCTTCACGTAGTCGTCAATGACGCCCTGAATGCGGATGACCGCCGCCTGCCGGTTCTCGGCCGTGGCCTCCGCAGGCCCCCCTTCCGACGCCACCGATGCTCCCTCACTACCCCGCGCCAAGGCGTGCGGGGCGGGCACGACCGACGTGAGCCAGAGCATCACCGCCAGCGCGGCCGAGACCAGCAGCCACACCCCGCGCGAAGGTCCGGGGCCGATGCGGCCTGCGGTGTACGGCCGAGCACTCCTGCCAGCTTGTCGCCGCTCCCGAGCCATCGCCGCAAGTGTAGGGAGTCGTTCGCCCCCGTGCACACCGCCCGGCGGGCTCGCGCTACCGCTCGCCGCGGTACTCGCAGCTGCTGGTACACGTCTCGTAGACGATCACCGACGTGAGCCCCGGCAGGACCGGCTTGAGCTGCTCGTAGATCCACACCGCCAGTCGCTCGCTCGTGGGGTTTTCGAGGCCGGGGATCTCGTTGAGCAGGTAATGGTCCAGTCGCTTCACGACCGGCTCGGCCGCCTTCTTGATGTCGCCGTAGTCGATGAGGTAGCCGCGGTCCTCAGGCACATCGCCCTCGACGACCACGTCAAAGCGGAACGAGTGCCCGTGCAGACGCCGACACTTATGGCCCTCGGGAAACGTCGGAAGGTAATGGGCCGCTTCGAAGCCAAAGGTCTTGCTCAGTCGGACGCGCATGCGTAGCCACGAGTGTAGGGAGCCGCGCCCCCCCCCGCGCCCGTCGGGCCCTGCCCGCCAACGCCCGCGGCAAGCGGATAGCATCCTCTCCGCATGGCCCGGTCCGGCGAGCTCGGCGAGTGGCGTACCGCGGCGGCTGCCGTCATCGTCGGCACGCTGCTGGCGGGTTGCACCGCAGCACCGGACACCGCCTCTTCCCCACGGCCCGGTTCCAATGCCGGCGTATCTGCGGGGAAGGGCGGCGGCACCGTGCAGCCGCTGCGCCGGGTGGTCGTCTCCACGCCGGGCGACTGGACCGACCTGCGCGAGCGACCGGTCGTTGCTCCACCGCGGGAGGCACTGGCGGAAGCGGAAGGGGTCGGGACGGCCGGCTCGGCGTCCGACGCGCTGGCCGACCGCTTCGCGGAGGTCGTCCTCACGATCCGGGGCCGCCTTGTTCTGATGGACGAACGGGGGGGACTGCTTGCAGAGCATGTCCTGCCGCCCCAGGACCTCAAGGCCGGTGAAACGCGACGTCTTGTCCTCCCACTGGCATCGGCCGGCACCGCGACACGAGCCGACGACATCGAGCGGCCGCAGGCCGAAGTCGCCATCCAGCTCGTGTCGGTGGGGGAGGGACGGGCACTGTTGCGTCTGGCCGTTCGGACCCCCGGAAGCCGCGACGGCGCTCACCAGTGGATGGCCCGGCTCGATGGCTTCTCCGGTCAGACGTTTCAGGCGGCCGGCCGAAGTGGGCGGGTGAAGCTGGAGGTCCGGGCGGACGGCATCCCGCTGCCGCCTCTGGAGCAGGGTCCTGCCACGCGCAGTGTGCTCGATGAGCTCAAGCGGCCGCCCCCGGCCGGGCCCACCTCCCCCGAGCCCCGGCCCTGAGCGGGCCGCCGCGACGGGGTCGCCGCACGGGCCCCGATCACGTCCCCCGCGTGTTGCCGAACAGCTCGATGTGCAACCTCGGGCAGAACCGGTTGCCCCGCCGGATGCACGCCTGCACGAGCCACGGCTCCCGCGACCGCAGCGTCGCCGCGTCCGTCCCCTCGGGCATGAGCAGAACGTCGCCGGGAGCCACCGACGGCAACTGCCCCAGCAGGGCGTCGATCTCGGTAAGGTCCGCCTCGCCGGCGACCACGAACTTCAACTGCACGTCCGACGCGGATTCGATGATCCGTCTGAGCACCGGCAGGTTGATCCGATGCGCCTCGTGGACCCGCGCGAACCGGCCCCCCTCGCGCGTCCAGGGCGTCGAGTTCGACAGCTTCGGCGACACCGACCACAGGTCCGCGGGCAGGTCCCGGTACAGCGTTCCCGCCGTCTCGACCGTGACGTGCACCCCCAGCCCGTGCAGCCCCCGTGCCAGCTCCACCACGCCCGCGTGGATCATGGGTTCGCCGCCGGTCAGCACCACGTGCCGCACGCCCCACCCCCGCACCTCCTCGAGCAGCGACGGGACCGACCGGCGCGTCCCCTCGGGCTGCCACGACGCATACGGCGTGTCGCACCACGTGCACCGCAGATTGCATCCGCTGAGGCGGATGAACCCCGACGGCACGCCCGCGAGCTTCCCCTCGCCTTGCACCGACAGAAACGTCTCGGCCACCGGCAGCACGCCCATGCCCTCACCCCCGGATCACCACGCGGATCAGCACGACGTCCGGCTGCGGCGTTCCCGACGCGTCCTTCAGCGGCTCAAACCACCACGAATACACCGCCCGCACCACCGGCAGATCGATCGTGTCGGGAAAGCCCGATGACTCCAGCACCCGCACGTTCACCACCCGGCCTGTGGCGTCGATGGACACGGCCATGCCCACAGCCGCCGTACGTGACGTGGCAGCGTCGATCTGTCCGGCCAGCGTGAGCCGTGGACGCACCCACCTAACCTGCCGACCCAGCCGCGCGTCCACCCGCCCCGGCGAGAACGAAATCGAACCGATTCGGGAGAACGGGTCCGCGTCGCGGTCGCTGCGGGCCCGCGGCGGCGTCGTCACGTCGGCTCCCGCCCCGCCCACTGCCCCGGCCCCCGCAGCCGCCCCTCCACTTCCTCGTCCACCCGCTCCCCCGCCCTGCGACGCCGCTCCCGCCCCACCCGTCCCCCCCGCGCTCTCCGCTTCCGACGGCGGTGCACCCGATTCGGACAACTTCCGGCCCGGTGCCAGGGGCGGAGCGGCATCGCGTTGTTCGATCCGCTCTGCCGCCGTCCCTCCCGGCTCGCCGTCCTCACGGGCTTCCGGGGCCGCTGAGCCTTCGGCCACCGGTGCACCGTCGGCCCCCGGCGGACGGACCGGAGCGGGCGCACGTGGCGGGGCCGTTGCGGGCGGCGACGATGGCGCGACGGCCGGCGGCAGGCCCACGCCGGGGTTGCTCGCCCCCGCCCGACCATCCGATGGCGGGCCTTCCGGCATCGACCGCTCGGGCGGCGGCACCGTCTCCCCGCCGGGCGTGACCAGAGCAGGTCCTGCCTCACGGTCACGCGGCGGCGTCTCGGGCGCCGCGACCTCGGGCACCGGCGGCTCCGGCGGTCGTCTCTCCGGAGGTGACGGGTCCGGACGCAGCGTCTCCGGTGACGGCCGCGCTGCATCGGCAGGCTGGTCCCGTCGGACTCTCGGCACATCCAACGCGGGCGACCCTGTACTCGCCCCCAGCAGGGGAGGTGCCGACGGTGTGCGGGCGGGTTCGGCGGAGGGGTCTTCGCGCTGGGTCTCGGCCAGCGCGGTTCCCGACTTCAGCCAGCCTTCAGCCCCCCCCGTCTCGCCGTGGCCGGGCGGGGTCTTGGACGCGGCGTCCCCCGGTTCCCTGGACGGACCGCCCGCCAAGGCCCCATCGCTGCCGCCGGGCACGCCGGTCGCGCCCGGCTGGCCGGACGATGCTGCGTCTGAGCCGGGCGGACGGTCCGCCACGCCGGCGACCCGCATCTCCTCGCGGCTCACCGCCGGCTGGTCCTGGTCGGCCTGACGGGCCTGCTGCGGCTGCTCCCCCTCCAGCCGGCCGATCGCGTTGCCGCCGCCCCGGTCATCCCCCATCGGCGGCCGGAACCGCGGGGGCGGCTCGGGCACGGGGAGCGGCGACGGCGGCTCGGGCGGGGGCGGCGGCACGACCGGCTCCGGACGCCCGCGCAAGGCGGCCAGTGCCGAAGGCGGTTCGGCCAGCGCGTCGTTCGTTTCCGAGTGCCAACTCCCGGCATCGTCGGCCGATGACGGCGCCATCCACAAGGCTACCGGAAGCAGTGACTCCCCCTCACCGGCCACCCACATCGGCCGGTCGAACGAGGCCAGACGCCATGCTTCCCGCTCGGCGTACGCGTCGATGACGGCGTAGCCCAGCATGCCGTGGGCAACCAGCGACACGCTCAGCGCGACGGTGAAGCTGACATCTCGGCGGCGCATCCCCAACCCGCCCCCGCGGTTAGCCCTGCGTCTCCTCGTGCAGTTCGAAGAACGCGTCCACCGACTGCATCAGCATCGCCTTGATCTCTTCCCGCGTGCCCTCGATGAGGTGCATCGTGATCGGCTCGGTCGTGCCGTCGGTGAGCGTGAGCTGGGCGTCGGTCACCGCGTCCACCTCGTGGGCGGGGCGCATGTCCATCCCGTAGACGAAACTGAAGGTCCGGACCGGCTCTTTCGGACGGTTCACCGCACTCATGCCCCAAGCGTAGGGACCCCCGCCCGCCCCTCATCCCCCCCCTTTGTTCCCCCTTCAGCCCGCGACCCCCGCGACCGACGCCGACATCCGTGAGGTCCGGCCTGTAACGGTCACCCCCGAACCTCCTAGCCTCCCAGCCGAGCATGGCCGCTTGGTGGCAAAGCATCGAAACGGTCGTCGGTGTGGACTTCTCCGGGGCGGCCCAGGCCGGCGATTTCATTTTTCTTGCTGAACTCGACGTTCGAACGAACCCGCCCACCGTGCGCTCCCTTGACAACCTCGGCCGGATGGTCGGCACACCCGTCCGCGACGCGGTGCTGAGCGGTCTCGTTGACCGCATCCTCGCATCCCGACGCACGCTGTGGGGAATCGATTTTCCCTTCGCGCTTCCGGTGGAACTGTTCGACGATCACATCACCTTTGCCCGGCAGCTCACACACGTCACGGAAGCCGCGGATGACGCCAAGGCGTTCGGCAGGGCGTGTGTCGCGCGGTGTGAAGGCCGCCTGGGCCGTAAGCACGTCCGCCGGCTGACCGACATCGAAAGCCGAACCCCCTTCGACTGCTACCACTACCGCATCATCCACCAGACGTTTCACGGCATGCGTCGCGTGCTCCATCCGCTCAAAGCCAGCTGGACGACGTCGGGTGTGGGGGCGGTCCTCCCATTCGACCGGCCGGATGGGGCCACGGTCTTTGTGGCGGAAAGTTGCCCGGGTTCGACGCTCAAGCGGTGGGGCCTTCCGCACCAGAACTACAAACACGCGCTGCCGGGGCCGTTGCCAGCGGTGTGCCGACGGACCCGCGCGGTGCTCTACAGGGCGCTTCGGGAGAAGGTGTCGGCACCGCCCGCGGTCTGGAATCGCATCGCCCGCAACCGCGGCGGCGACGCGCTGGACAGTCTTGTCGCCGCCCTCGGCGTCTGGGAAGCCGCCCGGCGCTACGACCCGCTGGCCGTCGCGACCCACCCACGCTATCCGCGAGAAGGTTTGGTGTTCTTCTAGTTCGTGGGCCGGCTTTGCAGTCCCGAGCGTCGCGTTGCGAACGCCCCGGCGGCCGCTACCATCCCGCCGTCATGGCAGATGCGACCGGCTTTCTCGCCCGCGGCAAGGTCCTTCGCACCCTCGGCGACCAGATCGTCTTCAACCCCACGGGCACCAACTACGAGTTGCACCTCGTCGGCCCCTACACCGGTCCGCTCAATGTGCCCGTCTCGCTTCGGATCCTTGCTCGCGGCCGCAAGCTTCTGACCGTGCCGTCGGGGGGCAACTTCGTGACGCCCATCATGGGGCCGCCCCGCATCTTTCAAGGGCGGGTGCGTTTCGCCGATGACCGTGTGATCGGCGTCCACGCCGGCGTCAACGTGCTGATTGAAATCCCCGCCGAGGAGGACGCGGTGGACCTTGCCATGGGTCCCATCACGGTCGGCGGGCTGCTCAACGCGACGGTGCATCCCGGCGTGCGGTTCGAATACGTCCCGGAGACGGCGGCGGTACCGGGCTGACCACGCGACCCGGACCGGGGTGCCAAGCCAGCACGGGAGGGCGTCCGCACACGGCCTGCATGGTTGTCGAGCAGATGCCCTGCCTTGACGAATAGTGACGCGACCTACGGGCCGGCCGGGACGATCTGGCGCGTGACCGTGTCGTCCTGCCGTGTCCAGACGATGACGACGTCCCCGCGATCGGCGCGCCGCTGGATCGCCTGGGACCGATGCGGCGTGAGCCGTCTGGCGAAGGCCAACGGCGTCGGCAGGGCCACCGCCGGGCCCTCCAGCAGCTCCGGCAGGGTTCCGGGCGATGGCCACCGCCCGCGGACCACCCGGCCACGCGACTCCAGATAGGTTTCGGCGTCCGCGGTGGACCTCGGGGCCGTCGGGTCCTGCTCTGCCGGTTGATGTACGCGCGTGGTGATGACGGCGACGTCGGCAGGCCAGCGCGTGAGAACAGGCCGCCCGTCCACGAGCTTGGTGACGAGGTGCGCGTGGCGATGGGACGACAGCGCCGCCGGGATGCCGGGGCTGCTTGCCGCGATGGGGTGGGGGAAATCTGCCGGCTCGGCCTGCGCCTGCCCCGGCGGTGGTGGCCACGCGAGACGGGTTTCGAGCTGCTCCAAACCCAGCAGGTCATCCACCACCCGACGGGGCGGGTCGGCCGTGTCCCGGGTACGGCCGTCACTCCCGGTCATCACCATGCCTGCAAGTCCGGCCAGGATGCAGGCGGATGCGACCGTGAACGCGCTGCGCCACACCCACGGCCCGGCCATGCGCTCGGCCGTCCGCTCGCTTGGCGGGGCGGCACCGCGGCCGCGTCGGCGGCAGGCCGTATCGGCTAGCAGCATGACGACGCCGACGGCGAGTACACCCGGGGCCCAGCCCGGTGGCCCGCCGACGCCCGGTTGGCGCGCGTTCGGCAGATCGGCCGCCAGCCGGGGCGGCAGCTCGCCGACCAGCTGTGCAAGGGTCGATTGCGTCGCCGTGGTCAGCGGCACGGGCGCGATGTGGATGTCGCCCAACCCATAGCTCCGCGAGGCGGCACGCAACGGGCCTTCCAGCGGCGTCCAGCGGACGTCGTCGGCGCTGCCGAGCAGGGCACGGCCCGGCCCCAGGAGACTTTCGGTCACGAGCGGCCCCATGCGCACGCCCGCCCACGTCCACAGCGGCAGGTCGTCGGGCAGGCCTTCAGGCGGCACGGCCACCAGCAGCCGCCCGCCCCGCGTCACCCAGCGGCCGAGCGCGGTCCACTGCCGGGGGCTGAGCGTCTCGACGCCCGGCCCGGTGAGCACAACGAGGTCGGCGGCCTCAAGCAGCTCGGGGGTATCGGGCAGGCGGCTCAGCGGCACCGAACGGGTGACGAAGTCGCCCAGACTCAGTTCGCCGGTGGGGACGGCGGCGGCGAGCACGACCAGTCGGGTCGGGGTGGCGAGGGGGGTCAGCTCGGCGGGGGGCTTGTCGCCCAGACGCACCCACGCGAGCGCCCGCCCGGGCCCGGCCGCGTCCTTCGTCCGCAGCACGACACTGTGCCCGTGCGTGAAGCCCCCCATGCGGACGGGGATGACGAAGGTGTGCCGGCCCGGCATCAGGGGCACGTCCGCATCGTGTCGGATGGTCAGGCGGCCGTCCTGATACGCCCATACCTCCAGCCGAGCCTCTCTCGGCCGCTCTCCCGGACCGCACTCTGCGGTGACGTAAAGCGGCGTCCAGTCGCCCACCCTGTACACGCCCCCGAAGCCGACGTCCACGCTCAGCCGCGGCGACGTCGTACTGCCGGCTGCCACGGAAACACCCAGCAGCAAGGTCGCGACACATCCGATGCCGAGCGCGGTGCGCGAGCGTTGCGGTTGGCGGCGGGCGATTCGCGAGCGGTCCGGCCGGGGGCGTTGCATCGCCGGGGCATGCTAACCCGACGTGGTGGCCGATGCGTCGGGCGATCCACCCGGGGCGGATTTTCGGGTCTTTTGAAGGGTGCCGAAGCGAGAGCGGCCGTCGTGACGGCGTGGCCGAGGGATATATTTGCTTCGCACGGGTCGGCGACGGAGTCGGGCGTGAACGGTTCACTCGCCCGGCCAGCCGACGTGGAGTCAGCTCCGGAGAAAGGCGATCATGCGTCGAAACGGCGGCCTCAAGCGCGCGTGGGCGGTGTCGGTGTTGTCGGTGGCGGTGGGGCTGTCGGCGGGGCTGGGGGGCGGGGGACTCGGCGGCGGGATGTGGGCGTGGGGTCAGGAAAGCGGTGGGCAGAGGACACAGGGGCTGCCGCCGCTGGCCGAGGTGGTCAAGGACATGGAGGTGATCACCGCACAGGGCGGCTCACCGCTGATGACCTTTTACCGACACAACCCCGGCGACCCGTCCAAGGACCACACCCGGCTGCTGGCATTGATCCCGCGCAGCGCGATCAACGTGGACCTGATGATGGCCAACTCCATCAGCCGCGGGTCCAACTTCGGCTTCCCGCTGGACGACGGCGTGCTGGTGAAGTGGGAGCAGTCGGGCAACCGCCTGCTGCTCCTGGCGCCCGATACGCGGCTCAAGGCCGAGGGCAATCACGTCATCAACGCGGCGGTGCAGGCGACGTATCGCCCGACCATCCTTGCGGGGTTCCCCATCCTCGCCACGGACAACCAGGGCGGCATCCTGATCGACCTCTCGCCGATGCTCTACTCCGGTATGTCGGGCATTCCCGTGGTGCCGCAACTGGTGCGGCGAGACCTCTCGCGGGTCACGAAGGTCAAGAGCTTCCCCGAGAACGTGCTCGTGGACGTGGACATCGCCATCGGCCAGCCCGGGAGCAACACCGTCTCCACGATCGGCGTGTCCTATGCCTTCCGCCGGCTGCCGCCGCTGGGCAGCTACACCCCCCGCGTGGCGGATGAGCGCGTCGGTTATTTCACCACCGTCCGCCAGGACTGGACCACCCGCTACACCGAGCGCGAGAACCTGCAGCGTCTGATCAACCGGTGGAACCTGCGCAAGCAGGACCCGTCGCTGGAGCTGTCGCCGCCGGAGCGGCCCATCACCTTCATCATCGAAAAGACGGTGCCGATCCAGTTCCGCAAATACGTTGCCGAAGGCATCCTCGAGTGGAACAAGGCCTTCGAGGCCATCGGCATCACGGGCGCGATCGTCGTCCAGCAGCAGACCGACGACAACGAGTTCAAGGACGTTGACCCGGAAGACGCCCGCTACAACTTCATCCGCTGGATCGTGACGGGGCAGGGCTTTGCGATGGGTCCGAGCCGTCCCGACCCGCGCACCGGCCAGCTCCTCGACGCGGACATCATCTTCGACGACGCGATGGTCCGCTTCTACGCGCAGGACCTGGACATCTTCGGCCCCAAGTCGATGGCGGCGGACCTCGGGCCGTCGATCATCGAGTTCTACCGCGACAACCCCGCGTTCCTGCCCGCCGGCGTCGAGCTGCCGCGGGAAGACCGTGAGCTGCTCCGCGCGGCCGGCGAAGAGCTGCTGCGGGACGCCGCGGGCGTCGAGCCGGCCACGTCGGACGCGGCGCTGCTGCGCTGGTCGCGTCGCGCCCGCGAAAGCCGCGAGTGCTCCGTGGGCACGGGCCTTCGGCATCAGGTCAACATGCTGCAGATCGCCGCCGCGCTCACGGGCAACCGCACGTTGCCCGAGCGACTCATCGGCCAGATCGTCAAAGACATCACGTCGCACGAGGTGGGGCACACGCTGGGCCTTCGGCACAACTTCAAGGCCTCGACGTGGCTGAGCGTGGACGAGATCCGCAAGGCTCGCGACGCCGGGCAGGCCACCTGGGCGTCCACGATGGACTACAACCCGCTGCTGTACTTCCCGGGCGACAAGGTGGACGAGCTGAAGTTCATCACGTCGCCGACCATCGGCCCTTACGACTACTGGGCGATCGAGTACGGCTACTCGGCCCCGCCGCGGGGCAAGTCCGAAGCCGAGCACCTCGCCGCCGTCGCTTCCCGGAACACGCAGCCGGGGCTGGCCTACGCCACGGATGAGGACGTCGTCGGGCTTGTCTCGCCCGACCCCGCCGCCAACCGCTTCGACATGGGCAACGACCCCGTGGCGTGGGCGAAGATGCGGATCGAAGTGGCGGACAACCTGCTCAAGGACCTCCGCGAGTGGGCGGTGAAGAAGGACGAGCCGAACCACGTGCTGCGGTCCATCTACACCACGCTGATGTTCGAGCGTGTGCGGTTCATCCCCTTCGCGGCGCGTCAGGTCTCGGGGCTGTACCAGTCGCGGGCGCGTCTCGGCGACCCCGACGCCCCGACGCCGTTCACGCTGGTGGACCCCAAACTCCAGCGCGAAGCGCTCAAGTTCATCAACGAGACCGTGTTCACGGAGGAGTTCTTCACCAAGGACGCAGAGATCCTCAACCTGCTCGGCTCGCCGCGCTGGAGCGACTGGGCTTCCCGGCCGGCCGCCCGCACCGACTTCCCCGTGCACGCCGCGGTGCTGTCCTATCAGAACGCGACCCTCACCGCCCTCACCAGCCCCCCGGTGCTCCAGCGCGTCTACGACGCGGAACGCAGGAGCACGGCCGACGACAAGTTCACCGTCGCCGAGCTGATCCGCAGCGTCCGCGACGGGCTGTGGTCCGACCTCTCCCGTGCCAACGGCCGCTTCACCGACGCCAGGCCGATGATCCCGTCGTTCCGCCGTAACCTGCAGCAGCAGTACCTGCAGAACATGCTGGCGATCGCGGAAATCCGCCCCACCAGCTCCGTGTCGCCCGACGTGCAGAACATGGTGCGTCTGGCTATGCGGGAGCTGTCCGAGCGGATCGGCAAAGCTCTGGAGAACCGCGACCGGCTCGACTTCGGCACCCGCGCTCACCTGGCCGAAGCCAAGACCCGCATCGACCGTGTGCTGGACGCCCCGTACGTGCCGGCCGCCGGTGGCGGGGGGGCGACCATCCTGATGCTCGGCCAGCCGACGCCACCGGCGCCGTCTCCGGCGGCACCGGAGATGCCGGACGCCGGGTTCTAGTGTCCGCCTCACGTTGAGCAGGTTCTTGCGGTCACGCGGCGGGCGTCGTCCGGGCCTCGGCGACCCGCTTCGTCTCGCCCCGGCGACGGCGGGTTTGCCGCTCGGCCGGACATGTCGCACCATGTTGACGCGTCAGATGGGAAATCGCACCCGTTGTCGGCGTTCACGGGCGACCGGCGTGGCCGTAGCGACCCTCACGGCGGCCACGGTCGCCTCGGCCGCGCCGGTTACCGAGCTGGTCGCCATTTTCTCCCCGGGGACGGACATCGAACGGGTCGCGGCCGAGCACGGGCTGACCGTGGTTCGGTCCCTTCACAGCGACCCGTGGGCGGTGATCCTGAGCGGGCCGGTGGCTCCGGGGCATGCAGCACCGGTCCCGTCGGCCGAGCAGGTCCTCAGCGAGCTGCGGCGTCGCGATGACGTGAGGCGGGCCTTCCTAAATGGGCCGTCGCGGTTCGTTCCGATGTCGTTCGTCCCGAACGACCCGCTGTTCGCCCCGTCCGACAGCACCTTCAACGGCTACCGCGGACAGTGGCATCTGGCGAACCGATGGACCCCGGGCCGGGACATCCACGTCGAGCCGGCCTGGCTGAGCGGGTACACCGGCAGCGGGGTGGTCGTCGGCGTGGTGGACGACTCCGTGGACATCCGCCATCCGGACCTGGCCCCCAACGTGTCCGTCGGCGACAGCTTCGACTTCGGCCAGAACGACGGCGACCCCACCGGCGTGCATTCCACCGACCGCCACGGCACGGCCGTCGCCGGCATCATCGCGGCACGTGGCGGCAACGGCATCGGCGTGACCGGCGTCGCGCCGATGGCCAACCTTGCCGGGCTGCGGGTGGATTTCCCCAACCAGACCGTGGCGATGTTCGTGGATGCCACGCTCTACCGCTCCAGCGGGCCGGACGCGACGATTTCGGCGAAGAACCACTCGTACGGCGTGCCGGAGCCGTGGGTGCCGACCCCCGAGGACGTGTGGGCGCTGGGGGTTTCCGCGTCGTTCGGGACGATCCACGTCGTCTCCGCCGGCAACGGCCGTGGCAACGCCGGTGAAGACTCCAACAAAAAAGACATCCAGAAGTCGCCCGACGTGATCACGGTGGCGGCGTTCGCTTCCTCCGGCGTCTTCGCCAGCTACTCCAACTTCGGGGCGTGCGTGTTCGTCACCGCGCCCAGCTCGTCCAACCGCGGCGGCGAGTTCCGCATCGCCACCACCGACCGCGAAGGCGCCCTCGGCTACAACGTCAGCAGCACCGACAACGACCCGATGCCCGACCTCGACTACACGTCGATCTTCGGCGGGACGTCGGCATCGGCACCCATCGTCACCGGCGTGATGGCCCTGCTCAAACAGGCCAACCCGGCCGCCGACGTCCGCTTCGCCAAGCACCTGCTCGCGCGCACGTCCCGCGTAGTGGACCCGACCGACGCCACGGCCTCTTCCGACGGCGGCTGGCGGACCAACGCCGCAGGCTTCACGTTCAATCAGAACTACGGCTTCGGTCTCATCGACGCGGACGCGGTCCTGCGGCTCGCCCCTCGATACATGGCCGCGTCACCACTGGTCACCTACCGCAGCGACGTGGTCGCGGTGAACGCGGAGATCCCCGACGGGCCCACGGCGGGCATCGTGCGCTCGGTCACCATCGACGCGCCGTCGGCCGCGCCGCTTGAAGAGGTCCTGCTGTTTCTGGACATCACGCACCCGCGACGGGGCGAGCTCGACGCCTTCGTGACCTCGCCGTCCGGCTACACCAGCCGCGCCTTTGCGCGTTTCACCAACGACACCGGGGCCGACATCCAGTGGACCTTCACCCTCAATGCGTTCTGGGGCGAGTCGGTCGCGGGCACGTGGAGCGTGCAGGTCCGAGACCGCACCTCCGGCAACGTCGGCACGTGGAACGCCTTCTCGCTCGAGTTCCGCACGGGCACACTCATCTCGATTCCCGTGCCCGAGCCGGCGGGCGTCGCGTGGCTGGGCGGCGTGGCTGCGCTGGCCGGACGCCGTCCCCGCCGGGTTACCCGCATCGCCTGACGCGCACGGGCCGCGGTGCTCCCCGCCTGCCCGGCGGTCCTACAACCCGTCGAACACCTCGACCAGCCCCGTTTCCAGAGAGTACTCCGCGCCCACGATCAGCAACCGCCCGGCGTCGGCCAGCGACTCGAGCAACCGCGAGCCGCCACGCACGGCCAGCACCGACGCCCGAACATTGGCCCGGCAGGCCTGGCGCTCCAGCGTGGCACGGTCTGGCCGCGGCGTTGCCAAGAGCAGCGGCTCGACGGCGGGGCGGATCCGGTCCACGATCGAATGCCGCACGCGCTCCAGCGAATCCAGGGCCCCACAACGGCCGTCCTCCGCAAGGCACTCGTCCAGCGTCGCGCGGATCGCGCCGCAGTTGGTGTGCCCCAGAATGACCACCAGCGGCACATGGAATCGCTCCACTGCGAACTCGACGCTGGCGATCTGAGACGGCGCGACGATGTTGCCCGCGACGCGAATCACGAAGAGCTCGCCGAGCCCCTGGTCGAAGATGATCTCGGCCGGCACGCGCGAATCGGAGCACCCCAGCACGATGGCACGCGGCGACTGTCCTCCCGCCAACGCCCTTCGCCGCTCTTCCGGCGAGTGCATCACCGCCCAGCCGTAGGCAAAACGCTGGTTGCCCGCGAGCAGTTCCCCGAGAATGTCCCGGCCGGCCGACATCAGCCCCTTGACCCTGCTGGCTTGGGCCCGCGCGGTCCGATCGCGTGACGCGGCCAAGACCGCCGACCCTGCATTCGGGTCATCTGTGTGAACAAATCCGGAAAGCGGGCCCAAAAAAACGGCAACCGCCGTACCGTGAACCTTTTCTCGCCCGGCCCGGCGGGCCTAACTCCGCGTTGACTCACGCTTTAGGCACCGCAACTTCCAGTGGAGCGACGGGGAATCGAACCCCGATTTGCTGAATGCGATTCAGCCGTCATCCCGTTAGACCATCGCCCCAGGCACTCCGGTCCATCGAACCGGCTGGGGCGAGTGTAGTCGCCCCTCCGGCTATAAACTTGAGTCGCGATTCTAACTTCAACCCAACTCCGGTCAAGGCTACGCTGTGACACAATGACATCAAGGGATTGCGGTACAGGTTGTCGCAGCAACCGTATCTGGGTGGCCGGCACCCCCGTGACGACTTGCCGCAGTGCCCAAGGATGTCATCCCTTGTCGCTCACCGTGGCCGGGATGTCGTCGGGCTGACCCCTGTGAGGTCGTCGGCGTGGCGCTGGACCGGTGGCGGAGTGTTGCGGACGAAGAAGTGTGCTATGTCCGACCCAGTCCATCCGAGTGAGCGCTTGACCGGTGCGTATGCCGCCTCTCGACCGGACCACGGGCCGGGCTCGACGCCACGGTCAGAGGTGTCGGTGCCGGTGTCGGAGGCCGACCTCGACCAGCTCACCAGTCTGTTCCGCCTGCTCTCCGACAAGACGCGTCTGAACATCCTTCTGCTCTTGGCCGAAGGCGAGCGCAACGTCACGAGCCTGTGCAACGAGCTGCAGCTCCCGCAGCCGACGGTCTCCCACCACCTCGGGCTGCTGCGGATGAACAACATCATCGGCAACCGCCGGGCGGGTAAGCAGGTCTTCTACACGCTGCAGGGGCGCGTCGGGATTGCCGAGCCGAACACCATCGAAATCAACACCGACCAGTTCGGGGTGAAGATTCAGGCACGCCGCCGCGATTGAGCCGCTACGCGAGGGCGTGCCCGCGACGTTCGACGTCTTCGGCACTCACGCCACGTGCACCCAGCCGTCGAAGCCGGGCGGCCGTTCACCGCGTGGGCGCCACGACCTGCAGATTGATCTCCGCCGTGCCACTCGGGGGGACCGTGACCTCCGCCGTAGGGCCGTCGCCGTAATGAGCGTGATACGTCGCCAGGACGTAGCGGCCGGGGGGTAGGCCGGTCAGTTCAAACCGGCCCTCGGCATCGGTCACGGCGAAAAAGGGGTGCTCGAAAACACCGATCGTGCTGGTCATCCACGGGTGGACGTCGCACCGGACGGAGAAGAACTCGGGGTGGGTGAACGCGACGACGCGTTCGCCGGCGGTGGGCGCGGGCGTGAACCCGAAGTTGACCGTGCGATTGAGTCTCGGTCGCCAGTGCACGTTGTGGAAGGTCGGGTCGGAGTTGCGGATGCGTAGCCGCTGGCCGATCTGGATGGCCAGTGCGTTGGGGACGAAGACGCAGTCGATCTGGTCCAGAATGAGGGCCGGCTCGCCGACGCCCGAGCCGCGGAGCACGATGCCATCGTCGGCCCGGCTGACATAGACGTACACGTCGGCCAGCCCGCCCGAATCCGACACGAGCACCGTGTTGTCGAGGATCTCTTTTCGGCCGGCGCTGGGGCGGGGGTCGCAGGTGACCAGCTGAGCGCGACGGGGAGGTGGAGGGCCGTCGAGCGTGACGCGGCCGACGACCCGCCCGTCGCCGCGGGGCACCTGCGGGAGCTCCGGGTTGCTGCGCTGGTCGCCGCCGTTGCAGCCCGCCGTGACCAGCGGGAGAGCCAGAACCAGCAGGGCGGCCACACGGGTGCACGGGGCCTGCCAGACACGACGCGGATGGGTGTTCATCACGGCCACTTCGACTGAATCAGACCGAATCTCACAATGCAATCCGTCTGTTCGGGCGACTTGTGCGGTCGTCCTGTCTCTCAGTTGCTCCCGAGCACCAGCGCCACCAGCAGCAGTGGCAGGTAAGCGATGGAGGCGAAAAACAGCGTCCGGGCGTCGCGGCGGGTGCGGTGCCAGGCGAAGGCGACGGCGGCGGCGAGGAACAGCGTGCCGAGCAACGTCGCGGCCACCAGATAGACGGGGCCGGCCACCCCGAGCACGGCTGGCAACAGCGACACGGCCACCAGCAGCAGACAGTGCAGGACCACTTGCCGGGCGGTGGCGAGCAGGTCGGGGTCGTCGCAGGGGAGCATGCGGTATCCGCCGACGCGGTAGTCTTCGCGGTAGAGCGTGGCGATGGCGAGGAAGTGGGGGATTTGCCAGAAAAAGAGGATGCCGAACAGGGCGGCGGCCACGGCGTCAAGGCCGCCCCCGGCGGCGGTGTAGCCCATCACCGGTGGCATGGCCCCCGGCACAGCGCCTACCAGCGTGTTGAGTGTGGATCGCGTCTTGAGAGGGGTGTACACGACGAGATAGCTCAGAAGCGTCGCCAGCCCGAGCAGGAAGGTCGCCGTGGGCGTGAACAGCCAAAGGTAACTCAACCCGGCGACGGACAACGTCGCACCCAGTGCCAGCGCCTCGTGGGTGGTCACGCGGCCGGCGGGCAACGGGCGGTTGCGGGTGCGCGGCATGAGCCGGTCCCGGTCCACTTCCATCCACTGGTTCAGCACGGCCGAGGCGGCGGCCGTAAGCCCCGTGCCGATGAGCACGTGGACGAACCCGACCCACGACGCGCTGGCCGAGGCGGCGAGCTTGTAGCCGACGGCGGTGGTGATGAGCACCAGGAGGTTGAGCCGCACCTTGCAGAGCGTGGCGTAGTCGCCCAGCCGTGAGCGGGGGGCGACGGCGACCGACCCGTCGAAGGGCGCGGCCGTGACCGTCCCCGGACCTTCGTCCCTCTGGCCGAGGGCGGTGTCGCTGCCGGGAAGCGGCGCGATCCCACGCGGCGAGACGATCCGGACCGCATCGGCGTGGCAGGGGCTGTGGGCAGCGGTGGGGGGCATCGGCGGCAGGGGAGTTTAGGGGCTAGTGAGCGAGGGCGACGCTGGCAGCGCTGCGGCGTGGAGACGTGCGGGCGTCATCGGCGTCCACCGTGGCCGGCGCGGGCAGCGGTTTCGAACCGTAAGCACAGACCAACGCCCGGACGGTCAGCAGGCACACCACCATGAGCGTCAAGGCCCCGAGGGTGTGGTGCAGTGTGGTCACGTCGGCCGGCTTGCGGAAGTAGACGGTGGCCAGACCCAACGTCAGTTGCGCCAGCAGCATCGGCGGCAGCCACCACGCCAGCCGCCGTACCGCCGGCACCTGACGCAGCGCCCCGCCACGCAGGGCGAGGTAGACGAGCACGCCGACGGCAGCGGTCACCAGCACCGCCCCCACACGATGGGCGAAGTGCAGCCAGATCTGCCCCAGCGTGACGGGGCCACCGACTTCGGTTTCCTTCAGCGCCAGCCGGAACTGGTTGGCCTCGGCCAGGCCGTCGGCGGTGGTGGGGGGAAGCAGCCGGCCGAAGGCCAGCGGGAGGTCGGGGATGGCCAGTCCCGCTTCGAGGTGTCGCATGGACGCCCCCGCGACGAGCTGGCCGAGGATGAGCACCAGCGACACGAGCCCGGCCCACGCCACGCCCCGCGCGCCCGGCAAAGTGCCCGAGGCCGTGGGCAGCCAGGTGCCGAGCCGCCACGAGCGCGACGTCACCAGGCACATCACGGCCAGCCCGCACAGGATGACCTGCGCGAAGATGCCATGCGCGATGGCCAGTTCGATGTTCACCCACTCCACGCGTAGCCCGCCCTTGATGCCCTGCACGATGATGGCCAGCAGGATCGCCACCGTGAGGTAGCGGACCCACCGGCGCGGCTCACGCGTGCGGGCGGTCCAGCCGATGCCCGCCACCAGCCCGAGCCCGACGAGAGTCGTCCAGACGTGCGGCAGGATGACCTGCAGGGGCGTGCCCCCGCCGCCGGCCGGGGCCGAGCCGACCGCGAGCTTGAGCAGCAAAGCCAGCAGCCCGGAGCCCAGCAGGACCACCGCCGCCCAACCCCACCGCCGCCGGCTGGCAGGAGTACGCGCGGGGGCGAAGCTGCTGAGGACCATGCCGATGGCGAGCAGCCCCACCAGCGTGCCCAGAAGTCGGTGCGTGTGCTCGTAAAAGATGCCGCCCACCCACATGGAAGGCGGGAAGAGGAACATGTTGTAGCCGTAGCTGTTGGGCCAGTCGGGCACGGACAACCCCGCTCCATGACTGGTCACCAGCCCGCCCATGAAAATGAGCGGGAACGCCGCCAGCAGGGTGGCCAGGCTCCAGACGAACAGGGCCCGGGACGGGCGGCTGCGGCTTGCATCGTCGGTGGGGGTCACGCCTGAGGGTAAGCGGGTGAAGAGGGGTGTGCCAAGCCGCCGCGGCGGGGTGCGACGCAACGCCGCAGGGCAGGCGGCGGCCCCACTCCGGCCGTCGCCGCTGCGTTGAAGCCGTCTTCCCCCCTGCTAATCAGCGGCGGCGTCGCAGCGCCGGCAGGGCGAGAGCGAGCAGCCCAAGCCCGGCAGGCTCGGGGATCGGCCCGCCCATGGACGGCGCGGCGGCGTCGCCCAGCGGGCTGCCCTGACCACGGAGTGCGGCGGTGATGCGGCCGAGGTCGAAGAAGTCCACCACGCCGTCGTAGTTGACGTCGCCGAAGTTCCAGCCGGTGCCGCCGCCGTTGAACCCCTGAAGGGCGCGGGAGAGGTCGGCGGCGTCCACGACGCCGTCGAGGTTGAGGTCGCCGATGTAGGTGTACTTCACGAGCACGTCGTTCGGCCCGACGCTGACGCCGTTGAAGGTCGAGAAGATCGTCGAGCCGCCGACGCCGCTGTTGTCATAGACGGCCAGCGTCGCGAACGCCCCCTGTGCGGGGTAGAACGCCGATGTGCTGCCGAGCCCGGCCAAACCGGGCAGGCCGCTGCTCGCGGTCAGCCAGAAGCGGACCATGTCGCGGAGGTTGGCCAGCGTGGCGGCCTGTGCGGCCGGCGAGCCGGAGCGGACGACCATGTCGTTGGACTGCAGGTCGAGGAAGCCGAAGTAGGTCCGCGAGCCCAGGGCGGCACCGTCGTTGGCGATGGAGAGCCCGTTGAGGACGATCACGTTGGGCCGGGTCGGTCGGGGACCGCTCGGGGGGATGGAAGTCCCGGTGACGGCGACGACCCCGCGAGCGAGCGAGCTGCCGTCGACGAACAGCGAGCCCTGTTCGAGCACGCGCACCGACGATGAGGTGGACCCCGGCGAGGACAGCAGGAGCGTGGAGCCCCTGCCGACGTTGATCGTCCCGTTGCCGCTGACCGTGGAGGTGACGTTGACCGTCCCCGGGCCGGAGAGCAGCAGGGTCCCGGTGTTGTTCAGCGAGCGGAGGGTGAGGGTCTGACCGGCGGATGCGGTGCTGAACTGCGTCGTGCCCGGCGTGACGACGGGCATGTCGATGGTGTGCGAGCCGCTGATGAGGTTGACCTCGGCCGGGCCGAGGGCTCCGTTGGCCAGCGTGAGCGTGGAGCTGTTGGCGGTCGTGAGCGTGTAGGCGTTGGCGGAGTCGAACGTCACCGTGCCGTAGGTGACGCCCTGAAGGGTGTTGAGCGAGCGGGGGGCCGTGATGACCGGGCCGAAGACCACCGGGGCCGAGACGGCGTTGGGCACCGTGTTGCCGGTCCAGTTTCCGGCGGTGGTCAACGCGCCGTTGGCGTTCGTGTTCCAGGTGGGGGTGATGCCGTTGGTCGCGGTCGTGTAGCTGAGGGCGGCGGTGACGCTGCGGGCGGTGTCGCCGCGGACGACCAGGGCGTAGGTGCCCGGCGAGAGGGTGCCGGCGGTGTTGAAGATGTGCTCGACGTTGTCGTTCGTGGTCCCTGTGGCGTCGGAGCTGAGGCGCCGGCCGGTGGCGTTGGCGATGGCGGCGCCGAGCGTGTACTGCGTGCCGTTCCAGCCGACAGGGCGGAGTTCGAGGGCGAGGTCGGGGAAGATCAGCCCCGCGTCGGTGGTGTCGATGTTGGCTCCGGCGTTGGTGGTGGCGCTGGTGACGTTCCAGTTGAGCGTCGAGGCGAGGTAGGTCAGGGCCGAGTTGAACTGCACGAGCACGACCGACGCGCCGCCGGAGGCGATAGAGCCGAGCGCCCAGCCGCTGGGGTTGGCAGTGGGCGAGGCGCCGACGGCGATAACGCCGCCGGTGGTGGCGGTGGTGGAGCTGGCGAAGGTCCGCTGCGGGCTGGTGAGGATGCCCAGCGACGCGTTGTAGTCGAACCGGCCCGCGCCGCCGGCGGGGTCGAGGTTGTTCTGGGTGGTGGGCTGCCAGGCGCCGCCGCTGAAGTTGAAGGTGCTCGGCTGGATGGTCTTGTTCGCGCCGGTCATGATCACAGACTTGATCACGCGGGCGTCGCCCATCGCGGTGTTGTTGGCGATCTGCGACTGACGGATCAGCGCTGCGGCCCCGCCGGAGACGTCACCGGCGGTGAAGCTGGCGAGGTTGGGGCCCCACACGTCGGCGTGCTGCCGGCCGGGCCGGCCGAGGGCGGGGTTGAACGGCGTTTGCCCCGCGTCGCCGCGGACGGCGATGCCGTTGCGGGTCTGCCAGGCCATGGTCGTGGTCCCGTCGCCGCCGACGAACTGCTGCCCGGTCACGGCGCCGCCCACCCAGACGACGTTGTCGCGGTCGATCAGGAAGTCGGCCCGGCGGATCGCCTGCAGGTTGGCCTGCAGGTTCTGGTCGTTGTTGTACGTGGTGTTGGATGAGGCGGTAGGGGCGAACTGCAGGACGTAGGAGTGGTTGGTGACGCGGATGTTGTTGCCGATGGGGTTGGGCACCGGCGCCACCATGGTCGGCACGGTGACCGAGCCGAACGGCGTGTTGGTGGTGTTGAACGCCATCCGCAGCGTGTTGGTGTAGAACGGCGTGGCGTTGGCGAAGCCGTTGCTGCCGTAGGTGACGGCGGCGTGCACGTAGACCTGATTGATCACCGTGGCGCCCAGCGTGCTGGGGCCGAAGAACGAGTTGGCCACGACCTGCGCGTGCACCGAAAAGGTGCCGCCGGTGGTCGGACCCTGCGCGAAGAAGGTGATGCCGGGATAGGCCGTGCCCCCGGAGACGGAGGCACTGCCGTTGAACTCGACCGGGGAATAGGCAGGCTGACCCGCGGCGATGCCGGCTTCGACCTGCTGGACGACGACCTGCCCCGAGACCCAACCGCATCCAACGGTTGCGACGGCGGCCCCCAGTACGGTGACCGCCGCCCGTCGGCCATGCAAACGTTCAACCTTCCGCCCGGTGACGCACCGACTCCGACGCATGCTTTTCTCCGCTCACGAACGCCAGTTGAAGACGACCCCTCCGAAGCGTCGGGAACCCTCCCGCATCCGCTCCGCGTCCCGACCGCGTTGTATAACGGTATACCCCAGTCCGTGCAATCGGGCCAACGTTGAACCGGTTAAATTGCAAAGCGGCTGCACGTCGCAACACCCGCACCGACCCCGTGCCAGCAAGGCGACGCGATTTGCCTTACTATCCGCAGGCCGCGGGGGCCGCTGCCTCGGTGGGTCGGCCCCTCCGCCACGCCGCCGTGTCACTCGTGCCGGGCCCACCGGGCCGCGGTGCCGGCGTCATCTGGCGCTTCACGGCGTCCTGACGGGACTTGCCATGCCTCACCAGGTTGCCCTGTTTATCACGTGTCTGACCGACCAGTTCTACCCGCGCGTGGGGGTGGCGGTGACCCGGATTCTGGAACGCCTGGGGTGTACGGTGGCGTTCCCGACGGGCCAGACGTGTTGCGGGCAGCCGTTTTTCAACAACGGGTTTCATCCCGAAGCACGCGACCTGGCCAAGCGGTGGATCGAGGTGTTCGAGGGGTACGAGTACATCGTCTCGCCGTCGGGGTCGTGCACGGCCATGGTCCGCGAGCAGTTTCACGAGCTGTTCGCGGGCGACCCCGCATGGGAGGCCGACTGGGCGCGGGTGTCGGCGAAGACGTACGAATTTGTGGAGTTTCTCACGAAGGTGCTGCGGGTCGACCTTGACGGGCTGCGGCTGCCGAGACCGACCCGCGTGACGTACCACTACACCTGCCACCTGCGTGGGCTGGGCCTGCGGGATGAGGCGGTGCGGCTGCTGCGGCAGCTGGACAACGTGGCGTTCACGCCGCTGGAGAAGACCGAGCAGTGCTGCGGGTTCGGCGGGACGTTCGCGGTGAAGTACCCGGCCATCAGCCGTGCCATGGTGGAAGACAAGGCGGCGTGCATCGCGGCGACCGGGGCGGAGGTGACGGTGTGCAATGACGCCGGGTGCACGATGAACATCGCGGGGATGTGCCACAAGGCGGGGGTGAAGACGTCGGTGAAGCACGTGGCGGAGCTCATCGCCGAGGCGATGGGGATCGACTGCGACCGGCTGTAGCAGGCCGGCAGGGCGGAGCGTGGGAGTGGGGGAGGGAAGTGGCTACCCGATGGCGGCTTTTTTCTTGCGCCCGCTCAGGTAGCTTTCCATGATGCACGAGGCGAGCTCGCCCGAGCTGGTGTAGAAGGCGACGCCCCTGGTCAGTCGCGTGAGCTGGTCAACGAAGCCCACCCAGTCCATGCCGAAGTAGTCCTCGATGAGGGCGAAGGTGGCGAAGCGGATGCCTTCCTGTCGGCACAGCACGGCTTCCTTCAAGGTGGCCAGGACGGAACGCTGGTCGGGCGGGTAGAGCAGATAGACCTGATTGCCTTCGACGTGGGCCGTGGGCTGGCCGTCAGTGATGATAAAGAGCTGTTTGTTTTCGCCGGCACGTCTGCGGAGGATGCGGCGGGCGATCTGCAGGCCCATGTGCAGGTTCGTGAAGTGCTGAGGGGCCTTGTCGAGCCGGTCGATCGGAACCCGCAGGCGGACCTGATAGTCGTACACGGTCACCGGCTTGGGCATGACCAGCGGCAACATGACCTCGGGGATCGGTTTGGCCCCGGAGTAGAAGCCGACGAAGTCGAGGGTGTCCTGTGGGAAGCGGGAGCGCACCAGCGCCTGCATGGCCAGGGCCACCTTTTTGGCCGAGAGGAAACGGCCGTAGCGCATCATCGAGCCGGAGAGGTCGATCAGGACGACGGTGGAACAGGTGGCCGTTCCTTCGCGGAGATGGATTTCGAAGTCGCGGTCGTCGAAGCGGATGCCCTGTCCGCGGGCGGGCAGGCCGTGGCGGGAGAGGGCGTTGCGCAGCGTCGCGTGCAGGTCGAGGTCGGAGACGGGGTCGCCGTAGGTGTAGGGCTTGGTGCCGTCGGTGCGTTCTGCGCCGGGGCCGGGGGTGAGCTTCTCGTGGCCGTCACGCTGGCCTTGCTTGAGGTTCGAGAACACCTCGAGCAGGGCTTTTCGCTGCATCTTCGAGACCGCACGCGGGGTGAGGCGGAGTCGGCCGCGGCCGTCCTTGTCGAGCATGCCCTCCTGGATGAGCTTCTCGAGCAGCTCGGCATGCTCGGGATTGCCCGGCTGCTGGAGCATCTGCTCCATGGCCTTGAGGGCCTGCTCGCCGTACTCAAGGAGGAACTCGGCGAAGGGGTTGAAGTCGAAGAGCTTGTCGGGGGTGGGGAAGGGCTGCCCGTCGAACTCGCCGTAGAAGTACTTCACGGTGTCATGCTAGGGCGTGGGCTCCGTCGGACGTGGGCCTCACCACGCGTTGCGGCGTGGGACGACGGAGCTGACCAGCGAGACGGACTGGTTGCCGGCCATTTCGGAGCGTGTGGTCTGTGGGTTGGCCTGCTGGACGGTCATGCGGATCGTCGCCCTGCGGAGCTGGTCGAAGGGCAGCCCGGCGCGGGCGGCACGGGCGGACCGCTGGGGCTCCATGGTGACGGTGAAGTTGCCGGGGGCGACCCCGTCCAGCAGGGCACGGGCAGGTTCGCTGGTCCAGGCGCCGCCGACGCGACGGAAGGTCTGCCGGACGATGCGGCTGCCTTCGTGGCGGTATTCGATGGCGTTGTCGGGGTCGGTGTAGATGCGGATGGCGGTGGTGTCCACGACGATGCCGCTGCGGAAGACGGCCAGATCGCCGGGGGCGGGCTCGTGGTCCTGCGTCGCGCGGATTTCGGTGAGCATGCGGTGCATGGCCAGCCGAGCCCGCTGGGTGAGGTCGCCGAGCTCCTGATTGGTCCGGTAGGCCCGGAAGGACGCGTCGAGGGCGATGGCGGTGGCCGTGAGCAGGGCGGCGGTGATGGCCAGCGAGATCAGCAGCTCGACCAGGCCCAGACCCCGTCGGCGGGGTGGGTGCCCCGGACGGGCGGGCGGGGCCGTGCCGGCGCCGCGGCTGCACCGTTTGCGGAGGTCACGTGGGGTAGGGGGAGCGGCGAAGGGGGTCACGGCGTCACCTCGCGGTAGGTTGCAACGTTGGGAACGATGTCGATGGGGATGTTGATGCCGTCGGGCAGGGCGCGGTGAGGGTTGTAGCGGATGTTGAGCTTGCCGAAGCCGCCTTCGGGCATGGCGTTGGGGTTGGTGTCGTTGTCAGAGGCGCCGAAGTAGGCGAGGGTGGTGTTGCCGGCGCCGTCGCCCGTGACGATGATCGATCCGTCTACGTTGGAGTAGCCGCGGATGTCGATGTTGCCGGCAACGACGACGCCGATGAGCGTGGACGGGGCCTGCGAGGGGTCGGTGAACGAGCCCATCTCGATGTTGACCTGCGGCGAGAGGATCGTCGCCGTCTGGTCCACGCGGTTATCGAAGCGAGTAGCGCCGGTGAACTCCCAGGAGTTGGCGAAGTGCGTGTAGGCGGTGGCGTAGTTGCCGGCCAGGGGCCCAAGGAAGGTGCAGTCGTGGAAGCGGAGGTTGTTGCCGCGTACGGACCCTTCCGTGGTGACCTGTGAGGAGCTGGGGGTCTGGCCTGCGCCCAGAAGCGGGCGGTCGGCGCTGAAGGTGCCGCCGGCGATGCGGCGCTGGGCCCAGCTCATGCCGTCGCTGGGGCTCGTGGTCACCTGGCCCGTGCTGCGGGTGATGTCGCGTTCGGTCTCGACGAAGGTCACGCCTTCAAAGGTGCAGTTTTCGAACAGCGCGTTGAGCCCGCGTGGGATGACGACGTTGCGGAAGGTCATGTTGCGGAAGACGGGCCGGGTGTAGGTGGCCTGGTAGCTGGTGGAGCCGAACGGGGTGCGTTCGGTGACGGGGGTGCCGTTGGCGTCGGCACGGGTGAGGGTGGTGTTGGCGATGAGGCCGCCGCTGCGGATGGGGGCGCCGGCGTTGGTGCCGGTGCGGTTGCGGAAGTTGTTGGCGGCCTGCTCGAAGTTCGCGGGGTCGAGGTCGAAGAGGTCGGCCGCGGTGGCCCCGAACCGCACGGCCACGTCCGTCGGGTTGGTGACGGCAACGGTCCCCTGGAGCATGTCGCGGATCTGGCGTCCCTGCCCGGCCAGCTGGGCGGCCCACGCGGCTTCGGTGGCGGCGATGGTGAGCGTGCCGCGGACCTTGGCGTAGGCGTCGGTGTTGTCGATCACGCCGTCCTGGTAGCCCACGCGGACGACGTCGCCGGCGAACATCGGGCCGCCGGTGGAGTCCATTGCCGCGAACAGCTCGCGGTCATAGAGCTGACCGGTTGCGGGGTTGGTGAACTCGCTGCGGGAGAGCCGGCGGTCGCCGTCGCGGTCATAATGCCTCAGGAAGATGTCGTACTCGTCGATGAACGCGTCGTTGTTGTAGTCGATGAAACCGGCGTTGGTGGCGAGCTGGTACTCGATGGGGTTGTTCACGCTGATGCGGTTGGCGTAACCGTTGTGGTGCCGCACGCTCACCCCGTTGACCACCGTGCTGCCGCGGAGGAACTGGTTCCACTGGTTGATCTTCGCGGTCAGCGTCGGGTCGAAGTGCATGAAGTCGGAGAGCATCAGGATGGGCGGGAACTTGTTCGGCACGGCCATCGCCACGTTGCCCTCGACGATGGTGTTGCGGCCGATCTGAATCGGTACCCGGCCGACGATCGCGAACTTGACTTTTTTGTCGATGGTGAAAGTCATCTGGACGGACCGGGTCGCCCGGCCGAAGCGACCGGTGGAGGTGACAATGAGGTTGCGCGGGTCGGTGGCGTCCTGCGCGATGGTGACCTGGAAGCGCTCGCGGCGGGCGGCGTCGAGCGCGATCTCGGGGCAGATGACCGTGTGGCCGAGGTCCTGTGGTGCGGCCCGCTCGGCGGCCAGCTGCATGGTGGCGTAGTCGTTGCGGATGGCGGTCTTGATGGCCGGCCAGAGCGAGGCGGCGACCGTCGCGTCGATGTTGCCGGCGAGCGTCCGCGGGCGGTTCATCGTTCGGAAGCGGTAGGTCTGCCACCTCAGCCCGGCTTCGGCGATCGCGCGAGCCCGCTCGACGTCGGCGAGGTTGCCGGCGGACTGCGCGTTGAGCGTGGACAGCGAGATCATCGCGACCGAGAGCGTGCCAAAGAGCGTGAGGAACACCATGGCCACGAGCGCCGCAGCCCCGCGGCGATGCCGCGCCCCCCGGACGCGGCGGTGCCGGCAGCCAGACCCGCCGGCGAGAGGCCGGCTCGCGGGCATCGGAAAGCGGGCTTGAGGGGCGTGGGGTTTCATGGCTGTACCTCGCTACACATCAGGGACTTGCAGCAGCCGGGTCGTGTCTCCTCGCGACTCCGCTCAACGTGTCCGGATCCAGCTCGTGCGGTACACCTCAGCGGGGGCGTCGTCCGGGGTGCGCCGATAGGTGATCGACACGGTCACCCGCTTGGCGTCCGACCCGGGAAGGGCCAGGGACAGGTTGTTGGGCGACACCTCGGCCACCGTGACCGTCTGGGCGTACTGCGCAAGGTCGGGCAGAGGCTGCCGACGTGCGTCGATCGGCGGCCCGCCGAGGGTGGAGAAGCCGTGGAAGTCGTCCACATCGTTCCAGGTGAGCAGCCCGCCCTGTTCCTCACGGCCGAAGCCAGCGCCCGACGGGTCGTTGAACGGCAGGTCCGCCATGGTTTCCTGAATGCACTGCGCCAGGTACATGGCGGTGGTGAGCTGGGCGCCGCCGCGGTTCTGCTGGGTGCACACCGCCAGCAGCTGCATGATGCCGAGCACGCCGAGTCCGACGATGACCGTCGAGAGGGCGGCTTCGAAGAGGGTGAAGCCCCGGCGACGCCGTGCCGCGGGTCGGGGCGTGGGCCGGAAGGCCGGACGGGGAGAGGTGGACGCCGGACGCATCGCCCTAGACATGCGATGTTTGCGTTCCGCGGGGAAACGCACTTCGCCCGGCTTCGCTGCATTTCGCGGTTTTCCCGGCCGCTCCAGACCGCACAGACCGCAGGGCCCGCGTCGGCCATCGGGCGTCGCCGCCGTGCACACAGCGGCCGCGCGGGCGGGGGATGGGGGACGGGGCAGGCGGACGGGGGGCGGGTGGGGCCGTGGACGATCGTCAGTTGACGATCTGCGAGAGCTTGAAGATCGGCAGGATGATGCTCATCGCGATGAAGCCGACGATCGAGCCCATGATCACGATCATCAGCGGTTCGATCATGGCCGTGACCGACTTGATGACGTTCTTGAGCTCGCGGGCGTAGTACTCGCTGACCTCGTCGAGCACCTCGCCGAGCTTGCCCGACTCCTCGCCGGCGGCGATCATCTGGACGACCGAGCGGGGCAGCAGGGGCGACTTGTTGAGCGGGGCGGAGATCTTCTTGCCCTGCTTGACGGCCTGGTAGACGGCCCGCCACATCCGCTTGTAGAGCGTGTTGCCGGAGATTTCGGCGGTGATCGAGAGCGTGTCGAGCATGGGCACGCCGGCGTTGATGAGCTGGCCCATGGTGTGCAGGGAGCGGGAGATGTACAGCGCGCGGAAGAGCTTCTTGAACAGCGGGACGGTGAGCTTGGTCTTGTCCCACCACAGCCGGCCCCAGTCGGTGCGGATCATGAGCAGGAAGCCCCAGACGGCCGCGCCGACGCCGAGGATGCAGAGGTACCAGTAGGTGGTCATGAACTCCGACATCGCCAGCAGCAGCTTGGTCGGGGTCGGCAGGGCGGCCTCCTTGCCCTTGAAGATGACCATGAAGCGCGGCAGGACGAAGGTGAGCAGGAAGACGGTGGTGCCGACGGCCAGCGTGCCGATGATGCCGGGGTAGATCATCGCGCCCTTGACCATGGCGCTGGTCTCGAGCTGCTGGCTGAGGTAGCCGGCGATGCGGTCGAGCATCTTGGAGAAGCCGCCGGAGAGCTCCGACGCCCGCACCATGTTGATGTACAGCGGAGAGAAGGTCTTGGGGTAGCGGGAGAGGGCCTCGGAGAACTGCTTGCCCGCCTCGACGTCCCGCTTCATCTGCTGGAGCATGGCGCGGAACTTGGGGTTCTCGACCTGCTCGGCGATGCCCTCGATGGCGGCGCGGATGGAGATGCCCGCGCGGATCATCACGGCCAGCTGGCTGGTGAAGTTCAGGACGTCGCGCTGGCTGGGGCCGAACGAAAGCGAGAACTGTCCGCCCTTGCGGCTGCTTTCCACGGCCGGGGCGAGGTGGATGATGAACTCGCCGCGGGCACGGAGCTGCTCCGACGCCGCCGCGAGCGTCGGCGCGGTGACCACGCCGCTGGTCGTCTTGCCGCTGGAGGCACGCGCTTCGTAGCGATACGTCGGCATGGTCGGTTCCGGGTCTCGGGCAGCGTCGGGGTCGGGTCAGCTTCCGTGGTGGGCGGGGGCGAGGCCGGCGGGGGGGTCAGGCCGCCAGCGAACGTTCGAGTTTCTCCGGGTGAGCGGCCTGGGCGATGGCGTCCTCGCGGGTGATGTAGCCGTTGACGAAGAGCTGCTTGATCGATGAGTCGAGCGTCTGCATGCCGATGGCGCGACTCGTCTCGATGATGTTGGGGATCTCGAAGATGCGGTTTTCGCGGATGCAGTTGCGTACGGCGGGGGTGCACAGCATCACCTCGACGCCCGGGATCATGCCCGGCTGGTCGGCCCGGCGGAACAGCGTCTGGCTGATGACCGCCTGGAGCGTGTTGGCGAGCATGGAGCGGATCTGGTTCTGCTGGTCCGAGGGGTAGATGTCGATGATGCGCTCGATGGTCTGCGGGGCGTTGACGGTGTGGAGCGTGGAGAACACGAGGTGGCCGGTCTCGGCGGCGGTGATCGCCGCGCTGGTGGTCTCGAGGTCGCGCATTTCGCCCACCAGGATCACGTCGGGGTCCTGACGCAGGGCGTGCCGCAGGCCGGAGGCGAAGTTGGGGCAGTCTTCGCCGATCTCGCGCTGCTCGATAGCGCACTTGTTCGACTGGAAGGCGTACTCGATGGGGTCCTCGATGGTGATGATGTGTCCCTGCTCGCGGCGGTTGATCGCGTCGATCATGGCCGCCAGCGTGGTGGACTTGCCCGAGCCGGTCGGGCCGGTCACCAGGACCAGGCCGCGGGGGAGGTAGGTGAGCTTGTGGACGATTTCGGGGAGGAAGAGCTGCTCGATTTCGCGGACCTTGTCGTTGATGACGCGGAACGCGATCGCGATGGTTTTGCGCTGGTAGTGGGCGTTGACGCGGAAACGGCCCACGCCGGGGATCTCGTAGGAGAAGTCGGCATCGCGGAGCTGCTGGAAGTCGGCCCACCTCTTCTCGTCCATCACCTCTTTGAGCAGGCGCAGGGCGCCTTCGGGGGTGACGATGGGGAAGTCCATCGGCGCGATGACGGTGTTGATGCGGACCAGTGGCGGCAGCCCGACGTTGATGTGCACGTCCGACGCCTTCGACTGCACGGCCGTGCGGAGGATGTCGTTGAGCAGGCTCATGGTTCGGTTTCTCGCTTTCGCGGCGTCAGACGGTGGACTCGGTGACGCGCAGGATCTCCTCGACGGTGGTCAGCCCCTTCATGACCTTCTGCAGGCCGTCCTCGCGGAGCGTGACCAGGCCACGCTCCCTGCAGTATTTTCGGAGCAGCGTCACGTCGGGATTACTGGTGACCATGTCGCGCAGCGTGTCGTCCATGACGAGCAGTTCGTATATGCCGAGTCTTCCGACGTAGCCGGTCTTGCGGCACTTCTCGCACCCCTTGCCGACGTACAGCTCGGAGGCGTTGAGGCCGCGCAGCTCGAGGAACTCCTTCATCTCGTCGGACGGTGTGTGCCGCTCCTTGCAGTTGGGGCAGATCTTGCGGACCAGCCGCTGCGCCAGCACCGCATTGAGCGCGGCCGAGATGAGGTATGGTTCGACGCCGATGTTGATCAGCCGCGTCACCGAGCTGGGCGCGTCGTTCGTGTGAAGGGTCGAGAGCACGAGGTGGCCGGTGAGGCTGGCCTGCACGGCGATGGAGGCCGTCTCGCCGTCGCGGATCTCACCGAGCATCACGACGTCGGGGTCCTGTCGCAGCAGCGCCCGCAGCGCGGCGGCGAACGTCATGCCGATCTTCTCGTGCACCTGCACCTGGTTGGCCTGCGGCAGGTGGTACTCCACCGGGTCCTCGACGGTGGCGATGTTGAGCTTGTTGCCGTCCATGCAGCGAAGCGACGAGTACAGCGTGGTGGTCTTGCCCGAGCCGGTGGGGCCGGTCACCAGCAGGATGCCGTGGGGCTGCTCGATCTGCTTCTTCCAGATGGTCAACGCTTCTTCGGAGAAGCCAAGGTTCTCGAGCGGGACGTTGATCGAACGGTTGTCGAGGATGCGGAGCACGACCTTCTCGCCGTAGGCCGTGGGGATGGTGGAGAAGCGCAGGTCCACCTTGCGGTCGTGGACCATGGCGCGGATGCGCCCGTCCTGCGGCAGCCTTCGCTCGGAGATGTCGAGGTTGGCCATGATCTTGAGGCGTGAGACGATGGCCGCGTGTAGGTGGGCCGGCGGGTTCATTGCCTCGAAGAGCACGCCGTCGATGCGGTAGCGGACCTTGAGCGCCTTTTCCTTCGGCTCGATGTGGATGTCGCTGGCCCCCTGGCGGATGCCGTCGGAGATCAGGTAGTTCACGAACTTGATGACCGGCGACTCGTTGCCGAGCTTGGCGAGGTCGGTGACGTCGTCCTTGGCCTCCTTGACGACCTGGACGTCGTCCTCCTTCATCTCCTTGATGATGTCGTCCACGCGGACGTCGCTGCTGCCTTCGGTGAGCAGCTCGGCGACGCGGTTGATGTCAGCCCGCGTGGCCACCACCATCTTCACGTCGCGCCGCGTCTTCTGCCGGACCTCATCCAGCAGGAACACGTCGGTCGGGTCGGCCATGCCCAGCACGACCCGCTCCCCCTCGAATCGCAGCGGGATGACCCCGCACTTGCGGATGTAGTCCACCGGCAGCAGCTCGAACGCTTTGGGGTCGACGGCGTTCTTGTCCAGCGTCTCGAAGGTGAGGCCGAGCGTCTCGGCCAGCGCAGAGAGGATCTGTTCCTCACTGGCGGCCGCCATGGTCAGCAGCACCTGCGTCAGCGTCTTGCCGGGCGTCTGGGAGCAGACGTGCCGGGCCTGGTTGAGCTTGGCCTCGTCGATCACGCCCCGCTCGAGCAGAAGCTGCTCGACGGACTTGCGCCGGCGCGATGCGGACGGAAGGTAGAGGGCGTCGGGGTCGGCGGGGGCGGGCGACGTGTCCGCCGAGGGGGCGGGCGGCGGGGGGCGGCCGTGGGCGGGGGGGGGTGTGGCCGTGGTCGCCGGGGGAGGAGGCGGAGGAGCCGTTGGGGGAGCAGGTGGGGGAGGGGACGCCGTGGCGATCGCCGCGGACGGGTCGGCGTCGTCGAGATCGAACCGGATCTCCAGCAGGTCTTCAGGTTGGCGGCTCGGCTCGGGCATGACGCGAGATTCGGGGTACGGGTCGTTGGGCGGCGGTCAGCGGGCGAGTTTGAGTTCGAAGCGGAAGCGGTCGTCGCGGACGATGACGCTGCCGGGCCGGATGGCCTCCACGAGGAAGCCGTCCACGGTGTCGCCGGGTCGGACGAACTTGCCGTTGATGATGGCGGACCCGCCGGCGGCGTTGGTCATGACGGATTCGACGCGGAGCTCGGCGACGGCTTTCAGGGCGCGGTTGCGGGCTTCCTCGCGGCGTCGGCGGTCGTCCGGCTCGGCCGCCTTGGGCGCTTCCGGCTCGGAGAGGCGGAAGGGGTTGGTGCGGAGTGATTCCAGGGGCACCTGCGTCACCGACGGGTAGGTGAGGAACTGCTGAACCACCGCCTCGGTGTTGCGCAGCATCTGCTCCATCGCGACGAGGTCCTTGCCGCCGCCGGCGAGGAACTCGTTGATGGTCTGCCGGGCGTTGTCGGCCGGGGTGACGGCCGCGGCCGGTGCGGCCCCGGCGACGGCAGGGCCCTTGCGGTTGAGCCAGAGGTAGCCCCCGCCGCCGACGACCGCGATCACCAGCGCCACCAGCAACGCCGGCTTGGGGCCGGACTTCGCCTCGTTTTCGACGAGGAAGTCTTCGCCGCCGCCGGACATCGCCTCCGTCAGGCCGCCGTCGTCATGGACCGAGTTGCCGCTGCTCATGGTTGGGCCTCCGGGAGGGTCATCGGACGGACAGGGTGACGCGGGTCAGGGCCGGGCGGACACCGCCGTGACCGACGACGCCGCCGTCGACGACGCCGTGTCCGGCTCGAAGAACACCGACAGCGTGACGCGGGCGGTCATCTGCCCGTCGGCCGACGTGATCTTCTGCAGGTTCATCTGACTGAGCCGGGTGATGCGGGGCAGCTTCTCCAGCTGGAGCAGGAAGCTGTAGAAGCCGGCGAAGTCGCCGCTCATCACCAGTTCGATCGGCTGCTCGGAATAGCTGGCCAGCCGCTCTGCCCGCAGCGTCTTGATGGTCCGGCACTCGAGGCTGTTGGCCTGAGCCATCTGCCAGACCTCCTTGAGGATCTTGTCCATCTCCTTTTCCTGCGGGAGCTTGGATTCGAAGAACGCGATGGCCTGTTGCAGCTCTGCGATCTTCTTTCCCAGGTCCTCGATGCCGGCGGTGCTGCGGCGGAGGTTCTCGAGGTCCTGCTCCTTGCGTTCGATCTCCGCCTGCAGGTAGGCCCGGCGGTCGTTGGCCCGCTTGAAGACGAAATACCAGCTGCCGGCGAGCAGCCCCAGCAGGAGCGTGAAGAAGACGAACTCCCGGGCGCCGAACTTCATCGCACACCTCCCGTGGTCGGGCCGGCGCGATGGCCGGCCGTGCGTGCCGCTTCGATCGCTTCCTGCAACGCCATCGCCAGTCGGCGGTCGTCACCGCCGCGTTCCTCGAGCCCGGCCACGCGGGCGTCGGGATGGAGCGTCATCTCCAGCGTGAACCGCCGCAGCCGCCGCGACTCGATCGTGTGCTCTTCGGACACCACCAGGTTGACGTCCTTGAAGAACCGCGAGCCGTTGAGCCGCGAGATGAACGTGGCCACCTGCACGTCGGTCCCGGCGACGCCGGTGATCCGCATGCTCACGTCATACTGCCGCGGCTGAGGTTGACGCTGGGCGGCCTGCTGGGCGCGGGCGACGTCCTGCGGGCTCACCGGCCGGTTGGGGTCGGCGGCGGCCGGCGGCGGGGGCGGCCGCAGCCGCGACACCAGGTCGAACTCCAGCAGCGACAGCCCCGCGGGGATCGCATTGGTGATTTCCGCGAGCAGGTGGCTCCGCGGCACCCGTTCCAGCAGCGAGGCGGTCAGCTCCGCCTGCATCGCCATCGTCCGCTGCTTGGCCTGCATCTCGCGGACGAGATCGATCCGCTTGGCCGCCTCGGTGTACTGCAGGTCGATGTGCGTGTACCGCTGCTCCAGCTCCGACAGCGACCGCCGGCTGAAGTACCACGCCGCGAAGACCGAGCCGACCACGACGACAAACAGCGTCGCGCAGATCGCGTTGGTGCGGCGACGCTGCTTCCGCTCGAGGTAGTCGTCCGGCAGAAACGAAAGCTGGTTGGGTGCGGCCATGGTCGTGCTCCTCGTGCTGCCCGGCGGTCAGGCCGTCTGGACGACGCTCCCCATCGACAACCCGATGGCCACCGTCCAGTCGGGCTGGGGGCCGCGACGGTCGATGCCGGACTCGGGCGGGAACTCGAAGTCCCGGGCCATCCGCGCGACGGGGTCGCCGACGCACGCGGCCAGCCCGAGCTCGCGCGCGACGTGCGCACACAGCCCCTTCTGCCTCGCCTCCCCGCCGATGAACATCAGTTTGTCCACTGGCAGCGACGGGAACGTCGCCTCGTGGTACCGCCGGCACAGGTCCAGCTCTTCCACGAGCCGCTCGAGCGGTTCGCGCACGGCCTGCTCGACCACCGAGAGTGAGGCGTCGCCGGCAGGTCCGGTGCTCGCCGGAGACGAGATGGCGGACGCCCGCGCCCCGTGTGATGTCCCGTCGCCGCGGCTTCGGGCCATGGCCGCTCCGAGCAGGGCGAAGCTGTGGTCCGGGGAGGCGTCCTCCCGGCCGGCGGTCGGGCCGTCGGCCCCCGATGCCACGGGTGCGGCCTCGTGGGCGGCGCCGCTCACTCCGGCGAGTGTCTGTGGCGTCTCGGCCGTCCGCAGCCGCAGCAGCCTTGCCTCTTCGAACGAGCAGCCGGCCTTCTGCGCCACCGCCCTCGTGAAATGGTCGCCGCCGATGCCGATGCCGCGGGCGAAGAGCACCTTGGTGCCGCGTGCGATGACCGCGCGTGACCCGCCCGCCCCGATGTCCACGTACAGCACCGTCGTCTCGTGGTCTTCCTTGCGTCGTGAAAGCCGCAGCATGCAGTCCAGCATGGCCAGCGGCTCGGTGTTCATGCCCACCACGTCGAGCTTGGCCTTGCCGGCCGCGTTGAGCAGGGCTTCGACGGCCGCCCGCGGCGACGCCATGACGATGGTTTCGATTTTCGGGTCCTGACCGTGGTAGACCTCACCGGCGACGAGGTAACGGATGACCGCGTGGCTCGGGTCGTACGGCAGCTTGCCCCGCGCTTCGAACGGGACCGCCTTGGCCAGCGCTTTCTCGTCCATCCGCGGCAGCCGCAGGTGGACCATCGACAGGGCGCTCGACGGCAGACCGAGAACGGCCTTGCGACCACGGAAGCCCCCCGACGCGAGCAGGTCCTTCAGTGACGAGACGAAAAACTGCAGCCGCTGCTGCGGGTCGTTCCGGGCGGTGGTGGGCACGTCCAGCGACGCGGCCGCGACCACCCGGTACTCTCCGCCCGCGCCGCAGGACACCTGAGCCAGCCGAAGCGTTTCGGTGCCGAAGTCGATGCCGATCGGAAGCGCCGCCGGACGGAACAGATTGTTGACAATCCCGAGCATGTGCCCTGCGCTCCTCCGACTCCGCCGCCCGGACCGCGACCGTCGCGCCGGCCGGGGCGGAGTCTGCCGTCTCGTCCGTCCGGTCTCATCGGGGAGTTACGATGCGGGCATCAGTCCGGGCAAGCTCGGCGAGCTGCGTCGTCCCTGCGGGGGATGACCGGCTGTAACGGCTGTACCGCCCGTGCAGCGCTTGCCGGAGGCATGTGGTCGCCCTGCCCGGGTTACCGGACCGTCGCAAGGTCACGGGCCTTCTCGGATGTTTGAAGCCGCCGCACGACCGGCAGCGGGCTCGGCAAGCCCTTCGTCCGTGGTCACAACGTCAACAGCTCGGCCGAGAGCCCGTCGGCGACGGCGACCCCGGCTTCCGTGAGCCGAAAACCCTCGTCGTCGGTGTCGAGCAGCCCCGACCGCCGGTAGCGTTCGACGAACGGCCAGAACCGCTGGCGCGACCCCTCGCCCAGTGACGTCCACGACACCCCGCGCGACAAGCGAAGCCCGAGATAGGCCCGCTCGGCCACCTGTCTCGCCGGCGAGAGCTGCTCGACTTCGATGGCCGGCAGACGTCCGCCGTCAACCGCCGCTTCCCATTCGCCCAGGTGCGGACGGTTGCGCCACCGCCAGCCGCGCCAGTGGGACGCCGCCGACGGCCCCAGACCGAGGTAGCTGCCGCCGAGCCAGTAGTTGAGGTTGTGCCGACAGGCCTGCCCGGCGGCCGCGAAGTTGCTGATCTCGTACGCCGGCATCCCCGCTTGCGCCAGCGTGCGTCGGGTGAACGCCAGCATGGACAGTTCCAGCGACTCCTCCAGCGGCGTCACCTGCCCCAAACGCCGACGCACCGCCAGCGGCGTGTTCGGCTCGTAGGTCAGCAGGTACGCCGAAAGGTGCGTGGTGCCACACGTCAGCGCCCGCCGGAGCGACTCGGCCCAGTCGTCCAGCGTCTGGCCGGGGATGCCGTAGATGAGGTCGAGGCTCAGCCGGGAGAAGCCGGCCGACCGGGCGAGGTCAAGGCTGCGCAGGACGTCGTCCGGGTCGTGATGCCGCTCGAGCACCTTCAGCTCACGCGGATGGAACGACTGTGCCCCGAAGCTGAGCCGGTCCGCCCCCGCTTCCCGCACGCCCGCCAGCCACGCGGCGTCCACGGTCGCGGGATTGCATTCGATCGTGAACTCGCTCGCCGCCGTCAGGTCCAGCCGTGCCTTGAGGCCATCGATGAGGCGCCGCATCAGGCCCAGGGGCAGGAGACTGGGCGTGCCCCCGCCGAAAAACACCGTCCGGACCCGCCCGGTGGCCACGTGGGGGGCCCACTGCTCCGCCTCGGCCAGAATGCGGTCCACAAACGCCGACATCCGCCCGGCCGTCTGACGGGTGATGGAGTAGAAGTCGCAGTAGTGGCATTTGTGCACGCAAAACGGCACGTGCACGTAAAGGGCGTCGAACGCCAGTCTGCCGCCGTCGGCTTCGGCGGCCAGCCGCGCGGGTTCTGGTAATTCCGCATCGGGGGGTTCGCGGTCGGTCAGGACGGGAAGGGAGGTGTTCATCGGGGCGACCGATAACCGGCCGGCAGGAATCGGCCATTTGCACGCGGGTCGCCTGAATCGTAGCTGAGCACGGGAGATAGCCAGGGTGCGACGGCTGCGTCTGCTATTGGTAGAAGGTGACCCGAACGTCCGCCGGTCGATGGCGACGGTGCTCCGTGCACGCTACGGCGAGCAAAGCGTCGAGACGGCCGGGTCGCTCGCGGAGGCCGTCCCGGAGAGGGTCGTCGGATGTGACCTCGTCCTGACCGAATGGCACCTGCCCGACGCGACCGGGCCGGTGGTGCTGGAGACGCTGCGGGCGAGGGGGGCCAGCGCGATCCTCGTGGTCACCGCGGCCAACTCCGCGGCCGTTGCGACCGAGGCCGTCCTGTGCGGGGCGGCCGACTACATCGTCCGCTACGGCGACTACCTCGTCACCCTACCGCTGGTGATCGAAAAGAACCTCGCCATCGACAAGCTCCGGCGCGAACGCGACGCCCTGCATCGCCAGCTCAAGGAACAGAACGAAACCCTCGAACACCTTTTGCGGTCGCTGGAAGAGGCGGCCAGCACCGACGCCCTCACCGGGCTCTACAACCGCCGCCACTTCGCCCGCCTGCTCGAGCAGATGTTCGCCGGCGCCACACGCAGCGGTACCGACCTCGCCTGCGTCATGCTCGACATGGACCACTTCAAGCCGCTCAACGACACCCGCGGCCATCAGGCGGGCGACGAAGCGTTGGTCACCGCCGCCCGCGTCATGCAGGACAACCTGCGCCGGATGGACGCCGCCGCACGCTACGGCGGCGATGAGTTCGTTCTCCTCCTGCCCGGCAGCCATGCCGACGAGGCTGCGGGCGTCGCCCGACGCATCCAGACCGCCTACGTCGAGCAGATGCGTCGCGGCGGCTTCGCCGACCTGCCACTGGGCATGAGCTTCGGCGTGGCGACGCTGCACCGCGACCAGCCGCTCTCGGCGGACCACCTCGTCGCGCTGGCCGACCGCGCCCTCTACGAAAGCAAGCGAAAGCGTCCCGCCCTCCTCGGCCGCGCGGCGGGGTGAGAGGCATCAGGGCGACCCCATTTCAACCGGCATGCCCGCCCCGCGGCCGTCGCAGCGTCGTGACCCCCTTCCGGCCGACGGCCCGCGGCCTCAGCCCGTGCGGGCCGATAGCCGGGCATGGTCGTTTTGTGACAGAAAGTGATCCGTTCGCCTATACCGGAAAACGACGCTAAGCAGCCGGTCGGGTACCTTTGGGCATTATGCCGAAGGTACGCAAAGCCGTGATCACCGCCGCCGGCCGTGGCACCCGTCAGTATCCCGCGTCGGCCGCCGTCCAGAAGGAGCTGTTCCCGCTGGTGGACCGGGACGGCCTCACCAAGCCGGTCATCCAGATCATCGGGGAAGAGCTTCTGGACTCGGGCATCGAGGAGATCTGCATCGTCACCCAGCCGGGTGAGGAAAAGATCTACCGGGACTACTTCCGCCGCATGACCGACGAAGAGGTCCGCGCGTACCGGGGCAAAGACTGGGCGATCCTGGAGTCGGAGAAGCTGGGCGCTTTCGGCGAGCGGCTGCATTTTGCCGAGCAGAAGACCCCGGAGGGCTTCGGGCACGCCGTTTACCAGGCCCGCAAGTTCGTGGGCGACGAGCCGTTCGTGCTGATGCTCGGCGACCACATCTACATCTCCAACGTCAAGGACCGCTGCACCGCGCAGCTCATCCGCGTTTTCGAAAGCTACCGCGCCGACGCGGTGACGGGCGTTCAGCCGACGCTCGAGAAGCTCCTGCACCTCTTCGGCGTCATCCGCGGCGCCCCCATCGACCCGTCCAAGGGTGTCTACAAGGCCGAACTCATCGTCGAGAAGCCCTCGGTCGAGCTGGCCCGCGAAAAGCTCGTCACCCCGGGGCTGCCGGCGGGCAACTACCTTGCCCACTTCGGCATTCACGTGTTCTCGCCGCAGATCTTCGAAGCACTCGAACACCTCATCGTCAACAACATCCGCCGCAACAACGAGTTCCAGCTCACCGACGCCCAGGAGCTCATGCGCCAGCGGGTGGACAAGTATTGGGCCGTGGTCGTGGACGGCCAGCGGTACGACACGGGCATCCCTTACGGCCTGATGGAAACCCAGTTGGCGTTGGCGCTCAACGGCGTGCACCGCGTCGAGATCTGCGAGGCGATCGCCCGGATCCTGGCGATGCAGGTCCGCAGCTGACCCGACCAGCCCCGAGAGCTCACTGACCTGGCCGTCGGGCCCCGGCATGGCGAAGGGGGCACGGCCCGTGCCGGACAAGGGCCTTGGGGGCGGCATGCCCGAGCCGTCAGGTCGATGCGGGGGGCGGAAAGGCCCTTGTGTGAGTCTTCCCGCAGGATGGGGCGGTCTCACCAAGCCACCCAAAGGTGGCGTCTTTACAAATCCTTAGCGTAGAAAGTCGCCCATCGTGTGGCGTTTACCCCCGCGCCGAGTAGACTAGCCGGCGGCGAAGCATGCCAAGCAGACCGAGAGAGGAGCCGGCCTGCTGTCGCGTGTGGGCGTCGGTGAATCGTTGTGGCGGTGTCGCGTCGCCGCTCATTCTGGGCGGCCGCGACGGACCGGTGAGCGCTCGAACGGCTGGAAATGCCGTGCGTTGAGTAAACAAGGGGCGGCGCACATGGCAAGCGAGACGGCGGACACCGTGGGCTTCGGGAGTGAGCGGACCGAACCGAGCCTGCACTCCCTCTTCTGCGACCCACGGCTTGGCGGACGCCAAGCCTCCTACGCCAGTGGCGTGGTCATCTGTGAGCCAGACCACCCGGCGCTCGACGTGTTCTACATCCACGAAGGGCAGGTGCGCATCCATCGGCCTGCCGAGGATGGCGGAAGCTTGCTGCTGGAAATCCTTGGGCCCGGGCAGTGGTTCGGCATCGCCGCCTTGGCCGGGCGGGAGCGGTGCGAGGTGCGGGCCGTCACCGCGACGCCCACGGTGCTGACGCGGGTGTCGGCCCGGCAGGTCATGCTTCACGTGCCGATGTCTCCGGAGGGCGCCCGGCGACTGATCCGCGAGCTGGCGGAGCGGCAATGTGCGGCGTACGAGGACGCCGAACGGCTGGTGTTCGACGACTGCAACAGCCGCCTGATCAAGACATTGCTCCGGTTTGCCGACTCGGCGGCGGCGTCCCGGCTGGACGGCCCCGACGGGCAAGGCGTGGTGCTCCGCATCACCCATCAGCAGCTGGCCGAGGCGGTGGGCGTGGCACGTGAGACGGTGTCGCTGGCGCTGACGCAGCTTCGCAAGCAGAACGTGCTCCGGACGGGCCGGAATCAGGTCATGTTCGACCCGTCGGTGCTCAAGCAGTTTCGTCGCTCGGGTTCAGGCCAGACGGTCAAATAGCCGCTGGCGGCGGGGGACTTTACGGGGAAGCTTGAGGCGGGGGGGCTCTACCGCTGACGGCCGGCCCCAGGGCGAGCAGCCACTGCAGTTCGTTGACGCGGGGCTGCACGTACGGGTCGCGGCCCTGCAGAGTCGGGTCCGCCCGGCCGGGATGCACCATCATTTCGTAGACGCCGGGCAGGCTCTGGACGCTGGCCAGTTCTGCCGCCCACGGGGAGGCGGTCGCAGGGGCCGGCCGGGTTGTCGCGGTGAGGTCAGGCGACGGGTATGGCGGGGCAGGCGGGGGCGGATGCGGCGGGGGAGCGATGATCCCCAGGAAGCCGTCGGTGAGTTGGGCGTCGGCTGCCCTGAACAGGGGCCGGGCACGTCGGCCGAGATGGTGAATCAGGGCGCGTCGGGCATGTAAGGACGCCGAGCCGTGCCATCGGTGGGGAGAATCGGGCGGCGCCGTGCACCGCAGGCGCGGGGGCAGACGTCGCTGGCGCAGCAGTTCCGTGACGGTCTCGGCCACGCCCGGCAGCTCATGCGCGTGCTGGTGGCCGTCGAGATGAGCGGGCGGGTGGCCGAGGAGCGACCTGAAGCGGTCGACCTGCGCGAGGATCTCGTCCTCGAGGGCGTGGCGGTCCAGCCGCCCGAGCCATCCGCGTAACCAGAGCGTCCGAAGGTTGACGAAGCCGCCGTCGCGACGGACGAAGCCGCCGGCGCGGGTGGCCGTGAGGGGGCGTCCGGCGTTCGAGCAGAGCGTGAGGTGCAGTCCCACCGGTGGGCGTGGGATCGCGTCGAGCGCGGAGAGGGAGCGGAGCAGGTGCTCGCCGGTCACCACCATCACACTGATGCGGTCCACCGCCCCGGCCCGCACCGCGTCGACGATTCCCCATGAAGTGGCCTCGCCGATGCCGAAGTCGTCTGCGGTGACCACGACGGTCGGTGTGCGGGTGGGGTTGAGGGGGGCGCCGGGGGGCGCGGGAGCGACAGGGGTGGTCGGGCGAGGGGGTGCGGGTCGTGAAGAGGTCGCCATGCGACGGAGACCCTCAGGTGACCGGAGCGGGCAGCTCGACGTCGGCCGCGGCGGGATGTGCCGCGGGGATCGACTTCAGCCGCCGACGCAGATGCAGCGTTTCCCAGAACATGTTCCATCCGGCGCGGACCATCTTGACGGTGGTCGGGTCGAGGTAGCGGAAGTGGGCGGGCACCTCACGCACGTCCATGCCGAGACGTCCGGCGACGGCGAGCAGTTCGGTGTCGAAGAAGAAGCCGTCGGCGGTGAGGTGCGGCGAGAGGGCGTCCCATGCGCGTGCGGTCATGCCTTTGAAGCCCGCCTGTGTGTCCAGGATGGTGATGGGGAGCATGAGCCGGAGCCACGCGTTGTAAGCGCGTGACATGAGGTGCCGCTTGTAGATGTTGGAGAAGTCGCGGGGGGAGATGAGAAATGTGGACTGCGGGCTGGCGCGGTTGACCACGACCAGGTCCGCCCCGTCCTGAAGTTCGCGGAGGAGCTGGGGCGCGTCGTTGGGGTCGTAGGCGAGGTCCACGTCCGTGAAAATGCGGTACGGGGTGGTGCACCGGGAAAGGCCTGTCCGCAGGGCGAACCCCTTGCCGCGGTTGCGGGTGTAAGCCAGCACATCCGCCCGGGGGCCGAGCCGGGGCCGCAGCCGCTCAAGCCGCTCGACGGTGTCGTCGGTGCACCCGTCGCAGACGAAGAGCACCAGAAAATCCGGGTGTGTCTGGAGAAACTCGGCGAGGCGATCGACCGTCCGGTCGATGAAGGCCGAGGCGTTGTAGGTCGGCAGCACCAGCGTGCAGACCGCAGGCGAAGCGGGTTCGGCGACGGCCTGCTCGGAAAAAGCTGCCATACGGGTAAGGCTACAGGTCGGGCCGACGGGTGGTCAAAACCGGGCGAGGTCAGACCGGCCGAGGTTCGTGGTCCACGTTGTCTTATGTAATGCGCCTTACAGGGTCGCGTGGGCAGGGGCCTGTCCGTCGTGCACCGGCGGTGCCGGGGTGGGCCAGGCGGGCGGTGTGAATGCGTGCACGCCGGGTGGCGGCGGAGTGCGGGTCCGTCGCGTTGACGCCGCTGGCCGCACGCGTTACGTATGCCCTATGGAGCCCCGGACGGTCGCCCCAGGATTGGGCAAGATTCTGTACGAAGCCATCACGTTTGACGACGTCCTGCTGCTTCCGGCACGCAGCGATTTCGTGCCCGGTGAGGCGGACGTTCGGACCTACGTCACGCGAAACATCGAGCTGAACATCCCGCTGTTGTCGGCGCCGATGGACACGGTGACCGAGTCGGCGCTGGCGATCGCGCTTGCGCAGGAGGGGGGACTGGGGGTGATTCACAAGAACATGCCGGCGGACCAGCAGGCCCGCGAAGTGGAGAAGGTGAAGCGCAGCGAGAACGGCGTGATCGTCGATCCGATCTGCCTGACGCCCGCGGCGACGATCGCGACGGCCCGGCGGATCATGCGGGAGTACAACGTCTCGGGCATTCCGATCGTCGAGGCCGAGGGGGACGAGGCCGGGGTGCCCCAGCGGGCGCGGGCCAACGGGCGTGCCCCGCGACTGGTGGGCATCCTCACGCGTCGCGACCTGAAGTATCAGGATGACGAGCAGCGGCGGGTGGGCGACGTGATGACCAAGGACAACCTCGTCACGGCACCCGAAGGCACGACGCTGGAGGAGGCCGAGCGGATCCTGTACCGCGCCAAGGTCGAAAAGCTGCTGCTGACCGACCGCGAAGGGCGGCTGGCCGGACTGATCACCATGCGGGACATCGACAAGCTGCACCAGTTCCCGATGTCCTGCAAGGACGCGCGCGGGCGGCTGCGTGTGGGGGCGGCGACGGGCGTCCACGACTACGGGCGGGTGGAGAAGCTCATCGCCGCCGGCGTGGACGTGCTGATCGTGGACACGGCTCACGGCCACTCGAAGAACGTCGTCGAGACGGTGAAGCAGATCAAACGGCAGTGGCCCATCGACGTGATCGCCGGCAACGTCGCCACGGCGGAGGGCGCCAAAGACCTGATCGACGCGGGGGCCGACGGGGTCAAGGTGGGGATCGGGCCGGGGAGCATCTGCACGACGCGGATCGTGACCGGGGTGGGCGTTCCGCAGGTCACGGCGATCATGAATGCGGTGTCGGTGGCGGGGCCCGCGGGCGTTCCGGTCATCGCCGACGGGGGCATCCGGCACAGCGGCGACATCACGAAGGCGATCGCAGCGGGGGCGAACTGCGTGATGATGGGCTCGCTGTTCGCCGGGTTGGACGAGAGCCCCGGCGAGCTGGTGATCCACCAGGGGCGCCGCTACAAGACCTACCGGGGGATGGGGTCGATGGGGGCGATGATCCAAGGTTCCAAGGACCGGTACGGGCAGCAGGACGTGAAGGCGTCGTCCAAGCTGGTGCCGGAGGGGGTGGAGGGGCGGGTGCCCTATCGTGGGCCCTTGAGCGATTTCGTGTATCAACTCGTCGGCGGCTTGCGGGCGGGGATGGGCTACTGCGGCACCCGCGACATCGCCTCACTCCGGCGTGACGCACGCTTCTGCCGCATCTCCGGGGCGTCCATGGTCGAGAGCCACCCGCACGGGATTATGATTACGAAGGAAAGCCCGAACTACACGGTCGACTACGCAGAAGGGGGCAAGGCCAAGTGAAGGGTGTCGGCTGGCTGACCTTCGGGATCCTTGCGGCCGGTTTCGGGCTGGCGGTCACGGGTTGCGACAGCGGCCCGCGGCAGCCGTCACTGTCCGAGCGCAGCGAACAGGCGCTGCGCGACCCGATGAACTACCGGGCGGATTTCAGCCGGTCGCGGGTGACGTCCGGCGGCATCGGCACGCTCGACAAGGAAGGCCTCAAACGCGACCTTGACCGCGTATTGAACCCTTGACCCGCGTCGGCGGGAGAGGACGCAAGCATGGATGGAGATCGACACGAGGTGAACGGGTCGGCCTGGACGCGTCGCGACGGTCAGCGTCGGCGGGTCTTCGGAGGGGCAGCCCGAACGGCGGCAGTGGTGCTGGCTGTGGCGGTGGCGGGGCTGACCGGCTGCGCACAACGGCCTTATGCCGAGCCGATGGCGACGGCCGCCGATGACATGCTCACCAGCCCCGCGTGGGCATACCGCGAATTTCAGCCGATGTCCGCCACGTACGAGAACACGGCGGTCGTCGCATGGAGCACGCGATTTCCCTTCGTGGACCGCCCCGACCAGCCGGACCTGACCCGGCCGGTGGTGGAGCCGGCCATCTTCCTGACCAATGTGCTGGTGCTGCCGGTGTCGGTGGTGGTGGAACCGCCGTTCTGGCGGCAGCACGCGTGGCGGCCGGTGGGTTTGCACCCCACGCACACTGCCGCCGTGCGTCCGGACGAGGTCGTGCACGTGGCGGAAGGGGCGATCGTTCCGGCCCTGCGGCCGGGGCTCGGTGAACGCGAGCCCGGCACCGAGTCGCACCGGTACGGGAAGTTCCCGCGCCGCGCGATGGCACCCGCGGTCCCCGCGGCCAGCTTGCCGCCGCCGGCTGACGACCAGCCGGCGATGCCGGGGGACCAGCCGGCGATGCCGGGGGACCAGCCGGCGATGCCGGGCGAGCAGCCGGCCGGGTTGCCTCCGTCCGAAGGGGTCCGGCCATGACGCGGCAGCACGTATGCCGCTCGGCCGCCCGGCAACTGGCCGACGCGCGGCTGGACGATGTTCGCGTGACGATCGGTCTGGACGGGTTCGTGGATGAGATCTGCGACCTGGTGGACACCCGCGCGGACTTCAGGCACTACACGCCGATGGACACCATCGCGACCTTCGGGCGCAAGGTGCTGGCGGCGGCGGGGCACAGCTCCAACTACGAGCTGGTCGTCAAGCAGATGAAGCTGGGCGGCAACGGCCCGATCATGGCCAACGCGCTGGCGATGCTGGGGTTGCGCGTGACCTACGTCGGCGCGACCGGCTACCCGACCCGGCATCCGGTCTTCGACGACTTCGCGACGCGTGCGGAGGTTCTGGGCTTTTCGGACCCCGGCCATACGGACGCCGTCGAGTTCCGCGACGGCAAGCTGATGCTGGGCAAGCTCACCCCGCTCGCCGAGGTGACGTGGGACCACCTGGTCTCGCGGGTCGGGGTGGAGCTGTTCATCGAGCGGGTGCAGGCGGCCCGCCTCATCGCCGCCAACAACTGGACGATGGTCCCGCAGATGACCGGGCTGCTGGAGGGCATCCGCGACCACGTGCTGCCGAAGCTGACGGGGCCGCGGAAGATCTTTTTCGTCGATCTTGCCGACCCGGAGAAGCGCCGTCGGGAGGACCTGCTCGCGGTGCTGCGGGTTTTGTCGGGGCTTCAGCCGTACGTGGACGTGACGCTGGGTCTCAACCTGAAAGAGTCGGTTCAGGTGGCGGTGGCGCTGGGTTTGCCCGTGCCGGGCGAGCCGGAGAAGGCGGTGGTGGAGCTTGCGCGGTCGATCCGCCGGACACTCTCACTGCACGGGGTGGTCATCCATCCGCGGGCGAGCGCGGCGGCCGCGGTAGCCGCCCCGGGGGGCGACGACGTGGCCCACTTCGACGGGCCGTTCATCCGGGAACCGAGGCTCTCCACCGGGGCGGGAGACCACTTCAACGCCGGGTTTGCCCTTGGCCGCATCCTTGGGGCAACGCTGGCCGAGTCGCTGTGTCTGGGCGTGGCCACGAGCGGGTTCTACGTGCGTCAGGCGGCCAGCCCGACGCAGAAGCAGCTCGCCCATTTTGTCGAAAACCTGCCCGACCCGGAAATGTGACCAGTCGAGCCGGTGTGACGTCGAGCGGGCGGAAGCGTCAGTGACGGGGCAGAGCCGCGAAAGGGCTGCCCTGCACGGATGACGGCCAAAAAAAAAAAGCCGCCACGACATCGGGCGGCGATGACTGGCTCGAACGGCTTGGAATGGGCAGAGCCGGGATCGAACCGGCGACACATGGATTTTCAGTCCATTGCTCTACCAGCTGAGCTATCTGCCCGTGCCCGGCAGGGGCGTCACCGCCTCACCGGGGGGAAGTAGGGGCAAGTGTACGCCGGCGGAGAGAAAGTTCAACGCACGGTGCAGGGCAGGCCATGCCGTGCGGCGTCCTCCACGGGCGACGTGGTCGAACACGGACCTACTGGGGCGGCTCGATGCGGATGATCTGCGTGCCGGCGGGCCGCTGCACCTGCAGGACGATGGCGTCGCGTGGGCGGTCGCGGCGGAAGGTTTCGTACTGCGAACGGAAATCGTCCACGCTGGCGACGGGGTTGCCGTTCATCTGGGTGACGAGGTCGCCGCGTTCGAGACGCGCGGTGGCGGCCTGCGAGTTGGGCTTGATGAAGTCCACGACAACGCCGCGTGTGGTTTGCGGGAGGCGCTGGCGGTAGAGGTCGATGAAGACGGCATCGCGGACGGTGTAGCCGAGGTCTTCGGCGAAGAATCGCTTGGCGGTGTTGGGCTGCGGCGGTCGTTCGGCCAGCGTGACCGGCACTTCGACGGGGCTGTCGCCGCGTTTACGGATGACGGAGAACCGGACGGTTTCGCCGACCTGTCGCCGCAAAATCTGGCGACCAAGGATCATGCCCAGTTCTTCGGGCTGGTCGCCACGGGTGAGCGGTTGGCCTTCGAAGCCGACGATGATCATGCCCTTTTCGAGTCCGGCTTTGGCGGCCGGGGAGTCGGGGATGACGTCGCCGATCTCGACGGCGGGCTGGCCGACCAACCCGAAGACCTCTGCGAGGTCACGCGAGAGGCCGGACATCCCGAAGATGCCGGTGAAGGGAAGCCGCTGCGGCTGGCCCGGGGTGGGCAGGTCGGAGAAGGCGGGGAGGAACTCAAAGCTGGGGATGAAGAAGCGCGTGTTGGGCCCGGTCTGGCCGAGACGCGGGTCGAAGAGAAAGAACGGCGCCTCGCCCTGCGGGATGACCAGCCCGACGGCCTCCCCGGCCATGTTCAGCACCACCGCGCCGACGTTGGCCAGCGGCCCGGAGACGAGGAACGCCGAGGTCTCGCCGCGAACCCGGGCGGCGATGGAGGCGACGTTGACGTAGGTCTTGTAACCGGCGTCTTTCGGCAGCAGTCCGATGGACAGCACCGGCTCCCCCACCTCCAGCGGGCGGTCCAGAAAACGGATGACCGGCAGGTCGCGCGGCTCCTTGAGGCGGATGAACGCGACCTGATTGCGTTCGTCGCGCCCGAGGAAGACGGCGTCGAGCTCTTCGTGGTCGGTGTCAACCCGGGGGAGCACGATCTTGAAATCCTGCATCTGTTCGTCGGGGATGGCCGGGGCGAACGTGATCAGCGGGGTCATCACCAGCCCGCCTTCACCCACGACCAGCCCGACGGCAGTGATCTCCTGTCGCCGGGCTTCATTCGCCCAGACGTACTGCACGACGACGACGGAAGGCGAGACGCGGTCGTAAATCTCCCGGACTGGGTTGGCGGAGGCGGCCGGCGTGGCCGACGCGCTCGTCAGGACGGCGGCTGCAAGGGCCAAGGCAAGAGGGCAGGAGAGCAAGCGACGCAGGGGGGCGGTGTGCATGGCGCGAGTGTACGCAGGGCCACGATGGCAGGGCGGCGGAAGGGGGGCGTCGGGCGGGATGGAGGGGGAGAGACGTACGGGGCCGGATGTGCGGCTGAAGCCACGGGGGCCGGCCCGATGGAGGTAGGAGGGGTGGAGGGAGCACGGTGCCGGTGATGCCGCGGCACCCCTTTTCAAGAAGGGCGCAGAGCCGATAACCCGCGGACTGTGAGGCTGGCCGGGCCGGCGTGCTTCAGCCGGCGTCGCTCCTGACCGACCTGAGCGTCGGGGGCCGGGCGACGTCCCGTGACCGGAGAGCTGCACCGATGCTGCCGATCACACTGTTTGAACGGATTACTGCGGCGTACGGGCTGAGAACATCGTTGAGCCCCCGTGAGAGGCGCGGCTCGGTGCGCGTGGACATCCGCGGCCGGGCGCTGATGTGTTTCATCGTGGGCGGCATGGCCAGCACATCGTGTGAGGTACGGCTGCGCGAGATTTCGAGAAGCGGGCTGTCGATCCTGCACGACAGTCGCATCCGGGTCGGACAGGAGCTGCTGCTGCGGCTGACCACGAAGGACTCCAACCGGTTCTGGCTGTGGTGCCGGTGCAGACGGTGCAACTCGGCCGACCCGTTGTGTAATCTCGTGGGGATGTCGATCTCGCGTGTGCTGCTGCCGGGTCAGGACATCAAGCTGGGGACCGATTTGAACCAGCTGTTGTGGCTGGATGTGGAGGGCGAGCAGACGCCGGAAGACCCGTTCGCGGCGGCGGCGTAGTGCGGAACAGGGCTGGCCCTAACCGGGTCGTTGTCCCGACGGGGCAAAACCCGACGATGGCCTTGTTTCGGCCGTTGAAGGCGGGGTAGCCTTGCACAAGGCAGTCGCGTGCAGCCTGTCGGGGCTGCATGCCGATGTTTTCGCACGTGTGAGGACGCCGCCGATGACCACCGCGCAGCCCCCCGAGCCCGGCGCCGACATCGAGTCGTGGAACGTGGACGGTGCGCCGGTGGTTCGGCCGGCCGCGCCCCTGAGTTTTGCGCAGAAAAAATGGGTACAGGACGTCTTGCCGTGGGTGACCAGCGGCGTCCTGCATCTGGGGCTGATTCTCGCCCTGCTGCTGGTTTACAAGACGGCCGAGCGGGTCGTGGCGGTGGTCCGGGAGCAGATCATCATCCCGGAGGCGGCGATCATCGACAACGCGCCCGTGGGAGGGGTGGTGAACCCGGGTCTGGGCAATGACCCCAACCGCCCGTTTGCACAGGACCAGATCGCCGATGCGACGCGGACGCAGGTCCGCCTGCCGGGGCAGCGGCTCAATGAGGCGGTCAGCGGCGGGGGCGATGCCGGGATGGACTCGGTGCTGTCGATCGGGGCCGGGGGGGCGGCCGGCCGTGGACGGGGGGGCGGGGGCGAGGCGGGCGGGGCCGGGGGCGTGTTCGGCGTGCCGGGCGGAGGCGGCGGGGCGGGTCCACGGGTGAACTTCGTCGGCTCGTCGGGCAACGCCCGGCGGATCGTGTTTCTGTGCGACGCCAGCGGGTCGATGCTGTCGGTGTTTCCGGCTTTGCAGCGGCAGCTGCGTCAGTCGATCGACCAGCTGCGGCCGATCCAGAGCTTCTCGGTGATCATCTTCTCGGATAATAGCCGGGCGCTGAGCCCCAACCTGATCATCGCCAACCCCGACAACAAGCGTCGGGCGTTTGAGTTCGTCGGTCAGCAGTCGGCGGCGGGCGGCACGCGTCCGTCCACGGCGATACAGCAGGCGTTCTCCATGAACCCGGAGCTGATCTTCGTGCTCACGGACGGCTTCGACCAGGGCGACCCGCAGGAAATCCTCGAGCAGTTCCGCCGGCTCAACCGCGAACGCAAGGTGCGTGTGAACACGATCCGCATCCGGGCGGCCGACGACCCCGAGCTGGTGCGACTGCTCAAGACGATTGCGGAGGAGTCGGGCGGGACGTATCGCGAGGTGGAGAAGGACGACTTCTAGCTTTACCGGGTCAGCTACACTTGTGCCGGCCGGACGCGGCGGGCCGGGGCCGGCGGGCCGGTGTGCTGGTGCTGCAGCGGGCTGCGGCTCGGCCGTCGGACGACCAGCGCGTGCACGGCCGTCGGCGTGCGTGGGAACCTAGCAGGCGAAAGGGAGTCACGTGGCAGGACTGAGGACTGGCGGATACGGCGGCGGGCCGCTTCGGCTGGCGCTGCTGGTGACGATGGCGGTGGTGGCGGTGTGGTGGATGGCAGACGTGCCCGGCGGCGACGCACAGGCGCAGCCGATGGCGCTGGCGCAGGCGACCCCGCCGGGTCCGGTCGGGGGGGGCGTTGGAACGGCGGCCCCGACGCCGGCACCGCGACAGGGGATTCTGTCGATCATCCCATTCGACTTCGTGACGGTGATCATCGTCGGGCTGTCGTTCGTGGCCGTGACGCTGATCATCCAGGGCTTCATCAAGACGCGGGCGAGCGTGTTCATGCCGGAATCGAGCGTGCAGGCGATCCGCGACATGATCCAGAACCGTCAGTTCCGCGAACTGATCGAGTTCACCGAGCGCGACCCGAGTTTCGTGTCGCAGGCCCTGGGCCCGGCGCTTCGGCGGGCGCCGAGCTTCTCGGCGATGAAAGAGGCGTTGGAAACCAGCGTCGGCGAGCAGACGGCCAACGCCTTCCGCAAGATCGAATACCTCAACGTGATCGGCAACCTCGGTCCGCTGCTCGGCCTGCTGGGCACGACGATGGGCATGATCGTCGCGTTCGACCAGATGCGGGCGGCGGGCGGTGCGGCCAACCCGGCTCAGCTCGCCGAGGGCATTTCGATCGCGTTGGCGCACACGTTCATGGGCTTGGCGCTGGCGATCCCGTGCCTAGGCGCCTTCGGCGTCCTGCGGACGCTGACGGACCGGCTGACGGTGGAAGCGGCATTGAAAGCCGAGGAACTGCTGCTGCTGACCAAGCCGGCGGAGCCTGCCGTCGCGCCGGTGGCCGTCCGGGCGACGCCGCCGCCACCGGCGGCCGTCTCGGCCATGTCCGGCGGCTCGGGGCCCGGCGGCTCGGGGGTGGTCGCGGCGACCCCTGTAGCACCCTCTCCGCGTTAGATGCGTGCAAGGTGGGCCGGACGGGCGGCGGGGCGACGGTAACCTGCGCTTGCCCACGCGAAGGCGCAGCCGGGCGGCGTCCACAGGGCGAGGGAGGTGAGCGGCGATGAGGCGAGGCGGCATTCCGAAAATGCAGCACATTCACCCGAACGTCACGCCGCTGATCGACGTGGTGATGTGCCTGATCATCTTTTTCATGCTGGTGGCCAAGATCGGCGTCTCGACGGGCGCCGAGGAGATGGTGATTCCGGCGACGATCATCGGTCGAGACATCGACGATCTCGGCAACACGCTCACGCTCAACGTCTTCCCGGGTGCCACGGACGACCAGCCGCGAATCACGGCACTGGTGGGCGGGCAGATGACGGAGCTGCGTGTTCGCGACGCGCTCGGCCGCCCGCAGCTCACGCAGACCCTGCGGCTGCTGAGGTTCGGGCCGACGATGCAGCCGGGGGGCCGGGAAGACAACCCGAACTTCTCGCTGATCATCCGGGCCGAGGAGGGGCTGCAGTACCGCTTTCTCGAGCCGGTGCTGATGGCCGCGATGGAGGCGCAGGTACGCAACGTGTCGTTCAATACCCGGAAGGTGACGGTGGTGGCGCGGCCGTAAGGGTGGCGGCGTGGCCGCGGAAGGGATCGACGATGAAACTCAACGTCGCCAAGGCGGGGCACTACGACTCAGGGCCGAACATGACCCCGCTGGTGGACATCGTGATGGTGCTGCTGATTTTTCTCATGCTCACCGGCAAGTTTGGCGGGCAGGAGCACTTTCTGGTCAGCACGTCGCCGATCACGCAGCGGGGCGCGGGGGGCGCGCCGCCCCCGCCGGGCTTCGTACCCGACGAGCCGCTGGAAATCCGTGTGGACTCGCCCGCGCCGGACCGGTACGTGGCGCGGGCGGACGGCGTGGCGGGGGGCGATTTCGAGACGCTGGCCGCACAGCTGCGTGCACTTCGGCTGCGCCTTAACGCGGCGAACAAGCCCACGGAGAAGATTCAGGTCGTCATTTCGCCGACGCGCACGGCCCGCTACGCTCACCTCATCGACGTGTATCAGGCGGCGCTGGCGGCGGAGTTCGAGAAGGTGGGCTTCGCCCCCGCGAGATAGCCGTGCAGCGGGCGAAGGGTCGGCGGGCAGAACGATGAGTGAGTTCCGGGCGAGGCTGGGCGTTGCGGTGCTCGTAGCGCTGCTGGGCGGGCCGGCGGCGCCGGGCCAGACGGCCGGCCCGGGAGGTCAGCCGGGCGGCTCGGGAGGTCAGCCGGGCGGCTCGGGGGTCGGGCTGGACGCGCTGTCTGACGACCGGCTGTACGCGGAGCTGGCCCAGCGGGGGATCCAATCTCTTCTCGAGCGTGCGTTTGAGCTCAACCGCGTCCCTCCGGAGCAGCGTCAGGCGACGCGGGCGCTGATCGCACTGCGGGAGCTGACGGACGCGGGGAGACGGCTCACGCCCCGCGAGGTGGACCGGCTGGTGCAGCCGCTGGTGTCGGGCATGGAGGCCGCACTGCCGACGCAGCGCGATGCGTCGCTTCTGGTGGCGCAGGCGGAACGGGTGATTGAATCGCTGGTGTTCCCGCGGCTCAACGCGGTGGAGTACTGGGGGGAGACCCCGGCGAACACGGCGCGGCTGCGGCCGGTGGCGACGATCGCCGGCCGGATACTGGCGCGGGCCGCGGAGCTGGCACGAGCGCAGGCGGACGAGGTGGCCAACCGTCTGACCAGCCCCAACGACCCCAATATCGCCCGTTATGAGCAGCTGGAGTCGCTGGCGGTCAAGGCGGAGTACACGCGGCGGATGAACGATTATGCCGTGGTGATGTCGATGGACGTGGCCGACCCGGCCCGCCGGCGGGTGGCCGACGAGGCCATCGCCGAGCTGGGGCAGTTCGACAATGAGGAGAGCACGGTGCAGCCCACCGTGCGCCTGCAGGTGGGGAAGCTGCTGCTGGCGTCGTCACGGTGGTCAGAAGCGGCGGCGGTGCTCGACAGCCTCTGGCAGTCGCCGCAGACGCTCACGCCCGCGCCCACGGTAGCGCAGCAGTTCGAGGCAAGGTATTTTGCGGCCGTGGCGCTGCTGCGGTCGGGCGACGTCGAGGGCGCCCGACAGCGGCTGGAGGCACTACGGCTCTGGCAGGCCACGACGCTGCCGCCTGAGGCGAAGGCGGGGGCAGACGCGGCGACCATGATTCTGCAGTACCGCATCGAACTGGCCCGGGGGCAGGCGGATGCCGCACGCAGCGTCCTGGTGGAGCTGGTTCGGCAGCGGCCGGAGTTCGAAGCGGTCGTCCTGGACCAGATGGTGGCCGGCCTGCCGACACGGCAGCAGTTCGCGACCGCCGACACGCTCATGCTGCGGGCGGTGGTCCGCCGGGGGGAGGCCGAGCTGTCCAAGGGGGATGCCGACACGGTGGACCGTCCCGCGATCGAAGACGCCGTGGCGGCGGCACGGGAGCTGGTGGGGCGGCGCGGCCGCGGTGGTGCCGAGACGCAACTGGCGGAAGACGCGGCCCTTCGGCTGCCGCTGTTGCTCGAGCGACTCGGGCGGCGGGTCGAGGCGGCGGAGGCTTTGCTCGACTACCTCGATGCCTTCGGTCCGTACGCCCGCAATGCGCGGCTCGCGCTGGATGAGGCGGCCTACCTGATCGCACGACTGAGGACGGAGCAGCCTGACGATCTGGACGTCGGGCGGGTGTATGAACGGTTTTTGAAGGTGGCCGTGGACGAGCCGTTCAACCGCGTGGAGCTGGCGTACGAATGGGCGAGGCGGCTGCAGACCACGGGGCGCTATGCCGAGGCCGTCCGGTATTTCGACAGGGTGCCGACGGACGACCCGCGTATCGAGCTGGCGCGGTTTTTCCGGATGGTGGCGGCGAAACAGCTTCTCGACGAGGAGGGGGCGTCGTGGCCGCCGGCGGAGCGGTCGGCCCGCGCGCGGGAGCTGCTGGAGCTGGCGTCCGACGTGTCGGCCAAGGCGCAGAGCCGTCTGGCCGTCGGGGGCCGGGACGAGGGCTCCCGCCGCAACGACAAGCTGATCGTGGTGCGCTCGGCGCTGGTCGGGGCGGATCTGGCGCTGCGGGAGCTGAAGGACCCGCAGCGGGCGATGCGGCTGCTGGAGGGGTTCGACGCGGCGGCGGCCGGGCTGGCCGGTGAGCGCGAGCTTGTGGCGCAGGCCATGAACCTGCGTGTGCTGTCGCTGATGGAGCTGGGCCGCAACGAAGAGGCGACGCGGACGCTGGTGGCCCTGCTGGAGAAGACCGGCGGCAACGAGGGGGCGGACATCGTCTTCCGGCTGCTCACCAGGCTCAACGCCAACTTCGACCGTGCGAAAGCCGCTGGAGACACGCCCACGGTGAGGTCGCTGGCCCGCTCGCGGGCGGCGTTGTCCGGGTTTCTTGGGCGGTGGGCCGCGGCCCACCCCGACCCTGGCATCCGCGAGAGCACCTACCGGTACCGGGTCTTCGACGCCGAGACCAAGCGGCTGGCGGCGGACCTCGAGGCCGACCCGTCCCGGCGGCTGGCGGGGCTCCGCGAGGCGTTGTCGCTCTATGAGGCGTTGAAGACCACACCGGCGGGTGCCGGCGACCCGGTGGTGGAACTGGGCATCGCGCTCATCCGGTTCGAGCTGGGCGAGTTCGCCGACGCGCGCGACCGGCTGGCACTGCTTCTGGAGCAGCGTCGGCTGGGCCGGCCGGTGGAGGAACAGGAGCGGAGCGGCGAGCTCGTGACCGTGCTCAACGACCGCTACTGGGAGGCGACGCTCCGGCTCATGCAGTCGACGCTGAAGCTGGTGGAATCAGGCGCGGCCGGTGAGGACGCCCGACAGGGTCTGGCCGACGGGCTGCGGGCCATGTACGCGAGGTGGGGCAAGGGGATGGGCGGGCCGCGATGGGGGGCGGAGTTCGAGCGGCTGCGGGAGGTGCTCGCGCCCGACTATGTGCCGCCGGAGCTGGCCACGCCCTAAGGTTGGCGAAGCTCCGGCTCATCGGACACGGCTTTTCAGCGGTGCCGGGCTGGCGAGCTTGAGTTTCTTGCGAGCAGGTGCAGCGGCTTGTCTGAGTCGATACGAGAGTTCGCGTTGCAGGTGCTGGACGCCGAGGCCCGCGCGGTCCGGGAGGTCGCGCGGGCGGTGGACGAGCGGTTCGAGCGGGCGGTGGAGCTGCTGGTGGGCTGCGAGGGCGCGGTCGTGACGACCGGGGTGGGCAAGGCCGGACACATCGCCCGCAAGCTCTCGGCGACGCTGTCGTCCACCGGTACGCCGTCGCACTTTCTCTCCCCGGCCGACGCGGTGCACGGCGACCTGGGGTCGGTCCGGCCGGGCGACGTGGTGCTGATCCTCTCCAGCTCGGGCGAGAGCGACGAGATTGTGCGCATCCTCTCGCTGGTGAAGAAGCTGGGCAACCCGGTCATCGGCATGACCGCGACCACGCGGTCCACGCTGGGCCGGCACGCCGATGTGGTGCTGGAGACGGGCAAAATCCCCGAGGCGTGTCCGCTGGGGCTGGCCCCCAGCGCCTCGACGACGGCCATGCTGGCGCTGGGCGACGCGCTGGCGTTGTGCGTGATGAAACGCCGTCGGTTCACCGCAGAGGACTTTGCGCTCTATCACCCGGCCGGGCAGCTCGGGCGGCGGCTGATGACGGTGTCGGAGGCGATGAGTTTCCGGCGTGGGGAGAACCTGCCCGTGGCGTCGGACCGGCTGACGGTGGCGCAGGTGCTGCACGAAGTGTCGCGAATCAAGCGGCGCAGCGGGGCGGTGGTGCTCGTGGACGACGACGGCAGGATCAGCGGCATCTTTACCGACGGCGACCTTCGGCGGGTGGTGACGGACAGTGACGGGTCGGCCCTGCAGCGGCCGGTCGCGGAGGTGATGACCCGCGACCCGCGAAGGATCCGCGCCGACAAGCTGGCCAGCGAGGCCATGGCGGTGATGAGAAAGTACCGCTTCGACGAGCTGCCCGTGGTGGATGAGCACGACCGCCCGGTCGGGCTCATCGACGTGCAGGACCTCGTGGTGCTGAAGATGCTCGACGTGGACGAATCGGTGTCGTGAGGCGGGTAGGGAGGCCGGGCATGAAAACGTGGGCGAAGGCTTTTCTGGCGGCCGTCGGGCTGGCGTGCGGGGTGGGGGGGTACCTCTGGTGGTCGGCGCCGGCCCCGCTGGAGGCGGAACGCCGCGGCGGCGCGCTGGTGCCTTCGACACGTCCGCTGGATGCCGCCGGCGGCGTTGCCGGGATCGGCGCCGGCGAGCGACCGTGGGCCAACCAGTACGACGAGCGCGGGGAGCTGGCCTACCGCTTCCGTGCGCGGCAGTACAACCCGCTCGACAGCGGCACGGTCGATGTCGAGGCCCCCACGTTCGAGTTCTTCCTCACCGGAGGTCGGCGCGTCCGGCTGGTCGGCGAGCGCGGGCAGGTGTTTCTTCCGCGGCGAAGCCCCGGCCGGCAGGGCAGCGGCGATGCGCTCGGCGGGCAGGCGTCGCTGCCGTCTCGCGGGACGCTGCGCAACGTGCAGATCACCCTGCTCGAGCCCGGCTCGGACGCCAGCTCGCTCACGGCCGTGATGGACAATGTGATCTTCGACAACGACACGCTGCGGATCTGGACCGGAGAGAGCGTCATCGACGGCGTCCCCGTGCCCGGAAACCGGATCCCGGTGGTCGTCCGCGGCGACGACTATGAGTTCGACGGGGAGGGGCTGACCATTCAACTGGCGCAGCGGGGCGAACGGACGATCCAGCGGGTGGAAGTGGCTCGGGCGACGCGACTGCTGATCAAGTCGGGCGAGCTGCCGGGGCTGGGCAGCCGCGGGCCCGGACGACACCTTCCGCCCGACGGGCCCGGCGACGTGCGTCTGGCGACGGCCTCCGCGTCCGCGGCGTGGACGGCGGCCTTGTCCGGGGCGTCTGCGGCAGCCCGCGGCGGCGGAGGCGCGCTGCTTCTCGCACAGGCGGGAGGCCGGGCGGGCGGCGGTGCGGCGGCGGGGGGGGGCGGCGCGGTCGTGCGACCCGTCGCCGACACGGTCTACCGGGCCACGTTCCGACACGGCGTTCGGATCGTTCAGGGCGGCAACACGCTTTCGGGTGACATCCTGCAGGTGGACTTCTCGTCGGTGGAGCGACCGCGGCCTGCCGCCGCGGGTGGAGAAGCCCGCGAGGGAACGCTTCCGCCCCAGCCGCAGGGGCCGTCGTCGCCGCCGGATGCGTCCCCGTCATCGGGCGCGCCGGCCCCACAAGGGGTCACGGACACTTCGACCGACGGTGCCGCATCGCCGCGACAGGGCACGCCGGTGCTGATCACCTGGGACGGTCCGCTGCGCGTCGAGGCCGATGCGGGCGACCCGCACACGCCCCCCGGTGAGGCCGTCGTGACGCTGTTCGCGGGCGAGCGTCCGGTGGAACTGGTGACCGCGGGCGACGGGGGCTCCGGTGGGGTTGGCGCGGCGAGGGCGGTGGCGGCGGCGATGACGTACGAGACCGCACACCGCCGGGCGACGCTGCAGGGCTCCACGCTCGTCCCGGTCACCCTCTCGGATGACCGCGGGTCGGTGGTGACGACCCCGCTGCTGACGTACGAGCTGGACCAGGGCGTTGCGGTGCTGACGGGCGTGAGCGTGCTGCGCGCGTCGGTGGACACGGACGAACGCGGGACGCCCCGGCAGATGCTCGCGAGCTGGTCGCGGCGGGCGGTCGTGAGGTTCCAGCAGCCCGGCAGCGAGGGTTCGAGGCCCGCGGCAACCGCGAGGCACGGCGGGCCACGTGGGGGCGGGCTGGGCCCGGTCGCAACCGCCGAACTGGCCGGCACCGTGCGGGTGGATCATCCGGAGCTTCAGCTCAGCGCCGACACGTTGCTGCTCTCGTTCGACGCGGGCCTGTCGGCGGCGGGGGAGCCGGAGCGTCGGTCGCCGGCGATGCACGCGCCCGCGGGTGCTGCCGTGGTGGGGGCCGGAAGCGACCTGCGCGAGGTCTACGCCGAGGGGAACGTCGCGGCCCGGCTGCTCGGGGGGCGCAACCCGGGCACGCTGCAGGGGCGGACCCTCCGCATGACCACGACGCGCGACGCCGCCGGCCGCGTGGTGGCCGAGCGGATCGAAGCCGGCGGCGACGTGGTGGCCAGCGACGGCACGCAGACGCTGCAGGCGAGGGGCCTGGTGATCGAACTGGCGCCCGAGCCTGAAGGTGGCGAGCGGACCGCCGGTGGCCCGGCCGGAGGCGGAGTCATGCGTGGGGGCGGAGGCGTCGCCCGCGTGCGGCCCCAGACGGTGTCGGCCAGCGGTGACGTGGTGGCGACCAGCGCGGACGGCTCGCAAATCCGCAGCCAGACCCTCACCATCGGCAACGTCTCGACGCAGCGGGTGGTGTTCATCGAGGGGCCGGGGTCGAGCGTCAGCGCAGAGGGCAACGAGCTGACGGCGGACCGGATCATCTACCGCGAAGCCGACGGCGAGGCCCTGATTCCGGTGGGCGGCACGCTCAAGGGCGTGCAGCGGGCAAGCCGCCCGGGCGAGCGGGACACCCCGTTCACCGTCACGTGGTCGCAGCAGGCGAAGCTGACCAGCGGCGACGACGGGGGACGCATTGACGTGCTGGGTGACGTCCGCTTCGAGTCGCTCGATGCGGACGGCGCGGTGTCCACGGCGCAGGCGGAACAGCTCACCGTGCACCTGACGGCCGAGACTGTGCCGCCCACGGGCTCCGCGGCGACCGGGGCGGCCGCGGATGGCGATGCCGGCAGGGCTCGCGGCACGACGTCTGACGCCGGCGGCGACGTGCCGCGAGTCCGTCTGCTTGGCCGGCGGCAGCTCGCCGCCATCGAGTTGCAGCGACGCGTCGCGCTGCAGTCCGTCCTGGGCGACAGCGAGGGACGGCTCGTGCGACAGTTCAACCTGTTTTCCGAGGTGGTGCGGTACGACGGGTCGGGCCGGCTGGAGGTGCCGGCGGCAGGACGGCTCCTGCTGATCGACCGGCGTCCGAAAGAAGCGGGGGGCGGCGGGCCGGCCGTCTCCGCGGCGCAAGGGTCGGCGCCGGGCCCAAGCGGCGACACCCGGCCCGCGCCGGGGGCGGATGGTGCGATCAGCGCCGACGGCCGCGGGAACACGGCCATGCAGTGGGAGCGGTCGCTGGTGTACGAGCCGGCGGACCGCCAACTCACCTTCGATGGCGCTGTCGTCTTCGTGCACGAGCCGCTGCCTGACGGCACGCCGCCGGCCGAGCCGCCACGCCGCTACCGGCTCGACAGCGACCGGCTGACCGTCTATCTGGAAGGCGCCGGGTCGGCCCGCCCGGCAGGCTTCCCCGACAGCGAACAGCTGGATCAGGTCCGCACCGTGATCGCCGACGGCGTCGTGTCGTTCCGTGGCGACGGGCTGACCATCTTCGCCTCCGAACTGGAGTACGTACCGGCCCTGCAGGTCGTGCTGGCACGCGGGAACGATCGCCAGCCGGTGCGAATCGAGGACGATCGCGCGATCGGGACGGGCACGTTCACATCGGCCCGCGTCAATCTGAAGACGGGGCTGGTGGAGGAAGTCCGCGAGCCGCGCGGCAGCATCGGGCTGGGGGGCATGCCGCTGCCGACGCCGCGTCGTGGGAGCGGACGCTGAGCGTCACACGTGGGCAGTCCGGCGGATCTGCCGGTGGATCTGATGGTGGTTCTCATGGGCCGTTGGCGGCCCCGGCAGGGCGCCGTTCTGTCCCCTGAGCGGCGATTCGGGGCGGCAGCGGCCCGTTCACGACACCGCGCCGACCCGCCGGAGATACTGGTCGATTTCGGGGCACCGCTTCACCGGGTCGAACTCGATGACGTCGTACGTGGCGACGCCGCGGACGACGAACGGGTCGCCGGCGATGAAGGCGTCCACGGCCGCCCGGTCGCGGAAGTGACCGACGATCACGCCGCCGGTGGGAGGAGACCGACGGCCGGACAGGACGAGTTCCCCGCTTGCGTAGAAACGATCGAGATAGGCCCGGTGGTCGGGCGTCACCTCGGCCACCTTGTCCATGGGCTGCGTGTAGTGAACGAGAAGAAGGTACATGAGCGTCGATTCGGCAGGGCGACGGCCGGGCGTCGATGGCGGGCAGGGCGGCGTCGCCCCGCGGCGGTTCGACGTGCGCGGTCGCGGTTGACCACGGATGACGGCTGCATCGTACCATCGGCCCCACGCGTGCCGATGACCCGGCGTCGTTGAGCGGGAGGCGTCCCTCGCCACCGCATACGTCGGCGACGGGCGACCGGCGCGGGGCGGCGGCCGAAGCGTCGCCGGGGTGGTTCTGAACTTTTGCGGAGGTGTCGGAGCCTTGATCGAGGTTCGCGAGCTGACCCGCCGTTACGGTGCGTTCACGGCCGTGGACGGGGTGACGTTCGATGTCGCCGACGGCGAAATCGTTGGCCTGCTCGGGCCCAACGGCGCGGGCAAGAGCACCACCATGAAGATGCTGACTTGCTACCTGCCGCCGACCAGCGGCGGGGCGAGGGTGGCGGGGTTCGACGTGGTGAAGCAGTCGGCCGACGTCCGCCGGCAGCTGGGGTATCTGCCGGAAAACTGCCCGCTTTACCCGGACATGAAGGTCGAGGAATACCTGGACTTCCGCGGGCGTCTGCGTCGCATGGAGCGCGCCGACAGGAAGCGCCGGATCGCCGAGGTGATGGACCGCTGCTGGCTCACGCCCGTCCGGCGGCGGCTGATCGGACACCTGTCCAAGGGGTATCGCCAGCGCGTGGGCCTGGCCGATGCGTTGCTGCACGACCCGAAGGTGCTGATTCTTGACGAGCCCACCGTCGGGCTCGACCCGGCGCAAATCCGCGAGACCCGCAAGCTCATCCGCGAGCTGGGCGGCCGGCACACCGTCGTGCTGTCCACGCACATCCTCCCGGAGGTCGAGGCGACCTGCTCGAGGGTGATCGTCATCGCAGGCGGCCGCGTGGTGGCCAGCGGTACGCCGGCGGAGCTGCGGAGCGGGCGGGGGCTGGGGCCGGCGGCGGACCGTCAGCGTCTGGTCGTGGAGTTGCGGGGGGAGGCGGGTACGGCCGAGGCGGTGTGCCGTTCGGTGACGGGCGTGAGCGGCGTGGAGGTGCGTGCGGCGACGGGCGGCTGCGTCACGCTGCACGTGGTCTCCAACGGCACGGACGTCCGGGAGGCGCTGGCGGAGGCGGTGCAGCGGGCTGGGCTGCGGCTTCGGGAGCTGCGGAGCGAGGCGATGACGCTTGAGGAGTTTTTCGTGGCCGTCACGGCGTCGCAGGCGCAGCAGCGGTCGGAGGTCGTCGCACCACAGAGCGCCGACGACGAAAGGAGCCGGCCATGACGGTGGCGCTGGCGATCGCCCGCCGTGAGCTGGGGGCTCTGTTCTTCTCACCCATCGCGTACGTCGCGATGACGCTGTTCCTGCTCGTGTGCGGGTATTTCTTCCTGGGCGACTTCCGGCCCGGCGCGCCGGTGGCGATGCGGTCGCTGTTCGACCAGATGGTGTGGCTGCTGGTGTTCGTGACGCCGGTCGTGTCGATGGGTCTGCTCGCGACCGAGTGGGACCGCGGCACGCTGGAGACGATGATGACGGCCCCCGTGAGCGAGACGGAGCTCGTGCTGGGCAAATTTCTGGGCGCGATGGGGTTTTTCGTGGTGATGCTCGTGCCCACGCTCGCGTACGTCGTCCTGCTGAGTCTCTTCGGGCGGCCCGAGCTCGGACCGCTGCTGAGCGGCTACCTCGGCATCGTGCTCGTGGGGATGCTGTACCTTGGCGTGGGGCTGTTGTGCTCGTCGCTCACTCGGTCGCAGGTGATCGCGGCCGTATCGAGCGCGGCGGTGTTGTTCCTGATCACCATCGTGCCGGCGTTCGCGGCCCGGCAGGCCCTGCTGCCCGATTTCTGGCGGGCGGTCGTACGGCAGCTCGTCTACCAGCGGTACACCGACTTCTCAAGGGGGATCATCGACTTCGGACACGTCGGGTTTTTCCTCGCCTCCACCGCGGTGCTGCTGTTCCTGACGGTGAAGGTGATGGAGAGCCGCCGGTGGCGCTGAGCGCGCCGGGTCGCACGGCGTTGTCCCGCGCCGGCAGGCGTCAACGCATCAACAGCTGAGCTTCCCATGGAGCGTTTCGAATCCCAGGTCGCGCGTCGCTGGAAGTACGGGAGTAACGTCGCGCTGTCGTGCGTGCTGGTGATCGCGCTGGCGGCCGCCGTGGTCGCGCTGCTGCAGCGGCGTGCGGTGCGTTTCGACACCACATCCGAGCGCGTGTACTCGCTCACGCCGTACACGCTGGCCGTGCTGAACGGGCTGTCGGAGCGGGTGCGGCTGGTCTCGCTGTATCCGCGTGAGCGGTCGCCGGAGGAGGCGGACTATTTCACCCCCGTGGCCGACCTGCTGCAGGAGTATGCACGCCGCACCAGCCGGATCACGGTGGACCTGATCGACCCCGCCCGGGAGCCGTCGAAACTGGACGCGCTGATCGCGGAGGTCACCGCGGCGTACGGGCAGGAGCTGGCCCCGTACCGCGCCTTTCTCGACACGATTCCGCCGTTCGTGGAACGCTTCAAGGCGTGGGCCGAGGCGGAGTCGGCGAAGGTCGAGGCGTTGCCGCTCGACTCGGTGACCGACCGGCAGCTCGGGCAGACCCTGCTCGTGGCCAGGGCGACGGTCCGCGGCTTGCCCGAGCGGCTGCAGGATGCGCGGGACAACATCGACCGTTTCCTCCGCGGCAACCTGCCGGACTTCCGTGCCGCCGTGGACCGGGTGGAGCTGGAGCTGCAGGTGCTCGAGCAACTGCTCGCCCGCGTCACGGAGGACTTCCGCTCGCTGCCGCCCCCGCCGGCGACGCCGCAGCCGATCGCCGATTACGCCGCGGCCGCCACCGACGAGTTCGCCCGGTGGCTGGAGGAAGTGCGGCAGAAGCTGTCCGCGGCCCGCGAGCTGGGCGAGCTCAAGCTGGAGGCGCTGCGACAGTCGATCGGTCGACGCACGCTGCTCGTGATGGGCGAGCGCGAGATGAAGGTGCTCTCGTTCGACGACGTCTGGCCGTTGCCGGACGACCTCCGCTCGTTTTTCCTGGCCACTTCGGAGCAGCGGCCGCGTCGCAAGTTTGCCGGAGAGCAGCAGGTCACCACCGCCATCAAGGCGCTCAGCGAGCCGCAGCGGCGTGCGGTGATTTTCGTCCGGCCCGGCGGCGTGCCGCTGACGCAATCACTCTTCCGCCCGGCCCAGTTCTCGCTTCTGGCCCGACGGTTGCGCGAGGCGAACTTCGACGTGCTCGAAAAGGACCTCTCGGGGCAGTTCATGATGCAGGCGCGGATGCAGGGAATCCCCATCAGCGAGGCGACCGACGAGCAGTTGCGCGACCGCCGGAACATCTGGCTGGTTTTCGGCCTCACCCCGGCCTTCGGCCCGATGGGGCCGAGCCCGCTCGGCGGGGCCCTTCAGCAGCACCTGGTGGAAGGCGGCTCGGCCGTGGTCCTCACCGAACCCGAACGTGACGACCTCGCGACCGTCCTGCGGGAGTGGGGGCTGGCGGTGCGGACGGACGCCATCGTGGTCAAGGCCGTGCCCGATGCGGCGGGCGGGCCGCCGTCGGGGGACCTCATCGAGCAGGCCGAACGCATCCCCTACGTCTTCACCACCAACCGCGCTGGCGACGCCCCGCTCGCGCGGCCCGTCAATGGCCAGTCGATGCTGCTGCTGGCCGTCTCTCCGGTGGTGTTCACCCCGGCCGAGGGACTGACGGCGGGCAGCCTGCTGCCCATCCCCCGGACGGTCCGCACGTGGGGCGAGACGTCGCTGGAGGAGGTCTTCGATGGCAAGCCGCCCGTGTTCGACCCCGCGACCGACCTCGAGAACACCGACAGCCAGCCCCTCTTCGGCGGGGCGGCCGTCGAGAAGTCGGCCCCAGAGGGGTCACGGCGTTTGGTGGTCATCGGCTCGGCCACGACCTTCAGCAACGCCGTGATGACCCTGCCCGACCCGGAGCTGGAGCGCCGCGGCCTGCTGGTGCCACGCTTCCCCGGCAATGCCGAGCTTCTGTTGAACGCGGTGTACTGGGCGGCCGGCATGGACGGGCTGATCGCCATCTCGCCGGCGGCTCGCGACGTACCCCGCATCGGCCCCATCCCGGACGGCCAGCTGGCTTTCCTACGATGGGGCGTGGTGATGGTGGGCCTGCCGCTGACCGTCGTCCTCGCGGGGGTGGGGGTGTACTGGGTACGCCGTGAACGGGCCGCCTAGGCCGCCGGCGGCCACGTGTCGGAGGGTCCGCTCCCCCCGTACGACTCAACGTCATGAACTTCCGAACCACCGCCATCCTCGCTGTCCTCGTGCTGCTCATCGGCGGCTATCTGCTCTTCGAGCTGCTGCGTCCGCCGGCGCCGCGCTCTGCCGAGGGCGACGCCGCCGGGGCGCTGGTGTTCAACCTTCAGAAGTTCGAATTCCGCGGGTTGACCATCCGCCCGCGCGAAGGCCCCGAGGTCATCCTGCGCCTCAACGACCAGGACCAGTGGGAGCTGGACGACCCGCCGGTCCCCGTCTCCAACACGGCCATCACCGATTACGTCACGAAAATCATGACCTTGCGGTCGTCGGGTCCGGCGCCCGAGCCCTTACGCGAGCGGTTCGAGCCGGCCGTGACGCTGCGCATCAGCATCCTTGGCGGTCGCATGGCCGAGCTGGCCGTGGCGGCGCCGAACCCGGTCGGGGACACCGTGGCCCGCGTCAACCTTGACAACCGGGTCCGGTGGCTTTTGGTGCCCCGCGACACCGCCGAGCAGCTCAACCGTCGCGCTGATGACTTCCGGGAGAACCGGCTGGTCATCGTGCCGGCCGACGACATCGGGACGGTGACCCTGCAGTACGCCGACCGGTGGCTGCGGCTTACCCGGGATCACGACGGCTGGGGCTTCGACTTCGGTCCGGGCATCGCCCCCGCTCTCGGGTCGGTCATCCCCCCGGGTCCGCACCGGGCAGAGTCCTTCGTCGTCAGCGACCTGACGCGGTCACTGACCGGCCTGCGGGCGGCGGCCTTCCCGCGCGGGGTCGGGCTTGACGACGGTTTCGATGCCCCACAGCTCGTGATCCGCTACACCCGCTTCGACGCCCGTCAGGAGGTATCGGGCATCCCCGGTGAACGTGAGGTGCGATTCGGCCGCTTTGAAGACGTGCGGCGCGAACGCGTGCTGGCGCTGTCGGATGTGCCGCCGGTCCGGGCCCTGGTGAGCAGTGCGGCGTTCAATGGGGTTCAGGTGACCCCGCAGCGCCTGCGCGACCGCCGCGTCTTCCCGAATCTGGACCCGTCGGCCCTCTCCGGCATCACCATCGTCCGCGACGGGAACACCGTCGAGCTGTCGCGTCAGTCCGGTGAGGCTGCCGCCGGATGGACCGTGCGCTCCGGGCAGGGCCGTGAGCCGATGCAGGCCGACGCGGACAAGGTGTCGAAGCTTCTGGGCGAACTGACGTCGCTGCGCGCGATCCGCTATCTGACGGAGGCGCCCCCGGCCGAAGCCGTGCGGGTGACCGTGCAGGCAAACGAGCGGACCTTCACGCTGCACGTGGGCCGCGAGAGGCTCTTCCTCGAGGACGAACGTGTGTGGGGTGATGCCGACGCGTCGGCGGAGGCCGATGTTTCGGGCCGATGGGGGCCGGCCGGCGGCTGGGTGTTCGAGTCGCCGACAGACCTCTTCGAACTCCTGCAGGGTGACTTCGTTTCCCCGCCCGTTCGACCCGAACCGTCGAGCGTTCCGGACGGCCCCGCTGACGGGTCAGAACCCCCACCCGCCGGGCCAGTTGCCCCGCCCGCCGGGCCGGATTCGCCGCCCGTGCAGCCGCCCGGCCCGAAACACTGACCGCCGCCTAAGGTAGCGACACGCATGAGCGAGCTGGATCTGACCAAGCTGGGGCGGAAAACGGTCCTCACCGACGCCCAACTGGCCGACCCCCGGAGCATTCTCGAAACCTTCCCCAACCCCCGCCCGCAGCGGGACTATGAGATCCGCTTCGTCTTCCCCGAGTTCACGTCGATCTGCCCGGTCACGTCGCAACCGGATTTTGCGACGATCACGCTGACGTACGTCCCCGATGCGCGGTGTGTCGAGATGAAGAGCCTCAAGCTGTACTACTACGCCTTCCGCAACAAGGGAATGTTCTACGAAGCCGTCAGCAATCAGCTCGCCGACGACCTGATTGCCGTCCTGCGGCCGCGGCGGCTCACGCTCGTGGCCGACTTCAACGTTCGTGGCGGCACGGCGGGGACGGTCACCATTCACCATGAGGGCGCTGCCAAGGCCCGGCGTGGTCGTGCCCGGCGGGGTTGAACCGTTGCCCTGTCAGCGTGGGGCTGCGGCGGTGCTCTGGCGGCGGTGCTGACCGGGCCGGGTGCGGGAGACCCTGCGCGTCTACCATGCACTGCTATGGCCTTTCCGCCCCCGCCCAACGCTCCCCCGCCCCCGCCGCCGGTTCCGCCGGGATATCCCCCCGGCGGCATGGCCCCGCCCCCATGGGGCCCGTACCCTGCGCCGGTCGTGGTGGCCGCGCCGACCCGTGGCCGCAGCTTCGCTTCGGCGCTCTTCACGACGCTGGCCGTGACCGTGCTGGGCATCTCGCTGACGCTCAACTTTTACTTTCTCGTGATGGCCGGGCTGTCGTGGGGCGGCGGGCTGGGCCAGCCCATCCAGACCGAGACGATCCGAACAGGCCAGGCCGGCCGCGTTGTCTATCGCATCGACATCGACGGGGTCATCGACGACGCCCTCGAAGAGCGATTCACCCGCCACCTCAAACGCGCCCTCGACGACCCCAAGACCAAGGCCATCGTCGTCCATGTGGACAGCCCCGGCGGCGCTGTGACCGCCTCCGACCAGATCTACCAGCGATTGCGTAAGGTGCGTGAGGACAAGCGGCTGCCGGTGGTGGTGACCCACGGCGGGCTGGCCGCGTCGGGCGGTTATTACGTCTCTGCCGCCGGCGAGCACATCATCGCCCATCGCACCACCCTCACCGGCAGCATCGGCGTCATCATGCAGCGCTTCAACGTGGCCGAGCTGATGGATCGCTGGGGCGTGCGCGACGCCACCATCAAATCCAGCGGCTCGAAGTTCAAGGACGCCGGCTCGATGTTCCGCCCGGAAACCCCGGAGGAACGGGCCTACTTCGAGTCGCTGCTCAACCACGCCTACGACACCTTCACGCAGGTCGTGAAGGAAGGCCGCGGCGACCGACTCAAGGCCGAACTCGCCGACGTGGCCAACGGCAAGGTCTTCACCGCCGACGAAGCCAGAACCATGGGCCTCGTGGACGACGTCGGCGACCTCGACACGGCCTTGAGCTACCTCGCCGGGAAGCACGGGTTGACCGACCCGACGGTCATCCACCTCAAGCAGCCGCCCACACTGTCGTCGCTGCTGGGCATCGTCACCGACCTGCGTACCGGCCAGACGCGGGTGGACGTACCGTCGTCGGCCCTGGAAGGACTGCTCGTCCCACGCCCGATGTACCTCTGGCGTGGCCAGTAGGTTCAACGCTGTTCGTCGCGCCCGGTCATCAGCTCGCCACAGCGACGCGGATGTCCGTTCAAACGCCGTCGACGCGCGGCGTTCACGTCGTCTCGTCGAAGCCGATGTGCCGCGCGCCGCCCAGCTTCTCCGCGAGTCTCGACATCATGACGATGTAGCTCTCCGCAACGACCTCTGCGCCCCCCAGCCCCAGCCGCTCGAGCACCTCGCGCACCTCGCCCGCGTCGCCCGCCTCGACCTCGACGAAGCTCCCCAGCCTGGGCAACACGTCCAGCACGACCTCCGCCGCTCCCAGCCGCCACGTCTCCCGCCGCTTCTCGAAGCTGAGCGTTGGAAAATACCCCAGCCGGCCGAGAACAGCCGTCATGGCCTCGGCCCCGCCGTCGGCCGGCAGCGTCACTTCGATCTCCTCCCGCTGCTTGACCCCCTGCACCTCTCCGTCGGCCGGCCCCTTGCACGTCAGGACGACGGTCACGCCGTCGGGGCCACGGTTCGTGCGGATGCGCAGTCCGCGCCGTAGTGCCCGCAGCCGCCCGTCAGGCGAGTCGAAGAAGACGTTGACCTCATGCGTGAGCCCGCCGCCGAGGCCGCCCAGTTCCCGCAGCTTCGCTCGAACCGCCTCATGGCCCTCGACGCGGACCTTGACTTCGATCTCCACGCCCACGGACGGCCTCCCTTTCCCGGCTGGGTCTTCCCGTCTCGCTCGAGACCGTTGGCTGACGCGGCGACGGCTAGCCCACGACAAAGTTGACCAGCTTGCCCTTGACGTAAAGCGACTTCTTGATCGGTTTGCCTTCGACCCACGGCTTGACCGATTCCACCGCCAGTGCCGCCTTGAAGATGTCCGCTTCGTCGGCGGCCGCCGGCACCACCACTTTCCCCCGCAGCTTGCCGTTGACCTGCACGGGAAGCTCGAGCATGTCGTCCACAAGCTTCGCAGGGTCCACGGGCGGCCAGGGGTGGCGCGCCAGCGACTGCGTATGCCCGAGACGCTGCCAGATCTCCTCCGCCAGGTGCGGCGCGAAGGGGGCCAGCAGGAGTGTGAACCGCTCCGCGTAGGCCCGCGGCACCGTCCCGCCGGCGGCCAGCTTGGTGGCCTCGTTGTTGAGCTTGATCAGCTCGGCGATGGCCGTGTTGAACCGCAGGCTCTCGATGTCTTCGCCCACCTTCTTTGTCGCGCGGTGCAGCTGCCGCTCCAGTGCGTCCGGTACCGCCTCGTCCGTGTACCGCACCACCCGCGGGGGCGACTCGTCCTCGTCGCCGACCAGGTTGCGGTACACCCCCTGCACGAAGCGGTGCATGCCCGTGATGTCCCGGGTGGACCAGGGCTTGGTCGCTTCCAGCGGGCCCATGTACATCTCGTAGAGCCGGAGCACATCCGCCCCGTAGTCGCGCACGATGTCGTCCGGGTTGACGACGTTGCCACGGCTCTTGCTCATCTTGAAGGACCGGGCATCCACGCGGACGGCCGGGTTGGCCTTCAGCACGAAGCCGTCCTTCGTCTTTTCAACCAGCACCTCGTCGATCCGCTTGCCGTAGAGCTTCTTCCCCGTCGCCCTGTGGATGCCGAAGAGGCGAATGCCGTGTTCCGGTGAGTTCTCCTCGTCGATGTCGGTCACCTCGGCCGCCGACACCGGCCGCCCCTGCTCGTCTTCGAAAAAGTGGTACTCGGTCTCGCCAAGGATCAGCCCCTGGTTGACGAGCTTCCGGAACGGTTCGGGCGTGGACACGTGGCCCAGGTCGTAGAGCACCTTGTGCCAGAACCGCGCGTACAGCAGGTGCAGCACCGCGTGCTCCACCCCGCCGACGTACAGGTCTACGCCGCCGGGACCGGGACCGGCCATCCAGTACCGCTCCTTGGCCGGGTCCACGAACGCCTTGTCGTTGTGCGGGTCGATGTACCGCAGGTAGTACCAGCAGCTCCCCGCCCATTGCGGCATGGTGTTGGTCTCGCGGTAGAACGTGCCGCGGTCGGTCTTGACCACCACCCAGTCTTTCGCCTTCGACAGCGGCGGCTCCGGGGTGCCCGTCGGCTTGAAGTCGTCCATGGGGGGCAACTCCAGCGGGAGCTGGTCCTCCGGCAGGGGGTAGTGGTTCCCCTGCTCGTCGAGCAGGATCGGAAACGGCTCGCCCCAGTACCGCTGCCGTGAAAACAGCCAGTCCCGCAGCTTGTACTGGGTCCGCCGGCGGCCGTCGCCCTCGCGTTCGAGCACCTCGATGATGCGCCGTTTGGCCTGCTCGGTCGGCAGGCCGTCGATCACCGGCGAGTTCACCGCGATCCCCTCACCGGTGAAGCACCGCTCTGCCGAGGCGTTTCCGTCCACCGGACGCACCACCGGCACGACCGGCAGCCCGTACTGCCGGGCGAACTCGAAGTCACGCTCGTCGTGAGCCGGCACGGCCATGATCGCCCCCGTGCCGTAACCCATGAGCACGTAATCGGCGATCCATACGGGGATCGTCTCCCGCGTCATCGGATTGACCGCATACCCGCCGGTGAACACGCCGGACTTCGTTTTGGCCTCCATCAGCCGGTCGCGCTCGCTCTTGGCCGCCGCCGCCGCCCGGTACGCGTCGACCGCCGGCCGCTGCGCCGGCGTGGTCAACACGTCCACCAGCGGATGCTCGGGCGCCAAGACCAGAAACGTCGCCCCGTAGAGCGTGTCCGGCCGGGTCGTGAACACCGTGATCACGTCCGCATCGTCTCCAGCACCGGCAAGCTCAAAATCCACCTCCGCCCCGGTGCTGCGGCCGATCCAGTTCCGCTGCATCTCCTTGAGGCTCTCGGGCCACTCCAGGCCCTCCAGGTCCTCCAGCAGCCGGTCCGCATAGGCGGTGATCCGCAGCATCCACTGCCGCATCGGCCGCCGCTCGACCGGGTAGCCGCCCACCTCACTCCGGCCGTCGATGACCTCTTCGTTGCTCAGCACCGTCCCCAGCGCCGGGCACCAGTTCACCGGCACCTCGTCCGTGTACGCCAGCCGCTGGCCGTCGATCACCGCACGCTGCTCGGCGGGCGTCAGCTCGGCCCAGCGTCGCTCCACACCCGCCTCTCCGCCGATCGCTTCCATCCCCTCCGCCGTCGGGTTGAGCACGATGGACCCGTCGGGCGCGACCTTGTAGTTGTCGTTCTGCAGCTCATTGACCAGATGCCCGATCGGCATCGCCCGCCTCTGAAGCGGGTCGAAGTAGCTGTTGTAAAGCTGCAGGAAAATCCACTGCGTCCAGCGGTAGTACTTCGGGTCGGTGGTGTCGATCTCGCGGTCCCAGTCGTACGACAGACCCAGCATCTGAATCTGCCGGCGGAACGTGGCGATGTTCTGCTCGGTCGTCACCCGGGGATGCGTGTTGGTCTTGATCGCATACTGCTCGGCCGGCAACCCGAACGCGTCCCAACCCATCGGGTGCAGGACGTTGTAACCACGCATCCGCAAGTATCGGCAATAGATGTCGGTGGCCGTGTAGCCCTCCGGGTGCCCCACGTGCAGCCCGGCCCCCGACGGGTACGGGAACATGTCCAGGACGTAAGCCTTGGGCATGTCGCCGGCTTCGTCTGGCTCAAGGGCGCGAAAACATTTGTTGGCCAGCCAGTACGTCTGCCACTTCTTTTCGACCGCGGTGAAGTTGTAAGCCATGGGGAAGGCTGAATATATCACCGCCGCAGGGACGCTTCCCCTCGGCAGCCCGCGCTGCCCTTGAGCGAGGCGGCGAAGAAACCCGCACGCGCTGGCCGATATGCGTCGCGGGTGGAACCGATGTGCGACGACGACCTCTGCTCGGCCGGCAGGGCCGCGACGTGCCGCGACCGTCGCCGGGAACCGCGTCAGCGGCTCAGCCGCGGCGTCAAACTCTTTGACCCCCTCTCCGGCCGCTTCTTTCCCGGCAGAACGCTCGACTGCTCCCCCGGCGGCCTGTGTGTGCGGGTCGGCCTCGCCACGCCCGTGTTTCCGGGCCGCACGGTGGCCGTACATCTGGGCCGCGAAGGGCACCATGGCCCGATGGTTGAACGACGGTTCATGCAGCCGGCCAGCGTCGTCTGGGTCCGCCGGGACCCCGGGGTCTCCCGTGAAGCCGTCTGCGGGCTGCGACTGCTGCTGGATGCCGCAGGAGATGAGGTCGGCCGGGTGAACGTGCCCGAGGCGGCCCGGTCGCGTCCGGCGGCCTAGGCCAGCTTCGGAGCGTCGTCCAGTTGAAATGAGTGCCAAGTGTCACGGCGGGCCGTCGCACGCCGTGATTCTGAGCCCCCTTGAGCACCGTCTTCCGCGAGGAGGAGCGTCGCCGCAGCGATTGACTCCGGCGGCCGCGCGCCTATCTTGAAGTTCCCGTCGCGGCGGCCGTCCAGCCGGGCACCCCGGGCTCGTAGCTCAGTTGGTTAGAGCGCGTCCCTGATAAGGACGAGGTCGTTGGTTCGAATCCAATCGGGCCCATCGATTCGGACGCAGAAATCGACAATTCCCTAGGAAAACTCACGTTTTCCGGGGGATTCTCGTTTTCGGCCTTCGCCATTTTCCCTACGTTTCCCCCCACTTCCGCGACTTGGTGCGTCGGATTTTGCGTCGCCTCCGATGCCGTCGCCGAAACGCCCTTCACCGCCTTGGCGAAGTCCGCATCACCGACCATCCAGTAGTGCGACTGGGCCACCGCCGCGCAGTGCCCAAGCCACGACGCCGCAACGTGCCCGGGGTACTCCCTCGCCAGTTCGGTCGCACGGCTCGCCCTCAAGTTCTGCCACAGTCGCGGCCACGGTCTCAGGCCAGCCCGCTCAATCCCCCGGCGCAGCGCCGTCCGAAGATTCACCGTCGCGCCCCGCGAGCGCAGACGCTCGCCGAAGACGTACGTAGCCCCCTCGGGGGCCGCATCGAACGCATCCTGCAGCGCCTTTGCAACCTCGGGGAACAACGGCGCGAAGCGATGATCCGCCCCCTCGTGGTGCGCCGTCTTCGGCGACTTGATCCGCACCTTCCCCTGCTCCCACAGAACATCGCCCCAGGTCAGCCCCGCCAGTTCGGACGGCACGCGCACGCCCAGCCACCGCGCGAGCACAAACGCCAGCTTCAGGTCAGGGTCGGTTATCGACTCCATCACCTTCGTCGCCACCTCGGGCGTCACAAAAAACTGCCTCGCGGGGTTCGATTGCGATCCCGCCGCAATGCCGTCGCAGGGCGAATGGGGAATCAGTCGCCACCGCACCGCCTTCCTCATCAGGTTCTTCACCGTCCGCATCCGTTTCGCCGCCGTCGCCGGCGCGACCCTCCCCCTCATCGACGTCTTCCACTGCTCCACCAGTCGGGCGTCGATGTCGGCCAGTTTCGTCGACCCGCCAACGTAGGCTTCGAAGTCGTCAAGCCCTTGCTTGTACGCCGCGAGCGTTCCCGCCTTTACCGTCAGGCTTGCCCGGTAGTCCGCGATCAACTGGGCCACCGTCACAGCCGCCTTCCTCGGAGGGCACAGCCCCCACTCGACCAGCTTGCCGTAGCACTCATCGGTCAACTGCTCAAGCGCCGCCTTGTCGCGGGCGTCAACGTTCTGCCCGTACTTCGCCGCCGTCGCCAGACGTTCGATCAGGTCGGCCAAGTCACGGGCGACGGCCTTCCCCATCCGCCCGACGTAGAGGGTTGCCCGCTTGCCGTTCGGCAACGTCTGCTGAATCTTCCTCGTCCCGTTCGCGCTTGTGCTCACCGACGCCATCAACGCACCGCCTTTCGCTTCAGCACCACCACCACGCCGCACGCCCGCGCCAACGCCTCGAGGTGAGGCACCGCCAGCGTCCGCTTGCCCTTCAGGAACCGGCACACCGTGGGGGCGGAAACGCCCGACGCCCTCGCCAACTCCCGAACGCCCATCCCGGACGCCACCAGTAACTTCCTCAACTCATCGCCAACCGTTTCCATATCGAAACATCCTATCACCACCCCGCCTCGAGGGGAAGTTGGGCGCGGCCCGTAGTAACCGGCACCCCCAGGCCCCTCCCCCTATTCCGGATATCTGTATCCATAACTAAGAAAGTCTCTCCGACCTTTTGCCTGTTCCCACGGCAGTCTCTAGGGGAAACCCTTAGCCGGGGGACCCTTTCGGGTGGGGGATCGCCAACTCGCCCGCACCGTCCACCACCGGGATTGCGCCAGTTGCGTTACGCGGGCTTATGGCGCGTTTTCCGAGCTTGGCCATATCTCGACACCACCCGACCCAAAAACGTGCCTCATATCGCTTCCCATGGGCTTTGTGATTTCGGCCACACCAGGGGGCATGTTTTGCATCAGTCCCGCCGGCGGGGGCGTAAGTCGTTGTACAGCAAGGGTTTAGTATCAATACACAAAATACACGCCACCCTCACCGGTGTTTTGTTTTGTTGTGGCCGGGCGGGTTGTCCCCTGCCATGCCGCCGAGGCTCGCCCGCTCCGGTAGGGGGGGGTGGACAGGGGCGGGTGTCTACGAAAC
>JBKBHU010000006.1:0-190591 GCA_046299715.1 Tepidisphaerales bacterium | reverse complement strand
CGCGGCCGCGAACAGCCGGCTCTGGCGGCCGAGGGCGGCGATGTCGGCGAGGACGCGACCGGCGCGGGCGGCGACGTAGCCGCCGGGGAGCCGACCGCGGGCCAAGCCGCCGGGCACGTCGAGGATGCCGTAGACGAGCTGGGGTCGCTGGCAGAGCCGTCGAACGCGGACGACGCGTTTGAGGCGTCAGTGGGGGAGGCGCCGGCGCCGCTCACAGATGAGGTCTTCGCGACGGGTGAGTCGCCGGAGGCCGCCGCCGGGAGCGAAGGCGGCGTGTCGGAAGGGTTTGCGGGAGCCGCGTCCGGCGAGGTCGAGTCGGCGGAGCTCAGTAACGCCGTTGGGGAGGACGACCGTCCGGCAGTGGAAGCCGCCGAGCCGGAGTCGGGATCGCGTCGGGGCCGTCGCCGTCGTCGCCGCGGACGCGGTGGCCGTTCCGGGGGTGAGGCGGCGGCCGGCGCCGCCGCTGCCGGCAGCGAGCCGGAGGCCGGCAGCGCCGAGGCGTTGCCGTCCGCCGCGTCGAACGGGTCGGCGGCCGAGCCGGACAGGGAGGAAGACGGCAGCGCGGTGGGGAAGGTCGAAGCAGCGGAGGCCGTTGCGGATGAAACGGACGCGCCACCGGTCCGTGGCGGGCGTCGCCGTCGTCGTCGTGGCCGCCGGGGTGGGGCGAGCGATGCGGGCGAGGAGGGCGCCTCCGACGTGAGCGGCCCGGCCGCCGACAGCCGTCCGTCGAACGGGCCGGAAGCCGGGCGGGTGGCTGCAGAAAGCCTCTCCACGGCCGGCGAGTTATCGCCAGAGCGGCAGGCCGTGCCGTCGGCGGAGAGCCGCTCGGCCGCGGAGGTTCGGGCGGAGACGGCCAGTCGCCGTCGTGGCCCGTCGGGCATCGCCGGGCGTGCCGTGGAGCCGAAGGCCGGGGTGGTGCTGCCGTCGCCGCGGCGGATGCCGACGCCCGTGAACGTGCCGCCGCCGATACCCGTCCGGCGTGCGCCGACGCCAGTGGCCGTCCCGCCGCCCATCCCCAGCACGCCGCTCGGCGGCGGGAGTGGTGCCGCAACGGCGACGGGTGGCCCGACCAAGTCCGCCGACACGCACCTGGCGGATGACGAGCCGGTGGACCATCAGCCCCTGCATCGTCCGCAGGCGCCCCGCGACCTCGATGCCATTCCGGACGACATGGACTGACGTCCACCCGGACGGTGTGCAGGGCCGTTCGGCCCGCGGGCGGCAGGGCGCGGCCTGCCCAAGGCCCTGAGCCGGGCGGCCGGGCCATGGCGAAAGCTAGCTGCCCAGTTTCTCGCGCAGTCGCTGCTGCACGACCTGCGGGTTGGCCCCTTTGACCTGTTTCATGATCATCCCGGTCAGCGCGCCCAGGGCGGTGGCCTTGCCGCCGCGGTAGTCCTGCAGGGGCTTGGGATTGGCGGAGATCATCGCGTCGATGGCGGCGTCGATGGCGGTGGTGTCGCTGCTGAGGACAAGGCCCATGTCCTGTGCCAGCTCCAGCGGGTCACGGTCGCCTTCCAGCAGGCGGTCGAACAGGGGCCCGGCGTTGCTCGCGGTGATCTGCCCGGCGTCGATGAGCCGGGCGACCTGCGCGAACCGCTGGGGCGGGATGCCCAGTTCGCTGACGGGGCGGGCCTTTTCGTTCGCCAGCCGGCGGCCGTGCGCGAGAATCAAATTGGCGACGCGGCGCGGTTCGCCCCCCGCGGCGAGGGCCGCCTCATAAAAGTCGCCCGTGGAGCGGTCGCCCGTGAGGATCGTCGCATCGGCCGCGGGCAGGCCCAGTGCCTTGATGTACCGCTTGCGGCGGGCGGCCGGCAGCTCGCCCACCTGCGCCTTCACCTCCGCCAGCCACGCGTCCGACACCTCCACCGGCACGAGGTCGGGGTCGGGGAAATAGCGGTAGTCGCTGGCCTGCTCCTTGTCGCGCTGGTGCACGGTCATCTGCCGGGCGTCGTCCCAGCCGTACGTGCTCTTGCGGCCCAGGTCGCCCGTCTCCACCCACTGGCGGATCTGCCGCTGCACCTCGTAGGCCGTCGCCTTCTCGAGCACGCTGAAGCTGTTGAGGTTTTTGATCTCGGTGATGGCGGTCTTGTGCACCTGCCCGTTCTGGTCGGTGATGTGCACGTTGATGTTGGGCTCGAACCGCATGTGGCCCATCTGCATCTGGCCTTCCGAGACGCCGAGGAACTGCACGAGCTTCTGAAGCTCCTGAGCGAAGGCGGCGACGGCGCGGGGCGAGTCGAAGTCCGGCTCGGTGACGATCTCCAGCAGCGGCGTGCCGGCGCGGTTGAGGTCCACGATCGAGTAGTCGATCGGGTAGCCGCCCGGCGCTTCGTGCAGGAGCTTGCCGGCGTCTTCCTCAAGGTGGGCCCGGCGGATGCGGATCGTCTTGACGCCTTCGTCGGTCTCGAGCAGGTAGCGGCCGCTGTGGCACAGCGGCAGGTCGTACTGGCTGATCTGATAGTTCTTGGGCAGGTCGGGGTAGTAGTAGCTCTTGCGGTCCCACTTGGTGTGCCGCGCGATCTGGCAGCCCAGCGCCAGCCCCACCATCATCGCATACTCGACCGCCCGCTTGTTGATCACCGGCAGCACGCCCGGCAGCCCCAGCACCTGCTCGTCCACCTGAGAGTTCGGCTCGCCCCCGAACCCGTTGCGCGCCCCGGTGAACATCTTGGACTTCGTGGCCAGCTGAACGTGGATCTCCAGCCCCACCAGCACCTTGTAGCTCACGCACGTGCGGTTCATGGCCGCGAGTATATCACCGCGTCGCCCGGCGACCCGTCGGCTTGCCCATGGCAACACCGGCGTGCTGCCGACACCGCGGCAGGCGGCCTTGGTGCACGAAGGGCGTGCCGGCGACGGACGTGGACCGCGGCCGCGACGCGGTCACGGTCACCGGCCGCCCGGTCGTCGCCGCCGTCGGCCATCGCAATGCACGGCGGTCGTCCGCACACACACGCAGCAGGGCCCGAAAAAATGGGACGGCGCCCGCGACGTAGGTCGCCGACGCCGTCCCGCGGTGGGGATCAGGAATGACCCGTGTAGCCCGGGGTGATGCCGGGGTGTCCGGCCTTAGCGGCCGCGCCGACGCAGCAGCATCGCCGCCGCCGGGACCAGCAGCCCCATCGCGGCGGGTTCGGGGATGGGGTTCACGGTGACCTTGATGTCGTCGATCGTGACGAGTCGGATCGTGGTCGGGTCCAGCCCCTGGATGTTGATGAACTCCACGGAGAGCAGGCCCACCTTGTTGACCACGAAAGTGGTCCCGTCTTCGTTGCGGTTGGCCGGGAAGTCGATGCCGGAGAGCCAGTCCGGGCTCACCTCGGAGGAACCGTCGAAGTAGTTGTACCGGACCCGCATCCCGTGACGGTGCGCCACGTTGAAGGTCCAGTTCGTCAGCACGAACGACTCGAGGTCGAAGGTTTCGCCGGTGATCTCGGTCAGGGTCAGGATGCCACCGGCGAACTCACGGGAGCGGACCCGGCCGTCGCCGTTGATCACGTCGACCATGGCGTCCGCCGCCGCGCCGCCGGTGTTGCGGTCGCTGAGTCGGAAGCCCTGCGTCAGCACGTCGCCGTCGTTGTTCGCACCGCCGGTGAACGTCCCGGCATCGAAGGTCAGGATCACCGATGCCGACGCGGGCACCGCCGCGCACACCGCCGCCACCACCGCAAGCCGCTTCCAGACCGCAACCATGGCCATTGTCCTCCTCCAGAAACACACGTTGGTATGAACCGCCAGAGGGCTGTTCCGACACCCGCTGATGCCGGACAAACCTACTGCAACTGTTTGCACCCCGTATGCGATGGAGCGAATATCGGGCACGCTTTTGCGCATGACCGCGGCTCGACGTGTCCTGCTGGCCATCGAAGTGTTCACGGGCTACCAGCGGCGGATCATCCGCGGCGTCATCGACCACGTTCGCCAGCACCATCTCCCCTGGCATTTCCTCTTCGATCACCGGCCGGTTCCCCCCGAGCGGCGTTTTGTCGAAAAGTTGGCACCTTTCACGGCGGCCGAAGGGGTCATCATCCACGGCCACCACGGCGACCCGGAGACGGCCGCGTTGCTGGAGGACATGGCCCGGCAGGGGGCGTCGGTGGTCGTGGCCGGCGACCTGTCGTCCCGCTGGCCGTGCGTCGTTCCGGATGAGCAGGCGGTGGCCCGACTTGCCTACGACCATCTGCGGTCGCGCGGGTTCAGAAGGCTCGGGTACGTGGGCCGCTCGTATGCGGCGTCCGACGTGTTTGAGCGGCGGCGCGAAGCGTTTCGCCGGCTGGCCGAGCGCGACGGGCTGCCCGTGACCGTCGCGGACGACCTGGCCGGCGACAACATCTCCGGCAGCCCGGCCGCACTTGTGGCGTGGGTGAGGTCGCTTACGCTGCCGATCGGCGTGTTCGCAGGCAACATCGACGTCGCCCGACGGGTGGTGCTGGCGTGTGCCGAGGCGAACGTGCGCGTCCCGACGGACCTTGCCGTGATCGGCGTGGACCCCGACGACCTGTTCTGCGAGCTGGTGCAGCCGTCGCTGAGCACGATCGACCATGGCATGCGGTCGGTGGGGATCGAAGCGGCCCGGCTGCTGCACGGGCTGATGTCGGGCGAGCCGCCGCCGGGTCGACCCATTGTGGTGCGGCCTTCGGGGGTCGAGACGCGGCTCAGCACGGACACGCTGGCGGTGGACGACCCCCACGTGCGAACGCTGCTGGAGAGGCTGCGTCGCCGGCACAGCCAGGCCGACCTGAATATCGACGACTTGCTGGACGACCTGCCGCTGAGCCGCCGGTCGATGGAGCTCCGGTTTCGGCGGGCACTGGGGCACTCCATCCATGACCACCTGACCCACCTTCGCGTGGAGACCGCCAAGGGGCTTCTCCGTCGGCGTACGGGACAGGAGCCGATGAAACTGTTCGAGGTGGCGTCGCGGTGCGGCTTCACCAGCAGCGCCCGCTTGTCGGAAGCTTTCCTTCGCGTGACCGGGCAGCGGCCCGGTCAATGGCGTCAGCGGGCCGGGTGATCAGCCCGGGGCGGTGCCTCTGGCGGTCGCCGACGCGCGTGTCTTGCGCCTTGGATGCGGGGTACGGCCGCCCGCGTGCGTCTACGAGCCGCCCGTCGCCCCGGCCGCGTCGGGCGTGCCGGGCGGAGGGGGCGTGAGGCTCACCTTCCGCACGGCCCGGCCGTCGGCTTCGAGCACGCGCAGGCGGACGCCTTCCACCTCGACCTCTTCCCCGGGGCGGGGGATGCGGCCGAGCCGGGCGGCGATGACCCCGCCGACGGTGACCACGGGCGTGTCGAGGGCCCAGTCCGGGCGGCCCAGTCGCTCGCGCACCTCGTGCAGGGGCATGTCGCCTTCCATGACCAGCCGGCCGTCGGCCTCTTCCGATTTCTGCTTTTCCAGCGGTTCGCCGACGAGTTCGTCCACGACGTCGCGGAGTGTCACGATCCCCTCCACGCCGCCGTGCTCATCCACAAGGAAGGCGAGCTGCGTCTTTTTCTGGTCGAACAGCAGCAGCAGCTGGTCGAGGGAGATGGTCTCGGGGGCGAAGACGGCCGGGCGGGCGATGAGCTGCAGGACGGACGTGTCCCCTTCGGCGTTGTAGGCGGAGAGGAACTCTTTGGTGGGCACCACGCCGATGACGTTGTCCATGCCGCCGTCGCACAGCGGCAGACGGGAGTAGAGGTGGGCGTTGATGACGGCGCGGTTCTCGGCCATGCTCCGCCGGAGGTCCAGGTAGGCGACGCGCACCCGCGGCACCATGATCTGCTTGGCCTTGCGGCGGCCCAGCGACAGTGCGTTGAGGATGAGCGACCGCTCCTGGTGCGTGAGCGAGCCTTCGGCTGCCGCCTGACTGGCCAGCACGCGGATCTCTTCCGCCCCCTGCGACCGGGCCGCCTCCATCTGCTCGACCCGCCCCAGCCCCAGCGGCACCGTCAGCAGATTCGCCGTCGCGTTCATCACCCCCACGAGCGGCCGCACAAGAAACATGATCCCGCTGATGGGTACGGCCGTCAGCGTGGCCACGGGCGGCACATACCGCAGCGTGAGCGCCTTGGGCAGCAGCTCGCTGAACACCACCGTCAGCAGCGTCACGATGAGGAACGAGAGCGTGAAGCTCATGCCGCGGAAGACCGGCTCGGGCAGGTAGGATTCGGCCACGGAGAAGATCGTCCGCAGCAGGCGCGTCATCACCGGCTCGCCGAACGCCCCGAGCATCAGGTTGGTCACGGTGATGCACAGCTGGATCGCGCCGATGGCGGCGGCGGGGCGTGCCTTGAGCTGCCGCAAGGCCCGGGCGGTGCGGCGTCGCCCCCGGCGGTCGAGCTGTTCGATCTGTACGGGCCGGGCGGCCACCAATGCGTACTCGGCGCCGACGAAGAACGCGTTGAGCCCGATCAGGCACGGCACGATCATCAGCTCCCACAGCCCGGGCATGGCCTGTGGTTATCGGAGGCTGCCGCGGTTTACGCAAGTTGCACGTCGCCGGCCGCACGGAAGGCCTCTCCGGGCAAGCCGCCAACGGGGAAGGCGCCTCGGGTCAAAGCGTCTCCGGAGAAGGGCACAAAAAAAGTCCGCCCCGCGAGGGGGCGGACACACACGACCGTACCGAAACGTTCGCTTGGCGTTCGTGCGGGCGACACGCCGGTGAGCTTTGGGGGGCTCGGCGCCGGGGCCGTACGACGGGGAGGTCGCCATCACGTCACGGCGACCTCATGGGCCGCGTCGCACGACCCCTCGCCTCACGACGAACGCCCTCACGAACCGGGGAGCACCACGCCCCCCGAACTTCCCAACTGTCCTGCGTTCACGAACGCGTCGAACGTCTGAGTTGACCTTGAGCTCCCGTCGCCGCGGTGCGGAGAACCCGCCGTGGCCGGCGAGCCGCCCCGGGCGAGCGGGCCGGGCGGATCGCGGTGTTACGACACCGAGATCTTCCGCGGCTTGGCTTCGGGACGCTTGTTGAGGGTGACCGTCAGCACGCCGTTCTCGAGCTTGGCGTTGACCGACGACTCGTCCACGGTCGGCGGCAGCGTGAAGCTCCGCTGGAACCGGGTGAACCGGCGCTCCCGGACGAGGTAGTCGCCCGCGTTCTGCTCCGAGCGCTCCTCGTTGCGGTCGGCCGAGATCGTCAGCACGCTGTTCTCGAGGGTGACGTCGATCTGATCCTTCGTGAAGCCGGGCAGCTCCGCCTCCACGATGATCCGATCGCCGTCCTCGCGGACGTCCACCGCGTACGGGGCCAGGAAGCCGCCGTTCGCCGTCCCGCCGAACAGCCGACCCAACACCGTGTCGAACTCCCGCTGAACCGCCTCAAACGGATCCATCGCGCGAACCACACGAGCAGGCAACGTCATGACAAACCTCCTTTCGACTTCCACGACCTGGGTATGTCGGACGGGGGCTCCGGAAGGCCCGCCGGGGCGGTGCTGCCCGACCCATCGGGCCCCCCGACGCCACCCGTCGGACGCCAAGACCTATGCATACGGCGTGCCAGATACCAAGGCGGGATGAGTTCAATAAGTATTGATTTGAAATGGGTTTACGAACGGTGAGATGCGCGACATTTCCCCTGGCGGTTGCCAGCTCGGCAGCCGACCCCGACGACGCGTTCGCTAAGCTGCAAATGTGACAGGTTCGCCCTCGCCGCCCCCCCCTTCGGCCCCGTCTGCCCCGCGCGGACCGTGTGCCGCCGTGGCCCCTCTCACGCCGGCCGGCCCACGGGCCGACGGCCGGCCGCTGGTCTGCATCGTCGGCCCCACGGCCAGCGGGAAGTCCGCGTGGGCGCTGCGGCTGGCCGGCGAGCTGGGCTACGAGATCCTCTGTGTGGACTCGATGACCGTGTACCGTGGCATGGACATCGGCACGGCCAAGCCGTCGCCGGCCGAGCGTGCCGCCGTCGTCCACCACGGGCTGGACCTCGTGGAGCCCACGGAGACGTACACCGTGGCCCGGTTCGTTGCGTATGCCGACGCCGTCATCGCGGACGCCCGCCGACGCGGCGTAGGGCTGATTTGTGTGGGCGGCACGCCACTGTACTTCATGGCGCTGTTTCGGGGGTTGTTCGACGGCCCGCCGGCGGATGAATCCTTACGGCTCGCGCTCCAGCAGATGCCGGCGGACCAGCGCTTTGCCGAGCTGCAGCGGGTGGACCCGGTCGCGGCGTCGCGGCTGCACCCCAACGACACCAAGCGGGTGGTCCGGGCGCTGGAGGTGTACCGACTGACCGGCCAGCCGCTCTCGGCCCAGCAGACGGAATGGGCGGCGGGAACGCTGCGTCACCGGGCCGTTTTTGTCGCGCCGCACTGGGAAAAGGAGCAGCTCAACCGGCGGATCAACGCGCGGGTGAAGCAGATGATCGCGGCGGGGTGGGTGGAGGAGGTGCGCCGGTTGCCGCAGCCGCTGAGTTCTACGGCGAGGGAGGCGGCGGGGTACGAGCTGCTGCTGCGTCACCTGCGCGGCGAGCTGCCGCTGGACGAAGCGGTGGAGCAGATCAAGATCGCCACGCGCCAGCTCGCCCGACGGCAGGTGAAGTGGTTCCGGCGCTGGCCGGAGGTGATGTGGCTGCCAGGGGACGACCCCACGCACGCAGTGAAGGAGGTCGCACGGCGAGTCGCCGGCGCGTCACGGCCGTCGGGCGGCTCCTGAAGGCGCGGGTCGGGTGGAAGGTGCGGCCGACGGGGCGGGTCCGTACACTTGCCGCCCCATGAACATCGCGGTGATTCCCGGCGACGGCATCGGCAAAGAGGTGATTCCGGCGGGGCTGCGTGTGCTGGCGCACGTGGCGAAGCGGTACGGGTTTTCGTACACGACGACGCACTACCCGTTCGGGGCGGAGCATTACCTCGAGACGGGCGTCACCCTGCCGGACTCGGCTTTGAAGGAGATCGGGGCGCACGACGCGATTCTGTTCGGGGCGGTCGGGGCGGACCCTCGCGGCAACGCCCGCATCCCGCAGGGCCTGATCGAACAGGACATCCTGCTGAAGATGCGGTTTGAGCTGGATCAGTACGTGAACCTGCGGCCGACCAAGCTGTTGCCCGGCGTGCCCACGCCGCTGGCGAATCAGGGGTCGGGGTTCGACTTTGTGATCGTGCGGGAGAACACGGAGGGGCTGTACTGCGGGCAGGGCGGGTTTTTGTACAAGGACACGCCGCACGAGGTGGCGAACCAGATCGAGGTCACGACGCGGCGGGGGGTGGAGCGGGTGATCCGGTATGCGTTTGAGTACGCGGTGCGGTTCGGGCGCAAGAAGGTGACGCTGGTGGCGAAGACGAACGTGCTGCGGTACGCGCACAACCTGTGGATGCGGGCGTTTGAGGAGATCAAGAGGGACTACCCGGCGATCGCCACCGACTATCACCACGTGGACGCGTGCACGATGTACATGGTGACCAAGCCGGGGAGCTATGACGTGATCGTGACGACGAACATGTTCGGGGACATCGTCACGGACCTGGGCGCGGCGATTCAGGGGGGGATGGGCATGGCGGCGAGCGGGAACCTGAATCCGACGCGGCAGGCGGCGAGCATGTTCGAGCCGGTGCACGGCAGCGCGCCGGACATCGCGGGCAAGGGGTATGCCAACCCGATCGCGACGTTCCTCTCGGTGGCGATGATGCTGGACTTTCTGGAGCAGAAGCCGGCGGCGGAGGCGATCCACGCGGCGGTGGCGAAGCTGGTGCTGGACAAGGCGAACCACCCGAGGGACTTGGGCGGGACGGCGGGGACGGGGCAGGTGACCGACGCGATGCTGTCGCTGCTGGCGTAAGCCCGCGGGCGGCGGCGGCGCCCCGCTAGAATGGGGTCCTATGGCCGAAAAGGTGGTGATCATCGGGTCGGGGCCGGCGGGCTGGACCGCCGCCATCTACGCGGCGCGGGCGATGCTGCATCCGCTCGTGTACGAGGGTGCCATTTCGGAGGAGAACCGCCTGCGCGGCACGCTGCCGCTGGGTCAGCTCAACCTGACCACCGAAGTCGAGAACTTCCCCGGCTTCCCCAGGGGCATCATGGGCCCGGAGCTGATGATGGCCATGCGCGAGCAGGCCGAGCACGCCGGCGCCCGCATCGTGACCGAAGACATCGTGGACGTGGACCTCTCGCGGCGCCCGTTCAAGTTGACCGACTCCGCCGGGGCGACGGTGGAAGCACACGCCGTCATCGTCGCCACCGGGGCCAGCGCCAAGTACCTCGGGCTGCCGTCGGAGTCGCACTTCAAGAACCGCGGTGTCTCGGCGTGCGCCGTCTGCGATGGGGCCCTGCCGCGGTTCCGCAACCGCCCGCTGGTCGTCGTGGGGGGCGGCGACACCGCCTGCGAAGAGGCCAACTACCTCACCAAGTTCGCCTCGGTCGTGTACCTCGTGCACCGTCGCGACACCCTGCGGGCCTCCAAGGTCATGGCCGACCGCACGCTCAAGAACCCCAAGGTCCAGCCGGTGTGGAACTCGGTGGTGGATGAGGTGCTCGGCAACGACAACGACGGCGTGACGGCCGTGCGGGTGAGGCACGTGCAGACGGGGGAGACCCGCACGCTGGAAGCGGCCGGCATGTTCGTGGCCATCGGCCACTCCCCGAACATCGGCTTCCTCAAGGGACAGCTCAAGACGGACGGCAACGGCTATCTCGTGCTGACCGACCCCTGTCACAGCTACACGAGTGTCGAGGGGGTGTTCGCCGCGGGCGACGTGCATGACAACGTGTATCGTCAGGCGATCACGGCGGCGGGCGCGGGCTGCAAGGCGGCGCTCGACGCCGAGCGGTATCTGGCGGCCCAAGGCATCCACTAGGCCCCACCCGGCACCGACCCATCCGCCGCGCGACCCGGGGCGGTGGTCGGCGGCAACGAAGTAGCGAGGGGCGACACGGGACGACCATGGCCATGCAGGGTGTGCCGCGACCCAATCGGTTCCCGAAAGCGATGCGTCTGCGCGGGCCGGACGGCTTCCGGCACGTCTTCGATGCGGCCTCCCGGAGCACGGGCGCTGCGTCGCCAGGGGCGGTCGCCGGTCCGAAGAATCCGGGGGTGACCGCGGGGCGCGTCTCGTCCGGACCGTTGCAGGCGCTGTTCGCCGTGCGGTCAGGTGACCCGGCCCGGCCGGGGCCGATGCGGCTGGGCCTGGCCGTCCCGCGGCGGCTGGGCACGGCGGTCGTCCGCAATCGCCTCCGCCGCCAGCTCCGCGAGTCCTTTCGAACGCTGGGGGAGCTGCACACGCCGGGCGTGGACGTGGTCATCGTGGTGCGTTCGAACGCCGGACTGGAGACGCCGGTGGTGAGACAGCATGTCCGGCGTGTGCTGGAGCGGCTGGCCGGGCAGTTATCGCCGCGGGCGGGGGAGGGGGGCGGGGGTCAACCGGTGCCGCGGTCTCACCCCCCGCAGCGAAACGCTTCGCCCCACCGGCCGTAGCCTTGCGGCCCCGTGCCGTCGGCCGAAGCAGTCCGCCTGCCATGCCGTCAGGGAGAGAGCCACCCATGGTCCAGTTCGCCCAACGTGTCACAACCGCCAAGGGGTTCACCACCTTCATCGTCGTCTGCATCCTGCTCAACGCCGTTTTGCTCGGCGTCGAGACCAGCCAGACGGTGATGGCCCGGACCGGCAACCTCCTGTACGCGTTCAACTGGCTCTTCAAGGTGATCTTCGTGGTCGAGATCGCCCTGCGACTGATCGCCTATCACCCACGCTATCCGCGGTTTTTTCTGGACGGGTGGAACGTCTTCGACTTCCTCATCGTGGCGCTGACGACCGTTCCCATCGGCGGTGACTTTGCCGTGGTCGGCCGGGTGCTGCGCGTGCTGCGGGTCGTACGACTCGTGAGCGTGGCCCCCGACCTCAAGCTCATCGTCGAGACGATGTTCCGGTCGATCCCGTCGATGTTCCACGTCATCCTGCTGATGTTCATGCTGCTGTACGTCTATGGCATCGCAGGCTTCTACATGTTCGGTGAGATCGACCCGGAAAACTGGGGGACCCTGGGGCTGGCGATGCTCTCGATGTTCCAGACCCTCACCGGCGAAGCGTGGCCCGACCTGCAGGCGAAACTGCTCGACCAGCGGCCGCTGGCGTGGCTGTTCTTCAGCAGCTTCATCGTGCTGGGCGTGTTCGTGGTCGTGAACCTGTTCATCGCGGTGGTGCTGAACAACCTCGAGAAGGCACGGGCGGATGAGCTGGCCGAGCAGGACAGCAAGCGGCCCGAGGCCGATCTGCTGCAGCGGCTCGAGCGGCTCAAGGCCGACGTCGAGGAAATCGAACGCTATCTGCGGCGGGAGAAGTGACGTGGCGGCGGGGGCCGGGGGCACGGCCGGCCGGGCGGCGTCAGCGTGGACGCGCCGGGGTCGCGGTGCTTCCCCACGAGCGACCTATCGGCGCCCCGGGGCATCTTGCCCCACCCCGCGGCAGGGCGTCGCAGACAAACGTTGACGTGGCGGGCCGGCGGTTGCAGGCGTTCGCGGGGTGTGAATAATCCGCGGCGTGCCGGTGAGGCCGGGCCCACCGCCGGGCCCCGCCGGCCGGACCACGACGCCCGGTGACCCCGGCTGCCGTCGCAGCGAAAGGAACCCGCCATGAAACGCGCCAAACTCTCCATCATCGGTGCCGGCAACGTCGGCGCTACCTGCGCCCACTTCGCCGCCAGCAGCGAACTGGCCGACATCGTCCTGCTCGACATCGCCGAGCTTCCGGACCCCAAGGACCCGACGAAGAAGGTGCCCAACACGATGCCCATGGGCAAAGGGCTGGACCTGTACGAAGCCACGCCGGTGATGGGCTGCGACGTCAAGGTCGTCGGCACCGTGGACTACAAGGACACGGCCGACTCGGACGTGGTCATCATCACGGCCGGTGTGCCGCGTAAGCCGGGGATGAGCCGTGACGACCTGATCAGCATCAACACGGGCATCGTCAAAGAGTGCGCCAGCAAGGTCGCGCAGTATTCGCCCAATGCGGTGCTCATCGTCGTGAGCAACCCGCTGGACGCCATGGTCTACGTCGCGTGGAAGGCGTCGGGGTTCCCGACGTACCGCGTGATGGGTCAGGCCGGCGTGCTCGACACCGCCCGGTATCGCTCGTTCCTGGCCGCCGAAATCGGCTGCTCGGTCGAAGACGTGCAGGCGCTGCTGCTCGGCGGCCACGGCGACGACATGGTGCCGCTCGCCCGCTACACCTTCGCCGGCGGCATCCCCATCACCCAACTGGTGAAGCCGGACCGCCTCGAAGAGATCATCAAGCGGACCCGTAACGGCGGCGGCGAAATCGTCCAGCTGCTCAAGACGGGCTCGGCCTACTACGCGCCCGCTGCCGCCACCGTGCAGATGGCCGAGGCCATCATCAAGGACAAGAAGCGCATCCTGCCCGTCGCCGCCTACTGCGACAAGGAATACGGCATCGGCGGCTACTTCGTGGGCGTGCCGGCGCTGCTGGGCAGCAAGGGCGTGGAAAAGGTCTTCGAGATCGAACTCGACGAGAAGGAAAAGGCGGCCTTCGCCGTCTCCGTGCAGCACGTCAAGGAGCTCGTCGCGGCGGTGAAACTCTGACCTGGACCGGTCCTCGACCTGTCCTGCCGGCGGCCCGTGCGGGCAACGTGTCCGGCAACGGACGGGTCGGCAGCTCTCTCTCTCCCTCCCTGAAAGCGGGTGTGTCCGGTTCCCGGACGCACCCGCTTTTCGTTGGCCCAGCGCGTGCGAAAGACGGTTGCCGCCGGCGGCCATGCAGCCTTCGGCGACGTCGAGTCCGCGGCCCTCACACAGGCCAACGGGGCTTGCCGTACGCCGGGGCGGGGCGGTTGACCCCACCGGTGGCCTTAGCGCCTGCCCTTGCGGCGGGGCATGCCGTCCCGGCGGCCCTTGGCCGACTGCTTGCGGTGGCCGCCGCCACGGGCTTGAGAACGTGAGGCGGCTTTGCGCTCGGGCCGGGAGCTGCCGCCGCCCTTGACTGCGGCGTTCGACGACTTGCCGCGACGCTTGGCACGGGTGGCGTCACCGTCGTCTGCGTCCTGCGCAACCTGCACTCGGTCCACCCGGCCGGTGAGCCGGGTGATGGACAGGGCCAGCTCGCGGCGGGCGGGGTCCACGCGGGCGATGCGGGCGATGCACGTGTCGCCGATGCCGATGCGCTTGCCCGTGCGCTGGCCGCGGACGACCCCGGCCTGCTCGTCCACGTCCCACCAGTCGTCCAGCAGGTCTTCGTAGCGGATGAGCCCGTCGATGAGGTAGTCGGTGAGCTGCACGAAGATGCCGAACTGGGTGATGCCGGTGACGACGCCGGGGAAGTCTTCGCCGACGTGCCTCTGCAGCAGCGTGAGCAGTTTGACCTGTCGCAGCTCGCGTTCGGCGGCTTCGGCGCGGCGTTCGGTGAACGAGAGGTGCCGGCCGAGGGCCACGAGGTCTTCGAAGCTGGGCAGCGGGCCGAGGTCGAGGGCCGTCCGCGACACGCGGGGGCCGGTCGGGTGCCGCTTCTGGGCCTGCAGGTATCGACGCACGAGGCGGTGGATGTGCAGGTCGGCGTAGCGGCGGATGGGCGAGGTGAAATGCGTGTAGTGCTCGCTCGCCAGCGCGTAGTGCCCCTCGCGTTCGGGCGAGTATTCCGCGCGCGTGAGCGACTTGAGCACGGCGAGGTTGATGGCGTAGGCCTCGGGGCGGTCGCGTGTGGCCGCGATCAGCCGCTGGATGGCGTGGCGGTCGATGACCTTGGGCAGGCGGTGTCCGGCGACGCTGACGAAGCGGCTGAGCCGCTCGGCGTCGGAGAGGTCCGGCTCGGGGTGGACGCGGCGGATGAACGGGATGTCCAGCGAGTCGAGCAGTCGCGCGACGGCCTCGTTCGCCTCGACCATGAACATCTCGATGATCGTGTGCGTGAAGGACGTGTCTTCTTTCTCCGTGCCGACCACGCGGCCGTGGTCGTCCAGCCGCAGCTCGACCTCCGGCAGGTCCAGCACGAGCTGGCCGGCGGCAAGCCGACGTTTCTGAATCTTCCGTGCGAGCTGGTCCATCCGCTTGAGCAGGTCGAGCACGGGCGACGGGTAGTCGCTGCGGCGGCGGGGGCCGTCGGGGTGATGAATCTCCGCTTTCCCGTCGATGAGGTCCTGGGCTTCGCGGTAGCGCAACCGCCGGGCGGAAGAGATGATCGTCTCGGCGAAGCGGGTGGAGACGGGTTTGCCCTCGGCGTCGAGCGTGATGAAGGCCGAGAGGCACAGCCGGGGCACGCCCTCCTGCAGCGAGCAGACCCCGTTGCTGAGGATCTCCGGCAGCATGGGGATGACGTGTCCGGGGAAGTACACGGAGTTGCCGCGTTTGCGGGCTTCCTGGTCGAGGGCGGAGCCCTCGGCCACGAAGTGCGACACATCCGCGATGTGCACGCCCAGTTCGACGCGGCCGTGGTCGAGCGTGCGGAGGGAGATCGCGTCGTCGTAGTCCTTGGCGTCGTCGGGGTCGATGGTGACGACCAGCTCGCGCGTGAGGTCGAGCCGGTGGGCCAGTTCCGCGTTGGGGTCGAAGCGGGCCGCCGCCTGCCGGGCCTCGGCCTTCACCTCGTCGGGGAAATCCTCGGGCAGGTTGTGCTGAATGATGATGGACTTGAGGTCCACGTCCTTGTCGCCCGCCTTGCCCAGCACGTCGGTGATGACGCCCACGGCGCCTTCGCCGCGGTCGGGGAAGGCCGTCAGCTCAACGACGACGCGTGTGCCCGCGGGCAGATGGCGGCTGCCGGCGTCGGGGACGTGGATGGGCGTGGTCAGCGCGTTGCCGTCGGGCAGGACGTACCACTTGCCGTGGACCTTGGCGAGGTCGCCGACGAAGCGGGAGTTGGACCGCTCGACCACCTCGACGACCTTGCCCGCCAGCAGGGCCTTGCCGTCGCGCTCGCGGCCGCGTCGTGGCGCCACGCGTACGCGGACCTTGTCGCCGGTGAGCGCGCCGCCGTTTTCGCCGGGCGGAATGAAAATGTCTTCCTTGGCGGTGGGGTCGTCGGGGGTGACGAAGCCGAAGCCCCGCGGGTTGTGGCTGTAGGTGCCCAGGAACTCGCTGGCGTGGGTCTTGCCAGGGCCCGCCGTGCGGGCGTGAGCGGTGGGCAGCACCAGGCAGCCCCGCTGGCCGAGCACCACACGGCCCTGGTCCATCAGCGACCGCAGCGCCGCCCGGAACGCCGGGTACTCCGCGTCGCTGTGCATCTCCAGCTCGCGGGCGACGCTGCGCGGACGGGCCGGCTGGTACGTGTTGGACTGCAGATGGGAAAGAATCCGGGATTGAATCGATTCGGACATGATGTCACGACATCTCACCACGGCGACGTCGTCCGTGGAGGAGACCACCCTCTCTTTGAACAGGGGACCGGCCCACGGGCACGGCGGCGGTGTGCCGACACGCGGTCATCGTGGACGTCAACGGCCAGAAAACTGTAATCGCTGTCACGCAACCCCGCCTCAGCGGGTTCCCCCCGCGATCGCGGGAACAATCGACACCTCGTCGCCGTCCTTCAGCGGCGTCTCAAGGTGCTGAAGAAACCGCACGTCTTCATCGTTCACGTAGATGTTGACGTATCGGTTGAGTTGACCGGGGGCTTTGAACAGCCGGGTCTCGATGCCCGACGCCTGCTGCTTGAGCGACTCCAGCACCTCGCCGACGGTCGTGCCCGACGCCACGACGGTATCGGCCCCGTTGGTGAAGGTGCGAAGCGGCGACGGAATGCGAACCTTGACCGGCATAGTCGTTCTCAGCCCCAGTAGGCCGAGAGTATAGGCGGGCAGGCCTTGAAAGCCAGCCGGCACGTGGCGGCTCGGCGGGTCAACGCCCGCCGGCGTTTCGCAGACGCTGCGTCAGCTCGTTCTGCAGCGACAGCACCGTGTTGTCCCACGACTCTACGCGGGCACGCCGGCGGTCCCACCGCAGGCCCATGCCGTCGGGTCGGAGCCGCGACGGCATCTCCTCGGATTGCACGCCGCGCAGACGGGCGATCGCCTGAACGACCGTCTCGATGTCCCGCGCCGACGTGCCCGGCGAGGACGCCCAGTTGCGGATGTCGGTCAGCAGCTTCTGCCGGTAGCGGTCGGCCGACCAGCCCAGCTTCGCCCGCTCCGCCAGGTCTTCGAACGCCAGGACGAACCGTCCCGCCGAGGGCGGGAGCCGGTCCGTGAGCGCTTCGCGGTAGTAGAACACCGGCAGGTTGTACTTCATCGCGTTTTCCGACAGCTCGCGCAAGCGGTCGTTCGCTTCGTCCTCCGAACCGGGCCTGAGCCGGGCGGCCATCGACTCGAGCTGGGTGCGGTGACGCGGCTCGAGCAGCGGGTGTAAGGCGGGGGCGGGGGCACGTCCCAGCAGCCCGGCGATGCGGCGCATCTCCGCCGGGTCGTCGGTCGGGCCGGGGGGCAGGGCCGAGAGCAGTTGCCACTTGACGTACGCATCGGCCCGCGGGTCGGGGGCGTGCCTGGCTTCAAGGGCCCGCCACACCTGCTCGGCCGTCGGCTTTTCGGGGGCATCGTCGAAAAAGTCGGGCCGCTGCCGGGTGTACGTCCGGTTGGCCTGCTGGGCCTCGGCGAACTCCGCGAGCAGCGCCTTGACCGCATCGCCGATCGGGCTGGCCGGGGCGGGGGCGGGGGCACGGGCGGCGGGCCGCGTGGCCGGCCGCGTCCCCGGCCCACCGGACGACTGCCCGACCAGCTCGGCCGGCCACACCATCGGGAGCACCACGAGCAGGGCGCGCCACCTCATGCCGGTAGTGTACCGCCGGTCCCCCGAGCCGCTCGTCCGCGGCCGGTCATCGACCCAGCACGCTCTGCACGGCGGCGAGTTTGGCGTCGATAGGCTCGGGGAACGGCAGCTGGCTGTCCACGGCCTCAAGCGTCTTGAGGCCGTTGCCGGTGATGCAGATGACGACGGTCTCGTCGCGGGGGATGCGGCCCTGATCGATGAGCTTCTTCGCCACGGCCAGCGTCGTGCCGCCGGCCGGTTCGGTGAAGATGCCTTCGGTCCGGGCCAGCAGGCGGATGGCCTCGACGATCTCGTCGTCGGTGACGGACTCGCCTCCGCCGCCGGTCCGCTGGGCGACGCGGGCGGCGTCGAACCCGTCGGCCGGGTTGCCGATGGCGATCGACCGGGCGAGCGTGCGGGGCTTCTGCGGGATGACCTCGTCGGTGCCGCGTCGGATGGCGTCCACCACGGGGTCGCAGCCGGCGGCCTGGGCGGCCCAGAAGCGGCAGGGCGTGTCGCTGACCAGCCCGAGGGTCACCAGTTCACGGAAGGCCTTGTCGATCTTGGGAAGGATGGTCCCGCCGGCCACCGGGCACACGACGTGCTGCGGCAGTGTCCAGCCGAGCTGCTCGGCGATCTCGAAGCCGTAGGTTTTGGCGCCCTCGGTGTAGTACGGCCGGAGGTTCACATTGACGATCGCCCAGCCGTAGTGGTCGGCCACCTGCGTGCACAGCCGGTTCACATCGTCGTAGTTGCCCTTCACCCGCACGACCTGCGGTCCGAACACCAGCGAGCCGAGCACCTTGCCCTGTTCGAGGTCGTGCGGGATGAACACCACGCACTTGAGCCCGGCCCCGGCGGCGTGAGCCGCCACCGAGTTGGCGAGGTTGCCGGTGGACGCGCAGCCGACCGTGTCGAACCCGAACTCGACCGCCTTGCTCAACGCCACCGACACGACACGCTCTTTGTACGACCACGTCGGGTAGTTGGCCGAATCGTCCTTCAGATAAAGCTCGCGGCAACCGAGGGCGGCGGCCAGCCGCTGGGCCCTGCGCAGAGGCGTCCAGCCGCTGTGGAACCCGGTGATGGGCGTCGCGACGGGCAGCAGGTCGCGATATCGCCAGAGGTTGCGTGGGCCGGCTTCGATCCGCTCCCGCGTCACGAGCCGCGCCAGCAGGTCGTAGTCGTATTCCACCTCCAGCGGCCCGAAGCACGCCGGGCACACGTGCAGCGGCTCGGCCGGCGTGCGCTGACCGCACTCCTTGCACTTGAGCCCGCGGACATGTGCCCCGGCGTCGGCCCGCTGCGAGCGGCTGTCCGCCGGGGTCGCGGTCACGCGGTGCGAGGGAACAGAACGGGAAGCAGGGGAAGCGACAACAACCGTCACGGCGTTCTCCGATGAGGTTCCTAACCGGCCCGGCCCGACCGCACCCCGCGGTCAAGCCCCAACGAAAACGCCTCTTCCGCAAGGAAGAGGCCGCCGGGGAACATCCCAAACGGAACCCGCCGATCGCTCGGGGGAGGAATCGCCCCGCCAAGCCCCCAAGCCGGCGGACGATTCACCCTCATCCTTATCTTCCCCACAGCCACGCTTGTTGAAAGCCTGCTGCGGGAGGGACTTAGCACCTTCCCCGAACCGGTTTCACCGACCCGGAGGGGTTGCTGTGGTGTCTACGGGCCCTGACCCTCGACCACTCTGGATAAGAAGGCGTTCTTCGGTTGTGCAAGTATTGTTGAATCCCGCGCTTGAGCTGTCAAGCGGCCTTGGCCGTCGGGATTACAGTGGGGTCTGCATGCTCATCGGCGTCCTTTCCGACACGCACGACCGGCTACCGCTCACCCGGGCGGCCGTGGAGCTGCTGGGGCGGTTGGGGGTCAAGGCCCTCATCCACTGCGGCGATTTGACCGGCCCGGCCGTGCTCGACCTGCTGGCCGGCGACGTCCCGGCCTACTTCGTTTTCGGCAACAACGACTGGGACCGCGAAGGGTTGGCGCGGTACGCGGCGGGGCTGGGCATCACCTGTCTGGGGCTTTCGGGGGTGGTCGAGCTGGCCGGCAGACGCATCGGCGTGGCCCACGGCGACCGCATGCAGCCGCTCCGCGAGATGAGGACCGACCCCACCCTGCGGTACATCCTCACGGGTCACACCCACGTCAGTGACGACACGCAGGACGGGCATCTGCGGTGGGTGAACCCGGGGGCGCTGCACCGTACACGGCAGCCCAGTGTGGCCACGATCGATCTGGCCGAAGACCGCGTGCGGTTTCACCTGCTCTGAGCTGACAACTCGGCCTCGGACGCTCCAGACATCGCTTCGGGCCGGGGAATACACTTGAAGCTGGGCATGGAGAGCGCACCCAAAATCCCGGTGGTCGTCCGAACGTTTCAGCCGGAGGACGCGGCGGCCTGCAAAGTGCTGTACCGGGAAGGGCTCATCGGCGGCACGCTGGCGGACAACGACACCGGTGAGGACATCGACGACATCCCCGCCGCCTACCTGGCCAACGAAGGCAACCACTTCTGGGTCGCGGTGAACCCGCAGGGCGAAGTGGTGGGGATGGTGGGGGTGCAGCACAACGAAGCGGGGGTGGGCGAAATCCGTCGGCTACGCGTGCGACAGGACCACCGCCGACGCGGCATCGGCAGCAAGCTGCTGGAGACGGCAATCCAGTTCTGCCACGACCGCGGGCACGTCAAAATCACGCTCTCCAGCTACATCGACCGCGAACCGGCCCTGAAGCTGTTCGAGAAGTTCAACTTCCGCCACCAGCGGACCCGGCAGGTCAATGGTCGGGAACTGCTCTACTTCTATCTGGACATCTACGGGGGCGACCGCAAGCGGGGCGAAGACCGGGCGGCAACGTAGGGTCGTCTGGGGTCGCAGCCCGGGACATGTAGCCGACCGCGGCGGGTCATAGACTGCCCCGCCATGAGCTGGACCGCCGAACGTCTCTCACAAGTCGCCACGGGCTACTGGTCATCGCAGGTGCTGATGACCGCCGTTCAACTCGGCGTGTTCGACGCCTTGCCGGGCGAGACGGGGCAGGTGTGCTCGGCGTGCGGCCTGGACCTGCGTACGGGCGGCATGCTGCTGGAGGCACTGGGCGGCATGGGCCTGCTCGTGCGGTCGGCCGGGGGGGTGTGGCAGGCGGCGGAGGGGGCAGGGCCGCTGCTGCAGCGTCGCTCGCCGACGTCGCTGGCGCCGGCGTTGGAGCTGAACGCGGCGATGGCCGGGCTGTGGGCGAAGCTGCCGGAGCTGGTGAAGACCGGCCGTCCGGTGGTGCCGCCGGGCGCGCATCTGGGCGGCGACCCCGAGCGGACCCGCGGCTTTGTGCTGGCGATGGAAGCGCGGGGGCGGGCCGTGCTGCCCGCAGTCGTCTCCGCCCTTCCCCTGGACGGGGTGTTGACCCTGCTCGACGTCGGCAGCGGGGCCGGCACGCTCGGCCGGTTGCTCGTGGAACGTGACCCGCGTCTGAGGGTGACCCTGCTGGACCTGCCGGCGGTCACCGACTTCGCCCGGACGCTTACCGCGGCCCACCCGCACGCCGGCCGCATCACCCATCTCGCCGCCGATTACCTGAAAGCGCCTTTGCCGGGGCCGTTCGATGCCGTGGTGTGGTGCGGGGCGATGCATCAGCACGACCGGGCGAAGGCCCGTGAGCTGGTCGCGAAACTGGCGGCGGCGGCCCGCCCCGGCGGCGGCCGGGTCATCGTGGTGGACCTGATGGCCGGCACGGGCCTGCCGGGCGGTTTTTCCGAGCTGTTCGCGCTGAACATGGCGCTGGTCTCGCCGGTGGCCCGCGTGCACACGCCGTCGGAGGTGCGGGACGACCTGCAGGCCGCCGGGCTTGGCGACATCACCGACGCCCCGGCAACGGCGGCGGACGGGACCGCCATCTACCACATCGTCAGCGGCGTGCGGGGGTAAACTGGCCGCATGGAGAGACATCGGCGGACGCGGGTGTGGCCGGCTGCGGCCGTGGCGACCGTGCTGGGCGTCGCGGTCGGCGGGTGCCAGCCGGAGCGGCCGGGCGCGGCCGCAGGGCCGGTGGCAGGCGAGCCTACGCCGGCCTCGAACGTGGACCGGGCCGAAACGCCAGGGACACCGGAGCCGACCGCCGCCGCGGTGGCTCAAGCCGCCGAGCCTGCCTCCGCGCCGACCACGGGCCCCGCCGACGCCATCGAGGCCTTGCGGGACGTCACCCCGGCGGACGTCGCCAGCCAGCGATGGCAGCACCGCCTGCTGATCATCTTTTCCGACGAGGAGACCGACCCCCGGCTGGCCACCCAGCGTCGGCTGCTCGGTCCGGCCATCGCGCAGCTCCGCGAACGCGACGTGCTCCTGATCGAAGTCGTCGGCGACGACCCGCTCCGCGAAGGCCTGGGGGTGGAGAAACGTGGGTTCCACGCCCTGCTCGTGGGGAAGGACGGCGGCGTGAAACTTCGCGAACGCGAGCCGGTACGGCCGCAGACGCTGCTCGCGGTCATCGACGCCATGCCCATGCGGCAGGCGGAAATGCGCGAGCGCGGTGGCAACGGCGAGGGGCGTTGACCCAGGGCGACGTCAGGCGGTCCCGCCGCCCGCGTCGAGGCTGACATCCCGCGGTGGCCGTCAGGGGAGTGGTGTGGGCATCATGCCGTAGCCGATGCCGCTGCTGCCCGGCGAAGCCGTCGCCGGAGAGACGCTGCCGTACGCCGCCAGCGGGTAGGCGTAGGCCACCCACGGCGAGGCGACCACCACCGAACGCCGCTGGTTCGACCACTGCACGTAGTAGGCGTAGTCCAGCAGCAGATCGGCGGTGCGGGCCGCCGCGACCGCGTACTCCGCCGCGGCCGCCTGCTGTTCACGGGCATCCCGTACGGCCCGACGGCCCGCCGCCAGGGCTTCGCCGGTCCGCAGCTCCAGCTCGAACGCCTGCCGCAGACGCTGCACCTCACGCGTCGCCAAAGCCAGCCGCTCGCGGGCTTCCGACGTCGCCCGGTCGTCCCGCAACGCCGCCGACTCCAACTGCGAAAGCTGACGGGAGAGGGCAAACCGCAAGTCGGCCAGCGTTTCAACCTCCGAGCGGATGGACTCCGCGACGGCCGCGGGCAAAGCGGGGTCTGCCAGCCGTTTCTGACGGGCCTGAAGCTGCCCGGCCGTCTCGGCCAGCAGCTTCCGCAGGGCCGCCACCTCGGGGTCTACCTCCAGTGCGGCCAGCACCTTCGTCCGGGCCGCGTCGAAGTCGGCCCACGCCCGCTGCTGGGCGTCGACGGCTTCGCGGTAGGCCACGGAGTTCTCGAACAGCAGCCGCTGCGTGCGGACATAATCCGCCAGCTCGCTGCGGGCGTTGGACAGCCGCACCCGCGCCGCTTCCGCGGCGGCCCTTGCCGGCGCCACCGCCGAAAACGGGTCGGACGGCATCCCGGCGGGCACTGCGTTCGCGGACGCCGGCGCGGACGCGGTATTCCCTGCCGGGGGCGCCGCCGCGCCGGCCTGCCCGTGAGCCGTCCCTGCCGCCACCGCGGCCCACAACGCTGCCGCAACCCACCAGCGGTTCGGTCCGCCGCACCTTGCCGACATGCCACACCGTCCTTTCAGCGGCCCCTTCGCACGGCTCGCGTGGAGGGCATCGCCTCTGTCCACCTCGGACACCACCGCGACAGACAACGTTAGCGGTCCGGCCGGGACAGACGACACGGCCCGCCGGGAGCGTTTCGCGACGGGGACGCACTGGCCCGGGGGAGCGATCGGCTGGTTCGATTGTAAGTTGATTGATGGTGGATACTTAAGGCGACGTGTTCAGCGGACGCGTTCGCGCAGACGGGCGGAGAGCGTGTCGAGGACGATGGTGACCGCCACGAGGATGCCCAGCACGATGCCGACGTTGTGCAGATTGCCGTAGTCGAGGTGGAGTTTGAGCTCGTAGCCCAGACCGCCCGCCCCCACCAGCCCGAGCACCGACGCCGCGCGGACGTTGTACTCGAGCATGAAGATGGCCGACCCGGCCAAGGTGGCCCGCGCGGCCGGGAAAACGCCGTAAGCCAGCCGCTGCCAACGGCTCGCCCCGAGTTCCTGCAGCGCACTGAGCGTCGCGGGATCGACCGATTCGATGGCCTCGTAGAAGAACTTGGTGAGGTAGCCCATCGAGTAGGCGGCCAGCGCGATGACCCCGGCCACCGGCCCCAGCCCCAACGCCGCCACCATGAGCAGGGCCCAGACGATCGACGGCACCGCCCGCAGCACGTTCAGCAGCACGCGCGACGGGTGCCGCAGCCACCCCGGCGCCACGTTCCTGGCGGCCAGGGCTGCCATCGGCAGCGACAGCGCCGCCGCCAGCGTCGTCCCCAGCAGCGCCATCCGCAGCGTCTCGAGCAGGGCGCTGCCGAACTGGCCCCACGGGGCGGAGAGGAGCTGCTGGGTCGTCGGCACCAGCCGGCGGGCAAAGTCCGCCAGGTTGGTCAGCAGGTCCTGCGTCTGCCGGGAGGTGATTTCGAAGCCGGAGAGCGAGCCGGCATACGCCCCGAGCAGCAACACGCCCACGACCCACCACCCCCACGCCGGGAAGGGCCTGATTTCCCGGGGGTCGGCGTGCACGTCGGGCGTGGTCGCGGGGCTGAGCGGCGGCTGACGCTCGCCCAGCCATCCGGCGTCGAGTTCGACCGTGCGGTCGGCGAACTCGTCGGCCAGTTCGCGGTCGTGCAGCACCGTCACCAGCGTCAAGCCTCGCGAGAGACGCAGGCGGTCGATCAGGCCCATCACTTCGCGGGCGGTTCGCGCGTCGAGTGCGGCGACCGGCTCGTCGGCCAGCAGGATTTCCGGGTCGCTCATGAGCGCCCGCGCCACGGCCACGCGCTGCTTCTGCCCGCCCGAGAGCCGTGCCACGGGGACGTCGGCCTTGTCTGCCAGTCCCACGCGGTCGAGCAGCGCCCGCGCCTTGCTCTTGTCCTGTGGCGTGAACCCCCACCATCGGCGACGCGGCAGGGCTCCGTGGAGCACGTTGGTGAGCACGCTCGACTGGCTGACCAGCCGGAGGTCCTGATGCACCGTCGCGACTTTGCCTTCGCGCGACATCGACCCGGCACACAGCCGCAGCCGCCCGGAGATCAGCCCCAGCAACGTCGTCTTGCCCCCCCCCGACGGACCGAGAATCGCCACGTGCTCGCCGCGGTGCACGCACAGGTCCACGTTCCGCAGCGCCAGCGTCCCGTCGGCGTAGCGGTAGGCCCCGCCGTTGATCGTCAGCACCGCCTTGCGCACCTGTGACGGGTGCTGCGGAAGCGAGACCACCCGCGCCGCACCCGATGTCTCCGCACGCCCCGTCGCCGCGGGCGAGGTCTCGGACTGGCCGGTCGAGACGGTCACCGCGCCAGCCCTTCCACAGGAATCCCCGTCCGCTCAATCGCCTCGACCGCGGCCCGGACGTGGGCATCCTCGTCCACCTCGACCAGCCGCGTCGCCCCGTACACCGCCGCCAGCAGCTGCGGCTCCTCCCGGGCCACCTTCAGCACCGCCTCCCGCAGCCGGCCCACAAACGCCTCCGACAACCCGCCGCGCACCGCCAGCACGTGCGTCGGCACCCCCGGCGTGCGGGCCAGCACCCGGAGCCGTTGCCGCTTCTCGGCCGGCAGATACACGTCCGCCTTCTCACCCTCCATGACGTAGTCGGAGACGGCGGCGGCGTCCGCCCGGCCGAGCAGCACCTGCTCGAGTGCCGCGGTGTACGAGCCGCCGAAGGCCACCTGACCGAACACCTCGCGTACGTCCTGCCCGGGGCGAACCACTCCTTCGGCGACAAACCTCGCCAGCGGCATGATGTAGCCGCTGGTGGACGTGGGCGAGGTGAAAGCCAGCCGGACCGTCCGGGCCGACCGCACGAGGTCGTCGTAGCTCTTCAGCGGCGAGTCGGCCGCCACCACCCACACCGAGTCGTAGCTGGTGCGGAAGGTGCCGTCCGAAACGGACCGCCGGCTCTCGGCCAGAAGGATGCGCGCCCCCCCGTCCCGACGCGCGAGCAGGAACGGCATGGCCGACACGTACGCGAGGTCGGCTTTCCGCGACACCAGCGCCTGCACCGACGCCGAGTAATCCACCGGCACCGTCGCCGAGACCGGCATGCCCAGCTCCCGGCTAAGCGCCTGTGCGAAACGGTCGGCATCGGCGCGGACCTGCGTCGGGTCCTTCTGCCGCTGAAACACCACGACGAGTTCGGTGGGGTCGGCGGGGGTCTGGGGCCGGGCAGACGTCGCAGCCGGCTGCCGCTGCCCAGCCGCCGAGGACGCCACCCAAGCCGTCGCCCCGCTCAGCGCGGCCACGAGGACACTCAGCACGACGGCGGACTGAAGATGCGTTCGATGTTTCATGGATATTGAGATTCAGTCTCAACGGTAGGCCGGAGGGGCAGGGAAGTCACGGCTGCGGCGTGTTGTTGGCGAGAGGGATGGAGAGCAGCACCTGCCAGCCGCCGAAGCGGCCGTCGCGGGCCAGCGGCAGGGGCGTCCAGCCGGCCGCGAGCAGCTCGTCGAGTGATTCGACCCGGCGGTCGCGTGACGCGTTGAAGCGGGCGTACACGGGGTCGTACAGCAGCACGGTGCCTGCCGGCGGGTTGTGCAGGCGGGCGGTCGTGAAGTCGTAGGTGCCCGGGGCGGTGTTGGAACGGTCGAGGAAGTACCACACGCCGGGGTGGGCGGCCATCAGGTGGGGGTAGCCGTGGGCCTTGCCGTAGCGGTCGGCCCAGTGGGCCAGCAGGCGGGCGGTGCGCCAATCGTCGTCGAACCGCAGGGGCAGCACGCCGTAGACGCGGAAGTTGACCAGCAGCGGAAGGGCGGCGGCATACGCGGCAAACCGCAGCATCTCCCCGGGGGAGCGGCCGAGCCGTCGGAAGGCGTAGTCCCATCCGGCGGCCGTCAGGACCGCCCAGAAGGGCGCCACCACGAGCAGGTAGCGGAGCTCCCCGTTGCTGGCCATGGCCCCGGCGGCGTACAGCAGGCTGTGGCCGATGAGCACCGCCCCGGCGACGGCCAGCACGGCCGCCGCGGCCCGGGAGCCACGCCACGCCGACGCCGCCGCGATCGCGCCGCCGACCAGCAGGCCGGGGAAGACGCCCGGCCCGGTCACGGCCGGCATGGAGAGGGGAAACCTCAGCAGCCGGCCCGCCGCCGCGAGCACCCCACCCCCCTCCGTGTACACCGACTCGCCGGCATAGGGCCAGTGGCGGTACAGCCAGGTCAGCGGTGAGCCGTCGCGGCCGAAGAGGTGCCATCCCGCCACGCTCCACGCCGCCAGCCCCCACAGCAGGACCGGAAGCAGCCGCAGACGCCGGTGGGCCGCCAGCAACACGCCCGCCAGCAGCAGAAACGCGAAGCCTTCCGGCCGGGCCAGCGGCAGCAGCCCCGCGAGCACCGCCAGCGTGCGCCAGCGGCGTTCGAGGTAGGCCAGCGTCGTCAGACCCAGCAGAAGGGCAAACGGCAGCTCGGTCAGCTCGGCGAAACTGTGCAGAAACACGAGCGGCTGCGCGAGCGTGAAGCCCCAGGCGAGTTCGGGGTGACGCAGACCCATGTGCCGGGCGATTTGGTACGCGACGGCGGCACAGGCCAGCGCCAGGAGCAGCGACATGAACTGCACGCCGACCCGCCCGGCGAGAACCGCGGGCAGGCTGTACAGCAGCGTCTTCACCGGGCGGCCCCAGATGTCCACGAACCGGTAGGGCTCGTCGAAGGCGAAGCGGGCGATGAGGTAGTGCGTGGCGGCGTCGGCTTCGAGAAAACCTTCGGTCTGCCGGACCTGCCACAGCCACATCGCGACGAAGGCGGCGGTCATCGCGGTCAGGAGGGCGAGCCGCGTGCGGCGGTCGTGCGGGACGGCCGGGGACGGCTGAGGGGGCGGAGGCGCGTCGTCGGCGGAGGCCCTCTCGCCGGGAGATGCCGGTGCGGCCGACGGCGTCGGGGACGTGGGCGTGGGGTGGGCCATGTCAAAATGCGGCGTCGCCATGTCAGCGTGGCGGGCCGAGCTCGTCCAGTCGCACGTCGCGACGCAGCCCGCGGACGTCCAGCAGCAGCTCCTTGCGGAGTACGTAACGCACCACCGTCGCCAGCAGCAGCGGCAGCAGGAGCAGCTCCCATGCGCTGGGCTGGGGTACGCGCCAGGCGAGGTAGCCGGCGGCGGCGACGGCCGTCACCAGCTCGGCGGCGGAGATCGCCCAGAAGTCCAGCCACGGGCGGCGCCGCACGATGAACTCGTGCTGCGCGTTGACGTAGCGGTAGTGCAGCAGGGCCGTCACCGCGATCGCCGCGGGATAGCTCAGCAGCATGCGGGTGCGAGGGTGCAGGCCCTCTGCCGGAAGCAGGAAGAACACGGCCGACGCGGCCAGAGCGCCCAGGAGGACGGCGACGAGAAACTTGGCCGCCGGCGAAGCCCGGGGGAAGGTGAAGTCGTACAGCCGTGAGAGGTGCTCCAGGTAGCGGAACTGCTCGCGGAAGGTGAGCTTGGAGTGTCCCCGATGACGCTGGCCGAACGTGATCGGCCGCTCGACCAGCCCGCCGGGCAGCTCGTTCACGCGGCACTTGCACAGCAGCTCGAGCGCGATCTTGTACCCCAGCGGCGTGAGCCGTCGCGCCTGTCGCAGCGTCGAGCGAGGCAGGGCGAAGAACCCGGACATCGGGTCGGTGATGCCGCTGGCAAAAGGGCGAGCCAGCAATGTCGCCACGTGAGAGTTGAGCCGTCGGAACGGGCTCCAGCGGCCCTCGATGCGGCCGCCATGCATGTAGCGGGAGCCGAGGGCGAACGCCGCGCCCGAGCGGACCGCGGCGACCAGGTCGGGCACCTGTTCGGGGGGGTGCTGCAGGTCCGCGTCCATCACCACCAGCACGTCGCCGCGTGCCATGTCAAACCCCGCCAGCACCGCGCCCGACAGCCCGTCCCTGGGAGGGCGACGGACCAGCAGACGCACCGGAAACCGCTCGGCCAGCCGTTGGCAAACCTCCTCCGTGCCGTCGCGGGAGTCGTCGTCCACGATGACCAGCTCGTAGGGCTCGGTGCCCATCGCCGCGTGCAGCCGTTCGGCCAGCGCCGCGAGGTTCTCGGCCTCGCGGAGCGTCGGCACGATGACGCTCACCCGGGGCAGAATCGGCGACGACTCCGCTGGCGGCGGGGCGGTCGCCGTGTGGGGGGGCGGGGCGGTCGGGGGCGACATGGCCACGCGAGTGTAATCGCCGCGCTGCGCCCAGGCGTATCGCCGTCCATGCGATTGCGGTTAGACTGCTACGCTCGACACGTTTATCCATCTGGAGACCCCCCCATGGCTCACGACGACATCCGCATCGGGACGCTGTGCCCCGCCGACCGCGGCATCGGCTACCTCAAGGCGATGCTCGAACACGGCTTCGAGTCGGTGCAGATCAACTTCTGGACCAAAGTCACGGTGGACCTCAAGTCCTACGCAAAGCAGGTCCGTGAGGCGCTGGGCGACCAGGCGGTGTGCTCGTCGCTGGGGATGTACGGCAACCCGCTGATGCACAAGGACCAGGCCAAGGCGTTCGCGCAGTGCATCGACCGTGCCCGCGACTTCGGGTGCGACCTCGTGTGCGGCTTTGCCGGCGCGATCGATGGCAAGCCCGTGCCCGAGTCGATGAAGGCTTTCAAGAAGGTCTGGGGCGAACTGGCCCGTCGCGCCGAGGACCGCGGCGTGCGCATCGCCTTCGAGAACTGCGAGATGGGCGGGACCTACCACGCCGCCCGGTGGAACATCGCGCACGCCTCCACCACGTGGGAACAGATGTTCAACGAGGTGCCGTCACCCGCGCTGGGGCTGGAGTGGGAGCCGTGCCACCAGATGGTGTCGCTGGTGGACCCGCTGCCACAGTTGCGCAAGTGGGTCCACCGCATCTACCACGTCCACGGCAAGGACGCCACGCTGGACTGGGCCACCATCCGCGAGTACGGCATTCACTCGGGCAAGCCCTACGTCTACCACCGCACGCCCGGCTTCGGCGACACCAACTGGACCGACGTGATTTCCATCCTGCGCATGGCCAGGTGGAAGGGGTCCATCGACATCGAGGGCTGGCACGACCCGGTGTACAAGGACGAGCTGGAGACCACCGGACAGGTGCACGCGCTGCACTACCTCAAGCAGTGCCGCGGCGGCGTGTTCGTGCCCAACCCGCCCTCGGACGCCAGGTAGGCCGCTGGCGACACGCAGGTCCGACCGCCGGGCTGGAGATGCGGCGCAGCGCGTGACGTCGCCGGGGGAGGAGGGGGGAGGGCTGGCCGGCGTGTTACGCCGCAAGGCGAAGCTCACGTCGGGCGGTCTCGGGCAGGTCGTCGGGCGTGTACTCGGGCACCCACCGTCGCAGGGCGTCGATGACCTCCGTACGCGACCCGTCCGCCACCGCCCGCAGGTCGTGCAGCATGGCCGTGGCCGTTTCCGGCTCGACGGGGGGCAGCTTCCAGACGCGGATGCGGGGGTGGCTGGTCTCGGCGACGAGCTCGGTGGGCAGGTTGAGCTCTTCGAAGAGCTTTTCCCCCGGGCGAACGCCGGTGAAGACGATTTCGATGTCCTTGCCTTCGCGCAGGCCGCTGCGGCGGACCAGCGCGCGGGCGAGGTCGAGGATGCGGACCGGCTCGCCCATGTCGAGGACGAACACTTCGCCGCCGCGGCCGATCGCGCCCGCCTGCATGACGAGCTGGCTGGCCTCGGGGATGGTCATGAAGTAGCGGCGCATGTCCGGGTGGGTGACGGTGACCGGCCCGCCCTGGGCGATCTGCCGCTGGAAGATCGGCACCACGCTGCCGGAGCTGCCCAGCACGTTGCCGAACCGCACGGCCACGAAGCGTGTGCGGTCGCCGAATCGGTCGTGATAGTGCTGAATGAGCTGCTCGGCGCAGCGTTTGCTCGCGCCCATGACCGAGGTCGGGTTGACGGCCTTGTCCGTGGAGACCATGACCATCGCCGCCGCGCCGTGGTGCACCGCCGCCTCGGCCAGCAGCTGCGTGCCCAGCACGTTGTTCTTGACCGCCTCGCCCGGATTGAGCTCCATCAGCGGGACGTGCTTGTGGGCGGCACAGTGGAAGATGACCTGCGGGCGGGTCTCGGCCATCACCCGGCTCAGCCGCTTCGCGTCGGTGATGTCCACCAGACGCGGCACCACGTCCACGCCCAGCCACCGCTGCCGCAGCTCGCGGTCGATCTCGAACAGCAGCCCCTCGGCCCGCTCCACCAGCACCAGCGTCTCGGGGGCGAAGCGCGCGGTCTGGCGGCAGATCTCACTGCCGATGCTGCCGCCGGCACCCGTCACCATCACCCGCTTGCCCGCCAGAAACCGCTGCAACTCAGGGGTGGTCAGGTTGACCGGGCGACGCCCGAGCAGGTCGTTGATCAGGGCGTCGGCGGCGGACGACCCCCCCGCGGCCGCCGCGGGTGTGGGGCTGGCGGCGCCGGCGCGGCGTCGAACCCACGACGTCAACCGATGGAGCCAGCGGCGCGGCGTCACATCGCCCTTATCGGACGGTTGCGGGGAGGACCTGAAGCGAGGCCGACAAAGAGGCCGTCGGACGCGCTTTACACTTTCTTGAGGCGCAGCGTCTGTTCGACCGGCGGGCGGCCCATCGGGTAGTACTGGAAGCCGCTCTCCCGCATCACGTCACGTTGCAGACAGTTGCGGCCGTCGAAGATGATCGGCTGGTTCATGGTGGCCGCGATCTTGCGGAACGGAAGCGTCGTGTATTGCGGCCAGTCGGTGATCAGCGCGACGGCATCGCTGCCGGCGGCGCACGTCACCGGGTCGTGGACGAACTGCACCTCGTCCTTGAACACCTGCCGCATGTTCTCCATGCCCTTGTAGTCGTGGGCGCGGACGGTGGCGCCGCGGTCGAGCAGCTCGCGGATGACGGTGAGGGCGGGGCTTTCGCGGATGTCGTCGGTGTCGGCCTTGAACGCCAGCCCCCAGACGGCGATGGTCGCGCCCTGAATCGGCCGGCCGAGCTTGCTGACGATCTTGTCAACGAAGCGTCGCTTCTGGTTTTCGTTGACCTGCTGGATGACGTCCACGAACAGGTTGTCGTAGCCGACGGCCTTGGAGATGTGTTCGAGGGCGGCGACGTCTTTGGGGAAGCAGGATCCGCCGTAGCCGCAGCCGGCGCGCAGGAACGCCGGGCCGATGCGCGAGTCGCTGCCGATGCCCTTGCGGATGTCTTCGATGTCGGCGCCGTAGGCCTCGCAGAGGATGGTCATCTCGTTCATGAACGAGATGCGGGCGGCGAGCATCGCGTTGGCCGCGTACTTCGTCAGCTCGGCGCTCTCCCAATTCATGGTCATGAAGCTCTCTTCCCGCTTGATCAGCGGGTCGTAGAGCCGCCGGATCATGCGGAACGCTTCCGGGCTTTCGCCGCCGACGACGATCCGTTCGGGGGCGAGGCAGTCCTGCACGGCCGTGCCTTCCTTGAGGAACTCGGGGTTGCTCACCACCTGCACGTAGGCCTTGGTCTGCTGCTTGAGGAAGTTGTACAGCTTGCGGTTGGTGCCCGCCGGGACCGTGCTCTTGACGACGATCGTCACAAGGTAGTCGTTGTTGAGCTCGGCCAGCGCGTCGCACACTTCCTTGCCCGCCGCCTCGAGGTAGCTCATGTCCACCGTGCCGTCGGGCTTGGGCGGCGTGCCCACGCACAGGAAGATGATCTCCGCGTCCTTGACGGCCGCCTTCACGTTGTCGGTGAAGCTCAGCCGGCCGGCCTCCATGCTTTCGGTCATCAGCTCCTGCAGCCCCGGCTCGAAGATCGGACAGTGGCCTTCGACCAGGCTCTTGAGCTTCCGCTGGTCCTTCTCCACGCCGCGGACGGTGTGCCCGATGCTGGCCAGGCACGTCCCGGTGACCAGCCCGACGTATCCACAGCCGATGATCGTCACGTCCATCAGTGCTCTCCTCGCCTTGACCTTCTGATGTTGCCGGGCCCGGCCGACCCCATCGCGGCCGGCCGCCTCCGGCCGGGTCGCTGCGGCTGGCGCTCAGGCTGGCATGGTAGCCGACCCCCCGAGCGGGCGTCACGGTGCATCGGCTGAGCGGCTTGCGGGCTTACCGAACCGCTAAGTGGTTCCGGTTCAAGGGCTTATCAGACCGGCGGGGCGGCCAGTCCCCCTCAGCTCCGCTCGGGCGTGGCGGGGTCGCGTGCCGCGGCGCGGCGGTCGAGCCCCGAGCGCCGCTCGACGCCGCTCCACGTGCCGGCCGGTGCGACGGCCACGGGGGCGGGGGCTGCTGAGGGGGCAGCGGGGCCGGGCGAGGTGGGCGAGGCGGGGGAAGGGAGGGGAGCGGGGGGGGGCCGCAGCTCGATGACCCCCTCGGGCGGGGCCGCCGACGCCACATCGTCCGGCCCGATGGGGTTGGGCTTCTCAAGCACCTTCACCTTCTCGTGCACCATCCCCATCTTGTACGCGGCGACGATGATGCTTCCGAAGATGACCAGGTACATCCCGACGGCATAGCGCGTGCGGATGAAGGCGATCACGGCACCCAGAGCGACGAAGACCAGCGCCGAGCTGTAGAGGAACAGCACCGTCTGCCGCACGGTCAGCCCGCGGGCGAGAAACTGGTGGTGGATGTGGTGCTTGTCGGCCGAGAAGAACGGCCGCTTGTTGACGTAGCGACGCACGAACGCCAGGGCGGTGTCGAGCGTGGGCAGCGAGAACATCACCAGTGCCGCCAGCAGCCATTTGCTGGCCACCTCGCCCAGCAGCAGGATCATCACGGCGATGACGAACCCCATGAACATGGAGCCGGTGTCGCCCATGAAGATGCTGGCCGGGTTGAAGTTGTAGGGGACGAACCCGAGCACCCCTCCGAGCAGGGCCAGCGCGATGATGATCCGCAGGGCGTCGTCCGGCAGCGACTGGGAGCCGCCCGTGGCGACGTGCACGGCGAGGAAGACGTAGCCCAGCGCGATGATCGCGGTCACGCCGCCGCACAGCCCGTCCAGCCCGTCCATCAGGTTGGCCGCGTTGCAGCAGAAGACCACGAGCATGATGACGATCACCGCCGACGCCACGGCCATGAAGCCTTCGGGTACGTAGGTCGGGGCGTCGATGGTCGTGCCGTGGAAGAAGATCTGCAGGCGTTCGTTGAGGTTGCCCAGCAGCGGCTTGGCCACGGTGGTGCCCGCGCCCGACCAGATCAACGCCCCGGCGGCGGCGACCTGCCCGCCGATCTTCACCACCGGCCTGACGCCGCGGATGTCATCCACGAGGCCCAGCAGCATGATGATCAGCCCGCCGAGGACGATGCCCAGGGGAATGGTCGGCGGCACCTGCCCGAACCCGTCCGTGTTGGAGTAGTGGGCGACCAGGAACCGGCTCAGGGCCATGCCCGCCAGCCACCCGAGCACGACCGCGACCCCGCCGAGATAGGCCACCGGCTCGCGGTGCAGCTTGCGGATGCCGTCGGGCTTGTCCACGATGCCGTAGTGGCTGGCCACCACGCGCATGATGGGGGTGAACAGAAAGGAAACGATGAACGCGGCGTAGAAGACGTAGACGTAAGGGGCGAGCACCGCGTCCACGCTGAACCGGCCGCCCGCCTCCGCCCCCCCCAGCCCTTCCGCCGCCTGTGCCAGTAGCCACATGTCCAAGGGTGTGCTCCCGTCCCGCGTGAGTCGGCCGGCCTGCCCGGCGTCGCGTCCGGCGCGGGCGTTTGGCGCCGGCGTTCGGCCCGGCGGCGCCGGCAGGTCGCTCCGAACATGCCGCCCCTGCGCCGCGCCCGCCGTAGCAACTCGGCCCGCGACGCCCCGGGCTTAACCGCCCAACTCCAGCTACGGACCGACTTTGCGAAAATCGTTGACGACGCTCTGGATGATCTGCTCGAGGTTCCGCCGCGGCTGATAGCCGATCGCCGCGCGAATCCTACGGAGGTCCGGCACGCGCCGCATCATGTCGTCGAACGCCCGCCCATAAAACGCCTCGTAGCTCACGTGCTCGACCGGGCTGTTCGAGCCGGTCGCGGCGATCACCCGACGCGCCAGTTCGTTGATCGACACCTCCTCGTCCGAACCGAGGTTGAACACGCCCCCGACCGCGGCCGGCGTGTCCATCAGCTTCATCATCGCATCGACCACGTCCGATACATGCGCGAAACACCGCGTCTGCGTGCCGTCCCCGGTGACCTTCAGCGGCCGACCCGCCAGTGCCGCCTCGACGAACCGGGGCAGCACCATGCCGTACTGCCCCACCTGCCGCGGCCCGACGGTGTTGAACAGGCGGACGATCACCACCGGCAGCCCGTACTGGCGGTGGTACGCCAGCCCGAGGAACTCATCCACCCCCTTGGAGTAGGCGTAGCACCATCGGGTGTGGCGGGTGCTGCCGAGCACGACGTCGTCGTCCTCGGCGAAGGGGACGCGCGTCCCCTTGCCGTACACCTCCGAGGACGAGGTGATGAGCACCGGGCGGCCGAACTTGAACGCCGCCTCCAGCACGACCTCCGTGCCGTGAATGGTCGTGCGGATGGTCCGCACCGGCTCATCGACGATGAGCTGCACGCCCACGGCCGAGGCGAGGTGAAACACCCGGTCGCACTGGCTCATCAGTGCCGTCACCGTGGCTTCGCGCTCGACCGAGTCGCGCACGAGCTGCAGCCGCGGATGGCCGGCGACCGCCGCGAGGTTGGCCAGCCGCCCGGTGGACAGGTCGTCCAGCACCACCACGTGATGCCCCGTCTCGAGCAGCCGCTCGGCCAGATGCGAGCCGATGAAGCCGGCCCCCCCGGTGATCAGGTATCGCAAGTCGCTCCTCCCGCAAAGCCCGCAGGCTCCCGGGACGCCCGTGCCCCGGGTGAGCTAGCTTACCACCACGCGGCTTTGTCCGGCGGCAGGGTCATCATGCCCGCGCCGAGCTGCTGGAACGGCCTGGACGGGAACTCGAACCGCAGCACGGGCGAGCCGGCCGACGGCTCGCTGGCCAGCTCGGGGACCGACTCGATGCGCAGGCGGTGGCCGTACGGCGTGACGCGGATGTGTTCGCCGGTGTGCATGAGCGTGACGCGCGTGGGGTCGGGGCGGATCTGGGCGATGGAGAAACTGCCGTGCGGGTCGCCCCGCAGCAGCCAGTAGTAGCCGACCCACGTGTCGCCTTCGCCCCGCTTGAGCGTCCAGTAGCCGGTGTTGAGCCACGGTTCGACGATCCCCTGCACGCGGACGACGTCGCCGTACACCGCTTCGCCATGCACCTCCAGCCACTTCCCCAGCGTCCGAAGCCGCTGGGCCGCCGGCTCCGGCACCTGACCGAGTGCCTTCGGCCCGACGTTGAGCAGCAGGTTCCCGCCGTAGGCCGTCGCCTGCCGCAGCATCCGCAGCACGTCACGCACCGAGTGGTAGTCGGCCTCCGGGGTGTCGCTATAGCCCCAGTCGCCGTTGAGGGTCATGCACGCTTCCCACGCCCGCTCGCCGTCCGCCGCCGAGAGGTATCCTTCGACGGTGGAGAAGTCCTCCGCAAGGCGGGCGCGGTTGTTGACGATGACCTGCGGCTGAACGGCACGTACCTTGCGCATCAGCTCCGCCGCCTCCCACTGCTCGGCCGTGGGCAACGGCCAGGGGCCGTCGAACCAGAGGATGTCGATCGGGCCGTAGCCTGTCATCAGCTCCATGACGTTGGCGTGCGTCCACTCGACGAACCGCTGCCGGGCCTTCTCGTCCAGAGCACAGCGGTCGCCGTCAGGGTGACGCCAGTCCATCAGCGAGTAGTACAGCCCCACCTTGATGCCCAGCGCCCGACACGCGTCCACGTACTCGCGAATCAGGTCGCGCCGTGGGCCGCGACGCACCGCGTTGAAGTCGGTCTGCGAGCAGTTCCAGAGGCAAAACCCGTCGTGATGCTTGGCCGTCAGCACGGCGTAGCGGCACCCGGCCTGCGCCGCCAGCAGCACCCACCGCTCCACCGCGCCCGTCGCGGTGAGCATCTGGTCGGCCAGACCGGTGTACTCCTCCGGCTTGATGTGCTCCTGCTGCATCACCCACTCCCCGCGGCCGAGCACCGCGTACGGCCCGTAGTGGATGAACAGCCCGAGCCGGGCCTGCTTCCACCACGCCATTCGGGCGGCACGGGTCGGGTCGGGCAGCTCCGGCAGTTGATTGACGGGGACGAAGTCGGCCATGATGCCCCGCGAAGTTACCGTGTTTCTGTCGGGCTTTCACATGGGCTGGGCGAGCCTCTGCCAACTCGACGAACTGGTCCCCGGCGAGGGTCACCTGGCCGAGGTGGACGGCTTCAAACTCGCCGTCTTCCTCGACGGCGGACAGGTCTACGTGCTGGACAACGAATGCCCGCACGCCAAGGGCTCGCTCGGGCACGGGCATGTGGACCGCGGGTGCGCTGTCTGCCCGCTGCACGCGTGGGCCTTTCGGCTCACTGATGGCAGCATGCGTGACAATCCGGGTGTGAGAATCCGCACGTACCCGACGCGGCTCAAGACGTTGCCCGACGGCCGCGTCCTCGTGCAGGCCGAGTTGCCCCTGCCCTGAGCTGCCCCGCGGCCACCGACCCGGCAAGGCTCCCGTCCGCCGCACGGGTCACGGTGCCCAGCAGAGGATTCCACTGCCGTTCGAGTTCGACGATTTCGCAGCGGCGCTCCACCCAGCGGTGCAGCTTGTAGTACCCCAGCACCTCGCGACGGGCGATGGGGCAGTTCACGATGTCGTCGATGGTCCGCCCGGTGAAGCCCAGCACCCGATGAAACGCGGTGCGCCGACGGACGACGTATTCGGTCGCCAGTTCGCGGCGGGCGGGCAGCAGCGGGGGCGTCTGGCCGGGAAGCATCTGGTCAAGGCTAGGCCACAGGACGGACGCGGCCCCGCCGCCAGGTCGGGCCTTAGGGTTCCCAGAGGTAGTAGAACCCGGGCGGGAGTTCGGCCGACGTCGGGAAGCCGGGCAAGCGGAGGGTGTGCACGTTCGCCGACGGCGGGGCGGCCGGCGTGCTGGCGTAGATGGACCCCTGCTGCGAGAACGGCAGCTTGTACATCACCGCGCGGGCTCTCGGGGCGCCGACCTTCTGACGCGCCAGGTCCAGAGCATCCGGAAGGGTGCCCGTCCGGTCGGCCAGCCCCATCTGCACCGCGCGGTCGCCGGGGAAAACGCGGCCGTCGAACGCGGCCGCCTCGTTCGCCAGCGGCCTGCCGCCGGGCCGGTTCCGCACGACCTGCTGAAAGCGGCCGTGAAAGTCGTCGATCATCGACTGGAAGATCTGCCGCTCTTCGGGCGACATCGGCCGCAGCGGCGAGCCGGCGTCCTTGTTCGGGCCGGACTTGATGGCGTCGGCGGTCAGGCCGATGCGTGACATCGTGCCCGACACGTTGATGGTCTGGAAAATGACGCCGATCGACCCCACCACGCTGGTGGGCTGCACGACGATCGTGTCGGCCGCGCACGCGACGTAATACGCCCCGCTGGCCCCGACATCCTGCACGGACGCGATGACGGGCTTCTTCGACCGCTGGCGGAACCGCTTCAGCTCTTCGTAAAGCGTGTCGGACGCCGACACCGAGCCGCCCGGCGAGTTCACCCGCACGACCACCGCCAGCACCTCGTTGTCCGCCTCGGCCTTACTCAGGGCCTCGACGAACCGGTTCACTGGATTCTCCTGCGGCTGCAGCAACCCCCCCGTGCGGGCGTTGAGCAGCACCCCCTCAAGTTCGATGATGGCGATTTTGCCGCCCTTGCCACGCGCGTCCCTGGGCGGCGGCTGGACGGTCACTTCCTTCAGCCCCTCCGTGGGATACACCGGCGTGACCAGAAACGACGGGTTGCCACATCCCGTGGCCGCCAGCAGCCCCATCACGCACGCCACTGCCAGACTCGCGAGCCGGAAAGCCATACGCCGGGATGGTACTACCATCGACGGCGTGCCCTACCACGTTTCCCGCGGCGAGTTCTCCCGTCTGGTCGAGCGGGCGCTCAAGGACCTGCCCCAGCCCTTTGCCGGCGCGTTGGAGGAGATGACGCTGGAGATCCGCGACCGACCGACAGAGCAAGAACTTGAAAGTGTTGGTCTCGGCCCGGACGAGCTGCTGCTGGGGCTCTACGTCGGGACTCCCCTGACCGAACGGACCCACCAGGACACGGGGCGACTGCCTGATAAAATCTTGATTTTTCAGGAAGATTGCGAACTGGTCTCCGAGTCCAAGGAGCAGCTCATGCAGGAGGTGCGGACGACGGTGTTGCACGAGCTGGGGCATTACTTCGGTCTGGATGAGGACGAGCTGGATCGGCTCGGCTACGGGTGAGCAGGGGGGAGGGCGGCCTGGTCGATAAAGCGGAAGGAACGGTGGGGGTAGGCCGTTGTGGGTGAAACGGGGGTGGGCGTCGGTGTCGTCTGGCGACACAGGGGCCTGTGGCGACACAGGGGCCCGTGTTGACACAGGGGCCGGGGTCGGCCGGGGCGGTGTGGCCGATGTCGATTTTCGGGAGCTAGCAAGAGAATGAAAATCAGCGTGTGGTTGGTCGGGTTGTTGCTGGTGCTGGTGGGCGGGATGGTCGCGCAGGTGGGGGCGCAGGCCCGCGGGACGGCCTCGGCCGTGGGGACGGCGGGGGGGATCGGGGAAGCGGTGCGCGGGTATGAGGCGCACACGGAGCCGAGCCAGCGGTCGCGGATGAACTTTGCCGCCGGCGGGGTCGTGGCGGAGGTGCTGGTGAAGGAAGGGGATGCGGTGCGTCGCGGTCAGCCGCTGATCCGGCTGGACGACCGGGCGGACCGTTTCGTGCTGGAGGCGTTGGAGCTGGAGGGGCGGAGCGACCTGAGGATCCGGGCCGCGCAGGCGGATCTCGACCAGAAGCGGGTGGAGCTGGAGCGGAAGGTCGTGGCGTTGCCGGAAGGCGGGGCGAGCCGGCTGGAGGTGGAAGAGGCCCGGGTGGCGGTGCTGATCCGCGAGATTCAGGTGCAGGTGGAGGAGCTGTCGCGGCGGCAGAAGGAGCTGGAGGCACAGCGTCAGGCGGTGAAGGTGGAGCAGATGACGCTGACGGCTCCGTTCGATGGCGTGGTGGAGAAGGTTGATCTGAAGGTGGGGGAGACGCCCGAGGCGCAGCGGTCGGCGGTGGTGCTGGTGGACAACAGCAAGCTGTGGGTCAACGTGTTTCTGCCGACGTCGGTCACGCTGGGGCTGCGGCCGGGTGACGCGCTGGAAGTGCGCTACAAGGATGTAGACGAGCGGGCGACAGGGAAAGTGATGTTCCTCTCGCCGGTGGCGGACGCGGCCAGCCAGACCCGGCTGGTGCGGCTGGAGCTGGAGAACACGGCGGGCTTGCCGTCGGGGCTGGGGGTGCTCGTGATGGCGCCGGACGGCGGTCGTTCGGCGAATCGGTAGACGGGGTTGACAGGCGGTCGGGACGGTTGGTCGGGATGGGCGGTCGGGACGGGCGGGCAGATCGGCGGTGTGGTGCGGGGGGCAAGAAGCGAGTGTGAGGGCATGTCATCCGGGATGGTGGAAAGTTCGACGGGCTCGAGCGGGTCATCTGACCGCGAACAGGCCCAGCAGGTGCAGCGGTCGCGGCTGGTGGCGCGTCTGCTGGCGGCCAGCCCGGACCTGCCGTCGTTTCTCACCGACCTGATCACGACGCAGGCGGTGGTGGTGGCCGGGACGGAGGCGGCGGCGTTTCTGATCCGCCGGGGGGAGCAGACCGGGTTCATCCTGGACGTGGCGGCCCACGTGCGTCCGGACGGGGCGGACGAGGAAGTGCGTCAGCAGGCGCTGGCGGCGTTCAAGGAGCTGGTGTTCCCGTGCGTGCAGCAGAACCGGGACGGGGCGATCGAGATCGCCGCGGGCGACGGGGTGGACGAGTCGCAGTTCTGCCTGGTGACGCTGCTGCGCAGCGAAGGGGCGGTGGTCGCGGTGTCGGCGGTGATCACGCGCTGCCGCGACGTCGAGCGGGCGCAGCAGCGTCTGGTGAGCATGCAGCTGGTGGCCGGCTACTTCGACCTGTACATGCTGCGGCGGAAGTCGGAGCAAGCGCTGCAGCTGGCGCAGACGCACCAGGACGTGCTGCAGTACGCGACGGCGGTGGGGACGGCCGAGACGTTCCAGCAGTCGGCGGTGAACCTGTGCAACGCGCTGGCGACGCGGACGGGGGCGGTGCGGGTGTCGCTGGGGTGGCTCAAAGGGGTGAACATCAAGGTCAAGGCGCTGTCGCACACGGAGAACTTCGATAAGCGGCAGGAGCTGATCACGGCGCTGCAGCGGGTGATGGAGGAGGCGGCCGACCAGGACGAGCCGGTGTATTACAACCCCACGCCGGAGGTGGGCGAGCCCTCCACGCCGAACGTGACGCGGGAGGCGGCGGCGTTTTCCCGGCAGCAGGCGGGGAACTCGGTGCTGTCGGTGCCGCTGCGGCGGCACGGGGAGCTGGTGGGGGTGCTCACGCTGGAGTGGGCGGCCAAGACGGCGCTGCCGCCGGGCGCGGTGACGGCGATGACTGTGGCGGCGGACGTGCTGGCGCCGCAGCTGTACGACCGGTTCCAGAACGACCGGTGGCTGATCACCAAGGCGGGGATTTCGGCCCGCGAGCTGGCGAAGAAGGCGGTCGGGCCGAAGTACATGGTCAGCAAGCTGGTGTGCCTGCTGCTGCTGGGGGCGATGCTGACGCTGGTGCTGTACCGCCCGATGTTCCGCGTGGCCGCGCCGTTCCAGTTCGCCACCACCGACAAGCGGGTGCTCTCGGCGCCGTTTGACGGCTTTCTGGGCGAGCTGGGCGTGATCGACGGGCAGGTGGTGAGGGCGGGGATGGCGGTGCGCGAGGGGGACCTGCTGATCGCGATGGACACGACCGACCGCGAGCTGCAGCGGGTGGAGGCGCTCAGCCGCTCGCAGGCGCTGGCGGCGCAGGCGCGGGCGGCACTGGCCGAAGGCAAGGCGGCCGAGGCGCAGATCGCGCTGGAGCAGAAGGCCGGGGTGGACGCGCGGGTGCGTGTGCTGGAGGCGGAGATCGAACGGGCGAAACTGCGGGCCCCCTTCGACGGGCACATCCTGCGGTCGGAGGCGGACGACCGCCGGGGCGGGCAGATCCGCGCGGGCGAAATGCTCTTCGAGGTCGCGCGGATCGACAACCTGCGCGTGGAGCTGGCGGTGAACGAGCGCGACGTCGGGATGCTGCGGGTGGGCCAGCGCGGCGAGCTGGCGACGACCTCGCTGCCGGGGCAGAAGTATCCGTTCACCATCACGCGGATCGTGCCGCAGGGCCAGGCCCGCGACGGGGCCAACGTCTTCACCGTCTATGCGGAGCTGGAAGGGCCGATCAAGGAGACGTGGCGGCCGGGGATGGCCGGCGAGGCCCGCATCGACATCGAGCCGCGGCCGCTGTACTACCACTGGACGCACCGCCTGGTGAACTGGGTGCGGCTGAAGCTGTGGCTGTGACCATCTGCGGGAGGCCCGCGGTGTGGTGAGGCCTGGTGGTCAGGCCGGGCGGTGAGGCCGGAGGGGCGACGTGCTGACATGCTGCAACTGAGGCCGACGTTTTCCGAATCGTGGTACCGCGTGGCGAACCTGCGCGTGCGGCTGCGTCCGAGCGCGCAGATCTCCCGCCAGTACTACCGCGGCGAGCGGTGGTACGTCGTCCGCGACCCGGCCGGCAACCAGTACCACCGGCTCTCCGACCCCGCGTACCGGTTCGTCGCGCTGCTGGACGGGACGCGGACGATCAACGAGGCGTGGGAGCTGGTGGGCGGCATGATGGACGACGAAGCGCCCACGCAGCCGGAAGTCATCCAGATCCTCAACCAGCTCTACGCGGCTAACTTGATCGAAGCCGACGTGACGCCGGACGCGCAGGTGCTGCTCAAGCGTCACCGCAAGCTCCAGCAGCGCAAGCTGCAGCAGCGGCTGATGAACCTGCTGTTCCCGCGGATTCCCATCTGGGACCCGGACCGCTTTCTGGTGCGGTGGATGCCCGTGTTCCGGCCGCTGATGTCGTGGTGGGGGGCGGCGCTGTGGCTGCTGGTGGTGGGGGCGGCGGTGGCGACGGTGGCGCCGATGGGGGGCGAGCTGGTGCGGTCGGCGCGGGACGCGATCGCGCCGGGCAACTGGGTGTGGCTGTGGGTGATCTTCGTGCTGACCAAGTTCATCCACGAGATGGGCCATGCGTTCGCGTGCCGGCGGTTCGGCGGCGAGTGCCACGAGATGGGGATCATGTTCCTCGTGTTCATCCCCACGCCGTACGTGGACGCCAGCAGCGCCTGGAGCTTCCCGAGCCGCTGGCAGCGGATTTACGTCGGGGCGGCGGGGATGGTGGTGGAGATCTTCGTCGCGGCGCTGTGTGCGTTCGTGTGGGCGGCGACCGACCCCGGCTCGGGCACGCTGGTCAACCAGCTCGCGTACAACGCGATGCTGATCGCCTCGGTGAGCACGGTGCTGTTCAACGCCAACCCGCTGCTGCGCTACGACGGCTACTACATGCTCTCGGACTTCCTGGAGATCCCCAACCTCCAGAAGAAGAGCAGCGACTACACGCTGGGGCTGATCAAGCGGCACCTGTTCCGGGTCAAGCCGCGGGAGCCGCTGCCCAGCCCGATGACCCGGCTGTGGCTGTTCGTGTACGGGGTGACGTCCACGACCTACCGCATCTTCATCGGCATCATGATCATCGTGCTGGTGGCGTTTCAGGTGCCGGTGCTGGGCATCCTGATGGCCATCGGCGGCGTAGTGACGTGGCTGGGGCTGCCGCTGTTCAAGGGGCTGAAGTATCTGCTGATCGAGCCGGAGCTGCACCGCAAGCGGGCGCGGGCATGGGCATGGACGGTGGCGGCGACGGCCGTGATCGTCGCGCTGGTGGGGGTCGTCCCTGTGCCGCTGCGGGTCCGGGCGGAGGGGGTGGTCGAGCCGGTGGTGCGGCAGGTCGTGCACACGCAGGGGGCGGGGTTCGTCCGCGAGCTGCCGGTGCGGGACGGGCAGCTGGTCGAGGCCGGCACGCTTCTGCTGAAGCTGCACGACGACGTGCTGCAGGGCCAGTACGAGGAAGCGCGGGCCATGCTGGCGGCGGCGCAGGTCCGTCTGCGTCAGAGCCGGGCGACCAACCCGGCACAGGCCGCCATCGACGAGATCGAAGTCGAAACCTACCGCAAGCAGGTCGAAGACCTCGCGGCCCGGCTGGCAAGGCTGGAGCTGCGTGCGGAGGTGTCCGGGCAGGTGGTGGCGCCGAACCTTCACGAGCTGCAGGGGCGGTGGCTGCCGCGGGGCCAGCCGGTGATGACCATCGCGTCACTGGACCAGTTGTGGGTGCGGTCGGTGGTGACGCAGGACGACGCCGAGCTGATCAAGGACACCTCGCCGCAGCGGACGCAGGTGCGTCTGGCGTCGGCGGTGACCACATCGCTGCCGGCCCGCGAGGTGGAGGTGGTCGTGGCGGCGACGGAGAAGGTGCCGCACCCGCTGCTGACGCACGCCGGGGGCGGGTCGTTGCCGCCCGACGCCAGCGACCCGCAGGGTCTCAAGGCGACGTCACGGCAGTTCGAGCTGAGAGTGAAGCTGCCGGAGTCGGCGGCGGTGTCGCCGCTTACGGACCGCTCGGCCGCCGCGTCGCACCCCGAGCGGGGGTCGTTGCCCGCCCCGGTGCTGCCCGGACAGCGGGCGTACGTCCGGATCGACGTGGACGCCAGGCCGCTGGCGTGGCAGGCGTGGCGGCGGTTCCTGCAGCTGGTGCAGAGTCAAAAGAACAACCGGTGGTTCTAGCCGCCGATGAAAGCGTGAGGCAGTGACGTATGTCGGTGGTGAGCAACGACCTGCACACGGTGTTCGACGCCCGGCGGGTGAAGTCTCCCGAGCTGCTGGGGCTGGACTTTTATGTTAGCGGACTCACCGGGCTGGTTCGGAATCGGGTGCCGGTGCTGAGCCGGCTGAAATCGCTGGCGGACCGGATCACGGCGCTGGAGCCGGAGGTGCGGAAGCTGTCGTCGCGGGCGTTTTCTGAGGAAGTGGAGTCGCTGCGGGAGCTGGCGCGGCGCGGGCGGCTGGAGCCGCGGTCGCCGTGGGAGCGTCTGGCGGGGCGTTGGGGGTTGCGGGGCGGCGCGGGGGCTGTTGCGGGAGGCGTGGACCACGGGGCAGAGACGGACGGCCCGTGGCTGCGGGCGTGGGCGCTGGCCCGCGAAGCGGCGTGGCGGTCGCTGGGCAAGCGGCCGTACGACGTGCAGATCATGGGGGCGATCGCGATCACCTGGGGGACGTTTGCCGAGATGGCCACCGGCGAAGGCAAGACGCTGACCGCGTCGCTGGCGGCGGCGCTGTGGGCATGGTCGGGCCGCCCGGTGCACGTGATCACCGTCAACGACTATCTGGTCGGCCGCGACGCCGAGCTGATGAAGCCGGTGTACGACCTGCTGGGGGTGAGCGTGGGGGCGATCGTCCACGAGCTGGAGCACAACGCCCGCCCGGAGGTGTACCGCCGCGGCGTGGTGTACACGACCAGCAAGGAGCTCGTGGCGGACTTCCTGCGGGACCAGATCGCGCTGGGCCCGCTGAAGTCGGGGCCGCAGACGCGGGTGGCCACGCTGATGGGGCTGGACTGGCAGCGTCGGCCGCTGCTGGTGCCGGGGCTGTTCCGGTGCATCGTGGACGAGGCCGACTCGCTGCTGATCGACGAAGCGGTGACCCCGCTGATCATCTCCAACGAGCCGGACGGCAACCCGAATGAGCCGCTGTACCGGGCAGCGGCCGAGCTGGCCCGTCAGCTGGTCATCGACCGCGACTTCAAGGTGGACCGGACCATCCGCCACGTGGAACTCACCCGCCGGGGGCAGGCGCATCTGGACGAGATCACGCCGCCGGACCATGCCAACTTCTGGAAGGGCCGGCGTCGGCGGGAGGAACTGGTCGTGCAGGCGCTCGTGGCGCTGCACTGCTTCCACCGCGACGAGCAGTACCTCGTGGACCGCGACGGCAAGATTCAGATCATCGATGAGTTCACCGGCCGCGTGATGGCCGACCGTTCGTGGCGGCACGGGCTGCATCAGGCGATCGAAGTGAAAGAGGGGGTCAAGGTCACGGCCGACAAGGAAAATCTGGCCCACATGTCGTTCCAGCGGTTTTTCCGTCAGTATCCGCGGCTGGGGGGCATGACGGGGACCGCGTGGGAGGCGTCGTACGAGCTGTGGCAGATCTACCGGCGGCGGGTCATCCGCATCCCCACGAACAAGCCGTGCATCCGCGTGCACCTGCCGACGCGCATGTATGACACGGCCGACGAAAAGTGGGAGGCGGTGGTGCAGCGGGTGCGGGAGGTCAACGCAAGGGGGGCGCCGATCCTGCTGGGGACGCGGTCGGTGTGGGCGAGTGAGGAGCTCTCCCGCAGGCTGACTGCGGCAGGCTTGCCGCACCGCGTGCTCAACGCGGCGCAGAACGCCGAGGAAGCGGCCATTATCGCCGAGGCCGGGCAGCGCGGCCGGATCACCGTGGCGACGAACATGGCCGGCCGCGGCACGGACATCCTGCTGGGCGACGGCGTGGCCGAGCTCGGCGGGCTGCACGTCATCTCGACCGAGCCGAACACGAGCTACCGCATCGACCGTCAGCTCTACGGCCGCGCGGCGCGTCAGGGCGACCCGGGTTGCGCACAGCTGTTCTGCAGCGCCGAGGACGACCTGTTCAAACGCCATGTCAACCCCTTGCGGCGTTTCTGGCGGCTGATCGGTCCCGACCGGCTCATCGCGCTGGCGCAGTCCAACGCGGAACGCATCGCGCGGTTCAACCGGCGGCAGGTGCTCAAGAACGACGACTGGCTGGACCAGGCTGTGCCGTTCTGACGTCCAGACGGGCGGGAGCCGCTTTCACAAAACCTGAACATGCGCGTCGGGCGAACCCCGGTACAGTCCGGGGTCGGCCCGGTCGCGGCCCCGCGGAGGGTCGGCCGGGTGGCGTCGGAGGTCGGACAGCGTCGAGGCAGGCCGATGAACAGCTCAATGTCGGGACGGGACGGGTCGTCGTTGTCAGTGGCGGGGGGCCGGGGCGTGTCGCGGCGGTCGATGCTGAAGTACGTGGGCTTTGCGGCCGCGGCGGGGGCGGGTCTGGGGCCGCTGCTGCGGCCGACCGCGGTCCGTGCGGCCGGCGTGGCCGGGGCGGGGGCTGGCACGGCGCAGCGCTCGCTCCGCCCGTGGTTGACGGCCGCCGGGACGCCGGACTTCACGCCCGTGCGATACCCGCTGCCGCTGCCGACGCAGGCGGCCGACGGGCTGGAGCGGTTCGACGTGCGGGACGATGTGGTGCTGCCGGAAGGTTTCGAGTACCGCGTGCTGTGCAAGTGGGGGGACGTGTTCGGGCGGGTGGGGCACCGCGTGCGCGTGGGCTTCAACCACGACTACACGGGGCTCGTGCCGATCGCCGGGACGGCCGACGAGTACTACTTCATCGTCAATCACGAGTACATCTCGGGTCGTCCGTGGCTGGAAGGGGCGCCGGCGGCGCGGGGTCAGACGTACGTGGATGAGTCGGGCCGTTTGGCCGGCACGCCGCTGCAGGGGCTGGAGCTGGACCTCTCGACGGGCGGAGACGACGGGCTGGTGGCGGCGGCCCGGCGGCTGTGTGAAGCCGCCATGGAGGACCTGGGGTTCACCGTGCTGCGGGTGCGGCGACGGGCCGACGGGCACTTCGAGGTGGTGGACGACGCCGACGACCACTTCGCCTACCACGCCGCCACCGTGCAGAACGTGCCCGAGACGGCCGAGCGGCGGTTTACCGGGCCGGCGGCGTCGCTGCTGGGTGTGCCCCGGGGCACCTTTTCCAACTGCTCGGGGGCGACGACGCCGTGGGGCACCTTCCTGACGTGCGAGGAGAACTTCCAGGACCAGGTGCCGGAGTTCATCACGCCCGCGGGGGAGCCGCTCCCCGGGCAGGACCTGAAGTTCCGCGGGCTGTCGGCCCCCGGACACGACACGCTGCCCTTTGAGTTCGAGGGGCTGGGGACGGGGCTGCAGCCCCCGCTGGACGGGCGGCAGTATGGCTGGGTGGTCGAGGTGGACCCTGTGCGTCGGTCGCTGGTCAAGCACACGCGGATGGGCCGCTTCCGGCATGAGAACGTGGCGGTGCGGGCGGAGGCCGGCCGGGCGATGGCGGCGTACATGGGCGACGACCGCCGGGGTGGGCACGTGTGGAAGTTCGTGTCTCGGCAGGCCGTGCGCGACCCGTCGGACAAGGCCAACGGCCGGCTGTTCGAGGACGGTGTGTTGTATGCCGCGCGGTTCGCCGACGACTTCACCGGCGTGTGGGTGCCGCTGCAGCCGCGGACGCCGCTGGCGATGCCGCAGCCGCAGTCGATGGCGGGGGGGTTCCTCTGGCTGCCGAGGCGGCCGGAGGGAGGGCACGTCGCCGTGGGCACGCCGCAGGCGGTGGCGGCGGGGCGGGCGGAGCTGACGGCCGAGCAGTGGGTCGCGTCGGTGGAGACGTTCGCGGGCAAGCCGTTTGCGGCGTGCACGCTCGGAGATCTCGTGCGGCCGCGGCCGGGGACAGACCTGGAGGCTGTGATCCTGATGGACGCGTACGCGATGGCGAACGCGGCCGGGGCCACGCCGACCGCCCGGCCGGAAGACATCGAGGTGCACCCGCACGATGCGTCGGTCTACATCGCGTTCACGGACTCCACCGGGTCGGGCGACGGGTCGCCGGACGCACGGGTCTTCCCCGACTCGGCGGGAAAGAACTCGCGTCAGTACGGCGCGATCTACCGCCTGGCGGAGGCCGGCAACGACCCGGCCGCCACCACGTTCACGTGGGGCAAGTTCGTCAGCTCGGGTGAAGTGGCGGACGAAGGCGGGGGCTTCGCGTGTGCCGACAACCTCGTGTTCGACCCCGCGGCCAACCTCTGGGTCGTCAGCGACATCACCACGACGCGGCACAACCACCCCGTGTCCCGGACGGCCGACGACCGGTCGCTGCCGGGGTCGGGGGCGTTCATGGGGATCTTCGGCAACAACAGCCTGTTCGTGTTTCCGACGACGGGCGAGAACGCCGGCGTGCCGTATTGCTTTGCCATCGGGCCGATGGAGTGCGAGATGTCCGGGCCGACGTTCACCGACGACGGCCTGACGTTGCTGCTGTCGGTGCAGCACCCCGGCGAGCTGTACGGCATTCGCAAGGGCCGGCGGGAAGAGCGGCGGAACTACGTGGTGGCCGACCCGGGCGGCAAGCTCTTCACGCAGACCCGGACGGTGCCTCTGGGGAGCAACTTTCCGTCGGGCAAGGACGGCGATGTGGCCTACCCGTGCGTCATCAGCATCGTGCGCAAGGCGTAGCTCATCGCTTCCCGGGCGGGGCCTTCCAGCGGACGCCCGTCGTGCCCGCCCGTACCATGGCGGTATGGCCGAAGCTCAACGCCCGCGCGGCCCGTCCGCCGGGGGCCCACCGACCGACCGACATGTCGTGCGCGTGCACCGCGTGCCGGATTACGTCCGGCCCACCGGTGGCCCGTTCGGGCCGGGCAAGAAAAAGAAGAAACGACCGGGTTCGAAGCCGGGCGTCGGACGCGTCAACGAAGGCTCCGGACGGTACGAGCCGGCCGCGGCGGCTCCGGGGAAGGGTTTTCCCGTCCGCAAGGAGTCTTCCAAGGTCGCGGGCAGGCACCAGGGCGGCGGGGCGGGGAAGTTCACGCCAACGAAGACGGCCAAGGTGAAGACGGGGAAGGCTGCGCGGGTGGCCACCACCGATTGGACCGATGCGGCCGAGTGGTACGACCATCTGGTGGGGGACGACGGCAGCGAGTACCACCGCGAGGTGGTGATCCCGGGGACGCTGCGGCTGCTGGGCGAGGTGTCGGGGCGGCGTGTGCTGGATGTGGCGTGCGGGCAGGGGGTGCTGTCGCGGGCGTTGTATGCGGCGGGGGCGACGGTGGTGGGTGTGGACGCGGCCGAGCCGCTGATCGACGCGGCCCGTCGGCGCGACGCGGACCTCACGCCATCGGCCACGCCACGGCCGGAGTATCGCGTAGGGGATGCCACCACGCTCTCGTGCGTGCCCGAGACGGACTTCGATCTGGCGGCGTGCGTGCTGGCGATCCAGGACCTGCACCCGCACGGGCCGGTGTTCGAGCAGGTGGCGCGTCGGCTGCGGCCGGCGGTGTCGGACGGCGCTGGCGGGTGGGTCGGCGGGCGGTTCGTGGTGGTGATGATGCACCCGGCGTTCCGGTCGCCCAAGGCGTCGCGGTGGGGGTGGGACCGGGTCGAAGGTGTGCAGTTTCGCCGGGTGGACCGGTACCTGACGCCGCGGAAGGAGCCGATCGTGACCCATCCCGGGGTCAACAGCGGTCGGTACACGTGGAGTTTTCATCGGCCGATCGGCGAGTACGTGTCGGCCGCCCGCAGGGCGGGGCTGCTGGTGGACGCGCTGGAGGAGTGGCCGAGCCACAAGGTGAGCGACTCGGGCCCGCGGGCGGCGGCGGAGAACGTCGCTCGCAAGGAGATCCCGCTGTTTCTGGCGCTTCGCTGTGTGAAAGTGGCCCCCTTGGCGAGCGACAGTGCTGCCGGGCGCGAAGCCGGTGTCGGCCCGACGTCCGCCGGGCCTTCGGCGGGGGCGGCGTGGAGCGGCGACGGCGTGGTGATTTAGCGGGGGCGTTTCAACTCAGGTCGCACACCCGGCCCGTGAGCCGTTCGTGCGCCTCCTGATAGCGGGCGAGCGTGCCGGCGACGACGTCGGAGGGGAGGTGCGGCCCCGGGGGCGTCTTGTCCCAGCCGGTGGTTTCGAGCCAGTTGCGCAGGTACTGCTTGTCGAAGGACGGCTGGTCGTGGCCGGGCTGGTAATTGAGGGCCGGCCAGAAGCGGGAGGAGTCGGGGGTGAGGATTTCGTCGATCAGCAGCACGGAGCCGTCGGGCAGCGTGCCGAACTCGAACTTGGTATCGGCCAGCAGGATGCCGCGTGTTTCGGCGTACTCGGCGGCGCGGCGGTAAAGGTCGAGCGTGCGGGCACGGAGCAGCTCGGCGATGTCGTTGCCGACACGGAAGACGACGTCCTCAAAGCGGATGTTGACGTCGTGGCCTTCGTCGGCCTTGGTGGCGGGGGTGAAGATGGGCCCCGGGGGAGTGGGGATACGTTCGCACTGACGCAACCCGGGGGGCAGCTCGACGCCGCAGACGCTGCCGGTGAGCTGATACTCCTTCCAGCCCGAGCCGGCAAGGAAACCGCGGGCGACACATTCGACGGGGATGACCTTCGTCTTGCGGACGAGCATGGAGCGGCCGCGGAGCAGGTCCTTGTGCGGTCGCAGGGCGGCGGGAAACTCGGCCGGGTCGGTGGCGAGCAGGTGGTTGGGGACGTCGGCGAACCGCTTGAACCAGAAGACCGAGAGGGAGGTGAGGATCTTGCCCTTGCCGGGGATGGGCGTGGGCAGCACGACGTCGTAGGCGGAGATGCGGTCGGTGGCGACGATGAGCAGTTCGCTGCCCAGGTCGTAGACGTCGCGAACCTTGCCCGAGCGTCGCGGGAAGGGGAGAGCGGTGGTGACCACGGCGGTGGGCGGGGACATGTTGCCGCTAGCGTACGGCTTGTCCCCGGCAAGAGGTCCATAGGCGGGGGCTGTCGTGGCGGGGCGGGTTGGCCGTGCTCGCCTGCGAAATCGTCGTCCTGCGGGTGTGTGGTCGGCGGCGGCCGGGGGGTGAGTCACGGCGGGTGGCCGGGCCGGGGGGGTCTGCGAAGAGGGGACGGCCGGGTTAGACTTGCCCCGCATGCCGGTCCGGTTCGAGGTCTATCGCGCGGGAGAACGTATCGGGCAGTTCCATCCTGTTTCGGCGTGTGCGATGGGGCAGGACGGGGTGCCGATCACGGGCGACGTGTACGTCCGCGACGGGCTGCTGACGGTCTCCCGGCCGGACATGCAGCCGATCGGGGTGGCGCTGCTCTGGGATTGCGGCCCGTGGGGCCAGTACGTGCTGGAAACGACCCGGCTGAAACCCCGTGAGCGTCCGTACGTGCTGAACGTCGAGCTGGCCCGGGGAAGGCTGATGCGGATCCTCCAGAAGATGGAGGAGTGGAACCTCTTCGACTACCCGCGGACCGAGAAGCTGGCGGCCAGGTTCCGAGAGGCCCAGACGCTGCTCTCGCAGTCGCTCGCGGCGACGCCGGAGGACCCGGCAAGGGCGTCGCTGCTGGCCGACCGCTCGCTTGAGCTGGGGATGGAGGTGGGGGATGAGCTGGCGATGTTCCACGCCGAGCTGCTGCTGGGGCGACGCCGGGCGTCGGGTTCGATTGCACGCCACGTGCTGGGCTGTCGGATCGACCCGCTGGTGCCCTCGCGCGAGTACCGGGAGATGCTCATCGGGGGGTTCGACTACGCGGTGGTGCCGCTGAACTGGCGGCAGATCCAGCCGCGGGAAGAAGAGCTGGTGACGCGGCCGGTGGACGAGCTGATGGACGCGCTGGTCGGCCGGAAGGTGCCGGTGGTGGCGGGCCCGCTGGTGGATTTGCAGGAATCGTGCGTGCCCGACTGGATGTTCATGTGGGAGCACGATTACGACACGTTCCGCGACCTGACCTACGAGCACGTGCAGCGGATGGTGCAGCGGTACCGTCGGCAGGTGAGCGTGTGGAACGTCGTGTCCGGGCTGCACGGGCACACGGCCTTCAGCCTCACCTTCGAGCAGATTGTCGAGTTCACGCGTCTGCTGGTGGCACAGGTGAAGGCGGCCCTCCCCGCCGCCCGCACGCTGGTGAGCGTGCGGCATCCGTTCGGGGAGTACCACGCGCGTCATCGGGGGACGGTGCCGCCGATGCTGTACGCGGAGATGATCGCGCAGTCGGGGATTCCCTTCGACGCGTTCGGGCTGGAACTGGAACTGGGCGTGCCGGCCCCGGGGATGTTCATGCGGGACCTGTTCCAGCTCTCCTGCGCGCTCGACCGTTTCGCCACCCTCGGCCGGCCGCTGTTCCTGACCGCACTGTGCGTGCCGGGGCAGGCCGGGGCGGACCCGACCGACACGAGCGAGGGCAAGTTGGACCCGTCGCTGGCGGGGCGGTGGCACCGGCCGTGGGATGCGGCACTGCAGGCCGAGTGGCTGGAAGCGGTGTGCAAGCTCGCGTTGTCCAAGCCCTACGTGGAGTCGGTGGCGTGGTCGAACCTGGCCGACCGGCAGCACACGCTGCCCGCGGGCGGTCTGCTGGATGCCAACTTCCAGCCCAAGCCGGCGTACCGCAAAACGCAGGAGCTCCGCCAGATGTTCCACAGCTGGTCGGCGCGTCGGGCGGCGGCCGCCGGCAACCCGCCCCCCCCGAACCCCCCGCCACCGCCCGCGGCCCCGGGGACGGTGTCGTTCCCGCCGCCGGGAAGCCGCTAGCCGTCGCTTCGCCATGAACCGGGCGCCCCCACGACCTGTCGCCCCGTACCGAGCGCTGGCGGTGATCGTGCTGGTGGGGGTGGCGGTCGGGGTTTACCGGCAGCTCACCACCGTTGACGAACGGCGACGGGCTGACCCCGGCCCGGACGCCGGCCCGCCGGCCGCCCATCCCCTGCAGCTGGACCCGAACACGGCGGATGCCGGCCTGCTCGCCCAGCTCCCCGGCCTGGGCCCGGCGCGGGCGCGGGCGGTTGTCGCCTACCGACAGCAGCGACGGTCGGCCGAAGGCATCGACGTCGTGTTCCGCACGCCGGCCGACCTGCTCAAAGTCCGCGGGATCGGCCCGGCCACGGTGCAGCAGCTCACCGCCTACCTCCGATTTCCCGACGCCGAGCCGGACGAAGAGGCCGACAAGCTCCCGGACAGGTAGGTCGGCCGGGTCAACGCCGTCTGCCCGCCCCAGGGGACGCGGCCCGCGGCGGTGACGTTGCGTTTGTGGGCGTGCGCGTCTAGGAAAGGGGAAACGCCATGCCCGACGTCCACCTCATCTCGCATCCGGTCATCCAGACCAAGCTCACGGAGCTGCGTGATTACACCTCGGAGCACTCGAAGTTCCGGGCGATTCTCGAGGAGATCGCCTCGCTGATGGTGTACGAAGTGACGCGGGATTTCCCCACCCGGCCCAAGCCCGTCCGCACGCCGCTGGAGCAGACGATCGGCGTGACGCTGGCGCGGCCGATCACGCTCGTGCCGATTCTGCGCGCGGGGCTGGGCATGGCGGGGGGCGTGCTGAAGCTGCTGCCGATGGCCCGGCTGGGGCATCTGGGCGTCTACCGCGACGAGAGTACGCTCGAGCCGGTGAGCTATTACAAGAAGCTCCCGCCGGACATCGCCGAAACGGAGGTGCTGCTGATCGACCCGATGCTGGCGACGGGCGGTTCGGCCACGGCGGCGGCAACCTTTCTAAAGCGCGCCGGGGTCACGTCGATGCGGTTCGTGTGCCTGGTGGCGGCGCCCGAGGGCATCCGGGCGTTTCACGCGGCCCACCCAGACATCCCCATCTACGCCGCCGCCATCGACCGCGAACTCAACGACAAGGGGTACATCCTCCCCGGGCTGGGCGATGCGGGCGACCGGATTTTCGGGACATGAACGGCGGGCGGTGTGCGGGGATGCTTAAGCGGCATCGCGCCGGAGCGTACGGGCAGGGGCCTAAGCGCGGTGATGACGCGGCAGGTGGTTGCGGAAATAGGCCAGCCAGTTGCCGGCGAGGATGTCGTGCACGGCGTCATCGCCGTAGCCGCGGTCGCGGAGCGTGTCGCCGAGTTTGGGGAGGTCGGCGATGGTGTGCAGTTCGTGCGGGATGTGCTCGCGGCCCAGCCCGCCGTCCATGTCGGTGCCGAGGCCGACGTGGCGGTGGGTGCCGGTGAGCTGGCAGATGTGGTCGATGTGGCGTGCGACGTCGTCGAGCGTGGCGCGGCGGGTCTTGTACAGCTCCGGCGGCAGGAGGAACTTCTCGAAGAAGTTGATGCCGATGACGCCGCCACGTCCGGCCAGCGCGCGGATCATGTGGTCGGAGAGCTGGCGGTCGCCCGGGACCAGAGCCCGGCAGTTGGAGTGGGAGGCGATGGCGGGGCCTTGCGTTCGCTCCAGCAGCTCCCAGAAGCTCTCTTCGGCCAGGTGCGAGGTGTCGTGGATGAGCCCGAGACGGTCGATGTGGGGCAGCAGCGCCCGGGCTTCGTCGGTGAGCGGGCCGGGTGCGCCGGTGCCGCCGGCGTAGCGCGTGCGTTGCCAGGCCAGTCCGATGACGCGAAGACCCGCGTCGAACCACAAGGCCAGCTCGTCGGGCGAGCGGATGGGGTCGGCGCCTTCCATGAGCAGGACGGTGGGGATGGCGCGGTTTCCCTCGGCCAGCGGACCGGTCGGCACGTCGTCCGGGTGGGTAACCAAATCGATCTCGCCTGCGGTGAGCAGTCGGAGGTAGTACTGCAACTGCTCCCAGCCGGCGATCATCGCTTCGTCGGGGGTGGTGTAGCCGGCTTCTTTGGCGGTTTGCGGCATCGCAAAGATGGTCGCACAGATCATCGCGACGCCGCCGCGCCGCAGGTCGGGCAGGCCGACGGTCGCGGTCTCGTTCTGGACGAACGGCTGAAGCTCGGCCGGCTGGGTGATGTCACGCCCGCGGCGGCGGTTGTACGCGAGGTCGAGATGGCAATCGACGAACAAGGCAGCGTTCCTTACGCGGGGTCAGAGAGGGACAACGGGATTTGCATGGTGACGGCGTGGTGAACGTAGGCCCGCGCCAGGGCCGCGAGGTCGTAGCCGCCCTCGAGCAGCGAGACGACCCGGCCGCGGCAGCAGTCGTTCCCCGCCTGCACGAGCATTCTCGTGAGGTACGCAAAGCCTTCGTCCGACAGTTCCATGTCGGCCAGCGGGTCATCGCGGTGGGCGTCGAAGCCGGCCGAGAGGATGAGCAGCTCGGGCTGGAAGGACTGGAGTTTGGGGAGCACCTTCTGCCGCATGGCCTGCGTGTACGTTTGGTCGCCGGCACCCGGCGGCAGGGCGATGTTCAGCGTCAGCCCCTTGGCCGCCCCGATGCCGATTTCCCACTCGAAGCCGGTACCGGGGTAGCACGTCTGCGGGTGCTGGTGGAGCGAGATGAACAGCACGCGAGGGTCGCCTTCGAGGCAGGCCTGTGTGCCGTTGCCGTGGTGCACATCGAAATCCACGACGGCGACCCGGGAGAGGCCCGCCCGCAGGGCGTGTCGGGCGGCGAGGGCCGCGTTGCCGTAGAGGCAGAAGCCCATCGCGCGCCCCGGTTCGGCGTGGTGCCCCGGCGGGCGGGTGGCCACCAGGCAGCGGTCCACACGGCCCGCCAGCACGTGGTCCACGGCCGAGAGGGCGGCCCCGGCCGACCGTCGGGCCAGCTCCTCCGAGCGGCTTGACACGCGGGTGTCGCCGGCGTCGAGCACGCCGCCGCCGGAGGCGCACACCGCCGCCACGCGTTCGAGGTGGTCGCGCGTGTGGCACATCAGCAGGTCGTCGTCGGTGGCCGCCCGCCCGGGCAGCTCCAGCAGCGGCTGCGAGGAGACCGGCAGGGCCATCGTCCCGCCGTGGGTGGGGTCCAGCTCGAACTGGGGAAACGGGTCGGCGGAGGTCAGCAGCCCGGACAGGCGCAGCCCGCGGTGAATCGCCCGCAGCCGGTCGGGACGCTCCGGGTGGTGCGGCCCGGTGTCGTGAAGGACCCCCTCGACGTCGGAGATGAAGCCCACGCGGGCGCGGGTGTCGTCGGGCGGGTCGGTGGGGCGGGGTACCGGCTCGTTGGGGTCGGCAGGCATCAGCGGGCGTCCGGGCGAGAGCGTATCACGCCGGCGGGCGACCGTCGCCCCGGCCGGCTGCGGAAGTGACGCGCGACGGTCCGACCGCCGCACTAGCGGTTGGCATACCGCAGCCCCTTCATCGCCAGCCAGTACGTCCAGAACAGGTAGCCGGCGGACACGACGACCAGTCCGCAAAGGCCGTACAGATACGCCAACTCGGTGTCGGTGCGGGGGAGCAGGTCCCACGCCAGCAGCAGGCGATACCCGCCGGTGTAGCCGGCCATGACGGCGGCGACCAGCGGCAGCAGCGCCGCGTGATAGTGCAACCCCCGGCGGACCGTCGCTTCCGGCAGCCGGTAGCCGTAGTAGCGCGCCTCCAGCCACGACAGGTACGACACCAGCCGGTGGAGAGCGTAAATCACCGCCAGCAGCACGGGCGTGAGCACGGCCGCGCCCAGCAGCGACAGGAACACCGCCGACGCCACGTCATAGCGCCCGCCGTCCACGAACATGGCGTGAAACGCGACGGCTACCGCGAAGCCGTACGCCGCGGCGAAGTGCATGACAAAGCCGAAAACGGCCGATTGATTCGGGCTGGCGCGTGCCAGCATGCCGCGGAAAAACTGCCCGGGGTGCCGCACCACCCCCCACCACGTCCGCCACAGCCGCACCCGGCCGGGCAAACCGGGGGCCTCCCACGGGGTGGGGCCGCGGCCGTCGAGGTGCAGCGAGCGTTCCGCCGGCTCGCCGCACTCGGGACAGCGGGCACCGGCGGGCATGCCGTCGCCGGCGAGACCCGTCAGCGAGTAGCCGCATGCGCCGCAGAGGATTTCGTGGTCCAGCGGTACACTGTCGGCACGGGAGGGCACAGGGGAGTGTAAGCGGCGGGGGGGGCTGTACCGGGAAGGGCCGTACCGGGGGGGGATCTACCGAAGTTGCTCTACCGGGGGGGGCTCTACCGGGGGGGCTGCCCGCCGTGGGGGCGCCACAGGGAGGCTCGCGATGACCGGTCCGTTGTCCCGACTCTTGCACAACCGGTGGTATGGAGTCTGTGCCTGCGGCATCGTGCTGCTCATGCTCGCGTGGACCGGCTGTGACCGGAGTTCCCCGACTGAGGCCGAGTCGCCCGACGCGGCAGGTGCGCCGGCGGACGGTGACACGACGGCGGCGATGCCTCCGTCAGCTGCCGAGCCCGGCAGGACGGCACGTTCGGCTCAGGCCGTGTCGGAGCCGGCGGCGGCCGAGCAGGTCACGGCCGAGCCGTTCGAGCTGCAAATCGGCCCGCATGTGGCGCGGTTTCCGCCGGCGGAGCTGAAGATCCTCGGCGATGAGGGCGACGGGCTGGTGGTGCTCTCGGCCGACTCGGGCCGTCCGTTGGCCGACGGGGTCAACGCCTTGTTCCTGCAGATGGCGCTTGAGCTGGACTCGGGGCGGCCGTGGACGGTGGGCGTGTGGCGCTACCGCCTGGGGTCGGGCGAAACGGAGACGACCGACGGGCTGTACCTCGGGGCGGCGGAAAACCAGCTTCGCCCGCTGGAGGTGGATGTCGAAGTCGTTCGGACGTTGCTGCCGGGGACGGGCCGCCCCAGCCGACGCGTGGAGGTCCGGCTCGCCGGTCGGTTCGTGCCCGCGGAAGCCCCGGACCCGCTGACCGCTCCGACGTTCGAGGTCTCGGGGCGGTTCACGGCCGTCGCGGACCGGCCCTGAACCGCATCGATGACTGCGCCCTGTGTGATGGAGCCGGAGGGCGGCGTGGGCGCTACCTTGCCGGCTCGAGAAACACCCACACCACCCAGTCCGGCGTGACCGCGGGGGCGGTCCAACGGCGGAGCTGGCCGTAGGTGAGTGTCTCGGGCGCGAAGATGGCCAGCGGCCGACGCTGCTGCACACGCTCGGCCAGCAGACGCTGGAGTGATGCGGGGTCGGCGACCTCGGTTTCTGCGAAAGTGAATCGCGCTTCGCCCCGGGGGGCGAGCGCACGTTCGGTGTAGTCGCGCAGCACCACCGTGCCGTCGTCCCGCCAGCGCAGCTCCACGGGCTGCCACGTGCGGTCTTCAGGGTTTCGCCAGCGCGGGTCGGGCAGGAACGCCTCGTAGAACAGATGGCCCTCGCCCGCGGGCGTTTCCGGGGGCGGCTCGAGCCGAAGGGCGTCGTCGCTCTGCAGCCCCGCCAGCAGGCGGTAAAGCTGCTCGAGCGTCCGGAGTTGCAGGTCGTCGGCGGGCAGGACGGTCACGAATGGCTCGCGCTGCGCTTCGCGCAGGGCGGCGACCGCCCCGAGCAGGGCCGGCAACGTGCCGCTATCGAGCGAAATGCGGGGTCGGCCGGCGTCGGTCTCGCCGGGCGAATCGAGGTTGAAGGTCAGCCGCGTGAGCTCGGGCCCGCCGGTGGCGGTGAGCGTGAGGTCCACTACTCGCGGCGGGGCATCGATGGGCTGCTGAGGCTCCAGCACGACTTCGACGGGCGTGGCAAAGTCCAGCGGAAAGGCCGGGTTGATCACCCGCGAGCGGTAGACCTCGCTCTGGCGGGCCAGGGCCGGCATGTCCAGCACGGTGGTCGGCTCGTTGTAGTTGGACGCGATGGAGCCGGGGTCGGTCACGTCGGCGTGAAAGCGGACGGTGCCGTCGTCATCGGGCGGCAGGAACACCCCGCCGGTGAACACCAGCCCGGTCGGCGGGAGCGTCGTGCCGGTCAGCTCGCCGTCGGGACCGCGAAGCAGCAGCAGCTGTTCGGCTCGTGCCGACACGCGCGACACCGTGCCGTCGGCCTCGGCCACCTCCCAGCGGAACGTCATGTTCACCCGTTCGCCCTTGGGGAAGAAGCGGTTGCGCAGGTAGTTGACGCCGCGGCCGGGGGTCATGCCGATGAACTCCAGCCCCGCCCGCACGTCCGACGGCCTCGCCAGCGAGACGGCGATCGCCTCATACGCCTTGCCGGACGCGGGACCGATGACGAAGAACTCGATGGGGTCGTTGCCGCGGATGCCCGTGGCGTAGGCCCGGAAGGTGACGGTGCGCGTCGTCCGGTCGGCCAGCAGCCCCTCGCGGACGAGGTAACGGTCGTCGTTGCCGTAGAGCAGCTCGTTCTTGCGGTCCGTGGCGGCCGACGCTTCCCGCAGCCGCTGCACCGCTGCATGACGTGCCTCGACGTCGTCACTCGGCTGCACGGCTGTCGCCGACATCGACGCGGCCGCCAACGCGAACGCAACCGTTGCTGCACCGACCGTTCTGCCGCGTCGTGTCATGCCGTCACCTCATCGTGCGTGCCTGCCGTCGCCGTAGCCGTGGGGATGGGCCTGAAACCACCGCCAGGCGGAGGCGATGAGGGTCTCCGGGTCTTTGTGGCGGGCTTCCCAGCCCAGCACGGCCTTGGCGCGGGCCGGGTTGGCGAACAGCGCGATGGCGTCGCCGCTGCGCCGCGGACCCCACACCACCGGCACCTTCTTCCCCGTCACGCGCTCGGCCGCGGCGATGACCTCCTTGACCGAAAATCCGCGGCCCGTCCCGAGGTTGCACTGGATGGCCACCCCGGGCGAGAGCTTCTCCATCGCTGCGATGTGCGCGTCGGCGAGGTCTTCGACGTGGATGTAGTCGCGGATGTTCGTGCCGTCGGGCGTGGGGTAGTCGGTGCCGAACACCGTCAGGTGCGGGCGCTGGCCCAGCAGCGTCTGCAGGATCACCGGGATGAGGTGGGTTTCCGGGTCGTGGTCTTCGCCGAGCACGCCGTCGAAGTCGCATCCGGCGGCGTTGAAGTACCGCAGGGCGGCGAAGCTGAACGACTTCCGCGAAGCGAGATGGTCGGAGAGGACCTGCTCGACCATCCACTTCGACCGGCCGTACGGGGAGACCGGGCGTTTCGGGGCGTCTTCATCGATGGGCACGTGGTCGGGGTCGCCGTAGATCGCGCAGGTCGAAGAAAACACGAACCTGTCCACACCCGCCCGTGCCATCGCCTCGAGCACCCCGATGGTCAGCGCCACGTTGTTGCGGTAGTACGCCAGCGGCTTCTCGACCGACTCGCCGACGTAGGCGTAGGCGGCAAAGTGCATCACCACGTCGATCGCATGTTCACGCAGCACCTGCTCAAGACGCGCCGTGTCGGAGAGGTCGGCGAACACCGCCGGCACCCTCAGCAGCTCGGCCACCACGCGATGCCCGCGCTCCCCGGAGTCGTAAATCACGGGCGTGTGCCCGGCGGCCAGCAGACGCTTGACCGTGTGCGAACCGATGTAACCGGCTCCGCCGGCGACCAGAACCTTCATCGTGTGCTCCTCGTCGGCGGCGATGATACACGCGTCGGCCGACCGGCCCATGGGCGGCACCCTGCCGCACACGGGGCGGCGGTGCACGCCGCGGCGATCCGGTTCGCTCAGTCGCTTCCGCTGGGCAGCAGCCGGCCGTCCTTCTCCAGCTTGCGGAACAGCCAGCGGCGTACGCGGAAGTACGGCCAGGTGACCGCCCGGTGCACCCGCACCCACCACCCCACCTGCCGGGCGGCGGCCAGCTGCTCGGGCGTCAGTTCGTCCGGGCGCATCCGCCTCCAGTGCTTTCGCAGGTGATAGAGGTCTTCCCGCTGCAGCCGCCGAAGCAGCCAGCCGGGCCCGCCGTCCCAGCTGATCTGGAAGTCGATGAGGTACGGTTGCCCGTCGTCGCCCAAAAGGATGTTCTGCGGTTTGTTGGTGTCGACGTAAGCGATGCCGCGGCGGTGCAGCTCGCGCAGCAGCCCTTCCAGCCGGGCGAAGAAGCCGTCGGGCACGGGCTTGCCCCGCTCCAGCGGCCGGCCCTCGACATACGCGTGCAGAAACCCCGTCTCGCCGACCGTGCCCAGCAGCTTCGGCACGTTCGGCAGGTCGGCGAGCTTGCGGTAGATCCGCACCTCGCGGTCGCGCAAAAGCCGCCCCAGCCACCGCAGCGGCACACCGCACCAGGGAATCGTCCGGCCCACCTTCAGTACCGCCTTGTTCCCCGAGCCGTCCTCGTAGAACGCGGTGGCCGCGAAGAAGTCGTGCTTCACCAGCGCCGTGCGGCTCCAGTGCCGGCCGTCCACCTCAAGCGTGGCCGGCGGCTCGTCCCAGCCAAGCGCCCGGAGAGAGGCGAGCTTGCGCCGCCCGGGGCGCGTCGGCTCAGGCGTGGCGGACGGGAGCTCGCTCATCGCACGGATGATAGTGCCGCCCCGTCATCCGCCTCGATGCGCTACTTCTTGCCGGCAGCCCGCTGTAGCCGGAAAAAACGCTGTAGCAGCTCGGCGCAGGCCGTCGCCTGCACGCCCCCGCAGACCTCGGCCCGATGATTCAATCTCGGGTCGTTGAGCAGATTCATCAGCGTCCCGGCGGCGCCGGCCTTCGGGTCGCTGCAGCCGTAGACGACCCGCGGCACCCGCGCGTTGATGATCGCCCCGGCGCACATAGGGCATGGTTCCAGCGTCACCACCAGCGTGCACCCCTCCAGCCGCCAGCTGCCCCGGCGCCTGGCGGCCTCGCGCAGGGCCACCACCTCCGCGTGGGCGGTCGGGTCCTCGTCGCGCTCGCGGCGGTTTTGCCCTCGCGCCAGCACGTCACCCGCCGCATCTACGATGACGCACCCGACCGGGACCTCACCCGCATCCATCGCGGCGGCCGCCTCCGCCAGCGCCAGCGTCATCCACCTTGATTCGTCGGCCCCGGCCATCCCGGGCGACGTCGAACCGTCCGCGCCGCAAGCCCCCGCGCCGCCGCCTGACCTGTCGCCCCGCTCCACGCTGCTCATGGCACGGCCACGACGGACTTCACTTCCGGCACCTTGTCCCGCAGGTTGCGCTCGATGCCGTGCTGCAGCGTCATCGGCGCCGACGGGCAACCGTGGCACGCCCCGTGAAAACGGATCCGCACCTGCCCCGAGTCTTCGATCACGTCCACCAGCTCGATGTCGCCGCCGTCGGCCTGCACGGCCGGTCGGATCAGGTCGATCACGCCCTGCACTTTGTCGCGCAGCCGTGGAGCGGACGACGAAGCTGAAGGCGACGTGGCGGCGGTGGACGGGCTGGGGGCGGCCATGGCAACTCCTCGACAGCAAGTGTAGCCGCCGTCCCACGGCCGCCGGGGGGCTCGCCGAACCCGCGGCCGACCAGCCTGCCGGATTTGCACCGGCCTGCCGGGTAGCGACCGGCCTGCCGGGCGTCGGCTAGCGGTGCGGTGCCGTCCCTGCGGCGAACCGCAGGACGCCGTCGAGCGTGAGGAAATACAGCCCGCCTTCCACCGGCTGCACGTGCCGCACCAGGGCGGCCCCCGCCCCCGCCCCACCCGCCGCAGCCCCCCCCGCGGCAGCGCCACCCGCCGCGGGATCACCCGTCGCGTCCTGTGGACGAGCCCCGCCAGGACCGCCGGCCTCGGGCGTGTTCGCGGGGCCGGACGCCCCGGATAGCAGTCGGCCGCCGCCGAGCGTGAAGTCGTGCACGCGCAACCCGCTCTCGCGACCGTTCACATCGGAGCGGCTCATGGCCAGCACACGCACGCCGCCCTCGCCGGGCATCGCCACCGGCTGCGTGGTCACCAGCACGTGCCGGCGGGTGAGATGAAGCTGAGCAAACGGGGCGTCGCCGTCGGCGGCGAGCTGGTGCCACTGCTCCCGGCCGTCGCGCAGGTCGTAGGCGACGACGGACCGCGACGTGACCACGTACAGGCGGGAGCCGTCCACATGGACGGCCGCCGACGGTTCGGCCGGCTGCTGGGTCACGCGAAGTCGTGTGGCCAGCACCGCGTCCACCGCGGGCTCGCCCCCACCGCCTGCGGCGTTGCCACGCGCGTCGTCCCGGCCCGGCTGCGGGTAGCGCAGCGGCCGTCCGTGGTCGGCCAGCGAGTACAGACGGACGAACTGCTCCTGGTCGGTCACCGCCAGCACCAGTCCGTCGGCGATCACGAGCTGCCGCGACCCGGACATCCCGATGAACGGTGCCGACGGGTCGCTGGGCGTTTCGAAGGTGAGCGTCTCGGTGGGGTCGCTCAGGTCTTTGCCGCAGAGGCGGTCGGCGACGGTGAACACCAGCATGCCGTCGTCGGACAGCGCCGCGTTGATGGGCGCCCGGGCGGGGTCGCTGGCGGTCCGCCGCCACAACACCGTGCCGCTGTCGGCGTCGAGCGCGACCACCTGCGACCCGCCTTCGTCCACGGCCACCACCACGACAAAGTCCTCGTTGGCGAGAAGCCGCTCCGGCAAGGCCGCGGTCGCCCGGGTCTGCCAGAGGATGCTCCCGTCGGCCGGGCTGACGCACAGCACGCGGCCCGTCGCCGTGGCGACCACGAGCCGGTCGCCCGAAAGCGTCGCCCGGACGATCGCCTCGCCCGGCGGACGCTGCACCGCCGCCCCGCGCACGTTCATCAGCACGTTGGCCCGGAAGACGGCGTTGCCCCGGATGACGATTTGCTGGTTCCCCTGGCGGATCACCCGCACCACCCCGGCGTTGTCGTTGTCGTTGGCCGGGCCGCGGTCGTCCGCTTCGACCAGCCCGCGGGCGACTTCCAGTGCCGGCAGCGTGTCGGTTTCCAGCCGCCACAGCCGCATGCCGGAAGGGGCCCTCTCCCCCTCGCGTTGTCCGGCCGTCCCGGTCGGCGGGGCCGCGTACGCGGCCACCGAACGGTCGTCCCACGCCAGCAGCAGCCCGGCCGTGCCGCCTGCCGGCGACACGTCTTCGCCGCCCGTCGCCCCGGTGCCCACCCATGCCGCCCCGGTCGTGGCCGGGCCCGGCGAGCGCACCCTCCAGCTCAGCCCCTGCCGCGGCGACACCACGCCCAGCTCGCCTCCGGCAAGCTGCACGACCACGGCGTCCGCCCGCGCCCGCTCGGTCGGCACCACCGACAGCACCCGCGGCACGTCCCGCGACGGCATCAGCCTTACGGCGTCGATCCTCGCCCGATGGGTCTGGCGAAACCGCTCCGTCTCGACTTCATCGGGCAGGGCGACGTCGGCCATCGCCGCCGACTCGACCGCCCGTTTCGCCCGAACGGCCGCGAGCGCCTCGGCGAAACGCACGCCCGCATCGGCCAGCACCCGCGGCGGCACCTGTCCGTCCGTGAGGGGGGCGGTCAGCCGGTGCTCGGGGAAGAGCCGCGCCCCCATGGCCAGACGCGCCTGCACCACGCCCAGCCGGCCCGGTATGGCCGCCGCCACACGCGCCATCGCCTCGGCGACGTCACCCCGCCGCGGGTAGGCCGCGTAGGTGACGAACAGCTCCCTGAGCACCCGCTCCGCCGACCGCCACTCGCCCTGCACCTGCAGCAGCTCCGACGCCCGCAGCATCGCCTCGGGCGCGACGCGGGCGTTGGGGTAGCGTCGGGCTACGTCGAGCAGCTCGGGCACCGACGCCGCCCCGGCGAAGCTCCGCGCGGCCTCCCGCTCGAACCGCTCGTACGCCGACGGGAACCGCCGCACCAGTTCCGCCACCTCCCGCCGGGCCACCCGACCCGCGGGCGTCGTGAACCCTCCCGACTCCTCCTGCACAGGCACGTCCCGCAGGGCCGCATTCGCCAGCACTTCCTGCCACACGTCCACCGCGGCGTCCGCCCGGCCCAGCGCCCCCAGCACGCCCGCCAGCCGACGCCGGTACTCCACCTGCTCCACCGCCGAAGAGGCCGCACGCGCACTGAGCCGGTAGAACCCGCCCGCCTTCTCCAGCAGCGCCGACTGCGCTGCCGTCAGCGGACCCGCTCCCGCCACGGCCCCGCCCGCCCCCGCCGGCCTCCCCGACGGTCCTGCGCCTGCCTGCCCGACCAGCGCATCGCCCATCGACATCGACGCCGCGTACAGCCGGCCCCGCGACCCGCCGGGCCCGTCTCCAGGGCTGTCGCCAAGGCGGTCCCCGGAGTCGCCCCCGTCGCCGCCACGCAGCAGGGTCGCGGCTTCCTCCAGCAGCGACATCGCGTCGTCCACCCTTCCGGCGTTGAACAACACCTCGGCCCAGCGCAGGCGGGGTTCGGCCGAGCGCGGCCGCGCGGCGGCGGCCTCGCGGTAGCGCATTTCCGCCAGCGTCAGGTCCGTGTGCAGCTCGACCCGGCCCATGCCCCCGATGACGAGCTGGTCGCCCACGGCGATCACATGACCCTGTCCCTCGACGCCTTCCCACCGCCGTCCGTAGTCGGGGACGGCGGCCATGGCCTTGCCGCCCACGGGGTCGATCATCAGCAGCCTTGCCTGCGTCGGCACATAGATGGCCGTCCGCGTGACGAACGGCCGTCCGCGGACGGCCGAACCCGCCAGCTCGCTGCGCCACAGCACCGGCCCGTCTTCACCGTTGGCCAGCGGCGGGGGGCGATACCGACGCCACTGCAGCGCGAACAGCGACGACTCCGACCCGACGATCACCCGCTGGTCGTCCGCATGCAGCAGCATGTCGGCACGGTCGAACTCGGCCATCGGCAGCCGCCGGACGATGCGTCCGTCAGTCGCGTCCAGCACCAGCAGCTCCCGGCTGTCCGTCGGCAGCGTGAACACCAGCCCGCCCCGGACGATCGGCGGGTTGTACGCCCACGGACGAACCGCTCCGGGCAGGACCGACGTCCGAAGCGTCCGCTGCCGGCCGAAGCGGTCGCCGCCCGTCTCGCGCGGGTAGGTGGTGATCCACTCCGGCCGCCCCGACACCCCGTCCAAGGCCGCCACCGCGCCCAGATTCGTCTGGAAAAAGACCCGCCCGCCCTCGGCGGCCAGATGCGTCACCGTCGCCCACGCGGCCGTGCCGTCCATCCACATCTGCATCGCACCGGCGGCCGACGCGACGAACGTCACCCAGTTGGGCCGCCCCGACTCCAAGTCGAGACACACGACATACGCGTCGTTGAACTGATTCCCGTTCGACCCGAGCGCGGCGATGTACACGTTCGCGCCCACGACCACCGGCGAGCCGAACAGGTCCAGCTGGCGGTATCTCGCGAACGCCTCGGGCCATTGCCGCGGCAGCGACTCCCACACCACCCGCCCCGTCTCCCGCTCCAGACGCACCAGCCGGCTGGAGCTGGGCGTCGGCTCCAGGCCCAGCCACTGCTGGGCCCGCACGTCGGCAAAACCCATCACCGCCAGCACCGAGTCCGCCGTCAGCGTGACCGAATACTGGTGGGAGTTCACGGGCACCACCGGCGAGGGCAGGGTGTACACCCCGGGTGTGCTCCCGCCGTGCGTGACCACCCAGCCCGGCAGCGGCAATCCCGATTCGAGCGACACGCCCCACAGCCGCGAGCCGTCCTGAAAAAACAGCTGCCCGCGGTCGGCCGACGGCAGGATCACCGCGGCCGTGCCGTCACGACGCGCCCGTTCCTCGTGGTCCCGCTGCTGCTGCAGCACCGCCGGGTTCACCGGCCGACCACCGCGACGCGCCGGCATCTCCGGCAGTTCGATCACCGCGACCCGCGCCGTCGGGCGCGCCGTCGCCAAAGACACCCCGCTGCGCGACGGGGTCCCGCCCGGCATCGGCCACGACGCCACCTCGTCCGGGGCGCCCGACGCCGACCACGCCAGCGCGCGCTCGACCTCCTCCCGCACACGATCCGCCGACGCCTCCGCCCCGGCCAGAAGCGCCGGCCCCCCCGCAGCTTCCAGCCTCGTCAGCCGCGCTTCCGCCGTGCCCGCGTCGCCCAACCCCGCCGCCACCACAGCGCCCCGCACCAGCACCTCGCGCCGACGCGCCGGCGATGCCGCCGCCCCCTCCAGCGACGGGTGTGTTTCCAGCAGTCGCCGAACCAGCACCTCCGCCCCGGCCAGCTCCCCCGTTTCGAGCCGATGGTCCACCAGCTTGAGCGCCGCCACCAGCGCGGCGTCGGTCACGAAGTAGCGGTCCACGGCTTCCGACCACGCGGCCGGCTCGTCGGTCGCGGCCAGCTCGGCCGCCGCCCGCTCGAAACGCTCCCGGTAGACGCGCAGCCCCGCCTCGGGCCAGCGCGCCAGCCGACGTTCCACCTGCCGCGCCACCGTCTCGAACCGCGCGATCCCCGGCGACGCCTCGTCGCCCGCCGCGGGCATCACCCGGTCACCCAGCCGGTCCACGATTTCCCGGTAGACGTCGGCCGCCTTGGCCCACTCCCGCTGGCCTTCCAGTCGCTCGGCAAGGCGAAACTGGTCCGCCGCCTTGGACGAGTCGGGCACGAAGACCGCCGACGACGGCTCCGCCGGCTGGCCGGGAAGCCGCTGCACTGCCCCGACGACCGCGGCCACCGCCATGGCCGTGGCCAGCCTCAGGCAGCCCTTGCGAAACCTCACGCTTGTACCCATCGGCACCGGCCCTCGGCGGGAGTCTATGCGGTCCGTCGGCCCGCCACGACCCTGCCTCGTCCCGGTCAGGCGAAAAGCCGACCCCACAACGGCCGCAGTCGCTCGACCTCATGTGGTGGGATCGCCGTCCGGTCCGTCCACAGCGCGTGGTCCAGAGCGGTCAGCGCGGGCGACGTCCCCAGCGTCTCGGCCCGGGACGCCGCCAGGCGGACTGTCGCTTCCAGCAGACGCATCGCCGACGCCGACGCCGACTGCACGTTGGAAATGATCTCCTGCAGCAGCGACTGCGGCGTGGTGCCCGCGGCGTGCGGCTTCCAGCAGTCCCAGTCGGTGGCCAGCGCAATCAGCAGATAGCCCATTTCGGCCTCCCGCGCCAGCCGGGCCTCGGGCAACGCCGTCATGCCGATGACATCGCCCCCCAGCAGCCGGTGCATCAGCGACTCGGCCCGTGTCGAGAAGCTCGGGCCCTCCATGCACACGTACGTGCCCCGCTCGTGCACCTTGACCCCCTCCAGACCCCCGGCCGCCTCCAGCGCCAGTTGCCGCAGCACCGGGCATGTCGGCTCGGCGAAGTCCACGTGCACCGCCGCCGAATCGAAAAACGTGCCCGACCGCTGATGCGTCCGGTCGATGAACGAATCCACCAGCACCAGCTCCCGCGGACGGATTTCCTCCCGCAGGCTGCCCACCGCGCCCGTGGCCAGCAGGTGCGTCACCCCCAGCATCTTCAGCGCCATCACGTTCGCCCGGTAGGGCACCTGGGTCGGGTTGTTCCGATGCCCTTCGCCATGCCGCGGCAGCACCAGCACGCTCAGGCCGTCCACTTCCGACTCCAGTACCGGCGCCGACGGCCGACCGAACGGCGTGACGACCTCGTGCCGCACCGGTTCGCCCGGCGCCAGTGACGACAGCAACGCCCCCACCCCCGTCCCGCCGATGACCCCCAGCTTGAAGTGTCCTGGCATGACCGCCAGCGTACACCCGCTTGCCCGTCGCGCTAACCCAACCCCCTAACCTCCCGCTCCGTCATGCGCCCGCCGACCCCGACATCGCCCATCCCGCTCGTCTCTCCGGCCGGTCATCCTGACGCATGGCACGATGTCCGATCCCCCGGCGGCTACGAGTGGTGGTACTTCGACGCCGAAGACGCCGCCACCGACACGCAGCTCGTCGCGATCCTCCTCGACGGCTTCGTCTTCCACCCCGGCTATCTCCGACGCCACTTCCGCTACCTGCGACGGCCGACCCGCCATCCTCCCGCCACCGCCCGCGACTACCCCTGCGCCTACTTCATCCTCTACGAAAGCGGCCGTGTCACCGCCCAGTTCATGACGCAGTACCCCCCCGGCAGCCTCCAGGCCTCCCGCGACGGGCCCGACGTGCGTCTCGGCCCCAACCGCTTCCACCTCGACGGCGATGACCTCGTGCTCTCACTGGCCGGTACGCCGTGGAGCCTCACCCCCCGCGGTCCGGTGACGCACCGCGACCAGCGCCTGACCGTCAGCTGGCGGCTCACGCCCGTGACCCGCCACCCCGCTCACGAGCGGCCGTTTCTCTCCCGCGCGATGACCGGCGCCGACCACCACTGGGTGCTTGCCGCCCCGCACTGCCGTTTCACGGCCACCGTCCGCCTCGCCGCCCCGCGCGGCGACCGCCTCTGGCAGCTTGCCGGACGCGGCTACCACGACCACAACTACGGCACCGGCCCGCTCGGCCCCGGGCTGCACCGGTGGATCTGGGGCCGCGCCCTCTTCGACGACGCCTGCTACACCTTCCACTACGCCGTACCACGCGACGCCCGACTGCCCCCCGAGCCGCACGTCCTCCGCATCACCCCCGATGCCGGCGTGGCGGATGTCAGCCCCGCCCCAGATGCGGTCCGGGGGCGTTTCGACCGCCACTCCGCCCTGGCCCTGGCCTACCCCGCCTCGCTGGACCTCTCGGTGATGCGTCTTGCCGAACCGCGCGTGGTGGACAACACACCGTTCTACCTGCGTCTGACCTACACGGCCGAGTGCGAAGGACGCCGGGGTACGGCGTTCTGTGAGGTCGCCTACCCGCACCGGCTCCGCTGGCCTGTGCTCGGCCGCATGATCGAAATGAGCTTCGACCAGCGGCCGAGCGTGGTGTAGGCCAATCCGGTCCTTTCCGCCGCACGGTCAGATGCGTCGCACCAGCTCGCCGGCCGGGTAGCGCACCTTCGGCCGTGTCGCGTTCTTGTCTGCCGCGGAGCGATAACCCAGCGCCGCCGTGACCGCCGTGTGGTAGCCGCTGCCGTCCAACCCGAGGATCGCGTCGAACGCCGCCGGGTCGAACCCCTCCATCGGGCACGCGTCGATGCCCAGCATGGCCGCCGACAGCAGCAGAAAGCCCAGCGCGATGTAACCCTGCCGCTGCGACCACGCCTTCGCGTCGAGTCCGGGCATGCCGACAAAGCCGAGCATCATCTGCCGGTAGCCCTCCAGCGCGGCGGCCGGGGTGCCCGTCGCCGTGACCATCGCGTTGACCAGCTTGTCCACATCGGCCGGCGTGACCTCCGTGCGGGTCGCGATGACCACGTAAGCCGACGCGTCCGTAACCTGCGGCTGATTCCACGCCGCCTCACGCAGCCGCCGTCGCACCTCCGGGTCGCGGACGATGAGGAACTTCCACGGCTGAAGGCCGAAACTGCTCGGAGCAAGAACCAGTGATTTTTCGAGCGCCGACATCACCGACTCCGGGATGTCACGGTTCGGGTCGAACGCTTTGGTCGCATACCGCCACTGCAACGCCGAAACGAGCTGCTCCGGGGTGATGACCGCCGACACGCTGACCTCCCTCCGCCGCGATGGTTGGTGAAACAAGTAAGGGAAAGGTAGGGGCGCGGTCCCAATGAAGTCCACCCCCGCGGGCCGCCCCCCTTGGACGGGTGCCTTGGCTGGGGCACAATCCCGGCCATGCCGGGTTCCTCCACACGTCTGCAGGTGTCGTCGTCCGCCGCCCTCTCGCTGATCGCGGCGGTCGTTCTCGTGCTGGCCGGATGGCTCGGCGGTTGTCAGGCCGGCGGCGGGGCGGGCACTCCTCCGTCGGCCGCCGCCGGCGTGGTGGAAGGCCGCGTCTTCTATCGGGAGCGGATCGCCCTTCCTCCCGGCACCGTGATGACCGTCCGCCTGCTGGACGTGACCGATTCGACCCGGCCGAAGACACTCGCCACGGAGCGACGCACCATTGGCCCGCTCAACCCTGCCCCGTTCACCCTGCGGTTCAGCCCGCGGCAGATCCGCGAGGACCGGGCGTATCAGGTCCGTGCGGAACTCGACGCCGCCGGCCAGCGCTGGGGCCATGAACAGCAGTACCCGGTGCTGTCGGGCGGGGCGCCGGCGTACGTGGAAATCCGCGTGCACCGGCTGCCGGTAGCGGCTCCCCGGTAGGCCCGCCTGCGTGCATCTCACTACCGAACCGTCGCCCCTACGCTCGCGACGCATGCCCGACGTCCGTCCGCTGCCCCACGTCGCCCGGCGGTACTACCCGCTGCAGTACGTCCTGCTCGGGCTGTGTTTGCTGAGCTTTGCGGTCGTGTTTTTCAGGGCCGCTGACCGGGATGCGTGGTTTTTTGCCGCGCTGGCCGTGCTCATCGTCTCGACGGCCGGGTGTTTCGTCTCGGACCGGCTGCTCATCCGCTCTATCCCCTGCCCGCAGTGCGGCGCGCGGCTTCCGCGGACCAGGCCCCCGTTCGGCAAGCACATCTCGGTGCAGTTCCACTGCCCGGCCTGCGACATCATCTGGGACGCCGACGCTCAGCCGCCCCCGCGTACCCGGTATTCCGACCCGCTCTAGCCGCGGCGCTTGCGCCGCCCCGTCCGTGACGCACCACCTGCCCGACCTGTCTAACCCCACCGCACTCCCGCTGCACGGCGTCTTTTCGCGGGATGTGCCGCCGGCGATCACCGTCGAGAGCGGCGACGAGGTGGTGCTCTCCACGCTGGACGCGTGGTGGGGGCTGGGCGACGGGGACGTCCGCCGCAGCGGTCTGGCGGGCCACCCTCAGCGTGACCTCGGCCATGCCCTCACGGGGCCGATCGCGGTGCGGGGAGTCGTCCCCGGCGACGTGCTGGCGGTCGAGCTGCTGGAGCTGGTGCCTTCGCAGGTCGGCTTTACGGAGTGCGGCGGGCTGAACACCCCGCTGTACCGCCCGCTGGGCTGCCACACTCCCCCCTACACCCGCCTGCGGTGGACGATCGGCCCTGCCCATGCCACCGCCCGGCTGTCCGTCGGCACGACGCTGCGTGTGCCCGTGGCCCCTTTTCCCGGCGTCATCGGCCTTGCCCCGGCCGCCCCCGGCGACCACCCCACCACGCCGCCGCGGCGTACCGGCGGCAACCTCGACTGCCGGCTGACGACGGCCGGCGCTTGCTTACTTCTGCCGGTGGAGGTGCCCGGAGGGCTCCTGTCCGTCGGTGACGGCCACGCCGCACAGGGCGACGGCGAGCTGTGCAACAACGGCATCGAGTGCGCCCTGCCACGCGTGAGGCTCCGGCTGACCCTTCTGCCCGGCCTGCCACACGGGCTTCCGCGAACCCCCATCGTCTGGAGACACGACGGCCTCGCGGTGCTCGGCCTTGGCCCCACGCTCGACCTTGCCGCCCGCGACGCCACGTGTGCCATGCTCGACCTGCTGACGTCGCTGCTTGGGGTGTCGCGGTCGGAAGCGTTGGGCGCGGTCTCGGTGGCCGCCGATCTGGCGGTGACGCAGGCGGTCAACGGAATCGTCGGTGCGCACCTGGTGATCTGGCGCCACCGACTGGACACGCCCGAACTCTGGGCCGTGGCGACGCGGCGGCTGTCGCCGCACCTGCCGTAGGCCTGCCCTCACGGCCCGCTACGCCCGCCGTCTACCTGCGGCGCATCAGGCGCTGGACGCGGGCAGACGGGCAACGTCCCCGGCGGCGCGGGTAGCCCGGGGGGCGTTCGCCCGAGCTGCACGAGCAGATTCGCCAGCAGCGACCGCGGAGCGGTCGTGTCCTGCGCCAGCTCCCACACCATCACCCCGGCGAGACGGTGTTTCCGAACCAGCTCCACCTTGGCGGTGTGCGTCTCCGGCGAGTCGAAGCTGTAGCCGCCGGCTTCATCGGCGCCGGGCGGCGGCTGAAACCGGCTGAGCAGCTCCGCCCACGACAACGCCCCGCGCGGAGGGTCGATCTGCCGCCCGTAAAACGGCACGCCCAGCAGCACCTTCTCCGGAGCGACGCCCCGCGCAATCACCCGTCGAATGGCCGCGTCGGCGTAGTCCACGGTGGCGTGCCGTCCCGGTGCGTCGTAGGCCATCAGGTGAACGCGGTCGAGGGCGTCGAAAAACGTCCGCGGCAACGGCTGCCACTCCGCCACCGCTGCCGTCAGCAGCAGCCCCCGGGGCCGCAGCCTGCTCGCGAGCGTCTGGGCGAGTTCGCCAGCGTGTCGGTTCTGTTCCACGCCTGCAGGGTGTTCCCAGTCGAGGTCGAAGCCGTCGAGGTCGAAGCGGTCGGCCAGCCGGAGCAGCTCGGCGGCCAGCCGCTCGCGGGCGACCGGGTCGGCCGCGAGTGGGGGGAACGACGCCGAGCGGCCCCACCCGCCCAGCGACACCAGCAGCCGTACGCCCATCTGCCTCGTCGCCGTCCGCAGCTCCCGCAGGTGCCCCTCGACCCGGTCGTCAACCGCAAGCGACCCGTCCGCCGCCGGCGTGAGCGAGAAGTAGACGAGATCGGACAGCCCCGACGCCCGTGTCAGGTCGTACCCGCCGAGCCGGTAGTCCGGCAGGTAACCGGCCAGCAGCAGGGGGGACGCGGGCGACGTCTCAGGGGAGCCGGCGTCGGGGTGGGGTGTGGCCTGCACACACGGCACCGCGACGGCGGCGAAGGTGGTGAGCACGCCGCCAAGGAGCCATGCGGGGAGCCATCCGGGAACGCTCACGTGGGTCTCCTTTCGTGACCGCCTTCCCCCCACTTTCCCCCTGCGGGGGGACGCGCGGCCTAGGCCGCCGCGGCCGTGGCGTGCGAGCACCGCGCTGAGACATCGCTACGATATTCTGGAGGCTCAGGCCATCCGGGCCGGTCCTTTCCGATTATGCCGACGCACACGCTGTTGCCGTTCCCGCCGGAGCTTCTGGCCGCCAAGAAGCAGATCCGCGAAATCGCGCGCTCGTACGGGCTGGATTTTTTCCCGGTCATCTTCGAGCTGTGCGATTACGACCAGATGAACCAGATCGCCGCCTACGGCGGCTTCCCCCAGCGCTACCCGCACTGGCGGTTCGGCGCCGAATACGAACGCCTGCGGAAACAGCACCAGTACGGGCTGGGTCGGATTTACGAGATGGTCATCAACAACGACCCCTGCTACGCCTACCTGCAGGAGTCGAACCCGCTGGTGGACCAGAAACTGGTCATCGCCCATGTGTACGGCCACAGCGACTTTTTCAAGAACAACCTGTGGTTCAGCGCCACCAACCGCAAGATGATGGACGAGATGGCCAACCACGCCACGCGCGTGCGTCGGCACATCGAACGCCACGGCTATGACACCGTCGAGCGATTCCTCGACGTGTGCCTGAGTCTCGAGGACCTGATCGACCCGCACTCGATGTTCATGAGCCGCGGCCCGCTGGAAGAGGCCCCGCCGTCGCCGGCGTCCACCGTCGCCGAACCAGAGGTGCCCAAGTTCCGCGCCAAAGACTACATGGACCGGTGGATCAACCCGGCCAAGGTCATCGAGGCCGAACGCAAGCGCATGGCCGAGCAGCTTGCCAAGGCGCGCCACGTCACCCCCGCTCGCCCCGCACGTGACGTCCTGCAGTACCTCATCCAGCACGCCCGACTGGAGGACTGGCAACGCGACTGCCTGTCGATCGTCCGCGAGGAAAGCTACTACTTCGCGCCGCAGGGCATGACCAAAATCATGAACGAAGGCTGGGCCAGCTACTGGCACTCCACGCTCATGACCCGTCACTTCCTTGAAGCGAGAGAAGTGATCGACTACGCCGACCATCACTCCGGGACCGTGTACATGCCCCCCGGCGGCTTCAACCCCTACAAAATCGGCCTCGAGCTGTTCCGCGACATCGAGGACCGCTGGAACAAAGGCAAGTTCGGCAAGGCCTACGACGACGCCGACGACCTCGACGCCAAGAAAAAGTGGGACCTCGGGCTGGGGCTGGGCCGGGAAAAAATCTTCCAGGTCCGGAAGGTCTACAACGACATCTCGTTCATCGATGAGTTCATGACCCCCGAGTTCATCGAGAAACACAAGTTCTATCAGTACGGCCGCGACCCCCATACCGGCCAGCTCCGCATTCTCTCCCGCGACCCCAAGGTCATCAAGCAGACCCTGCTCTTCCGGCTCACCAACCTGGGCCGGCCGCTCATCTACGTGGCCGACGGCAACTACCTCAACCGCGGCGAGCTGTACCTGGCTCACAAGCACAACGGGCTCGACCTCGAACTCGCCTACGCCAACGAGACGCTCCGCAACCTGCACCGCATCTGGCAGCGCCCGGTTCACCTTCAGGCCCGCATCGACGACGAGATGATGCTCATCACGTTCGACGGCGAAAAAATCCGCCAGCAGGTCATCAGCGACAGCCTCCCCAAACCGGCGCACTGGGTCGTTTGACGCACCCGCCGGCCGGGTTATGCCCGCGGCATCCCCGACCCGCCTCAGTCGCCACGCCCGCTCCCGGTATACTCCCGGCGACGGACGCCACGTGGTGGCGCGACGGGCCTTCTCCCTCTTCTCGATTCAGCCGGCCATGAACCCACAGCCCCGCATCCGCGTTCTGGCGACCCCGCAGGACGTCGCCCGGTTCGCCGCCGACCACCTGCTCGACGCCGCCCGCCAGGCCGTGGCCGTCAACGGCTCGTTCTCGCTGGCGCTCTCCGGCGGGTCCACCCCCCGCCTGCTGTATCAGCTCCTGGCAGGGGAGCCGTACCTCAGTGAGTTCCCCTGGGCGGACACGGAGATCTTCTTCGGCGACGAGCGATGCGTGCCGCCCGACCATCCCGACTCCAACTACCGCATGGCGCGGGAGACGCTGCTGTCGAAAGTGCCCGTCCCGGCGACCTCCGTTCACCGCATGAAAGGCGAGATCGACCCGGCCGCTGCCGCACGCGAGTACCAGCAGCTCCTGCAGGAGCGGTTCGGCGTCGGTCCGGGCATCGACCTCGTGCTGCTGGGGCTGGGGGAAGACGCGCACACGGCGTCGATCTTCCCCGACACCCCCGCCGCCGGTGAAACCGCCGCGTGGGTCGTCGGCTACTTCGCCGAAAAGTCGTCCACCGGCCCGTCCTGGCGCGTGACGCTCACCGCGCCGTTCATCAACCGTTCGAAGGAAGTCGTCTTCCTCATCTGCGGCGCCAGCAAAGCCTCGCCGCTGCAGCAGGTTCTTGAGGGGCCGTGCAACCCCCAGCACCTGCCCGCTCAGCTCATCCGCCCCGCGTCGGGGCAGCTGCTCTACGTGCTCGACGCGGCGGCGGCGGACATGGACCACGACTGAGCCGCGCCGCATCAACCCGGCGGCCTGCCGCGACACTCAACGGCATGACCGCCACACGGCCTTGACGACCGCCGCACGCCCTTTCGCCGTCGCCCCTTCAGGCCACAGCACGCGGGAGGCCGCGTTGGCAGCTCCAGCGGGCGACCCGACGACAGGCCGCGACCGCGAGCATCGGCCGAAGCGCGGGGGGGACCGGGGATCAGCGGGCGGACAGGTGGGGGCGGCGGGCGGACAAGGGGGGGGCGACGGGCGGAAAGGGGGGGGCCGGGGCTGGAAGGGGCGGGGGTGGTAGAGGCGGGGGCGGCTTGGCAACCGGCTGACCCGCCCTTAACATTTTCCGCATCAGAACTTTGCCCAGCAGCCGTCGGCGTCGTCGGCTGCCCGACGGTCGCGGAGACAGTGTCGTCATGCAGGAATCGTCCACCCGGAAGATCTACGACGTGCAGTCGGCGTTCTACGACGCGACGTTCGGCCGTCTCGTCCGCAAACGCATCGAGAAGGCGATCAAGGAACACCTGTGCATCCGTCCGGGCGACTCCGTGCTCGACCTCGGGATCGGCACGGGGGCGAGCCTGCAGTTCTACCCGGCCCGCGGCCGGGTCGTCGGCGTGGACCTCTCCCCGGGCATGCTCCGGGAGTGCAAGAAGAAGATCGACGCGCTGCGGCTGCACCACGTCTCGATCGTGCAGGGCAACGCGCTCGAACTTCCGTTCGACGACTCGACGTTCGACCACATCTTCATGTCGCACGTCATCTCCGTCGTCTCCGACCCCGCACGGCTGCTCCGCGAAGCCCAGCGCGTCGCCAAGCCCGGCTCCCGCATCGTCATCGTCAACCACTTCCGCTCGGCCAACCCGCTCATCGGCACCGTCGAAAAGTGGCTCAGCCCGCTGTGCGCCCGGCTCGGCTGGCGGTCGGACCTCGCGCTCACCGACCTCATCCGCGAGACCGGCATCGAGGTGGACTACCGCTTCAAGCTCGAAAGCATCGACCTGTGGGAGACCGTGGTCATCCGCAACACCAAGCCGACGCCGAGCCTGTCGCTGCCCGTGCTGCCCGCCCTTGTTTAAACGCCCGACGCCGCGAGCGACCCCGCGTCGATGCAGCCGCGCGCGGGCGGCCGCCCTCGGCATGATGCTGGCTCACCCCGTCTCGCCACTTTGCCGATCTTGAGGTTGAATCTCACTTTCGTTCTGTAAAGAAAAAGAATCAGAAAACGGCGCCATTGTCTGGAGCGCATCCTGTGTGCATTTTGCGCTAAGACCGTCATCACGCCGGAGTCAGCAGCGCAAATCCACCGTATCGACATAAAACAAAGCCCCCGCGTTTGCGGGGGCTCGGCGCACCGGCTGGAAGTTGCGACATCGCGCCAACGGCGCGGTCATGCCATCGCCGGGCGTGGTGCAAGCGATGCAAGACGTTCCCGACACGCCTTCGGCGACGGCGGTCACTTGAGCTTGTACACGCCCCGTTCCACCTGCTCGAACCGCTTCTTGTCCTTGATCAGCGTCTGGTTGACGATCGCGTTGAACCGCGGCGACGTGGACTTGTAACCGGCCTTGAGCACGGCATCGGCGATTTCACCGACGCGAAGCGGCTTGCCGTTCTTGAGCACCTCAGCGATGGCGGCGGCGAGCGACATGGTGTTTCGGGGACGACTCGTAGCGCTGCGTCGTCCCCCGGTACTGCCTCCGGCGCGTTCGATTTCTCGCTCTATGCGCGTCAGCTCCTTCAGCAGCTTGCGGCGCTCCTTCTTGAGCTCCGTGACGCGGCTCTTGCGCTCATCGATGATCCTCTGCAGCTCCGCGACACTCATCTTCTCAACCGACTTGGGCCGGGCCATCGTGTGGCGTCCTTTCGTAGAAAATCCGTACTTCGCTATCCCCCATTTCCAGTAGACCGCGATTGTTGTCACTCCTGTACGTCGAATCAACCTTCATTCATGGACTTTTTTTCCCGCCGTGAGCGTTCGCTAGCATCGCCATGGCATGGCCGACTACACCCGCCTCGCTCCGTCGCCCACGGGCGCGCTTCACCTCGGCAATGCGCGCACCTTCCTGCTCAATTTCCTCCTCGCCCGGACGCTGAACTGGCGAATCCTCTGTCGCATCGACGACCTCGACGGGCCGCGCGTGAAGCCTGGCGCCGACCGCGACGCCCTCGACGACCTCCGTTTCCTCGGCATCACCTGGGACGTCGGCCCGGTCTACCAGTCGCACCGTCTCGAGCACTACCGTGCCGCCGCCGCCCGGCTGCTCGAGCAGGGCCACGCCTATCCCTGCACCTGCTCGCGTGCGGAGGTCGAGTCTGCGGCCAGCGCCCCGCACGCCAGCGATGGCGCGACGCCCTACCCCGGCACGTGTCGCGGCCGATACCGCTCGCTCGATGACGCCCGCGCCAGCGGCAAGCCCGCCTGCCTGCGCTTCCGCTTCGACGCCCCCCCGGTCGCGTTTCACGACCAGCTCCACGGCGACGTCCGCATCGACCCGACCACGCTCGGCGACTTCCCCATCCTCAAGGCCGACGGCACGCCCGCGTACCAGCTCGCCTGCGCGATCGATGACGCCGAAGACGGCATCACCCGCATCGTCCGCGGCGACGACCTGCTCGATTCCACACCACGACAGCTCGCCGTTCAGCGGGCGCTGCGCCTTCCGGACCACGCCTGCCGGTTCTACCACTTGCCGCTGGTGGTCGGACCCGACGGCCGACGCCTGGCCAAGCGGCACGGCGACACCCGCATCGCCACCTACCGCCAGCTCGGCGTCACCGCCGGACGCCTCCTCCGCCTGCTCGCCCGGTGGTCTGGCATTCCCTGGCCCCATGCCCGCGACCCCGAAACGGCCGACGACCTCCTGCCCTGCTTCGACCCGGACCGTCTCCCCACCCGCCCGACGGTGTTTACCGACGACGACCACCGCTTTCTTCTCGGCCGCCACGGCTGACTACCCTTGTTAGGCATGGTGTTCCCGGTCCGGGCGACCGTGTGTGTGCTGCTGGCTGGGGCCGCGTTGGTCTCAGGTTGCGCCGCAGGCGAGCGGCGGAGTGAGCTGACCCCGCCCGGCAACGACCTTGCCTGGGCCGACGCCCCGGCGTGGTTCGATGAGCCTGCCCTGCTCGTTCCACCGGGCTACCGACGCGGGGACGAGCAGACGTCCCTCCGCCGTGAGCGGACCCGCCTGGCCGACCGCGAGAGGGCCTTCCGCACGGCCCGGCAGCGCGAGGGCCGCCCGCCAACGGTGCCGTCGGCATCCACCCCGCGCGGACTGAGCGCCTGGCCCTCCGGCTCGTCAGGTCGAGCCGCCTTTCCGAAAGCACCCGGCGGCCCGGTCTACGACACCCCGTCCCCCGCCACGCAGCCCGTTGGGGACGCGTCGCCGGAGCAACCCTGAGCAGCGGGGCGTTTTTGTTGGCTCTTGCTCTTGCCTTGTCGCGTCGAGTGGTCGATAACACGAGGTGACGGGGCCACCGACGCCACCCGGCGAGCTGGGATGCATCGCTGGGATCGGCGTGGCGGCCTAACGTACGAGGTGTCGGTGTACGTCGGACGCGGGTTCCGGCGTCGTGGGGGCATGGCCAGACAGCGAAGGCGCATCTCCCCCGCGTTGCGTGTCGGGTGTTCTTCAGCCATCGGGTACGACCATTTCCACCAACTTTCGCCACAACGAGCAGATCCGCATTTCGCCGATTTTTCTGATCGACCAGAACGACCAGAAGGTCGGCACGATTTCCACCGCCGAAGCCCTCCGTCGGGCCCGTGAGGCCGGCCTCGACCTCGTCGAGGTGGCCCCCACCGCGCGCCCGCCGGTGTGCCGCATCATGGACTACGGCAAGTGGCGGTATCAGCAGCAGAAGAAAGAAGACCGCTCGCGGGCGGCTTCACGCGGCGGCCAGCTCAAGGAGCTGAAGCTCAAGACCGTCCGCATCGGCGACCACGACCTGCAGATCAAGATCAACCACGCCCGCGAGTTCCTCCAGGAGGGGAACAAGGTCCAGTTCACCCTGCAGTTCAAGGGCCGCGAGATGGCCCACACCGAGCTCGGCCGGGACATCATGAAAAAAATCAAGGACGAGCTCTTCGACGTCTCCAAGGTCGAACGCGATGCGAAGCTGGAAGGCCGCCGCATGACGCTCGTGCTCCAGCCCGACCACAAGCAGCCGGGCGTCAAGCCGCCGGCGACGACCGGCTCGGCCCCCGCCGGAGTCAAGCCCGGCCAGCGCCCCCTCGCGGCCCCCGCCCCCACACCCGCCGCCGGCGGACTGCGCCCGCACGGGACGGCCCCGGCCGGGCAGAGTCTGGCGATCCCTGTTCCCTCGCGGACGGACTCCGCTGCCGCGAGTTAGAAGCGCCCGCCGCCCAAGGCACCCACGTCCCGCTGGCGCACACCCACGGAGGCCAAGTCAGTGCCGTCCACCACCAGGGCAGCCCCGGGCTTTGACGCTGCGCGCCAGGAAGGACTGCATCAGGATGGACCGGGACGGTTTGGCCCGCTGCCGCGGTCGAGCCGCGAGCCGTGATGTGACCCCAAGCGGTGGGCTTGACCACGATCGGCACCCCAAGGACCCTCGATATCGAAGGATTGCCTTTTTTGCTTGAAGTTGTCTGAAGAGAAGGTAACTTCCGAAAGGGTACGGCTGACGCGGTGTGAACGTCACGTCAGTCGCCCAATGTTGACGGGACTCGCCTTGGGAGCAGAGTAGCGCGTTGTGAGGCGGGCAGGCAGGTCTGGGTCGGATTGAGCTTCGTGCCTCCCCGGTGGTTGGCGTTGTCTGCCAGTCGAAGTGAGGTACTCCATGTCGGGTCGTTGGCCGAAGGCTCTGTCCGTGGGTGTCGCGGGCGTTGTGGTGTTGGGCACTGCGGCGATCGGGTTCGCGTACTGTTCCAAAATCATTGACACCAGGAACTGCGGAGACGAGGTTCTCGACTTTGTGGACCCTCAGGCGGGGGTATCATATTGGAGCAGCTGTACGTTGGCGCGCGACTACAACGCGTATCAGCATAGCCCGTTTGGGACGTTCTTCTGGTGGTACATCGCCGGCGAAACTGTTTGTGGCAATAGCACGCTCGGGACTTGCGGTGTTGACGCGGGTGGGAACCCCACGAAGCCGTTGGTCTGGCTCCCCACCGACTTTTTGTGTGAAGCAACTGAGCACATCGCATGTCCGTAGCATTTCATCGCTTGAACACATGTACCCTCGCAGCCTTGGGCCTGACCTTGGTTGTCGGCTTGACTGCCTCCGCTCAATTCGGCGAGCCGGAGCAAGTCGACTTCGAAGTCCGGCAGGCTGTCAGGCAGATGCGGTCTGATCTGCAGTACGTCCGCAGCTATGGAGGACGGGCGGTCATTTCCTCCGGCGTCGTCGATTCGAATGAACGGGATGCTCTCAGCGCTGTTTTGGACTTCCGCGTAGGCATTTCGGAATCCGCGGTTGGTGTTGTTTACCATCCGGTGCGCTTGCCGAGGGGAAGGGTTCGGGGACTGCCTCTGCTGCACATCGATGAGCCTCAGACCCGATTGTTCGACCAGGACGGCGGTGTTCTGATTCGGGCAAGGGCACGACAACCTATTCGGCTCGATTCGGACTTCCACTTGGATAGATGGGCGTCCAACGAGCACTTCATTTCCTCTCCGCAGCTCATCTCTGAAGTGCTGGCGACCTGGGGCACGGATCCGGCACTGGCGCGGCCGATCACGTCGCTGGGGTATCCGCACTGGGATGACACCAGCACGGCGGACGATCGATTCATGGCGTGCGATCCTTGGATGGACCGGTCACGCACGCCGCCACACGTTCACTTCGCCAACTGCGGGCGGCGTATCCGCTTCGCGGCCAGGTATGACTACCGTCCAGACCTGATTCTGGTGACCACCCGACGTGGAGACGCCGTGTGGGAGTGCTGGCGGATCACGTGGGTCAAGGCCGCGCTGGGTGCAAGGCAGCTTTGGTTCCCGCTATCCATTCGACGCGAGGTCTTCAACATCGTCGAAGCCCAAAGCCACGGGATCGTCCCCCGGGCCATGTGGACGGTTGAAACGAGGATTGATCCCACTTCGCTGGCGACCGTTGTCCCCTTTTCACTTCAGGTACCCAGGCTTCCTCCCGGCACTCAGCGCAAGGTCGTCACCGACCACCAGAAGCAGATGAGTGCCGAGCAGATGGCCACCCGCTACAACCGTTTGCTGGATCTCAGTCGGGATGCCGGTGCAAGGGTTGGGGAAGAGTCATCGGTGACCGTTGCAACGACCGACAACGGGCGGCTCTCCTCGAGCTCAGTTGTCATGATCATTGCAGGTATCGTTCTCGCGTCACTCTTGTGTGTGCGGTGGATGCTCAAGAAGGATCGGAGCGCTGTGGCATGAGTCACTTGCCATTGAATCGTGTGAGATCCACCGGTATTCGCATCGCAGCAGAAGTACTGGGCGTCCTGAACCGGCCCATCACGCTTTCGCGAGGGTGCTGGGGTGGCGTCTGTGCGCTTCGGCTGCTGCTGGCGGCCGTGCTGATCCTGGCAGGCGTGGCAGAGTGGGTGAGTCCGGGTGAGTTGGCACCCACCTTCAAAGCCATCCCCGCTGCTCAGCAAGTCATCCCTGTAGTCACGGTACTGATCGCTGCCGTAAAGATCGTCTTGATCAGATTAGAGGGAGCTGTCGATGGCACGGCGCGGACTCACGCTGCTTGAACTGCTCGTTGTGATGGCCATGATCGCCATCCTGGCGGGGCTGGTGACCGCCGCGGCGATCGGTGCGCGCAGAAAGGCCAACGCTGCCCAATGCGCGTCGAACCTCCGTCAACTTGGAGTCGGCATGCTGCTTTACGCTGGCGACCATCGGGGGCTGGTGCTGCGGGCACCCGGCTTTCTCTCGGCTGACCTGCCCTCGGACGGCGCCGGTCGGTATCACTACATGAGTTGGGCGGAGGCCTGCGCCCGGTACTTCGACTCGCGGTGGGGGCAGAAAAGGTACGGCCTTGAAGCGTTTCCTTTGACGAAATGCCCCGAACACCCGCTCCAGCAGATGGAGACGCACTTCGCGGTCAACGCGGTGTCTCTTGATGACTCCCTTCAACCGACCCGCACGCTCAAGAAGGTTTCGGTCCTGTCCCAGGTCCGCAACCCCTCCGGCGTCATCTATCTGGCCGACGTTGTCGACCGATGGGTGCCGATGAACTGGTACTCCGTGCCGCCTGACTACATTCCAAAGATCGGTTCCTTGATGGTCTACTCGGCGTTGCAGATGCCAGACGGGGTGTATCCGATGATTCCGACCGATCGGCACGGCAAAGGTCTGGTGAACGGACTTTTCTTCGATGGCCACGTCGAGGCCGTTTCCACGAAAGGCATGACGCTCAAGCTTTGGGATGACGGCATCCGGTGATGCCTCCTTGGCACCCCCCGCCCCCCCCCACCCCCGCCACCCCCGCGCCCCCCGATTCCCTCCCCGTGTCGTTAACTTGCGGCAGCCGGGTCGAAGAGGGCGAAGCGGACGTTCGACTTCCGGTGGGGACGGCGCTAATCTCCCCCTCCACTCGACACGTCTTCATCTTCCCCGGGAAACAGTCATGGGCTACAAGTTCAAACCCAACAAGTCGGTGGCCAAGCGGTTCCGCGTCACCGGTACCGGTAAGCTCAAACGCGGCAAGGGGTTCCATTCGCACCTCATGTCGGCCCGCGACGCCAAGAAGCGGCGCGACCTCCACCGCGACGCCGTCCTCTTCGAAGGCCATGCCCGGAACATGCGCGAGATGATGGGCCTGCGCAAGCTCAAGCCCGCCAAGGTCGCGCACGAACGGCGGATTCGCGCTGCCAAGGCGGCGAAGGAAGCGGCCGCAGCCGCGAAGGCCTAGCCGCAACCACCACGACGACGTCCAAGCACGGCGGCGGTCGCCGTGCAGCCATGCCCCCGGCAGCGCCGTGACCTCGGCGACCCTCACCCGGCTGCGGCCACTGGCTCCCGTCAAATCCCTCAGCACAGAAAGGTCAGGCTCTCCATGCCTCGCACCCGCGGCGGAACGGTCCACAACCGCAAACGCAAGAAAATCCTCAAGAAGGCCAAGGGGTTCGTCCTCGGTCCGGGCACACAGTACCGCCTGGCCATCGAGTTCACCCGCAAGGCCGACGCCTACGCCACGGCCCACCGCAAGCAGCGCCGTCGCAACGTTCGCTCGCTGTGGATCACGCGCCTCTCGGCCGCCCTGCGCAGCCGGGGCATCCCGTACAACCGCTTCATCCCGGCCCTGGTCGCCGCGGGCATCGAGCTGAACCGGAAAATGCTCTCCGAGCTGGCGATTGCCGACCCGGCCGCGTTCGATGCGGTGGTGGAGCTGGCCCGGCCGCACCTTGCCGGCCCGCTGCCGAAGAAGAAACTCGCCCTCGCATAAAGACGCCCGAACGGGCTCACCGGCCTCGCCGTGGGAGCTCGTGGGCCGAGCGCCAGTGGCTGAACGGCCCTAGGCCGTGGCGGCTTGTCGGACCAGGCCGGGGGGCGCACCGGCCCCGCCTTGGGGGCTCACCGGCCCAGCCGCAGCGTGATGCCTTCCTGCTCCCACTGTTCGATCAGCCGCCGCAGGTCGCGGATGGTCAGGTTGAGGTCGGCGGAGGTGTTGACCAGGGCCTCGTAGAGTTTGGGGTCGTTGACCAGCAGCCCGGCGGTGCCCGTCCCCTGATTGATCTTCCGGGTGACCTCGGCGACGTCGCCGAGCAGCTCACCCGCCTTGGCCAGCTGGTCGCTCAGCTCGTTGCCGAGCCGGTCCACGTGCCGTTCGGCCGTCCTGACGGCGTCGCGGGCGGCCAGCACCGTCTGGTCGGCGTTTTCGACGGCGGTGTGGAGGCGGTCCATGAGGGCGGTGGCCTTGCCCGTGACCTGCCGGGCTTCCTCCGACGCGTGCCGCAGGTTGCCGAGCGTGGCCCGCAGGTCTTCCCGCAGACGCGGGTCGTCCACGAGCTGCTGAACCGACTCGAGCAGCCGGCCGGTGTCGTCGAGCCGCTTCCGTGTCGCCTCCAGGGTCAGCCGCAGCGATTCGATGAGCTGCGCGCTGTTGAACCGCTCGACGGCTTCGTTGAGGTTCCGGGCCAGCTCGGCGAACTCCGACGGCAGGAAGGTGGATCCCAGATACCGGGCCTCCAGCACCGCCCCCGGCTGCAGCGTGCCTTCGGCCACCGGCCCGGCCACCTTCAGCTCCAGCGACGACACCCCGCCCAGCGGCGACGTGAAGACGATGTCGGCCTTGAGGTTGGCCGGCAGTGGGGGGTCGCGGTAGACGAAGCCTTCCACGCGGACGCGGTCCGACGCCGCATCCCGACGCACCGACAGCACACGCCCCGCCTCGACGCCCCGGAAGTTGATGGTCGAGCCGTCCCCCAGACCGTCGGCGCGGTCGGCCACGAACACCACCGGCATCTGTGGCGGCCGGAAGAACGTCGCCGGCTGGGCGCCGAAGCGGAAAATCATCCACGCCAGCACGCCCAACGCCACCAGCACCACGACGCCCACAGAGAAGTTTCGCAGCCGTTGGGTCATAAGCCGCCGCATTGTACGCGCCGCTGACGCGCCGCCCGGCCACGCGATGCGACAGGGCGTTTGCCTGGGTGCCAGTCGCGCGCCCACAACGCCGCCGACCTGCCCGCCCCCGGGTCAGGTGTGATAGTCGGCGTTGATGGTGACGTACTCCTTGCTCAGGTCACAGGTGTAGACCGTCGCCTTGCCCCTGCCGCGGCCGACGGTGAGCTCGGCCACCACTTCCGGCGTGTCCATGGCCCGGCTGAGGGCGGCGTCGTCGAAGGGCACAGGCACGCCGGCGCGGAAGACGCGCGTGCCCTGCAGCACCAGCGACGTCTCTGCCGGGTCAAACGCGATGCCCGCCAGCCCCGCGCTCGAAACGATGCGGCCCCAGTTGGGGTCGTTTCCGTGAATGGCGCACTTGACCAGCGGGGAAGCGCAGATCGCCCGCGCCATGGCCATGGCGTCGGCGTCGGTGCGTGCGCCGCGCACGGTCACGCGGAAGACCTTGGTGGCCCCTTCGCCGTCGGCGGCGATCTGGTAGGCGAGGTTCCGGCACACCGCCTCCAGCGCGGCCCCGAGCCGCCTGAGTTCGGCCGCGGTGGTCGCCTTCGCCCCCGACGCCCCCGAGCACAGCAGGGCGGCCGTGTCGTTGGTGGACATGTGGTCGTCCACCAGCACGGCGTTGAAGCTCACCGCCGCCGCCGACATCAGCAGCCGCCGTGCCGCCGCCGGTGACACCTCCGCGTCGCAGGTCAGGTACGCCAGCATGGTCGCGTGCAGCGGCACACCGCCACGCCTGCCGGGAAGTTTGGGCCCCGACAGCGAGAGCCGTGGGCCGATCATGCCCGCCCCTTTGCACACGCCCGCCACGGTCACCGTCTCGCGCCCGATGCGTACCCGCTCGGCGGCGGCCTTCTTGCGGGTGTCGGTGGTCAGGATCGCCTCGGCGAAGGCGTCGGCGTGCTCCGCCGAATCGCCCAGTCTCGCCGCGGCCGCCCTGATCCCGGCGCGCACTTTGGCCATCGGCAGCAGGTGCCCGATGACGCCCGTGCTCGAAGGCAGGAAGTCGCCCGCCACCGAGCCGCCGACCGCCCGTGCCGCCGCCGAGCACATCGCCTCGGCGTCCTTGATCCCTTGCCGTCCGGTGCACGCGTTGGCGCAGCCGGAGTTGACCACCACCCCCCGAAGCTGGCCGTCCGCCACGTGTCGCAGCCCCACGGTCACCGGCGCGGCGTGCACCGGATTGGTCGTGAACACCGCCGCGGCCGAACACACGCTTGCGGCCACCAGCAGCCCCACGTCGTTGCTCGGCTTGACCTTGATCCCTGCCCGCACGCCGGCAGCGCGAAACCCCTTCGGCGAAAGCAGATGCAGCTCGGACATGGCCGGCATCGTACACCCGCGCCGGCCGCGGCCGCACGCTCACGCCGCCACGGTCCCGCCGCCCGGCGCCGTCGCCATCTCGCCGTCCGGTCCTACCGCAGCCGCGTCAGGCCCGTCCGTCGCCGGCGCTGACGCTGCAGGGTGAGTCCGTGCGGGCGAGGCAGTCAGCAGCGGGTCCGCCGGCGTGTCCTCACGCGTCGCCAGCCACCGGTACGTCTGCACCGCCGACCCGACCGAGAGCGTCTGCTCCGGCAGGAGCATCGCGTCGATCACCCCGCCGAGCAGCCACAGCCAAGGTCCCGCCTGCACCGCCCGCGCCGTCTCGCACCGCAGCACCAGCGAGCGGCGCGTGGTCATCGGCTGCGGCCCCAGACACAACAGCCACGTCCGCGGCACCCGCACACGCTGGGGCAGCAGCACACCGACGCCGGTCAGGCTGATGTCCTTCAACGTGACCCGCACGGGCTGGCCGACCTGTCCGCTGTCGGCCGGGTACACCAGCGCCGGAAACCGCAGCGGCACCCGCACCGCGCCCCGCTTGCCCAGTTGTGAAAAGTCGAATCGCACCCCTCGGGTGGCCGTGAACCGCTCGAGCACCGACGCCGGCAACATGCTTGGCGACCTCCCGACAGCCTGACGCGACGACCTCCGGCCCGGCCCCGACAAACGTTGCTGCAGGGTCGGCAGGCCGGGATCGGTCGATTGCACGACGGTGTAAGTCTCATCGGCAAAGGACGGTGCCAACGTAATGTGGTGCTCCAAAATGTCGGCCCTTTGCTTGTGTCGCCGCGGCCGCGTTCGTAGTGTTCCGCCTGCACCGGGCGGCCGTGCTTCGGGCGCTGCTGACCTGCGACAGAGAGGCCGTGACCCTCGGCGTCTGCCCGGTAGCCGGCGACGCGTTCACTCTTGAGGAAACACCCGCCATGTCCCTTGCCGTTCGAGTTTCGGAAGTCAGCGAGTCGATCACGCTGGCGGTGAGTGCCAAGGCCGCCGCGCTTCGGAAGGCCGGCGTGGACGTCGTCGGATTCGGCGCCGGAGAGCCCGACTTCGACACGCCCGAATTCATCAAACTTGCCGTCCACGATGCCCTGAAAAAAGGGCAGACCAAGTACACCCCCACGCCCTGCCTTCCAGAGCTGAAAGAGGCCATCAGCCGCAAGTTCAAGCGTGAGAACGGTCTGGACTACAGCCCGGCGGAGATCACCACCGGCGCCGGTGGCAAGTTCTGCCTCTACCTCGCCTTCCAGGCGCTGGTGAATCCGGGTCAGGAGGTGATTCTGCTGGCGCCGTACTGGGTGAGCTACCCCGAACAGGTCAAGCTGGCGGGAGGGCGGGTGGTGATCATCCGCGGGGAAGAGTCCCGCGGGTTCAAGATCACGCCCGAACAGCTCGACGCGGCCATCACCCGTCACACCAAGGTCTTCGTCATCAACTCCCCGTCAAACCCGGCCGGGCACGCGTACACCCCGGACGAGCTCAAGGCCCTGGCGGACGTCCTGGCCAAACACCCGCACGTCTGGGTGTTCTCGGACGAGATCTACGAAAAGCTGGTGTTCGATGGACTTCGGAGCGTCAGTTTCGCCACGCTCCACCCCGACCTGAAGCGTCGGACGATCACCTTCGGCTGCCACAGCAAGAGCTTCGCCATGACCGGCTGGCGCGTGGGCTACGCTGGCGGCCCCGCCGAAGTCATCGCCGCGATGAACAAGCTGCAGGGCCAGATGACCTCGCACATCACCAGTTTCACGCAGCTTCCCGCGGCCCTCGCCCTCGACGACCCCCGCGGCGCTGAAAGCATCGAGCAGATGCGACAGGCGTTCGAAAAACGCGGCCACCACATGTGGGAACGCCTCAGCCGTCTCCCCAAGGTCACCTGCGTGAAGCCGCAAGGGGCGTTCTACTGCTTCCCGAACGTGTCGGCCTATTTCGGCAAGACCTCTCCGAAGACCGGGCAGAAGATCACCGACGCGGTGAGCTTCGCCGCCGCCCTGCTCGAGGAAGCCCACGTCGCGGTGGTCCCCGGTAACGACAGCGGCTTCGACACCCACGTCCGGCTGAGCTTCGCCACCAGCCCCGAGCAGATCGACAAGGGCATCGACCGCATCGAAGCGTTCCTCGCCAGCCTCGGCTAACCCCCCCCAAAGCCGGCGTTGCCCGCCTTCCGTGGGCGGGTTCGGCCGGCAGGGGGCTACAGTCTCCCCGCTTGAGCCAGGGCGACGTCTGCATCCTCGGCATCGACCCCGGCCTGCGGGTCACGGGTTACGGCGCCATCCGGTATCGCCCCGGTCGCACCGCCGATCTGCTCGACGCGGGCATCATCCGGCTCAGCTCCGACAAGCCGATCCCCGACCGGCTGGTCGAGCTCGACGCCGAACTGACGGCACTGCTGGCCGAGCTGCGGCCGGACGTCGTCGCCGTCGAGATGCTCTACGCGCACTATGCCCACCCCCGCACGGCGATCCTGATGGCCCACGCCCGGGGGGTGATTCTGCTCGCAGCCCGGCGGCAGGGGGTTTCCGTGCAGCAAATCCCCGCCAACCGGATCAAGAAGAGCCTGACGGGCTTCGGTCACGCGGGGAAGGACGCCATGCAACGGGCGACGCAGGCGTACTGGAAACTGCCCGAACCGCCCGCACCGGCCGACGTCGCCGACGCCCTGGCCATCGCGTTGTGCTGTGGGCGTGCGATGGAACGGCCCGACCTGCTGCAGCGCGACGGATGAAGCCCCGTCCCGCTTCGGCTACGCTCTGGGCGAGCGATGATCACCAGCGTCCGCGGGTTGCTTGCCGAGGTGCACGACGACCGGATCTTCGTCGCCGTCGGCGCGGACACGCTCGTGCTGGAGCTGCTGGTCCCGGCGTCTGACCCGCCGCTGTGGCGCGACGCCCTCGGACAGGCCGTGCTCGTACACACGAAGCTGTATCTCGAAGGCGACGGCAGCAGCAGCGGGGGGGGGGAGCTGCGTTTGCTGGGCTTTCGTACCGCCCTCGACCGCGGCTTCTTCGAGCTTCTGGTCACCGTCAAGGGGATCGGCCCGCGGAAGGCCCTGAGGGCACTGACCCGGCCCGCGTCCGACCTCGCCGCCGCGATCGACGCCCGCGACGCCAGACTGCTGGCCGGGCTGCCGGGCATCGGCAAACGCACCGCCGAGCAGATCATCGCCGAGCTCTCGGGCAAGGTCACCGAGTTCAGGGTGGCCGGCGGGGCATCTGTCGTCGCGCCGGCCGGCCGTGCGGCCGCAGCCGGCCACGCCGGTGCGCGTCCGCCTGCCCACGAAGACGCCATCCTGACGCTGCTGGCTCTGGGCGAGCGGCGGGCCGACGCGGAAACGCTTCTCGACCGCGTGCTGGCCGAGTCGCCCGAGCTGGCCACCACCGACCAGCTCGTGCGGGCGATGCTGCTGCTGAGAACCGCCCGCGGGTGACCTAAGCTGCACGCAGCGGACGGCAGGCTGGCCGCGGCGAAAGGACGGCCAACGTGGCGAGGGAACGCATCGTTTCCGGGGTTTCTGCCGGCGAGGACGAACAACGCCTCAACTACGCACTGCGGCCGCAGCGGTTCGACCAGTACGTCGGCCAGTCCCGCCTCGTCGAAAAGCTCCGGATCGCTGTCGAGGCCGCACGCCGCCGGGGCGAACCGGTCGAACACACCCTTCTGCACGGCCCGCCGGGGCTGGGCAAGACCACGCTGGCGCACGTGATCGCCAACGAGGTGGGCGCGAAATTGCACGTCACCGCCGGCCCCGCCCTGACCAAAGGCGCCGACCTCGTCGGCATCCTCACCAAGCTCGGCCACGGCGACATCCTCTTCATCGACGAGATTCACCGGCTCAATCCGGTGGTGGAGGAATACCTCTACCCGGCGATGGAAGACTACAAGATCGACATCACGCTCGATCAGGGTGCCCACGCCCGCTCCGTCACGCTCCCCCTGCCGCCGTTCACGCTCATCGGGGCCACCACCCGCGTCGGGCTATTGGCCGGACCCATGCGCGACCGTTTCGGCATCCGCGAGCACCTCGACTTCTACACGACCGACGACCTGTTCACGATCCTGCAGGCCAACGCCCGGCTGCTGCGGCTGGACGCCGAACGCGATGCCCTCATCGAGCTGGCCGCCCGCAGCCGAGGCACGCCCCGCATCGCCAACCGGCTGCTGCGGCGCGTCCGCGACTACGCCGCCGTGCGGGGCCCCCGGGCTGGTACTCCGCCGGAACCGCCCGCCCCGACCCGCCTCACCCTCGACCTCACCCGTCAGGCCCTCGACCTCGAAGGCATCGACGCCCTCGGGCTCGACGAGCTGGACCGCCAGTTCCTCCTCACGCTCATCCGCATCTACCGCGGCGGGCCGGCCGGCATCGAGGCCCTCGCCGCCACGCTCGGCGAAGAAATCGACACGCTCGTGGACGTGGTGGAGCCGTTCCTGCTCCAATCGGGGCTGGTCGTGCGCACCCGGCAAGGCCGACGGGCCACGGCGGTGGCGTACGACCACCTCCGCAAGGTCGCGCCCGACAAACTCGGAAGCTGCGTGCCGCCCGCGGCCGACGACGACGCCGGGCTGTTCGGGACGCGAACCGACCCCGACCCCGACGATGACGGCGGCCCCTGAGCAGAGCCGCCCGCTCCCCTACGTGCCGGCCAACCCGGCGCCCCGCCACGCCCGATAAGCGGTGGACAGCTGTTTTCATCAGCCGCGGCGAAGGGGCGGCCCGCGCACCGCTTTGGGGCGGCGTAAACCAGCCGGGCCGATAATCTCACGTCTCTGGCCCGACAACTGCGGGGGGCGTCCCGGGTCATCCGCCGCGCCGGGCGGACGACTGCTCGCGTCCGGCGGCCGCTGCAGCCGTCACAAGTGAAGGCTGCTTTCAACACTTCCGATACGTCAGCGGGCACGGCGACGCTGTCCGTCCGGGCCGGGCCGATCGGCGTCGGCCGCGATTCGGTTCGCCCTGCCCTCACCTTCTCGCGTTCGGAGTGCTGCACATGAGCGAGCACCAGGAACTGATCAAAGACTTCCTCCTCGAAAGCTACGAGAACCTCGACCGGCTCGACCGCGATTTCGTCGAGCTCGAAAAAAACCCCAACGACCGCGAGACGCTTTCGAGCATCTTCCGCACCATCCACACCATCAAGGGCACATGCGGGTTTCTCGGCTTCACCAAGCTCGAGTCGGTCACGCACGTCGGCGAAAGCCTGCTGTCGCGCCTGCGCGACGGCGAGCTGCGGCTGACCTCCGAACGCACCAGCGTCATGCTGGCCATGGTGGACGCGGTGCGTGAAATCCTCCGCAACATCGAGCTCAGCGGCGCGGAAGGCGACGGCGACTACACCGCCCTGATCGCGCGGCTCACCGTGCTCAACCGCGACGACCCCGTCGTGGATGCCCCGGCGGCGTCGACGCCCGCGGCGTCCGTGTCGGGCGCGGCGTCCGTGTCGGGCGCGGCGTCCGGGTCGAACGATGCGTCCGACGGCGCCGCCGCGACGGAAACGCCGGCCGCGTGCGGCACGACGCCCGAGACCGTCCCGGTAGACGATGCGGCCCTTGAAGCGGCGCTGGCCGCGCCGGCCCCGGCCCCGGCGCACGTCGAGCTCGAGGAGGTGGCGCGGGAAGTGCACAGTGCAGCGCCCGTGGAGTTCCCCAAGCCGGCCGAGGTCGTCGTGGACGGCCAGCCGCTCAAGGGTGAAAAGGTGTTTGCCGGCGCCGACGCGGCGACCGCGACCACGGCGGCCGCAACGGCCGGCCCGGTCGGCTCCAGCGGGGCAGCGACGCACGCCGCGGCCCCTTCGCCTGCTGCCGCGACGCCCGCCCGGAGCACGTCCGCCCCGGCCCCGACGCCGCCTGCCGGCGGAGAGGGCGACGGGCGCAGCGGTTCGGTGGCCGACTCGGCCATCCGCGTGGACGTGAACCTGCTCGACAAGCTGATGAACCTCGTGGGCGAGCTGGTCCTGGCCCGCAACCAGATTCTGCAGTTCACCGCCTCCAGCGAGAACTCCGCGCTCGGCGCCACCACCCAGCGGCTCAACCTGATCACGACCGAGCTGCAGGAAGGCGTCATGAAGACGCGGATGCAGCCGATCAACATCATCTGGCAGAAGTTCCCGCGCGTCGTCCGCGACCTCTCGACCCAGTTCGGCAAGAAGATCCGGCTGGAGATGGAGGGCAAGGACACCGAGCTGGACAAGACGATCGTCGAGGCGATCAAGGACCCGCTGACCCACATCGTCCGCAACTCGATCGACCACGGCATCGAGACGCCGGAAGTCCGACTGGCCAAGGGCAAGCCTGAGGAAGGCCGGCTGTTCCTACGTGCGTATCACGAGGGCGGTCAGGTCAACATCGAGATCATCGACGACGGCGCGGGGATCAATCCCGAGAAGGTCAAGGCCAAGGCCGTGGAGAAGGGGCTGATCACGCCCGAGCAGGCCGCCCGCATGGGCGACCGCGAGGCGGTCAACCTCATTTTCCTCCCCGGTTTCTCCACCGCCGAGAAGATCACCAACGTTTCCGGCCGCGGCGTCGGCATGGACGTGGTGAAGACCAACATCGAAAAGATCGGCGGCACGGTGGACATCTCCACCCGACCCGGCGAGGGCACCACGCTGCGGATCAAGATCCCGCTGACGCTGGCGATCATCCCGGCGCTGCTGGTGGGCTGCGCGGGCGAACGCTTCGCCATCCCGCAGGTGTCGCTGCTGGAGCTGGTCCGGCTGGACGGCGAGAACGCCCGTCAGCAGATCGAAATGGTGCACGGCTCGCCGGTGTTCCGACTCCGCGGCAACCTGCTCCCGCTCACCTACCTCTCCGAGCAGCTTCAGTTGCCCAGGTCCGACGCGAACGCGGCCGTGAACATCGTCGTGCTGCACGCCGACGGGCGGCACTTCGGGCTGATCGTCGATGAGATCAGCGACACCGAGGAGATCGTGGTCAAGCCGCTGGGCAAGCAGTTCAAGGGCATCACCGCGTTCGCCGGGGCGACGATCATGGGCGACGGCCGCGTCGCGCTGATCCTCGACGTCATGGGACTGGCCAAGTCCGCCAACCTCGTCGGCGAGCACCGCGAAAACGTGCTCACTTCGTCCACCGCGGCCGCCGCATCCGCCGCCGGGAAGGCGCGCGCGATGCTGCTGCTGCAGGTCGGCCCGACGCGGCGCATGGCCGTCGAGCTGTCCAAGGTCTCGCGTCTCGAAGAGTTCGCCGCCGACGCCATCGAACACTCCGGCGAGTTCGAGGTCGTCCAGTACCGCGGGAAGATCATGCCGCTGATTCGCCTCGCCAACCTGTTCCCCGACGCCACCGGTCAGGGCAGCGGCAGCAGCGAGCAGGTCAATGTCGTGGTCTACGCCATGGGCCAGCGCAACGTCGGGCTGGTCGTGGAGTCGATCCTCGACATCACCGAGGAAGCCCTCGAAGTGGACGTCAGCCGCGCCCGCCACGGCATCCGCGGCTCGGCCATCATCCAGGGCAAGGTCACCGAGCTGCTCGATATCGAGGCCGTCGTCCGCGACCAGATCCGCGACGACGCGCCCGCCGACGCGGCCTTCAGCGACGCACCCGCCCTGGCCGCCTAGGCCTTCGCCCGCGTCGAACCGCAAGGTCCCGCACCGACCGGCCCGGCCACCCCGCTGACCTTCATCTGGAGTCCTGACATGTCCACCGTCGCTACCGCCCCCGACGCCCCCTCGACCGCCCAGCACAGCTCCGTCGACGAGCGTCAGTTCTGCACGTTCCAGCTGGACAACATGCACTTCGGGGTCGAGGTGCTGCGCGTGCAGGAAGTCATCCGCTATCAGGAGATGACCCGCGTGCCCACGGCCCCGCCGGTCATCTCCGGCCTGATCAACCTCCGCGGGCAGATCGTCACCGCCATCGACCTGCGCGCACGGCTCAACCTCCCTCCGCTCCCGCCGGACCGCAAACCCATGAACGTCGTGGTCCGTACGGCCGACGGCGTCGTGAGCCTGCTCGTTGACGAAATCGGCGACGTCGTCTCCGTCAACGCGGGCGACTTCGAGCGGCCCCCGGAAACCATGCATGGCATCGGCCGGGAACTCATTTCCGGCGTGTACAAGCTCAAAGGCCACCTGCTGCTGATCCTGGACACCGACCGCACGGTGGACCTCGCGGCCTGACCCCCCCCGACCTGACGCCCCCGAAGTATCCCGCCGACCTGACTCGCCGACGTATCCCGCCGACAACCCGCCGCTGCCCACGTCCGCCGCCCCCGTCTCTCCCACCGACACCACCATGTCAGCACTTACGGCCACAACCCGCTTCTACGCATGGGCCATGACCTGCCCGCTCGGCTTCGGGGCCGTGCCGCTGCCGCTGGCGACGGCCGAGTCGATGCCGGGCGGCTTCACGGTGGTCGACCCGGCCGGGGCCGTCGGGGCGACGGACCCGAGCCAGGCCCTGCCGGCGAGCGGACCCGCCCGAACCACCGGGCCGCCCGGCCGCCCGGCCGGCCCCGGCGATGCAGCGCGGCCGAGGCCGCGTTTTTTGGGCCGGCATTTCGGATAAGTCGAGCTAGATTGGTGAAACTCTGATTTCATTGTCACAACAACCAACCACCCTGTACAGCCGCAACTGATGAGAGGAGACGTTCCATGAAAACCGCCATCCGCAAGCCCCGTTCCGTCCGCCCGTCCGCCGGCCGTCAGCCCCGAGCGGAGATCCCGGACGACCTGCAGCAGCAGGCCGAGCTGGAGACGCGCCTCGAGGAGGCTCAGGCCAACACCCGTGCCGTGCTCACCGTGGTCAACCAGCTGGCCGCAGCGCGTCAGCCCGATGAGGCCGTCAACATCGCGCTCAACGCCGTGCGCGACGCCTTCGGGTGGGCGTACGGCTCGTACTGGCGGCTGGACCCCAAGACCAACTCGCTCAAGTTCGCGCTGGAGTCGGGCACGGTCAACGAGGAGTTCCGCTCGGTGACGCTCTCGGCCAGCTTCCGCGAGGGTGTAGGGCTGTCCGGCCGGGCGTGGCAGGCACGCGACCTCGTGTTCACGAAGAACATCGGGGAGATGGCCGACTGCTCCCGTGCCCCGGCGGCGGTGCGGGCGGGCGTCAAGAGCGGCGTGTGTTTCCCCATCATCTGCAGTGGCAAGGTCGTCGGCACGATGGACTTCTTCGCCACCGAGGTGCTCTCGCCGAGCCCCGAGCGGCTCGACGCCCTGCGCAGCATCGGCCGGCTGCTGGGCGAGACGCTCGACCGCCTCTCGCGGCTGCTGGAAAGCGCCCGCACCACGGCGATGATGCAGCACAACCCCGTGTGCGTGATGTACGCCGACCGCGACCTGATCATCCGCTACGCCAACCCCGCGTCGGTCAAGGCGCTCAAGTCGATCGAGCACCTGCTGCCGGTCAAGGCGGACGAGGTCGTCGGCAGCTGCATCGACATCTTCCACAAGAACCCCGAACGCCAGCGGCGGATGCTCGCCGACCCGAAGAACCTGCCGTGGTCGGGGCACATCCAGCTCGGCCCCGAGACGCTGGAGCTCAACTGCAACGCCATCATCGATGCCAACGGCGAGTACGTCGGCCCGATGGTGACCTGGTCCATCATCACCGAGAAGTTGCGGCTCGAGCGGCAGCTGCAGGAACAGGCGGAGAAGGAGAAGGCCGCCGCCGAAGACCTGCGTAAGAAGGTGGACGCGATCCTCGAGGTGGTGACCGCCGCGCAGAACGGCGACCTGACCCGTCAGATCACCATCACCGGCGAGGACGCCGTCGGGCGCGTCGCCGAAGCCCTCAAGCGGTTCTTCGCCGACCTGCGCGTGTCGATCACGTCGATCGGTCAGAACGCCCAGGCCCTCTCCAGCAGCTCGGAAGAGCTGTCGGCGGTGTCGCAGCAGATGACCGCCAACGCCGACGAGACCGCCGCCCAGGCCAACGTCGTCTCCACCGCGTCGGCCGACGTCAGCCGCAACGTCTCGTCGGTGGCCGCCGCCGCCGAGGAGATGACCACCTCCATCCGCGAGATCGCCAACAACGCCGCCGAGGCCGCCAAGGTGGCCCAGCAGGCGGTCAAGGTGGCCGAGCAGACCAACGTCACCGTCGCCAAGCTCGGCGCCAGCTCCGACGAGATCGGCAACGTCGTCAAGCTCATCACCACCATCGCCCAGCAGACCAACCTGCTGGCGCTCAACGCCACCATCGAGGCCGCCCGCGCGGGTGAAGCGGGCAAAGGCTTCGCCGTCGTCGCCAACGAGGTCAAGGAGCTGGCCAAGGAGACCGGCAAGGCCACCGAAGACATCTCCCAGCGCATCGACGCCATCCGTCAGGACACCAAGGCGGCCGTCGAGGCGATCGGGCAGATCTCCAAAATCATCAACCAGATCAACGAGATCCAGAACGTCATCGCGTCCGCCGTCGAGGAGCAGACCGCCACCACCAACGAGATGACCCGCAACATTTCGGAAGCCGCCAAGGGCAGCTCCGAGATCGCGCAGAACATCACCGGCGTGGCCACCGTCGCCAAGTCCACCAGCCAGGGTGCGTCCGATACATCGAAGGCCGCCCAGGAGCTCGCCCGGATGAGTGCCGAGCTGCAGTCGCTGGTGAGCCGGTTCAAGTGCTGAGCCGCAGATTTTCAGGGGGCGAGGCGGAGCTGACACCGACCTCGCCCCCTTTCCTGTCCGATATACCCAGCGGGCGGTGTCGCCCCGACGGCCCCCGCGCACGCCACCCCCGGTCACGCGGAGCGTCGCTGTCCCCCTCGATCGGAGTTCACCCCATGCGAGCACTCGTCATCGACGACTCCCGGGCCATGCGGGCCATCCTCCGTGCCGTGCTCACCGACCTCGGCTACGACGTCGTCGAAGCCGCCAACGGCAAAGAAGCGCTCGACCGGCTGGCCGACCACCCGGACATCCGGCTGGCGATGGTCGACTGGAATATGCCCGAGATGAACGGCTTCGAGTTCGTCCAGCGGGTCCGGCGCGACCACGGCTACGACCGGCTGCGGCTGATCATGTGCACCACCGAGACCGAAGTCAGCCAGATCGCCCGCGCCCTTCAGGCCGGCGCTAACGAATACGTCATGAAACCCTTCACCAAAGACGTCATTCGCGAAAAGCTGTCGCTGCTGGGCATGGCCGCCTGACCGCCGCCCGTCGTGTCGCGTCGCGTCGCCGGCCCTGCCGCCGCGCCTCGCCCGCTCCCGCCCCCACACCTCTCCGGAACAAGGTGCGACCGCCATGGGCAAGATTCGCGTCATGATCGTCGACGACGCCGTCGTGGTCCGACGGCTCATCACCGATGCCCTCTCGGCCGACCCCGACATCGAGGTCGTCGGCACCGCCCCCAACGGACGCATCGCCCTTCAGAAGCTCACCCAGCTTCAGCCCGACGTCGTCACCATGGACGTCGAGATGCCCGAAATGGACGGGCTCACCGCGCTCAGCGAGCTGCGCCGCACCCATCCGAAGCTGCCGGTGATCATGTTCTCCACGCTCACCGAGCGGGGCGGCCAGGCCACGCTCGAGGCCCTCGCCCGCGGCGCTACCGACTACGTCACCAAGCCCGCCAACGTCGGCTCGGTCAACGAAGGCCTCCACCGCGTCCGCGAGGAGCTGCTGCCCAAAATCCGATGGCTCGCCGGCCGCGGCGGCCTCCCCTCCGCCCCGGCCAGGTCCGTCCCGTCGGGCAACCCCGCCGCCCCCGCCGGCAACAACGCTGCCCGAACGCACGTGCCCGGCCCCGGCCCGGTGCCCCGGTCACCCGTGGCCTCGCGGCCCAAACGCGAACCGGTCGTCGTCGACGTCATCACCATCGGCGTCTCCACCGGCGGCCCCGTGGCCATCGGCAAGGTCTTCCCCCGCTTCCCGCGCGACCTTCCCGTCCCGGTGCTGGTCGTGCAGCACATGCCCCCGGTGTTCACCCGCCTGCTGGCCGACCGCCTCGCGGCCACGTGCCAGATGCCGGTCCACGAGGGGGCCGCGGGCATGCGGGTCGAGCCGGGTCACATCTACATCGCCCCCGGCGGCTATCACATGGTGGTCAAACGGGACGCCTCCGGGCAGGTCGTGATCGACACCAACACCGACCCGCCCGAAAACTCCTGCCGCCCGGCCGTGGACGTGCTGTTCCGCTCGGTCGCTCGGGTGTACGGCGGACGGGTGCTCTGTGCCGTGCTCACGGGCATGGGCCACGACGGCATGCGGGGCGCCGAGGTCATCCGCGACGCGGGAGGCTTCGTCATCGCCCAGGACGAGGCCACTTCCGTGGTCTGGGGCATGCCCGGCGCGGTGGTGCACGCCGGCCTGGCCGATGAAGTGCTCCCTCTCGACGCCATCGCCGACGCCCTCGTGCGCCGGTGCAGGCCGCCGGCCCAGCGGCCGCTCTCCAGTGTCGCCTGAATCCCTCCGATATCCCCCACGGACGCTCGCCGCCATGCCTATCGCTCCCGCCGATTACGAGTTCATCCGCGAACTGGTGCGGTCCCGCTCGGGCATCACCCTCGAGGCCGGCAAGGAGTACCTCGTCGAGACCCGGCTGCTGCCGCTGTCCCGCAACGAAGGCCTCGCGTCGATCAGCGAGCTGGTCGCCAGGCTCCGCGCCGGCCCGGGGGCGACACCGCTGCTCCGCAAGGTCATCGAGGCGATGACCACCAACGAGACCAGCTTCTTCCGCGACATCCACCCCTTCGAAGCCCTGCGCGACCACATCCTCCCCGAGCTGCTTCAGGCCCGCTCGGCCACCAAGACGCTGAGCATCTGGTGCGCCGCCGCCTCCAGCGGGCAGGAGCCTTACACAATCGCCATCGTCCTCCGCGAACACTTCCCGCAGCTGTTCAACACCGGCTGGCGGCTGCAGTTCATCGCCACCGACATCAACGCCGAAATGATCCGCCGCTGCCGTGAGGGCCGCTATTCCCAGCTCGAGGTCAACCGCGGGCTGCCCGCCAACCTGCTGGTCAAATACTTCCGCAAGCACGGCATGGAGTGGCAGGTGGACGAATCGATCCGTCGCATGATCGACTTCCGCGAGCTCAACCTCTGCGACGAGTGGGCCACGCTCGCCGCGCCCGGCTCGCTCGACCTCGTGTTCATGCGCAACGTCCTGATCTACTTCACGCTGGAGACCAAGCGGCAGATCCTCGGTAAGGTACGCCGGCTGCTCAAGCCCGACGGCTACCTGTTCCTCGGCGGCGCCGAGACCACCATCAACGTGGACGACAGCTACCAGCGGATCCAGATCGCCAAGACGGGCATCTACCGGCCCGTCGCCGCGGCCAACGCCCAGCCCTTCGCCCGCCGGCTCGAACAGGCCGCCTGAGCCGCCCCCGCCGCTGCCCGCCCCGTTCCGCCTCACCATCACCCAGCGATGTCCCTTCCCCCGCGAGGTGCCGACATGTACGTCAACGACCACGACATCGACCAGCTCATGCAGACCGTGCTGAGCACCATGCTCGACCTTACCCCGACGATGACGGGACACGACGCCCTTCCCCCCAAGGGCACCCGGACCTTCTCCGCCGTCGTGCACATCACCGGGGCCGTGGACGGCGCGGTCGTGCTCCACGTCACCGAACCCTTCGCCCGCCTGGTCGCCGCACGCATGTTCGGCATCGACCCCGAGGCGGCCACGCTGATCGACCTGCAGGACGCGATGGGCGAGCTCACCAACGTCGTCGGCGGCAACTACAAGTCTTTCCTCCCCGAGCCCTCCCGCCTGTCGCTGCCCACCGTCGTCGAAGGCACCGACTACTCCTTCCGCATCCCCGGCTCCGCCCTCACCGCCCAGTACGGCCTGGACGTCGGCGGCCAGCCGCTGCTGGTCCGCCTGTGGCGCAAGGAGCCCGACCCCGCCGGACGCGTCACGCAAGCCGCCTGACCGCCTTGTCCCCCGTCGGACCCGGATCCGGATCCGCACCCGGACGTGCCCGCTCTCGACGGTCCGGCCTACGCCGCCGCCGCTCGCGGTGCCGGGCCGGCGCACAGCCCCGCACACACCGCATGACCGGCACATCCGCTACGGTGCGCCTGCGCCCGCCCCCCACATCCGACAGCTCGTTTCGGGGTGCGGCGCTTTTCTTCAGTCGTCCGCGGCCCGCGCCGATGCCTACGGCCGGGTAGCCACGGAAGTCCTCAAGAGAGGGAGTCTGGATGTCCACCACCACCGCTTCGCCGCCCACCATTAACCCGAAACTCATCGTGCCGTTCATCAACTCGGTGCGGCAGGTGTTCGCCACCATGGTGAAGGTGCCCACCACCGTCGAGCGGCCGCACCTCAAGACGGCCCCGGCCCCGCAGTATGACGTCTCGAGCATCATCGGCTTCAGCGGCGACATCGTCGGCTCGGTCGTGGTGAGCTTCCAGAAGGCCGCCGCCGTCCAGCTCGTCAGCGCCTTCGCCGGCATGCCCATCGACCCCGACTCGCCCGACTTCGCCGACGCGGTCTGCGAACTGGCCAACATGATCGCCGGCAGCGCCAAGAAGGACCTCGGCCACAACGCGTCGATCACGGTGCCGTCGGTCATCCTCGGCCACGGCCACCAGATCGCCCGCCTCAGCGACGTCCCGTGCCTGGTCGTCCCGTGCAAAACCCCCGTCGGCGACTTCGCCGTCGAGGTGAACATCAAGGTCAACAAGGCCGCCTGAACCGCCGGCACGCCCGGCCCGCCGCACCCAACCTGCAACGGAGCACAGACATGAAGTTCCTTCTCGTTGACGACTCCAAGACGATGCGCAACATCCAGAAGAAGGTCCTCGAAACGCTCGGCGGCGTGGAGTTCGCCGAAGCCGGCGACGGCCTCGAGGCCCTCACCGTCATCGCCTCCACCCCTTCTGGCTTCGACCTCGTCCTGATCGACTGGAACATGCCCAACATGGACGGGCTGACGCTGGTGACCAAGATCCGCGAAAAGGACAAGAAGACCCCGCTGGTCATGGCCACCACCGAGGCCGAGAAATCCCGCGTACTCGAGGCGATCCGCGCGGGAGTCAACAACTACGTCGTCAAGCCCTTCACCCCGGAAGCCCTGCTGGAGAAGGTCAAGCAGACCCTCGAGAAGGCCAAGGCCACGGCCGCGGCCGCCTGACCGGCACCGCCCGCGCCCCACGGGCGGCTTCACCTTGACCCCGATGCCCGCGAACGCCACCCGCCCCCGGGGCGGGACAGCCGGACACCCCGCCAGAGGCCCGACCGACGACCGCGAAGCTGATGCACGCACCGCCATGAACGTCGCGTACATCAACCCCTTCCTCAGCTCCACCCGCTCGGTCTTCCAGACCATGATGAAGGTGGACCTCTCCCTGGGCAGCCCGGCCCTCAAACGCCCGGAAGACCGCCTCTACAAGCTGTACACCCTCGCGGCCGTCATCCAGCTCACCGGTGCCGTCACCGGCGTGGTGGCCCTGCTCATGTCGCCCACCGTGGCCTTCTCCCTCGGCACGGCGCTGGCCAAACGACCCTTCACCCGCGTGGACGACGACCTCATCGACGCCCTCGGCGAAATCGCCAACATGATCGCCGGCGGCGCCAAGACCTCGCTCCCTGGCGGCGGCCAGGTCCGCATCTCCACGCCCCAGGTCATCCCCGCCCACGCCGTCCACCACCCGCCCAACGTCCCCGTCATCCTGCTCCCCTTCGACAGCACCGCCGGGCGGTTTGTCATCGAAACGTCGCTCGTGCCCTCCGCCGCTCAGCAGCCCACCCCCACCGCGCCGGCGGCTCCCGCGGGCAACGTGCCCACCGCGGCGATGGCCCCGAGCAAGGCCGCCGCCTGAGCCTCCGGCGCTCCGCAGCCGCCGTCCGACGCGCCAGCCTCTACAGGATGAACCGGAACTGCACGCGAGCCATGAACTGCTCGCCGCTGCCCTTCTGAATCCCCAGATTGCCCGCCTTCACCGGCGAGCCGTCCGGCAGGTAGCTCAGGTCCAGCGAGAACTTGGCGTTGTTCCCGATGTAGTCGCCGAGCCTGGGGTAGAAGTTGAAGCCGATCGTGTACTCTTCGGCCTTGTCCTCGCCGTTGGCCTGGTCGAACTCGAACACCGAGATGTTGTAACGCACGTACGGCTCGAACTGACGCGTCAGCAGCCACCCAAGCTGCACGTTGAAGCCGCCGTCGGTGGCACTCGGCGCGTCCGAGTCGGTCGTGTGGTTGAGGAACACCGCGCTGAAGAGCGTGCCGCGTTCGAGGAACTCGTACTGCACGTCCACCGTCGAGCGGTATTTCGTCAAGTCGCCCTGCGAGTACGACACGCCGCCGCCCAGCACCAGCAGGTCGTCCGGCGAGTCGATGTGCGACTGATCGGGGTAGCTCGCCCAGTCGCCGAAGAACTTGTATTCCAATCGGGCCGCGGCCCCGAAGTTGGAGTTGACGGTCGAGTCGTAGGCCGTGTTGAGCTGCTTGTCGCCGTCCGTGAGTGTCAGGTGGGCCGTCCACGGCGAGTCCTTGGTGTTGTTGCCGTAGATGAGCTGCAGGCCTTTGGTCCGCCCGGCGTTATGTCCGCCGATCAGCTCGCTCACCAGCGACCAGTCCACCGCGAAGATCCGCAGGTCCGTCGCGTAGAACTCCCTCGCGTACGGGTTTTTGAACTGCCCGCCGCGGATGTACCACAGCGGGGCGAACTTGTACGTCATGAACGCGTCCACCAGCGTCATCGTCCCCGTGGACGGCGAGATCCCCACGTCGATGTAGTACGTCAGGTCCTTCGTGAACACCGTGCCCGACGCGTAGAACTTGATCCGCCGCAACTCGAAGCCGTCGTCGGTCTTGTCGCGGCTGTCATCGTGGTTGGCCACGTACCGCATCTGCAGGGCGAACTTCGGCCGAATCGAATACGCCTCATCCGGCGTGCCTAGGTACAGCCCGTCTTTGGGGTCGTATCGCAGCACCGGCTGTTTCGACGCCACGTCCGCCGCGATCTTCGCCCGCGTCGCCGCGATCTCCGCCTCGCTCGGCGGACGCATCTCCAGCTGCTCCACGCGCTCGCGCAGCGCCCGAAGCTCGGCCCGCAACGCCTCCAGCTCGGACGGCTCCGCCCCCGACTGCCCGTACGCCGCCGCCCCGCCCGTCCCGCACAGCCCCGCCACCGCCCCCAGAATCGCCGCCCATGCCTTCGCTGCCATGACCACCGGCTCCTTCCTGCGGCATCGCCCTCCTGCGACGGCCGTCAACGTCCGTGCATGCTAACGGAAAGAGGCATCGGCAAGCGTGCGACCGGAGCATCACAATCGGTTGCCACGGCTGCGGCCCCCTGTCGCACCCTCATCAGCGCGTTGTCGCCTCCCCCCGCCCGGCTCCCGTCCCCTCCCCGCCCCCCCCGCCCCCCGACGCCCTTTTCTGTCCGCCTCGTCCTGCACACCTGGCGCCCGGTCACGCGCCTGTCGGGGCATCGCCACTGAGCGGAAGCGACCTCGCCATCTCGAGGTACGCCTCGTACTGCCGCTTCATTTCCGTCAGGGAATCCCCGCCGAACTTCTCGCGCAGCGCCCGGGCCACCTCGAACGCCACCACGCACTCCATCACCACCGACGCCGCCGAAATCGCCGAAATGTCCGACCGCTCCCAGCCCGCCGACGTCGGCTGCTTCGTGTTCAGGTCCACGCTGCGCAGCGGCTTGCCCAGCGTCGAGATCGGCTTCATCGCCCCCCGTACGACCAGCGGCGCGCCGTTGGTCATGCCCCCCTCGAGTCCGCCGGCGTGGTTCGTCGGCCGCACGAAACCCAAGCTCGGCCGTTGCCTTCGCGACGGGTCGTAGACGATCTCATCGTGCACCTGCGACCCGAAACGCCTTGCCGCCTCGAACCCCAGCCCGAACTCCACCCCCTTGAACGCCTGAATGCCCACCACCGCCGCCGCGATTCGACCGTCCAGACGCCCGTCCCACGTCATGCACGACCCCAGCCCCACCGGCAGGTTGAACACGTGGCACTCCACCACGCCCCCGGCCGTGTCTTTGTTCACCTTCGCCCGGTGGATGAACTCCACAAAGGCGGCGTCTGCCGCCGCGTCCGGCACGTAGCACTCGGAAGCGTCCCGCGCCGCGCGCAGCGCTGAAACGTCCACATCCCCCCGCGCCGCCGCCTCCCCGTCGTCCAGCGCCGGCACCTTCGCCCGCACCTCGCCCACCTGACGCACAAACCCGAACACCTCGATCCCGAACGCCGCCAGCAAGCATTTCGCCAATGCCCCGGCCATCACGCGCGCCGCCGTCTCCCGCGCGCTGGCCCGCTCGAGTGTCTCCCGGCAGTCGGTGGTGAGGTACTTCACGCTCCCCGCGAGGTCAGCGTGTCCCGGGCGAGGCTGGAACAGCGGGGGGGTCCGGTCGGGGTCGTCCAGCCGGGCGTCGCGGTTCACCAGCATCATCGCCACCGGCGAACCGATCGTGTGGCCTTGGCGCACGCCCGAGAGCAGTTCGACCACGTCCGTTTCGATTTTCTGCCGTCCGCCCCGGCCGTAGCCGCCTTGCCGCCGTCGTAGCTCGCCGTTGATCAGCTCCACGTCCACGGCGACGCCCGCGGGCATCCCCTCCACCAATGCGATAAGGGCCTTCCCGTGCGACTCCCCGGCCGTTCGATAAGCAAGCTGTGCCACGGGCGGAGTCTATCGCGCTGGCCGACCCGCGGTGCGAGCTTCCGGCCATCCCGCCGCGGGGCCGTCCTGCCGACCCTCAGCTCGCCGTCAGGGCCGTCCCGCCGTGCGACCGCCGCCGCCTTCGGTTACAACATCCGCCCCGGCGTCCATACTGCACCGGCCCGCCCCCCCCATGCCCGACACCCCCGAACCAGCCCACCCCACGCCCGCAGGCGGCCAGCCGGTCTACCTCTCGCTGGTCGTGCCCTGTTACAACGAGCAGGAGAACATCCCGGCCCTGCTCAAGCGGATCGAAGAAACGCTCGGCACCCTCGGCCGGCCGTTCGAAGCGATCCTCGTGGACGACGGCTCCAAGGACGACACCCCCCGCATGCTCGCCGAGGCCAAGGCCACGCGCCCGTGGCTGCGGGTGCTGCGGCTGGAACCTAACTCGGGTCAGTCGGCCGCCTTCGAGGCCGGCTTCGCGGCCGCCCGCGGCGAGGTGATCGCCACCATCGACGCCGACCTGCAGAACGACCCCGGAGAAATCCCACGCCTGCTCCCATATCTGCAAGAATACGATATGGTGACCGGATGGCGTAAGAAGAGGAATGACAACGTCTTGCGACGCATTCAGACGAAGATCGCCAACCGCGTCCGCAACTGGATCAGTCAGGAGACCATTAACGATTCGGCTTCCAGCCTCAAGGTGTACAAGGCCGCGTGCCTCAAGGGGCTGAAGATGTGGCGTGGGGCGCACCGTTTCATGCCCACGTTGGTCAAAATGCGTGGTTTCACGTGCATCGAAGTGGAGGTGAGTCACCACCCCCGCCACGCCGGAAGCACCAAGTACGCCTTCGGCTCGCGCGTGTTCCGGGCCACGGTGGACCTGCTGGGCGTGCGGTGGATGAAGAGCCGCTATCTCCGCTACACCGCACGCGAAATCTGACCGCTCGCCCGCCGGCGCTGCCCGGCCCGCTTACCCTCTTCGCCCATGGAACTGCTCGGACATCGCATCGGCGTCTGTTCGTGGTCGCTCCGCACGGTCACCGTCCGTGAGCTGGTGGCCGTCGTCAAAGCCATCGGCCTCTCCGACGTGCAACTGGCGCTGGCCCCGCTGGTCCCGCTCTCCCCGGCCGACCGCAAGGCCGTGCTGGACGAGCTGCGTGACGCGGGCATCGGCATCCTCTCCGGCATGATCAGCTTCCCCGGGGAGGACTACACCACGATCGACACCATCCACCGCACGGGCGGCTATGTCCCGTCGGCGACCTTCGCCGAGCGTCGCGAGCTGACCCGGCGGGCCGCGGAGCTGGCCGCCTCGGCCAACATCCGCCTCGTGACCACGCACGTCGGCTTCATCCCGGCGCCCACCGACGCCGGCTACGGCGAGTCGATGGCCCGCATCCGCCAGATCGCCGACGACCTGCGCGGCTTCGGGCTCACGCTCGGGCTGGAAACGGGGCAGGAGCCGGCCGACCGGCTGCTGCTGTTCCTCCGCTCGCTGGGCGCGGGCAACGTTGTCATCAACTTCGACCCCGCCAACATGCTCCTCTACGGCGCCGGCGACCCCATCGCCGCCGTCGGGCTCCTCGGCCGGCACATCGGGCAGGTCCACCTCAAGGACGCGGTGGCCAGCGCCCGCCCGGGCGTGGAGTGGGGCGAGGAAGTGCCCTTCGGCAGCGGGCAGGTGGACGCCCCCCGGTTCCTCTCGGCGCTGCGGGCGACGGGCTATAAGGGGGCGCTCGTGTTCGAGCGCGAAGCCGGGGCCGACCGCGTCGCCGACCTGCGCGCGGGCATCGACGCCCTCAAGCGGGCACTGGGCGCGTAACGCCCAGTTGACGCCCTGCATCGCCGGGACGACGCGATCTCCCGCCGGGCCACTGCGCGGAAACATCGACGGTCTAGCCCGCCTTCAGCAGCGTCTTGAGCACCGTCTGCAGAATGCCGCCGTTGCGGTAGTACTCGATCTCCACCGGCGTATCGATGCGGCAGCGGACGTCGAACCGCTTGCCGCCGGCCGACACGGTGAGCGTCTGCCCGGGCTTGAGGTCGTTGGGCACGTGGATGTCGAAGACCTCTTCGCCGGTCAGTCCCAGCGTCTCGCGGTTCTGTCCGGGCAGGTACTGCAGCGGCAGCACGCCCATGCCCACGAGGTTGGAGCGGTGGATGCGCTCGAAGCTCTCGGCGATGACCGCCTTGACCCCCAGCAGCATCGTCCCCTTGGCCGCCCAGTCGCGGCTGGAACCCATGCCGTAGTCCTTGCCCGCCAGCACCAGCAGCGGCACGCCCGCCGCCTTGTACTTCAGCGAAGCGTCGTACACCGACATCACCGCGTTCTTCTCCGGGCCGTCCAGCAGCAGCCGCGTCACCCCGCCCTCGGTGCCGGGGGCCAGCAGGTTCCGCAGGCGGATGTTGGCGAACGTCCCGCGCGTCATCACCCGGTCGTTGCCCCGTCGGGCCCCGTAGCTGTTGAAGTCCAGCACGCCCACGCCGTTCTCCAGCAGGTATTTCCCCGCCGGCGACTTCGGGTCGATGTCGCCCGCCGGCGAGATGTGGTCGGTGGTCACGCTGTCGCCCACCATCACCAGCACCCGCGCCCCGCGGATGTCCGTCAGCTCGCGGTCCTTCTCCCAACCCGGCGGGAAGTAGGGCGGCTCCTGGATGTACGTGCTCCTGGGGTCGAACTCGAACAGCTCGCCGCCCTTGACCGGAATCGCGTTCCACTGCTCGTTCTTCCGCCCCACGTCGGTGTACTGCCGGCGGAACTGCTCGGCGCTCAGGCACGACGTCACCGTCCGGTTCACCTCGTCCTGGCTCGGCCAGATGTCACGCAGGTACACCGGCTTGCCCTCGCGGTCCGTCCCCAGCGGCTCGGTCGCCAGGTCCACCGTCACCGACCCGGCGATCGCGTACGCCACCACCAGCGGCGGCGAGGCGAGGTAGTTCGCCCGCACGTGCGGGTTGATCCGCCCTTCGAAGTTCCGGTTGCCCGACAGCACCGACGCCACCACGAGGTCGTTGCCCTGCACGCCCCGCGCGATCTCTTCCGGCAGCGGCCCGGAGTTGCCGATGCACGTCGTGCATCCGTAGCCCACCGTGTGGAAACCCAAGGCTTCGAGGTACTTCGTCAGCCCCGCCTTCTCGAGATAGTCCGTGACCACACGCGACCCCGGCGCGAGCGACGTCTTGACGTGCGGCTTGACCGTCAGTCCCCGCTCCACGGCCTTCTTCGCCAGCAGCCCCGCCGCCACCATCACGTCCGGGTTGCTCGTGTTCGTGCAGGACGTGATGGCCGCGATGACCACATCGCCGTGGCCCAGCGTCTTTCCGTTGACCGACACGCGCGGCGCGTCGGCCGGCTTCTTGAACGACTCGGTCAGCGTCGCCTGGAAGTTCCGCTTCACCGCCCCCAGCTCCAGCCGGTCCTGCGGGCGACGCGGCCCGGCCAGCGACGGCTTGACCGTCCCGAGGTCCAGCTCCAGCGTCTGCGTGAACACCGGGGCCGACGACTTCTCCCGCCACAGCCCCTGGGCCTTGCAGTACCGCTCGACGAGGTCCACCAGCTCTTCCGGACGCCCCGTCAGCCGCAGATACGACAGCACCTGCTCGTCCACCGGGAAAAAGCCCATCGTCGCCCCGTACTCCGGCGCCATGTTCGCGATGGTCGCCCGGTCGGCCACGGTCATCGAATCCAGCCCCTCCCCGTAAAACTCGACGAACTTCTCCACCACCCCGAACTTCCGCAGCATCTGCGTGATCGTCAGCACCAGGTCCGTGGCCGTGGCCCCCTCCGGCAGCCGGCCGTAGAGCTTGAACCCCACCACCTCCGGGGTGACCAGATAAATCGGCTGGCCCAGCATGCACGCCTCGGCCTCGATGCCGCCCACGCCCCAGCCCACCACCCCCAGCCCGTTGATCATCGTCGTGTGCGAGTCGGTCCCCACCAGCGTGTCGGGGAAGGCCATGCCGTTCTCCGTCCACACCACCTTGGCCAGGTGCTCCAGGTTCACCTGATGCACGATGCCCGTCGCCGGCGGCACCACGCCGAACCGCCGGAACGCCTGCTGGCCCCACTTGAGGAACTCGTACCGCTCGCGGTTCCGCTCGAACTCCCGTTTGGCGTTGTTGAACAGCGCCAGCGGGCTGGCGTACTCGTCCACCTGCACCGAGTGGTCGATCACCAGGTCCACCGGCACCAGCGGGTTGATCTTCTGCGGGTCGCCCCCGGCCCGCTTCACCGCCGCCCGCATCGCCGCCAGGTCCACCACGCACGGCACGCCGGTGAAGTCCTGCAGGATCACCCGCGCAACCTTGAACGGCACCTCCGCCGTCCCAGGACGCGCCGCGTTGTACGACGCCAGCCGCACCACGTCCTCTTCGGTCACCACGAACCCGTCCACATTCCGCAGCAGGCTCTCCAGCAGCACCTTGATCGAAAACGGCAGCTTCTCCACCGCCCCGATCCCCCGCTGCACCAGCGCCGACAGCCGGTGGTACTTCACCGGACCGGACCGAGTTTCCAGCGTCGCAAGCGAACCGAACGGATCCTTCTGGCTCATAGGTGATGGCTGTGTGGGCGTCCCGTTGGCGTCGGCGTCGCCCTCACCCGGCGGAACCCACCGCCGCGGCGGCGACGCATCGGCCACGTCCAAACGGTTAGACGCGATGTTAGGCCCCAGACCACCGCCCCCCGGGGGCGGCCCGGCCGACCTACCCTCCCGGCACCATGGGCAAGACCCGCGCGCTAAGGACGCTCGTCGTCGCCGCCGCCACGCTGACCCTGCTGCCCGCGTTCGGCTGCGACACGACCAACCGGATGGACCGCGAGCTCAAGCGGGAGGCCGACCGCCACCGCATCCAGCTCAACCGCACCCGCACCGAACTCGAGACCACGCAGGCCGAGCTCGAGCAGGCCCGCAAGGACGCCGCCGCCGCCAACGCCCGCGCCGACGCCCTCGCCCGCGACGTCGCCGACCTCCGCGGCCGGCTCGTCCGCACCGAAAACGAACTCGCCGACACCCGCCGGCGCCTCCGGCAGGTCGAAGACGCCGCACTTGCCGCCGGCGTGACCCTGCCCCCCGCGGCCGGGACGCCGCAGCCCCGATAACCCGCGCAGAGAACGGCAGGAACGCGGTCCGCGGGCGACCAGGGCCCGATAACCGGCCCTGCGGCACGCACGCCGCCCGTCGCTGTAGTACCTTGTCTCTTCGGGATGGCGTACCTCATCGTCAGTCTCGGGGGCCAGCGGCTTCGGCAATGCGTGCTCAAGGGCCCGACCCTGCTCGGCCGCTCAGTGGACGCCGACATCGCCGTCCGCGACGCCAGCCTCTCGCGCTGGCACTGCCGCTTCGAACCCGCCGGTGACCCTCCCAACGTCTGGACGGTCGTGGACCTCGGCAGCCGCAACGGCACGTTCCTCAACGGCCGTCGCGTGCAACGTGCGGTCCTGCATGATGGCGACCTTCTGCGGGCGGGACGCACCACCGTCGCCTTCCACACCGGCACGCCGCCGCTTGAAACCCCCGAGACCCCACCGGCGGGGGAGTCGCAGCCCGCATCCGCCGGCCGGGCGCCCGCGCCGACTCTCCAGACCGCGTCTCCCGCACCCGGCGGCTTCGCCAAACCCTTGCTCGTCCTCGACAGCCGGCTGCCCCGACCCAACCCCGTCGAAACGGCATCACCCCGTCCCGCGCCGGCCCACGACCCGGTGCTCAGCTCGCCCGGCTGGTCGCGTCAGCCGGGGAAGAAACCACCCGCCCCCAGCGTGGACCTCTCCCCGGCGGCCCTCTCCCCCAACCCGGAGTCCAACACGGTCGACCTCATCGCGCTCCCGCAGCCGACCGGCCGCGACGACCGACGGTCCGCCGAGCCTCCCGAGCCGCCCACGCTGGGGCGTCGGCTTCGTCAGTTCTTGGTCTGGCTCTTCGGCCGCTAGACACGCCCGGACGGACATCCGTTTGCCCCGCCCGGCCGCCGTCCACACGCGTCCACCGCGGCGTTGGGATGTTCAGCGTCCGCCCGGCCCACCGCCCCCGCCCGGCCCGCCACCCCCCCCCGGCCCACCGCCCCCCCCGCCGCCGCGTCCCATCTCCTCGAACAGGCGGACCTGCTGCGGCGTGACGATCGCCCGCACCTGCTCGGCCCGCTCGGCCACCGACCGGCGGGTCGCTTCGGCCTGAGCCGTCTCCAGCTCGCGGACGGCGGCAATCAGTCGTTCGGCATGCGGCCCGCGCTCCGCCTCCGGCGCCGACTCCCACGCCCTGAAAAGCTCCGTGAGCTGCCGACGCGTCGGCTCGTCGATGGTGTAATTCCACCCGCGTGGAATGGCGTTCAGCCGCTCCCGCTGCTCGGCCGTCAGCTCGAGATGCCGCGCCACGGCGTCCTCACTCCCGCCGCGGGCCCGCAACGTCAGCAGCGTCCGCTGCTCGGCCGTGATGAAGTTGGGATCGAGCGACTCGGCCGTGAACCGCAGCCGGTCGCTGTTGCCCGCCCGCTGAATCACAAGCCGGGTCCGGTTGCCCTTGACCTCCCAGCCCCCGCCCTGCCCCCGGCCGCGCTCACGGACGTAATCGGGCGCGTTCATCGCGCTGATCGCCTGCACCCGCATCCGGTTCTGCCAGGCCGTCTGGCGATACGCCGACGGCGGCTCATCGGTCGCCACGACCAGCCCGCCGGCCCGCTTGGCACCCGCGGTCGTCCAGGTCTTCCACAGCAGCCACCCGCCCCCGCCCAGCACCGCCGCCACCGCCAGCCCCACCAAGGCCGGGTGCAAACCGCCCCTTGCTTTGCTGCCGGCCGAACCCGCTGCCGTCGTCGATGTCCCGTACGTCGTCATGGCTGAGTATATCGGTAGGTTGCCTCTCCCCTCCGTCTGGTTGAGTTCCCCGCGCGACTTCTTCCCGGTCACGCGGCATCATTTTCCGTGAAAGCTCCCGGCGTCTCCGGCGGGAAAACCGTCACGGCGTCGGCTCGGGGCCGGCCGGGATGTCCCACGGGTCGAGCGCGCCCTGTGCGAGCTGCGGCGGCGTGATGTCCACCGACCAGTCCAGCCGCAGGTAGTTGGAGCCCAGCCGCCGCCCGTGCCGGTACGGCTCGACGATCAGGTTGAACTCGCCCGCCTCCATGTAGTAGTCCTCGGACCACGACTTCTTTTCGCCCATCACGATGACTTCCGACGGCGACCGCCCGTCGGGGATCCGCGACGAGTATTTCAGCCGCTGCTGCGGCGAATCCACCAGGTGCTTGTTCAGCAGATAGGAGTGGGCGCTGGCCGGCTCGTTGTCCGACGGGCAGACCATCACCGGCGGGCGGAACTGCGTCGGGTCGACGTCCATCGGGTCGGCCGGCAGCTCCGACGGCACCGGCAGCTTGAACACGTACATCGGCCACCGCTCCCAGTACGGACGCACCGTCACCACCATCGACGGCCGCATCAGCTTGGTCGTGCCCAGCGTCTCGTACTTGCCGGTCATCGGCACGATGTCGCCCACGGGGTAGAGGAAGCCGCGGTTCTCCTCCGAGTACATCAGCAGCATCTGGCCGATCTGCCGCAGGTTCGACTTGCACTTGAGCGAGTTGGCCTGCTCCCGCGCCCGGCCCAGCGCCGGCAGCAGGATGCTGATGAGCATCGCGATGATGCCGATGACGACCAGCAGCTCCACCAGCGTGAACCCGCGCCTGCCGTCTCGCGTCGCTCGCATCATGGTCAGCTCCTCCCGGCTGTCCTCGAAGGTGTAGCCTCGCCGCCCGACTACGGGTTGGGCTCGTTCCCGCCCTCGGGGGTGACCGCCCACGGGTCGATGCCCCGGCGTGCGTCGGTCGGGTGCCGCGTCCGGACCGACCAGTCGAGATGCAGGTAGTTCGACCCCAGCCGCACCCCGTGCCGGAACTGCTCCACCACCCGCGGGAAGTCGGTATCTCCCGTGGCCACGTTGCCGTCGCGCGTCCGGATGTTCATGTAGTAATCCGGCTCGCTCGACTTCTTTTCGCCCATGACGATCACGTCCGACGGGCTCAGCCCGCCGAGGTCGCGCGAGGAGTACTTGATCCGCTCCACCGTCAGATGGTCGTTGAGCACGTACGAGTGCTTGTTCACCGGCTCAGCATCCTGCGGGCACAGCATCACCGCCGGCTGCCAGTCCGCCGGGTCGTTCGTCGGCTCGGCCGGGAACGCCATCTTGAACACCACCGTCGGCCAACGCTGATGCGGCGGTCGGTTGGCCCCCATCCGCGGCGGAAACAGCGCCCCGTTCCACTGCTCGGAATACATCTGCAGCGCCAGGCCGATCTGCTTCAGGTTGCTCATGCACGCCACCGAATTGGCCTGCGCCCGCGCCCGGTTCATCGCCGGGAGCAACATTCCGATGAGCACCGAAATGATGCCGATCACCACCAGCAGTTCCACCAGCGTGAAACCGCTCCGCCGCTCGGCCCCGGCCCGCACCGTACGTTCATCCACGTGGCACGTCCTTTCACCCATACATCACCTCTTACGCCCGCACAGCTGACCTGTTGTCTTCCCTTCGGCTAAGTTGCCCGCGTGCCGCTGCAGCTTCCCGTCCTCAACGTGCGTCCGCCCCGGCGGGGGCCCTCCCTCCTCCCGTGGCTGGTCGCTCTCGCGGGCATGGCGGTCTTCGCGCTCACCCTCCGCGGCCCCTACCTCTATGACGACGTCCCGCTCCTCCAGGAAGACCCCCGTGTCACCACCACAGGCCACTTCGGCCTGATCTGGAGCCGCGATTACCACTTCGACCTGCGCACCGGCGACGGCTCGGTGGACAACCTCTACCGCCCGCTGGTCACCACCACCTACCACCTCCAAGTCGCCCGGCTCGGGCACGGACCCCTCGGGCTACGGATTATCAATTTGCTGCTCTATGGCGTCGTCTGCGGGCTGGTCACACGGCTGGGGGTCCTGTTGGCGGGCCCCGTCGGCGGGCTGGTGGGCGGGCTGTTCTTCGCCGTCCATCCGGTTCATGCCGAAGTGCTCGCCACGGTCGTCGGCCGGGCCGAGCTGCTGGCCGCGGCCGGCGTGCTGGGGGGGCTGCTGCTGTTTCTTTCAGGGCCGCTGACGCATGTGCGCGCCGCCGGCATCCTCTTCTGCAGCGTGGTCGCTCTGCTGAGCAAGGAGCAGGGCCTGCTCATGCCGGCGTTGCTTCTCGCGGCCGAGCCGCTTCGCCGCCGGCTCCACCGCCCGGCCGTCCTGCCGGGGGGACGGCCCGACTCGGTTGCCCCAGCGGGACGGTCCCCCGTGACCCCGATGCAAACACTCATCCTCGGGGTCTGCCTGAGTGTCGCCGGCTACATCGTGCTCCGCGAGCAGGTGCTGGGCCTGAAGTTCGCGTGGGACCGCGGTTTCCTCGACCCCGCCGTGCAGCCCATGGTCTGGAGCACGCCCCTCGACCGGGTGCTCATGCCTTTGGTGCTGCTCGGGCAGGCGGTGGTCGTGCTCGTCGCGCCGCTCAAGCTCAGTCTCGACTACTCCGGTGCGGCCATCGGACCGCACGCGTCGCCGGCCGACTTCCGGCTGTATCTGGGTCTGGCCGCCGCGCTCGCGGTCGCGGCGGCAGGGGGGTGGAGCGTGCTGCGACGCCGGTGGGATGTCGCGTTCGCGCTCGCCGCCCTCACCGGCACATGGCTGCTCGTGGGGAATGTGGTCTCCCTCATCGGCGTCAACTTCGCCGAGCGTCTGCTGTTCTTGCCCTCCGCCTTCGCGGCCGTGCTGTTGGGGTTGTTTCGCCCACGTCGGCCGCTGACGGTGGCGGTGTTGGGGGTATACCTCACGCTGCTTGCGGTGCAAGCGGTCCGCTACAGCCAGCACTGGTCCCGGCCGCCGCTGGAGGTGTACGCATGGACGTTGGAGCGGAACCCCCAATCGATCCGGTTGTATCAACTGCTGGCCGATGCGCAGATGAAGGCGGGCCAGCTCGACGCCGCCGCCGACACCATCGCCCGGGGCATCTCGACGTTTCCCGCCTACTTCGGCGGCTATTTACAGGCGGGGCTGATCGCCGAGCGACGCGAGCGGTGGGACGAAGCCGAGCGGTACTACGTCGATGCCGCCCGCGTGGACCCGCAGCGGGCCAGCGGCGCGCTGCTCGATTTCCGCGCCCGCCGCGCCGCGCTGCTCGCTCCTCAGCACGACCTGCAGCTCCCGGCTCAGCCCGCGACGCGGCCCGTGGATACCCCTTAAGCCGTCCCCGCCGAGACCCGAAGCAGTACCTTGCCCAGGACCCCGCCTCGCAGCCGCTCGAACGCTTCGGGCAGCCGTTCGAACTCGAACACCGAGTCCACGACCGGCCGTCGCCCGGTCGCGGTCAGCAGCCGGACGATCTCCCCCCACGCGCTGCGGCTCTCGTCGGCCGTGTACGTGCCCACCGCCACGCCGCCGACCCGCAGCCGCCGGAAAAACAAACTCCCCGTGTTGAACGACGGCACCGGCCCGCCGAGCCGACCCACCACCGACACCTTCCCCCGTGGCCCCAGCGTCTCCAGCAACGCCTCGAACAGCGGCCCGGCGATGTTGTCCACCACGAGCTGTACCGGGCGCCGGCCGAGCTGGCGATACAGCGTCTCCCGCCAGTCGGCGTCGTTGGGGTTGAGCATCAGCGTCGCCCCCTCGGCCATCAGCCGGTCGAACTTGCTCCCGTCCCGCGAGAGCCCGACCACGACCAGCCCCATCGCCGACGCCAGGTGAATCGTCGCCAGCCCCACCCCGCCCGAAGCCCCCGACACCAGCACCACCTGCCCCGGCGACATCGCATCCCTCCCCTCCCACTGCGTGATCGCCTGATACGCCGTGAGGTACACCAGCGGGGCGCCGGCCGCTTCCGTCTCCGACCAGCCCGCGGGCACGTCCACCAGCACCTCCGCCGGCACTGCCACCCGCTCGGCGAAGGTCCCCGCCCGCGTCACCCCCGCCTCACCCCGCAGCACCACCCTCGTCTCCCCCACCCGCACCCCCTGCACCCCCTCGCCGACGGCGGTCACCACCCCCACGCCGTCGCGGCCGAGCACGTGGGGCAGCGGGGGGGTTGCCGGGTACAGCCCTTCCGCCAGGTAGCGGTCGGCCGGGTTCAGCGACGCGTACCGCATCGTCAGGACCGCTTCGCCGGGGCCGGCCACCGGCTCGGGCAGCTCGCCCAGACGCAGCCCGCCGATGCCCTCGAAACCGTCGATGAGCCATGCCCGCATCGTCGCCACCTCCCGGCCGCACCGCCGTTACCATACGTCGGCGGCTCCCATGACTCGCCAACCGATGCCGTCGCAACCGCCGCCGGAGCCGGACGTGCTCCGCTACACGCCGGTGTCCGCGGACCGCCGTCGGGCCGGGCAGCTCCGCGGAGCGCTGCTGGCGCTGGCGATCCTGCTGTGGCTTCTCGGCGGCATCGCCGTCGTGTGGCCCGAGCTGTACACGCGCCTCGGCATCGACAGCATCGTCGGCCTGTGGGGCACGCCGCTGCAGCCCATCAACACCAACGACGGCCGCCCCCGCTGGTACGCCCGCGAGCCCCTCGCCTTCGATGGCCCTTACGTCGCCGCATCGCTGGCGTTTCTCGGGCTGGTGCTGTGGGCGCAGTGGGCGCTGCTCACGCCGGCGGGCTCGTGGCGTCCGCAGGTGATTGCACACGGCCGGCCTGCCCTCCGCTCGGCCATCGCCGCGGGGCTGATGGGCATGCTCACCACCGTCGCGCTGCTCGCCACGCTGACGGAGCTGGCCGGCGTGTGGGAGTCGCTGACCACGCGGGTGGAGAGCATCCGCGGCACCGGCTCGACCGACCTGTTGCAGGACTTCCGACCGCTCTGGGTCGGCATGGCCGTGCTCTGGCTCGTCTGGGCCACCCTCTTCTGGGGTTACTTCCGGACGGAGAGTCATCACTCGGCCGTCGCCCGCACCCTGCGATGGCTGCTCGCCCCGTCGCTGCTGAGCGTCCTGCTGGCCGGCCCCGTCCACGCCACCCGGACGGGAGAGTGCCACTGTGCCAAGGGAAGCTACACCGGGCTGGTCTTGGGCATCACCGCGGCGGTCTGGCTGTTCGGTCCGGCGATCTTCCTGCTCTACTGGCGCGAGAAACGTCGTGCAACCGGAGCAAGCTTCAGGTAAGGTCGCACGCAATGGCTGGTTTGATTGCCGCCGGTCACGACCTGCTCACGCCCGGCGAACCCGGCCCGGCCTACCTGCTTCCCATCGCCGGCCCGCCCATCGAGCCGCTCGAACTGGTCCATACGCCCGGGGGTCTGGTGCTCGGCCGGGGTGAGGCCGCACAGCTCAAGCTGCCGGTCAACGCCGAAAAGGTGTCGCGTGCCCACTGCCGCTTCAACTTCACCGACGGCCAGTGGACGGTGACCGATTCGAGCCGGTGGGGCACTTACGTCAACGGCGTCAAGCTCGCGGCCGGGCAGGCCGTGGTGCTGCGTGACGGCGACACGCTGCGGGTCGCGCCGTGGACGTTCGGCTTTTCTCTGCTCCCGCCCCAGCAGCGGGGTCTGACGCTTGCCGAAGATGCCCCCGCCGCCGCCGACATCCGCCCCGTGGACGACCAGGCCGCCCGGCAGCTCGGCACGCGGCTGGTGGACCTGCTCACCACGTCCACCGAACGGCTGTACGCCGCCCGCAGCGAACGCGAGCTGGCCGAAGCGTTGCTGGACGTCGCTCTCAGCGGTACCGGCATGACCACCGGCGCGGTGCTCAAGGTCGTGGACTTCACCGGCCGGGTCGAGCCGATCGCTTCCCGTCAGGCCCCGGGGACGGCGGGCCAGGCCCTCTACTCGCGTTCGCTGGTCAACCGTGCCCGGCAAGGTCAGGTGGCCGAGCTGCGCGTCGATGCCGTCAGCGGCAACCTCGGCGAGTCGGTGGTGCAGATGAAAATCTCGTCGGCCATCTGCGCCCCGCTGCTCGTGGGTGAGGCCGCCACCCCCGCGGGCGAACGCGACGTCGCGGCCCTGCTTTACCTCGACGCCCGCGCGGGCACCTCGCCCGGTTCCGCCGGCCACCCCCACGCCGCCGGCTTCGTCATGGCCCTGGCCCGCATGGGCTCCCTCGCCCTGGCCAACCTCAAGCGGCTGGACATGCTCGACCGCGAGCGCCAGCGTGAACACGATGAAAAGGCCGCCGCCGAAGCCCAGCGGCTGATCCTGCCTGCGCGTGAAGGCCGCGTCGGGCGCTTCCGCTACGTCGGGGAGTCGCGGCCGGGTCAGACCGTCGGCGGCGACTTTTTCGACGTCGTCCCGCTGTCCGACGACCGGCTCGCCGTCGCGCTCGGCGACGTCACCGGCAAGGGGGTGCCCGCGTCGGTCCTGATGACCGCCAGCTTCGGCTTCCTCCATTCCCTGCTCGAATCGGGGCAGGACGTCGCCACCGCCGCGCGGATGCTCACCCGCTTTCTGCACCCCCGCCGGCCCGCCTCGCGCTTCGTCACGCTCTGGGTCGGCGTCTTCGACCTCGCCCGCCGGACGCTCACCTACGTGGACTGCGGGCACGGCTGGGCCGTCCTGCAGCACGCCGACGGACATTTCGAACCCCTCGACACCGGCGGCGGGCTGCCCATCGGCATCAACGACGACTGGGACTATGCCCCCGTCAGCGTGCCCTTGGAGCCGGGCGCCAGGGCCGTCATCGTCTCCGACGGCTTCGTCGAACAGTTCGGTCTGGTCGTGGACGCTTCCGGCCGGGTCAGCCGCGAGCAGTTCGGGATGGAGGGCGTGCACAAGGCCCTCGCGACCGCCGCCCGCCCGTCGGCCGAAAGCTCGCCCGCCCCGGAACCGCCCGCCGACGAACTCAAGGCCCTGTACGACGCGGTCATCGCCTTCGCCGGCACGCCCCACCTCGCCGACGACGCCACCGCCATCCTCGTCAGCTGGGACTGACGGCCCCGGCGGGCCTCCAACTGCGCCCCGTTGAGGGCTTACCCGTGGCCGACGTCGCTGCCGAAAACTCGCCGGAGGTAGGTCAGTGCGTCCCGCGTGCCGGAAAGCCGGTCGGTCAGCTCGGTCGGGTCCACCGCGACCGGGCCGTCGAAGTCCGCGTCCAGAAGCCACTGCCGCAGGGCGCGCCAGTCCAGCGAGCCGCGGCCCGGCGGGGCCGGCTGCGTTCGACCGCCGCTGCCCCGCAGCGCGTCCCTCACACGCACATGCCACACCCGCCCGGCCAACGCACCCACGGCGGCCTCCATGCCGTCCCAGCCCTCCGGCTCGCCCAGCACGCTCACGGGGTCGAAGTCGACACCAAACATCGGACAGCCCGCCGCGTCCAGCGCCCGCTTGAGCGACCGCCACGACGCCAGACCCGACCGCCAAGCCACCCGCACGCCGCAGCGGTCCGCCAGCGCGCCGACCTCGCGCCACGCGGCGTCGAGCTGCGCCTCGAATGCTTCGTCGCGCGGCTCGGACGCGGTCGGGCGAGCGGGCTGCGCGAAGCGCCTTTTCTCCTCGGCCGTCGGCAGGACCAGCCCGCCGAGCAGCAGCGGCTCGGCCCCACCGCCGCCGGTGGCCTGAGTCGGTGCAGACGGGAAGGTGGCTGCGGAAGGCGGCGGGGGGGGCAGTGGCCCGGCATCGACGCACAGCACCACCCGGCCCAGTTCCGCCGCCAGCTCGATGCACGTCCGCAGGTGCTCCAGCACGCGGTCCACATCCGCGCCGGGTGAAAACCCACGGCGGCCGCAGGTCGTCACCAGCGACAGCAGCCCCAGCCGCTGCATCTCCAGCCGCTTGAGCAGCTCCCGACGGCCCGAACGCGACAGCGCTTTCAGCGATGTGTCGTCTGCCCCGCCCCCTGCTCGCTCCCCGCCGCTCCCCCCGGCGCCCACGGCCAGCTGGACCCCCTCCGCGCCGCAGGCGCTGGCCAGCTCCATCGCTTCACGCAGGTCCGCCGAAAGGGCCGACGCCAGAACGCCCAGTCGCCACATGCCCCACTTTACCCACCGACCGACCTACGCGGGCAGACGCTCCGGCACCGGCTTGACCTTCACGACCGTGCCCGTCTCGGCCGACTCGTACAGCGCGTCCATCAGCGCCGACAGCAGCACCCCGTAACGCACCGGCACCTGCAACGCCTCTTTCCCCTGCAGCGCCGACACAAAGTTGCGGTAGACGGTAAAGGCCCCGGGGACCGACGACGCCGGCACGTGCGGGTACTTCAGCTCCGGGTCGCCGGTGATTTCGAGAAACCCGCCGTGCGGCCCGGTGATCGCCTGCAGCCGGTCCGTCTGCACCGACACCCGCACGTTCCACCCCGGCGAGTTGCCCCCGATGGCGATCGAGCCCAGCGCCCCCGACGCGAACTTCGCGATCGCGACGCCGTTGATGTCCACCGGCGAGCCGCAGCGGTCGTAGAAACACGCCACCTCCACCACCGGTTCGTTCATCAGCCACATCATCCCGTTGAGCACGTGGGCCCCCGAGTCGTACATCTGCCCACCGCCGGAGAGCTCGGGCTTCTGTCTCCAGGTGCCGGCGGTGCCTTTGAGCCAGCCCTGCGCCAGCCAGCCCTGGATGATCTGCACCTTCCCCCACCGCCCGCTCTCGCGGAGTTGCTTGAGGTACTGGTACTCGGCCGTGTACGGCGCCTGGAACGTGATGGCCAGCTGCCTGCCCGTCGCTTCCACCGTCCGCCAGAGGTCGTACGCGTCCTCCGAGCGGGTGACCATGGGCTTTTCCACCAGCACGTGCAGCCCTGCCTGCAGGGCGGCCTTCGCCTGGCCGTGGTGCAGCGTGTGCGGCGTCACCAGCACGACCGCGTCCAGCTTGAGCCGTCCGGCGTCGCTGAGCAGGGCGGCGTAGTCGGCGTACTCCGCCGCGTCGGGGAAGAACTCCTGCCGGACGGCGGCCGTCTGCGCCGGCTGCGGGTCGCACAGCGCCACCACCCGCGTCTCCGACGCCATTTTCTTCAGCTCGCGGGCATGCCATTTGCCCATCCCGCCGCAGCCCACCAGGGCAAAGTTCAGCATCTCGGCCTCCGTTGCAGTCCGGACATGATGCCCGAACGACACGACCGCGGGCAAACCGCCGCGGAAGCGTCCGGTGCCGTCGCGTGCCATCGGGCACCTGCACCGGCCGTGGGGCCTAGGCCGCCGTCACCCGCCGCACCAGCCGGACGTAGTCCTCCGGGGTGACCCGCCGCCCCCGGCCCCACCGCACGAGGGCGTCACGCCGCAGGGCCGCGAGGTGGTCCACCTCCCACCGCTCCAGCACCTCCCCCCACGCCGCGCTGCGCGCCGACACGATGCCGTCGTTGTCGCCCTCCTCGCGGGCGACAAGGCGGTGCGAGAGCAGCAGCCGCGGCCGCACGCCCTGCCAAGGCACCGCGCACACCACCGAGAAATAGCCCACTTCGGGACAGTCAGGCGTGTCCACGTTGAACTGCGCCATCGCCGGCCGCGTCAGCTCGTACGCCGCCCCGATGTCCACCCCCAGCGCCCGCACCAGGTCGTACACCTTCAGCCGCTCGCCAAGGTGCAGCTTCCAGAACTCCGCCAGGCTCGCCCCGTGGTGCGGCGTGGACAGCGTCACCACCGCGCGAACCACGCTCGACATGCCCAGGTGACGCACCATGTACCGGGCGTCCAGTCCCCCCAGCGAATGGGCCACCACCACGACCGGCGGCCGCAGCCCCCGCTGCCGCAACTGCCGCAGGATGCACAGCTTCAGTTGCCGCGCCCGGTGTGCAATCGACGCCGTCGGGTGCACCCTGGCGCGGAGAACCGGGTAGCCCGCCGACTCCAGACCCCGCACGACGCCGGGAAACTGCTCCACGACGACCGGTCCCAGCCGCAGCCGGTCGAACCCGAAGATCCCGTGATGCAGCACCACCGGCAGCACGCCGCCATCTTAGCGGGCCGCCCACGACCGCTTGTTGCACCGCCATCACGCGCGTCTACACTCCCGCCCAAGGCCGCACCCGTCCGACGCGACGGGCCCCGCAAACGACCGCCAACCCCATGCCCAAGCGCACCGACATCCATTCGATCCTCATCATCGGCTCCGGGCCCATCGTCATCGGCCAGGGATGTGAGTTCGACTACTCCGGCGTGCAGGCCTGCCGTGCCCTCAAGGAAGAGGGGTACCGCGTCGTGCTGGTCAACTCCAACCCGGCCACCATCATGACCGACCCGGAGTTCGCCGACGCCACCTATATCGAGCCCATCTCTCCGGAAACCGTCGAGAAGATCCTCGAGCGCGAACGCGCCCAGGGCACCCCCATCGACGCCTTGCTCCCCACGCTCGGCGGCCAGACCGCCCTCAACACCGGCATCGCCTGCCACGACCGCGGCATCCTCCGCAAGTACGGCGTGCAGATGATCGGCGCCGACCGCGACGCCATCCACCGCGGCGAAGACCGTCAGGTGTTCAAAGAACTGATGCTCAAGATCGGCCTGAGCGTCCCCCGCTCCGGCGTCGTCCACAACCTCGACGACGCGCGCAAAGTACTGGCCGAGCTGGGCCTGCCGCTGATCATCCGCCCGGCCTTCACGCTCGGCGGCACCGGCGGCGGCATCGCCTACAACGTCGAAGAGTTCGAAGCCATCGTCCAGCGCGGCCTCGACGCCTCTCCCATCTCCGAAGTCCTCATCGAGCAGTCCGTCATCGGCTGGAAAGAGTTCGAGATGGAGGTGATGCGCGACCGCAACGACAACGTCGTCATCATCTGCTCGATCGAAAACCTCGACCCGATGGGCGTGCACACCGGCGACTCCATCACCGTCGCCCCCATCCAGACGCTCACGGACAAGGAGTATCAGCGGATGCGCGACGCCTCGATTGCCGTCATCCGCGCGGTCGGCGTCGAAACCGGCGGCTCCAACATCCAGTTCGCCATCAACCCCGCCAACGGCGAGATGGTCGTCGTCGAGATGAACCCCCGCGTCTCGCGGTCGTCGGCGCTGGCCTCCAAAGCCACCGGCTACCCCATCGCCAAGCTCGCCGCCAAGCTCGCCGTCGGATACACCCTCGACGAGCTGCCCAACTACATCACCACCGACCCCCGCCGCAACCTCCACACCTCCGCCTGCTTCGAGCCCACGATCGACTACTGCGTCATCAAAATCCCCCGCTGGACCTTCGAGAAGTTCCCCGACGCCGACGAAACCCTCACCACCCAGATGAAAAGCGTCGGCGAGGCCATGGCCATCGGCCGTACGTTCAAGGAAGCCCTGCAGAAGGGCATCCGCTCCATGGAGGTCAAGCGGTTCGGCTTCGGCCTCGACGCCAACGACAAATCGCTCAAGCCCGGCGAGTTCCCCATCCCCGAGGACAAACTCCGCCGCAAGCTCGCCGTCCCCTCGCAGGGCCGGCTCTATTACGTCCGCTACGCCCTGAAGATGGGCTGGTCGGTCGAGCAGGTCCACCAGCTCACGCGCTACGACCCGTGGTTCATCGCGCAGATGAAAGAGCTGGTGGACTTCGAAAGCCGCCTCGGCCCGCACGTGCTCACCGACGAGACCCTGCTGCGGCAGGCCAAGTCGCTGGGCTACTCCGACGTGCAGCTCGCCACCGCCGCCGGCACCACCCCCGACCGCGTCCGGCAGGCCCGCGAGTCGCTGGGCGTGCGACCCGTCTACAAGATCGTCGACACCTGTGCCGCCGAGTTCGAAGCCGCCACCCCGTACTACTACTCCACCTACGAAACGCCCTACACGCGCGTCGGCGACGACGGCACCGCCCGCGTCGAAGTGGAAGACGAAATCCGCCTCACCGACAAGCCCAAGGTCATCATCATCGGCGGCGGACCCAACCGCATCGGCCAGGGCATCGAGTTCGACTACTGCTGCGTGCACGCCGCCTTCGCCTGCCGGGAGCTGGGGCTGGAGTCGGTGATGATCAACTCCAACCCCGAGACCGTCTCCACCGACTACGACACCTCGGACCTGCTGTTCTTCGAGCCGCTCACCCACGAGGACATCCTCAACATCTGCCAGCGGCTCAACGGGCGTCCGTTTTCCCAACCCGGCGGTTTGGTCAAGGGCGTGATCGTCCAGTTCGGCGGGCAAACCCCCCTCAACCTCGCTCGCGGCCTCATGCAGGCGGGCGTCCCCATCCTCGGCACCTCCGTCGCCTCGCTCGACGCCGCCGGCGACCGCGAGCAGTTCCGCACCCTGCTCCAGTCGCTGGGCCTCAAGCAGCCAGCCAACGGCATCGCCCACAGCATCGCCGAGGCCAAGCGCATCGCCGCCGACATCGGCTACCCCGTCCTCGTCCGACCCAGCTTCGTCCTCGGCGGACGCGCCATGGAAATCGTCTCCGACGAAGACCAGCTCGACCACTTCATGGCTCTGGCGCAGGCGGCCGCCGGCGAGAACCCCATCCTCATCGACAAGTTCCTCGACGCCGCCACCGAGGTGGACGTGGACTGCATCGCCGACTTCGACCCCGGCCCGCCCGGTGACGCGAGAGCCCCCGCCGGCGTGGGCAGCAGGGGGCGGCGGGCGGTCGTCATCGGCGTCATGGAGCACATCGAAGAAGCCGGCATCCACTCCGGCGACTCGGCCTGCTCGCTCCCGCCATACTCTCTGCCCGCCGACCTTGTCGCTGAACTCAAGGCGCAGACCCGCGCGCTGGCGGGGGCACTGCGCGTCCGCGGGCTGATGAATGTGCAGTACGCCATCAAGAACGGCGAGATCTACGTCATCGAGGTCAACCCGCGCGCCTCCCGCACCGTCCCGTTCGTCGGCAAAGCCACCGGCGTCCCGTGGGCCAAGCTCGCCGCCAAGGTGATGTGCGGCCTGAGCCTCGACCAGCTGGACGTCCACGAGCTGCCCGACCCGCCGCACATCTCGGTGAAGGAAGTCGTCTTCCCCTTCTCCAAGTTCCCGGGCGTGGACGTCATCCTCGGCCCGGAGATGCGCTCCACCGGCGAGGTCATGGGCATCGACGCCGACTTCCCCACCGCCTTCGCCAAGAGCCAGCTCGCCGCCGGCACCATGCTCCCCACCCGCGGCACCGTGTTCATCTCCGTGCGGGCCGCCGACAAAGTCGCCATCCTCCCCGTCGCCCGCACGCTCCACGAAGCCGGGTTTCAGATCATCGCCACCGAAGGCACCGCCAACGCCCTCGCCAGCGCCGGCATCCCCGCCCAGCGCATCCCCAAGCTCGCCGAAGGTCGCCCCAACATCCGCGACCTGATCAAGAACGGCCAGGTCCACCTCATCATCAACACCCCCACCCGCAAGGGACCCGCCACCGATGAGGGCAAGATCCGCGCCATGGCCGTCCTGCACAAGGTGCCCATGATCACCACGCTCACCGGCGCCACCGCCGCCGCCCGCGCCATCGTCGCCCTGCAAAAGAGCGACTGGGGCGTCAAGCCCCTTCAGGCCTACTACACCGCCGCCCGCTGAACGCGCCCGGGGCGGTGCGTCCCGCCGCCGCGGCGGGATTGCATCATGCCCGTGCCGCGAGGCCCCGTGGCGGTGAGAAGTAGGGGGCAGCGAGCGAAAGCGGGGGTTGGCCGGGGGGGGCCGGGGGGACCGCGGGGGGGGGGTTCACGCCGCGAGCTTGGCCATCACCTTTCTCAACTGGGCTGTCACCGGGTCGGTGAGCATCCGCGCCGGCAGGAACGTCACCGCGCCCGTGCGAAGGTCCGTGGCCACGACCCGCGGCTCCCCGGGGCTGTGGTCCGGCCGAAGCTTCACCGGCCCACGCAGCGACTCCATCACCGTCGCTTCGATTCCCGGGAAACGCAGCACCACGCCCGCCGACAGCACGTCGAGCACCTGCACCTCGTCGGCCGCCGCCGCTTGCCACCACCGATACCGCTCACGCAGCGCCGCGGTGGCCGACATCAGCTCCCGCTCCACCCGCGCCGTCTCGTCCATGAGCCGGCCCGCCTGTTCCCGCTGGCCGGGCGTCAGCAGGCGACGCCGCTCCAGCAGCGGCCGGATCGTCAGCCGCCCGTGCTCCATCCGCTGCAAGGCCCCCTCCAGCCCCGGCAGCACCGCCGCGGCCATCTCCCGCAGCGTCGGGTCCGTCCCCGCCTTCAGCACCGTCACCCGCCGGGCCGTGTTCCCCACGCTCCGGCACACCACGCCCCCCGTCGCCACGACCACGCACCCCTGAACCCGCTCCCCCACCTCCAGCCGCCCCCCGCAAAGCACCTCACAGTGCATCAGGTCCGACTTCACGCACACGCCGCCCCCGGCTTCGATCCGGCAACTGGTCGCGAACCGGCAGCGCACGTCCCGCCCCGCCACGTACACCGACCCGCCCGTCCGCTCGGTTGCCGTCCGCTCGGTCGCCGTCCGCTCGGTCGCCGTCCGCTCCCCGCCGACCGCCCCCACCCCGACCGCGCCCCCGCCCAGCAATCCCCCGCACGCCTGCAGGTCCTCTCCGCACTCCACCCGACGTGCCTCCACCGCCCCCTGCACCCGCAGCGCCCCGCCCACCGCCAGCACCCCCGCTCCGGAGACCGACCCTGTCACCTCCAGGTCCCCCTCCACTTCCAGCCCGTCGCGACCCCCGGACGCCTCCCGGGCGGCCCCCGAATCGCGGCCCACGCCCGCCCAACGGTTCAGGTCCCCCTGAACCCGCCGCACCGCCAGCACCGAAATCGTGCCGTCGGGGTACACCACCAGCCGGCCTGCCCCCATCGCCCGTACCGCGCCCGACTCGTCGATACACACCCCGCTCCCCAGCCGGTGGCGCTCCGGCACGACCTCCGCACGCAGCCGACGCCCGCACACGTCCCGGCCGTCCACGCCCGGCGTCCCCGCCCGCCACGACCCCAGCACGTCCCCCGCCTCCACCGCCCCCCACTTCTCCGCCGGCAGCGTGAGCTCCCACTGTGCCCCCGTCCCCGGCGACGCGGCCACCCCTTCCGCCACGACCACCGGCCCCGGGCACACCACCCGGCCCCGCGCATCCGCCAGCGACAGAACCCGCGACCGGTCCACCCCGTCGATGCCCGCCGCATCCAGCGCCGCCAGCACGTCGTCCAGCTCCACACCCCCGGGCGCACGCGACGGGTCCACCCGGATGCTCGCCCGCATCCGGTCGTCCGAGACGACCACCTCCACGGCGTCGTGTCCCGCGCTGGCGATCGTTTGCCGTCTCATCGTGACCGTCGCGTCCTCGGCAGCCGGCGCGTCAACCCGCCGCACCGCCTCAGCGTCTCCCTCTCCAGCGCAAGTCGGACCGCCCCGGCCCACCCCTTCACGACGGCGGGTTTATCGGACCGCAAACTCGCAAGGATCCGCCCTTGACCCCCGCAGCGCTTCCCCCTCCCGCGTGCAGGCCCGGGTTCACACGGGCCGCGGCCGACGAACATCAGTCGAATTCGTCGCCCCGGAACGTGTTGCCCAGGTACGCCTTCTTCACCAGCGGGTCATTGATGATCTCCCGGGGTGTGCCTTCGCGGAACTTGCGTCCTTCGTCGATGATCAGCGCCCGGTCGCACACCCGCAGCGTCTGTGCGACGTTGTGGTCGGTGATCAGAACGCTCTTGCCGAACTCGTGCTTGAGCCGCACGATCTCCCGCTGCAGGTCCTCCACGGCAATCGGGTCCACCGCACTGAACGGCTCGTCGAGCAGGATCAGCTTCGGCTCGGTCGCGAGCGCTCGGGCGATCTCCAGCTTGCGCCGCTCCCCCCCCGAGCACACCCCCGCCCGCTGGTCCTTCAGCTTCATCAGCCCGAACTGCGTGAGCAGCTCCTCGGCCCGACGTTTCCGCTCGGCACGCGTCCGGCCCGTCGTCTCGAGGATGGCCATCAGGTTCTCCCACACCGTCAGCTGCTTGAAGTCGCTGTGCTCCTGCGGCAGATAGCCGATGCCCCGGCGGGCCCGCTGATACATCGCCAGCGACGTGATGTCCTGTGCGTCAAACGCCACCGCCCCCGAGTCGGGCGTCACCATCCCCAGAATCATGCGGAACGTGGTCGTCTTGCCCGCACCGTTGCGGCCCAGCAGCCCGACGATCTCCTGCTGCGCAATCACAAACGAGACGTCGTTCACCACCACACGCCCGCCGTACGACTTCCGCAGCCTCGTCACTTCCAGCAGGTTCATCGGTCTCCGTCCGCCTCGGTCGAAGGCTCGTCCAGCACGCCAGGGGCTCCCGCGCCCGCCCGCTGCCACCGGGCCGAGCAGGTTAGCTTCCCAGGGCGCGATGGGATACCCCGATGCCCCGCCGGCCCGCGTCCCCTTCGCTGGGCGATGTGCCCACGCCCAACGGCCCACGGCCCATCCGCACGCGGCCAGACGCGCTACACCCGTCCACGCCCCGTCACGCACCTGCCTGCGAGCGCCGGCCGCCGTTGGCTGCGTCACCACGTTTCAGTTGCCATGAAAGAAGGTGCTCCGTTTTGAAACGGTTCAACCCCTGCAGCGAGTGTTGCAGGGCATCGTAAAGTTTTCGCGCAAACTCGTCACAGCTGTGTGCAACGGCTGTGGACAGCGACACTGCGTGTGCACGACGGACGGGCTCACTCCGGCCGGGTGAGCCGCGCGGAAACGCCGCAGCCAACGGCCGGTTCGCAAGGCGATTGAGATGGATATAAGTGCATTGAGAAAAGCGTTTTGCGTAACAAAAGGGTGCACCCCGCAAGCGTGGCGGTCCAAGGCCGGGTTGCCCGGCCGTGAGCGTGGACCTTGGCTCCGATTGCCGCACCGTGCAAACACATGTGGATAACCTGACGTAAGGTGAAAGCTTCTATAAGTAGCGGGCCGGGTTTTCTGTGCGTTGGGTTACGCTTGTGCTATGCTCGTCCCTGCACAACTCCGGGGGGCACGCCGGAGTCGCTCCGTTCGGGAAGGGCTCGCAACGGATGTTATCGAAGTCGTGCTACCAGCCGGCGCGTCTCCGGTTGTCGCACAACGCTCGGGTGTGCGGGGGCGTGGCCGGTCGTTGAAAGGAGTGGCTGTATGGCCACGGGTAAGGTGAAGTGGTTCAACGACCAGAAGGGCTTCGGCTTCATTCTGGCGGAGAACGGCAAGGACGTCTTCGTTCACCACTCGGTGATCGAAGGCACCGGCTTCCGCACTCTACAGGACGGTGAAACCGTCGAGTACGAGTACGAGGAAGGCCCCAAGGGCATGAAGGCGACGAAGGTGAAGCGTTCGCTCACCGCCGTGCAGGCCCGTTCCTGAACCTCTCTCTCCCACAACAATCACGCGGCCCGTCGGGTTCTTCCGGCGGGCCGTTTTTGTTTTGCCACACAAGCGGTTCCCGCGCGACGCCGACCGCAACGACCTGTCAACGCGACAGCATGGTCTTGCGGGGCGGCCGGGCCTTCAACGCCCGGTTGATTGTTCTCGCGCGGGGCATCGCGTCCGGCGGTCTACGGATCGCACACCGCCGTCGTGCAAGGTTCTGTAAGTGGGTCAGGCAGCGCGGGCCTCAAGTCGGGAACGCAGGTCGGGGCGTTCGAGCCGGACGACGCGACCCGCGGCTTACACCGTCTGCGGCTGGACGGCTTCAGTGAGGTTTGCGGCGGTTGCGGCGGCGGACGCCGCGGGGGCCGGGGCGGTTCGCCCGCTGGCGTAGTCGGCCGCGGCGCGGATGAGGCCCATGAACAGGGGCGACGGACGCAGCGGCCGGCTGGTGAGCTCGGGGTGAGCCTGCGTGCCCACGAAATACGGGTGCACGTCACGTGGAAGCTCGAGCATCTGCATGATCGGATGGCCCGGGGCCTTGCCCGAAAAGACCAGGCCGTGTCGTTCGAGCGTCGCGATGTAGCGCGGGTCCACCTCGTAGCGGTGTCGGAAGCGCAAGCGGCAGGTGGGGTTGCGGCCGAAGAGCTCCCACGCCAGCGTGCCTTCTTTGAGTTCGACGTCCTTGCCGCCCAGCCGCATGGTTCCGCCGAGGCCTTCGATCTGCTTTTGCTCGGGCAGGATGTCGATGACCGGGTCGGGGCAGTCCTGTTCGAATTCGGAGGAGTTGGCCCCGGTGATGCCGCAGACGTTGCGGGCGTATTCGATCACCGCCATCTGGAAGCCCAGGCAGATGCCCAGGAAGGGGATGCGGTTTTCACGAACGTAGCGGATGCACTGGATCTTGCCTTCGGTGCCGCGAACGCCGAAGCCGCCGGGGACGATCACGCCGTGCACGTCCATCAGGCGTCGGCGGACGTTGGTCTCGTCCACGGTGGACGTGTCCAGCCAGCTGAGGCTGACGTTGACGCCGAGGTGGACCGAGCAGTGCTCGGCGGCCTTGATGATGCTGGCGTAGCTGTCGCGCAGTGCGGTGTACTTGCCGGTGACGGCGATGCGGACGTCCTGAGTGCCCTTGCCGATGCGGTCCACGAACCAGCGCCAGCGGGCGCGGGCTTCGTCCTCGTGGCGCTGGTTGACGCGGTCGTGCAGCCGAAGCAGCGTGAGGACTTCGAGGTCGATGCCGGTGTTGCGCAGGTGTTCGGGGATGAGGTAGACGCTTTCGACGTCGTGCATGCTCACCACGCGCCGCATCGGCACGTTGGTGTACATGGAGATCTTCTCGCGGACCTTCTGTTTGACCTCGCTGGGCGCCCGGCAGGCGATCAGGTGCGGCATGATGCCCATCTCCATCAGCCGCTTGATGCCCAGCTGGGCCGCCTTGCTCTTCTGCTCGCCGAGAATGCCCGGCTCGAGCACATACGTCAGGGCGGTGAAGACGACGGAGTTCTCGCCTTCTTCGTAGGCGAGCTGGCGGCACGCCTCGAGATAGAAGTTGTTCTCGTAGTCGCCCACCGTGCCGCCGACTTCGACGAACACGACGTCGGCGTTGGTGGTCATGGCCAGCTCGCGGAGCTTGAGTTTGATCTCGCCGACGACGTGCGGAATGACCTGCACGTCGCGGCCGAGGTACTGCCCTTCGCGCTCCTTTTTGAGCACCGAGGAGAGGATCTGGCCGTTGGTCGTGAAGTTGGCGCGGGTGAGGTCCTGGTCGAGCATGCGCTCGTAGGTGCCCAGGTCCATGTCGGTCTCCATGCCGTCGTCGAGCACGAAGACCTCGCCGTGGCGGAAGGGGTTGAGCGTGCCCGAGTCGATGTTGAGGTAGCCCTCCATCTTGATCGGCGCGACGCGCAGCCCTTTGTCCTGCAGCAGCTTGGCCAGCGACGACGAGAAGATCCCCTTGCCCAGCCCGGAGATCACCGTCCCGACGATGACGACGTACTTGTGTTTCCCGAAGCGGTAGCCCTTCGGCGTGGACTCGAAAAACTCCGATTCGTCCCGGGTCGCCGAGACGCGTGCCAGCAAGTCATCCGTTGCCATACCCGCACTCATTCGCCGGCGCTGCAGGCCTTCCCGTCAGGCCAAGCCTCCGACGCCTCTGTCTGCCGCTGAAACCCACGAAACCGCCGCCCTCGCTCAACGCTGACCGCCTCTTCTCCGCCTCTCGACACGCTCACGTCCGCTCCACGGCAAGGCCCGTCTCCGCCGGCCGTTGCCCCCGCAAGGCCGTGTCGGCGGCCTGCCGATGCCGCTCGACGAATCGCCGGTACTGCTCGGCCGTGTCGATGCCGCCCGCGGCCCGCCCCTCCGCCACCTCCACGACATACAGCCGGACCCCGTTTTCCAACGCACGCAGTTGCTCCAGCCGCTCGGTGAGCTCCAGCGGCGTGGGCGGCCACGACGCGTAGGTGAGCAAAAACTCCCGCCGGTAACCGTAAATCCCCAGGTGGAGCCAGTGACGGACGCTGCCGCTGCCCTCGCCCGGCGGCGTGGGCCCCTGTGACCTCCCCGCGGCCGCATGGCCGCGAAGCCCTCCTCCGTCCCTATCATAGGGAATCGGCGACCGCGAGAAGTACAGCGCGTAGCCGAAGCGATCGCGGACCACCTTGACCAGATTCGGGTCGGCCGGGTCCGCCGTGGCGGGGAGCGGCGTGGCCGCGGTCACCATCTGGTCATCACCCTGGGCCAGCCGGTCGATCAAACGATCGACCACGTCCGGGTCGATCTCCGGCTCGTCACCCTGCACGTTCACGACAATCGATTCCGTCCGGTTTCTTGCCACCTCGGCGACGCGGTCGGTCCCGCTGGGGTGCGACGGTGAGGTCAGCACGCAGGTCGTACCGAAGGGCCGCAGGGCATCGGCCACGGCCGGCGCGTCGGTCGCCACCACCACGCTCTCCACCCGACGACATCCGCGCAGGCGGTCCACCACATGCTGGACGAGCGGCCGGCCGGTTTCCGACGCGAGGACCTTCGCGGGAAAACGCGTCGACCCCAGTCGTGCCGGAATCACCACCAGCGCGCCCACGTCCGTCCCTCGCTCAGACCGACCCCGTACCCCGGCGGAAAGCCTTGCCGACCCCGTCCGGTCGGGGCTCGTCTTATTAAGCCGGGGCTTGCCCCTCGCCCCGCGACTCACGAACCGAACCGGAAACTGACCCGGCGACTCTAAAAGAAACCCGAATACGCGTCAAACCGTATCTCGGCATGCGCCATGGCGGTTTCCCCGAAGCGGGTCAGCGGCCGGGGCGTGGGCCGCGTGCCGGCTGGCCGTCCGGAGCGTCGGCCGGCGGGCCGCCCACCGACACCACGTGCAGGCGAACGTTGCCGGAGACGGCTGTAGACGGCGTGGCCTGCCCGACGCGTGGCGAGGCCGGTATGCCGAAGGCACGGGTGAGTCGGCCGGCGGCGTCCCGGGCCGACCGCTCGTCGTCGAAGAGTCGAAAGAAGGTGCTCCCCGACCCGGTCATGCGGAAGGCAGCGCCGACCGCCTGTTCAGCGACCTGTCGTACCGCGTCCAGCCATGGCGCCAGCTGCACGGCCGCCGGCTCGAGGTCATTGACCAGCTCGTCCATGACGGCCGCCGCCGGCCGCCGCGACCACGCCCTTGCCCGCTCGATGGCCTTCTCGACCGGGGGAAGGTGATGCCCGCTCCCCATCAGGTCGAACCGCCGGTACACCTCCGCGGTGGACACCCCAGCCCCCGGGCACACCAGCACCGCCCACCATCGCCCCGGGGGCAGCGGCACGGGATAGACGGCCTCGCCGCGGCCGGCACAGACCGCGCTATCGACCCCGCTGACGAAAAACGGCACATCCGACCCGAGCCGCTCGGCCAGACGGAGCAGCTCGTGTCGTCCCAGCGGAAGGCCGAGAAGGTTGCGGACGCCGCGCAACGTCGCGGCGGCGTCGGAGCTGCCTCCGCCCAGCCCGCCGCCCATCGGGATGCGTTTCTCCAGATGCACCTGCACGCCCAGGTCCTTCGCGCGCTCGCCGAGGGCCGCCTTGGCCGCCTTGACGACGAGGTTGTCGTCGCCGCAGCTCAAGGCGGGATCCGAACAGGTCAGCCTGACGTCCGGTGTCGCCGACGCCTCGAAGGTGAGGGTGTCGGCCAGCGAGATGGCGACGAACCATGACACCAGCGGGTGGTAGCCGTCTTCCCGGGGCGGGCCGACCCGAAGGTCGAGGTTGAGCTTGGCCGGGGCGGCCACGCGAAGCATGCCCAAAGGGTAATCACGCAGTCCGCGTCCCGCAGCACGGCGCGGCACCCGGCGGCGACGTCCGATACACTTTGGCGGTCCCATGGCCGACCGCTGGATCGACGCTCACGCCCACCTGCCGCTCCCGCCGGACGCACGGTCCACGGAGCTGCTGGAGCGATGGCAGCTGGCGGGGGTGGTCAACATCTGCGTAAGCCACGGCAGCCTCGGGGGGCTTCACGCCCAGCGGGCATGGTACCGGACCCTGCACGACCGCCATCCCGACCGCTTTGCATGGGTCACCAGCTTCCCGCTCGAAGGCTTCGGCCGACGCGGCTGGGCGGATGAGGTGTGCCGGCAGCTCGACGCCGACCTCGACGCCGGGGCCGTCGGCGTGAAGGTGTGGAAGAACGTCGGGATGGAGCTGCGTGACCCCGATACGGGCGACTGGGTGTTCGTGGACGATGAGCGGTTCGACCCGGTCTTCCGGCACCTGCAGGGGCGTGGGGCGGCGGTGCTGACGCACATCGGCGAGCCGCTGGCGGCGTGGCTGCCGCTGGACCCGGCCAACCCGCACTACGGCTACTACAGCCAGGCCACGCAGTGGCACTGGCACGGGCGAAGGGACGTGCCCACGCATGCGCGGCTCATCGCCTCGCGGGATGCGCTGCTCGAGCGATACCCCGAGCTGCCGCTGGTCGGGCTGCATCTGGGCAGTCAGGAACACGACCTCGACGCCGTCGCCGAGCGGCTGCGGCGATACCCCCAGTATCGCGTGGACACCGGCGGCCGGCTGGGCGACCTCGCGGTGCACGCGGCCCGCGACCCGGGGCGACTGAAGGCGTTCTTTGACGAGTTCGCCGGACGGGTCTTCTGGGGCGTGGACTGGGTGCTCACGGCCGAGTGGGCGGGGTTGTCCGAGATGAGGCAGTCGTCACTGACACAGGCCATCGCCCGGCAGTACGACCTCGAGCGGCAGTTTCTCTCGGGCACCGAGAGCGTGCAGGTGGGCCCGACCAGGACCGCGGGGCTGGGTCTGCCGTCGTCCACGCTGGCGGTGCTGTGCCATGACGCGGCCAAGGCGTTCTATTTTCGGTCATCGGCAACGCCCCGCGCATGACAAACGACCGCCGGGGGGAGAAACCCCGGCGGTCGCCGCCAGAAAGTGGGAAGGGAGCGTCATGTCGGGCCTCAACAACCCGCCGGTGCGTCAGCGGCGGGCCATGAACATGAACCCGACGGCGATGATGTCCAATTCAAACCGCGGGGGGGCAAGTCCACGGGCGCGATTTTCCCGGTTGTGAACGGGGGCGAACAGGGAAAAGTGACGGTGCATCCCGACCCGGCTCGCCGCGGCATACCCTTGAGCAATGGGTAAAGCTGGCGCTTGGATGGCGCAAACAGATGCGGGTGCGGCGGTTGGGCAAAGCTTTGCAAGAATGTGGTCCGGCCCGCTCGTCGGTCGGGAGCTTGGCGTGCTGGCGGCGGCGGCGTGGGTGGCGACGTGGCTCACGTCGATTTCGATGCTGGGGGGGCTGGCCCCGCCGCGGGAAGAAGGCGGCGTGCTCGAGCTGACGCAGGCGGCGGTGCTGGGCACGGCGGTGTTGCTCTCGGCCGTGGCGGCGGTGCGGCTGCCCGCCGGCCCGGCGCGGGCGTGGAGCGCTCTGCTGTGCCTGCTGGCGCTACTGGCTTACGCGCGGGAGGCCGACTTTCACATCGTGCTCAACCCCCGCTATCTGGGCGCGTGGGGCCTTCGGTATCGCCTGGACTGGTGGCTCTCGGGCGAGGTGGCGCTGAGCGTGAAGCTGGCGTGGGCCGTCGCGCTGGCGACGCCTGTGGCGCTGTTCGGGTGGCTCTACTACGCCAGCGGCGTGCATCCCCTGCGGGCGTTGTGGGAGCGCCGTCCGGTGGCCAAGGCGATGCTGGCGTGCGTCGGGCTGTACGTGGTGGGTTATGCGCTGGATGACGTGCTCGGGCGGGGGCAATTCCTGCCCACGTGGGTCACGATGCCCGCGGAGGAGCTGGCCGAGCTGGGCGCGGCGTTGGTGCTGCTGGTGCTGTGCTCACCGGGGACTGAAGGCAAGTTCGGCCGGGCCTGACCCGACCTGGACGTGCTCGCGTGGCCTGCCGCGGCTGGTCGGCGGCGGGAACCGTCAACGAGCGGGTTACGGCGGCTCGGCGGTTACGTGCGGATGCGGTCGATGGCGACAAAGACGGCCGGCCCGAAGAGCAGCACGGGGGTCCACGCCATGAGCGCGGGCCAGTAAGGGGCGAGGGCGGGGACGGGGGCGGGGGTGCCGGCGAGGTGCTGGCAGACGAAGACGGTGCCCATGTACGCGGCCATGACGCCGAGCAGGAAGACCACGCCGACGCGGAGTGTCCGCGGCTCGCGGTTCATGATGCACGGCAGCACGAGCAGGATGAGGATGACGTTGGAGAGGTACTGGGTGACACGGAAGTGCTTGACGCGGAGCAGGTCGGCGGTGCCGTAGCCGCGGGGAGCGGCCAGCAGCTCGTCGATCCGCCGGATCGGCAGCAGGTCCACGAAGTCGCGCGAGCGGTAGAGGGTGATTTCCTCGGGGGTGAGGGTGGTGGGCAGGACGGCCAGCGGTCGTTCGGCCGCGCGGGCTTCGTCGGGCCCCAGCCCGGTGGAGACGACGCCGGCGGTGAGCAGCCAGCGTCGCTGCGTGTTGTCCCACTGGGCGCGGTCGGCGCGGACGTGGGCGAGCGGCTGTCGGGTGTGGTCGTCGCGGATGATCAGGTCCACTTCGATCATCGACGGCGGGGCGGTGGGCGTGGGCGGGTTGAAGCGTGCGGCGATGAGCAGGTTGCCCTGGGCGTCCTCAAGGGCGCGTACGGGGAAACTGCGGCGGGCGTCGCGGCCGACCTCGCTGTGGCCCCGCAGCAGCTTGGGGATGTTGGCGGGGATGACGTACTCCTGAAGCGGGTAGTTCACCAGCGACAGCACCACCGTGGCCAGCACGATGGGCATGGCCGTCCGCAGCAGGGGTACCCCGGCGGCGAGCGTGGCGATCAGTTCGTTGAAGCGGGTCATCCGCAGCAGCGTGAAGGCGGCCGCGACCACCGGGATGATCGGCGAAAGCTGGACGAAAATGACCAGCGACTGGTACGCGTAGAAGTCGGCCACGTTGCCCAGAGCCTTGAGCACGCTGCCCAGCCCGCCCCCGGCCGACCGCTCTCCCAGCTCGAAGAGGTCGGAGAAGTTGAGCACCATGTCCAGCGCGACGTACATCCCCACGAGCACGCCGAAGGCGATCACGTAGTTCTTGAGAAACGTGAGCAGGACGTAGCGGTCGAGGATCTTCATGTCACACGGGGGACCTGAATGCGGGTCTTGCTCGGGGGGCGACACCTTCGTCGGGCCTTGCCGGGCGGCGGTGGCCCTCACTGGCGCTGCAGACGGTACAGCAGGACGCACGACGCCAGCCCGACCACGGCGTTGCCCAGCCAGATGAGCACCAGCCCGACGCCGAGCGGGTTCTGCCACTCCGGCGGCAGCCGGCTGGGGACGTCTTCCACAGTGTGTTGACCGGTGACGGTCAGCAGGATGCAGAACATGGCGGGGACGACGCTGACGGCAAACGCCGAGAGGAAGTGGCCTGAGCGGAACATCATCCCCAGAAACACGCCCATCATCACCAGCACGAGGCACGAAAGGGCGAAGGCGGCGCGGGCGTTGAGCTCGCCGTACACCTCGTTGCGGGTGACGATCAGCTCGCGCTCGAGCCGGCGTCGCAGGTCGTCGGGCAGTTCGGCGTTGGCCTCATGCTGGGCGACCGAGCGGGCGGCGATGGCGGAGACCTCCGGCGGTTGAACGACGGTGAAGCTGCGGCGGAAACGGTCGCGCAGGGCCACCTCATCGGACCCGCCCCCGCGCACTTCCGCCTGATCGAAGGCGATGTCGAACTCCATGACGCCGGCGCGGTCGTCGGGGGTGAGCCGGACGACGGCGGAGCGCGCCTGGACCTCGATGCTGGGCGGTGCGGTGCCACGTGCGGTGGCGAAGCTGACCCAGCCGCTGGCGGGCGCGGTGATCACCAGGTCGCTTTCGCGGAGCCGCAGTCGGAGCTCGGCGCCGGCCGCGGCCAGCGTGTGCGTCTCGCCGTCCACGCCGGGCAGGTCGGCCGGGCCCTCCGAGAGCCGCTTCTCCAGCATCGACAGGACGTACCGCTGCTGGAGAAGCCGGTTGATCTCCGCGAGGACCGCCCGCACGCGCCGCGCCGACTCGGGGTTGGCGTAGAGCGCGTGGAGCTTGCGAAGGTCCATGAACTTGGTCTTTTCCGCCAGCGCTGAAGGCACGCGTCGTGGGCCGAACTGCGTCACCTCCACGCCGCCGGTCACCGCGCCCTCGAAGCGTCGGGGGAAGCTCACCCCGCCCTCGAGCTGGGCGGTGATCTCCACTTCGTCGGCGTCGTCCACCTGCCGGATGTGCACCGTCGCCTTGCGGGCGGTGTAGAACGTCCGAGGCACGGAGAGCCGTTCGCCGTCGGCGCCGACCACGGCCGTGGAGGAGATGATCAGCGGCGAGTCCAGCACGACGGTTTGCCGACGCGGGTCAGACGGGTCGGGCGGCAGCACACTCGCCCCCTGGGCCGCCAGCGTGGGGCCGGCGCGGTCCAGCCGGAACTCCCGATTCCGCTCGATGTTGGTGGCCAGCAGGCGGGCGACGTTGGAATAGATGACCCGCTCGACGTTGTAAATCGAGGCCGGCACCACGAAAAAGAACATCACCATCGAGAGCAACGCCACCATCAGCCCCAGGACCAGCCCCGGGAACGCCGCGGCGAGATGGCTGATGCCCCCGGCACGCATCGCCGTCAGCTCGTTGTCCGCCGCCAGCCGGCCATACACCAGGGTCGTGGCGAACAGCGCCGCCACCGGCAGGGAATACGTGCTCATCGCCGGCATCAGGTTCGCCAGCACGGTGACCACTTCCGCCAGGCCAAGGCCCTGCCGTGTCAGCGGACGCAAGAGGCCGCCAAAGCTCATGATGGCCGCCAGCCCCGCCGACGCCAGCACGAAGTACTTCAGCAGGTCGCCGAAAATGTAGAAGAACAGGGTTTTGCCCATGGCGATCTAGCCGCCGCCCTGCACAGGTCCACCGCCCGACACACCCCGACACACCCCGACACACTCCGTCACACCCCTCCACACCCCGCCACGCCCTGGCCCGGCGGGCCGGCTGCCGGCGCACCGCGGCCGAAGGCAGGGGCGACGGTAGCGGCGGCGTCGGTTACCTTCAAATGGCGTGCGAACTCCGCCGTCCGACGTCGAAACGCCCACGGGTGGGGCCGCCCCGACTTCCCGTCGGCGATGGCGGATGGCTCTGCCGTCGCCGATGCTCCTTCGGCGGTGGTCGCGTCGGGCGTCTGACGCCATGGACGAGGTGCTGTTTCCGGCGTCGTGCGACCATTGCGGCGTGCGTGTGACGGGGGGGCGGTGGAGCGGTGACGCCGGCGGGGCCGCTGTGGCTGAGGGCAGAAACGGGGGGCTGCCGCTGTGTGAGCGGTGCCTGGGCGACGTGCGTCGCGCGGCCGCGCTCCCCGCGTGCGACGCGTGCGGGAGTTTGCTCGGGCAGGAGGGGGCGGGGTGCCAGCGGTGCGGGGGGAAGGGGTATCCGCACGTCGCGGCGGTGTGGCGGTGGGGGCCGTACGAGGGACCGCTTCGGACGCTGCTGCTTAAGGCGAAGTTCCGGCACGGCTGGGGCGTGCTACGGCCCCTGGGGAGGGAGCTGGCCGGGGCGGTTGACAACGCGGCGTTCGACCTGGTGGTGCCGGTGCCGATGACCCGCTGGCGGGCGTTCGTGCGGGGGTACAACGTGGCCGAGCTGCTCGGCCGCGAGGTGACCGCCGCACGCGGGGTGCCGTGGTCAAGGGCACTTGCGCGCCGGCGAGCGGGGGTCCGGCAGAGCAGTTTGCACAGCCACGCCGCCCGGCAGCGCAATGTGGCCGACGCGTTTCGGGTCGCCCGACCCGCGGACGTGTCGGGGCGGCATGTGCTGCTGGTGGACGACATCCTCACCAGCGGGGCGACGGTGACCGCGTGCGCGCGTCTGCTTCGGGAAGCGGGGGCGAAGCGTGTGGCTGCCGCGGTGGTGGCCGTGGCCGACCCACGTTCCGCACCGCTGGACCCCGACGGGCCTTGATGGCGCTGTTGGTGAGAGGGGCGGTTCGTGGGCCGACCGGCGTGTCTGGCCGGACGGCACTCGCACGGCGAGCCTATCAGTGAACCTCGGATGTAGGGTCGGTGAGCCAGATTTCGTTGACGCGCGGTGAAGCAGCTTCTATCTTTCGCTGGCCGGGCGGACGGGCACGGGCCGCCGGGCTTGACCCATGGATGTGCGCATAACTGTAGCGGTGGCCGTACGTTAGGCCAGTCAGACCCGGCAGATCGGTGGTCACCCCGCCGCTGCGCAGATGACTGGCCCGCTCAAGGCGTCCACCCCTCCCCATAAGGGATGGTCGGGTGGATGGTGGCTGCACCGCTGGTTGAACGTGCCTTACCCCCCCGATTTTGAAACGCTGCTGAGGCCGATGTAATCCGCACCCGCGGGACGTCCCACCCCCTGTACGGGTCCGCGTGCGGGCCGCGGCTTGACAAGAAACGGAAAAAACCATGAGCCTGATGTCGTCCGAACCGGTCCGTCCGTCCGCCACGTCCGCCAAGCCGAAGTATCAGGGCAAAACGGGGGCACAAATCCTCCACGAGATGCTGGTCGGCCCGTTGGGGGTGGAGGTGATTTTCGGCTACCCCGGCGGGGCCATCCTGCCGGTGTTCGACCAGCTGTACCGGACGCCGGCGAAGTTCATCCTCAACCGTCACGAGCAGGCGTCGGGGCACTGCGCGGATGGCTATGCCCGGGCGACGGGCAAGCCGGGCGTGTGCATCGTGACCTCGGGGCCCGGGGCGACCAACACGGTGACGCCGCTGGCGACGGCCCAGCTGGATTCGATCCCGATGGTGGTGTTTTCGGGGCAGGTGGCCACCAAGGTGATCGGCAACGACGCCTTCCAGGAGGCGGACGTGACGGGGATCACGCGTCCGTGCACGAAGTGGAACTACCTGGTGAAGGACGTGCGGGAGCTGCCGCGGATCGTCAACGAAGCGTTTCTGGTGGCGACGTCGGGGCGTCCGGGGCCGGTGCTGATCGACCTGCCGAAGGACGTGACGACGGCGGTGTGTCCGGAGGAGGTGGACGACACGCCGCGGGAGCACATCCGCAAGCGGCGCAAGACGAACCTGTCGGGCGGGTCGGCCAAGCAGGTGGCGGAGGCGGCGGAGCTGATCAACCGCTCGGAGCGACCGGTGCTGTACGTCGGCGGCGGGGCGATCATTTCCAACGCGTGGCAGGCGGTGCGGAAGCTGGCGGAGAAGGGAAACATCCCGTGCACGACCACGCTGATGGGGATGGGCGCGTTCGACGAGTGCGACCCGCGGAGTCTGCTCATGCTGGGGATGCACGGGTCGGTGTTCGCGAACTACGCGGTGCAGGAGTGCGACGTGCTGATCGCGGTGGGGGCACGCTTCGACGACCGCGTGACGGGCAACCTCGCGACGTTCGCGCCCAAGGCCCGGATCATCCACATCGACATCGACCCGACGTCGATCGCCAAGAACGTGGACGTGGACGTGCCGGTCGTGGGCGACGCGCGGCTGAGCCTGGAGGCGATGCTGCCGATGATCGAATATCGCCCCCGTGAGGCGTGGTTCGACACGATCAACGCGTGGAAGAAGAAGTACCCGTTCAAGTACTTCGACGACTCGAGGTTCGCCAAGCCGCAGTACGTGCTGGAGGAGATCAACCGGCAGACGAAGGGCGAGGCGGTCTTCACCACCGGGGTGGGCCAGCACCAGATGTGGGCGGCCCAGTTCATCCGCTGGCGCTTCCCGCGGCAGATGATCACCTCGGGCGGTCTGGGGACGATGGGCTACGGGCTGCCGGCGGCGATCGGCGCCCAGCTGGGCGCGCCGGGCCGCACCGTCATCGACATCGACGGCGATGCCAGCTATCTGATGACCTGCTACGAGCTGGCCACCATCGCGGAGTACGACATCCCGGTGAAGGTGGTCATCCTCAACAACGACTTCCAGGGGATGGTCAAGCAGTGGCAGGACCTGTTCTATGAGAAGCGGTACGCGGCGTCGAAGATGAAGAACCCCAACTTCGCGGCCATGGCCGAGGCGTATGGGGTGCGCGGCATCCGCTGCGACAACAAGGCCGACGTGCCCAAGGTGGTCAGGGAAATGCTCCATCACAAGGGTCCGGTCGTGGTGGACTTCTTCGTGGACCCGGAGGAGCACGTCTACCCGATGGTGCCGTCGGGCAAGGGGCTGCACGAGCTGGTTCTGGGCGTGGTCGGGCAGGAGGGGGGCAAGTTCGACCCGTCGCTGCTTCCACCGGCGAAAGACTCGGACCTCGGCTCGCTGGCGTAAACTTGCCCCCCCCAACGTGCCCCCGCAAGGTGTCCCCCTTTGAACCTGACCCGCCCGGGCCCGGCCGGCGAGACCTTGGACGGGCGTTGCCGTGCCACGTCGTCCAGCGACTCTCGCGGCCTGGCGCGGTCAAGCGGGGGGATGCTGCGGCGTGGTCCGCCGTGGCCGGGTTATCGGTCCCGCGCGGCCGACGCCGGAGCGTGCGGTGTGGAACGCGGCTGCGCATGAAGTCGTCTGGCCGGGGCGCCGATAAGGGAAGCAAGGCGGGGCGATGGAAAGCCCCGACGACTCAGGAAGCCGGTGCGTCTCCGACGGGGGTGTGGGAGCGGCGACGACGGCGGCGTGGCGGGAGCTCGACTCATGCCGGTCCAACTGCTTTGCCCGAACCTTCGATGCCGCAAGGTGTTGACCGTGCCGGACAACGTCCGTGGGAAGACGGTCAAGTGTCAGCACTGCGACACGCTGTTCAAGGTGCCCGAACAGCGGGAGAAGAACGTGGCCGCCGCCATCACGACGCACCTGCACAAGGACAAGTCGGGCTGATTCGCCGCGGCGTCCCTTTTCCCCCGCGATCCATTCGCTTGCCCTCTGCCGCCGGCGCGGCGGTGCCGTCTGCAGCCAGAGGTCTTCCGCCGTGCCGTGACCCCGTCGGGTCCCGGTGTGGCGGCTCATCGCGTCGCCCGGGAACCCTTCCAGGCTCGCGCTGACCGGTATCGCGTGGGGCCCTGGTCGCCTAATGCAGGCCCATGGCCCTCAGGTTGCGCAGCGACACCGCGACGGACTCGAAGGGGTCGCGCGGGCAGATGTCCTGCTCGACGGCGTACCACTGCACGCCGGCTTGTCGGCAGGACTGCAGGATCCGCGGCCAGTTCAGGTTGCCCTCGCCCACCTCGGCCATGACCGGCTCGGTCTTGCCCTCGCGGCGGCGCACGGCCATGTCTTTGAGGTGCACGACGGGGATGCGGCCGGCGGCGGCGTCGATCCATGCGGCCGGGTCGCCGCCGGCGTGCTGGACCCAGTACGTGTCGATTTCGAACCACGCCGCCGGGTGCAGCCGCTCGAACAGCACCTGCATGGGCGTCTTGCTCGAGCCGGGGGGACGGATCCACTCGTGCGAGTGGTTGTGGTAGCCGAGCCGGAGCCCGGCGGCGGCGTACCGCTCGGCCAGCTGGCCGAACTCGTCGGCGAAGGCTTCCCAGTCGGCCAGAGTCGGGTTGTCTTTGAAGAAGCCGCCGATGGCGGTGAGGGAGCATCCCCAGAGGCGGTGCTCCTCGACGACGCGGTCGAAGTCGCCGCGGAAGCGGTCGAGCGACATGTGCGTGACCACGCAGCGGAGCCCCTCGCCGCTGAGGATGCGGCCCAGCTCGGCCGGGTCGATCGGCCCCAGCCCGGAGACCTGCACCGCTTCGTAGCCGATGCCGCGGACACGTTTGAGCGTGGCGGCGACGTCGGCGGGCGTCTTGAGAAAATCCCGGAGGGTGTAGAGCTGCAACGCGATGACCGACATGTCCGAGTCTCCCCGCTGCTGTGTGCCCGGTGGCCGGGCCCGGCGTGCCACGACGCGCATGCGCTGCGGCGCTCGCCGGCTGATGCTACCGCTTGACCAGCGATGCGCCCTCGTCGGCCTGCAGCCACGCTGCCAGCAGGTCGATGGCCGCCTGGATGTCCCGCTTGTGGCAGGTTTCGGTCACGGTATGGATGTTGCGCGTGGGCACCGAGAGCGTGAAGGTCTTCATGCCGCCGCGGGCACGCTGCAGGCCGGCAGCGTCGGTGCCGCCGCGGGGGAGGATACTGAGCTGATACGGGATGTTGCCCCCGCGGGCGATGCGTTCGAAGCTGTCGAGCAGGGGCCGGTCGGCGATGGAGGCCGAATCGAGCACGGTCAGCGCGACGCCACCGCCCAGCCTGCTCACCGCCTCCTCCTCCGGGACGCCGGGCGTGTCCACCGCGAGCGTGACGTCCAGTGCGATGCCGATGTCGGCGCCCGAGCTGTAGCCGGCGGCGAACGCTCCCCGCAGCCCCACCTCCTCCTGTACGGTGAACGCCACGGTGAGGTCGTACCTGCAGGACTGCACCTTCCGCATGGCCTCCAACGCGACGAACACGCACACGCGGTCGTCCATGGCCTTGCCCGTGACCACGTGCTCGAGCTCGAGCATGTCCTGCACGAGCGTGACCGGGTCGCCGATGCGAACGCGCTTCTTGACCTCCTCGGCGGGGAGAAACAGGTCCACAAGGAACTCGCCCACCTCGGGCACCTTCTTCTTGTCTTCGTCCTTGGCGATGTGCACGGGCCGGCCCCCCGGGTTCATCACGCCCAGCAGGTCGCCCCCGGCGGCCCCGCCCTCACCCGACGCCTGCACACGCACGCGGCGGGCAAAGAGGTTGCGCGTGTCGAAGCCGCCGACGTTCACCACCCGCAGGAAGCCGTTGGCGTCGATGTGTTTGACGTAGAAGCCGATCTCGTCGATGTGGGCGGCGACCACCACCTTGGGCGCGGCGCCGCCGCCCGCGGCGCACTTGCGGGCGATCACCGACCCCAGCGGGTCCACCGTGACCGCGTCGAACAGCCCCTCGCACTCCTTGAGGATGAGTTCCCGGACACGCTCTTCACGGCCCGGAACGCCCGGGGCCTCGGTCAACGCCTTGAGCAGCGCAATGTTCATGGGTCAGACCCGATGTCGTTAGCAGGGTGAGCCGTCGCCGCGGGGTCGGCCGGTGCCGGCCCGCGAAGGCGGCCTCGCGGCAGCGGTGCCGCGGGACGGAGAGGATATCCGAGCCGGCGGGCCTGGCTAGAACCGAAGGGTCAGCGAGGCGCCGACATACGGCGTCGGGTCGGTGGTCAGCCGCTCGAGTTCGTCGCCGTCACGGTCGTCGAAGCCCAGCTCGCCCCACGCGACGACGCCGGCCTCGGCGCGAAGGATCAGCCAAGGCCGCACCGCGTACTGCGCCTGCACGCCGACCGTGACCCGCTGGTCGCGGACGACGCCGTCGGGTATGGCGCTGTCACGGTCGAGCCGGAAGTCGCGCGACTCGTAGCTGGCCAGAAGAGAGACGTCGAAATCCCGCGAGAAGAAGTACGTCAGCCGCACGCCCGGCCCGCGTGTGGCGAGGTTCAGCCGGTCGGTGATGTCCCAGTCGATGCCGATGACCGGCAGCACGCGCACGTCGTCCTCGAGCACCGAGCGTACCGACACGCCGCCGGTCACGCTCAGGCGGTCGCTGAAGGCGTAGCGCACGGAAACGAAACCGCCGTACGTGGCGGCGTCGCCGACGTCCACGTCGGTCTCGCCGGAGAAGTCGGCCGAGAAGCCGCCCTGGATGCTCCAGCGGTCGTCCAGCATGACCAGCACGCCCGGCGAGAGACGCACCGTCGTCACCTGCGAGAAGGGTTTGCTCACGCCGGCCACGACGGGAGTGTCGCCGCGGGAGAAGTCGTACCACGACCACTCGTTGAGCAGCGTCACGCTGAAGAGGGTGCGTTCGAAGACGGGGACGAACAGCGTCGTCTCCACGCCCGCCCGCGACACGGCCACGTCGCCGCGGTCGTCCTCCAGCGACGTGCCGAACGCATAAGCGCCGCCGAGCGAGAACGACGCCGAGACACGGTCGGTGGGCGGACCGACAGGCACCGCGCCGACCGCCGTGGGCGGCGGGGCGACGCCCGGGTCCACACGGTCGGGTCCGCGTTGCGCCCACAGCGAAGTCGTGGTCGAAAGGACAGCGGCTGCCACAAGGGCCAGCCGGGTGTGTGCGTTGCTCAGACCAGCCTCCTTGAATGAGCGGCGGAAGGGTACGCACGTGCCGCAGCGCGCGACAGCCGGCGTCGCGCTGAAGGTGTACTCGCCGGCGTCGCGCCCGCCAGTCCGCGCCCGCCGGTCCGCGCCCCGTGGACCGCGCCCCGCGCGCTGCGCCGCCCGCCGGCGTCCCGCGCGACTGACAGGGTCTTGCGGTCGGCCGACGGCGGCGGCCGCCCATGCGGGCGGTCGGAGCCGGCGACGCGGGCGTCGCCGGTGTGTGTCGGCTGCTGCCGCTACGCCACGGCGCGGGCCTGTTCTTCCAGACGCTGCACGAGCTCGGCGGCCTCTTCGCTCCGCGGGCCGAACTGCCCCGTCCAGTGCAGTGTTTCGTTGCTCGCGATGGCGGCTTCGACGCGACGGCAGGCGGAGATCACCGTGCTGTGATTGCGGTTGCCGAGTTTGACGCCGATCTCCGGGAAACTCAGGTGGGCCGTCTTGCGGATGAGGTACATCGCCACGGACCTCGCCAGCGACACGGCGTGGTGCCGCTTGCCGCTCATCAGTTCCCTTGCGTCGATGCCGAAGTAGCCCGCCACGGTCTGGATGACGTGTTCGGGACGCACGGGGGCGACCATCATGCGGTCGAGCTCGCCAAGGGCCTGCTGCGCGACCGCCAGCGACACCACCTCGCCCGCGGACGGCTGGGAAACGGCATCGGCTGCGGACGCGGTCGCGGCGGTCGCGATGCCCAGGTTCACCACGGCGGCGATGCGGTTGAGCGCACCTTCCAGCTCACGCACGTTCTGTGTGACCCGTCGGGCCACCCAGGCGACCACCTCATCGCTGAGCCGCAGCCGCTGCCGCTCCGCCAGACGTCGCAGGATGTCGCAGCGCATCGCGAACGTGGGCGCGTCGATGCGCACGACCATCCCCGAGACGAAGCGGTTGACCAGCGACTCGCCGAACTCGGCGATCTCCCGGGGGTGGCTGTCGGAAGCCATCACGACCTGCCGCCCCATCGCCTCGATGGCGTTGAAGGTGTGCAGGAACTCCTCCTGCGTGCCCTTTTTGCCGGAGAAGAAGTGCACGTCGTCGATGACGAGCAGGTCGACCTCGCGGATGCGTCGGCGGAACGCCTCAACCTTGCCGGACTTGAGCGCCGCGACGAAGTCGTTGGTGAACTCTTCGCCGGTGAGGTAGAGCCAGCGCTTCGTCGGATGCAGGTGATGAAAGCGATTGCACAGCCCTTGCAGCAGATGGGTCTTGCCCAACCCGCAGCCGCCGTGAATGAACAGCGGGTTGTACTGCGCACCGGGGAACTGCGCGACGTGCACGGCCGCGCTGAACGCGAGCTGGTTCGAGGGGCCGACGACGTAGCTCTCGAGGTCGTGCCGGAGCCGGGGCCGGCCGGAGAAGGCGGGCGCAAGGGCGGTCGCCGGTGACGCTCCCGAACAGAAAGCCGCATCACCGCGCGACCTCATCAGCGGCGTCGCCCCGGGCGTTTGTGCGGCAGACACCATGCCCGCCAACGGGGCTGCAGACGCGCGGCCTGCGCCGTTCGACGACGGGATCGTCCGCATCACCGGGGCCGGCGACGGCCGCACCGACGTCCGCACCGGGACGGAAGCCCCCCGGGCGTCGGCGACCGGACAGGATGCGACGGGGGCGACGGCGGGCGGACGCGGCCGGGCGGCGGACGCGTCGGACAGGCCGGGGGTGTCGGGCAGGCCGGGTGCGCCGTTCGGGGCGGGCACGTCGTTCGGGGCGGGGGCGGTCGGCGGCTGGAGCGGTCGGTCGAACGCGTCGGGCCGGGGCAGCCGTGGCCAGGCAGGATGGTGCTCGGCCGGTGCGGTCCGGCCGTGGCCATGGGACGACGTCGGCGCCTCGTCGGCCGTGCCGCGCGGGGCGGAACGGCGGTTGAACCGCTCCGGCTGCACGTGGTACCGCAAGGTCAGCGGCCCGCCGAACACCTCGACAGCGGCGTCCTGGATGTGGGCGGCGAACCGCTGGTCGATCCACTCGCGGACGAAGTCGTCCGCGACGGTGATCTCGAGGCTGTCGTTGCGCAGCTCCAGCCGGGTGGAGTTATCGAACCACACGCTGAACCGCTGCGGCCCCACCCGGGCGGCGATCGCGTCGGCGAGCCGCACGAGGTTGGCGTCGTCCCGGTCGATACAGCCCACGTCCACCTCCTCGCGAGCCGTCGCGGCCGGAAAGGCCGTTGCCGTCCCGGCCGACCTGCTCCCCACGCCCTTCACCCGGCCGCTGCACGCGGCCACGTCCACAGCCACTGCCGGTTTTGCCCTCAGGGTCACAGAGCGACTCCGTTCGCAGGCCTGAGCACGCAGGCCCCGGCCCGACCGCACGTCGGACCGACAGCTTGACCACATCCAACCCTCGCCCGCGCACGGCGTTTCCGCGCAAGACCACGGACACGCCGCCGCACGGGCACCCTCGGGACGTCACGTCCAACGGCCAACCCAGGTCAGGCCGAAGACCCCACACCGGGGCCCGGCCGGTTCCACAACGCTTCCGCAACGCTGCGGCTGGGCCGCTGCGAAGCAGACCAGGACCGTTGCAGTCCCGCATCGCCGACCGCGTGGCCGGCGACCCTGACCTCAAAGTTGTTGCCGGCCTCCCGCCGACCCGCTCTGCCTTGAGCGGTTCACGCCTTCGAGTCGCCTACGACCTCTTACGGCGTGCTCATCCGTGTGTTCACTCCGATGTGACCTGCCCCAGCACTCACCGGTCCGTCGCGAGCCACGCCGCACCCTGTGAAGACGGCAAGGCCCTGTCAGGCGTCGGTGGGGACCGACCCTGCTCCTGCTCTCTCTTTCCCTCAACTGAACCTCGGCAGACCGGTTGGACGTGGCCGGGCGATCCTTCCGCGGGCACCTGCCGGGCAGGCGCCGTGAGGCGGTCACCCCGTTGCGTCCCCCTGCGTGGAACGACCCGTCAATCGAAGTGATTCATCCATGACTGGCCGGTCAATGTAGAGCCGGCGGATGATGCTGACAAGACGGGGATAATCGGACCGTTGCCGCACAGTGACCGAAAGCCAAAGCATGTGGCGAGTTACGACCGGAAGAAAAAAATGTTCCACCGGTCACGCACGGGCGAAGGCTGTGCCGGGCACAAGTTGTGAATAACTCCCGGCACCGTCCGCCGCCGAGCCGCCGCAACTTTCATCCGATCAAGCAGTAACGCCCGCGACGCCGCCGGACGCCTTGCCGCCGCCGAGTCGGAACATCACCAGCCGGCGGTGAAATCGCTTGAGCCCGAAGCGGTAATAGAGCTTGAGCGCCGGGCGGTTCTCGGCGTCCACCGCCACCACGAGACGGTGCAGCGAACGCGACTCGGCCACGTGCAGCGCGTATCGCAGACACCAGTGGCCCAGACCCTTGTGGCGGTACGCCGGCGACACCCCAAGGTACACCAGCTCCAGCGACGGCTCGTGCTCGGTGGGCGAGAGCAGCACCACCGCGGCCGGCTCGTCGCCGTCGCACAGCACCGTCCAGAGTGTCGGGTCGTGCACGCCGGCGGCGCGATGCCCCGCCAGCACGTCGTCCACGTCGCGAACGCCGCTGAGCCGCGGACAATCCTGCGATCCGATGTAACTGCTCAGCAGTGCCTGCCTGAACAGGCCGTGCGTCTCCGGGGCGTAGGTCACCGCCCGAAGCAACCGCCCGTCCGCCGACGGGGGGGGCGGCGGCACGGTGGTGCCGTGGAGCGTGCGGTGCAGGTACAGCAGGGTCGCCAGCGGCTCGAACCCGCACCGTTGCAGCGGCAGGGCCGCCGTCGGCTCGTCCCCGTCCACCAGCGATTGCGCCAGGACGTGCCGGCCGCAGGTGTCCAGCGACTGCCGCACCGCCTCGGCCGCCGCCTCCACGAACGCCAGGTCCACCGCGCCGGGCGTCAGCACCAGAGCCACCCCGCCCGGCTGCACCAGCGTCAGCACCGCGTACACCAGCGTCGGCGGGGCGACCCGCCCACCGCCCGACCGCGACACCACGCGCATCGCCGACAGGTCGTACTGCTTTCGCACCGCCGTCGCCGTGAACGAGAGGACCTGCGCGTCGTCCGCCGGGCGGTGCCCCTCTCCCAGCAGCAGCCGCAGCCCGGCCGAGAGCTCTCCGGGCCCTACGGGTCGGACCTCCAGCTCGTCGGGTCGCCCCGGGGTCGCATGCCGACGCCGCCCGTCTGCGGCTGCGGCCCGCTGGGCCGTCAACGCGACCGGTTCCGCGTCGTCCGCCGTGTTGCCGCCCTCGCCCGCCATCGCCGCCTGCCCACGCTCACGCCTGCCGTCCGCCTTCCCCGCGGTCCTACCGGAGGTTTGACACCCGCTGCGTCTCCCGCGAACATACCCGACGCGGCACGACGGGCAACCCGTCCTGTCGGGTGGGGAGGTCGCCCGTGCCTCGCACGCGTGTCGCGGTTTTGACCCCCTGCGGTTCCGATCCACCGTGGTTCAGACTCAACGGAGGCCCCGTTTGATCCCGACGTTGACCCCGACGTGTGCCCGTCGCGTCCGTCGCCTCGGCGCAGCCCGGGCGGTTCTGCTGCCGAGCGCGTTGCTTCCGGCCGTGTGGCTCCCGGCCGTGCTGTTCTCGGTCGTGTGTCTCTCGGTCGCCGGCGCGCACCCGCGTCCTTCCCCCTACCCGGTGGCGTGGGAGCTGACGGTCGAGGTCGGCACCCCCAAGCGGGTGGTGGTGGACGGCAAGGCGTACTGGTACCTGACGTACTCGGTGAAGAACGAAACCGGGCAGGAGCGGGTGTTCCTGCCGAGGTTCGAAGTGCTCACGCCCGACGGCGTGGTCACGCGCACCGACCGGCTCATCCCGCTGAAGGTCTTCGAGACGGTGCAGCGCCTGGAGGGCAAGGCGTTCCTCGAGCAGGCCAACCAGATCGCCGGTGAAATCCGGCTGGGCGAGGACGAGATGCGGGACGGCGTGGCCATCTGGCCCGAAGCGTCCGCCGAAGACCGCGAGTTCACCGTGTTCTTCACGGGCTTCTCCGGCGAAGCCGTCAAGGTGCCCGGCCCGGACGGCGAACTGACGCTGTTCAAAACGCTCCGTCTGGACTACGTGGTACCGGGCGACGCAAAGTTTCGACAGGTGAACGAAGTCCGTGAGGTCGGCCGCAGCTTCGTGATGCGGTGACGGTGCCGGACACGCGCCCGACCGCCCCTCCCCCGACGACCCGTTCCCCACGGCCGTTTCCGCCGCCGCAAGGCTCCACGCCGGTTGATACCAGCGCCGCACGCCGCCTACTCTCCCTACCCGTGTGGGAACGGCCCGGGCCCGACGCAAAGCGGGTGGGGCCGGTGGTGTGCTCAGCAGTGTGTCAGGGGTCGTCAGGCCGGCCCCGACCGTTCGATTGGCAGGTGACGACATGGCTCACAAGAAGGGTGGCGGCTCGTCGAAGAACGGCCGGGACAGCAATCCGCAGTATCTGGGGGTGAAGGCCTACGGGGGCCAGTTCGTCAAGGCCGGGTCGATCATCGTGCGTCAGCGGGGCACGCGTTTCCTGCCCGGCCACAACGCCGACATCGGCAAGGACGACACCATTTTCGCACTGGTCAACGGCACCGTAGAGTTTCAGGGGCGGAAGGTGCACGTCCGGGCCTGAGTGGCCGCAGCGGTGAAGGTTCGCGGCGCGGTCCGTGCGTTCGGGGGGTGAGGTTCGTCGGAACCTGATGGCGTCGCCGAGACGTTCTTTGAGGGTGATGCTCTCTCCGTACACGACGTGGACGGGTCGCGCGGCGGTAGCCTGTTTGGCCGTGGTTGTGGCGATGCTGGCCGGCTGTCAGGCGGGGTCCGGGTTGACGGGGGCTTCAGAAGGGTCGTCGAGAGGCGAGCCGTCGGCCGGCGTGACGGCATCGCCGCCGTCGTCGCGAGAGGAGCCGGTGCCGCCGGCCGCGTCGGGGGCGGGGGCCACCGTGGTGCGGCTTGACGTGCACGGGCTGAGCTGCCCGCTGTGCGCGAACAACCTCGACCGTGAACTGCTGCGGCTGCCGGGCGTCGAGGCCGTCCGCGTGGACCTCGGTTCGGGCCGGGTCGAGGTCACCTACGGGGCGGGCGCGACGGCCGACCGTGCGGCCATTGCCGAAGCCGTGCGACGCAGCGGTTTCACGCTCGCGGGCTTCCGTTGACCCCGTTGCGACGGGCGAGAGGACGCATCCAGCGCCGTCGATGCCGCCGGCCGGCTAGACTCGTCCGTCCATGTTCATCGATGAAGCGAGGATCTTCGTGAAAGCCGGCGACGGCGGAAACGGGTGCGTCTCGTTTCGTCGGGAGAAGGCGATCCCCAAGGGCGGGCCGGACGGCGGCGACGGCGGCGACGGCGGCTCGGTGATCTTCTACACCGACCCCAACAAGGACACGCTGCTCGACTTCGCCGGCAAGCACCACTGGCGGGCGCAGCGCGGCCAGAGCGGCATGGGGGCCAAGTGCTACGGGCAGAAAGGGGAGGACCTTCGGATTCCTGTCCCGCCCGGCACTCAGGTCTACGACGCCGAGACGGGGGTGCTGCTGGTGGACCTCGACCGGCCGGGCATGGAGGTGGTCATCGCGCGGGGGGGCAAGGGCGGCCGGGGCAACTGGCACTTCAAGAGCTCGACCAACCAGACGCCGCGCTTCGCCGAGCCGGGGACGGAGGGCGAAGAGCGACACCTGCACCTGACGCTCAAGCTCATCGCCGATGTCGGACTGGTGGGGATGCCCAACGCGGGCAAGAGCACGCTGCTGTCGGCCGTGTCTGCGGCGCGGCCGAAAGTGGCGGATTACCCGTTCACCACGCTGGAGCCGCAGCTGGGCATCGTGGAGCTCGACCGGGACCGCCGGATGGTCTGGGCGGACATCCCCGGGCTGATCGAAGGTGCCTCGCGTGGCGCGGGGTTGGGCACGTCGTTCCTCAAGCACATCGAACGCACCAAGATCCTCGTCCACCTGCTGGACCTGTTTCCGGTCGACGGGAGCGACCCGGCCAGCAACTACCGGAAAATCCGCAAGGAACTGGAGAGTTTCTCGGCGGAGCTGGCGAAGAAGCGCGAGCTCGTCGTGGCCAACAAGACCGACCTTGCCACGGACGGCGGCGCGGCGCTGGCGGCGCTGAAGCGCAAGCTGCGGGGCAAGCGGGTCTTTGCGATCTCCGGCGCGACGCACGCGGGGCTGCCGGAGCTTTTGCAGGCGGTGTGGGGCGAGCTGGCGCGGCTACGGGCGGACGAAGCGGCGGAAGGATCGGCCACGGCGTCCACGGCCGCGGACGCGGGAGGGCCGTCGCGGTTCGGTGTGCCGCCTCACAAGCGCGACGCGATCGCGCGCGAACGTGAGGAAAAGCGGCGGGCCGAGCTGGACGCGCCGTGGCCCATGTCGTAAGTCTTCGCCGGCCGAGGGGAGACACCGACGATGACCTACTGCCTGGGGATCAAGACGCGTTATGGGCTGGTGATGGCCAGCGACTCGCGGACCAATGCGGGCGTGGACCTCGTGGACACCACCCGCAAGATGCACACGTTCACCATTCCCGGGCAGCGGGTGTTTGTCCTGCTGGCCAGCGGCAGCCTGAGCTGCACGCAGAGCTGCCTGACGCTGTTGCAGCGGGAGTTCGACCAGGGCGGCGGGCTGGCCAGCTGCGAGACGATGTACGATGCCGCCCGCGTGGTCGGCAACACGATGCGTAAGGTCGCCGACATCGACCGGCCCGCCCTCGAACGCGACGGGCTGTCGTTCAACGTGCACTTCATTCTCGGCGGGCAGATCAAGGGCCAGCCCGTCGGGCTTTATCTGCTCTATCCGCAGGGCAACCCGCTCTCGGCCACCGAGGACTCGCCGTACCTGCAGATCGGCGAGGTCAAGTACGGCCGGCCGATCCTCGACCGCGGCATCCAGTACGACAAGACCACGCTCGAAGACGCGTGCAAGCTGGCGCTGCTCTCCATCGACAGCACGATGAAGAGCAACCTCACCGTCGGCCCGCCGATCGACCTGCTGGCGTACGAGAACGACGACCTGGAGATCCGCAACTACCGCCGCTTCGGCAAAGACGACCCCGACCTGAGCAAAATCCGCTCGCGGTGGGAGGCGGCGTTGCGGGCGAGCATCCTCAAGCTGCCGCAGATCAAGCTGCACGACGACGGCAAGGCCATCCCCGGCCGGACCATCGAACTGGTCGAAGGGCAGGAGGGGGGGGCTACCGTCGGCGATGCGCAGTCAAGTCAGTCGTCCGTGCCGCTCAAACAAGCCGGAGCGTAAGCGGTTGCCGGCCGGCGGCGACGTCGCCCGATGCCTGAGAAGTTCGGTTCGGCTTATCGCTTCAGGCCCGCCGCCGGCGACCCAGCAGCACCGCCCCGGCCGCCCCGAGAAGGCCCGCCGACGCCGGCTCGGGGATCACCGTCAGCGAGAAGCGGGCGGTGTAGTTCGCCCCGGAGACGAACTCCGACCCGGGGAGATTCGGACGGTCGCTCGTGTTGCCGAACAGGAGCACGCCGTAGGGGTTGGGCGACGGCGGGATCGTGCCGCTGAGGCTGCTCGAGCCGTTGACGAACACCAACGGCAGGTCGGCGATGAGCACATCGGTCCCGAACTCGTAGAAGCCGTTGTCGTTGACGTCTTCGTACAGGAAGCCGTCGTGGAACACCGTCCCCAAACCCTCGGAGAGCGTGACCTCCAGCTCGTAGTCGGCGGGCAGCGTGGGGAGCAGGAACCGTAGAGCCGAGTTGTACACCGCGACCACGTCAATGGTCCCCGAGTCGTAGGGCGTGCTCGGGTCGTACAGGTCGAGGTCCACGAGCGCCCCCTGCGCGTCGAGCCGGCCGGACGCCTCCAGCAGCAGGCTCATCGGGCTGAAGGTCAACGTGGACGTGTGCGACCCCGACGCCGACGCCGTCGCCACGGTCGTGGTCGAGGTCACGTCGAGCAGCGTGCCACTGCCGGCGAGCGAGGCCGAGAAGACCGACGGCAGAAGGGTGTTCTGCACGGCGTTCTCGCTGAGAAACGTTTCGAAGACGATCGGGTTCTGCTGGTCGTCCGCCAGCCGCAGTACGGCATCCAGACTCAGGATCTCGAACCGGTCCACGGGGGTGACCGAGGCCCACGCACCGCCGCAAAGTCCCAGCACCACCGCACCGACAGCCCACCGTCGCATCGCGTCCTCCTCCTCGCCTTAAAGTCCAACGTTCCCGGCTTCCGACCCGTGCACTGCGTCGGGCCGGAGCCGACTCCGCCTTCGTCGAGAACAACCCCCCAGCGGTGTTGCGGCCTCCCCTCTTTTCGCCGCCACACGATTGCTCCAGGGGTTACCCGAACCATTCATGACTGAGAAACAGGGGCCCGGCAAGTCCTCTTTTATTAAATCCTCTGCACAAACGACCCGGATTGTGCATCACGCTGTCGGGGATGTGTCCAACCCGGGTGTGGCGGGCCCCTACGCGCTGGCGGCCTGAACCGCTCAGCGTGCCCCCGCGGCCGTCGCCGCGGCTCGCGCGGCGAGAACCGTGGCCACGGCATGTTCGGCATCGCGGCCGGGCGAAGTGAGGTGGCCCATTTTTCGTCCCGGGCGGGGCTCGGCTTTTCCGTACAGATGCAGCTTGGTGACCCCGTCTTCGAGGGCCTTGGGCCAGTCCGGCGGCCGGGGCGTCCAGAGGTCGCCGAGAAGCTGGGCCATGGCGGCGGCCGGGGTGGTCAGGTCGGTCCGGCCGAGGGGCAGCCCGCAGACGGCGCGGAGCTGCTGTTCGAACTGGCTGGTGACGGAGAAGTCGAACGTGAGATGGCCGGAGTTGTGCGGGCGGGGGGCGAGCTCGTTGATGAGCAAGCCGCCGTCGCGTCCGCCCCCACGGGCGGTGACGAAGAACTCCACGCACAGCACGCCCACCACGTCGAGGGCCTCGGCGACGGCGTGGGCGATCTCCACGGCCTGACGTTTGAGCGTGTCCGGCAGCCGCCCGGGGGCCACCGAGAGGTCGAGGATGTGGTTGCGGTGCACGTTTTCGATCAGCCCCCAGTGCGTGAAGGCCCCGTCGAGCCCGCGGGCGCAGACGACCGACGCCTCGGCCGTGAAGTGGATGAACGCCTCCAGCACCGCTTCCTGGCCGTTGAGGGAGGCCCAGGCTTTGGCCAGTTCTCCCGGGCCGCCCAGTTTCACCTGTCCCTTGCCGTCGTAGCCCCAGCCGGCGGTTTTGAGCACGCACGGGAAGCCCAGGCGTGCGGTGGCCGCGGCCAGCTCGGCCTCGGACGTCACGCGTTCGAACGGCACGACGGGAAAGCCGTGGTCGCGAAGGAACGTCTTTTCGCGCAAACGATGCTGGGTGGTGTGCAGGACGTGGCCGTCGGGCCGGACCGGGGCGACCTCGGCGGCGGCCTGTGCCGTGGCGTAGGGCACGTTTTCGAACTCGAACGTCACGACGGACACGCCGCGTGCAAACTGGCGCACAGCGTCGAGATCCTCGTAGGCCCCGACCACTTCGACGTCGGCCACCTGACCCGTCGGCGTGTCGGTGTCCGGCGAATAGGTATGGACGCGATAGCCCATCCGGCGGGCGGCGATGGCGAACATCCGGCCGAGCTGGCCCGACCCCAGTACCCCCACGGTCGCCCCGGGCAGAATCGGCTGGGTCTCGGGCGTGCTCGCCATGCGGCGGCATTGTCCGCGCCGGCCGTTGCCCTGCAAATGCGGAAGCGGCACGGCGCAAGGTGTGTGTCGCGACCGCGGGGCGTTGTGAAGGGGCCGCTACGGCCGCAGGGCGCCGCGCAGTCGTTCGGGCAGCGCGGTCACCGGCAAGGCCGGGGCCGCCTTGAACGGCCGGTAGAGCGGGTCGCCCACGAGCGACATCTGCCAGCTGGCCGTTTTCTGCGTGCGCCAGTAGGTCTCGGCCAGAGTCAGTTCGCCGGTCATCAGCAGCGGGATGAACTCGTCGGCGTCGGGAAACGCGAAGAGGTACGGCTCGGCCACCGAGCCCATGGTCGCGGCCACGCCCGAGCCGAGCAGCCCGCGCACCCAGCCGCGGTTCTGCGGGTCGCGGAGCGTGACCATCTCGAAGCTCGCCACGTGATAGCCCACCGCGCCGATGACGAAGCGGCAGCACGGCACGTAGTTCCCCACCGAGTACCAGCCGACGTAGACGGCCACGTCCCGCACGCTGTTGGGGGGGAGCACGGCCTCCTGCTCGTCCAGCAGCACCGGCAGGGTGCCTTGCGTGCGGAGCAGCTCGGCGAGGTTGCGCAGGGTCTGGTCGTAGGCGGCGTAGGCGTTCTGCTCGGGCTGGGTGGTGCTGGCGGCGACGCCGCGGGAGTCGATGACCACGCGTCCGCGGAGCCCGTTACGCTCGGCCCGCAGCGACGCCAGCATCATCTCGATGGGCGCCTGCCCGTCCTCGCCGTCCACGCGCGCGGTCATGAGCACACGCGGCCCCTGGTAGGCCGTCACGCCGTAGTGCATCGGGTTGAACACCCAGCGGTCGCGCGGGTACTGGTCGTGCCAGAGCATGGCCAGCTCGGAGTCGAGCGACGCGTGGGACTCGGCCGTGCCGAAGTAGTCGCGCTGGCCCTGCAGCACCCGCAGCAGCCCCAGCAGCCCGAGGTGGTCGCGGGCCAGCTCCCGTGCGCGGGCGCGCTCGGTGGGGTCGAAGCGGCGGTCCAGCGACTCGCGGAGCATCCGACGGGCCGCGTCGAACCGCTCTGCGCGCAGCCGCCACAGGTCCCGCCGTTCGGCCGGCGTCTGCGGGTCGGCCAGCTCCATCGGGGCGAACACCCGCAGCACGCCTTCGTCCCCCAGCATCCGCTCCTGCATCTCGCGGACGCGGCCGATCAGCGACTCGCGCTCGGCGCCGGCGGCGGCGTTGACCTTCGGCCCGATGGCGCGGGCGGCCCAGTCCAGCCGGAGGAGCAGCTGGTCGGCGCCTGAGGCCGCCATCGCGTTGCCGTCGCCGACGGCACGGGGGCTGAACGTCGGCACCAGCTCCCGGGCGAAGGCCTCAAACCGCTCCACTTCCACCCGCGCCTGGTTGGCAAGGGCCTGCAGTTGCGCGGAGATGTCGGCCAGCTCGGCGCGGTCGGCGTCGGTGAGCTGCCGCGCAGCCACCCGCAGCGGCACGCCGTGGAACAGCACGACGCACCGCACCTGCTCGGCGAGCTGGTTGTCCCTCAAAAACCGCCGCACCGGGAGCACGACGTTGCGCTCGTAGACCTCGAACGGGATTTCCTCGGACGCCGGCAGGTCGAGCCGGACCATCCGCCCCTCGGGAACCAGCCGGCTGCGCACGTAAAACTCGCCCACGCGCACCGACACCGGGGAGTTGCCGTTGACCACCAGCAGCAGGTGCTCGGCCGAGAGGCCCCGCATCGGCGGCAGCCCCGTCGGCACCGCCAGCGGGTCGGCGGCTCGTGTGGCGGCGGGCTGAGCCGGCGCGGAAGGTGTGCCCGTGCCGGGCGGCGACGCCGGCTGCGCGGGCGACAGGCCGGCCATCGGCCACAACACCAGCAGTGCGCACACCATCCACGCCCGGACGACCGTTCTGTGCATGGCCGAAGGCTACGCGCGGTGTGGCGACGGCCGGCGGCGTTGGACGCGCGGGCGGCCGGCTGCTTCCGACGCGTCGTCGGGACGTGCGGCGTTTTTTATGCGTTGCCGGTGCCGCCGGGGGCGGTCGGCGGGGCGGGCGAGAGCGGCCCCTGCAGACCGGCGCCCAAACCGCCGCTGCCCCCCGCGCCGGCCCCGGCGCTGCCCGGCCCGGGGATGAGGTTCTGCTGCACCTGCGCGGCTTCGATCAGGTTGACCAGCGCTTTGATCTCCCGCAGCGACTCCGGGCTGCCCCACATCAGCACCCAGTCCACGTGCCAGTTGCACCGCTCGAACGTGCACGAGTCGAGGTGATACACCGTCTCCCGCAGCACCAGCGTGCAGGCAACGAAAGTGCACCGCACGAACGCCTGCCCGGAGATGTACACCGTCTGGTTCAGGAACGTCTCGCCCTCGTGTTTGGTCAGCAGCATGGGGTTGCCCTGTTTCGTATCGACGGCCGCCCATGGGTAGGCCGGACCCGCACCCGGGTCGCTCTGGCCGGCGGCACGGCTTCACCTTGCACGAGCCGACCGCCGCTGTCAAAGCACGGGGCCGGGCGGGACGAGGTGTCGGCCGGGAAGGCCGCGTCGTTCAGAAGGGCCTGAACGTTGCACGGAGCGTCGAGAAATCGGGTAGTTTAGACGCGATGAAGCTCAAAACGGTGGGGTGGGTGGTGGTGGCGGTAGTCGTGGCGGTGCTCATCGGCATCGTCGCGCTGCTGATGAACCTCAATCGCATCGTCCGCAGCGGCGTCGAGACGGCGTCCACGGCGTCGCTGGGGCTGCGCACCACGCTGGACGCGGCCCACGTGTCATTGCTGGGCGGGGCGGTGGACCTCAGCCGCTTTCAGGTGGCCTCGCCGCCGGGCTTTGCGTCGCCGCACTTCCTCGACATCTCCCGCATCGGACTTCAAGTCAGCTACGGCCAGCTGCGGAACAACCCCATCCGTCTGGGCACGCTGGAGCTGCAGCAGCCGCGTCTCGTGCTGGAGCAGAAGGACGGCAAGTTCAACCTCAAGGCGGTGTTCGACACGCTCCCGCCGTCGGACCCTGCCGCCCAGCCGCCCAACCTCATCATCTCCACCATCCGCGTGACGTCGCCGCAGGTGGTGATCAAGCCGGGCATCCCGGGGTTGAGTCAGGAGCTGAGCCTGACCTTGCCGGACGTGACGCTCACGGAGATCGGCACGGGGCCGGAAGCGGAGAACGGCGTCGCCATCCGCAAGGCCGTGCTGCTCGTGGCGGCGGACCTCGCACGGTCCGCGGCCAACTCCGACAAACTTCCGCCGGAGCTTCGGATGCTCCTGCAGACGGACCTCGGAGACCTGCGCCAGCGGCTCGGCGAGACGGCCCGGCAGATGGCCGACCAGGCTCGCCAGCAGCTTGAGAACGCGGGCGGGGACGTGCGTGATGCGGCCGGGCGGGCCGTCGAAGACGCGCAGCGCGCGGTGGAGCAAGGCGTCGGCGGGCTGCTCAACCGCAACCGCCGTCCCTGAGCCGACCGCCGTCCCTGAGCCGACCGCCGGCGCTTAGCCGACAGCCGGCGCTGAGCGGGCCAGGGCGGCCGGCCGGCCCGCGGCCGTGAGCTGCGCGCGGCGGACCGGCGGCCGGAGCCGCGGCGGGGTTCGGTCATCCGCGCTTTGGCAGGGCTGGTGGGGGGGGAAGCCGCGGGAACAGCGGGCCGGGGCGGTGAGCGCGGGCCGGGGCGGTAAGCGCGGGCCGGGGCGAAAGGGGGGGTTGTTCGAACGCCCGCCGTCGGTACACTTTGCGGCACACCAACCCGCCCGCCGCGACTCGAGCCGCCCGCCCCACCCTCGATAGACCGTTTTGGCCGACCTGCCCCGGCACAGGGGGCGTGTTTCCTGCTGTGCGTCTGAGCCATGTTTTCCGACTACGGCATGGAGGGGCTGTTCGACGAGATGTTCGAATCGCCCGGCGTCCCGCGCCCGCACTACCAGCACCTTTACCACCGCCTGCAGTCGCTGGGTCCGGCGGAGTTCGCCAAACGGGTCCGCATGGCGGACCTGAGCTTTCGGAACCAGGGCATCACGTTCACCGTGTACTCCGACCAGGCGGGGGTGGAGAAGATCTTCCCCTTCGACCTGGTGCCGCGGATCGTGCCGGCATCGGAATGGGACCAGATCGAGCGCGGTCTCGTGCAGCGGATCACCGCGCTGAACCTGTTCTGTCAGGACGTGTACAGCAAACAGCGGATCCTTCGCGACAAGGTCATCCCCCCGGAGCTGGTGCTGGGGGCGAAGATGTACCGGCGGGAGATGATCGGCCTGAAGGTGCCGAAGAACATCTACGTCCACATCTGCGGCACCGACCTCGTGCGCGACCACAAGGGGCAGTACCTCGTCCTGGAGGACAACGGCCGAACGCCCTCGGGCGTGAGCTACGTGCTGGAGAACCGGGCGATCATGAAGCGGGTGTTCCCGGCGCTGTTCTCGCGGTACCGGGTGCGTGCCATCGAAGACTACCCGTACAACCTGCTCCGCACGCTCAAGCATGTCGCCCCGGCGCACGCGGACGACCCGGTGGTCGCGGTGCTGACGCCGGGGGTGTACAACTCGGCCTACTTCGAGCATTCGTTCCTTGCCCGGCAGATGGGGGTCGAGCTGGTGGAGGGGCGCGACCTTCTGGTGGACAACGGCTTCGTGTACATGCGGACGACGTCGGGGCTGCGCCGGGTGGACGTGCTGTACCGGCGCATCGACGACGACTTCCTGGACCCGCTGGCGTTCCGGCCGGATTCGCTGCTGGGCGTGGCGGGGCTCATGAACGCCTACCGGGTGGGCAACGTGACGCTGGCCAACGCCGTGGGCACCGGCGTGTGCGATGACAAGGCCATCTACCCGTACGTGCCGGATATGATCCGCTACTACCTCGCGCAGGAGCCGATCCTGCCGAACGTGCCCACGTATGTCTGCGCCCGCCCGCAGGACCGGCAGTACGTGCTCGAGCACCTGCACGAGCTGGTGGTCAAGGCCACCAACGAGTCGGGCGGATACGGCATGCTCATGGGCCATCAGGCCACCGCCGAACAGAGGGCGGCGTTCGCCGAGAAGATCAAGGCCGACCCGCGGAACTACATCGCGCAGCCGGTGATCCAGCTCTCGCAGCACCCCAGCTACATCGTCGCATCGGGCGGTGGCGCCGCGGCGGGCGGTGCGGCCGGCAGTGGGGGGGGCGGTGGGGGCGGTGGGGGTGGGGGGGGGGACGGGCCGGCCGGCACGTTCCAGGGCCGGCGGGTGGACCTGCGCCCGTACATCCTCTACGGCGACAAGGTCACCGTGCTTCCCGGCGGGCTCACCCGCGTGGCGCTGCGTGAAGGCTCGCTCGTGGTCAACTCGTCGCAGGGGGGCGGCTCGAAGGACACGTGGGTGCTGGAAGACGACCCCGGTCCACCGTCCGCGGCCGTTGCCTCCCGTCTGGCCGTCGCGTCGTCGGCCACGCCCGTTTCCTCCCCGTCATGACCCCGAACTCCGCACAACCTCTGTCGTCCACCCCGCTGCTGTCCACGGCCGGCCGGGCCCCGCGGCCCATGCTGGCGCGCGAGGCCGATGCGGTGTACTGGATGGGCCGTTACGTCGAGCGTGCCGAGCACGTCGCGCGGCTGTTGCGTGTCAAGCTCAATCTGCTGGCCGACGCCGGCGACCTCGATGAAACGCTGGTCGAGCAGCTCTGGTCGGTGGTGCCGCGGGTGTTCCGCAATGTCCCGCCCGCGGTGCCCGACCCGGCCGTGGCCGCCACCGGCGACTCGCTGGCCGGGCGGATCGTCGCCCAGATGGCTTTCGACGCGGACAACCCCAACGCGCTGCTGTGCTGCCTCTCACGCGCCCGCGAGAACGCCCGCAGCGTCCGCGAGACCATCTCGGCCGAGATGTGGGAGGAGCTCAACGGCATCTACTGGGTCATTCACGCCGACGATGCCCGGCAGCGCTTCGACGAATCGCCCGACGCGTTCCTCAAGAACGTGCTCACGTTCTCGATGCTCTTCCAGGGACTGGCCGACCAGACGCTGCGGCACGACCAGCGGTGGCAGTTCATCCAGCTCGGCAAGTCTCTCGAGCGGATCGACTTCACCTGCCGCGTCATCGCGCTGCACTGGGACATCCTGACGGCGGCCGAGCACGCGCTGGACGAGCCGCTGCGGAACATCCACTGGATGGGGCTGCTGCGGGCGTGCTGTTCGATCGAGGCCTACCGCAAGAGCTACCTCGCCGAGCTGGACGGGCTGCGCGTGTGCACCTTCCTGCTGCTGGAGCCCAACTTCCCCAGGTCGGTGCGGTTTGCCGTGCGTGCCGCGAGCGACGCCATCCACGCCATCCGGCTCGAGTCGGATGCGCGCAAGGCCGACGTCGCGCAGCGGATCCTCGGGCGTCTGGACGCCCAGCTCGAGTACGCCGAGCCGGCCGAGCTGCTGGCCGAGGGCGTCCCGGCGTACCTCCAGCGGATCGCCTCGGCGGCCGCCGATGCCGCGCTCGCGCTGCAGCGCGGCTATTTCCTGCACTGAGTGTGACCTTCCGATCGCGCCCCACAGCCCCGTCAAGCGAACGCTTCTGCCATGCTCCTCCGCTGCACGCACATCACCGACCTGACGTATTCCGAGCTCGTGTGCGAGTCCGTCATGGAGCTGCGGATGGCCCCGCGGCAGGAGATGGACCAGCACCGGCTGTCGTTCGACCTCGCCATCGGCCCGGAGACCAACGTCACCAGCTATTTCGACTGGCTGGGCAACACGGTGCACGCGTTCACCATCTCCCGCTTTCACCGTCATATCCAGATCGTCGCCACATCGGTCGTAGAGACCGACCGGCCCCGCAAGGAGCCTGAGCGCTTCAAGGACCGCTGGCCGCTGAGCCCGGACCAGCTCCCGTATGAGCTTTTCGACTTCCTGCAGTTCGGCGGGCCTGTGGTGGACTGTCCGGCGCTGCGCGAGCTGGCCCGCGGCATCTCCGCGACGCCGGGCGATTCCGCCGGCGAGCTGGCGCTTCGCCTGATGTACCTGATCGAAGAAAAGTTCACCTACGAGAAGGGGATCACGTCGGCCGCGTCCACCATCACGGAGGTGCTCGACCACGGCAAAGGCGTCTGCCAGGACTTCACGCACCTGATGATCGGCCTGGCCCGTTGCCTGGGCATCCCCGCCCGCTACGTCTCCGGGCTGGTGCATCCCGACGCTTCCCGCTACCGCGGCTATACCCAGACGCACGCGTGGGCGGAGCTGTTTTTCCCGTCGGCCGGCTGGGTCGGGTTCGACCCGGCCAACAACTGCATCGTCGGCGGCAACTTCATCAAGGTCGCCATCGGGCGCGACTTCCGCGACGTGCCGCCGAACAAAGGCATCTACCGCGGCGCGGCGAAGGAAACCATCGACGTCCGCGTGCACACCGAAGTGCTCCCGGCCATCCCGCCGGAGCTGGTCGCCGAGAAGGTCCGCAAGCTCGACATCCCCAGTTTTTCGCAAGGTTCGCACGGGCTGCTGGAGTTCTCGGCGCTGGGGCATCAGGTCCAGCAGCAGCAGCAATCTTCCGTTCCCCGCGACCGGGTGACGTGCGGCGGCGTGCAGTGCGGCGGCGGGCGGTGCGGCGTGCGGTGCGGCGGCGTAGGGAGCAGGTCGGTCGTGCGGGCCGGCTGACGCGCGCGTGCCGGCCGGTCGGGCGGGGCCGCCTACCGTTGCCGTCCCGTGTCCGCCGAGAGCCCTCCCTCCGCCACGCTGACGCTGCCGACGCCACGGCCCGCCTCCGCCCCGCGGGAGCGTCTGTTCAGGGCGCTGCTGCTGCTGGCGTTGCCGGTCCTTGCGGAAAACACGCTGAACATCCTCGTCGGGCTCACCGACGCGTATCTCGCGAACCACCTGCCCGAGGACATCCGCGTGGACGCGACGGCCGCGGTCGGCACGGTGACCTATCTGATGTGGTTCCTGGGGCTGTTCGCCACGGCCATCGGTACGGGGGCGACGGCGATCATCGCACGCGCCACCGGGGCACGTCACCGCGGCCGGGCGCACGCGGCGGCCGGGCAGGCGCTGCTGCTGGCGGCAGTGGCGGGTGTGTTGCTGGGAATGGTGTTCTTTTCGCTGGCGTACCCGATCGCGCACGTGGCCGGGCTGTCCGAGCGGCCGGCGAGCCTCGCGGCCCAGTACCTGCGCATCTTCGCGCCGTGTGTTCCGGCGATGCTGCTGCTGATGGTGGCCAACGCGTGCTTGCGGGGCGCCGGCGACACCCGCACGCCGGCCGCCGCGATGATCCTGGTCAACCTGCTCAACATCGCGCTGTCGGTGACCCTCACGTACGGCTATCTCGGGCTGCCGGCGCTGGGCTTCCGGGGCATCGTGCTGGGCACGACGCTCGCCTACGCCGTCGGTGCGGTTCTGCAGCTCACGGTCCTGCTGTCGGGATGGGGTCGGCTGCATGTGCGTCTGCCACGGCTGCGGTTTCATCCGCCGGAGATGGGCCGGCTGCTGCGGGTGGGACTGCCGGCGGGCGCGGAGCAGTGCCTCAACTGGGGCGTCAACTTCTTTCTCGTGCACGTGGTGAATCAGCTCGGGCCGGTGTCGTCGGCCGCCCACTTCAACACCATCCGCATCGAGTCGCTCTCCTACACCACGGGCTTTGCCGTCGGCATCGCCACCTCCACGATGGTGGGCCAGTCGCTGGGGATGCGGGACGTCGGGCGGGCCAGACGCTCCGTGCGCTACGGACTGATGCTCGGTGCCGGGACGATGGCCTTTCTCGGGCTGACGTTCGTGCTGCTGTCGGGGGGCTACGCGGCGGCGATGTCGGCCGACCCCGCCGTGACCCAGCTTACGAGCGAGTGCCTGTTCATCGCGGGGTTCGTCCAGTTCGGTTTCGGGGCGTACATCATCTTCGCCGCCGCCCTGCGCGGGGCCGGCGACACGCGCGGCGCGATGATGGTCAACCTGCTGTCGATCTGCGGGTTTCGGCTGGTGGGGGTGTGGCTGGTGGGGGTGTACTTCAAGCTCGATCTGGCCGCGGTGTGGATCGTCCTCTCGGCCGAGCTGATGCTGCGCGGGCTGTTCATGTACGCCCGCTACGCCAGCGGGAAGTGGGAGACGGTGCGCGTCTGACGGGCGTGACCGCGGCGGACCCGTGCCCGACGCCGGGCCGTCACCGCAGCAGCCCGCGTACGGGGGGCAGTTCCGACTGTGCCGGCGGCAGGATGTCCAGCCACGCGGCGACGGTGGGGGCGAGCTGTCGGGCGTCCACGCGGCCGAGGTCGCGGCCGCCAAAGTCGTTCGGGAAGCGTGAGACCAAAATCATCCCGTTCATCTGCGGCACCTCGGCCGGGTCCCACGAGTGCATGCCCAGCGGGCCGCGGTCGGCCGGGCGGGTGGCCGGCGCATCGCGCAGCGCCACCGCTGGCGTGCGGGGTCGGCTGGAGAAGGTGTACCCCGGGAGCAGGTCGACGTAGACGTCGCCGACGCGGTCGGGGTCGAGCATGCGCCACTGCGGCGGCAGCGTTTCGTGCGTGTAGACCCGCGCGAAGGGATGGGCCGAGAGGGCCGCGACGAGCCGGCGGACCTGTTCAGGGCGCTGCGGCGTGTCGGGCAGGAAAATGTGCCCGGTCCCGCCGCCGGTCACGACCGTGGCGTCGCGGGGCAGGGCGTCCCCGGCCATCTGGCGCAGGTTTGCCAGGTGTGACACCGGCAGCATGCCGTGGTCCGTGGAGACCAGGAAATACAGCGTGGTCCCCGGCGGCATCCTGTCGGTGACGTACTTCACGGCCGCCGCGTGCAGCTCGGCCATGACCTTGTCCAGCCGCTCGAGCTGCTCGATGACGCCGGGGTGGGCCGGCCCGACCGCATGCCCGGCCTTGTCCACCGAGTCGGCGTAGCCCATGAGCAGCACCAGCGGCGCGCCGCGTTCGGCCCCGTCATCGGCCTTCATCGTGTCGATGACCCGCTTGCCGCGCTGCTCGTCGGTCATCTGGTTGTCGAACTTTTCGGCGAAATACGCCGCGGCGAAGGGCCCGGTCTGCCCGTTGGAGAACGGCCAGTCGAACACCGCCACCCGAAGGCCCTGCCGGGTCGCGGCGGCCCAGATCGGCTCGGCCTTGAGCAGCTCGGGCGTCTGCGGGAACGAGAAGGTCTCGTTCCGCTGCCGGTCATAGAAGCTGTTGCCCGGCACGCCGTGCCCGGCCACGGACGCCCCCGTCACCTGCGAGGCGTGCACCGAGAAGGTCAGGGACGGATACGTCGGCACCATCTGCCGTGAGAAGGCGCCGCGACGTTTCATCTCCGTGAGAAACGGGGCACGCGTCGGGCCGGCCCGCTCGAGGTAGTCGTCCCGGAGTCCGTCGATGGAGACCCACACCACCACGACCGGCGGGCGCGACGCCGCGTGCGGGACCGGGCCGGGCGTCGCGCGACAGCCGGCCAGCAACGGCAGCGCGACCAGCAGACACAGCAGCCAGACCAACGGTCCGGAAACACGTTGACGCGGGAAGGGGCAGGCCATGGTGCGGCGAGCTTTCGAGGATGCGGTCGCGATTTCAAGTGTTCGGGTTGTGCAAAGGTGTTTGACGGGCGGGCGTCGGGTATAACTCGAAACGCGTATGGCGACGGCGATACCTGACCTGCAGCAGATCCGTGAACAGCTCCGGGCCATCGGGCAGGAGCACGTGCTCAAGTTCTGGCCCCAGCTCAGCGAGACCGGACGGGCGAAACTGCTGGGCCAGTTGGCCGAGCAGAACCTGCCCTTGCTGGCCCGGCTGGCGGAGGACTACGTCCGCAACAAACCGAAAGTGGAGCTGCCGGCACAGATCTTGCCGCCCAAGGTGTACCCGCGTGTCCCGACCGGTGACCTCACGGAGCTGTACGGACGGGCGCGGGCGCGTGGCATGGAGCTGCTCATGGCCGGGAAGGTGGGGGCGTTCCTCGTCGCCGGCGGTCAGGGGACGCGACTGGGCTATGACGGGCCCAAGGGCGAGTATCCCGTGACGCCGATCAAGAACAAGCCGCTGTTTCAGGTGTTCGCTGAGCAACTGCTGTTCTGGGGCCGCACGACCGGGCGCATCGTCCCGTGGTACATCATGACCAGCGAGCTCAACGACGCCGCGACGCGGGCGTTCTTTGAGAAGCACGGTTACTTCGGCTACCCGAAACAGGACGTGGTGTTCTTTCAGCAGGGCATGGTGCCCGCGTTCGCCTTTGACGGAAAGCTGCTGCTGGAAGCGAAGGACTCGCTGGCGCTGGCGGCCGACGGCCACGGCGGGTCGCTGACGGCGTTGCGGCGTTCCGGCGCGCTGGACGACCTGAGCCGCCGCGGCATCGTGCACCTGTCTTACTTCCAGGTGGACAACCCGCTGGTGTACTGCATCGACCCGCTGTTCCTTGGCCTGCACGACCTGACCGGGTCGGAGATGAGCTCGAAAACGGTGACCAAGGCGCACGCGCTGGAGAAAGTGGGCAACTTCTGTGTCGCCGATGGGAAGCTGCAGGTGATCGAATACTCCGACCTGCCCGAGTCGCTGGCGAAGAAGACGAACGCCGACGGGTCGCTGGTGTTCAACTACGGGTCGATCGCGATTCACGCGCTGCGCGTGTCGTTCATCGACCGGCTGACGAAGTCGGGGTCGGTGAGCCTGCCGTGGCACCGGGCGGAGAAGAAGGTGGCGTGCATCGACGACGCGGGGAACCCGGTCCGTCCGGAGAAGCCGAACGCGGTGAAACTCGAGCAGTTCGTCTTTGATGCCATTCCGCTGGCGGAAAACCCGATGGTCTTCGAGACGCTGCGGGAGGAGGAGTTCTCGCCGGTGAAGAACGCGGAAGGGGCCGACTCGCCGCACACGAGCCGACGGGACCAGTCGGCCCGGCACCGGCGGTGGCTGCAGGCGGCGGGCGTTGCGGTGGACGCGGACGCGACCGTGGAGATCTCGCCGCTCTACGCCCCGACCCAGGAAACCTTTCTCGAACGGGGTGCGCCCGCGGTGGCGGGCAAGTCGATCTATATCGGCTGAGGCGACGCCGGGGAAACGCCGAGCCGTCGCACGGGCCTGCCGGTTGGACGCGGCGGTGACGGCACCGGTACGCTCTGCGGCGTCCTCGGACCGCACGGAAGCGGCCGTGTTCCTTTGCCGGTGAGGGGTCATGCAGCTTCATGTTCTGCTGGAGCTTTGTGGGATCGCGATCCCTGCGGGTCTGGCGAACCCGGAGGTGACGTCGGTGGTGGAGGACTCCCGGAGGGCCGTACCGGGCAGCCTGTTCATCGCCCGGCCGGGCACGAAGACCGACGGGTCTCGATACGTGATGGACGCCGCGTCGCGGGGCGCGGTGGCGGCGCTGGTGGCGGCGCCGGTGGACGGCTGCCCGGTGCCGCAGGTGGTGGTGCCGGACATCGCGTCGGCGGCGTCGGCGGTGCCGCACCGCTTTCACGGAAGCCCGTCGCGACGTCTCAAGCTGCTGGGGGTGACCGGGACCAACGGCAAGACGACCACCGCCTACCTGATGCGGCATCTGGTCAAGACGCTGAATCTGGGGGGCGGCGGGAGCGGGCGGCCGGGCGTGTGCGGGCTCATCGGCACGGTGGAGATCGACGACGGGCTGACGGCGCGGGAGTCGGACATGACCACGCCGGGGGGGGCTGAACTGGCGGAGCTGCTGGCGGCGATGGTGCGCAACGGCTGCGGGTCGGCGGCGATGGAGGTGTCATCGCACGCGCTGCATCAGAGGCGGGTGGCGGACCTCACGTTCGCCGGGGCCGGCTTCACCAACCTCACCGGCGACCACCTGGACTACCACGGAACGATGGAGAACTACGCCGCCGCGAAGGCGATGCTGTTCGAGATGCTGCCGGCGGACGCGGTGGCGGTGGTCAACGCCGACGACCCGTGGTCGGGGCGCATGGTGCGAGAGTGCCGGGCGCGGGTGGTGCGGTTCGGGTTCGGGGCGGTGGGGGACTACCGGGCGGAGCGGTGCGAGGTGTCGGCGGGCGGGTCGACGTTCCGCTGGGTGACGCCGCGCGGGACGGTGGACGTGCGATTGAAGCTGGTGGGTCGGCACAACATTGAAAACGCGTTGACCGCAGCGGGGGTTGTGGGCGAGGTGTTCGGCGTCGGCCCCGAGGCGCTGGCCGGGGCGTTGTCCACGGCGACCGGGGCGCCGGGGCGGCTGCAGGCGGTGGACGAGGGGCAACCGTTCGCGGTGCTGGTGGACTACGCGCACACCGACGATGCGCTGCGCAACGTGCTCTCGGCGCTTCGGCCGCTGGTGCCGTCGGGCGGGCGGCTGCGGGTCGTCTTCGGGTGCGGCGGCGACCGCGACCGCACCAAGCGGCCGAGGATGGCCCGGGTGGCGGAAACGCTGGCCGACGTGCTCTACCTGACGTCGGACAACCCGCGTACGGAAGACCCCGAGCAGATTCTCCGGGAGATCGAAGCCGGGCTGTCGGCCCCGCCGGCCAAGCCCACGCGCACCATCGTCGACCGGCGGTCGGCGATCGAAGCGGCGATCGGGGATGCCGCCGCGGGCGACGTGGTGCTCATCGCCGGCAAGGGCCACGAAAACTACCAGATTGTCGGAACAACCAAGCACCACTTTGACGATGTAGAAGAGGCCCGTCGGGTGCTGCGCGCCAAAGGTGTGAGCGGGGGGGGTTGACGGCCCGCCCAGCGACGCGGACGACCTGCCGGACGAAATGTCGCGGCGCGGGAGAAAAGTGGCCCGACCGTGCCGCACCGCGACCGGTCGTCACGTAGACTGCAAGCGAAGGCCTTCATGAACCCCTTCCCCCTATCGCAACTTCGGTCGGTCGTCGGCGGCAAGCCGCTGACGCCGATGCCCGAAGGCAACGTCTTCATCCGCTCGGTCTGCACGGACTCGCGGCGACTGGAGACGGCGTGTCTGTTTGTTGCGGTCAAGGGCGAGCGGCACGACGGGCACGACTACGTCCCGGCGCTGCGCGGTGCGCCCGAGCAGGGGCCGGTGGTGGCGGCGCTGGTGGAACGCGAGTGCCACGCCTACCCGCCGGGGGTCTACGTCCTGCAGGTGGGCTCTACCCGGGCGGCGATGGGGAAGCTGGCGACGCACGTCCGCCGGAGCTTTACGGGGCACGTCATCGCGGTGGGGGGGAGCAACGGCAAGACCTCGACCAAACACCTGATCGACGCGGCCCTGCGGTGCAAACTCCGCGGGTCGATTTCGCCCAAGAGTTACAACAACGACATCGGGGTTCCGCTGACCATCTTCAACCATGACCCGCTCGCCGACTACCTCGTGCTGGAGATGGGGACCAATCACCACGGGGAGCTGAAGGTGCTGTCGGAGATGGCGTTGCCGGATGTGGCGGTGATCACGTCGATCTCCCATGAGCATCTTGAGGGTTTGGGCGACCTGGGGGGCGTGCGTCGGGAAGAGGCGTCGATTGTCGCGGGCCTCTCGAGCAAGGGGCTGCTGGTGGTCAACGGAGACGACCCCGAGCTGATGCCGCACCTGCAGCCGTTTGTGTCGAGGGGGGCGAGTCGGGTGGTGACGTTCGGGTTCGGCGAGCACAACGACCTGTTCGCGTCGGCCATTCGGGTGACGGCGGACGGCACGCGGTTTCTGTTGAATGCGTCGCGTCGGGAGGTCTTCGTGCCGATGCTGGGGCGACACACCGCGAGCAACGCGCTGGCGGCGATCGCGGTGGCCCGGCGGCTGGGTCTGGGCGAGGACGAGGTGATCGCCGCGCTGGCCGAGGCGCGCGGGCCGGAGATGCGGCAACAGCTCATGCAGGTGGGCGGCGTGACGGTGTTGAACGACGCGTACAACGCCAACCCCGCGAGCGTGCGGTCGGCGCTGGACACGTTCCTGACGCTGCCGGTGCCCGCGGGCGGCCGCCGCGTGGCGGTGCTGGGGGAGATGCGGGAGCTGGGGGAGGCCTCGGCGGCGTTGCACGCGGAGGTCGGCCGGCTGGTGGCGACGATGCCACTGGACGTTGTGGTGGGCGTGGGCGAGGGGGCGAGGGGCCTGCTGGATGCGGCCGTGTCGGCGGGGCTGCCCGCCGGGCGTGCGGCGTGGTTCGCCGACAGCGTGGCGGCGGGTCAGTACGTGCGAGAGTGGGTGGTGCCTGCGGACGTCGTGCTGCTCAAGGGCAGCCGCGGCGTGCGGCTGGAGGCGGTGCTGGCAGCGATGGCCGGGCGGTCGGCCGCTGCGGAGACACGGCGGGTGGGCTAGCGGCTGGGGAGAACGGCGGCGTCGGGCCGATAGTGGGAGGGCCGGCGGCGGGCCCGTCGGCGCCCGATGCTCTATGCGCTGATCAAGTCGCTGTTGCCATGGCTGGAAGCCCATGAGCTGGGCTTTCTGCGGGTGTTCACGTTCGCCGAGTTTCAGAGCCTTCTGGCGGTGGCAGTCTCATTTTTGACGGTGCTGCTGCTGGGGCCGCCGGTGATCCGCTTTCTGGCGATGAAGAAGATCGGCGACCGGCCCGACTTCGACCAGGCGGACATCAACAAACTGATGAACTCCAAGGAGGGCACGCCCACGATGGGGGGCGTGCTGATCATCGCGGCGATCGTGCTGTCGGTGGTGCTGCTGGGCAACCTGTCCAACTTTTACGTGCTGATGGCGCTGATGTGCGTGGTGGTTCTGGGGGGCATCGGCGCGGTGGATGACTGGCTCAAGCTCACGCGCAAGCCCGGCAACCGGCAGGGGCTGACGACGCTGGAGAAGCTGCTGTTCCAGATCGGCCTCGCGGTGGTGCTGTGCTACTTCACGTGGGGGTACGGTCAGAACCTGCCGGAGTCGAACAGGCTGTACGTGCCGTTTTTTAAAGAGGTGGCGGTCCCTCTGGGGCTGGGGGCGTTTACGCTCATTGGCGTGTTCGTGCTGGTGGGGGCGTCCAACGCGGTGAACCTCACCGACGGGCTGGACGGCCTGGCGGCGGGGTGCATGAGCATCGTCAGCTTCGCGTTTCTTGTGCTGTCGCTGCTGGTGGGGCTCCAGAGCGTGGCGGACTTTCTGTACATGCCGTACATCAAGGCGGCCGACCAGATGGCGGTGGTGTGCGGGGCGATGTTGGGAAGCTGCATGGGCTTCCTGTGGTACAACTGCAACCCCGCACGGGTGTTCATGGGGGACACCGGGTCGCTGGCGCTGGGGGGACTGATCGGCTATGTGGCGATCGTGACGCGGCAGGAGCTGATGCTGGCTCTGGTGGGCGGCGTGTTCGTGGCCGAGGCGCTGTCGGTCATGCTGCAGGTGGGTTACTTCAAGTACACGCGTCGGCGGTTCGGGGAAGGGCGACGCATTTTCCGGATGGCCCCCCTGCACCACCACTTCCAGAAGCTGGGCTGGACGGAGACGCAGGTGGTGGTGCGTTTCTGGCTGGTGGGGGCGTTGCTGGCCGCGCTCGCGCTGGCGACCATCAAGCTGCGCTAGTTTGCCTGATTTACCCAAGTTCGCCAGAAAAGCGGAAAAATATAAGTTTGTCGCCCTTTTTTGTCAGGTGGGGCGCAGGTTATCGCAGGCGCTGCTGAATTTTTGTTGAGAAGGGCTATCCGGCCTTTCCGGACCGGCGTATATCGGACAGCAGTTGCGACATGTTGTATCTCGCACACGTTTGGCCGTCGCGGGAGGCAGTGATCGGGCGGGGCGTCCCGGCGGCCGGGTCGGTTCTCGGTTCTGCGAGTTGTTTCTGACTTGTCATGGCCGTTTTCCGGTGCCGGGCACCGGAGAGGGGAGTCTTCGTGTCTCGGTCCGCGCGTTGTGCAATCTTGTCGGCAGTGGTTCTGGCGTCGTCCGTGGTCATGCCCTCGCTGGCGTCGGGGCAGGTGGTGTCATGGGTTCTCGAGGGGGACGGGCAGTGGACGACGCCGGCCAACTGGTCGACGGGCCAGCTTCCGGGTCCGAGCAATGACGTGGTGATCGACCGGCCTTCGGGGAACTACCTGGTGACGCTGAGCAGCGGGAATCAGTCGATCCGCGATCTCACGCTGTTCGAGCGGCTGCAGATTTCGTCGTTTTCGACGCTGACGCTGGGCGGCACCGCCAACATCCATAACACGCTCACGCTGAGCGACGGGACGCTGAGCGGGGGCACGGTGGTGATTCAGCCGGGGGGCAGCCTGGTGTTTTCTCCCTTCGTTTTTGGCAACCGTCTGGCGGGTGTGTCGGTGGTGGGGGACGTGAATCTGTCGTCCTTCGGCGGACGGTTGCGGTGGGGTGTGGGGACGACGGCCAGTGGCGTGGTGTCGCTGACGGGAGGGAACAACGAAGTGGGTTTTGAGGGGAGCAGTGCGAGCTTCGGCGGGACGCTGGCCCTGATCAGCGGCGGTTCGCGGATCGGCCCGACGGCCAGCAACACGACGCTGACCTTGACGCCGACGTCGGTGGTGCGGGGCGGTCCGGGCAGCCTTGAGAAAACCTACGGCGGGACGTTCTATGCCAACTTCACGGTGGTGAACCAGGGGCTGATTTCGGCGGACGTGTCGGGTCAGACGCTTGTGGTGAGCCCGACGACGCTGACCAACCAAGGCGTGCTGGAGGCGAAAAGCGGCGGGACGCTGACGATTTCGGCGACGCAGTGGAGCAACAGTGGCGGGGTGATCCGGGTCAACAACGGCACGGTGAATCTGGAGGGGAGCTTCGACCTCAGCGGACTCAACGGCGCGATTGATCGGACGGGCGGGACGATCAACCTGCGTGGGACGGCGAACAACGTGGGGAACACGTTTGTGCTGAACGCCTCGACGGGGGTGGTGACGCTGAGCGACGGGACGATCAGCGGGGGCACGGTGGTGATTCAGCCGGGGGGCGGCTTGGCGTTTGCGCCGGGTGTGTTCAACAGTCGTCTGGCGGGTGTGTCGGTGGTGGGGGATGTAAACCTCTCGGGTTCGTCGCAGCGGTTGCGGTGGGGCGTGGGGACGACGGTCAGCGGTGTGGTATCGCTGAACGGGGTCAACGCCGAGCTGGGTTTTGAGGGGACCAGCCAGAGTTTTGATGGTTTACTGGCGCTGACAGGCAACGGTTCGCGGATTGGCCCGACGGCCAGCAACACGACGCTGACACTGACGGTGACCTCGGTGGTTCGGGGCGGCGGGAGTACCATCGGCGCCAGCTACGGCGGGACGTTCTATGCCAACTTCACGGTGGTGAACCAGGGGCTGATTTCGGCGGACGTGTCGGGTCAGACGCTTGTGGTGAGCCCGACGACGCTGACCAACGAGGGGGTGCTGGAAGTTAAGGACGGCGGGATGCTGCTCATTCAGCCGGCGACGTTCTCGAACCTGGCGGGTACGGTTCTGACGGGGGGGACGTACCGGGTGGGCAACAACAGCGCGATTCGTTTCAACAACCAGACGATCACGGAGTTGAACGCGCGACTGATTCTGGACGGTCCGACGTCGGCCGTGCTGCGGAATACGGCGGGTCCGGAGACGGCGTTGCAGCTGTCGAGCGTCGGGGCGGGCGGAGCCTTGGTGCTGTCAGGCGGGCGGACGGCGAGCTTCGGGGCGTTGTCGGTGGGCGGGGAACTTTCGGTGCAGGGGGGGACGAGCCAGCTTGCGGTGTCGTCACTGCAGATGTTGCCCGGGGCGGCGATGAGTGTGGGCGTGGGTGGGACTGCGGTGCCGGTGGTGGTGTCGGGGACGGCGCAGGTGGACGGGACGCTGGAGGTGAGCTTTGCGGGTGGGAGCGGGCCGGCCACGGGAGTGATTTACACGGTGCTGACGGCCGGCAGCCGGGTGGGGACGTTTTCGTCGGTTCAGGGGACCACCGGTTCGCTGACGTACGGCGAGTGGCGTGTGAGCTACACGGCGACGCAGGTGCGGGCGTTTCTGGCCCTCGTGCCCGGCAAGGGCGACTTCAACTTCGACGGCTTGCTGGACGCGCAGGACATCGACGTCTTCATCGACGCGTTGCTGGAGGGGGATCCCTACGACTCGTTCATTGCGGCCAACGCGTCGATTTACTTTCAGCAATATGACGAGGTGCTGACGCAGGCCGGCGTGGTGTTCCTTGGCGACTTCGACGCCAACGGGCAGTTCGATGCGGAGGACATCGACCCGTTCGTTGCGGCCCTGCTGCAGGCTGGAGGCCGACCGGGGGCGTCGGTGATCCCCGAGCCGGCGTTGCTGGGCATGCTCGCCCCGGTGTCGCTGCTGGCGGTGCGTCGGCGGCGATAAGGCCGCCGGTCACAGCGGGTTGGGCTGTCGTCCTCGCGAACGGTGAGGTCGGACGTGGCCGTGTCACGGAAGTTGGGCTGGTGAAGCTCGCCGGTCAGCCGGGGAGGGTCACGCGGGCGGCCGGGTTGTCGAAATCGCCGGGCAGGAAGATCACCGAGGGGTCCACGATGAGCCGGCCGTCGCGAAGCGTTACGCTGTGACGGTTGAGCTGGCCTTCGGCCGGGCCGCGGGTCGCTTTGCCTTCAAGGTCGAAACGGGAGCCGTGGCCGGGGCAGCGGATCTGGTCGCCGGCGGCGCGGAGCGTGGTGCCCTTGTGGGGGCAGGCGGCGGTCATTGCGTAGAGCGTGTTGCCCTGGCGGACGATGAGCACTGTATGACGGCGTGCGAAGGTGTCGGTGACGCCTTCCGGGAAGTCGGCGGCGACGCCGGCATCGAAGGGCTGGGCGGCGAAGGCGGCGACGACGGTGCGGCCGCCGACGGTGAGGGCGACGGACGTGGCGGCGGCGGAAACGAGCAGTTGACGACGGCTCAGGGACATGTCGGGCTCCGATGGACGCGACGGCGAGGGAGGGCCCGTGCGGCCGGGCGTGGGGTCTCCACGTCGCCGGGCGATTATTGCCCTGCGTCGCTTTGGCCGACGAGGTGGATGGTGTTTTTGCCGGAACGTTTGGCGCCGAACATCAGGGCGTTGTCGGCGGCGGCGATGAGCTCGTCGGCGGTCTGGGCGTCGTAGGGGTAGACGGCCAGCCCGCCGGAGATGGTGAGCGTGCCGCGGCCGTTGGGGCCGAGTGCGGCGAAGTCGTGTGAGGCGATGAGGCGCTTGAATCGCTCGAAGACCTGCACCGGGCTTTGCGGCGGGCGATGGGAGACGGGCTTGTCGGGTGGCGCGTGCAGGGCCTGACGCGGGCCGTCCTTTTCCCAGAAGACGACGGCGAACTCGTCGCCGCCGAGTCGGGCGACGAGGTCGTGGTCGCGGACGCAGCGGCGGATCATGCGGGCGGTTTGCCGTAGGATTTCGTCGCCGACGGCGTGGCCGTAGGTGTCGTTGTACGTCTTGAAGCCGTCGATGTCGAAGAGCAGAAGGGTCACGGGGAAGCGGCCCTGCTTCGCCTTGACCAGCGTGCGCTGCAGGAAATGTTTGAAGTAGCGGGCGTTGTAGAGGCCGGTGAGTTCATCGGTGATGGCCAGCGTCTGCAGTCGGCGATGGCGGTGCTGCAGCTCGAGAAGGCGGGTGAGCTGGGTCGAGAGGTGGTCGAGGAACGGGTCGGCGGCGACGCCGTCAAGGGGCGGCGAGAGGAACAGGTGCAGCACGGCCAGAGGCGGTTCGCTTGGCGGGGCGGCGGCCTCGGCGGGTGTGGGGGTGGCGATCGCGGCCGGGAGCGGCGCGTCGATCGCGGCGGCATCGCCGACCGTGTGCCGGCTGCGAAGCAGCCGTGAAAGCAGCGTCATCCCCGGCGGTACGACGGGGTCGGGGTCGGTGACCTCCAGCAGCTCGAGGCGGGCGCCGGCGGGCAGGCGTGCGTTGAGTTCGCGGAGCGCGGCACGGGCCGCGTCGGCCGGCTCGCGGTACAGGGCGTCGAGCAGGAGTTCGGCGACCACCGGCGTGACGCGGTCGAACGCGGAGGGCGGTGGTGCAACGGCCCCGGACGGCAGCCCGACGGTCGCCCCGTGGGCAACGGGGGTCGCCCCGTGGGCGACAGGGGTCGCCGCGTGGGCGGGCGGGGCTTGAGCGGGGCCGGCGGCGACGCGGAGCGGCGGGGTCGGCGCGTGGCCCGGAGCGGGGGCGAGCACGACCTGCACGTCGCGGGGGCCGGCAGGGAGGATGAGGTAGTCGTGGCAGCCCAGTTGAACGAGCCGTCGGCACAGCCCTTCGTGGGCGGGGGCGGCGACGGCCACCAGACGCGGGGGGGCGGTGGAGGGGACGCCCGGGAGGGTGAGGCCTGCGGCGTCGAGCAGGGCGGCCATCGCGGCGTCGGGCCGGCGCGTGACGGCAGAAGCGGGCAGGAAGACGGCCCGTGCCGGCGTCCGCGAGAGATGGCCGATGGCGTCGAACCAGCTCGGGCAGGTCGTCACGGTGACCCCTGGACCGGTCGCCTCACGAAGGGCCGGCTCGAGCTGGGCGGTGTCCCCCACCAGCAGCACGTCCGCGGGCGTGCTGTCGTGCGTCGGCCGGTGTTCCGTGCCGGCGATGGAAGGCCGCGGGATGGGAGCGGTCGGCGTCATGGGGGGGAACGCTCGTTTCGTGCGGGCTCAGGGGTTCTGTCGGGCTGAGGACGGCGGCGTCGGGGGCACGGCCAGCGAGTGCGACACGCCGCGGGGCGTTGGCGGGAACGGGTCATGCAGCAAAGCGCGGAGTTCTTCGGCCGTGAGCAGCGAATCGGGCATCGGGTGGGTCTCGTCCTGAAGGTCGGCGCCGGCGTCGGGGATGGCGGCAGGTGCTGACGGCTCGACGCCCAACGGAGAGGCTTGCCGCATCGGGCCGTTGGGCGGTCGGGTTGGGACCGTCGGCGGCGGAACGGCCGTGGCGGACGTGGCCGAGCCGCGCGACGACGGCACCTTGGCCGTCGCCCCGGCGGCGGCGTCCATCGGTGCGCCGGTCGAGGCCGATGCGGCCGGCGCAGACGTCGCCGTGGATGCCGGTGCGGAGGAGGATGATGGGGCGGCGGCGGGGTGGGCAGGGAGGAGGCTGTCGAGGTGGGTGTCGGTGAGAAGAAACGCGGCGCCGTCTCGGATGGCCGCGGACAGGGCAGCAAGCAGGCCGTCGGCGGCTGCGATGATCACGGGCAGCCCCGTCATCCGACGCACGGCGCCGACGAAGGCGAGCTCCTCCGGATAAAGGCAAGGAAGGACAACGACCACGGCAACGAAGTCGGCCCGTGAGGCGAGCAGGGCGGCCGCGTGATAGGGGTCGTCGACGGCTTGACAGGCCGCCCCGAGCCGGTGCAGTCGGGCGAGGGTTCGCGCGAGGGGCTCGCCGGTGCCGACCACGAGGACGCGCCGCCCGTCGAGGTCGAGGGTGGAAGGCGGCGTGGTTGGGTCGGCAGGCGCGAACATGCGTGGTCTGTGGAGCAGGGAAGCGGGTCGGCGTGCTTTGTCGGATTGCTGCGTCGCCTGTGCGGGGTAAGGTCGGACGGCTTCCGTTGAAGAATACCCCTTGGCCGGATGGGGGCAATGCAAAGCACCTGGGCAGAGGTGTGGGGGGCAGGAAATGGCCGGCGGCTCTGCGGTTTTGCCTGCTCGGGATGGGGCGAAACGTCGCGGCGGGTCGTCCGGGGCGGGGGCTTCGGTTGGACCAAACGATTGGTCAGGCGGTCGGGTGCGGGTGTGGCGAGCGGCGGGTGGGGGGAGTGCGGGGGGGCGGGCGTTTTGTCGCTTGACAGCGGGTCGGGGGTGGTTAGCGTGACCGTTCCGCCGGGGAGCTTCGGACGTCCGCCGCGGCGGCCCAAACACCCCGTGACGTCCAGTGCAGGAAACGACCATGCCCGTCAAGATTGGGATCAACGGTTTCGGCCGCATCGGCCGGTTGGTGTTCCGTGCGGGGATCAACAACCCCAACATCGAGTTCGTGGGGATCAACGACCTGGTGCCGTCGGACAACCTCGCGTACCTGCTCAAGCACGACTCGACGCACGGGATGTTCAAGGGGACGGTGAGCCACGACGACAAGGGGCTGATCGTCAACGGCAAGCACATCCCGACCTACTCGGTGCGGAACCCGGCGGAGCTGCCGTGGGGGGCGACGGGGACGGATTACGTGGTGGAGTCCACGGGGCTGTTCACGGACTACGCGGGGGCGGAGCAGCACCTCAAGGCAGGGGCGAAGCGGGTGCTGATTTCGGCCCCGACGAAGGACCCGGAGAAGGTGCCGACGTTCGTGGTGGGGGTGAACTGCGACAAGTTCAACCCGGCGACGGACAAGATCGTCTCCAACGCCTCCTGCACGACCAACTGCCTGGCCCCGATCGCCAAGGTGATCGACGAGAGGTTCGGGCTGGTGGAAGGGCTGATGACCACCGTGCACGCGGTGACCGCGACGCAGCCGACGCAGGACGGGCCCAGCAAGAAGGACTGGCGCGGCGGGCGCAACGCGTACATGAACATGATCCCCGCCAGCACGGGGGCGGCGAAGGCGACGGCGCTGGTGCTGCCGCAGCTCAAGGGCAAGCTTACCGGGATGGCCATCCGTGTGCCGGTGGCGGACGTGTCGGTGGTGGACCTGACCTTCAAGACCGCCAAGGCGACGACCTATGACGAGATCTGCGCGGCGATGAAGGAGGCCAGCGAGACGGCCCCGCTGAAGGGGATTCTCGGTTACACCGACGAGGAGGTCGTCTCCAGCGACTTCATCACCGACCCGCGGTCGAGCATCTTCGACAAGGGCGCCGGCATCGGCCTCAACTCCAACTTCTTCAAGGTCGTGAGCTGGTACGACAACGAGTGGGGCTACAGCAACCGCGTGGTGGACCTGCTGCTGAAGATGGCCGCCAAGGACGGGTTGGTGAAGTAACGGCGGGATGCGGCCGGGCTCGGCCGCGGACCCGATGACGTGTCAAAGCAATCAAGGGCGGCCCCGGGCGTTGTCCGCGGGGCCGCTTCCTTGCGCCCCGCCGCTTCCTTGCGCCTGTTTCTCGATGCGAAAAAAATGCGTTAATCTTGCCGGAGATGGGTGAATCCCGGAGGACTGCGGAATGGTGGTCGCGGCTGGGGCGGGTGCCGCGGCGGACGCTGGCGGGTTGTCGCCGGGTGGTCACGCCGAGTTACTGGGTTCAGTTCCGGGCGGACCTGTGGTGGCCGCTGCTGTTGCCGGGGGAGGTGCGGTCGGCGGTGATGTCGGTGGAGGGGACGAGTTCGGCGCGGGAGGCGCGGCTGCTGGCCTATCTGGCGTGGTGCTCGCCGCCGGGCGGCGTGTGGGTGGAAATCGGCGCCTGGAAGGGGCGAACGACGACGCTGCTGGTGGAGGTGGCGTCGCGGCGTGCGGACCGGCCGGTGGTGGTGTCGATCGACCCGCACCTGCGCGGCACCTGGGAGAGCTATCGCCAGACGCTGGGACGTTTCGAGCTCGAGCGTCGGGGGCTGGAGGTCCACCGGGCGAGGTCCGACGACGTGGGCCCGGGGTTTTCCCGGCCGATTTCGCTGCTGTGGGTGGACGGCTCTCACGAGTACGATGATGTGGTGAAGGACATCGCACTGTTCACGCGGTGGGTCGTCCCCGGGGGGTACGTGGTATTTGACGATGCGTGGGGCGGGCACTTTCCGGGCGTGGAACGGGCGCTGGGTGAGTGGGACGCGTCGGCGGCAGGATTCGACGATTTGGGGGCGGTGAAGCGGTTTCGGCTGTTCCGGCGGCGGGCGCATCCTCGCGGCTGAGTGCGGTGCCGGTCGGGGTGCGGTCGGACGGGGTTTGGGTGCTTCCACAGGCGCGCGTTGACGGCGAGGCAGGGGTGCGATGTCCACGGCGGCGGTGGTAATGTCGGTCGGGCCGGTGCTGGCGGGCGTGGAGCAGCTGGCCGCGGAGGTGCCGGGCGGCGGGCGGGTGAGGCTGAGCTGGTCGGGCACGGACGCGACGGTGGGCGTGCGTGTGGAGCGGACGGCCGACGGCGGGCGGACGTGGCGTGAGGTCGTGCGGCTGTCCGGGGGCGTGTCGGGGTATGACGACCGGGCCGGGGCGGACACGCTGTACGGCTATCGGGTGCAGACCTTCCGGGGCGCGGTGCGGTCGGCGTGGTCGGAGCCCGTGTGGGTGCGGACGCCCCCGGGTGCGGTCGGGGCGGTGCGGGTGGAGGACGTGGGGGCGGACGGTTTCCGCCTGCGGTGGTCGGCGGCGGCGGGGGCGACGACGTACCGCGTCGAGCTGGCCGGGGAAGAGGGGGCGTTTCGCGTGGCGGCGGCCGTGCGGGCGGATGCGCTGACGACGCGGCTGGGTGGGCTGGAGGCCGGGCGTGCGTACGCGGTGAGGGTGGTGGCGGTGGGCATGGGGGGAGCGGGGGAGCCGTCGGCGGTGTGGCGGGTGATGACGGTGCCGGCGGCACCGCAGGGCGTGCGGGCCGAGTGGGTGTCGTCGTCGGCCGTGCGCGTGTCGTTCGAGCCGGTGGCCGGGGCGACAGGCTACGTGATTGAGCGGGAGGGGCTGGGGCGGCCGTTCGGGAGGCTTGCGACGCTGAAGGCGGATTCGACGAGCTACGACGACGTTCAGGTGGTTGCCGGCGAGGCCTACCGGTACCGCGTCTTCGCGGTGAACGCCTCGGGCACGTCGGCGGCGTCCAGCGCGGTTGGGGTGAGCGGGGGGGCGACGGCGGCTCTGGCTGCACCGGTGGCCGTGCGGGCAGAGGCGGGGGCGATGGTGAGCTGGTCTCGGTCGGACGCCGTCGCCGGCCCGCTGGAGCCGGATGGGTACCGCGTCGAGCGGCTGGTGGGGCGGGGGTCGGGGTCGCTCGGCCGATGGGTGGTGGTGGGTCTGACGCGTGCGGACGCGGAGGGCTTTGCCGTACGAGGGCTTAAGCCCGGCGAGGGGGCGTGGGTGCGGGTGACGCCGCTGGCAGGCGGCGCGCTGGGGCGGCCGTCCGAGGCGGTGTGGGTGAGGGCGACGCCGAGGCCGCCGACGGGGCTGCGCCGGCTGGTTGCCGCGACGGCGACGTCGGTCGCGCTCACGTGGACGGCGCCGCGCGGTGCCGTGAACTACACGCTCGAGCGGTCGGTGGACGGCGTGAACTGGGCCGTTGTGGCGAGCGGATTCCCGGTGGCGGCGTATGTCGATGAGTCGGTGGAAGCCGGAAGGCGCTACCTGTACCGGGTGTCGGCGGCGAACGAGGGTGGCGTATCGCGGCCGTCGGGGGTGCTGGTGGTGACCACGCCGCCGGCGATGCCGTTGAGGGTGCGGGCGACGGGGCTGGCGACGGGGGGCGTGCAGGTGAGCTGGGACGACGTCATGGGAGAAACGGGTTATCGGGTCGAGACCTCCCGAGACGGCGTGAGCTGGCGTGTCTCGGCCCGTCTGCCGGCAGACCGGGCGGAGGTGGTGCTCACCGGCCTGCGGGACGGCTGGGTGCGTGTAGCGGGGCTGAACGGGGGCGGGGTGGGGCTGTTTTCGACGGTGCCGGTGACCGATGAGGGGTAGGGGTATGCGTGGCGGCGAAAGGTGTTGGAGAGGGGGATCACGGGCCGTCCTGCGAAATCCGGACATGGACGTCCGGAGACCGCCATCGCGGAGCGGTAGCGGGCGTTTCGCGGGGATGTGGAAGGGTCGGGGAGGTGGCGTACACTCGGGTGCAGGACGGGAGAGCCGGTCACCCCGGTTGGGCCTGTCGTGCAGCGAAGCGCTTAGCGGACGGTGGATGAACCGACCAACCCGTCGCCGTCCCTTAACCCCTTGAGAGGCCGGTACATGGCAGTAGCTCATGGTGTAACGACGCGACCCGTACGGATGGCCCCGCCGAAGACGGATGCGGCGGAGGAGCTTCGGCGGCTGAAGATGATGATGCTCATCCGTCGGTTCGAGGAGCGGACGTACCAGGAGTACACGAAGAAGTATCCCGGGACGCGGGACGGCGAACCGCGGCCGCCGATCGGGGGGTTCTGCCACCTGTACTCGGGGCAGGAGGCGATCGCCGTCGGGATCGCGGCGGTGTACCAGTTCGGCAAGGACACGCTGATCAACGGCTACCGCGACCACGGGCACTCGCTGGCACTGGGAATGAGCCCGCGGGCGGCGATGGCGGAGATGTTCGGCAAAGTGACCGGCTGCTCGAAGGGCAAGGGCGGGTCGATGCATTTCTTCCAGGCCGAGGTCGGCAACCTCGGCGGGCACGGCATCGTCGGCGGTCACATCCCGCTGGGGATCGGTGCGGCGTTTACCGCCAAGTACAAGAACACGGGGGGCGTGAACTTCTGTCTTTTCGGCGACGGGGCGATCAACCAGGGCGCGCACAACGAGGCCCTGAACATGGCGTCGCTCATGAAGCTGCCGGTGATCTTCATGGTGGAGAACAACGGCATGGCCATGGGCACCCAGGTGGAGCGGCACTCGGCCGAGAAGGACCTGGCCAAGCGCGGTTCGGGCTACGCGATGCCGTACTTCAACGTGGACGCGAACGACCTGGACGTGGTGATCGAAGCCCTGGAGGAGGCGGCGGGGCGGGCGCGGCGGGGCGACGGGCCGACGTACCTGTGCATGAACACCTACCGCTTCCGGGGCCACTCGATGAGCGACCCGCTGAAGTACAGGACGAAGGAAGAGCTGGAGAAGGCGAAGCAGCGGGACCCGATCCTGATCTATTCCACGCGGCTGAAAGAAAAGGGCGTGCTGACGGAGAAGGTCGAAGAGGAGTTCGACGCGGAAGTGCGGAACATCGTGGACGACGCGGTGCGGTTCGCCATCGAGTCGCCCGAGCCCGACCCGTCGGAGCTGTACACGGACATCTACGTCGAGACGTATCCGCTGCAGAAGTAGCCGGCACCGTGCGGCCAGGAAAGCCGCGGCGTCGAGCTCGGGGATGCGAGGGGGGGGCGGGGGGGCGCGGGGAACGTCTCACTGTTTTCGGAGTGGGGGGGGTTGAGAAAGAGGGCCAGCCAGCCATGCCGCAGATTTCGTTCCGGGAAGCGCTTCGTGCCGCGATGGTGGAGGAGATGGAGCGCGATGAGAACGTGTTTCTGATGGGGGAGGAGGTCGCGGAGTACAACGGGGCCTACAAGGTGTCGGAGGGGATGCTGGCGAAGTTCGGGCCGCGGCGGGTGATCGACACGCCGATTTCGGAAACGGGCTTTGCCGGGCTGGGGATCGGCGCGGCGATGACGGGGCTGCGGCCGATCATCGAATTCATGAGCTGGTCGTTTTCCTTCGTGTGCTTCGACCAGATCGTCAACAACGCGGCGAACATCCGCTACATGTCGGGCGGGCAGTTCAAGATCCCGATCGTGTTCCGCGGGGGCAACGGCTTTGCACATCAGCTCGGCGCGACGCACTCGCACCGGACCGAAGCGCTGTGGTCGCGGACGCCGGGGCTGGTGGTCGTGGCGCCGGCGACGCCGTACGACGCCAAGGGGCTGCTCAAGACGTCGATCCGGTGTGACGACCCGGTGTGCTTCCTCGAGAGCGAGAAGCTGCTCAACGACAAGGGCGAGGTGCCCGAGGGGGAGTACACGCTGCCGATCAGCGTGGCGGACATCAAGCGGCCGGGCGGCGACATCACGCTGGTGTGCTGGAGCCAGACGGTGAAGGTGTGCCTGCGTGCGGCGGACCTGCTTGCCCGCGAGGGGATCGAAGCCGAGGTGATCGACCTGCGGACGCTGCGTCCGCTGGACGAACAGTGCGTGATCGATTCGGTGACGAAGACGCACCGGCTGCTGATCGTGGACGAGGACTGGCCGTACTGCGGCATGGGCGCCGGGATCATGGCGCAGATTTACGAGAAGGTCTTCGACGAGCTGGACGCGCCGATCGGGCGGATCTGTGCGGAAGACACGCCCGTGCCGTTCAACCACTATCTCGAGATGGACATGCGTCCCAGCCCGGAGAAGGTGGTGAAGAAGGCCAAGGAGCTGTGCTACCGGTGAGCAGGTGATGCCGGAGTCGGGGGGTGGGCGGCGTCGGGGGCAGGCGACACGATGGGATGGCGCGAGCGGCCCGCTTCGGAGGGAGGTTCGGGCATGCTCCGTCTGCGCGGGCCGCGTGGTCGGCGGGCTAGAATGGCGTCCCTATGCCCGCAGACATCACCATGCCGCAGCTCTCGGACACGATGACCGAAGGCACGCTCGTGAAGTGGCTGAAGAAAGAGGGGGAGAAGGTCAAGGAGGGCGATGCGGTCGCGGAGGTGGAGACGGACAAGGCGGTGATGCCGATGGAGTCGTTCGAGTCGGGGACGCTGGCCGCGCAGCTCGTGAAGGAAGGGGAGAAGGTGAAGGTGGGGGTGGCGATCGCCGTGATCGCGCGGGCGGGCGAGGACGTGGAGGCGGTGCGAAAGGCGGCCGTTGCAGCGCATGCGTCGGCAGGGAAGGCGACAGCGAAGGCGGGAGCATCGGAGAAGCCGGCGGACAAGTCGGCATCGGTGACGTCGGGCGGTGCTTCGGCGTCGGTGACGCCGTCGGTGGCGAAGGCGGCGGGTGGCGGCAGCAGCGCCGGCGGTGGCAGCACGGGAGGCGGGGTGGGGACGGCGACGGCGGTGGCAGAGCCGCCGACGCGGACGCCGGTCGCGGAAGGCGAAACGAACGGGGCGGTCGGCGGCGGCGGGCGGATCCGCGTCTCGCCCCTGGCCTCGCGTCTGGCGGCCGAGCGTGGGATCGACCTTCGGCTGGTCAAGGGCAGCGGTCCGAACGGGCGGATCGTCCAGCGGGATATCGAGAACTTCGACCCGAAGAAGGTGGCGGGTGCGGCGGTGGCCGCGCCGGCGGCGCCTGTGGTGACGGCCGCGTCCGCCGTGGCGCCGGCACCTGCGGCGGTGGCCGCGGCGGCCCCGGCCCCTGCGGTGGTCCTGCCGCCGCCGCGGGTGGCGGGCGGTAAGGAGTCGGTGCCGCTGACGAAGATGCGGCAGGTGATCGCGCAGCGGCTGCAGCTGTCCAAGCAGACGATCCCGCACTTCTACTGCTCGATGGACATCGACATGGAAGCGGTGATGTCGCTGCGCGAGAAGCTCAACCGGCAGTGGGAGAAGGAGAAGGTCAAGCTGTCGGTGAACTCGATTGTGATGAAGGCGGTAGCGGTGGCGTTGACGCGGCACCCCGAGCTCAACGCACACTTCAAGGACACGGAGATCGTCCGGTTCGCGGACGTGAACCTCGGCGTGGCCGTCGCGCTGCCGGACGGGCTGATCGTGCCGGTGCTGCGGGGCGTGCAGAACATGGGCCTGAAGGAGATTCAGGTGCGTACGGCCGACCTCGCCGAGCGGGCGCGTCAGCAGCGGCTCAAGGGCGAGGAGATGACCGGCGGGACGTTCACGATTTCCAACCTCGGGGCGTGGGGAGTGAGCGAGTTCGGTGCCATCATCAACCCGCCGGAGGTCGGCATTCTCGCTGTGGCGGCGGCCGAGCCGCGTGCGGTCGTGCACGATGGGGCGGTGGCGGTGCGGCATCGGATGAAGGTGACGCTGTCGGGCGACCACCGTGCCGTGGACGGCGCCAACGCGGCCGAGTTTCTCCGCACCCTCAAGGGACTGCTGGAAGAGCCCGCTACGATGCTGGCGTGAGCCAAGGCTGGCCGGCGCGGGATGTGATCAGGTCCGGCGGGGCCGGCGATGTGGCGTCGGCCGGGGACGGGCCGCGTCCATTGAGCTACGCGTCGGAGTCGGCGGATGTGCCGACGGCCGGCGACGCGTGGGCTGAGCTGGGAACGTGGCTGAGCGTGGTCGTGCCGTCGGTGCTGGCGGTGTGGCTGCTGCGGGGCGTGCTAGGCTGGGCATCGCCCGACGGCCGTGAGGCGGCGGGCTGGGCGGTGTGGTCGGCGGCGGGGGGCGTGGCGGCGTTCTGGGTGGGGCGCGGGATCGGCTGCGCGCGGTTGAGGCCCCTGCGATGGCTTGGTGCGATGCGGCGACCCGGTGAGGTGTGGGTCTGGGTGCTGCTCCCGGCGGTGATGGCGGTGTGGCCGGGGCTGGACGTGACCGCCGCGACCGTGTGGGTGGTGGCGGTTGGGGGGGTGTGGGGGGTGCGGTCTACAGGGTGGGGGGACCGGACGGGGGAGTCGACCCCGGAGCCGGCGTCGGGAGCGGTGAGACCGGTGCAGGGTCAGCGGTGGGGGCGATTTCGGGCGTCCGCCCCGGGCTGAGCGTCGGGGAGGCCACGGCGGTATGCGGCATGGCGGCCACGGCGTCGCGGTAGGCCACCCACTGGGCGATGGCGCTGACCTTGCTCAAGGCCCGCACGAGAACGAAGCCGACGAAGACCATCCAGCCCAGCGGCAGCGTGTAGATGCAGACGCCCTTAAGCTCCCCGGCCAGAAGCGAGAGCAGCACGGCCAGGCCGAAAAGCAGGGCGAGCACGGCGCACAGGGTCAGGGCGAGGGTGAGCACGACGGGCCCGCCGCGGCGGACGAGAAACCCGAAGACGGCCAGCAGGGCCGTGGTGGCCAGGAGAAGTCCGGAGAAGACCAGAAGACCCAGACGCAGCTGCTGGGCCGTCAGCCCGCTCTGGGCGAGCATCTCGTTCAACCCGCTGTCATGGAGGGCGCCAGGGCTGCCCAGGACCAGACCGGCGCAGAGCGTGCAACTGCCGCCGAGAAGGGCCAGTCCGGCGGTGATGAACAGCAGAACGCCGGCCTGCCGGGCAGGGGCGAGCAGGATGTCGAGGGCCTGCTGCGCGGTCCACAGCGCGTACTGCCGGTCGAAGGGCGCCGCGCTGGCGGGGGCGGCGGCGGGATAGGTGTGCCGGACGGGGGACGGGTCGAAGGGGTGGGACATGCGGGGTGGGCGTTGTGAGCGATGAGCTTAGCGGAGCGTGTCGTCCGGGGGCGCTCCGGGCCCGTCGTGGTCGTTCGGGGTGAGGTTTACCCACGAGAGGGCTGCGGCGGCGAGGACCGCTGCCGATTCGACGCGGAGCACGGTCGGGCCCAGCGAAAGGGGGCGAACGCCGGCGGCCACGAACCGGGCGAGTTCGTCGTCGGTCCAGCCGCCTTCGGGGCCGATGAAGGCGCACACGGGCGACGGGCCGGAGGGGGGCTGTCGAAAGAGGTGCGTTACGGGCACAGAGGTAGGGCGCGTGCAGCCGTAGACGGCCCCGAGGGGGGCGTACGCGGCGATGGCGTCCGCGAGCGGCGTGAGGGGCGCGATGCGGAGTACGCGGGGGCTGCCGCTCTGCCGGGCGGCTTCCTGGGCGATCCGCTGCCAGCGCGCGGGTTTGGACGGGCCGTCGGGCTTGACCACCGAGCGGGCGGTGACCAGCGGGCACCACTCGGCCACCGCGAGCTCGGCGAGCTTTTCGACCAGGTAGTCGGCCCGGTCGCCCTTGGGCACGGCCGAGGCGATGCGGACCGTAGGCACCGCGCGCACCGCGGCCGCTTCAGTGACGTCGCGGACTTCGGCCGTCACGGCGGCGGTGACGGGGTCGATGCGAAGGGTGGCCGTGGCGGTGCGGCCGTCGGTGTCGAACAGCTCGACCGCGGCGCCGTCGGCGAGGCGAAGGACACGCACGAGATGGTGGGCCACCGGCTCGGGCAACGTGAGCAACCCGGGTTTGAGCTGAGCGACATGGGCACGGCGGACGGCCATGAGCGGTGGGGGCGGGGTGGAGGCGTTGAGTGGAGTGGGTGCTTGTGTGTGTGGGGGGGGGGCGGGCAAGAAGTGGATAAGGCGGGGCTCAGGTTACGTGCAAAACGGTCCGATAAGGGAACAAGGGGGGGCGTCCGCGCTGAAACGGTTGCGGATGTGTTCTGCTGCGCGGGGGGAGTGTACGCGGCAGCGCGTTCGCGGTGCAGGTTGAACGAAGGGTAACGCGGCCGCGCGAACGAGAGCGGGTATGGCCAGCACCGGGAGCCAACGTCAGGGTCCTGCGGCGACCGCCGGTCGAGGTGCGGGGGGTACGGCCGTGGCGTCGGCCGGTGCGTCCGTGCCGTCGGCCCAGCCACCGGCGTCAACGGACACGCTTCTGGCGGAGCTGGCGGAGCAGGAGCTTGAGCGTTTGTTGGCGGAGGAGCGGGACGCCCTGCCTGAGCCGGCGGCGGCGGTGGTGCCGGCCGGGGACGGCCCGGAGCGTCCGCCGGCGTCCGACGCTCTGGAGTCGGCAGGTGTTCAGGCCCCGACACCCGCCGTTGCAGGGCCATCGACGGCGACAGCGCCGGAACCGTCGGGGGCGGATACGCAGCCGTCGGGGGCGGATACGCAGCCGTCGGAAGCGGGTACGCAGCCGTCGGGGGCGGATACGTCGTCGTCGGGCGACGTGACGCCCGTCGTGGAGCTCGACGCGGCGGAGGCAGCGGGCGAGGCGGCAGCGACGGTCGAGCCGCCGGCCGAGAACAAGGTCGAGCCGGCGGACGCCCCGGCGGACCCGACCGCTGCCACGGCGGGGGACGCGCCGGCGGACTCGACCGAGCAGATGCTGGACGCCCTGTTCGAGGAGCTCAAGCAGGCCGATACCGCATCCGCGGCCGCCACGGCGGAGGCCGAGAGGCCGGCGGAGAAGCAAACCGCATCGGCGGCAGGCGTGGCCGTGGCCGGTCCTCAGGCGGTGGCTGGGGAGGGCGGGGCGGGTTCGGACGCGGGCGGGCTGAAGGGGGCCGTGTCGGCGGCGGCGGGGGGCGTGACCGGAGGGGGAAGGGGGGAGACGGGGGGGGTGGAGTCGCCGGGCGGCGGTGGGCACGAGGAAACGACCGTCGGCGCAGAGGACGCGGCGTTTGAGTCGGCGCTGGACGCCCTCTACGCCGAGCTGACCAAGCCGCCCGACGAAGGCAACACGGCGACGGCCACGGGCAGCGAGGCCGCTGGCACGGACGGGGTTGCGACGACGGCCGGGGCTGCGACGACGGGCGGTCAGGCTGCCGCCGTGACGCCCGAGTCGGTGGCGACCTCAGCGGAAACCGCGGTGCAGTGTGCCGCGGCCGGGCCGGCGGCGGACGGGTCGGCGGCGGACGGGTCGGCCGTGGCCCAGCAGGTCACGGTGTCCCCCGATGCGGCCGGGGCGGCGGGGGATACGGGCGCCGGCGGGATGGAAACGGTGGCGGCGGCGGTGCCGCTGGTGTTGCGGGCGGCGGGGGAGGTCGGGGCCGCGGTGTCGGTCGCGGCGGGCGGGCCGCGTGAGGGCCATGGGCCGCGTGAGGGCCTCGGGCCGCGTGAGAGCCATGGGCCGGCGTACCGTGGTCCGCCGTTCGTGGACGCCCCTGATCACTGGGAGCCGTCGCTGAACGTGCTGGAGGCGCTGCCGGACGTCGGGCCGTCGCGCTGGATGTGGGTGGTGCGGGTGCTGGAGCTGATGGACCGGCCGTTTGCGGGGATGTCGCCGGAGACGCGGGACCTGCTGGGCAAGGTGGCGATCGTGACGCTGATGAACGCGGTGGCGGTGCTGCTGTACGTGTATCTGGTGCGTGGCGGCCCGTACTGAGGGGGGGGATATGGG
>JBKBHU010000005.1:0-241975 GCA_046299715.1 Tepidisphaerales bacterium | reverse complement strand
CCCATCGCTCCGTCGCTCCCCCCCCTCCGTCACCCCAGTTAGACTTTTGTTAGGGTATATCCCCACGCCACATCCCCGGTCAACCGTGGCCGACCGGTCGGCACCCACATCGTTTTTCAGCCAGCGAACGCCCCAGGGAGAGGTCACCGGCCCGCCCGACGCTTCCCCGGCACCCCGGACCGGGGCGGCGGCCGGATATCCAATCGTTTGAACACCCACGCTCGCCCCGCTACTCTCCCTGAACCGATACATCTCGGTCGGCCACGCCCGGCGACCCCGCGGCGATGACCGTGGCCCGCAACGGCGGCGCCCGGCCCGGCCACCGGCACTGGAGAACCCACCGCATGTCCACGCTCACGCCCGCTCAGCCGCCCGCGACGGCCACCCCGTCCATGCGGCAGGATGTCGCAACCTCCGACGACCCACTTCGCGGCGACGCCCCGCCATCGACCCTGCCCATGAACGACAACACCAATCGCCTGCGGCCCAAACCCGCCGGCGAAGCCGGCCACTCCAAGTTCTGGCAAAACGCCAACTTCTTCTTCGAACGCGTCTACCAGACCATGGGCCTCGACCCCGTCTGGAAGCCGGCGTTGGCCAGCCCCAAACGCGTGCTGACCGTCTCGTGCCCCATCCGCATGGACGACGGGTCGATCAAGGTGTTCTCGGGCTACCGCGTGCAGCACAACAACGCCCGCGGGCCGTTCAAGGGCGGCATCCGTTACGACGCCGCCGTGGACCGCGACGAAGTGATGGCCCTGGCCATGCTGCAGACGTGGAAAAACGCGCTGGTGGAGCTGCCCTATGGCGGGGCCAAGGGCGGCGTCGTCTGCGACCCCAAGAAACTCTCGACGGGTGAGAAGGAGCGGCTAACCCGGCGCTACACCGCCGAGATCATGCCCATCATCGGCCCCGAACAGGACATCCCCGCCCCCGACGCCGGGACCGACGCCCAGGTCATGGCGTGGGTCCTCGACACCTACTCGATGATGGTCGGACACCAGGAGCTGGGCGTGGTCACCGGCAAGCCCGTCTCGCTGGGCGGGTCGGTCGGCCGGGAAGAGGCCACCGGCCGCGGCGTCATGTACACGCTCAAGCGGTTCCTTCAGACCCAGAACAAGACGCTGGAGAACCTGCGCATCGCGGTGCAGGGCTTCGGCAACGTCGGCTTCCACGCCGCCCGTCTGCTCGCCGAGCAGGGCGCCCGCATCGTGGCGGTGACCGAGCGGTCGTCGGGGGCGTTCAACGAAAACGGACTGGACGTGCTGGCGCTCTCCCGCCACTACCGCGCCACCGGCACGCTCAGCGGCTTCCCCAACGCCGACGACATCGACAACGAAGAACTGCTCACCTGCGAGTGCGATGTGCTCGTGCCGGCAGCGATGGAAAACACCATCACCGCCGAAGCCGCTCCGCACATCCGTGCCCACGTCATCGTCGAAGGCGCCAACGGGCCCACCACCCCGGAAGCCGATGAAATCCTCCGCGAGAACGGCGTCACCATCCTCCCCGACATCCTCGCCAACGCCGGCGGCGTCACCGTCTCCTACTTCGAATGGGTCCAGGGCCTCGACAACTGGTTCTGGGACCTCCCCCGCGTCCAGGCCGAACTCGAACGCGTCATGAACAAGGCCTTCGACGCCGTCAACGCCAAAGCCGACGAAGCCGACTGCGACTACCGCACCGCCGCCTACACCATCGCCATCGGTCGCGTCGCCGAAGCCTGCCGCATCAAGGGGCTGTTCCCGTGACTCACGAAGGAATCTCTGTGGTCGTCTTGTCCGTAGCATCCCCATCTTCCTCGGTGAGCTTCCATGCCGAACGACCGTGATATCTGTCGCAGATGAAGTCACGGGATTCTGTATTGTGATGTCACTTTCAGCTCGTTAAGCTCTACTCGGTCGGTCTTCCAAGTGAACCTGCTTCTGGAGCGGAACATGACGAGACGAGACGAGACGAGACGCGGCATGATGCCACGCCCAAATGGCGGGTGCATCGCCGTTCCAATATCCCGAACAGCCGACCACGCCTGATCCAGGCGGGTCAAACGCTGCTCTATGTCGCGCTCACGCTGACGTTCGCCGTCGGTTTGTTTTTCCCGGGTGAGAGGAGCGAGGCACGGGACTACTTGTTCGGGTGCTTCGAGTTGGCCAGCGTCGGTAATGTATGTGCAGTACGGCAGTTTTATTGTGTTCCAAATCCTTCGCTTGATGAGGACCCGTTTTGCCATCGAGAGATCTTTACGGATTGGTGGTCCGGGGTTTGTTTCTGTCGAGAGTGGTGCCAGTACACTCCCGACGGGCCGATCTGGGAGGTGTTCTACCAAGCCTTCGATGACGGATGGCACTTCGTTCCCTGCCCTGACGACGAGATCCCGTAGCACGTGATGCTGCTGAGGTCGGAACGACGTCAAGTGCCAACCCATTTCAATATGTCTACCAAACGAGTTGCGATCCTCTTCTCTGTCTTGCTATTGGTATTGAGTGGTATCGTGTTCTGGACGGTATGGTCAGGCGAGCGTAGCCCGTCGCAGGGTTGGAGCCAGTCGAACCATACCGGTGGCCGCGATGACACCTCAAAACTCAACGCCGATATTCGGGAACGAATGGCCGACGGTGGGCTTCGGACCACGAGCGGCAACATCCGGATCAGTCCGGACGGAAGACTCCCGAACGCACTGGGTCCGTTAGAATCGCAGAGGCAGGCACTGGTTGATGCCGCAAAGGCCTACGTAGACATGTGGTCTCCGGGCAAGCTCGGCTCATTCCAACTGTATTGGGAATCGTCAGGACGTCGTGGCGAAGCTTACTGGCCGAGTGACGGTGGAAACGATGACGCGGACTATGACCGAGCGGTCGAACTCTTGATAGAACTCAACTTCGAGTGGGAGAAGGCGCAGGCGGCATTGGAGAAGATTTCAGGGTCCTCCGAAAGCACCCCATACCTGTTGGAGGGGTTCTACCTCCTGCAGTGGTCCGATCGATCCGAACGATCGAAAACCGCCGATCAGCTTCGTCAACTCGGCCCGATCCGCTGGCCTGTCTATTCATCGATCCGCTTTCGCTCCATCGAAAGCGATGTTGCCTTCGTCATGGTTCCCTTCGGATCGAGAGATCCGGCCACTCAGCCATCCGTACGGGGAACCCTCGGACTGAAACTGTCACGGAGTTCTGAGACGCAACAACGGTGGGTGGTTTTCGAGACCTACGTAGCGACCGACCGACCTGCGTTCACCCGGTACTTCATGCGTCTGCCTCGATAGTCCTCGATAGTCCTCGATAGTCGGATCTCCACACCCGGTCGCAGCGGTTTGGCCCCCTTCCATCAGGCACTCGAGGTCATGCGTTCCTCAGCACACGTCCATCGGTTCTTGCTCGGTGCGTTCTTCCTTGCCAGTGCGGTTTGGACGGGGCTGCAACCTTCGGCCCTCGACACGGCGCTTTCCCAAGGCTACGGACTTTCAGCACCGATCCTTCGGGCCTTACTCATCGTCGGGGTGATCGGGGTGCTTCTGGCCCTGTCCTTCGTGTTCTGGATGGGATACCTGAAGGTGGCGGTGTGGGGTTCGCTTGCCTTTCTGGGACTCGGCATTCTTCACTCCTGTTTTCTCTACTTCACACAAGCACCATCCGGTTGTGGCTGCAGCTTCATCCCGGATTCTCTTGCACCCTCCAAGAGTCACCAGATTGCCGTGCTCAAGAACGCGCTGCTGATCTCACTGATTCTGCTCGTTCCTCGCCGGCGGCTGGCATCGTGAGGATCGACCAAGCCTGATTCAGACCCCGAATCGCCAACACCCTCGGCTGACGCCCGAATGAAACCATCTGTGTGCATCGGCAGGTCAATACGCTCCGAAGAAGCCAACTGCGACTACCGCACCGCCGCCTACACCATCGCCATCGGCCGCGTCGCCGAAGCCTGTCGGATGAAAGGGCTCTTCCCCTGATGCCCGCCGGGCGGGCCTTCCACCCGGGCGTCACCCCCGGGTAGCATCATGCGGGGAGCCAGCCGCAAGACGTTCAACGGTCCAGTTCATGTGAAGGGAGAGAAGACCTCATGACCAAACGACTGCTGCTCGCCGCCGCCGTGGCGGCGATCGTGCCGGCCGCGTCCGCGTCTGCCGAGCTCATCTACTTCGTCGCCCCGCCGGGGATGAACTCCGGGGTCAACCCCGACGGCGGCATCGTCAACGGCACGGGCGTGTGGTTCAACGTCCTCACGGGCTACATGGAGGTCCGCGGGCCGCTGTTCCCCTCGCCGCTCTTCGCCGACGGCCAGTACTTCCTGCTCTCGGACGGCCGCTTCTTCGGCAACCCTGCTCAGGTGTTCGTGCAGGGCCTCTTCGCCCGCGGCAACGGCGTCATCTACACCTCCGCCACCAACCTCAACCCCGCCCGCTTCAGCGTCGGCGACGTCATCGGTCCGGGCACGGGCTTCCAGTCCCCCGGGGCCGGCTTCCCCGACCTCGGGCCCAACTTCGGCAACTGGCCCACGCCCGGCCAGGGCTTCCTCGGGCTGACCATCCGCGACCCCTCCGGCAGCTCCGCCAGCGACATCTTCTACGGCTTCGCCGACATCACCGTGGAGGAGGACTACAGCGTCACGCTCAACGCCTTCGGCTATGAGAACGTCCGCGGGGCGCCGGTGACCGTCCGCGCCGTCCCCGAGCCGGCCACGCTGGGCCTGCTCGCCCCGCTCGGGCTTGCCCTGCTGCGCCGCCGCTGAACGGCCGCCGCACAGACGCTTGGCGACCGCTGGCTCATCACCGCCCCGGACCTGTGCGTCCGGGGCTTTGTCGTTTGAGGGTCCTCCCCTTTCCGCCCCCCCTTTCCGCGCCCCCGTCGACCCCCCTTGCCCGGCCCTTTACGGATACACCGACGGCGGGTCGCGGTCCGTCCCGTCGCCAGAGAACAGTCGGTTGTGCGCCCCCGGCCCGGCCGCGGTCACCGAACCGTCCGGCAGCACCACGTACCCCAGCTCCGGCAGCGTCAACGCCTCGACGTGTCCGTCCACGAACGCCACATTCGCCCGCCGGCGATGCCGCGGGTCCGGGGCTGAGCGGTGCTCGTCGGCGCGGTGGTTGTCGTCGCACCGGTCGCTCAGGGGCGTCAGCCGCGGCGGGTCGAGCGTAAACGCGTGATTGCCCATCGCGAAGTTGTGCGTCGTCGGCTCGTTTCGGTAGCCGATGCGTTGCTCGCGCGGCTTGCCCGCCGCGGTGCCCATCGCGTCGGCAAACAGCACCGTCGTCGCCGAAGCCCTCACCTTCGCGATGTTCACCGGCCAGTGGATCGGCCGAAACACCCCCGCCGGCGTGCCCACGACGTTCCGCGAATTGCCCAGGAACTGGAAGTTGTACCCGTACGGAAAGTGCCGGCTGTTGGTCCACTCCGGCACCCCCGGGCAGAGGAACACGCGGTTGTCCACGGGCTTGGTGTTCTCATCCGCCTGCAGCGGACTGGGCTGGTCGTACGCGTACAACCCGGTCATCGCGCCCATGATCGCAAACCACCGCGGACGCCACACCTCGCCGTTGCCCACGAAGTAGACGTTCTGCGACGGCGAGAGGTTGGGCATGCGGGCCGGCAGCGTCGCCCCGCGGTACGCCTGCGCGTACATCTGAAACCCCACCGCCAGCTGCCGCATGTTCGACGCACACTGCACCGCCACCGCCTGCTCCCGCGCACGCCCGAGCGTCGGCAGCAGGATCGCGATGAGGATCGCTACCGTCCCCACCACCACGAGCAGTTCAACCAACGTAAAGCCCACGCCGCGGTGCGATGTCAGGGAAACCCGCATGCCGTGTGAGCCTACCGAAGCAGCCCCCCGGCCTGCAACCCGTTTTCAGTCCCCGAACACCCCAAAGTACCGCTCGAAGAACGCCTCAGCGCTGACGGTTCGGGCCACGCGGTGCGGCCCGCCCCCGGCCAGCTCGCGGATGAAGTACGTCCGCGCCCCGGCGTGCTCCCATGCCGACGGCTCCAGACACACCGTCCCCGTCTCGTAGGTGCACAGCCCCGGGTCGAACACCGCCGCCGCCGCCAGCGGGTCGTGGAACGTCAGCTTCTCCGACTTCTGGAACCACACCTCGGCCATCGGCAGCAGTGACCGCAGCAGCGGATGGCCCTCGAACCGCCGACGCACCTCCGCCGCCGGCAACGCGCACCGCTCGGTCACGTCCAGCCCGTAGCTCACGTGCCCCGGCAGTCGGGCGTCGTACACCATCTTGGCGGCGATGGGGTCGCAGCGGATGTTCCACTCGCTCCACTGTCCGTCGGCCAGCCACCCGGCCGGGGGGAAGTACCGCCCGCCCATCGTCACGACCTGTCGCAACATTCCCGCGGCTTCGGGGTCGATCAGCCGCAGCGCCGCGATGTTCGTCAGCGGGCCGATGGTCAGCAGCGTCAGCTCGCCCGGCCGCCGACGGATCGTCTCCCGCAGGAAGTCGATGGCCTCGCCCCGTCGGAAGTCCTTTCGGTGCGGCAGGTCCTTCACCGCCGCATACTGCGGCACCTGCGGCTGCCCCGGCCCGCCACACACCGGGCCGTGCAGCCCCGCGTACACCGGCACGTCCGTCCGCCCCGCCGCCCGGAGCACCACGTCCACGATCCCCGCCCGCTGCTCGGTGGGCCCGCTCACCGTCGTGACGCCCACCAGCTCGCACCGCCTCTCCACCAGCAGGTACGCCAGCGCCACCACGTCGTCGATGTCGCTGCCGGGGTCGGTGTCCAGCAGCACGGCCATGCGCTCGCTCATCCCCGCCAGACTAACCGATGGGGGTCGGCCTGTGCAGCCGACTCACTCGGCCTTCAACGGGCGAGCTGAACCACCGTCACCGAGAACGGCAGCACGTCCAACCTGCCAGGGTTCACGGCGCCGCCCACCTCGCCCCACGTCGGCGCGCGGTCGTCCGGGCCGCTGGCCGAGAGCCGCCACGCCCGCCGGGCCGCCCATGTGCCCGCCCCGCCGTCCGCGAGCGTCAACGCCGCGCTGGCCGGCACCGCACCCCGGTTCACCACCCACACCACCGCCGCCCGTCCCGGCTCGTCCACCGTCGCATAGCCGACGACGTGCCCTTCGCCGCCGGTCACACGCACCGCCACCGCGTTGCTCAGGGCGAACGCCGCCCAAAGCTGCACCGCCCGGCCGGTCGGCGTGAGTTCGTTGAGCGGGCCCAGCGCGTACATCTGGTCGTCGCCCGCCTCATCGTCGTTGACCCAGCGTGTGTTCCACACCATCGCGCCGATCACCCGCGGCTCGCCCGCCAGCCGCGCCAGCGTCTCGAAGGTCACCACCGCATGGCCGAAGTTGTTCACCGGCGGCCAGCCCCCGTCGCTGTAGTCCCGCGAGTTGGTCTCCGTGACGATGATCGGCAGCCGACCACGCTTCTCCTCGGGCAGAAACCGGTCCAGCAGCCGCGCCGCCGCCCGCACATCGCCGATCAGGTCGATCCCCGGCTCCCGCAACAGCCGCTCGTAGCCGCCCCAGCCGAACGTGTTGTAAAGGCTCACGGACGCGAAATCGATCACGTCGCCCGCTTCGGCGAGAAACGGCCCCCACCACGCCTCCGACCCCGCCATCCCGTTCGCGCCGACCTGGATCGCAGGGTCCACCGCCTTCATCGCCCGCGCCACCATGCGCAGCGACCGGCCCGTCTCGTCCGGCGGCCGCTTGCCCTTGCCCCAGTTCTCGTTGCCCACCTCCCACAGCCGCACCCCGTAACGCCGGTCGAGGTTGCTGTACCGCACCCATCCCACCGCGTCGACCAGCCAGTCCTCCACCGCCCGACCCGACCGCGGCGTCCCGTCCAGCCCGACCACGACGAACGGCTCGGCCTGCAGCTCCCGCATCAGGCCCACGTACGCGTCGAAGTCCAGCTTCTCGCCCGCCACCCCGCCGTACCACTCCAACGCCTGCGGGCGCGGGCCGTCGTACGGCGGCGTCGACCACACGTGAAAGTTGCTCTTCTCCCCGCCGGGATAGCGCACCATCTTCACGCCCATCTCCGCCAGCGCCTCCCGCAGCGGCCTGGCGCCAGGCCGACGGTTGCCGTCGCTGTCGCGCAGGTAGTTCACGTTCACGCCCACCACCCGGTCGGCCCCCGACCGCAGCACCCGCCGCAGCTCCACCTCCACGTTGACTGCCGACACCGGCGCGGCCGCCTCCAGCGCCATCAGCACCGACACGAGTTCCACAACCATGGGATGTCTCCTGTCCAACGCCCCCGGCCGCCCCGGCCCCCCCGTACACTACCCGCAAATGGCCGACGATGCGTTCAAACGGCAGGTCCTCGACGCGACGGACATCGTCGAGCTGGTCTCGCAGTCGGTAGCGCTCAAACGTCGCGGCAAGAACTACGTCGGCCTCTGCCCCTTCCACAACGAAAAAACCCCCAGCTTCCACGTCTCGCCGGAACGCCGCTACTTCAAGTGCTTCGGGTGCAAGGAGGCCGGCAACGCCATCGACTTCGTGATGAAACGCGACCGGCTGGACTTCCTCTCGGCCCTGCGCTTCCTTGCCGAGCGGGCCGGGCTGGAACTGCCCCGCCGCGGGGGCCGACGCGAGGACGTCTCCGAACGCCAGCTCCTCTTCGACGCCTGCGCCAGAGCCGCCGACCGCTTCCACGCCAACCTTCTTCACCCGGAGCTGGGCAAACCCGCCCGCGACTACCTCGCCTCACGCGGCTTCACCCCCGAAACGCTCCAACGGTTCCGAATCGGCTACGCGCCCCCCGGCTGGGACCACCTGCTCAAAAGCCGGGAGCTGTCCGCGTTCCCCGCGGGGCTGCTGGCGCTGGCCGGGCTGGTCAAGCCCAACCAGAGTGGCACCGGCCACTACGACACCTTCCGAAACCGGATCATCTTCCCCATCCGCGACGAGCAAGGCCGCGTCGTCGGCTTCGGCGGGCGACACCTCCCCCTGCCCCCGTCTTCGGCCGCACCCGCCCACAGCGCCGCCGACCCCACCACGTCATCCGACCTCACCACGTCATCCGACCTCACCCCCGCCGCCCCGCCCGCGAAGTACCTCAACTCGCCCGAAACGCCCATCTTCTCCAAGGCGCGCATCGTCTTCGGCCTCGACGCCGCACGTCAACGCATCGTGGAAACCCGGACGGCTGCAATCGTTGAAGGCTACACCGACGTCGTCATCGCCCACCAGTGCGGCGCCACGAACGTCGTCTCCGTCCTCGGCACCGCCCTCACCGAACACCACCTCACGCTGCTGCGACGCTTCGCCGACAAGCTCGTGCTCGTCTTCGACGGCGACGCCGCCGGCGAAACCGCCGTGAACCGCTCCATCGAGCTGTTCCTCAGCCAGCCGATCGAAATCGCCATTGCCACGCTGCCCGAAGGCATCGACCCTGATGAATTCCTGCTCAAACATGGCACAACAGCTTTTGACCAGTTGTTGCAAAGTGCCGTGGACGCCCTCACCTTCAAGTGGCGGCTGCTCGAGCGGCAGGTCCGTGACGCCCCGGACAACCTCACGGCCCGTCAGTCGGTGGTGGACGATTTCTTGCGGCTGATCCTTCAAGGCCGGGAGACCACGGCCGTGGACCCCATCCGCTGGGGTCAGGTGCTCCGGCGGGTCGAACGTCTGACCGAGGTTCCGCTGAACCTGCTGCTGGAGCGGGTACGGACCCTGACGCGCTCGCGTGGGGCTGCTTCCCGTCAGACCTCCCGGGCGGGCCCGGCCAGCCGTTTTCCGCGTCCAGGCGGGGCGATTCGTGAGTTTTCCAACAGATATGCGCCAAAGGCCGAGTCGCCAGCGGGACCGGCGGAACGGGCGTCGGCCGACGGACGGTCCGGGGCCGACCGAAGCCCGGACGAGGCGGTGGACGCCACGTCTTCGTTGGCGGCCGACCCATCGGATGCATCGGGCGGCGCTGGGGTGAACGTGCCGGCGGCGTTACGACGTGCGGAGCGATGGATTCTTGGGATTCTGCTTGCCCGTCCATCGGATTGGGCTCATGTTCAAGTGAAGGTTTCACCGTCGGATTTCACCGACGCGCGTCTGCGGGCGTTGGCCGAGGTGTACTGGGAGCATCAGCGGAACGAGGGAGAGCCGACGTTCGACGTGCTGCTTTCGGTGTTGCCGACGCCGGCGCTACGGACGCTGGCGACGGAACTGCTGGAGGAGTGCGAGACACTGCCCAATCCCGCGGCTACGCTTGAGGACGCAGTCAGGTACTGCGAGGAGGAACGGGGTCGGCAGACGATGGCCCGTCGGCTGGCGACCCTGAGCCCGGGGAAGGAGGACGAGCAGAAGCTTGAGTTACTGCGAGAGCTCTCGAGCCGGAGCCGCCAGCCGGACCTCCGGAGGATCGGCCCGCAGTAGACAAACAGCCGCCACCGCGACTGCGGTCGCGACCGGTGCTCGGCCGGGCCGATGCCGAGCCGGAGTTGGCGTGCTCACGACCCATCGGCGCGGGGCCCCGTTGCAGGGACCGGGAACGACCCCGGGCGACCTTGGCCGGGCGACGCGGGTGGGTTGAGGTATCGGGTGCCGTCGCCGTGGGCGGCGCCCGTCAGGTGTCCGGGGCGGCAAGAGGTCGCAGGTCGTCACCCGCCCGGACGCGGAGATTCGATCGCGTTATGGAACAGTCCCCCCTGATCGGGTCGGGCTCCCCCGAAGAAGCACAACGTCGCCTCAACGCCCTTCTCGCCGAGGGCGTCCAGCGTGGGTACATCACCTACGAGGAGATGAACAGCCGCCTTCCCGACGAGATGGTCTCGCCGGAGAAGCTCGACGCGCTGCTCATGATGATCGATGAGATGGGCATCCGTCTCATCGACAAGGACGACGTGGCCGAGTTCGAGCAGCAGGCGTCCGAGGGACGCGGCCGGGCCAAGGGCAAGGCGAGGGGGAAAGGGGGCCGGGGCAAGCGGGTGAACGAGGAGCCGATCCCCGCCCTGCACGAGCTCAAGCCGGTCGCCGAAGGCAACGCCACGGTGTCGGCACTGCTGTCGCTGCCGTCCAAGCCGCTGGAGCCGCTGGAGAAGCCCAAGGCTTACGACGAGGACGGCCAGGAGATCGAACAGGCCGACGACGATGAAGAGGTGGACCTCAACCTCGACGCCGAGCTCGCCGAAGCCAACAAAAAGAGCATCGACGACCCGGTCCGGATGTACCTGACGCAGATGGGAGAAATCCCCCTGCTCACGCGTGAGCAGGAGATCTCGCTGGCCAAGCGCATCGAAATCTCCCGCAAGATCTTCCGCGCCAAGGTCTTCGAGTCGGACTACTGCCTGCAGAACGCGCTGGAGATCCTCCAGCAGGTCGAAGACGGCGACCTCCCCTTCGACCGCACGATGAAGATCTCCACCGCCGAGAACCAGGCCGACAAGGGCACCATCGGTCTTCGCATCCCCACCAACCTCGCCACGCTGCGCAAGATGCTCGAGCGGAACAGGCTGGACTGGGAAATCCTGCGCGGCGAAGGGAATCCGCAGGGCAAGGGCGAAGGACCCGCACCCCAGCCGCAGACCACCAGCTCACGCGAAGAGCGGATTTCGCAGAAGAAACGCGAGGAGTGCATGTTGGCCCTGCGCCGTCGCCGACGCCGGGCCATGCGGCTGATCGAAGAGCTGCAGCTGCGCACGAGCAAGGTCGTCCCGCTGATGAAGAAGCTGCAGTCGATCTCGCAGAAGATGGTCGAGCTCGAGCAGCGGATCGCCGAGCTCGAGCAGCTCGAGAACGCCGGCGAAGACCTTGAGGTGTGCCGCGAAGAGCTGCGGGGGCTTGAAGATCTCGTCCGTGAGGACGCCCAGTCGCTGCAGAAGCGGGTGCGGGCGATCCGCAAGATCTACTTCAACTACGAGGAAGCCAAGCGCAAGCTCTCCGGCGGCAACCTCCGCCTCGTGGTGTCCATCGCCAAGAAGTACCGCAACCGCGGGCTGTCGTTCCTCGACGTCATCCAGGAAGGCAACACCGGGCTCATGCGTGCGGTGGACAAGTACGAGTACCGCCGCGGGTACAAGTTCTCCACCTACGCCACGTGGTGGATCCGCCAGGCCATCACCCGCGCCATCGCCGACCATGCCCGCACCATCCGTATCCCGGTGCACATGATCGAAACCATGACCAAGCTCCGCACCATCTCCAAGACGCTCACGCAGGAGCTGGGGCGCGAGCCGACGATCGACGAAATCGCCAAACGGGCCAAGCTCTCGGTCGCGGAAACCCGCCGCGTGCTCAAAATCTCCCGTCACCCCATCTCGCTCGACCGTCCCGTCGGCGAGTCGGAAGACAGCTACTTCGGGGACTTCATCGAGGACGAGAAGGCCGAAAACCCCGTCGAGTCGGCCACGCAGGAGATGCTCAAGGACAAGATCGAACAGGTTCTCAAGACCCTCACCTACCGCGAGCGCGAGATCATCAAGCTCCGCTACGGCATCGGCGACGGCTACACCTACACCCTCGAGGAAGTCGGCCGCATCTTCAAGGTCACCCGCGAACGCGTCCGCCAGGTCGAAGCCAAAGCCATCCGCAAGCTCCAGCACCCCGTCCGCGCCCGCAAGCTCGAGGGCTTCCTCCCCGGCAGCGTCCGAAGCTGAAACCGTTGACGCCGCCCCCCGGAGCGCACGTCGACGACGCGTTCTCGGCGCATCGCCTGCGCCGCGGGCCTGCCCGCGGCCGGACCTGCACGCTTTCGGACCGGTGCGTCCACGGCCCGCGAGCGCCTGACCCGGTGCGAACCGGCGACCCGGACGTCCGCTCATCCGTCACGCGCTGCGCTGCTTCCACGCGACGATCCGCCCTTCGAGCACGGTCACCGCATCGCCGCCCAGCCGTACCCGCTCGCCCGATGTCCGCACCGTCACAATCCCCCCGCGCTTCGACGCCTGCAGGCACCGCAGCTCCGCCTTGCCCAGTCGCTGGCCGAAAAACGGCCCGATGACGCAGTGCGCGCTGCCGGTCACCGGGTCCTCGTCCACCCCGACGGCGGGTGCGAAAAACCGCGACACCACGTCGTACATCCCCCCGGGGTCGCACGCCGCGAGGATCACGCCCCGCGTGCGGATCTCCCGCAGCCGCGCCAGGTTCGGCCGGCACTCCCGCACCTCCCGCTCCGACCTCGCCACCACGAGCAGATCGAACTTGCTCCGCCCCACGTACGCCGGGCGCAGCCCCAGTGCCTCCGACAGCCCCTCCGGCGGCACCGCGTCCTCGACGCCCAACGCCGGGAAGTCCATGTCGATCCGCCCCAGCTCCCCCTGCACCACCCGCTCGCACCGCAGCGGACCCGACCGGGTATGAAACGTCACGACGCTCAGCGTCGGGTCCCGGCGGAACAGCACGTGCGCCGACGCCAGCGTCGCGTGCCCGCACAGGTCCATCTCCGCCTCGGTCGTGAACCACCGCAGCCCGTACACCGACGGGTCACCCGTCGGTGTCACGAACGCCGTCTCCGAGTGGTTCATCTCCACCGCCACCTGCTTCATCCACGACTCCGGCGGCGACTCCCCGGCCTCCAGCAGCACCACGCCCGCCGGATTCCCCGCAAACGGCACGGACGTGAAGGCGTCCACGACGTAGATGGGCAACGTGGCGCGGTTCATCGGCGACACGGCATCGTACCGCGCTGCCCGCCCCCGCGCCAGCCGCTCGCCCCCGCGCCATCCGCTCGCCCCCGCGCCGTGCCCCCGCACCGTACCCCCGCACCGTGCCCCGAACATCGCCCGTTCGCTCGCGCCGCCACGGGCACGCCGCAGGACATCGCGCGCGGCGCCACCCCACGCAACACGCCGCCCCGCCTGCCCCGGGCCCGGCCGGGGGTTCAACGCATGCGCAAGGCTCAACCCGTTCAGCGGTCGGGCCGTATCATCCCTGCGGTGAGTCTCCCGCCTTCTGTTCCTCCGCCGCCCACGCCTCCGCCCCGCGGCGACGGCAGCGTCCCCCGCGGCGACGGCAGCCCTTCCGGCGGCGACGGCAGCCCGCCCGACGCAGGCAACACACCGCGTCCGCAGCCGACACCGCCGAAGCGGACGGGCCGTACCCGGCGACGGGCCGCAAGCCACCCTCTGGCGTCATCGTCCGCGGCCCAGCGTCCGGACGCGCCGCCGGACCTGCTCTGGTCAGACCCAGACGGCCCGCCGCACCTCCCCGGCTCCACCCTGCTGCTGGCGCTGACGGGCTGGATGGACGGCGGGCTGGTCTCCACCGGCACCGTCCGTCAGATCATGGAAGGCCGCGCGCTCACCGAGGTCGCCCGGATCCGCCCCGGCGGCCCGACCGGCGGCTACTACATCGAAAACTTCCCCGGCTCGATGGACATCGCCTCCGTCTTCCGCCCGGAGGTGAAATACAAAGGCGGCGTCATCACCTCCTTCGAAGCCACCGTCAACGTCTTCCACGCCGACCCGCGACACCGCATGCTCTTTTTCACCGGGAAAGAGCCCAACGTGAACTGGCACGGCTTTGCCGACTGCATCTACACGGTCGTGCGTGCCTGCGGTGTCTCCCGCATCATCTTCATGGGCTCCTTCGGCGGCATGGTCCCCCACACCCGCGAGCCGCGGCTTTACGGCTCCGTCTCCAGCCGGAAACTGCTGCCCCTGCTGGCCCGCTACGGCCTGCGGCCGTCCGACTACCACGGCCCGGCCTCTTTCGCCTCGTATCTGCTGTACCTCGCCCCCCGCATGGGCGTGGAAATGATCTCCATCGCCGCGGAAATCCCCGGTTACCTGCAAGGGCAAAACCCGGTCTCGATCGAAGCCGTCACGCGGCGGCTGGCCGCCTTGCTCGAGCTCGACGCGCGCGGCGGCGTGGACCTCGCCGCCCTCCGACGGGCCAGCACCGAGTGGGAGCTCAAGGTCTCCGAAGCCGTCGAGAAGGACAAGGAGCTGCGCAAGCGCGTCCGCGAGCTCGAAGAGGAATACGACAACGCGCTGATCGCCGACGAGACCTGACCCGCCCCCCGCTCCCCGCCCCCCGCCCCCACAACACCCGCCCAGCCTGCCTTGCAAACACCGCCCCATGGCACGGGTCATCCACATCCGCCCCTCCAACGACGGCCTGACCCTCGCCAGCGCCCTTCGCAAAATCCTCGGCCCGTCCGTGCCCTGGTCGGAGATCAAACGCCTGGTCGCCAAACGGTACATCACCGTCAACGGCAACCTGTGCGTCGACGAAGGCCGTCGCGTCAAATCCGGCGACGTACTGCACCTACACGACCAGCCGCGACCGCCCCTGCCCGACGAGGACGACATCCGCATCGTCCATCTCGACGAGCACCTCATCGTCATCGACAAACCCGCAGGACTGACCACCCTCCGTCACCACGAAGAGACCGACCTCCCCCAGAAGCGCAAAGACAAAGCGCCCACGCTCGATGAGCTGCTCACCCGCAAGCTCACCGCGATGTTCCATGCCGCGCACGCCCGCGCGGTCGCCCGCCGCTCGCCCCGACCTCCGTCCCGGCGACCCGCTCGCCCAGACACCCTCCCGGCCACGCCGCAACGCCCCGCGCCTCCCCCGCACCCGCTCCGGGGACCTCCGTCGGCTCCACCCCGCTCCGACGCCCACGCCACCCCTACCGCGCTCAACGCCGGCCCGACCGACCCGATGGCAGTGCTCCGGCGGATGCCCGTGCCCCCGCGCCTGCGACCGGTTCATCGGCTGGACCGTGACACCTCCGGGCTGATGCTCTTTGCCCTCTCCCCCGCCGCCGAGGCCGCCCTCGAACGCGACTTCGCCCGGCACGCCGTGGACCGCCGCTACCTCGCCATCGTGCACGGCCAGCTCACCCAACCCCGCACGCTCGAAACCTGGATCGTCCGCGACCGCGGCGACGGGCTCCGCGGGTCGTCCCCCCTCGGCGCGGCCGCGGAAGCGCACGGCGGGCAACGCGCCGTCACCCACATCACCCCGGTGGACACCGCCGGTGACTACACCGTCGTCGAGTGTCGCCTCGAGACCGGTCGCACCCACCAGATCCGCATCCACCTTTCCGAACTCGGCCACCCGCTGGCCGGCGAAAAGCTGTACACCACCCGGCCGCCTTCACCCCACGACCCGCCCCGTCACGCCCTGCACTCGCACCGTCTGGCCTTCACCCATCCGATCACGGGCCTGCGACTGGCGTTTGAGTCGCCACTGCCGCGCGACCTCTCGGCCTTCCTCCGCCGGGCCCGCCACCCCCCCCACCTCTCCCCGACGCCCTCCCCCCCCTCTTCCCCGCCGCCTCCGGCTGCGCTCCCCCCATCGGCCTCCCCGACGCCGTTCCCCGAGCCCCCTCCCCCCGCGCGCGGCGACTCGCCTCCCTGACCACACCCCGTCACTCGCTGCGACCCCTATGCCGGGCGTCAACGCCGACGCCGGCTACCATGCCCCCGAGCATGTCCGACCTGAGCAACCACCCCATCTCGCCCCGGCCTGAGGACGACCCGCCGCTCACACAGCGGGTGATCCACCAGCCCGTCACCGCCCGCGTCCCGGAGCGGGTGGGCCGGGGCGTCTTCTCCACCGGCCAGCTCGTCCTCGACTCGCCCAAGGAGTTCTGCATCGACTTCCTGTTCGGCATCACGCGCCCGTACCAGGTCGTGGCGCGGGTGATCGTCGCCCCCGCGACCATGGCCGAGTTCACGCGGGCACTCGAACAGAACCTCGGGCTGTATCAGAAAAACTTCGGCCAGCTCCCGGCGGCGCCGACACTGGTCACCCCGCGCCCACCCCCGCCCAAACCCTCGATCGACGAGATCTATCAGAACTTCAAGCTCCCCGAAGACGTGATGGGCGGCGTGTACGCCAACTCGGTGATGATCTCGCACACGGCCACCGAGTTCTGCTTCGATTTCATCGCCGGCTTCTACCCCACGAGCGTGGTCAACGCCCGCGTCCTGGTGGCCGCGCCCAACGTGCCGCGGTTCCTCAACACGCTGCGCAGCGCGATCAACTCCTGGAAGTCGAGGACCCGTGGCCATCTTGCCGCCCCGACCACGCCGCCGGTTCCCGCGTCCGAGACACCGCTCGCCGACATCCCGCCAAGCGACAACCCGCCAAGCGACAACCCGCCGCAGCCGCCGCCCCAGCCGCCGACGCCACCGATGCCGCCGGGCGACACGGCGGGCGAACCCGACCGATAACGACGCGCAGGACCCACGGTCCGCTGCCCGACGAGTCGCGTCCGACGCACGCGCCCGGCCCCCCCCCGCGCTACCGCCGAAGGCACCGCTGCCGCCGGTCACTCGCCGGTCACCCGGGCGATGCGCTCGGGCGGTAAGGCCTTCGACGCTGCCGCCGCCGAGTCCGGCTCGGGACGCGTCGTCAAGCCCAGGCCGACCACGCCGGCAAGAATGAAGCCGAGAAACAGCCACTTCCGCCAGTCGGTGGACTCGCCGAGCATGATCACGCCATAGATCGCCACGCCCGCCGCCCCCACGCCCACCCACACCGCATAACTCACCCCCACGGGCAGCACGCGCATGGCCAGCGACAGAAAAAAGAAACTCAGGGCCACGAACACCGCCGTGAGCCACATGCCCCACGTCAGAACGTTAAATCCATAACGTTTCAGCCCGGCAGCCCAACAAACCTCGCAAAGACCTGCCAGAAGCAAATAGAGCCACGCCATATCTACAGAGTAGGACAAAATGGCGCGACTGGGTGTGGAAACAGCGAACCCTCGGCCGATACCTAACGTAGTATCAGCGGGTCGTTCGGTTCTGGTGAAGAAGCAAACGACCCTCTCTCCCAGTTCTTCTCTCTCCCCTCCGGCCCCGGGGGCCACTCTGGTCGCCCCCGGGGTTATATTTTTAACAGACCGCCCCACAGGCCGGTGTGCGGGATGCGGAAAGACGGGGAGGTGCGCACCATCGGCGCACCGCCGGCCCAGGGTGGGTTCGCGGCCTCCCCCGGCTCGGCATACACTCGGGCATGGACCGCAACACGCTGCTCGCCACGCTCGAGTTCACCCGCAACCGGTTGCTTAACTCGCTGGACGTGATCGAAAAGTCGGGCGCCGACGTCGCGAAGGTCCTCGCCTGGCGGCCCGGACCCGGCCGGGCACATATCGCCTGGCAGGCCATGCACTGCGCGGCCACCCACGACAAGTACGTCAACGGGCGGCTCAAAGGCCTCGCCCCGACCGACCCGGCCCTGTGTGAGGCTTACGGCGGCGGTTCCACGCCGTCGGACCAGAACATCCCCACGCTCGCGCACATCCGCGCCACGCTCGACAAGCATTATCAGGCGTTCAAGGCGTTCGTGGCCGAGGCCGACCTGCACCGCATGGTCGAGTTCCCCGGCGGCGGACAGCGATCGGTCGGCGAATCGATCATCCTGCTGGCCTGGCACGAAGCCCACCATCAGGGGCAGATCCACCTCACGTGGAACCTCTACAAGGCCCACCACGGCATGACGTAAGCGGCCCGCCGGCAACGCGCCACCCCCCGACGCCGCCCGCACCGCGCTGGCACCGGCGCGCCTCCCCCGACACCCCATGCCCGACTCGCGCATGCTCGCCGTGATCCCGGCGTACCGGCGGCCGGACCAACTGGCCCGGTGTCTGGCCGCGCTGGACGCGTCGACCACGCCGGTGTCGCGGTTCGTTCACGACAACTCGCAGCACAACGTCGGCTTTACGCGGGCCTGCAACCTCGGCCTTCGGGCAGCCCTTCGCGACGGGTTCCCCTATGCCCTGCTGCTGAATCAGGACTGCTACGTGCAGCCCGATGCGCTGTCGAAGCTGCTGGCGTTTCTCGACGCCCATCCGCGGTGCGGCATCGCCGGGGTCAAGCAGCTCAAGGCCGATGAGCCGGACGTCATCATTCACGGCGGCTGTCTCGAAGCCTTTCCCGCCGGGCGCCATGTTACCGGGCGGGTGTCGGCCGGGCAGTGCAACCAGTCGCTGCCGATGCCCTGGGTGAACGGGGCGTGCATGGCCGTGCGTACGGAGATGCTGCTGGACACGGGACTGATGGACGAGGGCTACTTCCTGATCGCCTCCGACTCCGACTTCTGCTTCACCGCCCGCCAGCGGGGCTGGGAGGTGTGGTACTGCGCGGACGCCGTCGTGCTGCATGAGACCGGGGGCGTCTCGCGGCAGCAGACCGACCTCGACGCCGCCGCCTACTTCAACGCCGATCAGGCCCGATTCCGGGACAAATGGGTCGGCACGATGGGTTACGAGCTGCTGAGGCAGATGCCTCCGCCGCCGGGCTTCGTCCCCGCCGCCGGCGACCTGCAGCGGGCGCTCCAGCAGGCCCAGCATCACTACCAGAAGCATGAGCTCGGGCAGGCCGAGCTGCAGGCCCGGCACATCCTCAGCCATGTCCCCGACCAGCCCGACGCACTGCTGCTGCTGGGCCGCACGCATCTACGCATCGGCCTGCCCGCCCTTGCCGTCCGCGAGCTGCGTACGGCCCTCTCCCGCGCCCCGGACTCGGCGACGCTGCACTTCGCGCTGGCCGACGCCCTGATGGTGTGCCAGGCCGTGGACGAGGCGTTGCAGCACTACCGCCGGGCGGCCGAGCTGGGCCTGAGCAGCGCCGAGCTGCACAACAACTTCGGCGTCGCCCTGTTGCGGGCCGGCCAGCGTGACGCCGCCGCCGAGCAGTGGCGCAAGGCCCTCACGCTCGAGCCGTCCAACGCCACCGCGCGCAAAAACCTGCAGGACTCGGGCTTCCCGGCCTAGGGCGGACTTCGGCCTGCACATCGCCGGCGCGGGCACGCGGACGCTTCAGGCGAGCGTCGGCCGCCGGCGGTGCCAGTCGGTCGCCCGCTCGTACATGCGTGCCGCCCGCAGGAGTTTCTCTTCGCCGAAGGCCGGCCCCAGCAGCTGCAAACCGATCGGCAGCGGCTTCTCACCGGACGTGAACCCGCACGGGATCGACACGCCGGCGATGGCGGCGATGTTGCACGTCACCGTGAACACGTCACACAGGTACATCTGCAGCGGGTCGCCGCTCTTCTCGCCCGCCTTGAATGCGGGAATCGGCGAAGTGGGGCAGACGATCACGTCGCACTGCCGGAACGCCTCATCGAAGTCGCGCTTGATCAGCGTCCGCATCTTCTGCGCACGCAGGTAATACGCGTCGTAATAGCCCGACGACAGCGCGTAGGTGCCGATCATGATGCGCCGCTGCACCTCCTCACCGAACCCCTCCGCCCGGCTCCTGGAGAACAGCTCCACGATGTCGTTCACCGGCTCTTTCGTGCGGTGGCCGAAGTGCACGCCGTCGTAACGGGCGAGGTTGCTCGACGCTTCGCAAGGGGCGATGACGTAGTACGCCGCGATGCCGTATTCGGTGTGCGGCAGCGACACCTCCACCACCTCCGCCCCCAGCGAGCGGTACACCTCCACCGCCGACTCCACCGCCGAGAGCACCTGAGCGTCCACCCCGCTCCCGAGGGCATACTCCTTCACGATGCCCACGCGCAGTTTCTCCAGCGGCTGCTCGAGCGTGGCCAGGTAGTCCGGCACGGGCGTCGGCACCGACGTGCTGTCCATCTCGTCGTGGCCGGCGATCACCTGCAGTTGACGGGCCACGTCGGCCACGGTCCAGCCGAACGGGCCGATCTGGTCGAGCGACGACGCGAACGCCACCAGCCCGTACCGCGACACCCGCCCGTAGCTGGGCTTGAGCCCGACCAGCCCGCACAGCGACGCCGGCTGGCGGATGCTGCCCCCCGTGTCCGACCCCAGCGCCCCGCAGCACAACGACGCCGCCAAGGCCGCCGCCGAACCCCCTGACGACCCGCCCGGCACACGCTCCAGGTCCCACGGATTCTTCGACGGGCCGAAGTAGCTGTTCTCCGTGGACGAACCCATCGCGAACTCATCCAGGTTCGTCTTGCCGACGATCACCGCGCCGGCCGCCTCGAGCTTGCGGATCACCGTCGCGTCATACGGCGAGCGAAAGTTCTCCAGCATCCGGCTGGAACAGGTCGTCCGGCCGTACGACGTGCACAGGTTGTCCTTCACCGCGACGGGGACGCCGGCCAGCGGCCCGGAGCGTCGCCCTTCGTCCACCTCGCGGGCCACCTTCAACGCCCGGTCGTGCCACACGTCGGTGTAGGCGTTGAGCACGGGGTTCCAACGGTCGATCCGCTCCAGCGTGGCACGCGCCAGCTCCACCGCCGAGACCGACTTCGACCGCAACGCCGCCAACGCACCGTCAATCGTGTCGATCACCGCCACGCCGCTCCCGTCCCTCACCCCTCCCTCGACGCCCAACCTGCCCCAGCCGCCAGCTCTCCCCCCACGCTTCCGACCCGCCAGCGGCCCACGCCGCACAGGCACCGCCGCTTCTCGTCACCGTCAGCCGGCCGAGTCCTCGTCTGCCCCCAGCACCTTCGGCACTTTGAAGAACGGGGGATCGCTCTCAGGGGCGTTGGCCAGCACCACCTCCACCGGCAGCGACGGCCTCACCTCGTCCTCCCGCATCACGTTCACCAGCCCCGTCGCGTGGGCCATCGGCTCCACGCCGGACATGTCCACCTCCCCCAGCTGGCCGACGTAGCCGAGAATCGCCCCGAGCTGGCCGGCGAAATAGTCGACCTTGTGCTCGGGCAGCGCCAGCCGGGACAGCTTGGCCACATGCCGCACCTGCTCCGGCGTGATGTTCACCTTGACCGCCGAATCGCTCATCGCGCGGACACTATCCCGGAGTCCCGGAAATCACAAGCGGCCGTTCGGCCGACAGGCTGTCGCCGCGCCCTCACCGCCACGCGGCAAGCCACTGATGCGGACCGCGCCGCACACGCCCGCCCACGCCAACACCCGTTTGTGCATACGCCCCGGCACGCCCCTGACGCCTACGCCGCAGCCTCCGCCTTGTATTGACGCTTGGGCGGCTTGACCACCAGGCCCATCTTGATGGCCTTGGTGGACACCTTGATGCGGGTCACTTTGCCGTTGACCACGGCACGCACCCGCTGAAGGTTGGCCTTGAACTTGCGGGCCGTCACGCCGGTGGTCTTCCGGCCGACGCCGCCGAGGTACTTGGCCTTGCCGCGACGCGTGATCTGGTTGCCGAAGCTCGTCTTCTTTCCCGTGAAAAAGCACACCCGTGGCATGGCAAAGACCCTTTCCTGTCAACCCCGCGGCACCCAACGGCGGGCGGGAAGCTTAGACCGCACGACCGGGGGGAGCAAGCGGCAACTTCCGCAGCCCGGCACGTCGTCGTACCCCCCTCGTCCCCCGTCCCTGACCCCCAACGCCACGTCCTCCGGCCCAGCTCGGACCCACCCCGCAACCAACGCCCGCGTTGCGTTGCCGGCCGCCGTGACCGCAGTGCCGGTTCCAAGAACGCTTCACACGTCCTGAGCAACCCTGTCAGGACAGCCGCCCCGCCAGACGAAACGGCCCGGGACCTGTGCCCCGGGCCGTTCGCAAATACCTGATGAGACGAGCTTTACGGCTGGATGCGGTTGCTGAGCAGCGGGAACTGTTTGTTCTCCGTCTCCCGCATGATGATGATCGTCGGCTTGACGAGGATCAGCAGCACCTGCTCGTCCTTGGCCGTCGAGCGGTTGGTGAAGAACCGCTTGAGGAACGGGATCTTGCTCAGCACCGGCACCCCGGCTTCGTTCTCCACCTCGCCGGTCAGGGTCAGCCCGCCCAGCAGAATGGTCCCGCCGTCGGGCACCGAGGTCGAGGTGTAGATGCCGGTGAACCGCTGCGTCGGCAGCTGGATCGTGGCGGTGGCGATGCCCGCCTGGGGCACGACCGCGCCCGGCGGGAGCTGTCCCGGCGGAGCGCCGCCGTCGCCTTCGGCGGCCGTCTGGAACACGAAGTTCTGCACGCTCAGCAGCTGCCGCAGCCGCGGCACCAGGTTCAGCTGCACGTACTTGCGGTCGGCCGACACCACCGCCTGCACCCACAGCTCCACGCCCGAGAACACCGCCGACGGCTCGGGCTGGAACGCCACCGCGCCGGTGCCCACGATGGCCGTCAGGTCGGTCACGAAGAACTGGTATTCACCCACCAGCACCCGCGCCCGCTGCCCGCTGAACAGCGTCAGCCGCGGGGCCTGAGCGATCGACGACGTCACGCTCGCCTGCGTCGCCCGCAGCAGGAACGACACGCCGAAGTCGTCGAGGTACGCGCCCTGGATCGACAGCGACGGCGCCGGCGACGTGATGGCCGTCGGCAGACCCGTCCGGGGGTTCTCCGTGAAGGTGGACGAGTTCTGTCGGATCGGCACACGGTTGGTGAAGCTGTTGTTCGGGCCGGTGAACGAACCGAGGTTCGGCGAGATCGTCCCGTTGAGGTTGAGGTCGAGGTCGATGTCGAGCCCGATGTCCTCAAGGAACGACCGCGACACCTGCAGGAAGCGCGCCTCCACCGACACCTGCACCGCCTGACTGGTCCGCAGCTTGTTCAGCAGCGACTCCAGCTCCCGGTGTGAGTTGCGTGTGGCCGTGACGATCAGCGAATAGCTCGAGCCGGTCTGGAACGGCCGGATGTTGCCCGTCCCGCCGTTGTTGGCCCACTGGTCCGGGGTCACCAGCTGCTCGATGAGTTCGACCAGCTCGGCGAGGATGGTTTCTGGCGGCCGTGCCTGCTGCTGCCCGGCGCCGGCCCCGGTGCCGCCGCCGAAGAGGTCCCCGCCGCCACCGCCACCGCCGCCACGCTCCACCGGCTCGAGGTTGAACTCGACCTGCGGCGCCTCGCCCGCGTCCAGCGGACGGAACAGCAGGTCGGACACGTCGTACACCACCGTCCGCGGCGACGCCTGTGCGATCGCCTCGCGGGTGGAGATCGTGATAATCCCTTCCTCGATGTTGTAGTCGAGCGGGGTGCCGCCACCGCTCACCTCACGCAGCACCGTCTGGAGCGCTCGCTCGAAACGGACGTTCGTGAGCCGGGTTACAAACACCGGCGTCGTCCGGTCGATGCCCGCCTGCTCGAGCGTCCGCCACTCGACCACGAGGTTGGCACCGGTGACATCCCGCAGGAAGTCGATGACGTCGCCGAACGCGATGCCGTCGAAACGGATCTCCGGGATGCGCTTGTCCAGAATCGCCAGGGTCTGCTGGTCCAGTGCCGTTTCGCCGCGGCGCAACGCGTTGTCCGCGTCGCGCAGCTCGCTGATGTCCGGCCAGTTCGACGGGAACCGCAGCAGGTCGTCGTAGGGGATGCGGATCTCCGCGGCCCGGTTGAACTGCCGCGAAAGCTGCCGCTCGAACTGTTCCTGGAACATCCGCTGCTGCTGGATGACGGCCTTGTCTTCGATCAGCGGACGCACCGCCAGGGCGTAGTCGTTCGACGGGTCGATCAGCAGGATCTGATCCACCACGTTCAGCGCTTCCTGGAACTTCGATTCTTCCGTCAGCGACCGGCTCTGCTTGATCAGCGCCGCCACCGTCCGCTGCCGCTCGGAGAGCAACTGGTCACGGCGGGCCCGCTCGGCTTCGACCTGCTCACGCCGGGCCAGCTCGGCCTCGGCGGCTTCACGCGTGCGTCGCGCGGTCGCGAGGTCCGTCTCGGCCCGCGCTACGGCCGTATCGAACTCGGCCAGCTCGGCCGGCGTGAAAATGTTCGGGTCCTGGTTGCGGGCAAGCTTCGCCCGGTCCAGCGACCGACGCGCTTCATCGAAGTCGCCGTTCGCGGTCGCTTCGCGGGCCGCACTCAACGCCGAGTCGAACTGGAACCGCACCACGTCACGGCGAGCCCGAATCGCCCGCTCCTGCTCGGTCAGCAGGCTGGGGGGTGCCGCGGCCGCGGCGGACAGCTCCGCCACGCCGGCCGACGCCGCCGCGTTGTTGGGGTCGAGACGGGCCGCCTCCCGGTACAGCTCCAGCGCGCGGGCCGTCTCGCCCATCGCCTGTGCCGCACGCGCCTGGGCCACCAGCTCGGCCGCGCGGGCTACACCGTCCTGAGCGGCCTGAGGCGGTTCCGCCGGAGCGGGGGTGACCGCCACGCCCGGCTGCGCCGCGCCGTCCACCTGAACGGCCGGCGGCTGGGCCGCCGCACGGGCCGCCTGCTCGGCCGCCTTCGCCGCATCCGCCTGCTCCTTGCGGTCCATCCGCTGCAGGTACGTCTGCGGCGACGTCTCAAAGAGCCCCGGGCGATACCCCGCGTCGATCGCCGCGACGAAGTTTTTCCGCGCTTCGATCCAGTCGCCCGAGCGGTACTGCGACACCCCGAGCTGATACAGCCGACGCGCCTCAGCGCGGTTGGCCGCTGCTGCCTCCCGCTCGGCCCTTTCGGCCGCGGCGGCCGCCGCGGCACGCTCGGCATTCGCCAGCTCCAACCGCCGGTCGGCCACACGACGCAACCACTGCTCCGGCGAGGGCTGGAACAGCCCCGGCCGGTATCCCGCGTCACGGGCGGCCATGAAGTTCCGCTCCGCCTCGTCGAGATTGCCTTCCCGGAACTGCCGCACGCCGGCCTCGTAGAACGCGGCACCGTTGGCGGCATCGCCCGGCGTGGACGGCTGAACTTCCGGAGCCTGCGGGGCGGCGGCCGGGGGCGGCGTCGTGGCCGCGGGGGCTCCCTCCACCACCACCGCCGGGGGCTGGGCCGCCGGGGCCGGCGGGGGTTGCGGCGCAGCCGGTGGCGGCTGCGGAGCCGGCTGGGCAGGCTGGGCGGCCATCGCGGGCGGCTGAGGCGCTTCCGGGGTCGACGGCGGTGTGGGAGGCGCCGTCGCCGCCGCTGCACGGGCCGCCAGCTCACGTTCGATCCGGGCCAGATAATCCGCAGGCGAACGCTGGAACAGACCCGGGCGGAATCCCGCCGCCTGGGCGGCTTCGAACGACGCCTTCGCCGCCTCGAAATCGCCCGCGTCGTACTGGCTCACCCCCTGGTTGTACAGGTCACGGGCGCTCGGGCCGGCAGGCGCCGCCGGGGCAGCCGCCACCCCCGCCTGCCGGTCGATCTCCCGGATGTAGTCCGCCGGCGAACGTTGAAACGCGCCCGGGCGGAACCCGCGGTCCACCAGCTGCTGGAACTTCGCCCTCGCCCCCTCTCGATCCCCCTTGCGGAACTGCTCGACCGCCTCGGCGTACAGGGCCCGGTCGGCCACTTCCTGACCCCGCCGCTGGGCCTCGGCCAACGCGATCTGCTCCAGGCTCTTGGTCCGCGTGGCCGCGTCCACAAACCGGTTGTTCGACGCCGCCCGGTACGCGGCGATGGCGTCGGCGAGTTTCCCCTCCGCCAGCAACGCTTCCCCCCGCTCAAAACTCGCCCGCGCGGCCTTCCGCCCCTCGACCGCCTCGTTCACCCGTGTGCTCAGCCGGTCGTAGGCACGCCGGTCCGACGCCGACAGCTCCTCCACGCGGATCGACGCCAGCGTCGCCTGCGCCTCTTCGAACTCACCCTTGCGGAACTGCTCGGTCGCCAGCCGCAGCGTTTCGTTTTCAGCCGCGAGCAACTCCAGCTCGCCTGCCGCCATCGTCTCGGCCGCAAACTCCGATGAAACGAGCGCCGGGGGGGTCGGCGTCTGTAGAGCCACAAGGGCCGCCGGAGCGGCCACGGACGCAGCCGCCACCGACAACGCCGTCAGTCGGCGGAGCCGCACGTCGGCCGCGTTCGAGCCCATGTCGCGAGAGTTCTGACCGGAGCGACGGGAAAGCACTTGCGTTCCTCCGTAAGGCGACGCCCACAGCGCCGCGTTCGGGGGCCGACCGCCATCGGCCGACCCTGCCCGGACAGGGCACACCCTGCCCGGCCTCCATTCGACCGTCAGGCGAGACCCGAAGACCGGCCGGCCCGTGCCAGCCCAACGCCTTCGCGACCCGCCCCGACGACCCACTCAACCTCCCGAAGCCGACACCCACCCCCTGCCCCATACCCGATGACGTTCACAGCCGCCGGCCGAGCCGACCACCGCAACGCCCCCGAGCCAGTCCGCAGGCGATGTGTCACTCAAGGAGTCCCTCTGCCACCTCACGTCTCACACCCAACCGCCACCCAACGCCACGGCGAACCGGGCCCACCACCCTCGGACAACTCGCCCTCACCGGACTTCTCGCCGCCCCCAGGGCCTGCCATCGCAGCCCTGCCAGACGACTTGAGACAGGCCGGCGGCCCGCCAAGGCATGAGTGGGGGCGGAGTCTAACGGAGCATTTATCCCCTTGCAACAACCGCAACCGGCAAAGGTTACAGGGCCTTGGGCGACCCCGGAATCCCGCGATCCTGCAGCCTGCACCCGCCCCTCGTTGGCACTGTTTTGACGGGCTCGAGCAGCCGCCCGCCCCCACCGCCCCCGCCCAGCCAAACCCCCGCCCCGCCAAACCCCCGCCGCGCCCACCAAGGCCATCACCGCCGGACGTGTCGCCCGGCCCGCCTTCCTCCGGCCCCCGGCCCGAGTGGAACCCTCACCGCAGGCCAGCACTTCGGCCGACGCCCGAACCCCCCGTCGGCGATCGACGGGGGCGGCTATCGACGCCGGCCCCTGCCATGTCATCTTCTTGCACCGGGAAGCGGTTCAAGCCGCTTTCAAAGCGACTCGCCGGATGTCCGCCCCTACCGCCGAGAGCTTCTGTTCGATCTTCTCGTAGCCGCGGTCGATGTGGTACACGCGGTCGAGGCGCGTCGTGCCGCGGGCGGCCAGCCCGGCCAGCACCAGCGCCGCCGACGCCCTCAGGTCCGAGCACATCACGCTCGCCCCTTGCAGCTCGTGCACGCCGGCGATCAGGGCCGTCGCCCCTTCCTTCCGCACCCGCGCCCCCATCCGGTTGAGTTCGCCCACGTGCAGGAAGCGGTCCGGGAAGATCCGCTCCGTGATGGCCGAGATGCCGTCGGCAAGGCACAGCAGCGCCATGAGCTGGGCCTGACAGTCGGTGGGGAAACCGGGGTACGGCTGCGTGGTCATCTCTGTCGGCCTCAGCGACCTCACGTCCCCGCCGGGCACGTTGACGCGGCACCCGGTCTCGGTGGGCGTCACGCTCACGCCGACCTCTTCCAGCCGGTCGATCACCGCCACCAGGTGGTTGAGGTTGAGCCCCCTCAGTTCCAGTTCGCCACCGGTGATCGCCGCCGCCATCATGAAGGTGCCCGCTTCGATCCGGTCGGGGATGATGCGGTGCGTCGTGCCCTCGAGACGGTCCACGCCGGTGATGCGGATCTCCGGCGTGCCGTGGCCGCTGATCTGCGCCCCCATCTTGATGAGCATCTCGGCGCAGTCCGTCACTTCCGGCTCGCACGCCGCGCCGACGATCACGGTCTCCCCGTCGGCCAGCGCCGCCGCGCACATCACGTTGATCGTCCCCAGCACGGTCGGCCCCTGCGCCCCGCCAAGGTACATCCGGCATCCCTTCAGCCGGCCCGGCACGGTGCCCACGATGTTGCCGCCGTCGGTGTGAAACTCCGCCCCCAGCTTCTGCAACCCGCGAAGGTGCAGGTCCACCGGGCGGTCGCCGATCGCACAGCCGCCGGGAATCGACACCACCGCCCGGCCCCGCTTGGCCAGCAGCGGCCCGAGCACGCAGATGCTCGCGCGCATCGTCTTGACAATCTCGTAACGCGCTTCGCAGTTCCGCTCGTCCATCACCTCAATGTCCAGCGGGCCGTTGAGCGCCGGGCCCGTGCTCCCGGGCATCTCCACCGACGCGTGACGACGCGTCCGGCACCCCAGCTCTTCCAGTAGCTGGATCATCGAATCGATGTCCGACAGCCGCGGTACCGAGTGCAGCGTGGTCCGCCCGTGGGCCATCAGCGTGGCCGCGAGAATCGGCAGCGCCGAGTTCTTCGAGCCCGAGATGTCCACCCGGCCGCTGAGCCGACGACCGCCCGTGATCACGAAATGGTCCATACGCCACCCGCTCGACCCACCCGTTGTCACCCGTCCGACTTTGTACGCCGCTCCACACGCCCGCCCGGCCACTCCGCCCGCCCGCCACGCCACCTCACCGGCCGACGCCCCGCGGCTGGCCCGGCTGTGCCTTGCTACATCGGCATAACCCCCGCTCACGCCTCCAGTTTGCCGTCCTGCGGCCGTCACGTCTCGGCGGGCGTTGCCGAATCTTTCGCGCCGTCCGATGCTTGCATCCCCGCTCACGCCCCCGGTTTTCGTGCGGCCGCCGCACTCACGCCGACGTCGCCGCGTTGTCGCCCACCGCAGCGATCAACTCCGAGGCGCGACGGCGGCCCCGCCACGAACCGCCGCCCGGCCACCGCCGCTGTGCGTGCCCAGGTCCAGCAGCACCGCGATGACGATGAGCACGACGTAGCCGCCCGTCACCCCGCCACCGAAGATCATCGCAATCAGGTAGCCCAGCGTCGTGTACGGCATGAACAGGAAGCCCAGCAGCGGCCAGTACCAGGTCTGAAAGGCCCGGCCGAACCAGTCGGTGGCCACCAGCAGCACCACCATCACCACGCGTGGAAAAATCAGGCCGGCACAGGCCAGAACACACGGCATCGCCGCATCCTACCGCCCGGTCGGCGTCAGAAAGTACAGCACCCACTCCAGGTCGAGCAGGTCCCTGGGCGCATTGGGCTCTCCGGCCAGCCACGACCGGTCCCGCAACAGTCGCTCCAGCGCCTGCCGGGCCTCGTGGGCCGACCGCTCCACGAACGCGCCCCACGACTCGCCCGGCCGCTGCAGGTCCTCGTCGTCCTCGTCCACCGTCGGCGCGGGCAGCTCGTACGGCCCCTGCGGCAGCATCACCCTCGGGTCTCCCAGCACGACCGCCAGCCCCACCCCCGCCGCCGCCTCGATCGCCTCCGGCACGTCGGCCGTCCGCCACGCCCATTCCCCCAGGTACACCGACGCCTTCTCCCGCACCGACTCGGGCAGACGCATCTCCACGGCCGACTCGTCGCTCATCCCTGCCTCCGTGCCATCAGCACCCGGTCGTGACCCGCGTTGTCCTTCACCACACGCACATCGGTCAGGAACGGCATGGCCCCCGCCAGCGACCGCAACGCCGGCCCCTGGTCATACTGCATCTCCAGGAGCACCCAGCCGCCGGCCGTCAGTCGCAGCTCGCACGCCTGCAAGATCCGCCGGTGGAACGCCATGCCGTCGGCCCCGCCGTCCAACGCCAGCCCCGGCTCGTAGTCCCGCACCGAGCGGTCCAGACCGGCAAGGTCGCCGGTGGGGATGTACGGCGGGTTCGACAGCACAAGGTCGAACGGGCGGACTTCCGGCGTGCCCTCCAGCGCGTCGAACAGGTCGCCGATGAGAAACACAACCCGGTCGGAGAGCCCCAGACGCTCCGCGTTCCGCTTGGCCACCGCCACCGCCTGCGGACTCACGTCGGACGCCACCACGGTCGCCGACTTGAGACGCGACGCCACCGCCAGCGCGATCGCACCGCTCCCCGTCCCAAGGTCCAGCACGCGCGGCGGCGTCGCCACCCGCCCCAGACGGCACAACTCCACCGCGTGCTCCACCAGTGTCTCGGTCTCCGGACGCGGGATGAGCACCGACGGGTTGACCTCCAGCTCCAGCGAGAAAAACGGCGCCCTGCCCGTCAGGTACGCAATCGGCTCCTGCTCCGCCGCCCGCCGCACCAGCTCCCGGTAGGCCGCCAGCTCGGCCGGCCCGACCACCCGCTCGTAGTCCATGTACAGCCGGATCCGCGGCACGCCCAGCACGTGCGCCAGCAGCATCTCGGCCGACAGCCGGGGGGCGTCCACCCCCCGGCGTTCAAAAAAACCGGCCGTCCACGTCAGCAGCCGCTTGATGGTCCAGGGCACCTCCGACCCGTCCGCGGCGGGCCCCGGCCGATGAACGGCCGCACCCGGGACCGCCCCGCCCGACGACCTGTACGACGCTCCGTCCATGCCCGCGGCATCGTAGCCGGACGGACCGTCGGCCCCGAAACCGCCGTCCGCCATCCCCACGACGCCGCGTCTGAAGCTACCGGTAAAAAAAGCCACGGCCCTGAAGCGGCCGTGGCCAAAGGTACGTTGCTACATCACCCATCGACGGCGGGGTCGCTCCGTGCCGCCATCGTCGCAGGCAGGCGACGGCGGCCGGCCCCACCGCCTAGCTGCTCAGCTCGTCCAGAAGGCGGTCCACCGCGACGTCCAGCTTGTCCGGCGTCTCGTAGCTGCCGGCTTCGATGGCCGCCTTGACCGCGGCGACCTTCTCCGCCCGCACGTCGTTGGACTTGAGCAAGGAGAGGAAGTGGTTCACCCCCGACAGCTCGACCGTGTCCGCCCGGGGCAGCGTGCCGCCCGAACCGGCCGCAGCCGCCCCACCCGAACGCACCGCAGACGCCGTCGGCGGGTTGAGGGGGACGCTTCCGTTCACACCATTGATCGATGACATGGCTTCCCTTCTTTCTAGCCCGCGGCTTCCGCCTCAGGCCCGACCGTGAGTCACGACATGGCGAATATCGACCCCATCACGGTCGCGGCTTGACGTGCCTTCATCCACGCCCCGGCGGACGCAAGCCCAGAAAGAAACGGGAGTTATGTCGCAAGCAAGTTTCCGCCCCCCCAACCCGTACAATCGCCTTACGCCCTTTCTTTGCTCACCAAATACCCCAGATTATCCAGATTATCGCCATCCGGCAATCCTTGCCGGCAGGGTTGCCGTTTCCGCCGTTATCGGACGCTGGCCGGCCCCTTGCTCAGGCCCGGCAGAGCCCTTTTTGCGCGGCGTCGTCCGTTACGCCCCGCGTCGTTGCGGACCGGCCGGGGTCGCTGTCGTGACGCCTTACACTCCCCCGCCCATGTCCGTCGAGTCCCGGCCCACGCCCGCCCACGTCACCCCCTCCCCGCCCCACCCATTGTCCCCGCCCGCTGCACCCCCCCCGCCCTCCCCGGTGCCCCCCTCGCCACCGCCGGCGTCGCACTCGACCACGGGCACCCCGGGGAACACCCGGGCCACGCGTCCGAAGGTCGTCTCGAGGCTCAAGCGGTTTGAACCCGGCGCGATCCTCTTCGATTTCGACGGCGTGCTCGTGCACTCCGAGCCGCTGCATTTCCAGGCCATGCGGGACAGCCTTGCCGCCGAGGGCATCCCGCTGACCGAGTCGATGTACTACGAGCAGTGCATCGGGCGCGACGACCGCGGGGCGTTCCGTGCTCTCTACGAGCGGCTTGGCAAGCCGCTGTCGCCCAGGACGCTGCTGCGTCTGCTGGCCACCAAGAGCCGCCGGATGCGGGAGGTGATCCACGAAGGTCGTTACCACGCGCTGCCCGGCGTCTCGGAGCTGGTGCGGGCGCTGGCCAGACACTATCCGCTGGCCATCTGCTCGGCGGGGCTTCGGGACGAGGTCGAGGCGATGCTCGAGGGCATCGGCCTGCGCGACTGTTTCCTCGTCGTCACCGCCGCCGAGGACGTCGAGGTCGGCAAGCCCGACCCCTCGGGTTATCTGCAGACGCTCCGCCAGCTCGGCGACCGCACCCGACGGGCCCTGACGCCCCGGGACGCGCTGGTCGTGGAAGACGCCCCCAACGTGATCACCCACGTCAAGTCGGCAGGCTTTCGAACGCTCGGCGTCGCCGGCAGCGTGGCGCTGGCCGACCTCGCCCATGCCGACGCCCGCGTCCGCCGGCTCGACATCGACAGCGTCCGTGCCGTGCTGCCCCGGCTCCGCACCGACGTCTGAACTTCAGCCGCGCCGCCTGCCCGGGGGCCTCACCGTCGCGTGGCTGGCGTAACGCCACCACCCCGACGCCCGCGCGTGCGGCGCTCTACAGCCCGCGACGCCCCGTCGCCCCCACCCGCGAGGCGATGTTGTCCAGCACGTTCATGAAGTTGATGTACGCGTCGTACGGCGACTCGTAGGGGTTGCTCTCCCGCGTCACGTCCACCTCCGACCAGTACTTGGTCGACATGTAGTAGCTGTGGTCGCAGGACGTCAGCCGCCGCCAGTCTTCCAGCACGGCCGGGTCGCTGGACGCCTTGACCGGGCCTTCCAGCCGGTACAGCTCGTGCATGGCATTGACCTGCATCGCGTTGCCCAGCCATGCCGAGGTGTCCCGCTCGGGCGACGCCCAGCTCGTGGGGACGGGAAAATCGAGCAGGGCCGCCGGCGGACGGTCGCACAGCTCGGCGGGGGTCACGAAGCGGTGTCCCCGTGGCGAAGCGAGGATGCGCTCAGGGAAGTGCCGCAGAAACTCCAGGATGCCGGTGTCGGCCCAGTGGCGGTCGCCGAAGACCGCGAGGTTGAGGAACAGCCCGATCACCGCCTCCTCTGGCGACGACGGGTTGCCCGACTCCCCGGCCGCCTCGTCCACCCACGCCGCGAGTTTTTCCGCCGTCAGCGGCCACCCGCTCCAGCTGCGGTCGTTGAACCGATGGGCGATGTCATCGGAGAGGCGGGTGTGCCGCGGCAGCAGCCGCAGCTCCGGCGCCGCCGACGCCGCGTACACCCGCCCGGCGGCCCGCCCGGCCAGCTCCCGCTCCGTCGCCTCCACCAGCACGCCGCTGTGGCCGGTCTCTTCGATGAGCCGCGCCAGGCGGCCGTGATAAATCAGCTCGGTGTTCCGAAGCACCCTCGGCGTGACCCCGAAGACCCCTTCGACGCGACGCCGATGCAGGGCGACCTGCGCCTTGAACTCCTCCGCGGAGTACAACGCGGCCAGCGAGTGGTGGTACGGCTCGGCCAGCACGTCCACCAGCCCCGTCTGCACCAGGCGCTGGTACAGGTCCGTGACCTCGGGGGCGAAGGCTTCGAACTGGTCGAGCACGGTGCCCGAAAACGACAGCGCCAGCTTCAGCCGGTCGCCGAGCTGCTCCAGCAGCCGCAGCAGAATCCGCCCCGCCGGCAGGTAGCTCCGCTGCGCCACCCCCCGACAGGTCTCCGCATTCCGCAGGTCGTCGAAGTAATGCGGGTCCGTATCGAAGACGCTGTAGCGACGCAGGCGGAACGGCTGGTGCAACTGGAGATAAAGGCACACGCAGGCCATGCCGACCGCAGGATGTTAGCGGGAAGTGAAAGCCGTCGCATCCCGGCCAGCCGTCCGGCCCCGCCTCCGCGTCCCCTCAGGACGCCATGCCGGCCCAGCCTTGACCGCTATCCCATCGGCCGGCTCTTGCGCGTCACGTACCGGATCAGCAGGTTGATGCAGAAAATCAGCACGATCAGCACGAGGATGCCCGCGTAGCCCAGCTCCCGCTCGGCCGGGTACGGCCCCGACACGAACCGGTAGATCTGCGTCGTCAGCGCCGGGAACGGCTGGGTGGGGTCGTAGGTGAGCAGGCGGGACATCCCGGCCGTGAACAGCAGCGGGGCCGTCTCGCCGGCGACCCGTGCCATCGCCAGCATCACCCCGGTCACAACCGACCCCGTGGCCGAGGGGATGACCACCCAGAGGATCGTCCGCGCCTTGGTCGCCCCCAGCGCGATCGACGCTTCGCGGTACGACCCCGGCACCAGCCGCAGCATCTCCTCGGTCGTCCGGGCGACGATCGGGATCATGATGAACGCCAGCGCCAGCGACCCGGCGATGCCCGAATACTGCACGTTCACCAGCCGGCTCATCGGCACCACCACCAGCTCGTAGCCGAGGATGCCCACGACGATCGAAGGCACGCCCGCCAGCACGTCCGCGACGAACCGCACGGGCGCCGCAAGGCGCGAGTTCTCCGAGTACTCGGCGAGGTAAATGCCCGCGAGCATCCCCAGCGGCACCCCCACCGCCGAAGCCATCGCCAGCAACATCAGCGTGCCCACCACCGCGTGCTTCATCCCGCCGGGGTTCTTCGGGTCGGCCGTGGGCACTTCGGTGAAGAATGTCACCAGCTTCTCCCACGGCAGCAGCGCGTTGGCCCCGAGGTACGCCAGATATCCCACCACCAGCAGCAGCACCGAGAGGATCACCGCCGTCGCCAGCGTGCACATCCCCCACATCAGCAGGCTCACCAGCCGTGCGATGCGGTCATGTCGGGTCAGCGTGGCCATCGCGTCGTGTCCTTCTCCGGGCGGCCTGTGCGGGGGTCGCGGTCAGTGGGCCATCGCCGAACGCGAATCGGTCCCGACCACCAGATAACGTGCGATCACGTTGAACGTCAGCGACATCAGCAGCAGGATCAGCGCCACCTCCACCAGCGCCCCCCGCTGGATCTCCGTGGCCTCGGCGAACTCATTGGCCAGCAGCGACGCCATCGTCTGGGCCGGCGCGAACGGGCTGAAACTGATCTCGTTCTTGTTGCCGATCACCATCGCCACCGCCATCGTCTCCCCCGCCGCACGGGCCAGACCCAGCATCACCGCGCCGAACAGGGCGCTGCGCCCGTACTTGAGCATCTCCACGCAGCTCTGCCACCACGTCGCCCCCAGCGCCAGCGTCCCTTCCACCTGTGCCCGCGGCACGCTCGCCAGCACGTCCCGGCTGATGGCCGTGATGATCGGGATGATCATGATGGCGATGATCAGCCCCGCGCAGAGCATGTTGTGCCCCGCCGAAGGGATCTCCACCACCTGCCCGTCGGCCAGTGTCTGGTAGAACATCCACGACAGCCCCGGCACGTCCTTCAGCCACGCCGCCATCGCCGGCTGGAAGCTCGACTGCAGCCATGGCGCCAGCAGGAACATCCCGAAAATCCCATACGCGATCGACGGGATCGCCGCGAGGAACTCCACCAGAAAACTCACCGGCGTCACCAGCCACTTGGGCGCGATCCGCACCAGGAACAGCGCCGCCCCGAAGCTCAGCGGCACCGCCAGCACCAGCGCGATCGCCGACGACACCGCCGTCCCGTAAATCACCGGCAGCGCCCCGAACACGGGCGGAATCACCTCCACCACCGGTTCGCCGTCCTCGTCGCGGACGATCCGACCCGATTCGTCGCGGACCATCCGCTCCAGCTCGTTGGGCCGCCACTCGGTCGTGACGAAAAACGCCAGCCCGAACTTCTGGATCGACGGCAGCGCCGCCACCACCAGCACCGTCACCAGCGCACCGAGCATCAGCAGGATCGTCACCGCCGCCGTCGCCGTCAGCCACCGCAGCAGCACGTCCGACCACGCCTCACCGCGCCCGGCGCGTACCTTCAGGTCGGGGCGGATGCCGTCACCGCCGCCCGCCGCCCCCGTCGCCGTGGATGTCGCTGCCGTCCCCGCCATGCGGGCGGGAGCATAGCCCCGGCCCCCGCGCCGCTTGACGCCTTAGCGCAACGCTAACGCACCGCCACGCCCCACGTCCCGCCCCGCCCGGCAGCTCACTCCGGCCGGATCGGCTCGCCGCGAAACGTCAGGCTCCCCAGCAGCGTCTGCACCTTCTCCCGCACCGCCGGGCTCAGCGGCGCGTAGCCCATCTCCGCCGCCATCGCCTGTCCTTCGCTGGTCGCCCACGCGAGAAAGTTCAGCAGCGCCTGCGCGTCCGTGCGGTTGCGCAGGTACCCCAGGTCGCGGAAGATCAGGATGTACGTGAACCCGCTGATGGGGTAGACATCGTCGCCGGGCTGGTTCCACAGCGACACTGCAAGAAAATCGTCCCGCATCTCCTGCGCCGCCCCCTCGCCCGCGTTGGCCACCGTCTCCGGGCTGGCCTTGACGAACTTGCCGGCCCGGTTGCGGAGCAGTGCGTGCGGAATGTTGTTGGCCGCCGCGTAGATCAGCTCCACGTACCCGATCGCCCCCGGCGTGCTCTGCACGACCTGCGTCACGCCCTCGTTGCCCCGCCCGCCCTGACCCGTCGGCCAGCGCACGTTCGTCCCGTTGCCGATCGTCTCTCGAAACTCTTCGCTCTGCGTGCTCAGGTAGCTGGTAAAGATGAACGTCGTGCCCGAACCGTCCGTCCGGAATGCCGGCACGATGTTCATCGACGGCAACGACAGCCCCGGGTTCAGCTCGGCGATCCGCCGGTCCGACCAGTTGGAGATGCGACCCATGTAAATGTCGGCGATCACCTCGCCCGAGAGCCGCAGTTCGCCGGTCACCCCCGGCAGGTTGTACGCCATCACCACCGCCCCCGCGACCGTCGGAATGTGCAGCACTTCAAATCCGTTGCGGGCCAGCTCCTCCCGCTGCCGGCGCGTCATCGGTGCGTCGCTCCCGGCGAACGCCACCGTCCGCTCGGTGATCGCCCGAATCCCCGCCCCCGACCCCTGCGACTGGTAGTCGATCTTGATGTTCGGGTGCAGCCGCTGGTATTCCGTCACCCAACGCTGGTACATCGGGTTGGGGAACGTCGCCCCTGCCCCCTGCAGACGCACGGTCTGGCCGGCGGCGACCCCCGTCAGCCCCGTCAGCGACACCACCCACAGCAGCACCATCATCCACCGCAGCATCGTTTCGTCTCCGTTGTGTGCACCCGCTGCACCCATCGCTCGTCGCGGGGCGTCAACCTAGGCGAAGGCCCGGCCGTCGGCAAAACCCCTCCGTCCCGAAAGACACGTGCCGTGTTCGGCCGTTTACAAAGACTGTGTTCAGGTTTGATGACCTCTGATTTCGCCCATCTCCCCGAGTACGCCCCCGACCACGCCCATCGCCGACCGCCGGGCGACGCCGCCGTCCGGTTCGAGACGTTCCGCGGGACGGGTCCCGGCGGGCAAAAACGCAACAAAACGTCCTCCGCGGTCCGTGCCGTGCACGTGCCCACCGGCCGATGGGCGATCGCCGCCGACCACCGCGAGCAGTCCCGCAACCGCGAGCTGGCCCTTCAGCGGCTGCGGTTCGACCTGACGCTGCACCTCCGCCAGCGCGTCTTTCTCGACCGCCTCCAGCCGCCTGATGGCTGGTCGCCCGCACGGCTCGACCTGCCCCGCAAGGACCCGCGATTCCTCGAGACCCTCGGCTTTGTCCTCGACGTGCTGGCCGCCGCCGGCTGGGTCGTCCGCGACGCCGCCGACGCCCTGGGCACGACCACCGGCCAGCTCTCCCGCTACCTCACCGCCGACCCGGACGTCCGGCATTACGTCAACCGCATGCGCGGCGGCGTGGGTCTCAGGCCGCTCCGCCCGGCGACCTGACCGCCCGGCGATCTGACCGCCCGGCAAGCCGGCACCCCCTCACGCGCCGCACACGCCTGCGCCAGCAAGGCGTCGAACCTTTCTGCCGTCAGCCGACCGGTCCGCACGTTCAGCGGCGAGACGTGATAGCTCGCCAGCAGCACCCGCCCGGCCGCCTCCACCCGCACGCCGTGCCCGAACGCCGCGCGCGGCCGCACCCCCGCCACATCCAGCACCGCCCGCCACGCCACCGCCCCCAGCGCCACCACCACCGGCGACCGGACGAGCTCCCATTCCTGCCGGAGAAACCGCCGGCACCGGGCGACCTCCGCCGCCGACGGCCGGTTGCCCGGTGGCACGCATCGCACGGCGTTGGACATGTACACCTCGCGCTCGTCCACCCCGGCCCGTTGCAAGGCCCCGCGGAGAAACACCCCCGAAGCGTCCCGCGTGAACGGCACGCCCGTCAGCCCCGCTCCCTTCGCCCCCGGCGCCAAGCCCACCACCCACAGCCATGCCGACGGCTCCCCCGCACCCGGCACCGGCCGCCACCACCCCGCAGACGCCACCGTCCGGCACCGCCGCGCGTGGGCCGCCAGCCGCGGGCATGCCCGGCACGCCGTCACGTCCGCATGGAGCTGAGTCAGGTGCACGAGCTCGCCTCATCCGGCCTCAGGCCGGTCGCCCGCCGGTCCCGCCGACCCCGCCCGGCGACGGCATTTCGGATTCGGCGGCAGGGGGAACGGCGGAGCGTACCGCGGCAGCAGCCAGCACGAATCGTGGTGCTTCATGCCGATGTGCGGGTAGTAGTCGCGCGACCGCGGAGCGGCCAGCAGAATGAGCGTGGTGTGCAGCCCGGCGGCCTCGTGCGTGCGACGCAACAGCTCTTTCCCGATGCCCCGCCGCTGATACCGCGCATCCACCGCCAGGTCCGACAGATACGTGCAGTAGGCGAAGTCCGTGATCGCCCGCGACACCCCCACCAGCAGCCCGCTATCCGGCAGCCGGGCGGTCACGATCAAATCCGCCCCCCGCAGCATCGCCTCCAGCACGTCCGGCCGCTCCACCGGCCGACGCTCGGCCAGCGTGGACGACCGAAAGACCGCGGCGAACTCCTGCACGGACAGCTCCGGCTCGATGGCGTAGTTCACCGCCAGCGGCGGCAAGCTCGGCCGCTGACAGGGCAGCTCGCTGGGGTCGTGCTCGTCCACGCCGCGATGGTAAGCGGAATCCGCGCCTGCGCGGGCGGACGCGGCGACGGCTTAGGCTATACTGCATTGCGCCGCGGACGACCCCGCGAGCAAACGGTTGCTGCTCCCCCGACACGGCCGGGCGCAGCGTGACGGTCCGGTCCACGTCCTTCCACCCAAGGAGGCCCTCGTGACTCCCCCGCCCCCCCCCCCCCCCCCACCCCCGCCCGCCCGACTGCTCACCACGCCCGCGCGGGCCGCTTCCCACGATAAAACCCGCGCCGTCACGCGTAATGGGCACGCCGCCCGCGGCAAGCCGCATCGCTCGACGCACGGCAACGGCGCCCACGTCGCGTCGTCCGGGTCCGCCGTCGCCCCCCGACTCGCCGGACCGCGCGGCGACCTCGCCGCCGCCCCGGAACCCGCCGCCAGGCCGTCGCCCTTCCGCGACCGCATGCCGTTGGGCGAGTTCCTCTTCGCCTACCTGCATCACCTCGGCGTCGAGCACTGCTTCGGCGTCCCCGGCGATTTCGCCCTGCCCACCTTCGCGTGGCTGGACAAGAGCCCCATCGAAGCCATCACCATGACCCACGAGCCCAGCGCCGGCTTCGCCGCCGACGCCTACGCGCGCCTCCGCGGCCTGGGGCTGGTGGCCGTCACCTACTGCGTCGGCGGGCTCAACGTGCTCAACGCCATCGCCGGCGCCTACGCCGAGAAAAGCCCGGTGGTCGTGATCTCCGGCGCCCCCGGCCGCAAGGACCGCGAAAAGGACATGCTGCTGCACCACAAGGTCAAGACCTTCGACACGCAGCGCAAGGTCTACGAGGAGGTCACCGTCGCCACCGCCGTCCTCCTGGAGGAGGAACGCGCCGCCGAAGAGATCGTCCGCTGCGTCTCGGCGTGTCTGCGGCACAAGCGGCCGGTGTACATCGAGGTCCCCCACGACATGGTGGACCGCGAAATCCCGGTCCATCTCCCCACCGTCAAGCCGCCGCCGCCGTCCGATGAGGGCGCCCTCGAGGCCTGCGTGGAGGAAGCCGCCCGCATGATCAAGGCCGCGAAGCAGCCCGTGCTGCTCGCCGGCGTCGAGCTGCATCGCCACGACCTCACCGACCTCGCCATCGGCCTGGCCGAAAAACTCAACATCCCCATCGCCTCCGACCTGCTCAGCAAGTCGGCCGTGGCCGAAAACCACCCGCTCTACCTCGGCGTCTACTCCGGGGCCATGAGCTCCGACCAGGCCGTCCGCGACTTCGTGGAGTCGTCCGACTGCGTGCTCATGCTCGGCAGCTTCGTCACCGACATGAACCTCGGCTTCTTCACCGCGCGCCTGGAACGCAAGCGGACCATCCTCGCCACCACCGAGGCCATCGACATCAGCTACCACCGCTATCACGACGTGCGGCTGGACGACTTCCTCAAGGGCCTCTCCGCCGCGGGCATCCCGCCCAAGAAACTCCGCAAGCCCAAGGCGCCCCCGGCCTTCAAACCGCTGGACAAGTCCGAGCTCACCGACAAGCTCGACATGACCGAGGTCATCCGCATCATCTCGCTGCACCTCGACGAGAAGTGCTGCGTCGTCTCCGACGTCGGCGACGCCATCTTCGGCGCTGTCGGCATCCGTACCCGCAACCGCGCCGAGTTCATCGCCCCGGCCTACTACCTCTCCATGGGCTTTGCCGTCCCCGCGGGCATCGGCGTCTGCAAGGCCGACCCCACCCTCCGCCCCTTCGTCCTCGTCGGCGACGGCGCCTTCCAGATGACCGGCACCGAACTCTCCACCGCCGTCCGGCTCGGCCTCAAGCCCATCGTGCTCATCCTCAACAACGACGGCTACGGCACGATGCGCAAAATCCGTGACGGCCGCTTCAACGTCATCTCCAACTGGAACTACACCAAGATCTGCGAACTCGTCGGCGGCGGCGACTACGCCATCGCCTCCACCAAAGGCGAGCTGGACGGCGCCATCCGCTCCGCCCTTGCCAGCGACGACGGGCCCCGCGTCATCGAGGTCCGCGTGCCACGCCACTGCGTCTCCCCGCAGCTGGAGAACATGACCACCGAAATGGCCAAAGCACGCGGCGGCCGCAAGGCCTAGCGCCCCCGCCGCCCCGCAAGGCCCCCCCGCCCCGAGAGGCACCCCGCCGCCCCGAGAGGCCCCCGTATTCCCGCAACGCGCCCGTCTCCCGGTCGCACGGTCGCCATCCGACCCGCGCCGTGGCTACAGCTTCGTCCCGGTGTAGCTGAACCGCCGCTCCTCTCCGTCGGCCGTCGTCCACACCACGTCCCCGCGGATCTCGCTGGCCGTCACCATCCCCGTCCACCGCATCCGCCCTTGCGTGGGGTGCTTGAGCACGGCCGTGAACTGCGCGACGCCGCCCCGACGCACGTCGTCTTCAAACGACTCGCTCTCCCACCCCTGTTTCATCAGCTCGGCCGCCTGCATCTGCCCGCCGCGGAACGTCAGCGTGTCGTTGAACCCGCGGCCCGCCCCTTCCGGCGTCACCTGCACTTTCCAGTTCCCGGCGAACGGGTCCCGCACCGCTGCCCCGACCGCCAACACCGCCAGCGCCACGCACACCGCCGCCCGCGTTGCCGACATCCCAATGCCGCCTCGCCACTCGACCATGGTCCTGCCCTTCCTTCCCGTCGCCCTTGAGGGGCCGCCCGGCCCCGCCACCCTCACCCCCCGTTTGCCGCCGTCTCCTGTGCGGCACGGCGACACGCCACCGGCGATACCGTAGCCGTCCCCGGCCATGTCCTTCCCGCTTCCGCCCCATGACGCGTCCGCCACGCCGCCCGGCCACGCCGGCTGCACCAGCGACACGCTCACGCCGCTGCAGAGGCTGGCGCTGGGCGTGCTCCGGGCTGTCGTGCCCACGTATCACGGCCTCTCGGTCGTCGGCGACGCCCGCCTTCCCGCGTCGGGCCCGGCCATCATCGCCTCCAACCACACCTCCGCGCTCGACCCCCTGATCATCCAGACGCTCACGCCCCGGCTCATCCGATGGATGTGTGCCCGTGAGTACACCCAGATTCCCGGAACGGCCCCGTTCTGGCGCGCCGCCGAAGTCATCCCTGTGCGACGCGACGGACGCGACGCCGCCGCACTGCGTGCCGCCCTGCGCGTGCTCGACCGCGGCCAGCTGCTGGGCGTGTTCCCCGAAGGTCGGCTCCAGCCGACGCGCGAGCTGCTTCCGCTGCAGCCGGGGGTGGCGCTGCTCGTCCGGCAGCGGCCCGTGCCCGTCGTCCCCGTGTGGATCGACGGCATCCAACGCCGCCAGCCCCTTCTTCAGTCCCTGCTGCTCCCGCAGGACGCCACAGTCTGCGTCGGCCCTCCCCTCTCGCTGGACCCGGCCGACCCCGACCCGCTCGCTCAGCTGGCCCGGCGGCTCGACCAGCTACGTGAGACATCAAACACATCTTCAGCAGCTTAGCTCACCGCAACACGACGACAGAACCCGATGACCCGGCCATCAACCGGTCTCTCCCTCCGGCCTCACAGTTTTTCCTACCGTGAACTTGGGGGACTTTGGTCGTTACGTTTGACTTCAACGAAAAGGCCGGTACGCTAATTTAGGTAACCTGAAACATTCGCGCAACGGCGCATTTTCTCCCCTCCGGACCACACCGTGCCTCAACCGCCGGTGTGGTCTTTTGTTTGAGTCGCACGCCGGTTATCGCGTGACCCCCGCCGCGGGGGCGCGGGCTCCTTCGGCTGCCGAGGCCGTGATGGGGTAGCGGTGGCGCGCCGTCGGACGACTCAGCCGGGTGGCCATGTAAAGTCCCGCCCCGCAAGAACGTGCAGGTGAAGGTGGAACACGGTCTGCTGGGCCTGCTCTCCGCAGTTGAACACGCAGCGGAAGTCGCGGTGACCGAGCCTCGCCATCACCTGCGACGCCACGACGAACATGCCGCCCACCAGCTCGGCGTCGGCGGGCGTGATGTCGGACAGCCGCGGGATCACCCGCTTGGGAATCACCAGCAGGTGCACCGGCGCCTGCGGGTTGATGTCGCGGATGACGATGTACCGGTCGTCTTCGTGTTCGATCGTGGCGGGGATCTGCCGGGCGATGATTTTTTCGAAAATCGTGGGCGAGGCCATGCCGGCTACGGTGTGGCGTGCGGCGGCGGAAGTCAACGTCCGGCCGGCGCTACCACTACCACGGAAGAACGCTTAGCCGGTCGCCCGGCGGCCGTGAGTCGGAACGCACGACATGCTCAACTTCCTTGTTGAAACCTTTGCGCTCGGCCTGAAAAACCTTCGGCTGCACAAGTTGCGGTCGCTGCTGACCGCGCTGGGCATCATCTTCGGCGTTTCGGCCGTCATCATCATGGTCGCCATCGGGGCGGGCGCTCAGGCCGCCGCGGCACGGCAGATGGAGCAGCTCGGGGCGCGCAACATCGTCGTCCGCTCCGTCCGGCCGCCCGCGTCCGATGAGGCCACCGGCCGCACCAGCCGCGTGCTGGAGTACGGCCTCAAACGCAGCGACTACGAACGGTTGCGCAACCTGCCCCACCTGCGCCTGGCCGTGCCGCTGAAGGACACCGAGCAGCGCGTCATCCGCGGCTCGCAGCGCTACAACGCCAACGCGATCGCCACCCACCCCGACTTCTTCGAAGTGATCAACCTCCGCATCGACCGCGGCCGGCTGCTCACGCAGATGGACTACGACACGCTGGCCCCCGTCGCGGTGATCGGCGCCACCCTCGCCCGCGAAGCCTTCCCCTTCGAAGACCCCCTCGGGCAGACCATCCAGATCGGCACCACGGGGCAGTCGGCCATCCTCGTCACCGTGGTCGGCGTGCTCGAGCCGACGGGCCTGCGTGCCGGGGTGGACTCCGCCGGCATCACCAACCGCGACATCGACCGCGACCTCTACTTTCCCCTGCCGCTGGCCCGCGTCACCTTCGGCGACACCATCGTCCGACGCGAGGCCGGCTCCATGGAACGCCGCAACATCGAGCTCTCCGAAGTCTGGCTGCAAACCCACGACGTCGCACAGGTCGAGCCCGTCGCCGGCATCGCCGGCCACCTCATGCACCCCAACCCCGACCGCAAACGCAACGACATCGACATCAAAGCCCCCATCGAGATCCTCCGCTCCGCCGAGCGACTCAACCGCCTCTTCAACTTCATCATGGTCGGGATCGCCAGCTTCTCGCTGGTCGTCGGCGGCATCGGCATCATGAACATCATGCTCGCCACCGTCACCGAACGGACCAAGGAGATCGGCATCCGCCGCGCTCTGGGCGCCAAACGCCGTCACATCACCCTGCAGTTCCTCATCGAGACCACCGTCATCTCCCTCTCCGGCGGCCTGCTGGGCATCCTGCTGGGCGCCACCGCCGCCACCGTGCTGCCCTACATCGTCAGCGCCACCGGCGGCGGCAGCTATCCCACGCAGATCACCACGTGGTCCGTCGTGGGCTCCTTCGTCGTCTCCGGCCTCATCGGCATCGGCTTCGGGCTCTACCCGGCCGTGCAGGCAGCACGCATGAACCCGATCGAAGCGCTGCGGCACGAGTAGCCGCGCTCAGGCTCGTCCCCGCGGTTCGCACACGTCGCCGCAGCCCCGAGCGGGCCGCCTGCGACGCCGTGCACGTCAAAACCCTTGCTTGGCCAGCGTGAGCAGGGTCACCACGTACGCGACGTAACCCGCCAGCATGAACCCGCCGCTGACCCGGTTGTTTCGCCCCAGCACCAGCAACATGAAGGCGAAAAAACCGACCACGGCGAACATCACCGGGAAGTTGAGCACGTTGTCCAGCCGGGTCACCGGAATGGCCGTCACCGCCCCGGCCGACCCCGCAACGAGAGTCAGGTTCGCGACGTTGGCGCCGATGAGGTTGCCGACGGACAGGTCCGACACGCCTTTGCGGGCCGAGATGATCGCGGTGACCAGCTCCGGCAGCGACGTACCCACCGCCACGATCGTCAACCCGATCGCCAGCGACGAGATCCCCATTTTCGCGGCCAGCGTCGATGCGTTGTCCACCAGCAGTCGGCTGCCGGCGATCACGATGGCCGCCCCGACGAAAAACAGCAGCCAGTGGAGCCACGGCGTGGGGATCTCGCCGATGACATTGCCGTCCGCGTCCCGCTCCAATGCCTCACGCTTGAGCATCGAGACGACAAAGTCGCCGATGAAGTAACCCGCCCCCAGGGCGAGCATGATCGCCGCCTCCCACCTCAGCAGCGCCTCCCCCCGGGTCATGATGAAAAACGCCACGCAGATCAGCAGCAGCAGCCCCAGCAGCAGGGCGACCTCTTTCCGTTTGATGCGGTAAGGGCTGATCAGCGCCCCCAGGGCCCCGATGAGGGCAAAGTTGCAGATGACCGAGCCTACCGCGTTGCCCACCGCGAGCCCGGGCTCATTGCGAAGGCTTGCGGTCAGCGACACCGCCACTTCCGGCGAGGTCGTCGCGAGGGACATCAGGGTCCCGCCGATCACCACACGCGGCAGACGCAGCCATTCGGCGATGCGGACGGCGGCCCGCACGAACACGTCACCGCCGTAGATGACCATCGCTAAACCGATGGCCAGCAGCAAGATAGCGAGAAGCATGGGACGGGCAGTCTACGGCGTGGCGCTCCCCTTCCAAGGCGATTACAACTTTTCGAGAAGTTTCTCCGCGATTTGCACCGCGTTGGTCGCAGCACCTTTCCGGAGCTGGTCGCCGCTGAGGAACAGGTCGATGCCGCGGCCGTCCTCCCGGGAGAGGTCCTGCCGGATGCGGCCCACCAGCACATCGTCCTGCCCCGACGCCTCCAGCGGCATGGGGAAGTGATTCGCCGCGCGGTCGTCCACGAGCTTCACCCCCGGGGCGGCGGCCAGCAGCTCCCGCACCCGCTCCACCGGCATCGGACGCTCGAACTCGAGGTTGACGGACTCGGAGTGGGCCCGGAACACCGGCACCCGCACGCACGTCGCCGTGATGCCGATGGACGCATCGCCGAAAATCTTCCGCGTCTCCAACACCATCTTGTTCTCTTCCTCGTTGTAGCCGTTGTCGGCCACGGCCGAGTTGTGCGAGAAGACGTTGCCGAAGATGACGTGCGGGAACTTCTGCTTCTGCAGGGGCTTGCCCGCGGCAAAGTCGCGGACCTGCTGCTCCAGCTCGTACAGACCCCACGCCCCCGCCCCGCTCACCGCCTGGTACGTGCTGACGACGATGCGTTTCACGCGGTTCTGCCGGTGCAGCGGCCACACCGGCACGTTCATCAGGATGGTCGAGCAGTTGGGGTTGGCGATGATGCCCTGGTGGCGATGGATCATCTCGGGGTTGACTTCCGGCACCACCAGCGGCACGTCGGGCTTCATCCGGAACGCCGACGTGTTGTCGATGACGACCGCCCCGGCCTTGACCGCACTTGGGGCAAACTCGCGCGAGATGCCGCCGCCGGCGGAAAAGAAGGCCACCTGAGCGCCCGCGAACGCGTCGTGCGTGAGCGTTTCCACCGTCAGCGACTGACCGCGGAAGGTCAGCGTCTTGCCGGCCGAGTTGCTCGACGCCAGCAGCTTCAGCCGGCCCACAGGGAAACGTCGCTGCTCCAGCACACGCAGCAGCTCCTGGCCCACCGCACCGGTGGCACCCACGATCGCGACGCTCAGCGACATGGCCACACCCCGAAAAGACCGCCGGCAACCCGTCCGCGGCTGCCCGAGAGGCTGAGTTTCGGGAACGCGCTGTGGGGCGTCAAGGCGACAGACCTTCGCTCCAGCTGCTCAATGGATTGCCGGCCGCGCGCGGACTGCACACGCCGCCGAGACCCGCCGCTCAGCCCTTGTGACCGCTGAGCACAAGCCAAAGGGCGTGCAGCACGCCGGGCAGCCACATGAGCAGCGTCAGCACGATGCTGATGAAAAAGTGCAGCGTCAGCCCCACCTGCAGGAACGCCGCCAGCGGCGGCAGCACGATCGCGATGATCACCAGGACCAGCTTCGGCAAAGTGGATTGGCTCATGAGGCCGCTCAGCGTAACCGCTTCTTGCGACGGCTGACAGGGATCTTGCTGCCCAGCGTGCGGACGATCGGCTTGGCGGTCGCCGCGGCGCCCGCCGCCGCGTGCAGCGGACGCTCAAACCGCGAGAGCTGCGGGGAGCTCGCCTCCCCGTTGCCCGCGGCCGGCTCGGCCTCCACCCAGTCGGCCGGGGGCGGCGACGGCTCGAACCCCTCCAGCTTGAGCTGGGGGATTTCCATGTTGATCAGGCTCTCGATGCGGGTGAGTTCCGGGCCCTGGTCGCGTGCGACGAACGTGAACGCCTTGCCCTTGGCGCCCATCCGCGCCGTGCGGCCGACGCGGTGCACGTACACCTCAGGGTCGTCCGGGATGTCGTAGTTGATGATGTGGGTGACGTCCTGCACGTCGATGCCGCGTGAGGCAAGGTCGGTGGCGATGAGCAGGTCGAACTTGCCGTGCCGGAAGCTCTTCATCACACGGTCGCGCTTGCTCTGGGCGAGGTCGCCGTGGATCTCTTTGCATTCGATCCCGTCGGCGTGCAGCTTGCGGGCCAGCTTGTCGGCCCCGTGCTTGGTCCGCGTGAAGATGATGCCCAGTTCCGGCTTTTCCCGCTCCAGCAGCAGCTTCAGCAGGCGGTACTTGTCCCACGGCTGAGCCGAGAGGTAGTACTGCTCGACCTTCTCGACCGTGGGCTTCTCGTCCGCACCGGGGGCGACCAGCTTGACCACGTCGCCGCGCATGAACTGCCTGGCCAGCCGTTCGATCTCGTCGGAGATGGTGGCCGAGACGAAGATGGTCTGCACCGGCTCGGACGCGGGCGACACCTCCCTCTCCGCGGAAACCGCCGCGCCGTCGGCCTCACCGGACGACTCGGCCGGCACCGGCGCGGGGGCGGCGGCGTCACCCGACGTCGCGGCCTTGCGCGCCGAGCGGACGGCCGCAAGGATCCGCCTGATGTCGTCGCGGAACCCGATGTCCAGCATCCGGTCCACCTCGTCGAGCACCACGAATCGGATGTGGTTGAAGTGAATGATGCGGCGTTCGAGCAGGTCGATGACCCGTCCGGGCGTACCCACCAGCAGCTCCGGGCCGGTGTGCAACCGCTTGACCTGGGCGGCGATCTTCTGACCGCCGTAGATGGCGACGGTGCGGATCGGCGTGTGCTGGCCGATGCGGTGGAACTCGCTCTCGACCTGCACCGCCAGCTCGCGCGTCGGCACCAGCACCAGCCCCTGCGTGGCGGTGCCGCGACGCGCCCGCTGCAGCAGCGGGATGGCAAAAGCCGCGGTCTTGCCCGTCCCCGTGCGGGCCTGCCCGAGCACATCCCGCCCGGCCAGCGCCTCGGGGATCAGCATCGATTGGATCTCGCTGGGCGTGTGGAACTGCAGCTCCGCCAGCGCCCGAAGGATCGACGGCCGCACGCCGAGCAGGGCAAACTTCTCCGGGATGGGCGGGTGGTCGGTCTTGTCGCTCACGGTCCCCTTCCAGTGTGTCCAGCCAGTCGTCCTCGCCTCCGACGTGCAGTTTAGGGACGCCGCACGCCCGGTGGAAGCGTCCGGCGGCACGCCGTGCGGCAGCACGCCCCCCACCGACACCAGCGCCTACTTCGCGTACCGGAAGTCCACCCGGAAGTCGGCCGCCCGCGGGCTGGGCGAGTTGACCGTGATCTGGTCGAAGACGTTGGGGGGCAGGGTCTTGTTGAACCACGTGCTCTGCCAGACGACCTGACCGAAGGCGTCGAGAAACGTCACGCGGTACTGCACGTAAAGCTGCAGGTTGGTCGCCGCCCGGATGGGCACGGTGACGAAGAGGATCTGCCCGTCCTCGTCGCGGTTGACCACCGGCACGCCCACGGCCGTCTTGCGGCGAAGGTCTTCCTCGACGAAGTGGATTTGTGCCGGTGCGTAGATGTCCGCCCGGCCCTCGATGGGCTTTTTGATGCAGCCGGTCAGGGCGGCCGACAGGCCCAGCAGCAGGAGGATCCATTGGCGTTGCTTGCGCGTCATGGGCGGGTCTCGCTGTGTAAAGGGGAAAAACGGGGTTGCCGGATCATCGGACCGGGAACGACTGCCCCGGCGGCGGAAGCTATTGCCCCGGTGTTAGAAGCTACTGCCCGGGCGGCGGGGGCGACTGCCCGGGCGGCGGGGGCGACTGCCCGGGCGGCGGAGCGCTCCCGGGGATCGGCGCCGTCCACGCCTGCACCATGTCGTCCATCAGCTTGCGGGCGACCAGCCGCGTGGACGACTCGATCCGCGGCTTGTCCAAGGGCGGCGGCACGTCCACCACGGCCCGGCCGATGCTCCGACCGCCGCGGGTGTTGATGGCCTCCGCCACCAGTCGCACCTCGACGCCGCGCACGGTCTGCCGCGTGGGCCTGGCCTGCACCTGCACCAGGATGTCCGCATCCAGCCGCTCGGTGACATCCAGCAGGACGCCCCGCTCCCCGCGTTCGAGGGCGTCACGCTGCCCCTGCGTCAACCGCGCCCGAGCCAGCGCAGGCGAAATGATCTCCGTGTTGCCCCCCGCCGCCAGCCAGTCGGTCAGCACCGCCTCGACCGCCTCGTAATCCATCGCACGGGCAAAACTCTCGTCGTACACCCCCGACACCACCGCCCCCGTCACGCTCCCCGCCGCACGCCCGTCCGGCCCGGCCAACACCACCGGTTGGGTCGTCGGCATCGCCGGCACGGCCGTCGCCCCGGCGGCCACCTCGCTGTCCACGTGGCCGATGACACTGCCATCGAGCCGGCGGTTGACGAAGACGGCGATCCGCGGCCGACCCACCTGGTTGTAAGCGCTCACAAACGCCCGTTGCTCGGGCGGCCGGTCGCGCACCAGTGGCGGGTCCACGAAGCCGCCGTCCACCCCTCCGGACGGCCGTTGCCCCGCGGTCGCAGCCTGCGCGGGCAGAGGCTTGACCGGGTCGCCCCGCGGCGGGCCCAAAGTCCCCGCCGCCGGCACCGGCACCCGCGGCGGGGGCGGCGACGGGTCGCAACCCACCGACAACCCCAGCACACCGACCCACACCCCGGCCCACGCCCATCGAACCAAGCAACTTCCTACCATAGGAGACACTCCCTGTCCGGACACGGCCTGCTCTCTCCCCCCGGCCGGTCACGGTCGGACGCCGTGGGGCCGGGGTTGCCCTTCGTCCACACCTTCTTCCCACGCTTGAGACACGCGAGGGCACTCGACGATGGGGCGTCCCGACGTGCCGGCAAGAGATGGTAACCTGTCGCCGCTCCGCCCGCCCATCGTTGGGTCCGTCGGCGTGTCTATCGGGGTGAACTCGCCCGCCCCGGCGTGGCCCGGGGTTACACTCCACAGAGGAAGCGGGGCGGAAGACGGCCGCGATGGCGGACCGCGCGGCCAGACCACCAACGGAGATCATCTCATGGGCAAGGGCTTTCGACAGGGCTTGGCGTGGTGGACGGCGGCTTGCCTCGTGTCGGCAGGCCTGTCGCTGGGGTGCGCCTCCGAGCGGCCGGCGGGCTACAGCGCTCAGCGGCCGCCGGTGGACCAGATCGACCAGCGTGACCGCGGGCTGCAGTCGTACGACGTGGTGGCCGCCTCCGACAAACTGGCGATGGACCTGATGTCGCTGCCGGAGATCAACCGTTCGCCGACGCAGCTCACCATCGTCTTTACCGCCGTGGAAAACCTCACCAGCGAGCCGCGGCTGAACTACGACATCTTCCTTGAACGGCTGCGGGTGAACGTCGCGCGTCTGGGCCGCGGACGGGTGGCCGTGATCGACAACCGCGACCGCGTGGCCAACCTGCAGGTGCGCGAACTCGACGCGCCGCCGCCGGTCACCGGGGGCATCCAGCCGGACTACGCGCTGTACGGCAAGATCACCGAGCTGCCCAACCGCCGCACCAGCTACTACCTGGCCACCTTCCAGCTCACCGACCTGCGGACGCGGCAGATGATCTGGACCGACCAGTACGAGGTGCGCGTGACCCGGTGACGCGTGACGCGTGCCGCGTGACGCGGTTGCGGAGACAAGGAGGCGTGGCGACGTGGCGGGGCGTCTTCCGGCTGTGGCGGGTGAGCGACCGACGGGCGCGTGGTGCGTCACGGCCATCGCGCTGCTGACGTCCTGGGCCGTGGCCGGGTGCGCTGCCGACAGGGCCGCGGTCGCACACGGGCGGTCAGCGTCGCTGGACGGCGACGACCTCGTCCGTATCACCGACCAGATGGCCATGGAGCTGGCGGCCGACCCGGACGTGCGCGCCGCCATCGCCCGTGATGGGCCTCTGCCGGTGGTCGTGCTGCCGGTGGAAAACCGCATGACCGGGGAGGTGCTGCCGCGTGGGGCCGCCATCGCCTTCACCGCGCGCGTGCGGACCCAGCTCGCCCGTGCCGCCCCCGACGACTTCGTCTGGGTCATCAACCGCGACGAGTTCCATGCCCTTCGCCGGGCCGAACTCGCGGCCGGACAGACCGCCGCCGACCTCGGCCCCTCGCCCGATGTGGTCCAGCCGCGCTACGCCCTGCACGCCCGCTTTCAGACATTAACCCGCGACACGCGCGACCGTCGCAGCCTGTACTACCTGTGCGTCTACGAGCTCACCGACATCGACAACCGCGTCGTGCTGTGGACGGGCAGCTACGAGCTCAAGAAGACCGTCATCAAAGGGTTCCTCGATTGAACCGCCGACCTCTCGCCATCCTCGGGCTCGGGGCGGCCGCCGTGGTGCTGACGGCCGGGGGGTGCGGTCCGTCGGCAGCGCAGCGCGCTTATCAGGAGGCGCGGACGGCGTTCTTCGCGGCCGACTACGCCGTGGCGGCCGAAGAGCTGCGCCCGTACGCCGACCGCACCGACGAGAACTTCGCCCTGCAGAACGCCCGGCTCGGGTTGATCTATCTCGCCGCCGGCGAGCTCGACGCGGCCGAAGCGGCGTTCCTGCGGGCCTACGAAGTCATCCACTCGGTGGGCGTGAACGACGGCGGTCGCACCCTCGGCGCCGTGCTCGTGGACGAGAAGCTCCGCGTGTGGAAGGGCGAGCCGTTCGAGCGGGCGATGGTCAGTTTCTATCTCGGTGTGGTGTACTCCATCCTCGGTGACCTCAACAACGCCCGCGCGGCCTACGAGAACGCGCTGTTCCGGCTCCGCGACTTCGACGACGACCGCGACCAGCTCCGCGCCGATGAGCTCGAGTCCAACTTCACGCTGGCGTCCATCATGCTCGGACGCACCTGGCAGCGCCTGGGACGAGACGACCTCGCCGGCGCCGCGTTCCGGCGGGCGCTCGAGCTCCAGCCGTCGCTGGGCGAGCTGGCCGACCCCAACGTCCACCGCCGCTCGAACGTGCTGCTCGTGGTGGACCAGGGCTACGGCCCGCGCCGGGCCACGCGATTCGACGGCTCCGTGCTGGCCTTCGAGCCGACCCCGCAGATGGTCGGCCCCCCGCCGACGCCCAAGGTGTTCATCGGCAACGTGCTCTACCCCTTGGGCAACGTCACCCAGCCGCCGGTGGACCTGCTCGCGCTGGCGCAGGAACGCCGCTGGCAGTCGATCGACACCATCCGGGCGACCAAGTCGGCCGTGGGCACCGGCATGATCGTCGGCAGCGTCATCATGGCCGACCGCGGGCTGAGCGCATCCGGCGCGCGACAGCGCACGGACCTGGCCGTGGCCGCCGGCCTGCTCGCCGGCGGACTGCTGCTGAAGGCCACGAGTCAGGCCGACGTCCGCGAGTGGGGCCTCCTGCCCCGCAGCACGTATCTCCTGCCGCTGTCGCTCAACCCCGGCACCTACGACATCGCCGTCGAGTTCTCCGACGGAAGCCGCGCCGCCGTCACCGGCCTGCCCGCCCCGGCCCTGCCCAACGAAACCGTCGTCTACCTCCGGGCCACCCGCGCCAAGCTCCCGCCTATGCCTAACCGCACTGCGGCCCGAACCGCGCCAGCCCCCTGACCCCCCTCTACCCGCCCCCGACCCTCCCGCTCTTTCCGTCTTCCCGAACCCCGCACGACGCGTTCCGCCGGAGCGATGCAGGCTCCGACGCGGGCCACGTCCGTTCACACGGAGCAGATGGCGGGGCAGCGTCGAGCCCACTCGCGCCGCGCAGTACACGACGCGGGCCGCCACGACCGGCCTTTGCACATCGCCTTTGCATCACCGCTGTGACGCGCGTATTGCCCGAACAAGCCCCGGCCCGTGCGCGGCCGGGGTTCGGCTCACCACCCGTCGGCCTCGGGCACCGTCACCTCCGCCGGCGGCGGCGCGGGTTCATCCACGCCGTCGAGCGCGACCTGGTCCCGCAACAGGACCGCGCGGGTCCGCTCATCCAGCCCGAGCTGGGTGAACTCGACCTCGTAAGCGATCGACGCGCCCTTCCAGAGGCTGCGAACCACGCCGAGGTCCCCCTTGTGGAGGTTGAGATGCGGGACATCACTGGTGAGTCGCACCACGTCATCCACCATCGGGTCTTTCATGGCAACCTCCTGTTCGACACGCTGCAAAAGGCCCGACCTTTGTTCCTGTCACCAATCGATGTCGCATCCGTCCGACCATCGTCGAGTATACAGAGGACATCGAACTCCACAACAAGGCGCTTAGAAGAAAGACAGGTATTTTTTGTCGCACATCGTCCCGCCGTGTGTACAGTCGCCCGGTGCGCGGTTTAGCTGAATCCTTTCAGGCGACGCTTCTGACGTGGTTCGACCGCGCACGTCGCGATCTGCCTTGGCGACGACCGCTCGACCGTCCCGACGCGCCGCTCGACCCCTACGCCGTGCTCGTCTCCGAGGCGATGCTTCAGCAGACGCAGGTCGCCACGGTCATTCCCTACTTCAACCGCTGGATGCAGCGTTTCCCCACCGTCGAAGCGCTCGCCGCCGCCGACGAAAATGAAGTTCTCACGTACTGGCAAGGGCTGGGGTATTACCGACGCGCACGAAACTTATATAACGCGGCGAGGATGCTGGTTGAGCGGCATCAAGGACAGTTTCCGCGCGACCTCACGGCCCTCCGCGCGTTGCCGGGCGTGGGGCCCTACACGGCCGGCGCGATCGCATCCATCGCATTCGATGAACCCGTCCCCCTCGTGGACGGCAACGTGCAGCGCGTGCTGCTCCGTCTGGACGCCCAGCTCCTGGACCCGCGGTCGAAAGACGGTCAACGCTGGCTGTGGGAACGCGCCGGCCAACTGGTCCCCGCCAACCGGCCCGGTGACTTCAACTCGGCCCTGATGGAACTCGGGGCCACCGTCTGCTCACCCCGCAAACCCCGCTGCCTGAACTGCCCCGTGGCCATGTTCTGTGAGGCCCACCACGCGGGCACTGCCGAACGCATTCCGCCTCCCCGGCCCACGCGCACTCTGCCTCACGTCCGTCGCACCGTCTGGTGTGTCCGTCGGGCCGACGGCCGATGGCTGCTCGAACGCCGGCCGACGACCGGCCGCTGGGCGGGCTTATGGCAGTTCCCGTCCCGTGATTTCGCTAACAAAAGCATCTTGAACCGGTGCGGGGCGCGTCCATTGCAGCCCCTCGGGCACACGCTCACCCATCGCCGCTACCACTTCGAACCGTGGGCGATGGAGTTGGCAGACGGCACGCCGCTGCCGGTCCAGCCCCTGGAGCCGCACGCGTGGGTCACGCTCGATGAACTGGGGCGCTACGCCCTGCCCAAACCCCACCTGCTGATTGCGGAGCAGCTGCGGGCACTTCAGGACAACCGCGGCGACATCGACGCCCCGCCGGCCGGCCCGGTCAGCCGCAGGCCGTCGGCGGTCAGCGGCCGCCGGTCGGGGGGGCGGGGAGCTTGAGCACCATGCCGACGCGGAGCCGCGTGGGGCTGGGGCCGATGGCGTCGCGGTTGAGCTCGTAGATCTCGCGCCAGCGGTTCGGCGTGCCGTAGAGCTGCTGCGAGATCTTGCTGAGCGAGTCGCCCGGAACCACCTGATATTCGCGCTGCGGGTCGCGTACAAGGGCCGAGCCGCTGGCCCGCTCGCCGGGGGTCGCTTCGGCCCGGCCGCTGCCGCGCACTTCCGACTCCGGAGGGATGACCAGCACCTGCCCGACGCGCAGGCGATTGGGGTTCACGTTGGGGTTGGCCTGTGCGATCTTCGACCAGAAGTTGGGCGAGCCGTAGACGTTATTGGAGATGCTCGAGAGGGTGTCCCCGGGGCGGACGGTGTAGGTGCCCGCTTCGCCGCGGGCCGGGCTTTCACCCGCCGCGCCGGAGCGGGCGGTCGGCGAGGTCAGCGAGGGGAGCCCGACAGAGCCGGGGCGGACGCTCCCCGGCGGCGCCATGCCCGGGGTCGGGCTGCGGCCCGGGGTCGCCGCGCCGGCGTTGCCGCCGGGCGTGGTGGCGCCGGCAAGGAGCAGACGCCAGTCCACCGGTTCTTCCGCCGTGGACGGCGCGGCCGGAGAGGGCGCTGCCGGTTCGACCGCCGCCAGCCCGGACGGGGCCGGCGTCGCGGCCGGTTGTGTGGTAGGGGCGATGTCCACACGGGCCATGCCCGGCGGCGTGGCCGGCTGCGTGGCCGGGGCGACCGTCACGGCAGGCGTTTCGACGCCGGCGGGGGACGGGGCCGTCGGGGCATCGGTCGCGGGCGTAGCCGGGGGGGTGGCCGGGGCAGCCGACGGGCTCGGGGGCGTCAGCGGCATATCGCGAACGGCGACGCGGCGGTTTTCGACGGGCGTAGGTTCACGGGTCGCGGTCGAATCGGTGTCGCTCGGGGCCGAGGGCCCGAACAGGAAGAACGCCACGATGATGACCACCACGAGGGCCGCCAGCCCCATGCCGAGTTTGATTTCCGTTTTCATGTCCGTGTTCGTCCGAGGGCGCACCCGCCACCGACGACCGTCCTCCTGACGGTCTTATGACGGGTCACGACTGCAGGCTTCATGTTATCGGCCAAGCCGACGTTTTGCATGCGGCGACGGCCCGGCCGCGACGGAACATCGGTGGGCGGCGACCCGCAAGGCCTGTCGCCTACGCCTTGGTCACTCGATTGCCATCGGGCTCGGGCGGGCGGACCTGACGCGCGGCTAGGCCTGCTGCAGGCCCGCGGGTGCAGGGGTCGCCCGTGTGGCATCGGGCGGCGTGGCGTCCACGCGGCGGCCGAAGCGAACGAGCAACAGCGGGGCCGCGATCGCAATCGACGAGTACGTGCCCACGAGGATGCCCACGAGCAGCACGTAGGTGAAGCCGTGGATGCCCGGCCCGCCGAAGATGTACATCACCATCAGCGTCGCGATGGTGGTGCCGGAGGTCAGCAGCGTGCGGGAGAGCGTCTGGTTCACCGCGTCGTTGATGAGCTGGGGGGTGACCACGCCGCGCTGGCCGCGGAGCTCGCGGATGCGGTCGAAGATCACGATCGTGTCGGACATCGAGTAGCCCATCACCGTCAGGATGCCGGCGACCACGGTCAGGTTGATGCGGAACGGCTCGAGCAGCAGCAGCTCGCCGATGAACGTGTCGTAGAGCAGGTGGGCAAAGCCGAGTGCCGCCAGAACGAACAGCGTGTCGTGGAGCAGTGCGATGACGGTGGCCGTGCCGTAGCGCAGGTTGCCGAAACGCATCCAGATGTAGGCCATGATCACCAGCAGCGCCAGCGTGATGGCGACGGCGGCGTCCTGCTGCGTGGCGGCGGCGACCGAGGGGTTGAAGCTCGACACCTTCGCGAGGCTGGGCGGGCGGTTGATCGCCTCGTTGACCAGCCGCCACACCGGCTCGGCGACCTCGCGCTGCCACTTCTCACGGTCCTCGGAGGGGATGATCCGCGGGTCGACCGCCAGCACGAGTGCTTCGGTGGTCGGCCGGGTCGGCCCGCCGACCGCGTACACGGTCACCGGGGGCAGGGGCCGGGTCTGGCCGACGCCGGGCTGCAGCCGCTGGTTGGTGATGCGGGCCTGGATCTGCTCGGGCGTGAGCGGGGGCGAGAGGTTTTCCAGATAGATGGCCACGCCGCCGCGGAACTCGCCCCACGACTCGGGGGCGTAGCGGCCCGGGGGCGGGCGGGCTTCGACCTCGAACACCACGTCGTCGATGACCTGATCGAACGGCAACCCAACGCGGTTGAACGTCGAGGGCACGTTGATCTGCAGCAGGTCGCCGAACACCTCAAGCACCGCCGCGCGGACGGCCGGCACGTCGGCATTGGGGGTGACGATCTCCCACGTGAGGTTGTCCTCGCCGACCGCGACCGGGAGCGCGGCGGGCAACGCTTCGCCGACGGTCGTGCGGCGCTCGGTGACGGCCGCCGCGTCGCCGTCCGTCGCCCCGGCGACCACCACGGTGCGGTCGGCGGCGTCGGCGAGCATGCGGCGGATCTGCTCCTGGGGCACCGGCTGCTTGAGCTCCAGCGTCACGGCCGTACCCGAGGAAAACTCGATATCGAACAGCCGGCCCTGGCGGATGTAGTGCACGAACAGCGTCAGCCCCACCACCAGCAGGGCCACGGACGCCCCGCCGAAGAGCCACACGCGGCCCATCCAGTTGATGTTCGGCCGCAGCAGCCGTGCCCACGCGGGGAAGGTCATGGGCACCGCACCGAGCCGACGCACGCCGAACTTGTCCACGAGGATGGCAAACAGCGTGCGGGTGACGTAGAGCGCGGTGAACAGCGACGTGGCGATGCCCACGAGCAGCGTCAGCCCGAAGCCCTTCACTTCCTCCGAGCCGAAGACGTAGAGCACCACCGACGTGATGGCGGTGACCACGTTGGAGTCGAGGATGGCCGAGAAGGCACGGTCGTAGGCGTTACGCAGCGCGTTGCGGATGGGGAAGCCACGCTCCTGTTCCTCGCGCAGCCGCTCGAAGATCAGCACGTTGGCGTCCACCGACGCGCCCAGCGTCAGCACCAGCGCCGCGATGCTCGGCAGCGTGAAGGTGGCCCCCAGACCCGCCAGCGCCCCGATGATCAGGAACAGGTTCAGCGTCACCGCCACCAGCGCGACGGCACCGGCGATGTAGTAGTAGCCGATGAGGAAGGTCGCCACGACCATCAGCCCGATGAAGCAGGAGATCAGGCCGCGACGCAGGTTGTCCGCACCGAGCTGCGGGCCGACCGTCCGCTCGGAGATCGGCTCGCTGGAGAGCTGGGCCGGCAGCGAACCGGCGCTGAGCGTGTTGACCAGATAGCGGATTTCCGCGTTGGTGTAGCGGCCGGTGATCCGCCCGTTGGAGCTGATCTGGCTCTGGATGGTGGGCGCCGAGATGACCCGGTTGTCCAGCACGATGGCCATGGGCCGGCCGATGTTGGCCCCGGTGAGCCGGCTCATGTACCGCCCGCCCTGCGCGTCGAGCGTGAAGAGGATCTCCTGCTCGCCGGTCTGCGGGTCGCGGCCGGGCTGGACGCGCTCCAGCGCCCATTTCGCCCCGGTCTGCTGGGTGAGCGACTTCTCGGGACGGATGTCCAGCAGCACCCAGCGGCGCCCGGCGTAGTCGACGATCACGCCGCGGTCGCCCATCGACCGGGGGTCCATCGTCTCGGGCTTGTCCACCGACGCCCAGCGGGCCGTGTCCCCCGAACGCTGGGCCGCACCCGCCCCGGAGAGCAGCCGCTCGACCATTTCCGGGACGCGCGGGTCGCGGGCCTCCACCAGAATGTGGAACTCCAGCACGCCCGAGCCCTGCAGCAGCCGCTTGAGGTCGGCCGCCTCGTCGAGCTGGCTGCGGACACGGTAAAACGCGGCATGGGCGGCGATGAACTCGTCCAGCGCCGCCCGCTGTGTCGGGAAGCTCTCGGCCCGCTTGCGGATCGCCTCCACAAGGTCCACCACGTCCTTCGGCGGCGTGCCGACTTCGCCGCGACGGCCCTTGGGCTGCTTCGCCTCTTCGATCAGGTTGAGCTTGGCCTCCAGCTCGGGCACGTCGATGTTGGTCGGTTCGATCCGCCGCTTGAGGGCCTCGAAGGCCAGCTCGGCCCGCGCCTGGGCCTCGGCGTCACGACGCTCCCGCGCCGCCTGCAGCTCGTCCCAGACCCTGGCGATCTCGGCGAACACCTCCTGCCGCTCGCGCGAGTCCAGCGCGAGCTGGGCAAGCCGCTCGGCACGCGCCTGGCCGCTGAGCCGCTGCACGGCGTCCAGCACGGCCGCCGGGCGGACGTTGAGGCCTTCGAGCTGGGTCTGGGCCCGGGCGTAGGCGTCGCGGATCTGCACCGACTCACGCGAGCGGCCGCTGAGCGGCATCTGGATTTCCAGCCGGGTGTCGCCCTGCGGACGCCAGACGAGGTTGCGGACGCCGTCGGGGTCCACACGTCGCTTGAGTGCGTCCATGACGGCGGTGCTCAGCCCGGTGCTGTCGGCGCCTTCGGGCACCTGAATCTCGTACAGCAGCGAGGTGCCGCCGACCATGTCGATGCCCGGCTTGAGGTTGTGCTTCTGCGAGAACGGCACCGACGGGTCGAGCAGCCGCAGCGGGTCCACCGGAAGCGACGGAAAAATCGCCCACAGGGCGAGCAGGATGACCGCGAAAATGGTGGCCAGTCGGCCGAAGTAGTTCGTGGGCATGGGATGACTACCGAAAAGAGCCGTCGCGGGTGACGGGCCGGTGCCCGTGCGGCCGCAAGGCCAGCCGTGAACGGCGTGTCGCCGCGCTCCGCCTCAAGCCGACCGGCCGGGGCCTACTTGCTCGACTTGTCGTCCTCCGGAATGACCCGGTGGATGGCCCGCCGGGCGAACTTCAGTTTGACGTTGGCCGATTCGTCCACCTTCAGCGTCACGGTGTTGTCGTCGGCATGCAGGACGGTGCCGAACAGGCCGCCGATGGTTTCCACGGCGTCGCCCTTCTTCACCGCATCGAGCATCTGCTGACGCTCGCGGTCCTGCTTGCGCTTCTGCCGGAACACGATGAAATAGAGGACCAGGAGGCCCAGAACCAGCGGGAAGAACGGGCTGGCGAACAGTTGCACCCAGAACGGGGCCTGCCCGGCCCCGCCACCCCCGCCGCCCCCCCCGCCTGCCGGCGCCGGGGCCGACGCGAGCGTTGCAGCAACGTCCACCGCGTGCACCATCCCCCCCGCCAACCATTCGACCAACACGTGAGTCATGCGTCGTCCTGCTGTGCTCGGCGGCCGCCCGAACCCGGGTCCCCCCCCCCATTTTCCCGAACCCGAACCGCTCCCGCCGGAACATCCTCCCTGTCCTTTCCTTTTGGCTCTTCTTCCTCCGACGGACCGACCCAACACCGCGGGTCGGTCGCAACGAAGGCCGTCGCCGAACCGGCCGCGATGGCCCGACGCAAGTCCGCCATCAACCGCTGGTAGAACCGGATGTTATGCAGGCTCACGAGGATGGGTCCAAGCATCTCCCCGGCCTGGAAGAAGTGGCGGACCGCCCCACGGGTAAAGGTCCGGCAGGCGTAGCAGTCGCACCCCTCCTCAATCGGCCCTAACTCCATCGCCAGCTTGGCGTTACGCAGCCGAAGCGGCCCGGCAGCGGTGAACGCGTAGGCGTTGCGACCGTTGCGCGTGGGCATCACGCAGTCGAACATGTCCACCCCCGACAGCACCGCCGCCACGATGTCCCGCGGGAAGCCCACGCCCATCAGGTACCGCGGCTTCTCCGGCGGCAGCAGCGGGGTCGTGGCCTCCAGCACCCGCACCATCGCGGCGTACCCCTCTCCCACCGCCAGCCCGCCGAGTGCATATCCGGGCAGGTCGAGCTCGATGAGCCGTCGGGCACACCACGCCCGCCGCTCGAGGTCGGTGCCGCCCTGCACGATGCCGAAGAGGGCCTGTTCGTGCGGCCGGGCGTGGGCGCGGACGCACCGCTCGGCCCAGCGGAGCGTCCGCTCGAGGGCGACGCGGTGCACGTCGTCGGGCGCATCGCCCGGCGGGCACTGGTCGAAGGCCATGAGAATGTCCGCCCCGAGCAGGTTCTGCGTACGCGTCGCGCTCTCCGGGTCGAGCCGGACGCGGCGGCCGTCGATGTGGCTGCGGAACTCCACGCCGTCGTCGTCGATGCGGTTGATGTGCCCCAGCGAGAACACCTGAAAGCCGCCGGAGTCGGTGAGGATGGGCCCGCTCCAGCCCATGAAGCGGTGCAGACCGCCGAGGGCGGCGACGGTCTCGGGGCCCGGACGCAGATGCAGGTGGTAGGTGTTGGCGAGGATGCACTGCGCCCCGGTCGAACGCACCTGCTCGGGCGTGAGCCCCTTGATGGTGCCCTGCGTGCCGACGGGCATGAACGCCGGCGTGTCGAAAACGCCGTGGGGCGTGTGCACACGGCCGAGTCGGGCGTGGCTGGCGGGGTCGCGGGCGAGCAGTTCGTAGCGGACGGGGACCACGGGGCGGGGTGAGGTTAGCGCCGCTTCAGTACGCCCGCACGAGCCGCACGCCGGGATAGCTGAAGCGGACGATCTCTTCGTGACGCAGCCCCCGGCGGGCCAGCGCTTCAGCACAGTACTGGCACATCCCCACGCCGTGCCCGCTGCCTCGGCCGGTGAAGACGAAGCCGTTTCCCGTGTCGCGGACGTAGATGAAGCTGCTCCAGAGGGTGCGGTTGGCCAGCGTGCCGTTGATGGCCCAGCGCAGCTCCTCGGCCAAAAGCGAATAGCGGGTACCGCGACTGTCGGTGACAAGAAATCGCACCGGCCGTCCGAAGCGGTTGTGGTGCGACGGCTCGATGGTCCGCACCTCGGCGATGTTGCGTTCGGCCCGGTCGCGCCGCACGCCCCACGCGCGCAGACGCCGCGTGACCTCGGCCTTGGACAGCGTCACCGGGCCCCACGTGAAGCGGGGCGAAGCGGAACAGAGCGTCCCGGCGTTCTTCTCGATCAGCGGCCCGATCGGCGGGTCGCCGAAGGCGTCCTGTGCCGACTGCCCGATGCCCCCGCAGGTCGACGAGAAGTACGCCTTGAAGATGCGCTCGTCGCCCGGCGGGCCGAAGGCCATGACGATGCCGCGCGTGGCCTCGACACCGTCCACCGACCGCTGCGACTCGGCGGCCATCCCGCCGTACACCTGAGACCGCTCGTCGGGAAAGACGTCCCAGTGGCGGTTGGCGCCGGCGGTGGCGACTTCGTAGAGGGCATACGTCCGGGCGACGATGGCCTGTGCGCGGAAGGTCTCGGGGTGCCAGTCGCGGAGCAGCTCGCGGGAAACGACCGACTTGAGGTAGCCGTCCACGTCCACGTCGTTGACCACGTCAAAACGATTGCTCCCGGTGGGGACAAAACGCAGCCGACCCCGGTAGGTGTGCCCGTTGACCGCCAGCGTCCCCTCGGGCTGGGGCGTGATGGTCAGCACCCCGGCCGACACGGCCGTGCCGCCGAACACCCAGCCGCTCTCGCTCAGCCGCAGTTCGACCGTTCGGCCGGCGATGTTGAGCAGCTTCTCCTGCGGGGAGGTGCTGGTGTGGAACGTGGGGTTGGCGGTGGCCGAGAGCCGCACCGACGTCTCGTCGCTCAAAAGCCGCACGCGTACCAGCGGCACACCGGGTTGCGCCTGCCGCACGGCGGCGGTCCCCGCCTCGGGGGCGGTCTGTGACGCCGGGCGACAGCCCAGCGGCCACAGCAGCAGCGCCAGGGCGAGGGCGGGGCCCGTCCGACGAAGCGCCCCCCCTAGCCGACCGGCAAGACCTTGCCACGCAGCCCGTTCGCTTCGCACGCCGTCCTCCCGTGACGCATACCACCGACCACCGATGCCACCGTGCATCGGTCAAACACCGGCGCAGCGTCCAGCACACGCTACCGCTTCCCGCCAGCGGGCTACCCCACCTGATGCCCGACGACCGCGCACGGCTACCCGTTGGCGTTGCGGAGCGTCAGCCCGAGCTGCGCGAGCTGCTGCTTGAGCTCGTTGAGGCTGGTCGTGCCGAAGTTCTTGCACCCCAGCAACTCGTCCTCGGTCCGCTGAACGAGCTCGCCGACGGTCTGGATGTTCAGCCGCTGCAGCGCCTTGCGGGCGCGAACGTTCAGCTCCAGCTCGGAGACGGGCTTGTTCATCAGGTCCGGTGCCAGCGGCGGCATGGACGGCATCCCACCGCCGGGGACGTTCGCGCGGCGGGCGCCGCCGTCGGCCAGCTGCCCCAGACGCAACCCCTTGGACGCCAGCAAGTTCTTGATTTCGTTGAGGCTGGTCTCGCCGAAGTTCTTGTAGCTCAGCAGCTCCGCCTCGGTGATGCGCAGCAGGTCGCCGAGCGTACGGATGTTCATCTTCTTCAGGCAGTTGCGCGCACGAACGCTGAGGTCGAAGCTGGTGATCGGGTCTTCCAGCAGCCGGTCGCGGTTGGCCCCGGTGCGGTCGTCCTCGGAGATGTAATTGGCCCGGGCGCTCTCGACGTCCTTCATGTACAGCCGCGCCCGCTCGTGATTGGGGTTGGTCCGGAGGATCGCCTCGAGGCAGCGGTGGGCCTCGTCGTAGTGGTTGTGGTCCTCGTAGAGCACCGCAAGGTTCAGAAGCGCGTTGATGTGCACCGGCTCGGAGGTCGTCAGACGCTCGTACAGCTCGATGGCCTTCGCGTCCTCGGCGTTGCGGTCGTACAGCAGGGCCAGGTGGAAGCAGGCCTGCTCGTGGTCGGGGTTCTCCGCCAGCGCCCGCTCGTAAAACTCGATCGCCTTGTCGGTGTTGCCCTGAGCTTCGGCGTCCTTCGCCCGCTTGAAGAACTCTTCCGCCGCACGCTCGTTGATGGTGACCGGACCGCCTTCAGTGAACACGCTCATGCCCTTTCTGTGCCGCTCGACCGGCTAACATGCCCCTCCCCACTGACATCACCGTCCCCGGTCGCCGAGACCGGAGAGGTACCGACTTGATAGAACCCGCCGGCAACACGGGTCAACCGAATATCACCCCTCCAACGTGAGCCAGCTAACACTCGAATCTCGCGAACGGGCGTCGCCGGTGGCCTGTCGGAACGTGCTGATCTTCGCCAACCCCGTCGCCGGGCGGGGGCGGGCCGGGGCGATCGCCGCCGAGCTGACGTCGGCGCTGCGAGCGGCCGGCTGGAACGCCATGCCCGTCCTGACCCCGCCGTCCACGACGGTGCTGCCCGAGCAGGCGGTGGGGGCGGCGATTGCCATCGGCGGCGACGGCACGCTCCGGGCGGTGGTGTCGCGGCTGGCCACGCCGCCGGACCGTCCCGTGGGGCCGCGGTCGCCATCGGACCCATGGGTGGACCCGCCGCCGATCGTCATCGTGCCGATGGGCACGGCCAATCTGATGCACCAGTCGCTGGGACTGCCGAAGCGTCCGGCCGACCTGTCCCGGCACGTGCTCGAGCTGCTCACCCGCGGCCGCGTGGTCCGGCGCGACGTGTCGCTGGCCAACGGCGAGCTGTTTCTGATCGTCGCCGGGGCGGGGCTGGACGGCGAGGTGATCCACACGCTGCACGCGGTGCGGAACGGGCCGATCACGCTGGGCAGCTACGTGATGCCGACGCTGCGGAGCCTGGCGGGCTGGCGGTTTCCGCGGATCGACGTCTGGGCGGACGGTCGGCACGTTTTCGGCCCGCAGCCGGGCATGGCGATGGTGGGCAACGTGCGTGAGCACGGGCTGGGGTTTTCGTTCCTGTCGCGGGCGGTCCCCGACGACGGCTGGATGGACCTGCTGGCGTTCACCTGCCGCAGCGTCGGCCACGCGGTGGACCGTTTTCTCGAGACCGCCACCGACCAGCTCATCGGCGCCGACGGCGTGGTGTACCTGCGGGCCCGGCACGTCGAGGTGCGGTCGGAGGCGGCCGTGGCGGTGCAGGCCGACGGCGAGGCGGCCGGATTTACGCCGCTGTCGGTGGAGCTGCTGCCGAGGCAGGTGCGTTTTCTGACTCTGCCGGAGAACGCTTGACGTCGGTCAACGCACGGGCAGCGCCAGCGGCAGCATCAGCGGGTAGCCCACCAGCGACACGAGCACGGCGATCAGCGAGAGCAGCCCGCCGGCGCGGAGCATGTCGGCGGTGGAGAAGCGCCCCGTGGCGTAGGCGAGGGCGTTAGGTGGTGTGGAGACCGGCAACGCCAGCGCGAACGAGCATCCCAGCGCCCCCAGCACGACCAGCTGGCCGCGCTCGGGCAGCGCGAAGGCGAGCACGACCGGCGTGAGCAGTGCGGCGGTGGCGGTGTTGCTGATGAACGTGGAGACGAACATCGCCGCGAGCACGACCATGCCCGCCAGCAGCGGCCCACGGACGTGCGCCAGCGGCAGCTCGCCCAGCAGGCCCAGCAGCCCGGTGTGCTGCATCGCCAGCCCCAGCGTCAGCCCGCCCCACATCAGCAGGAGCACCGACCATTCGATGTTCCGCACGTCGTCGCGCGTAGCCAGCCCGGTGACCGTGAGGACCGCGGCGGTGGTCAGCGCGATGATCCCGTCGGGCACGCCGTGCCACTCTCCCGTCAGCCACGCGAGGATGGCCGCGAGCAGCACCACCAGCGTGGCCCAGCCGCGGGGCGTGAGCGGGGCGGACGCGGCCAGCGCCGGCGTCGGGGCGGCGACTGACGGCTCGAGGGGCTTCGCCAAGGGGCCCCCCCGCCCGAACATCAAATAGAGCAGCAGGCCGCCGATGAGCAGCAGCAGCGTCATCAGCGGAACGGCCATGAGCATCCAGCGCAGGAAACTGATGTCGAAGCCGGCCGAGCGCAGCGCGGCCAGCGCGATGGCGTTGGGCGGCGTGCCGACGGGCGTGCCGATGCCGCCGAGGTTCGCCCCGATGGGTACTGCCAGGGCGACCGCCGCCGCCAGCCGCCCGCGGCCCTCCAGCCGCTGCAGCACCGGGCCGAGGATGGCCAGCATCATCGCCGCCGTCGCGGTGTTGCTCATCCACATGGAGAAGAACGCGGTACTGCCCAGAACGGCGTAGATCAGCAGCAGCGGGCGGTCGATGAACGGGGCCAGCACGCGGGCGGAGATGGCCTGGTCAAGGCCGTGCCGCGAGACGGCCGCCGAGAGGATCAGCCCGCCGAGGAACAGCAGGATGACGTTGCTGGCCAGCGGGTCGAGGAACAGCCGGGCCTTGAGCACACCGTCCGGGCCGGGCGGGTTGGGCAACCCGATGTCGCCGGCGAGCAGCCACACCGAGGCGACCACCACGCCGAGCGACGTCGCGTAGAGGGGAACGACCTCCGTCGCCCAGAACAGGGCGGCGACCACGAAGATCACCAGAGCCCGCCGGGCCGGCTCGCCGAGGTCCGCGGGGGCGAGAAAGTACGCGGCCGCTCCGGCGAGCCCCGAAGCCGCAAGTGCGATCCACCGTCCCATCGGGAGAGGAACATAACCGGCCACGCCGGCCTTGCGCTACGGCTCCGTCCGCACCGTGCGCCCGCTGACCCACAGACCCCGGCGGTCCGGGACGGCGGCGGGTTCGGCCGAGGGCGGCGGCGCGATACACTCACGCCCGCGATGGACCCTTCGACGCTGCAGACGCTCCGGCAACGGTTCGACGAGGTGTTCGGCCCCGGCGACGGTCCGGTACGGGTCGTCCGTGCCCCCGGGCGGGTCAACCTCATCGGCGAGCACACCGACTACAACGACGGCTTCGTCTTTCCGATGGCCATCGAGCCGGAGATCCGCGCGGCGTTCCGCGTGCGGGACGACACCACGGCGCGCTTCGCGTCCACGCGGCGGGCCGGGTCGATGGTGAGCTTCGACGTCACCGCCGCCCTCACGCCCCACCCCGAGCCCAAGCACTGGTCGAACTACCTGATGGGGCCGGTGCACTTCCTGCAGCGGCACCCGGCCCTCGTGCAGACGGGGGCCCGGCTCCGCGGGGTGGACGTCCTGCTGGACAACACGCTGCCGGAGGGGTCGGGGCTGTCGTCGTCGGCGGCGCTGGAGGTGGCGGTGGTGCACGTCATGCTGGCGGCGCTGGGACCGGGGCACCGGCTTCCGGTCTCGGAAATCGCGCAGATCTGCCAGAAGGCCGAGCACGCCTTCCCCCGCGCGCCTGTGGGCATCATGGACATGACGGCGTCGGCGGGCGGCAAGGCGGGGCACGCGATGCTGCTGGACTGCCGGACGCTGCACATCCGCTACGTGCCGCTGCCGCCACAGGCCGTGCGGGTGGTCATCCTCAACACGCGCGTGCAGCACTCTCTGGCCGGCGGGGCGGGGGAATACGCCGTCCGCCGGCGACAGTGCGAGGAGGCGGCACGGGTGCTGGGCAAGCCGGCGCTGCGGGACGTGACGCTGGAGGACGTGCTGGCGGCCCGCGGTCGCCTCGACGAGGTGGTCTTCCGCCGCGCCCGGCACGTGGTGACCGAGAACGCACGCTGCCTCGCGGCGGCCGACGCACTGGACCGCGGCGACTACGCGGAGATGGGCCGGCTCATGCAGGCGTCGCACGCGTCGCTGCGCGACGACTATGAGGTCTCCTGCGAAGAGCTGGACTTCATGGCCGAGCAGGCGATGACCGTGCAGGGGGTGTACGGGGCGCGGATGACCGGCGGCGGCTTCGGCGGTTCGGCCGTGGCGCTGTGCCGGCCCGACGCCGTCGAGTCGCTGTGCAGACACATCGCCGAAGCCTACCCCGGGCGTTTCGGCCTCACGCCCGACCTGCTGGCCACCGTTGCCACGGACGGCGCGGGCGAGGTGACCTGAAGGCACACCCGCCATGCCGATCCGTTTCCTCACCGCGCGCTGGGCGAACCTGGCCATGCTGCACTACGCGGTACCGGAGGCGTGGCTCACGCCCTACCTGCCGCCCGGCTGCGTCGCCGACACCAGTCTGGACGGGCGGGCGTGGGTGTCGCTGGTGGGCTTCGACTTCCTCGAAACGCGGGTGCTGGGCGTGAGGTGGCCGGGGCTGGTGAACTTCCCCGAGCTGAACCTGCGGATCTACGTCCGGCATGCGCCCAGCGGCGACCGCGGCGTGGTGTTCGTGCGCGAGATCGTCCCCAGCCGGCTCATCGCCGCCGCCGCACGGTGGACCTACGGCGAGCCGTACGTCGCGCTGCCGCTCGTCTCGCGCGTGGAGCGGCGTGCCGGGCGTGTGACGGTCGAGCACGTGCTCGAGCACGACGGTCGCCGCAGCCGCATGAAGCTGCTGGCCGGACCGGAGACCCACCTTCCGCCAGGCAGCAGCCCCGAGGCGTGGTTCAAGGAGCACCGCTGGGGGTTCAACCGCGGTCGCGGCGGCCGGGGGCTGCGGCGGTACGAGGTGGTTCACCCCGCATGGGCGTGCCACCGCGTGGACAGTTACGAGCTGGACTGGGACTTCGAGGGGCTCTACGGGCCGCCTTGGGGGGCGCTGCAGGGCCGGCGGGCCGACGGCGTGCTGCTGGCGGCGGGGAGCGAGGTCAGCGTGTACGTGTGGCGCAGCCAGCCCTAGCGCCGCGGACACGCGGGCAGCGCCGCAGACACCCGGCCATCGGCGCGGGCCCAACCCTGATGGCGCCGCATGGAATCGACCTACACTCCACGCCGACATGAAGCAGACGCTGGAAAAGCTGCGTGACCGGGTCGAGCTGACGGGCGAGGAAACGGCCGAGCTGTTCGGGGCGCTGATGTCCGGGACGTTGCATCCGGCGGTGGCCGGGGCGGCGTTGGCGCTGCTGTCGGCCAAGGGCCCCACGCCCGGCGAGCTGGCGGCCGCCGCGACGGTCATGCGGCGTCACGCGGTGACCTTCGACACGCCGATGCACGGTGACGACCTGTTGGACACCTGCGGCACCGGGGGCGACGGTCGCGGCACGTTCAACATCTCCACGGCCGCCGCGCTGGTCGCCGCCGGCGCGGGGGCACGCGTGGTCAAGCACGGCAACCGCTCGGCCAGCGGGCGGTCCGGCTCGGCCGACGTGCTGGAAGCGCTGGGCGTTCGGCTCGACGTGCCGGCCGGGAGGCTGCCGGAGGTGCTCGGCCACGCGGGGCTGTGCTTCTGCTTCGCGCGGGCCCATCACCCGGCCATGAAGAACGTCGCGGAGATCCGTCAGGCACTGGGCATCCCGACGCTGTTCAACCTGCTCGGGCCGCTGACCAACCCCGCGGGCGCCAAGCGGCAGTTGCTCGGCGTCTACAAGCCCGAACTGCTGTACCTGCTGGCGGAAACGCTGCTGCAACTGGGCAGCCACCACGCGTGGGTCGTGCACGGCACCGACGGCATGGACGAGCTGAGCACGCTCGCCAGCACGTCGGTCGTGGAGGTGCGCGACGGCAAGCTGACCCGGCACGTGGTGGACAGCCGCGAGCTGGGGCTGCCCCGCCCGCGGGCGGAAGAGCTCGCGGCGGATTCGCCACAGGCGTCGGCCGCGATGATCCGCCGGGTGCTGGCCGGGGAACGCGGGCCTGCACGCAACATCACCGCGCTCAACGCGGCCGCCGCGCTGCTGGTGTGCGGCAGGGCCGCTTCGCTGGCCGAGGGGCTTCGGCTGGCCCTGGAAAGCATCGACTCCGGCGCCGCCCGGCAGGCACTCGATCGGCTCATCGAAGCCACCGCGTGACCGCACCCCCGAGACGCTGCGACGCAAACGGCTGCGACGCAAACGCTGGGGAAGCCTCAAGCCCGCGTCCGGTCACGCGACCTTGCGCCGGCTGAGGTCGGCCGCGTCCAGGACCTGCAGGAAATCGACGTTGAGCATCGCGGTGCCGTCGCGGAAGCATTTGCAGTGCACCACTTCGCCGATGATGCGGAGCGGGTCGAGCTTGAGCACCACCCGCCCGCCGGGCTTCACGGGCACCGGGTGGTTGAGCGTGGCATCCCGCAGGCTCAGGTCGCGCAGTTCGCTGCGCGTCGCCCCGCGGACGTGTCCGTCTTCCGACGTGGCGACCAGCACTTCCGCCCGCAACTCCACCCGCGAAGGCACCTCGGGCCGGCGTTCGGTGGGCCGCTGATGTCCGAGGTCGCGACAGATCCGTTCCAGCTGTTTCACCGTGAGCGACGTCCGTGACACGCACGGGACATCGTCGCGCGAACCGTGCGACTTTCGTCCGTCGTCCGCAGGGTCAGCACGCCCCCCACGCGACACGAACCGCCTTATTTTTCCGGCTGACGCACACCGGCCGCAGGCGGGACCCGTCTACATGCGGGTTCGGAGCACTGCACTTCGGCGGCGGGGGTGCCGACAGCTCAGCGCGGTGTCGTGGCGATGGCGCGAAAAGCCCTGCGCAGGGCAGACGCTGCGGAGGCGTTGCCCTCGGCGACGCTCACGCAGCGCCCGTCGTGATGCGGCGGATGAGGGCGTCGGTGAAGGCGCGGGTGCCCAGCGTGCCGCCGAGGTCGCGGGTGAGGTGCTTGCCCTCGGCCAGCAGCGCGTTGTAGCCGGCCTTGATCGTCTCGGCCGCCTTCTCTTCGTGGATGTGGTTGAGCATCATGACCGCCGACATGATGCACGCCAGCGGGTTGGCGATGTCCTTGCCGGCGATGTCCGGGGCCGAGCCGTGCACGGCCTCGAAGACGGCGGCGTCGTCGCCGATGTTGCTCCCCGGCACCACCCCCAGCCCGCCCACCAGCCCGGCGCACAGGTCCGACACGAGGTCGCCGTACAGGTTTTCCATCAGGAGCACGTCCAGCCGGGTGGGGTCCTGCACGAGCCGCATGCACCCGGCGTCGATGATCATCTCTTCGTACTCGATGTTGGGGTATTCCTCTTCCCACACCTTCCGCGCGCAGCTCAGGAACAGGCCGTCCGTGAGCTTCATGATGTTGGCCTTGTGGAAGACGGTCACCTTCTTGCGATGCCGGCGGTTGGCATAGCGGAAGGCGTAGCGGGCGATGCGGGTGCAGGCCTGCTCCGTCGCGACCTTGAGGCTGGTGACCACGCCGGGGATGACCTCGTTCTCGATGCCGGAGTACAGCCCTTCGGTGTTCTCGCGGATGATCACCATGTCCACGCCGTCGTAGCGGGTCTTCACGCCCGGCAGCGAGCGCACCGGACGGACGGCGGCGTAGAGGTTGAGCTTCTGGCGGAGCTGGACGTTCACCGACTTGAAGCCTTTGCCCACCGGCGTGGTGACCGGGCCCTTGAGCGCGACCCTGTAGTGGCGGATCGCGTCCAACGTCACCTGCGGCAGAACGTTGTCGTGCCCCTGCTCGACCGCACTGGCCCCGGCAGGCAACACCACCCACTCGATGGACACGCCGGCGGCTTCGACGACGCGACGGGCGGCTTCGGTGACTTCCGGGCCGATGCCGTCGCCGGGGATCAGGACAACCGTGTGCTTGGCCATGCAACGCCTAGCTTATGCGCTGCCAGCGCCGGTGGAACGGCCATCGACCCCGGTGAAACGGCCATGGACCCCGGTGGAACCGCCATGGACCCGCCGGCCGACGCGCAAGGAAAAGGGGCCGCCCCCTCCGGGAAGCGGCCCCGCGTGAACTCGTCCTGACGACCAGAGGTTACTTGCGGCGGCGGCCCAGCACCAGCACGGCCGGGGCCAGCAGGCCCAGCGTGGCGGGCTCGGGGATGACCGTCCCCGAAATCGTCAGCATGTCAAACCGCCACGTGCCGCCCGACGCGTATGTGCTCGTCGAGTTCGACGGGACGTACGCGTTGCCCAGCCCCGGGTCGAAGGCGGAGACGATACGGATGCCGAAGTTCGGGTTGTTGTCGACCCCGGGCACGGCAGAGAAGTCCACCGAGCGTCCGTTGAACCACGTATCCCCGGCCGTCCCGACGAACAGCGGGCCGATGTCGGTGAAGTTGACGCCGTCGATCGTGTACTGCACCTGCACGTGACGGGCGGCGGTGTTGGAGTGCCGCTGGTCCCAGCGGAGCTGAATGTCGAGGTAGCCCACGGTGGACACCAGCGCCTGGATGCCGGCGGTGCGGTCGTTGGTGCCCTGAGCCGGGAACGTCGTGACGTTGTAACCGTAGTTGGGCGGGGTGGTGTTCACCGGGTCAGTCGAACCACCGTTGGCCGTCCCGCTGGCCAGCGTCACGGTGACGCCGCCAATGAGGCTCAGCGTGCCCGAGCCGACCGCCGTCGGATACGGATTGGGCACCGGCATGCTGGCCGACTGGTTGAAGTTCCACTGAGCGAGGATCACGCTCGCCGAGGCCAGCGGAGCCGAGACGGCGACGGCCGCAGCCGCCAGAACCAGTTTCGAAGCAAGCTTCATCTGCATCTCTCCCGACAAGTCACCAAGTCACCCGCCGGCCGCGTTCGTCAACCCGACGGACGCTCTCTGCCGGCGAGAAAAGGTAACGCCGCTTACAGAGCCGAACATTAAAGTTGTGTGAGCCTGCCCGCGCGAGCACTCGATTGCACACAGCAAGGACACGTTCCCACAGCATCGGTTGTGAAGTTGGGCGAACCGCCCGACCCACGATCGCGCACCGCAGCATGCCGCTCGCCGGAGCCCGACGATCACGCGCCGGGCCACCCGCTTTCACGCGACCTCCCGCCGCACCTTCCGCCTCTCTGTGGCCGCAGCCCACCTGTTGCCCGCGCGACAGCACCGCGACGGGGGCGGGAGAGTGACGGCCGCTACACTTGCAGCTCCGATGAGCACGGTACCAAGTGAGCCCTGCCCACTCCCCACCGACGGTTCGCCGGGCTGCCCGGGTTTGCCGGGATGCCCGCCTGTGTGCACCCCGGGCGTCATCGACGCTTTGGCCGACGCCCGGCCACAGGCGGCCGGGGCGACCGGGCGGCTCCTCGGGCCGGCCACCGCGGCCATTCGGCGCTACTGGCGGGCCTTCGTGGCCATCCAGCTCATCGGGCTGGGCCTCGTGGCGGGCTACTGGACGGTCCCGGCGGTGGCGGCGGTGCTGCAGCAGCTGGCGGAATGGCGAGAGCGGGGCGGCGTGCTGGCGGCCGCGCTGGCCGGGGCGATCGCCGGCGGGATCCTTCCGGAGCTGGCGAAGCTGGTGACGGGCATTGACCGCCGCCCGGTCGTGCGGCGGCTGCATGATGTGGGGTTTCAGTTCGCCTTCTTCGCGTTCTCGTCGTTCGTGGTGTTCCACTTCTACCAGCTGCAGTCGTGGCTGTTTGGCGACCGGCAGGACCTGGCGACCGTGGCAGCGAAAGTCGCGCTCGACCAGTTCGTGTTCACCGTGTTCTGGGCGACGCCGTTCGGGCTGACGATGTTCTCGCTCAAGGCCTGCGGCTACCGGCTCGGGCCGACGCTGGCGACGCTGACGCCCCGGCGGCTGGCCGAGCGGTTCCCCGCGCTGCTGCTGCCGTGCTGGATGTACTGGCTCCCGATGACCAGCCTCATCTACAGCCTGCCCGGGGCGCTGCAGTTCGTGCTGTTTTCGCTGGCGCTGGCGGCGTGGAGCCTGCTGATGGTGTTCATCGCCCAGCACAACGCCGCCGCGGCGGCCACCGGCCCCGATGACGCGGCACACGCCGCGTAGCGACCGCAAGACGGCCCGCCAGCTGAGCAGCTACCGCAAGACGGCCCGCCGGCTGAGCAGACCCACCAGCAGCACGCTGCCCATCATCCAGGCGCTGGGGATGGGGATGGCGTTGCGACCGGTCACTTCAAAGGCCAGCTGCGTCTGCGACGGGGCGAAGCTCCACGCCAGCGTCGTCGGGTTCTGTGAGAAGTTACCGACCGCGCCGGTGATGTTCTCGTACCACTGCACAAGCACGCCGGTCTGCGGGACCGCGACCAGGGCGTACGTCTTGCTCGCCTGCAGCACCGGCGAGAGCACCGACGTCAAAGTCTGCAGGGACGCGGCGGCCGAGGTGACCTGCGTCATCAGCGACGTGAGCGTCCAGCTCTCCAGCAGCGGCCCGGTCGGCGTGCCGCCCACCACCTCACGCAGCTCCAGCAGCACGTTGCCCGGGAACGTGTTGTAGGTGCGGATGGGCACGCGGACCTGCATGAGCTGGATGTCCGTGGTGAACGCGAAGGGGACCGCCAGCGCCCGCGGGTCGGCCGCGAAGACGGCGATCGAGTTGGCGGCGATGCGAGAGCCCGACGCGCTGAACCCGGGCGCCACCGTGCTGAAGTTGCCCACCGTGGCGGCCGACGCGGCCGACGCCCCCGCGGTCAGAACCCACGCCGCTGACGCGACCAACACCCCACTCCGAACCCGCCCTGCCCCGCGGCCGCACTGCGGCCGTTCTCTCCCGTCCTTCATGACAACGCTCCCGCTAGGCGTCACGTCGAAGAGAGCCGGCCGCCGCGGTGACGCACGTCCGCGGAGGTTGCTCCGGCCTGCTTCGACGCCCGTTCTAGTCGGTTCGCACGGGCTTGTCACCTGAATTTTTCCGGACGGGCCTTCCTGTAAACCTTTGCATTCGAAAGATTTAACGCGGTCCACTTGAAAGGCAGCGGCTCTCCGGTCGGGCACACGTTTGGGCCCCCGGAGCCACGTTGCCCGGGGACGGAGCAGCTCCCAAACGAACCGGGCCGCTGGTGGGCGGCCCGGTCCGGGAGGTGGAGGCAGAAGCTCAGGGTGGGCTCTGGCTCGACGGCCAGCGCGCTGGCGCCGGGCGACGCGCGGGCGGCCCATGCGGCGGCTCGCGAGCGGACAAGGCAGGTCAGGCCCATCCGCCCGCGGTCGGCACGCTATGAGCAACCCATCGAGTTGCCGCAGTTGCGGCACTTGTAGCAGTTGCCCGAGCGGACGGTGATCGACCCGCAGACGTCGCAGGCCGGGGCGTCCTTCTGGAGCTCGCTGCCCTGCTGATCCAGCGGCGAGAGCTGGCGGCCGCTGAGCTGGCCGGGGATGGCGACGGGCCGGGCGAGCCGGGCGGCTGACGTCGCCGGCGAGCTGGCGAAGAGCGGCCCGGCGTCGTGGGCTTTGGCCTCCGCGGCGGCCGTCGAAGCGGGGGCCGGGGTCGGCGGGGTCGCCCCGCGTGGCGGCAGGACCGCTGGCGGCGCTGCGGCGGCATCGCCCGCCGCGTAGACCGGCGAGTTCGCTTCGAGATAGCCGGGGATGAACTTCATGCCCAGCCAGCGGAAGATGTAGTCCACCAGGCTCTTGGCGAACGGGATGTGCCGGTTGCGGGTGGTGCCGTTGGGTTCGAAGCGCACGTGCTCGAACTTGCGGACCAGCGTCTCGATGGGCACGCCGTATTGCAGCGCCACGGAGACGAGCGTGGCGATGGTGTCCATCAGGCCGCCGATGGTCGAGCCTTCCTTGGCCATGGTGATGAACACTTCGCCGGGCGTGCCGTCTTCATACAGCCCGACCGAGATGTACCCCTCGTGGCCGTTGACGTCGAACTTGTGGTTGATGGCCTGCCGTTCGTCGTTGAGGCGACGGCGGAGCGGCCGCTCGACGATGCGTTCGACGACCCGCTCGATGACCCGGACGTGCTCGCCCGGGGCGGACGTGTCGGCGTGCGTGCCGCCGTCGCCGTTGCGTGCGGTGGCGGTCGGCTCGGGGCTGGCGGCCCTGGCGATGACCTCGGCGACCGCCTTGGCGGTGTCCTCGGCGAGGGCTTCCTTGGCGGCAGCCACGTTGAGCTCATCGTCCTCTTCGGCCTTGTCGAGGTCGTCGTCGGACTTGATGTTCAGCGGCTGCGAGAGCTTGCTGCCGTCGCGGTAGAGGGCGTTGGCCTTGAGCCCCAGTTCCCACGAGAGGCGGTAGCAGGTCTTGATGTCCTCGACGGTGGCCTCGTGGGGAAGGTTGATCGTCTTGGAGATGGCGCCGGAGATGAACGGCTGGGCCGCCGCCATCATGCGGATGTGGCCCTCGGGGGCGATGTAGCGCTTGCCCGACTTGCCGCACTTGTTGGCGCAGTCGAAGACGGGGTAGTGCTCTTCCTTGAGGTGCGGGGCGCCCTCGACGGTGCCCCGGCCGCAGATGACGTCGTTGGCCGCGTTGATCTGCCGCCGGGTGAAGCCGAGCTTGCGCAGCAGGTTGAACCCCGGGGCCATGTACTCGGCCTCGGTGATGCCCAGCCGCTGCATGGCCTCGGGCCCGAGCGTCCAGGGCGTGAAGGCGAAGCTCAGCTCGAACATCCCCGGCAGGCTCTTTTCGATCTTGTCGATGTCGGCGTCGGTGAGCCCTTTGGCCAGCAGGCTCTGGCGGTTGATGAACGGGGCGTTCTCCAGCGACATCGTGCCGAGCACGTAGTCGAGGATGTCGCCGATCTGCGAAGGCGAATAGCCCAGCGAGCGGAGCGCCGGCGCCAGCGACTGGTTGGCGATCTTGAAGTAGCCGCCGCCGGCGAGCTTCTTGAACTTCACCAGCGCGAAGTCGGGCTCGACGCCGGTCGTGTCGCAGTCCATCAGCAGCCCGATGGTGCCGGTGGGGGCGATGACGGTGGTCTGGGCGTTGCGGTAGCCGTGCTTGCTGCCCAGCAGCAAAGCGCGGTCCCAGCACTCACGGGCGGCGGCCAGCAGCTCCCGGCTGGCCAGCGTGTCGGCCCCGAACTGCGACTCGTCGATCTCCACCGGGGTGATGTCCAGCCCTTCGTACGCCCCCGCATTGCCGAGGGCCGGGTGACGCGAGCCGTACGCGGCGCGGCGGTGGTTGCGGATGACCCGCAGCATGTCGGCCTGGTTCTCCGCGTAGCCGGGGAACGGCCCGAGCTCGCGGGCCATCTCGGCGCTGGTGGCGTACGCCTCGCCGGTGAGGACGGCGGTGAGCGCGGCACAGATCGCCCGCCCGCGCGGCGAGTCGTACGGGATGCCCGCCTGCATCAACATCGCCCCGAGGTTGGCATACCCCAGCCCCAGCGTGCGGAAGCGGTACGACAGCCGGGCGATGGCCTCAGACGGGAACGAGGCCATGAGCACGGAGATCTCCAGCACGATCGTCCAGAGCCGGATGGCGTGCCTGTACGCCGCCAGGTCGAACCGCCGCGACTCGGCGTCGTAGAACGTCAGCACGTTCAGCGACGCCAGGTTGCACGCGGTGTCGTCGAGGAACATGTACTCCGAGCAGTTGTGGACCGTCAGCCCGTTGGCGACGAACGAGCTGGTCACCGGCTCGGTGAGGTCGAAGACGCTCTCGCGGCCGGCGTAGGTGACGCTGACCACGGGGTCGGTGTGCGTGTCGGACGACTCGGGCGGCAGCGACATCGCCTGCAAGGCCTCGAGCTTGCGGCCCGGCAGCAGCGAGACGTGCCGGCGGAAGGCCGTCAGCGACCGCCCGGCCACGGTCAGCACCGCCGTGCCGTCGTCACGCACCGACACCGCCGACTTGACGCCAAAGCCCAGCAGCACCAGCTGCACGTCCGCGAGCAGACCCGCCGAGGCCGAGCGGAGTACCAGCTCGCCGCCCTCGAGCGTGGCGTCGGCACTGAACAGCGCCCGCAGCAGATGTTTCTGGGCCGCCAGCCCGGCGGTGAACGCCTCATCGCCCAGCCGCGGCAGGCCGTCGGCGTCCAGACGGACGCACGCGCGGATGCGCGAGAGCAGCCGGCGGGATGTGAGCACCGCGACGCTCCCGCCGGCCCCGTCAACGCCGTCGCCGCCGTCGGCGGCGTCGTTCGCGCCCGACGGCTCCCCCTGGCCAGAGGGAAGCTCGCCGTCAGCGCCGTGGCCCCACACCGTGGCGGCATAGGCCTTGAGCTGCGACATCGCCGGCTCGTCGAGCAGGCCGTCGAGATGCAGGGCTTCGACGTCGCCATTGCGGTCGGCCAGGAACAGCCCCACGAGCTGGAAGAACATCGGGTCGGCCGGGTCGGCGATAGCGGCGTGGGTCGCGGCCGTCGCGGCGTGGTCCCATGCGGGGCGGCCGGGCAGACACACCTCGTCGCCGGGCAGCAGGTCGCGGGCTTCGACCCACGCGCCCTCGCCTCCGGACGACGGGGCATCGTGCGCGGCCGCACGCTTGCGCACCCACACGCGGTGGTCGGCGGTGAGCCGCAGCGTGTAGCCGCTGGCCGTGCGTAGCTCGTAGACGTCGCGCTGGCCGGTGGGGAAGGCGCCTTCCGTGGCGTGGATTTCCTGACCGGCGAGGTTGGTGACGATGCGCGACGGCAGGTGGATCATCGAGTCGATGCGCCGCCACACGCCGCCGGGGGTGAGCACGCGGGTGTCGCCGGTGACGCAGGGGTTGCTGGCGTTGATCCGCCCGGACCTGGGGCAGGTGTGCCACTGGTTGATCGTGTCGTCGAACTGCACGCCGGGGTCGGCGCAGCGCCAGGCGGCGTAGGCGATCTGTTCCCACAGGTCGCGGGCCTTGACCGTCTTGCACACCTTGCCGTTGGTGCGCCAGGTGAGCGGCCAGTCGCCGTCCTTCTCCAGCGCGGTGAAGAAGCGGTTGGGGATGCGGACGGAGTTGTTGGAGTTCTGCCCGGAGACGGTGTAGTAGGCCTCGCCGTTGAAGTCGTAGTCGAGCCGCAGCCCGAGCCTGCGGGCCAGTTCACGCTGGTCGGCGGGGATGTGCTTGAGGCCTTCGACAAGGCAGGCGACCTTGAGCTCTTCGCGGACCTTCCAGTTGATGAACGCTTCGATGTCGGGGTGGTCGAGGTCGAGGCACACCATCTTGGCGGCGCGGCGGGTGGTGCCGCCGGACTTGATGGCGCCGGCGGCGCGGTCGCCGATCTTGAGGAAGCTCATCAGGCCCGACGACTTGCCGCCGCCGGAGAGCGGCTCGTTCTCGCCGCGCAGGCGCGAGAAGTTCGTGCCCGTCCCCGAGCCGTACTTGAACAGCCGCGCCTCGCGCACCCACAGGTCCATGATGCCGCCGGGGTTGACCAGGTCGTCTTCCACCGACTGGATGAAGCACGCGTGCGGCTGCGGGCGGGAGTAGGCGTCGGGCGAGAGCTTCACCTCGCCGGTGGACGGCTCGCAGTAGTGATGGCCCTGCGCCGGGCCGGTGATGCCGTACGCGAAGTGCAGCCCCGTGTTGAACCACTGCGGTGAGTTGGGAGCGCACATCTGGTGCAGCATCATGTACACCAGCTCGTCATAGAACGCCTGCGCGTCTTCGGGCGTGTCGAAATAGCCGTGCTTTTCGCCCCACATCCGCCAGCAGCCGGCCAGCCGGTGGATCACCTGCCGGGCGGACCGCTCCGGGCCGAGCACGGGCTTGCCCGATTCGTCCAGCATCGGCGTGCCGTCGGGGTTGAACTGCGGCACCCCGGCCTTGCGGAAGTACTTGCTCACCATGATGTCGGTGGCCAGCTGCGACCACGACGCGGGAATCTCCGCGTCGGTCATCTCGAAGACCACCTTGCCGTCGGGATTGGTGATGCGGCTGGTGCGACGCTCGTACTGCACCGTCGAGAACACGTCCACGCCCGCCTTGGTGAAACGCCGTGTGATTTTCATGATGCTGGAACCGGAAAAGGAAGACTCACCTCGAAACCGAACCGTCCCGCCGCCCCTTCGCACTTCTCCCCCGCTGCACTTCTCCCCCACTGCACTTCTTTTCCCCCCGCCGCAACGTCCGCCGTCAACGTCGCCGCGGGCTCAGTCGGCCGTCCGGCGACGCCCCGCCTCTCCCGCGGCCGCGCCGCTTACGGCCTCACCCGCAGCTCCCGGACGTGGTTCTCCGGGAGCGGCCCGCGGAGGGCCTGGTTGGCCCCCGTGAACACGCCGGTCCGCGGGTCCACCCGCACGAGCGTCTGCGGCGGCACCTGCGTCGAAAGCAGCGTGCGGCCGGCCGTGGCGTCGTAGACCGTGATGTGCCCGCCCTGTGCGACCAGGAAGTTGAACGCCCGGCTGCTGCGACGCACGACCGGCCCGGCGTTCTCGAGCGACGACGTGGGCCGTGCCCCGACCGCCGGCCCGCCGCTCCCGCCGGACCCGTCCTGGCCCCGACAACCTGCTGCCGACGACCACACCGAGACCGCGACGCACGCGCTGCACAGCAGCCGTACGAAGCGGCGCGGGCCGCGGTTCGTCGGACCGCGCGTGACGAGCTTCAGTCGGCCGCAAGCCGCCGCGTCGGCGTCTGAGCACTTCGAGCATCTCGTTGACGTGTTCATGGCTACTCGTGGTCGCAAAAAAACGTCGGAAGGTCCTCATCGTGCCGCGTCATACGCCGCGTCACGTCACCGGCGCCACCGCCCAGAGGCGCGACTGGTGCAGCACGTGGGACATGAGCTGCGCCGCGCTGATCGGCGGCGAAGCGCCGAGCTTGCGCCGCAGCATCAGCACCCGCGCTACGCCTCGCGGCGTGATGGCGAAGCGTCCGGGCCGGTCCGGTAGTCGGCGGACGAAACCGCCGCGCTCGAGACAGTCTTCCAGATCGTGCCTCCACTGGTCGCGCCCCATGCACACGCCGGTGTGCCGCGCCACCGACTCGGCGAGGTCGTCGCCCCGGGCGGTGGCCAGCCGTTTCGGCCGGTTGAGCTGGCGGTGCCACAGCTCCGTCAGCAGCATCAGCGACCGCCCCGGGCGGTCGGCGGCCAGCGGCGTCATCCATTCGTCCATCGGCCACTGCGGCAAATCCGCCAGCTCCAGCGATTCGGCCGCGAACTTCTCGGGCATGTCGCGGTGCGTGGACACCACGGGATAGCGGTCCAGCAGCACGCGATGCTCGTCCAGCGTGCCGGGCACGGCCGACGTCAGGTCGTGCGCCTGGAAGTGCCACGAGCAGCCCGGGTCGTTGATGACCACGAAGCACGCCCGCACCTTCAGCACCGGATAGGCGATCTGCACGAGGTCGCGCGCCGCCAGCAGCGTCCGCACCTGCGCCGCGGCCGCGAACACGCGCGTCATGAAGCGGTCGTCCACGCCGAACAGCGAGCCGCGGTCGCTGTTGATCCACAGCCCCGGCGAGAGCTTGACCGTCGTCGAGTAGGCGCAGCCCTTGACCACCCACACCTCGTCCGACGCCGCCGACACCATCAGGGCGTCGATCTTGTCCAGCCGGGGCACGTCGATCTCGATGCCCGTCTCCAGCGACTCGGTTCGGGGCAGCGTCTCGTCGGCCGACCGGCACGCCTGCCGTTCCTGCTCGCCCGCCGACACGTACCCGAGCACCCTCAGCTGCTCGAGCAGCGGCGACGCCACCGCGCCGGGCCGCGGAAGCCTGACCAGCACCTTCGACCCCACGCACCACGCCCGTCGGTTGAAGATGTGCTGGCTCGCCCAGGCCACGCGTCGGGTCACCAGCTCGCGCGACACCGAACGCGACACCAGCAAAGCCGTGAGGTCGTCGAAGGTGGGCGGGTATCGCAGCAGGTCGGCGCACGCGCGGGCGATGCGCGACTCGAGGTCGCGCAGGTCGGTGAGGTACAGCCCCGCCGCCGCGAACGCGTCGATCAGCCGGTCCAGATGATCCCACGTGACCTCGCCGTACATGACTGCTCTTCCGCGTCCTCGGCCGCCACTCCCGTTCGCCGCGCCCAACCGCCCCGACCCTTCCCCGCAACCGTCTTGAAACGTTTTCCCGCCCGCTCCCGCGTCCGCCCCGGCCCGTGTCGAGCGCGCGTCGCCGACCGCGCGGCGCCCGTCGCTCCGCCGCCGAGAGGGCATCAGTCCACCCGCGGCAGCGTCAGCCCGGGCTGGTCCTGGTACTTGCCCCGTTTGTCCGCGTAGCTCTTGCTGCACACGCGGTCGCCCTTGAGGAAAATCAGCTGAGCGATGCCCTCGTTGGCGTAGATCTTCGCCGGCAGCGGCGTCGTGTTGCTGATCTCCAGCGTGATCTTCCCTCGCCACTCCGGCTCGATCGGCGTGACGTTCACGATGATGCCGCACCGCGCGTAGGTGCTCTTGCCCACACAGATCGCAAGGTACCCCCGCGGCATCGTCACTACCTCCACCGTCTCGCACAGCGCGAACGAGTTCGGCGGGATCAGCACGTGGTCTTTCCCCTCGGCCTCGGTGTCCACCGTCACGAACGACCGCTCCGAAAACCGCTTGGGGTCCACGATCTCCGAGTTGACGTTGGTGAAGATCTTGAACACCGACCCCACGCGCAGGTCGTAGCCGTAGCTCGACACCCCGTAGCTGATCCGGCCCGGCCGCTTCTCGTTCTCGGCGAACGGTTCGATGCCGATGAGTTCGCGGATTTGCGTGTCACACAAAATCGCCATGACTGACCCCTCACCGCCCCAACGACCCACCTGCCCCCCGCCGCCCGCACGCCCCGCCGACCTGCTGCCGCACCACGACACCACCACACAGCCGCCCCTCGCCAGGCCGCCTCCGACCACCACTGCGGAGACGCCCACCGGGCGCGACGCCGCAACATCAAATCGGGCACGACCGGAGCACACCCGGCCGTGACCTTTCTCCCGAGCATCCCTGCCCGCTGGCCTTCCCCCACGCCGTCCGACGTGACCCCACCTCCCCGTCCACCCGCTCCCCGTCCACCCGGCAGGCCCCACGCCGCCCGGCTGTTGCCCGGAGCGGCGAGAACCGCCGGCGGCGACGAGCTCCTGCCACCGATACGTTAGGGTAAAGTTATCCCTACCGCAACCCGCCGCAGGATAGCTGTCGCAACAAAGAGTGTATACCACCTGTTGTGGTCTGCAAGCCTCCACACCACAAAATAACGGCCTTCCGCAACGAAAAACTCCACTGCACCGCTAAGTCTCGCTCGGACTGGCGCTTGTCGCGAACGGGCCGAAAGCCGCCGACGCCCGGTCCAACGCTACCGCACCCGGCGCCGTGTAGCACACCCCACAGACCTACCCGTCAACTTGTCCACAGCGGCCGTGACAGGGCCCGGGAAATGGGGCGAGCAGCCCGGCCGTGCGTCGGAGCACCCGTGGGGGGGCGGGGCCGCCACGCCGCCGTGGCCCGCCTGCGGGTTCACCTGAGGGCCCAGCTGCGGGCGATGGATTGCATTCGTCGCGTCCCCCGATTTACCATGCACGCGCACGTCATTGTCCTGCCCGCCGTCCGCACGGCGACGGCAAGTGCGGAAAGGCCGGTCACGTCACGACGCCGGCCGAGACAGACAGGCGGCTTCGGCCGCCGCGCGGGTTCGCGCCGAAGGACCGCCGGGCGACGGCGGTTCGGCCGACATGGCCAGGTCGGCGGAAGGGGCCCGTTCGGCGGACAGGGCCCGCTCGGCGGGTCGGCCCCGCGCGGTCGAAGGGAGGCACCCATGCCCGCAACCGGTCAGCTCAAGCGCTGCGTGAAGTGCCAGAAGGATGTCACGCACGACAAGAGGATGAAGGACAGCCAGGGGAAGTACTGGTGCATCGCCTGCGGCACGGAGGACCAGAAACGCAAGCACTCGTCGAAGGTCGCGTGCACCGAGTGCCGTGGCATGTTCGCCCCGACGGAAGTCGAGACGGTGGACGGCGCGATCGTGTGCGTGCGATGCCTCGCGGTCCGCGGGCACCCGGGCGCGGCTGCGATGTCGGAACAGGCGGCCGAGGAGCGGAAGCGCAAGCTGAAGCTGGCGCTCGCGCTCACGACCTTCGCGGCCGGCATCAGCCTGATCGTGCTGTTCTACCTTGAAGTGATCTGATTCCCGGCCGACCTGCTCAACAACCCCACGGGGGTCGCGGGTCGTCTGCAGCCGCGGGGCCGGGTTTTCCCGATATACTTCAGCAACGCCGGCTTCGGCGAGGCGGTGCGCGGTCGAGACGGCCGGACGCGGGCCGCCGCTCGGTCCGGGCGGTCGTTTACCCCGCCGCCCTGCAGCGTTGCGGGGGACGACTCGGGTGTACAGGAGGTGGCTGATGGTCTCGCGGAACAGGCTGGCCCGGTGGTCCGTTTTGCTGGCAGCGACGCTGGCCGTCCCCCTGGCGGCGACGGTGGCGGCGGCCCAGGTGCAGGTGAACCAAACGGGGCAGGCCCGGGACGCCAACCCGCGGGTCGGCTCCGGCGGGCTCAACACGCGTCCGCCGAACCTGCAGCTCTACACCGCCGAAGACGTGGCGCTGGGGCGCGTGACCGGCGGCCGGGCGTTCCGCGGCAACCTCACCGGCGACCCGACGCAGCCGTTCGGCGGCCGCTCCAGCCTGCCGTCCGACCGATTCGCCCGTCAGGCCAACCTCCCGGTCACGCCGGCCACGCCGATGGTCCGCCCGGGTCAGTACGCCGTGCCGTTCTACCCGGCGACGACCGCGGTGAGTCCGCAGAGCGGGGATTTCCGTCTAAACACGTACACCGGGCAGTACGTCTTCCGCCCGCCGACGGCGCTCGGGGCCGAAGACATTCAGTATGGTCTCCCCCCCGGAACGCCGGTGATTCGTCCGGCCGCGGGCGGGGGTGAGCAGCTGGTCATGCCCGCCACCGTGCGCGACCTCTCCGGAAACACCGCCGTCATGGTGATCACGGCGACCCCCCTGCTGGGCGTTCGGCCCATGCCGGGTCTGCTGGATGTGGACCGTTTTCTGCTGGCGCGGTCGGGCGCGTCGGCGGCCGGTGCCCCGCAACTGCTGGACGCCTTTGCCCTGCGGCGTCTACGCGAGCAGCGGGACCGAACGCTGCTCTCCCCCGACGCCTTGGCCGAGCGCGCCCGCGTGGGCGAGGGTGGCGAGGCGGCCGCCGCGGTCGCACCGCCGTTGGTGCGGGCCGCCGAACTGGGTTCCACCGCGCTGGGGCAGCCCGCCCAGACCCCCGCGCAGGTCGAGACCGGCCGCATCGAACCGCCGCGGGAAACGCTTGGCGCTCGCCCGCTGGTCACCCCCCCGCCGCCGCCCGACCCGGCCGAGCGCAATCCGCTGCTGGCCGAGCTTCGGCGGATCGAAGAGTCCCGTCGCGCCCGACAGGCGGCCGGCCAGGCCGAGCAGGCCGAGCCGGCCCGTCCGCTGCCGCCGCGCACGCCCCCCACGCCGCCCGATGCACCGGCCCAGCCCGGCGACCCGGCCAACCCGACCCCCGCGGCACCGGCAGCACCATCGGGCATGGCCGCCCCCGCCGCCCCGGTCACGCCCGCAGAACCCTCAGGCACACTCGGTCTTGCACCTGCGGAAGTGCGAGCGCGGGCCGGGCTGCAGATCCGCTCGCTGGCGGAGCAGTACACCGATGAGGGACTGAAGGAGCTGGTGACGTCGGCGGAAAAGCTCGTCGCCGAGGGGCGTTTCGCCTCGGCGATCGACCGGTATGAGGCCGCCCGCAAGTTTGCCGCCACCGACCCGACCTTGCTCATCGGCCGCGCCCACGCCGAGCTCGGGGGCGGCTTCTATGCACGGGCCCTCACGTCGCTGCAGCAGGCCCTCGCGGCCGACCCGGCATCGCTGGGCGGCCGGCACGACCTTCGCACCGCCTTCCCCGCCGGCCGCGCCGACACCGTGATCGACGACCTCAAACGGATGGCCGTCGACGACCGCACCGACCCGATGCCGGTGACCCTGCTGGCGTACATCGCCTACCACACCGGCGATGCGGGCCGCGCCGTCGAACTGCTCACCGAAGCCAACCGCCGCCGTCCTGGCGACCCGCTGGTGACGCATCTGCTTGAGCTGTGGGCGGGCGGAGACGGTAAGTAGCGCGGCCCGACAAGTAGCACGGCCCGACACGCCCGCGCGACCCTGCGACACGAACGGCGACCGACGTCCGTGCGCGTGGCAGGCGGTGCCCGGCGACGCCGCCCCGGACGACGGACCTCAAACGACACGGCACGGGTCGTCGGACCCGTGCCGTGCGTTTCTCATCTGACTGGCCGGTCGTCGCCGTGCCGGACGTTGCGGGTCAGCGCCGGCGACGCAGCCCCAGCACCAGCGCCGGCGTGAGCAGGCCGAGCGTGCCCGGCTCGGGGATGGCCTGGAAGATCTCGTAGGTCACGACCAGACGGATCTCGCCTTCCATGCCCGGCCCGAGGTTGGCCCGGGCGTCGGCGTCGCCGCTGATGCGCCCGATGAACAGCTCGGCCGACGAGTCGAACTGGACCGTGAAGGGCGAGCCGTCCTGCAGGATGCCCGAGAGCACGCTGTACACGTCGGTGAAGCTGGTGCCGACGCTGTTGGGCGTGATGCCCTGCACGGGGTCGCCCACGAAGACGCCGCGGTGCAGCACGAAGTCGCTGTTGCTGTCACGGTTGAGCACCTGCCCGCCCGCCAGCGGCGCGCCGTAGCCGTACGGCACGTCGTAGTCGCCCGGGCCGGCGTCGAACACTTCGGTGATGGCGTTGAAGTTGATGCGGTTGCCCGTCTGGCTGAGCCCGCCGAAGGCCGTCGTGGTGTACGACGCGTCCAGGTTCGAGTCCACACGGAAGGTGGACCGCCTGCCGCTGATGCCGCCGATGATCTTGAGCAGCGCTTCGTCACCGCCCCAGCCCAGCGTCACCGTCAACGTCGCGGCGACCGGCACGTAGACGAACTGCCCGAACGTCGCCGTCTGCACGATGTCGGGGAACGGGTTGTTCCAGTGGTTGGCCGTCACCGTCCGGCGCTCGGCGGCGGTGAACGGGAAGTTCGAGCCGGCGACCGTCGGCCCCGAGGGTGGGAGCGTCGGCCCCGCCGGCCCGGTGTACCCGAAGTTGTAGTAGCGGAATCCCGGCGGGCCGGGCGGCGACGACGTCCCGAAGTTCCCGAAGATCTGCCGCTGAATGTACTGCTGCGCCGAGAGGTCGTTGCCCGTGAACCACGGCGCGCCCACTTCGTTCATCACGCCAAAGCTCGTATCCGTAAACGGACCGACGGTCTGCCCGTTGGTGCCGCCACGCTCGGTCCGAACCAGACCGGTGTCGTAGCCGGCCGTGCCCAGGCTCTGCCAGCTCAGACCCGGCCCCAGCACGGTGTTGATCGGTGCCGCCCATACCGCCGCCGGCACCGCCAAGGCCGCCACGGCCGCCGCCGACCAGACCACATCTTTTCGCTGCTCACTCCGACGCATGCACTCTGCCCCTCACTGCTGAAACTGACCCGCCGGCCCGGCCTCCGGTCCGCCTGCAGGAACAACCCCGACCACGGTTCCCTCCGCGGCGCTCACGTCGTGCCAACACCCCGACTGCACGGGCGACTGGCGTGGCAACCATGCCTCAACTTTTTGCACGTGCAAACGTGTTTTTCCGTTTTCAGCGCACCCCTTGACCGCGTCGCAACCCCAGGGCACGGCTCCGCCACCCCAACGCCACGACAAGGACACACAACCGAGGCAACAGCCCGCAAGAGCGGGGCTCTCCATCCGCGCCAGACCGCTCAGACGGCCCGGTCACCGCTGGAACGTTTCAAGTCCGCAGGGCTACCGGGGCGGCTCTCCCGGCCCTGCACTGAGCGGCAGCCGGCGGGTCCGCCCCAGCCGACCACCGCCCGCAACCGAGCCGCTCTGCCCCCGGACGTCCGCGGCCGGCGTCGGTCACGTGGTGCTGAACGGAACACCCGCGGCTTCACCCATCACCGATTGAAACCTGTCGATGGATGGCCGACTCTCAGGAGACGCGGTTCGGAAACGAGAACGGGGCGGACCCTAAGGTCCACCCCGCGGACACCCTGTGGTCGGGGCAGGGCGCCCAAAAATCAATGCACCCCATTTTTAATCGGTTCAGTCTCCCGTGTAAATGGAGCGCATGAATATGACGCGCTTTTTCCGAAAGCACCGTGCGGCGACGTTGATTCGCGGAGGACCCCACGTATTGATTGAGTAGCGGCCGTTGGACGGTGCCGGAACGGGCGCCCGCGGCCTTATGTCGGGGGGCGATCCCCGGAGAAGGTTCCCCCCCTCCTTCTCCACCCCCCGACAGTTCATTGAGCGAAGGCCCTGCTTCTTTGAGGCAGGGCCTTGCTTTTTTTCGACAAAAATCCGCCCCCGCCGTCGGCCTGAAAGGGGGGGTGAGCGACCCGGCGCACGACACGGCCCGCCGGAAGGAAGACCCCGCCAAACTTTGTCTTTTATTGCGGACAAGTGACAGACCCCACTGGCGACGAAGCCCCCCGGGGAGCGGGGGGCCAAGGGCCGCACTTTCTCGCAGTCTCGCCAAGTTGCCCAGATTGCCGAGGGATTGTACTTGCTTGGGTGGTATGAGGGGCAGTTCCGGTACGGCAGAGGTCGGGTCGCGTGTCGGCCAGACGGCGGGCGTGGGCGAGCGGCCGGTGGTGTCGTTTCGTCCGCGGCTCGGTTCTCCGTCGGTGGACGACGACCCGGCAGGCGGGAGCTCGATGCCGCGGACGGGGCTGGTGGTGTTGCTGCTGGTGGCGGCCGCGGCGGTGCTCAGCTTTCTCGTCGCTTACGGGCTGACGGGCGTTCTGGTGGAGGCGGAGGTGTTGGCGGCGTGGCCGCCCCATGCCGACCCCCGCCCGCGCTGGCTGGCGATGGGCTTCGTCGGCCTGCTCAGCGTCTTCGTGGCGGCGGCGATCGCGGTGCGGCAGCTGAGCCGATGGCAGCTCCGGCAGATCGACGCCATGGCCGATTGAGCGGGCCGCGGGGTGCCGGCCTTCTCGACGGCCGCGTCGGCCATCACATTGTCTGCGGCTCCACCCGTCTCGCACGTCGCCACAGGTCGGGGACGAGAAATGCTCGACGCCACGGGAGGTTTGACACGCCCACGCGTTCGACTACCATCGCTACGCAGCCGTTGCGGGCGTAATTCAGTGGTAGAATGCCAGCTTCCCAAGCTGGACGTCGTGGGTTCGAGTCCCATCGCCCGCTTGCCGTGTGTGCGAAGTGTGACGGCGTTGCGGAGAGACGTTCCGCTGTGTGAATGCAGCCAGCCGGGTAGCGGCTGGTTTTTTTGTTGGTCGAAGAGAGCGCGACGTGAGCCGGCAGTCACGGCGGGCGGCACGGGCAAAACCGCGGGGGCGAACGTATAGTCGGGGAGCAGGCCCGCCGGACGGTCGCTCCGGGGCGAGTCCCCGGGGAGGAAAGTCCGAACTGCGGCGGCGGACGGTGCTGGCTAACGGCCAGGCGGAGCAACCGGCCCGGAAGACGGGTCGGCCAAGCCGACGGAAAGTGCAACAGAGAGCAGACCGCCGAAGGCCCCGGCGACGGGGATCTGGCAAGGGTGAAACGGTGCGGTAAGAGCGCACCGCGCGACGGGTGACCGCTCGCGGCACGGCAAACCCCACCGGCAGCAAGGCCAAATAGGCATCCCTCTCCCCAGTCGTACCGGGGAGGCGTTCTCCGCCGGAACGCGACTAGACGTCGGGGGTGCGGGTAGGCCGCACGTCTTGTCCGTGTCCTGCAAGGGAGCGGCGAGCGAAGTCGTCCGGGCAACCGGCGACGCAGAGAAATGACCGTCACCCGTGCCGTGAGGTGTCGGGGACAGAATTCGGCTTACAGGCGGGCCTGCCGCCAACAACAACGAGGCCGGCGTCCTTCGACGGATGCCGGCCTCGACCTGTTGTCCGGTGGTACCCGCGGGCACCAGTCACCCGACGGGCACCTTGTGTGTGAGCAATCCTACACGACAGTATCACGCATAAACGTCGAGTCGGCCACCTTTGCCGGTGGCGGCGGCGGAGAGGGGGTCGGTCCCGCCCTCCTGCCCGACCTGAGCGGCCTGCCGGAGCATCTGCAAAAGGGCAGCGCCCTCGGCCTTGGCGATGCCGAGCACCTTCCGCTGAACCGCGTAGCCGACTTCCGTCGCGACGCGGCTTTGCGCCATGGCTGACGCCGAAGAAACGGACACGTCCATGTCGGGGAACATCGGCCGCCGAACGATGGGGCTTGAATCTTTCGCTTGACGGTGAAGGTCCGTTAGGGTAATGTCCGAATAAACATTTTACGAACATGCAGCCCTGCGGGGGTTGGCGGCGGGGCCGGGACGCCGGGTGCGGTCGGCTGAGAACCTTCAGGGGGCGGGTCAGTTGGCGGAACAGGGGGCGGTGCAGGGGGCGGTTCGGGGGGCGGGGCAGGGGGCGGAATGGAACAGGAGCGGCTCATGAATCTCACCCCCAGACAGCTCGACGTGCTCGTGGCGATACGGAACTACCGCCATTTGCACGGGTATGCGCCGACGATGCAGGAGCTGGCGGACCAGCTCGGGACCAGCAAGGTCACCATCTTCGAGCACGTCAATGCGTTGGAGCGGAAGGGAGTGCTCCGTCGGGATAAGCACAAGGCCCGTTCGCTGGAGATCGTCGCCGGACAGCTCCCGGACGAGAATCGGGCGACGCGGCTGCCGCTGTTGGGCAACATCGCCGCCGGCTCGCCGATTGAGGCGGTGGAGAACCGCGAGGAGATCGATCTCGAGACGCTGTTCGCATCCAAGCGGGGGGTGTATGTGCTGCGGGTGCGGGGCGACTCGATGATCGAAGACCATCTGTGCGACGGCGATTACGTGGTCATCGAGCGGCGCGACACGGCCCGCAACGGCGAGCAGGTGGTGGCGCTGCTGGACACCGGCGAGGCGACGCTCAAGCGGTTCTACCGGGAGGGGCCGAACGTGCGGCTCCAGCCGGCCAACGCGTCGATGGAGCCGCGGGTCGTGCCCGCCGACCGGGTGCGTGTGCAAGGCGTGGTGATCGGCGTGCTGCGGAGCTACGTGAACTGAACGGACCGGGTCGGACCTTGACAAGCCACACGCCCATGCGCGTGGCGACGTCGTGATGCGCTGCATGGCCGCCACGGCAGGCGGGAAAGAAGGCGAGCGTGGCGCCTGCCGGGTGGGCTTGTCGCGCCGATAGGCGAGGGCTTGCGTCGAAGGAGGGGCGAAGGGCCTTGACGCGGCGGCCACGGCGGCCGGCGGCCATACCGGCCACGGCAACCTGCGGCCCTTACGGTGAGAGGGGGGGCGGGGCGAGGCGGGAGGGGGGAGCCGAGGGGCGGGGAGGGAGGGAGGGGACCGCTCGCGAACGTGAGCCCGGGTTGCGCGTAGGCGTGGCTTGGCGACGCAGGGGTCACGCCGTGTGTGGGGACAGCGATGGGGAGGGCAGGGAAAGGGGTCCGTCAGCCGAGCAGCGCCACCTTTTTGACGTAGGCCTTGATGTCGAACTTGCGTTCGAGCCCGGCGGCGTTCATGTAGCGGACCATGCCATAGACGGGGCGTTCGGGGCCCCACGGCCGGTCGTGCAGGCCGTAGCACCACGCGACGCCCGTGTAGCTGTTGGCGTCGCGGCCGTCGAGGAAGTACTTGTTGTTGAGGTAGAGGTTCCAGGCGAATCCCTCTTCCGGGGTCCGCGTCCACTCGAGGATCTTCTTGCCCCAGTACATGCGCATGTAGTTGTGCATGAAGCCGGTGCGGGTCATCTCGAGCTGGGCGGCGTTCCAGTAGGGGTCGTGGGTCTGGGCGGTTTCGAGCTGCTCAAGGCTGTAAAGGTGCTCACGGCGGTCGCGGGCGTGGGCGGCGAGCGTCTTGCGTGCCCACTCCGGCAGCCCGGCGTACTGGTCGTACTTTTCGTTATAAAACGCGTGGTTGATGGCCAGCTCGCGTCGGACGATCAGTTCCTCGAGGAAGGCGTCCGTGTCGGCCTTGGGACCGCGGGCGTCGCGGACGGCCAGTGCGATGTGCACGGGGGAAATCTGCCCGAAGTGCAGGTAGGGAGAGAGGTGCGAGGTCGCCCCTGCGGCCGGCTCGTTCCGGCCCTCGGCGTAGTCGCGGAGCAGGTGTTCGATGAAGTGGCCGAGCCTTCGCTGGGCTTCGGTCTCGCCGCCCTTGAAGTGGCTGACGGGCTGGACCGAGCGGTCGAGTCGAAGTTTCGCCAGCGCGGCGGCGGGGTCGACCGGGTCGATGTCGCCCGACACCTTGAGTCGTGCGGCGGGGACGTTGATCGGCGTCTCGGGAAGTGGTGTGAGGTAGGACGCGTAGAGCTTGTGGATTTTGGGTCGCAACGTCCGGGCGGCGAACTCGGCCTTGTCGGAAGCGGTTTCGACGGGCACGACCACGTCGCCTTCGACCTGCACGACGCGCCGGTCGGCCTCCCGCGCGACCTGCAGCCGCCACGCCTTGTGGTGACGCAGGTAGTTGCGGTCGCAGACGACCACTGCGGCGTCGCGGGCGTAGTGCAGGGCGACCTCGGGCGGGTTGCCGTGCTTGACGACGAAGCGGATGCCGCGGCGGTCGAGCCGTCGTGCGACGTCGGCAAGGCCGTCGAGCATGAACGCGTAATGCCGGGCGTTGGCTTCGGGGTAGTTGTCCATGAGGCCGAAGCACACGACCAGCGGCAGCCGCAGGTCGTTGGCCGTTGCGGCGGCGTACTCGAGGGCGGGGTTGTGGGTGGTCCGCTGGGACGACTGCATCCAGTAGAGGACGTAGCGGGCGTCCGGCTTCGGCGGCAGGTCACGCAGGACCTGGATGCGGGTCGGCTCGACCATGCGATGCATGGTACGCGGGCGACGCGGTTCGGCCGGTCGTGAGGCGGTTCTGGCGGCCGCGGCAAGGGCACGAAGCAAAGCGTGTCCCTGGCGGAGGCGTCGCGGCGTGACGGGGACGCTCAGGCGGCAGAAGCCGTGGCGACCGAGGCGGGGTCGCCCAGCAGTTTGGCTTCTGCGGCGGCGGGAAGGGTGGCCAGCGGGGGTTTGGCTGGCGGCGGCACGTGGAACTTCTGGCCGCGGCGGGCGTGGTCGGCGAGGAAGGCGGCGGCCGCGGAAAACGTGTCGATGAGCGGGCGGGGGTTGAGCCCGGCGGCCCTGGCCCGTGCGTTGGCGACGCGGAAAAAGCCGGGATAGCCGCGTTCAGGCACCCACAGCGGGAGCTGGCTCATCGGCTGCAGGCCGGCGCGGGCGAGCTGGTCTTCCGGCAGGTAGGCGAAGGTAGCGCCGATGCCGCCGAACCCGCCGGCGCTGACCGCCGACGAGAGCTGGGCAAGGACGCTGCCGAGCGGAACGACGTCGCCGACGGCGTTGAACAGCCCCCGGCGGTCGCGGGTGATCAGGCCGAGGATGAAGTCGGCGAGGTCGCGGATGTCGAGGATCTGTACGGGCTGGTCCGGGGATGCCCCGACGAGGATGCGCTGGCCGGCCTCGGCCTGCATCACCCGGCGGATGAGCCGGGGGAGACGGTCCGAGAGGTCGTACGGCCCGGCCAGCAGTCCCGCGCGCACGATCGTGAGCCGACGGCCAAGCACCTCCGCGGCCCGACGTTCGCACTCGGCCATGCGGGGGCCGTAGGTGGCGTAGTCGGTCAGGTCGGCGTGGGGCGGGGGCGGGGCGGCCGTCGGGTAGGCTTCATCCACCGGGGCGACGGCGAAGTCGCGGTAGACCGAAATGGAACTCACCAGCGTGTAGTGGCCGACCCGGTCGGCCAGCTGCAGCGTGTTGCGGAGCGTCAGTTCGGGGCTGCAGGCCGAGAGGTCAACGGCGGCGTCGAACCGTCGGCCGGCGATCGGGTCGAGGGAGTCGAGCGGCGAGGCGTCGATCCACTCCACCAGGGGGAAGCGGCTGCGGTCCACGTGCGTCCGGTTGAAGACGGTGACGTCGTGCCCGGACTGCACGGCCAGGTCGAGCAGGCCGCGGCCGAAATGGGCGGTGGGGCCGAGGATCAGCAGCTTCATGGGATGGACCTCCGTGTCGTCCCGTCGGGTTTTGAAAACCGGGCGCGGTGGCGCGGGGGGTATACTCCGGCCATGCGAACCCTCGTGGTTATCGGCATCGTGGCGATTGTCGCCTTAGTGGTGCTTCGTTTTGTGAAGACGATTACAGGAGCTACGGTCGTGGCCAGCCCCGGTGACGCCCCCGTGCGGACGGACGCACTCACGCACACCGTCCGGGACATTGACGGCAACCCCTTCGAACTGGCGCAGCTTCGGGGGAAGGTGGTGATGGTGGTCAACGTGGCGAGCCGGTGCGGGTTCACGCGGCAGTACGAGCAGCTGGAGGCGGTGTACAAAAAGTACCGCGACCGCGGGTTCGTGGTCGTGGGCTTTCCGAGCAACGACTTCGGCGGTCAGGAGCCGGGGACGGAGGCGGAGATCAAGGCGTTTTGCACGACCAACTATGGCGTGACGTTCCCGATGATGAGCAAGATCACGGTGAAAGGCGCGAACAAGCACCCGGTGTACAAGGCGTTGACGGAGGGGACGGGCCCGTTCGCGGGGGAAGTGGGCTGGAACTTCACGAAATTCGTCATCGCGCGGGACGGGCAGACGCTGGTGGCGCGGTTCGGGTCATCGACCCGGCCGGACGACCCGTCGGTGATCCGCACCATTGAGGCGGAGCTGGACAGGCCGGTCGAGCAGCCGTCGGGGAATTAGCCCGCAGACGCAGGGCCCCACGCAGGGTCGCCGGTGCGGCGGCCGGGCGGGCAGCGGCTACGTCGCTGCGGGGGGGCGGGACTCGAGCTCGGCGACTTTCTTTTCGAGGTCTTTGAGGCGTCTGGCCAGCTCGTCGAGGTTGAGGAAGTGGTTGTAGACGCGGCGGGCCTGAGCGGCGGGCATGGCCGGGGCGCCGAGGTACTGGCCTTTCTCGGTAAGGTCGTTCATCACGCCGGACTGTGCGGCGATCTGCACTTCGTCGGCGATGGTGAGGTGGCCGGCGACCCCGACCTGACCGCCCATGACCACGTAGCGGCCGGTGGTGACGGAGCCGGCAAGACCGACCTGGGCGACGAAGAGGTTGTGGGGGCCGACGCGGGTGCCGTGGCCGATGACGACGTTGTTGGAGAACTTGGTGCCGCGGCCGATGACGGTGGAGCCGAGCGTGGCGCGGTCGACGGAGCAGTTGGCGCCGAGTTCGACGTCGTCTTCGAGGACGGCGTTGCCGACCTGGGGGATCTTGTGGTGGGCGGGGGGCTGGCCGGGGAGCGCGTGGGTGGCATGGCCGAAGCCGTCGTGACCGATGGAGCAGCCGGCGTGGAGGATAACGCGGTCGCCGAGTACACAGTCGTCGTAGATGCAGACGTTGGGGTAGAGGATGCAGTCGCGGCCGATACGGACGCGCGGCCCGACGTAGACGAAGGGATAGATGACGGTGCCGTCGCCGACGCTGGCCGTGGGGTGGACGTAGGCGAGGGGGTGGATGCCGGTGTGGGGGTGTTTGCGGAAGCCGTGGAGCTCGACGACGGCGTTGCGGAAGGTGAAGTAGGGGTCCTTGGCACGGAGCAGGGCGGCGTGCAGGCCGTCGGGGCGACGGGTGGACTCCGCGACGACGACCGCCGTGGCGCGGGTGGCCGCGAGGCGAGGTGCGTACTTCGGCGAGGCGAGGAAGGTGAGCTGGCCGGGCTGGGCGTCGTCGAGCGTCGCACAGGAGGTGATGTCGGTGCCGGGGGTGACATCGCCGCCCGGGGGCAGCTCCAGCGTGGCCCCGAGGCGTTGAGCGAGTTCGTCGAGACGCATAGAGCCGGGAGTATAGAAGAGGCGTTTGCGGCGGGGGCGTGGGGCGACCGGCCGGGGCGCGGCCGGCCAAGGGGTGGCCGGGGCGGTGCTGGCGGTCGTCGGAGGGTGGCCGCGGCAGCCCGACGGCCGGTCGTCGTCCGTACAAGGGGGGCCAACGGCGGTCAGACGGGCTCGACGCTCTCGACGTCGAGGGTGTAGACGCGGGTCACGCGGCCTTCGGAGGTTTCGACGTTGACGCGGAGCGTGCCCATGACCTTGACGAGACCGGGGTAGTAATCGACGCGTGCGCCGGGTTTGACGCGGCCGAGGACGAAGTGCTGGATCTGCGGGGGCCCGGAGAAGCAGCACTTGGCGATGGAGTAGACGAGTTCGAACTCGGTGATTTGCCCTGCGGCGACCTGAGGCTGCCACATCTCGCCGCGGAGAAGGACGCGTTTGCCGTCGAGGGCGCGCCAGCGGGCGGGGACGTCGTCGATGGTTCCGACGTTCTGGTCGAAGTCGAAACTGCTCATCGCCTGAAGGTTGACCTCGAGGTAGTCACCGCGGTCCTTGATGCCACCGGAGAGGCGTTCGTCGATGAAGACGTAGGCGGGAAAGCCGACGAGCGCGAGCGCCACCAACACGAGCACAAGGATGCGTGCATTCATGGTCGTTGTCCTCCGGGCCTGGAGAGGCAGAGGGCGTTGTTGTGCGTTGCCCGCCCGCTCGCCCCGCGCTCCGGGTCACTGCGGGGGCAGCGCCCGAACGCTGGTCGCCGTCATCTCGAACACGGAGATGATAAAGCCGTCCTCCTTGCGTTCGACCACCTTCAGGTCGCCCTCGACGACGATTTCGTCGGGGTAGTAGCTCACGGCCTTGCCGCGGGGGGTGCGGACGACGATCGTGTGCTGGATTTGCGGGGGGGCGCCGAAGCAGCACGCGAAGAGGCTGGGGACGAGGGCGAAGGTGGTGATGTTGGCGGCCTGGTCCATCGGGATCATGTAGCCGCGGACGCGGATGCGGGTGTCGGAGTAGGCCTGCACATCGGGCGGGATGTTGCCCCCCTTCTCGGGGTCGTACTCGAAGTTGCCCAGCTCGTGGATGGACTGGAACTCGGTGACCTGCCCGGGTCGGGGCGGCGGCAGGGGTGTGCGCTGGCCGGCCGGGGTGATGCCGGGGATTTCGCCGGTGTTGATGGCCCGCTCGGCGACGCGGATCTGCTCCTCGATGGCCCGGAGCCGGCGGGGGTCGTCCTTGTGGATTTCGGCCAACCGCCGGAGCAGCGGAAGCGCGCTGGCAAAGTCGCCGGCGGCCATCGCCTGCGCGGCGCGGTACTCGAGCGAGCCCGGCTGGGCGGGCCGGGGCGGCTCGGGGGCCACGTTCCCCGCTGAAGGCGCAGCGTCCGCCGAAGGGGTGGCCGCCGGCGGGGAAGACGCCGGTTCGCCGGTCGGGTTCTGCCCCGCGTTCTGCGACGCGGCCACGGTTCCCGCCACCGCGGCCATGAGCAAGCCCATGCAAACGCCCGTCACCGGCCAGGTCGGAGCTTTCCGTGCCATGCTGCGGCCTCGTGAAGTCTTGTGTACCCGTGGCAACGCCCGCTCACCTCGCAACCGAGGCCGCCGACGTGTCGGCCGCGGTCAGGACGTGAGGTGGGTGGCCACTGGAACACGGTAGGCTTTGAGCGCTGGGACGAGGCCGGCCAGCACGGAAATCAGGACCACGCCGATGAGGTAGACCACTTCCACCGGCAACCACAGCCGTTGCCGCATCATCGGCCACCACGCCAGCAGGTCCACCCAGTGGGCCGTTTCGAATCGAAGCGGCTGGATGCGACCGAGGTTTTCCGGCACCCAGCCGGCGGCCATCCACACCAGCCAAAGGCCGACCGCGACGCCGATGACCGAGCCGATGAGGCCGATGAGGCCGGCTTCGAGGCAGATGACGGTGAGGACACGTCGGCGCGTGGCCCCCAAGGCGCGGAGGATGGCGATTTCCTTCGACCGAGCGGCCACGGAGTTGTAGATGGCGACGAGGATGCCCAGTGCGGCCACCACGCTCACCAGCCCGGCCACGGTGAGCAGCACCTGCGACGAGGGGCGGAGGAAGGTGTCGAAAAACTCGCGCATCACGGTCGCGGGGTTGGAGGCCGAGGCCTTCCCCGAGTTGTTGATGGCGTAGATGAGCGAGAAGGCCAGCGGAGGCGAGCGGGTGTCCACGAGGATGGCCGAGAGCAGCCACTGGCTGCGGGGCAGTTCGACGGTGACCAGGTCGCCGCGGCCGATCTCTTCGATGCTCGGCGGCGTCCGCGGACCCGCGGATGGCGTCGTCCGCGCGGACGTACGCGGGGCGGCGGGGATGCGGCCGACTTCGTCCTGTGCGCGGATCCGGTTGATGGTTTCCACGGCTTGCTCGTGCTCGCCGATACCGAAGAAGCTCTTGAGCGGAATGTAGATCGCCCGGTCGGCGGCGGTGCCGGTGGGGGCGAGCTGGCCGACCACCAGCCACACCTGGTCGTGCACGTCGGGCACTTCGTTGGGGCCGGGGTTGCCGTGGGTGGCCTGGAAGCGGTCGCCGATGTTCAGGCCCGCCAGCCGCGGGACGTCGGCCCCGATGATGGCCTCATAGCGGAGCGGATGGAACATGCGGCCGGCGGCGAGCTCGTAACTTTTGCCGACGCGGTAGTTCCACGGCGCCTGCCGGTTGGGGCTGTCGGGGTCGGTGTCGATCGGCTGTGGCCCGGCCTCGGAGTCGTCGTTGGTGTAGTTGAACATCCGCGGCACGGTGCCGACGATCGGCAGGCCGCGGAAGGTGTCGCCTTTGGCGATGGGGATGGCGTTGCGGACGGTGCCGCGGTTGCGGAGCAGGTCTTCGTAGACCCGGTATTCGAGCAGCCCCGGCGAGACGTCGAGGTGGTAGAGGGTGTTGAGGGTGAGCTGCAGCGGCGAGCCGCGGGTGGGGCCGACGAGCACCTGGAACCCGAAGTCGGTCTGGACGAACAACCGCTGGCCTTCCCGCTGCAGCACGAGCACCGCGGTGGCCAGCGCGACCCCGAGCACGACACTGACGGTGGTCAGGACGGTGCCGAGGGCCCGCTGCCGCATCTGTTTGAGCACGAGCTGGAAGAGGTTCATGACACCCCCCCTGCCGCGAGCTTGGCCTTGCGGGCTTTGGCGGCGTGGTTGATCTGCGCCAGTTCGACCTTGCGGGGGAGCTGGTTGGCGATGCCGAGGTCGTGGGTGACAAGCACAAGGGCGGCGTTGACCTCGGTGCAGAGCTTGCGGATCAGGTCCAGCACCTGCTGGGCGTTGTCCTCGTCGAGGGCGCCGGTGGGTTCGTCGGCGAGGACGAGGCTGGGACGGCTGGCCAGGGCGCGGGCGACGGCGACGCGCTGCTGCTGTCCGACGGAAAGCCGCCCGGGCTTGTAGTCAAGACGGTCGGCGAGGCCGACTTCCTCGAGGAGGTGTCGGGCCCACGGTCGGTCGGCCTTGCGGCCGGTGAAGCTCATGCCGAGGACGACGTTCTCGAGGGCAGTGAAGCCGGGCAGGAGATGGTGGGTCTGAAAGACGTAGCCGATGTAGCGTCCGCGGAAGACGTCGCGTTGGGCTTCGCCGAGGGCGGTGATGTCGGTTTCGCCGTCGGGGGTGCGGATGAGGACCTGCCCGCGGTCGGGGCGGATGATGCCCGCGATGCAGTGCAAGAGGGTGGTTTTTCCGCTACCCGACGAGCCGATCAGCGCGACCTGCTCGCCGGAAGCAACGGCGAACTCGGGGATGTCGAGCACACGGAGAGCCGAGCCGTCGGGGGCGACGTAGTCCTTGCGGAGGTTGGAGACGGTGAGGGACATCTAGCGGAACGTTAGGCCGGGGCGGGGGTATTTGCAACTGAGTTGCAGTGGGGTAGAGGTCACAGGGCGATTCGCCGCAGGGGAGGTATCGGTAGAGTCCGGACGTTTTCCTTGACGCCGTGGGAGCCGATTGGCAGGGCGATTGCGGGTGGTCGCTGTTTAGACGGAAGGCGTGATGTCTTGCCTGCGAAAGTGTTAAGGAGAAGGGTGAGATGTGAATCTGAGGTTTGGAAGTAGCTACATCCTCCAATCGATCCTCCTAAGCTCGGCCGAATTCTTTGATTGACAGCAGCGGAAACGAAAGTTTACCCTTTTCGGTGCAGTAGCTGCTGGGCCTCGGTGTTCGGCCCTTAGGGCTGCGGAGGTTTTACCCGTGCAGTACCACTCAGACGTAGACCCGTCACCCTTGAACGCCGCTGACCTGCGCGGCGAGGCGGGGACGACTTCGGCTCAGAACAATGCATTAGTTCGGCATACTAAGGAACCGAGAGCATGGTGGTCGGGTCTGCCTAGGCTTTTTTCAGTCGCCCTTGAAGCTATACTTTTGGCCGGTGTGGTTGGTAAGTTTGCGAGGCCGGTGGACACACTGCAGGTACTCCAGTCGGTATGGGGTCTTGAGAGATTCATCGGCATCGCTGTTCTGGTGGCGATCATCGTTCTAGAAATAGCCATTATCGCCTTACTTTGTTCGTCCAAGCACTGGTGTCAAGGCGGAGATTTGGCGGCAGTGTTTCTTCTGATAGTCACCGCGCATCCGATCGCTCAACTGATTCGGGGTTCTACTGATGGTTGTGGCTGTGGCCTTCCATCGTTCTTCACCGATCCAAGGCTGGCACAAGCCTATGCAATTGTGCGACACCTCACACTTGTGGGTCTGTGGTGGCTTCTGTCCGAAAGAATGCAAGGACGCAATGTGAGCGCCCTGCGAGCAGACTGAAGAACCCCGCAGTTTGTGTTAGAAAGGTATCGATCATGAAGTCTGTATCTGGAAGAACTATCCTTGGTGCTCTTGCTGTGCTTCTTGGAATCGCTACTGCATATGCTGCGAACATGGTGGACTGTACGTCGATCAGAGTTTATCGAAATCCTTCAGGTGTATGTGTTCGAGGCTTCTGGAAGTGTCCAGCGGGTAGTACTTGCGGTGTGAATCCGTCTAACGTTGCAGAGGCTTTCTGTGTCGTCAATGGGGTGAAGCAGAATGCGATTGATCTGAACATTGTGCAGCAGCCAGAACAGTCTTGTAGGCGTTTGGAGGACGGTCTCGAAGATCTGTAGGTGTTTCGCCTGGCGTGGCCAAAACTGAATCAGAAACATCTGTGCACCTCTTTGGATCATCATGAATACTGGGCGATTACTCGTATTCGGGTTGATTTTTCTCGCTGCTTTCACGTGCTCTTTGGTGCTGTTTCGGTTCGTCGTGACATTATGAAATCACGAAGACAGATCTTTGAACTCAAAGGAATCGGCGCGATCCACGACGATTCTCAGTGACAAGGGTGCGTCAAGGGAAGAGCCATCGAATGCTTCCGGCGTGACGTTCGCAGAGCTAGATTGGTCCAATTTGGAGATTGCTGGCCTCCGTGAAACAGTCGATGCAGGAATTGGCGCATTCTCTGAGGAGTCCCCGGAAAGGTACGTTCGCTGGCTGGAATCGATGGGTTTGACCGCCCATCAGTCGATTCTGGGTCCCAAAGCTCGAGACATCTGGACGTCACAAATCGCCGCGATTCGGTCCGTCAAGCTGGATGTCGATCGTGCGGTCGTGCTTCAGTTCCCGCATCTGGGGTGGAGTGCTTCGGATGTTCCCAAGGGACTGGTGTCGGGAGAGCTACGATCTTCGGTTCGGATCTATTCACGACGTCTCACTTCAGATGACGGCAGTCTGGTGACACCAGACAGTGCCGTTATCTCGGTTTTCATACCCGGGAAACTGAGAGTGACCGGGTTGGATCCTCAGTCCATGCTTGTACTGGATGAGCGGCCTGTTTCCGACGTCGAAGCGTACCTGATACTGGAATTCATGCGTGACAACAGCGACGCCCCGTGGCAATTGGTGGTGACTGGTGTTTTTGGTGGACCATTCCCGCAGTTCGCGAGTCCTCCGCCTCCGTGGTAGCCAAGTGGGGTCTGCACCGCGGACCGCTGGGATTTCGACGCGGTTCATTGAATGCAATCACACGAAAACCGAATCGGTCCGCCGTGCGTACCCTACCGATTTCGACGCATGTCGTCGTGTGTGAGCCCACGGAAATGCAATCGGTCCGCCGTGCGGACCCTACACGAATCAAAACCTCAGTGGCGACGAGTACTGATTACAGATACTCGATCTCACCCACGGCCGGGACCAGCCCACGGCTTGCGCCTTCGGCCAGCAGGCGGGTGATGGCCGAGCGGCCCACCTCGCCGTAGTCCAGCGTCCAGTGGTTGACGTACATCCCGACGAAGCGGTCGGCGAGCTGGCTATCCAGGTCGCGGCCGAACTTCAGGGCGTACTGCACCGCCGGGGCGCGGTGGTCGAGGGAGTACTGGATGCTGTTGCGGAGGATGGTGGTGACTTGCCGCATCGCGGGCAGACCGAGGTCGCGGCGGACGGCGTTGCCGCCGAGGGGGAGCGGCAGGCCGGTGGTCTGTTTCCACCACACACCGAGATCCACGATGAGGTGAAGGCCCAGCTGGCGGAAGGTGAGCTGGCCTTCGTGGATGATCAGCCCGGCGTCGAAGTCGCCGGCGGCGACGCGCTTGGGAATCTCGTCGAACATGACGACCTCCGCCTCGAAGGCCTCGCCGGCCTTGCCCAGCAGAATCTGCAGCGTCAGAAACGCCGTCGTGAGCTTGCCGGGGATGGCGATGCGCTTTCCCTTGAGGTCGGCGACGGTGCGTGGGCCGTCCTCGCGAGCGATGACCATGGGGCCGTAGCCGTCACCCATCGAGGACCCGCAACTGGTGAGCATGTATTTGTCGGCGACGTAGGGGTAGGCGTGGATGGAGATGGCGGTGATGTCGAGCTCACCTCGCATCGCCCGCTGGTTGAGGGTCTGGATGTCCTGCAGGATGTGCTGGAAGCGGTAGCCGTGGGTGTCGATGAGCGGCGGGTCCTGGGCGAGCGCGTAGAACATGAACGCGTCGTCGGGGTCGGGGGAATGGCCGAGGGTGAGGGTCCGCATAGTCTGGGCGATGGTATTCGCGGGGGCCCATGGGCTTCGGTAGGTTCAAACCGTGCAGGCGGATTTGAAACACGCGAAATCAGCTCGGTCCGAGCCCGGCTGGACGGGCTGGGCGGTCGTCGTGGCGGTGGCGCTGGCGGCGATGGTGTGGGGTCGGGTGTACCTGCACCTCAGCGGGCTGGACCGGCGCGCGCCGTCGGCGGAGCAGACGGAGATCGCGGTGCATCTGGCTCGCGGGCACGGCTATCGCTCGCCGTTCTCCGACCATCCGGAAGCGCCGCCGAGTGCGTGGAGCCCGCCGGTGTATCCGTACGTGCTGTCGTGGGCGTATCGCGTCTGGGGGACGCCGCAGCGGCCGGTGACGCTGGAAGCGGTGCGGGCGCTGGGGTGGTTGAACGCGGCGGCGCTGGGGGTGGTGGCGGCGTGTGCGTACGTGCTGGTGCGGCGCAGCTTTGCCGGGCGAGGGGGGATGGCGGCGGGGCTGCTCGCGGCAGCCGGCGTGGCGCTGCACCCCATGCTGCTGCGGTTCGTGGGCGACTACTGGGACGGGATGCTGGCGCTGGCGATGTTTTTCGCGGCGATGGTCTGGGCGGACCCGCGCACCGGAACGAAGGGGGCGGCCTCGTGCGCGGGGCTGGGGGTGCTGTTGGGGATGCTGCTGCTGACCAACACGGCCTACGTGCTGGCGGCGGCGGTGCTCGCGGGGCTGGGGGCGTGGGGCGGAGCCGGGGTTGGCCGGGGAGCCGGGTGGACATCGGTGCGAAGAGGGGTGTACGTGCTGCTGGCGACGGCGGTGACGCTGGCGCCGTGGACGCTGCGGAACCTTGCGGTCTTCGAGACATGGATGCTCGTGCGGTCGGGGGCGGGGTTTGAGCTTTGGCTGGGGAATCGCCCGGGCCTGCTGGGGTGGATGGGCCCGGAGGTGCTGGAGATGCACCCGTACCGCAACGCGGCCGAGCGGCAGCGTGTGCTGCGGATGGGCGAGGTGGCGTACTCGGCGGAGAAGGCGACGGCGTTTGGCGAGCTCGTGCGGGCGGACCCGTGGGGGTTTGTGGCCCGGTCGGCCCGGCGGGCGGCGTATCTGATGGTCGGCGAGCCGGCGTCGCGGATGACGGCCTGGCCGCTCTCGAACGAGCGGACCGCGGTCCCGGGGCTGGGGCGGGTGTATCTGGGGCGGACGGCCGTGTTGTCGGCCGTGGCGGTGGCGGGGCTGGCCGGGGCGTGGGCGGTCTGGCGGACGCGTCGTCGGATGGGGTGGGTGCTGGTGGCGGGGGTGGCGGCGGTGGGCCCTTACGTGGTGAGCAGCGCGTCGGACCGGTACGCGTTGCCGCTGCGGGCGGTGCTGGTGGTGCTGGGGGCTGCGGGGGGGGCGGCCGGGGTGGCGGCGGCCGTCTCGGCAAGGCGGGCTTGGGCGGACGGGACGGGCGTGGAAGGAGCCGGTGTGTCGAGAACGCGTCAGCCCGCACGCGGCCCGGCGGCATAAGGGCGGGCGAAGAGCTCCCACAGGACGATGCCGGCGGCGACGCCAACGTTGAGCGAATCGATGCCGGCGTGCATGGGGATGGTGATGCGGCGGTGGCACGCGGCGATGTCGGCCGGGGCGAGTCCGGGGCCCTCGGGGCCGAAGAGGACGGCGGAGCGGGGTGCGGCGGGACGGCGGCCCAGCGGCTCGGCGTCGGGTGAGAGGACGGTGGCGAGCAGCTCGACGCCGAGGTCGTGGCGGAGTCGATGCAGGTCGGCGTGGAGGTCGGCCGAGCGGAGGATTGGGATGCCGAAGACCGCGCCCATGGACACACGGACCGTGCGGCGGAGGAACGGGTGGGCACAGCGGGGCCCGCACAGGACGGCGTGCACGCCGAGGGCGGCGGCGAGACGGACGAGGGTGCCGAGGTTTTCGGCGGAGGCCGTCTCGGGCAGGACGACCAGGTGGGCTTGACCCGTGCGTGGGAGGGCGAGTTCCAGCGGTGGCGAGGCGGGGACGAGGCCGAGGCCGATCACACCGGAGTGGAACTGGAAGCCGAGCAGCCGGGAGACTTCGCGGCCGGGGGCGATGAAGGTCTGCACGTCTGGCGGAACGAGCGGCGCGAAGGCCGGAACGCGGTGCTCGGCGAGCAGCACGGCGCGGGCGCGGACGGTCCCGGCGAGGTGGGCGTGGAGGAGTCGCTGGACGACCAGATGGCCTTCGGCGAGGAACAGGCCGCGGTCGAGCAGCGGCTTGTCTTTGATGTGACGGAAGTCATCCAGCCGGGGGTCGTCGAGGCGGCTGACGCGGACGGGCGACGGGTCGAGGCGTGCGTGGGGCGTGCGGCCGGAGTCTGGGGCGACGTCGGCGGTCATGGGGCGGAGAGCGCGGGCATGCCCGGCGGGTCGGGCCGACGTGAACGCCGGGGACTAGGGCGTGCCCATCCTGGGGAAGAGGTCCTTGAGGGCGGGATAGAGCTGGCGGTAGACGGCGTGGCTGGCGTCGTAGACCTTGGCTTCGCGGGAGCGGGGTTTGAGGACCTTGGTTTCGGAGATGAGGGCGGAGCAGGCTTCCTCGACGGACTTCCAGACGCCGATGCCGACGCCGGCGAGGATGGCGACGCCGAGGGCGGGGCCTTCGTCGGAGTTGGTCAGCGCGGTGGGCAGGCGGAAGATGTCGGCCTGAAGCTGGAGCCACAGCTCGGACTTGGCCCCCCCGCCGGTGGCGCGGAGGCTGTCGGTGGGGATGCGCATGGCGCGGATGATCTCCAGCAGGTCCCGCATGCCGAAGCACACGCCCTCCATGACGGCGCGGGCCATCATGGCGCGGGTGGTGCGGCGGGTGAGGCCGATGAAGGCGCCTTTGGCGAAGGGGTCGTTGTAGGGGCAGCGTTCGCCGGTGAGGTAAGGGAGGAAGATCAGGCCTTCGCAGCCGACCGGTGCGGACTCGGCGAGCTTGCTGAGCAGGACGTAGGGGCTGGTTTTGGCCTTTTTGGCGGCGGCGACTTCTTCCTGGCCGAGCGTGTCGCGGAACCACTGGAGGCTGCCGCCGCCGGAGAGCATGCAGCCGAAGACGCACCACTTGCCCGGGACGGCATGGCACATGGTGTGCACGCGGCCTTTGGCGTCGTGGGCCATCTGGTCGGTGTGGGCGAAGATGATGCCCGAGGTGCCGATGATGCTGGCGAGCTGGCCGGAGCGGACGATGCCGTTGCCGACGGCGCCGGCGGCGACGTCACCGGCCCCGCCAACGACGGGGATGCCGGGGGCGAGGCCGAGGTGGTCGGCGGCTTCCTTGGTGAGCTTCCCGGTGACGGTGGTGCTCTCGTAGACCTTGGGCAGCAAGGATTTGTCGATTTTGAGCTTCGAGAGCAGTTCGGTGCTCCAGTCGCGCTTGCCGACATCCAGCAGCAGCGTGCCGGAGGCGTCGGAGACCTCCGTGGCGTACTCGCCGGTCATCTGGAAGCGGACGAAGTCCTTGGGCAGGAGGATCTGCCGGGTGAGTTCGTAGCGCTTGGGTTCGTTTTTGCGGAGCCAGAGGATTTTGGGGGCGGTGAAGCCGGTAAGGGCGGGGTTGGCGACGAGCTTGACAAGGCCTTCGCGTCCGCCGGCGGCGGCTTCGATCTCGGCGCACTCTTCGGCCGTGCGCTGGTCGTTCCAGAGCAGGGCCGGGCGGAGCGAGCGGCCCTTGGCATCCAGGAACACGCTGCCGTGCATCTGCCCGGAGAGGCCGATGGCGGAGACGGCGGCGGGTTTGAGCTTGGCCTTTTTCATCACCGCCTGCGTGGCGGCACAGACGGCATTCCACCAGTCGTCGTGGGGCTGCTGCTCGTACCAGCCGGGTTTGGGGGAACGAAGTTCGTACTCCGACAGCGCGGTGGCCAGCACCTTTCCCTTGTCGTCCAGCAGCAGGGTCTTGGTCGCGGACGTGCCGATGTCAATCCCGAGCAGAATCGCCATGCAGTGGGATGATATAAGTTTTCCGGGCAACTCCCAAAGGCCGCGCGTCCGGTGGAACGATGCCGCGGCGGGTGGTTCGCGCTGGCGAGGCGACTGGCGCGGGACGCCAGGAGGTCAGTTGCGGACGCGGTCGGGCAGGACCTGACGGTCGGGATTGATGCGTCCGGCGGCGAAATCCATCAGGTTGCTGATGGTGGTCTCGGCGATGTTGGTTAAAGCTTCTACGGTGAAGAACGCCTGGTGGGCGGTGATCAGCACGTTGGGGAAGGTGAGCAGGAGCGAGAAGAGGTCGTCGGGGAGGATCTGGTCGGAGAGGTCGCGGAAGAACAGGCGGTCCTCTTCCTCGTAGACGTCGAGCCCGAGGGTGCCGATGTGGCCGGAGCGCAGGAAGTCGATGGCGTCGGCCGTGTTCAGCAGGGCGCCGCGGGAGGTGTTGATGATCATGACGCCGCGTCTGGTGAGCTTGAGCCGCTCGGCGTTGAGGAGGTGGTGGGTGTCAGGGGTGAGCGGGCAGTGCAGGGTGATGATGTCGGAGCCCCTGAGCAGCTCCTCGAGGGACACGTAGCGGACGCCGAGGTCGGCGGCGGCGGGGTTGTGCACGACGTCGTAGGCGAGGACGTGGCAGTTGAAGCCGCGAAGGATGCGGCACATGCACAGGCCGATCTTGCCGGTGCCGATGACGCCGACGGTCTTGCCGGCCATGTTGAAGCCGAGCAGGCCTTCGAGGTTGAAGTTGTGCTCGCGGACGCGGTTGAAGGCCCGGTGGAACTTGCGGGAGAGGGTGAGCATCATGCCGATGGCGTGCTCGGCGACGCCGTCGGGCGAGTAGGCCGGGACGCGCAGCACGGGCATGCCCAGTCGGTGGGCGGCGGCGAGGTCCACGTGGTTGAAGCCGGCCGACCGGAGCAGCAGCACCTTGACCCCCCCCGCCTTGAGCGACTCGAGCACCTCGGCCGAGCCGCGGTCGTTGACGAACAGGCACGCGGCATCGAAGCCGTGGGCGAGCGTAGCGGTGGTCTCATCGAGGCCGGACTCGAGGAAGACCAGCTTGTGCGGCGACTGCAGCGTCTTTGACGCCTGCTGGAGGGCGTCGATGTCGTACCGGCGGGCGGAGAAGACCGCGCAACGGAGGGGCGTGCTGGTGGACATGCCCGTATTTGAACGGCCGGCAGGTTGTATTCAACGGCTTCGAAAAGTCGGTGGAACGTGTAGGCCGCTGTTGCGGGTCGGAACGATTGCTCCGTGCGGACAGCTGCGCCCTTCGCTCGAACCATCGCGTGCGACGGCCCGGCCCACGTGCGTTGACGGGTGTGTCCGACGTCGGGTCATCGTCGGCCGGGGAAGGCGGGTCGGCCGCCGGCGGGGCGTGTGGCCGGGGCGGCGGGCGTCTCGGTCGGTGTGGGCGTAGCGGCCGGGGCGGGAAGGCTCAGCGGCGGGTTGCCCGGGTCCGGACGGTCGCTCACGCGTCGGGGGGTGAGGGTGCCGTCGGGCTCGCGGACGTAGAGCAGCCGCTGCACCTCGGCGAGGTTGAACGGCCGGGCGCCGCGGCGGCCGAAGACGGCGAGCTGGTTCCCTGACTCGTCCACCGCGCGGTCGCGTTCGAGGCCTTCGGAGATGGCCAGCGCCGGGCCGGCGGTGGCGTACGTGGCGATGAGCCGCGGGGCGGGCCGGGGGGAGAAGCCGCTGAAGGTGGGCGTGTCGTCGGGGCTGGTGAGCTGGAGGACCTTGAGCCCGCCGACGCCGTCGGCGACGTAGGCGAACATGGACGCGTTGGTCATGCCGACCTTGACCTGGTGGGCGTCCACGATGGCGCCGCCGGCGGTGAACAGCTCGACCAGCGCGGGCCGGTCGGGCCGCTCGAGGTCCACGATGGCGACGCCGCTGCGTCCTGCGGCGACGTAGCCGTAGGTGCGGGAGACGTAGATGTCGCGGGCCCCCGGGATGGCCAGCGCGGCGCCTTCGACGACGCGGGGGTTTCGCGGGTCGGTGAGGTCGAGCGTGACAAGCCCGTCGGCGGTGGCGACCCAGCCGTAGCGGAGCTGCGTGGCGACCTTGCGGGCGTTGGGGATCGGCAGCGTGGTGAGGAGCTTCGGCTCCAGCGGGTTGTCGAGGTCCACGACGGCCACGCCGCGGTCCACGCAGAGGTAGGCGAGGGTGCCGTGCAGCGTCATCGACACGGCCCCGTTGAGCGCCCCGCCGGGATTGAACGACAGGGCTTTGGAGAGGAAGTTGTTCTCGGGGTCGCCGTCGAGGAGCGTGGCGACGCCGACGTTGTGGCGGCGGGCTTCGCGGGTGCCTGGGCGGTTGCCGATGACCACCAGCCCTTCGTAGGCGTCGGTGACGTAGAGGAACGCGTAGAGCAGGTGGATCTTCTGTTCCTCGTTGTCGGGGTGCTGCGGCCGGGTGGGGTCGAGCGCCATGGTGGAGGGGGAGACCACCGACGTGGCGTAGCGCGTCTTGACGTAGAACCGCTGGCCGAGCGGCGAGACGGGGGCGGTGACGATGCGCTGCGAGTAGCCCTTGTTGTCGATCATGGCGACGTCGAAGGCGAAGAAGCCCTCGGAGCCACACGCGGCGTAGACGTACTCGCCGCGGAGCTGGACGTCGAGCACTTCGCGGCCACCGCGGCGGTAGGCCTCCGTGAGCCGCATCTGGTTTTCCAGGTGCTTGCGGTGGTTGTCGGGGTAGGCCAGCTCGTGCAGTCGCGAGCCGATGACCGCCTGCGGCTCGTCGCGTTCGGTGACGACGACGGCCTCGAGCCCCGCGCGGCCGGCGGCGACGTAGGCGTAGCGGCCGATGAAGTTGACGGAGTTGCTGCCCTGGAGCGTGATGTGGGCCAGCCAGGCGTTGTTGTTGTTGTCCTGCGAGATGTGGCAGTCGGTGCAGCGTTTGGTTTCGATCGAGCGGACGGTGTGGGGGAAGTAGACGGAGAAGGCCTGCCCGGAGAAGCCCTCGGCCGAGACGGTCTGCTGCTGGGAGTAGACCCACTGGCGCAGCGCGTCCTTGGAGCTCACCAGCACCGCGCAGCTCGAGCGGACGGGGACGATCTTGTGCCCCTTGACGGTGGAGTCGATGCCGAGCATGAAGACGTCGTCGCGGAGCGTCTGGAAGTTGTAGTTGGTGTAGTTGCGGGCGGGCTCGGCCTCGTAGTGCAGCACGTCTTTCTTGAGGTTGGCCCGCTGGGGAAGGTGGCAGCCGAAGCAGGCGGTGGTCCAGGAGGTGTGGCAGCTGTAGCAGCTCATGGACTCGGAGTCGTGGGCGAGGGCGAGCTGAGGGGTGGTCTCGCCCGGTTGCGGCGGGATGCCCCACGTCTGGCCGTCCTTGCGGACGGTGTGGGCGAAGCGGGCGAGCAGGGGCGAGTCTTTGTGGGTGCCGCCGCCCTCGCCGACGTCCCTCGACCACCATGAGTCGGGGTTCCAGGTGTCCACGGTCTGGACGGTCGGCCAGCTGTAGACGGGGCGGCCGCGGTCGTCCTTCTGGGCGGAGACCTGCACGAGCCGGCCCTGGGCGTCGAGACGGCCCTGCCAGTGCTGCTCGATGATGCGGCGGTTGCGGGCGATGATCTGCTCGTCGGTCATGCCGTTGCGGGCGGCGGGACCGGAGAAGGCTTCAAGCAGGAGCTTTCGGCCGACCGCGGAGTTGCGGTCGCGGTTGGGCAGGCGGAGGTATTGCAGGATCTTGGCCGGTTCGCGTTCGCTGCCGTGGCAGTCGATGCAGTCCTCCATGATGGCGGCGCGGGTTTCGGCGTAGAGGTTGCCGTCGCCGTGCATGTCCTGCGCGAAGTGGCAGTCCACGCAGCTCATGCCCTTTTCGAGGTGAATGTCTTTGAGGTGCACGGGCTGCCCGGGCGGGGGCAGAGCGGGCCGGGTGGTCGAGAAGGCCACGGCCGCGGCCATGTTCTGCGCGGTAGGCTGAACCTTGTCGCCGTTGACGTCGAGCAGGTTGCCGTGGCGGTCCTGTTTGAAGACCGCGCGGAACACCCAGCCGTGGCCGTGAAAGTCGGCGAACTGGGTGTGGCGCAGCTCGGGGTTGAGGTCGGTGAGGTTTTCGAGGAAGTCGGGCGGGGCGACGCGGCCGGCATGAGATTTCTCACCGGGGTAGAGGTTGCCCCACAGCCCCTTCGCGGCGGACTCTTCGGGGTTGTGCTGGTGGACGGCGAAGCGCTGCGCTTCGGTGGGGTTTTTCTGCCGCGCCGGGTACATGTGCCGGCCGTCCACCTCGTTGTCCCACCACTGGAAGCCGAAGTACGAGTTGACGACGTTGGTGCCCGGGTGGACGTGGCAGACCATGCACTGGCTGGAGGGGACGGCCGACGTGAACTTGTGTTCGATGGGGTGGCCGGGTTCGTCTTTGGAGATCGTCGGGTCTTTGCTGATCGTCCGCCCGCGGTTTCCGAACGGGGCGTACGGGCCGGAGTGGACGGGGGAGCGGTCGTTGGCGTAGACGACGTGGCAGGCGGAGCAGCCGCTGGCGCGGTAGTCGCCGGGGTGGTCGTTGGTGCCGAAGAGGTTGAGGGTGGGGTCGAGCAGGCGGGTTTTCTGCAGGCCGATGAAGACGGGGTCGGTGCGGACGTCGGTGCCGACGCCGCGGATGGAGAGGCGCACCTCGAGCTTGCCGGGGTCTTCGGTGGGGTCGATGATGCCGAGGACGGGCCTGCGGCGACCGCCGCGTTCAAAGACGCGGAGGATGTTGCCCGGCTGGGTGATGTTCCAGCGGGGCAGCGGCAGCAGGTAGGGCAGGTGGCCCTTGCGCATGACGTCGTCGCGCGTGGGGCCGTTGGGCGAGCTGGGCCAGGTGGTGGGCAGGAGTTTGGCGGGCTGCCCGTCGAGGGTGTAGCCCTCGCCGTAGACGGCGTTTTTGCGGTTGATCGAGCCGTTGTTGTAGAGGGCGGCGCCCCAGAGCATGGCGCCGTGGGCCATCATGCTGGTGCGGGTGGTGCGGACCTCGGACTCGTGACAGCTGAGGCAGGCGGCGAAGGCGCCGTGCAGGTCGCCGGGGTTGACGAAGCGGATGTAGTCGGGCGACTCCTGCTGGGTGTGCGCCCCGGGGATGGGCGGGTTGGCGGCCGAGGTCCACAGCTTCGGCAGGCGCGGGGTCGGGTGGGCGGCTTTCATCAGCGCGTCGTAGCGCGGGTGGGCGCGGTCGATGTCGCGGGGCACCTCGACCTTGGGGTCCCCGCCGTGGCAGTCGGTGCAGGTGAGCAGGACGTTGCGCGGGTGCATCGACTGCTCGTGCTGGGTGTCGTAGCCGGTGTGGCAGGCGGTGCAGGAGGAGGCGGCGTTGAAGGCGGCGATCTGCTCGGGGGAGCGGTTGCTCGCGGGGGCGACGGCGTAGGTGAAGCCGAAGCGTTTGGCCTGCTCGAGCAGGGCCGGGTCGTCGAGGAAGGCCAGCGGGTGGGCGTCGGCGGCAGCGGGTGAGGCCGCGTCCGGGGCGGCGAATCCGGCATGGGCGAAGCGGGCGCTCGGGTCGGCGGGCGTGCCGATGGGGGCACCGGGGGGGGCGGCGGGGGGGGCGGCGGGGCGGAGCGTCCAGAGCGAGAGCACGCCCAGCGCGGTGAGCGTGACCAGTGCACCGAGCCAGCCGAGCGGAGAGGAGTGGGCGTGGGTCATGACGGGCTCCGAGTGAGGTGCGAGCGGGTCGGGGGCGGGGTGGGCGAGCCCCTGCGGGGCCGCGGCGTGAAGGGTTCAGTAGGTGAGGGTGAGGGAGAAGAAGGTGCTGTAGAGCGTGTCGGCGGTGTAGATGTCTTTCCAGCCGCTGGCGGGGATGAGGGCCGAGACGCCGGCGGTGATGACGACGTTCTGGTTGTTGAAGGGGCGGTACTGCACGCCGACCGAGAGGTCCAGGCCGATGTCGCGGCCGATCTTGTCGTCGAAGAGCAGCGTCTGGAGGACCTCGGTGGTGGCGAACTGGAGGTACGTGGCGTTGGTGAAGACGCGGGTGCGGGGGGTGACGTCGAAGTCGGCGCCGACGTTGTAGAGAAAGAGGCCGGGGTTGACGAAGGACGCCTGGCCCTGCTCTTTGGAGGTGCGCAGGGAGGGGATGAAGGAGTTGCGGCCGACGAGGCCGGTGCCGCCGCCGGTGAGGGGCGTGGCCTGGCGGACGAAGTAGGAGAACTGGCCGCCGGCGAAGTTGGGGTTGTCGAAGATGGCGTCGAAGCCGGTGGCCTGGCCGTCGGTGGGGTCGGAGTCGCCGGAGAGGTAGGCGAAGCTGGCGCGGTAGCGTTGCCAGTCGTGGTCGACCGAGAGTTCGACGGCGAAGAACTGGGCGTTGATGGTGGTGCCTTCGCCGGCGATGGGGTTGAAGCTCTCGCGGCCGAAGGCCTGGTAGAACTGGTGGGTGATGTTGAGCCAGCCGATGTGGCCGTCGCCCGCCCAGCCGACGTAGTACACCTCGTTGCGTTTTTCGGAGATGGTGCCGATGGGCTGGGGGCGGACGAGGAAGTCGTTTTCGTCGAACTGGGTGTCGCGGTCGTCGAAGACGGCGGCGAAGGAGAGCTGGGCGGTGTAGCCGAGCCAGATGAAGTCTTCGCGGTAGACGTTGGCCAGCAGGATGTGCTGCCCGCGGGTGTCGAAGGAGTTGAGCCCCGAGTTGGTGTCCTTCTCGAGGGGCATGAGGTAGACGAGGTTGTAGACGAGGCGGTTGTTGTCGAAGTTGCCCAGCAGGCGGACGGCCGGCTGGTTGTCGAAGAACAGGAAGCCGCGGAAGTCCTGATTGAACGGCTGGATGCCGACACGGACGGCCCAGAAGTCGTAGTTGACCGACAGGTCGCCCATGTGCTTGTCGACGAACAGCTCCTGGATGCCGAAGTGGTCGTCGAAGCGGGTGGTGCCGTCGCGCGGGTTGGGCTGCAGGATGGCGGTTTCCTGGGTGGCGGCGTAGTTGAAGTTCTGGGCGACGGTGAGTTTGAACTCGAGGTCGCGCGGCTTGTAGAAGGTGTTCCCCTGAAAGAGCTCGAGGGAGAGGATGAGGTTCTGGTTGAAGAAGACCTGGTCGCCGCGGCCGTAGAAGCCGAAGTTGTTGGGGTTCGTGGCCGAGGTGCCCGAGGGGTTGTTGATGCGGCGGGCTTCGAGCAGCGTGTCGGAGATGGCGGTGACGACGAGGAACCAGTCGTCGCCGAAGATGGGGAAGTCGCCCTTGAGGACGTTCTGGTTGTACGGGTCCCACCAGCCGGCCGAGCGGCGGTACTGCACGTACGGGTCGGGGGTGCCGACGCGCCAGCGGTCGGGGATGGGAAGGGTCTGGTCGTCACCGGGCACAGCGCGCGCGGTGTGCCCGCGGCTGCGGCCTTCGAAGGCTGGGGTGGTCAGGGGCCCGGGGTCGTAGGGGGCAGTGTCGCGTGCGGCGTCGCCGGGGGGCACGCCGTCGCGGGCGGAGGGGTCACGGGCGGAGGGGTCGGCCGGCGCGGGCGGCGGGGGCGCGGGCGGCGGGGGCGTGGGCGACGGGGGCGTGCGTGACGGGGGCGCGGGCGGCGGGGAAGCAGGCTGGAGCGTGAAGGCCGTCCGCGGGAACCACGTGTTGCCGTCCACCAGCGCGCCTGCCGTCGCGGCCGCGGTTTGCCCGAGCGTGCGGGCCGGACCCCCGAGAAACGGCGTCGCCACCGCACCCAGCACGCAGACGCGCACGACCGTTGATGTTGCTTTCATGCGTTCCCCGGCGAGTCCGCCGCGGCCGATGCACACCGTGGAACACGTCGGCGACATCGAGCCGACATGACAGCGTCACATCCGAACGGCTCGCCCAGAGCGCCACCCGCGCCCCGGACGGCCCCTCACGGCCTGCGTTGTCAACGTCCTGACCTCTCCCGATGAATCGACGTGAACGTCAGGCGGTCAGGCTAAACGACCCTCCACGGCAGAACAACTGCGATTTTGAGGAGTGACCGCTAACTTGCCTGACCGCAGCAGAAGGAAGCCAACATCGGGTTGCCGCTTTCCGCGCGCTGGTTTACCGTGCCACGGGGGCATAACGGTAGCGACGACGACGCCGGCGGCGTTGGCGCGTTTCGACGGACAGCTGGGGAGCACATCGGGGAGAGCACAGCAGGGGCAGCACAGCGGGGGCAGCACAGCGGGGAGAGCACAGCGGGGAGAGCACTCTGGGAGACGGTGATGGGCCGGTTCATCGAGCCGTTGGAGTCGCGGCGGTTGCTGGCGTTTCCGCACCCCGTGCTGGGCAGCGTGGTCTCGGCCGGGGCGTTCCCCGGGACGGCGGGCGGCGCGATCAAGTTGTCCGTACGGCCTGCGGCCAAGGCGGCGGCGACGCTGACGGTGGCGCCCGCTCCGCTGGCGGCGAACAAGGCGCGTCCGGCGGTGGGCGTGGCGGAAAACCTGCTCACGGCCGCGCAGGTGCGGCAGGTGTTGGCGCAGGCCGGGTCGCAGATGCGGCCGGGGCAGGCGGCGGCGGTGGTGGACCGTGAGGGGAACGTGCTGGGGGTGTACGCGACGACGGCCGCGACGCCGGAGACGATCGAGAAGGCGATCGTGCGGGCGCGGACCGGGGCGCTGTTCCAGTCGAGCCAGAACGCCTTCACCACGCGGACCGCGCGGTTCATCATTCAGGACCACTTCCCCTGGCCGGTGCGGAACACGCCGGGCGGTCCGCTGTACGGTGTGCAGTTTTCGAACCTGCCGGCGTCGGACGTGCTGTCGCCGTCGCGGGCGCCCGGGATCTCGGCGGACCCGGGCGGGCTGCCGCTGTTTTTCAACGGCCGGCTGCCCGCCGGCGGGCTGGGGGTGGCCGGCGACGGGTCGGACGTGGCGCCGCGCGCCAACCTCGCGTCGCCGGGGCAGCGGGTGTACGACGGCCGGGAAGAGCGGGACTTCGACGAATCGGTGGCGCTGGCGGGGGCGACCGGGGCGGGGGTACCGGCGGCGCTGCGGCTGAACCTGATGGCGTCGGAGAAGATCCGTGCGACGCAGGTGTTCCTCGCCGGGACGGGACTGCGTTTCCCCTTCACCGCGTCGCCCGTGGCGCGGGGCCGGCCGTTCCGCACGCTCGACCAGCTCGTCTCCGCCGGAGAAGGCACGGTGGCGGTCGCGCCCACGGACGCGCAGCCCAACCCGTACCCGAAGGTGGACGCGTCGCGGTTCGGCATCGCGGGAGAGCTGAAGAACACGACGGTCGCGGGCTTTGGCATCGTCGGCTCGAACGACCCGTTCCCGGACGAGCAGCGGCTGACCGCGGACGATGTCGAGACGATCATTGGCGATGCGGTTCGGCAGGCACTGGAGGACCGCGCGGCGATCCGGTTGCCGATCGGCGTGCCCATCATCGTGCACATCGCCGTGACCGACCGCGACGGCGACGTGCTGGGCGTGTTCCGCATGAACGACGGCACGAACTTTTCCTTCGACGTGGCGGTTCAGAAGGCGCGCACCGCGGCGTTTTTCTCCGACGACAACCACGCCATCTCCACGCGGGCGGTGGGGTTCACCGCGCAGCGCTTTTTCGCGCCGGGCATCTCTCCCGGTGGCGTCTCCGGGCCGCTGTTCGAGCTGCAGAACGAGCTGTCGCTCACGCCCGGCAACCTGGGGAGCGGCCCGGTCCGCAACGGGATCACCATCTTTCCGGGGGGCGTGCCGCTGTACAAGAACGGCGTGCTCGTCGGCGGCATCGGCATCTCCGGGGACGGCGTGGAGCAGGACGACCGTGTGGCGTTCGCGGGCAGCCGCCGCTTCCAGCCCACGCCGCAGATCCGCTCGGATTATCTGGACAACCGCGTTTTCGCCGACCACATGGTGAGCAAGGTTCAGCAGTTGCAGGGGCTGTACAGCTTCAGTCGCGATTTCGTCTCGCAGGCACAGTCGCGGTTCAACAGCAAGTTCGACTTCCGGATTCCGTACGTGAAGTTCGCCCGCAACCCCCGGATTTGAGCCGGCGACGCAGGCGGCGGCCCGGCTGGAAGGGCGGATGGCCGGCCGATACCGTTTCCGCCCCCATGACCACCGCGTCCGCGGACCTCCGCACGCCTGAGGGCCTGGCCCGGCGACCCGATGCGCCCGTCTCGAACGTCGTGCTGGCGGTGCTGCTCGGCGGCCTGATCTGGCTGGTGCTGGCGGGGTATCAGTTCGGCAGGAGCAACCACACGGTGTACCTGCTGGACGCGTACCGCCGGGCCGAGCCCGAGCTGCTGGCGCGGGACTGGTTCGCCACGCAGACGCTGCAGTACCACGGGCTGTTTTCGGTACTGACGCGGGGACTGCTGGAGCTGGGGGGCGAGCGGCTGATGGCCGGGGCGTTTCTGTTCGGGTACCTCGGGCTCGTGCTCGTGCTGCAGTGGCTGGTGTGGCGGCTGGTGCGGGTGCTGGGCGGGTCGCCCGCGGCGGCGGTGATGGCGACGGTGCTGTTTCACCTCTCGGCGGCGGGCACGGGGCTGGGGGGGTTTCAGTTCCTGCAGGACGGGGCGTTTCTGCCCAGCAACCTCGCCAACGTGGCGCTGCTGGGCGGCATGGTGATGCTGATGGAAGGCCGACGCCTGGTGGCGGCCGTGGCGCTGTGCGTGGCGGCGATGTTTCACGTCAACCACGCGGTGGTGGCGCCGGTGGTGTTCGCGGTGGGTGTGCTCGCCCATCCGCAGACCGGGCCGGCCGTGTGGCGGAGCTGGCGGCGGTGGGTGTTGCCGGCGGGGGTGGTGGCCGTGGGGGTGCTGGGGAACCTGCTGCCGGCGGTGCTGCACCTCTACGGCGAGCGACCGCCTGAAACGCTGAGCCTGCGGGAGTTCATCGACCTTTACGCCCGGCTGCGGCACCCGCACCACTACGACCCGGCGTCGTGGCCGCTGGGGATGTTCGTCATCACGCTCTGGCCCGTCGCGCTGGGCGGGTGGGTGCTGCTGCAGCGGGGATACCGGCTCGACGACGGCCCGCGGCGGGTGCTGCTGGCGCTGTGGTGGCTGATGGCCGTAGGGATCCTTCTGGCGATGCTGCTGGCGGGGGTGGTGTTCGTGTCCGAGCGGTTCGTGCAGCTGGCGCTGTTTCGGTTTTCCATCCACTGGATGCTGCTGGGTTGCGCGGTGGTGGCCTGGGGGGTGGTGGATGCCCACCTGCCGGGCGGGCGGTGGCGGGGCATCGTCCTGGGCGGACTGCCGGTCCTGCTGGCGACGGCGTATGCGTTGACCCGATGGGTGCCGCTGGACGCCGCCGCGGGGCCGACCGTGGGCCGACTGGTGCAGACGTTCGTGACCGACCGCACCCCCCCGCTGCTGCTGGCAGCGGCGCTGATGTCGCTGGCGTGTGCGTGGGCGTGGCGGCGGCGGCCGCTGCCGGACGGGGCGGCGCTGGCCGGGGCGGCGGGGTGCGTGCTGGTGGGCGCTTTGGCGTGGGGTCGGGCGACGGGGCTGAACTACCTGCCGGACGACCCGCCGGAATACCGGGCGCTGGGGCGTTGGGCGCGGCAGCACACGCCCGCGGACGCGCTGTTCCTTGTGCCCCCGGGCGAGCAGACCTGGCGGATCGAATCGCTGCGGGCGATCGTGATCAACTTCAAGGGGATCCCGCAGACGCGGGCGGAGATGCCCGAGTGGAAGCGACGGATGGTCGATGTCACCGGTGAGCCGGACCTGATGCGCTTCGCCTCCACCTACGCGCGGGCGATGGCGTCGGTCGATGCGGCGTACTTCGCCCTCGACGGACAACGGCTGCGGGACGTGGCGTTGAAGTACGACGCGCAGTACGTGGTGACGCGTGTGAATCTGGGTAACGTTGCCGGGTTGGAGGAGGTCACGGCGGCGGCGACTGTCGCGCCGCCCTGGCGGCTGTATGCTGTGCGCCCCGCGACAGGGGCGACGGGCGGCGGTGGGCCGTCCGACGCTCGCCCCTGGCGGGCAGACGCCTTCACCAGCAGTTCGCCATGATCATCGAGACCCACGCCTATGCCCGGGCCGGGCTGTGCGGAAACCCCTCCGACGGCTACTACGGCAAGACGATTTCCTTCAGCATCCGCAACTTCAAGACGACCGTGAAACTCTGGGAGTCGCCACGGCTGGAGATCCTTCAGACCGATGCCGACCACCGCAGCTACGGCTCGCTCGGCGACCTGATGCGGGACCTCAAGCTGTACGGGTATTACGGCGGCGAGCGGCTGATCAAGGCGGCCATCCGCACGCTGGTGAACTACGCCCGCAAGACGGGCCAGCCGCTGCACGACCGCAACTTCACCATCGCCTACAGCTCGGACGTGCCGCGCCTCGTGGGGCTGTCGGGCTCCAGCGCCATCGTCGTGGCGACCATGAAAGCCCTCATGCAGTTCTACAACCTCACCGTCCCCAAGCCGCTGCTGCCGACGCTGGTGCTCTCGGCAGAGAAGGACGAGCTGAAGATCAGCGCCGGGCTGCAGGACCGTGTGATTCAGGTGTACGAGGGCATGGTGTACATGGACTTTGACAAGGAGCACCTGACGAAACACGGCTACGGCATCTACGAAGAGCTTCGGCCCAACCCGATGCCGCCGTTGTACGTGTCGTACGACCCGAAACGGGCGGAGATCAGCGACATCACCCACCGCAACCTGCGCGAGGCCTACGACCGCGGCGACGAAACCGTCCACAGGGCCATGCAGCGCTACCGCGAGCTGACCACTGAGGCCCGTTCGGCCCTGCTCGCGGGCGACTGGGAGAAACTGGCGGCATGCTCCAACGCCGGCTTCGACCTGCGAAGGACCATCATGGACATCGCGCCGGAGAACCTTCGCATGGTGGAGACGGCCCGCAAGGTCGGGGCGAGCTCGGCGTTCGCCGGGTCGGGCGGGGCGGTGTGCGGGGTGTACTTCTCCGGCCCGCAGTACCAGGAGCTGTGCGACGAAATGGCCAGGATCGGCTGCACCACGCTCCGCCCGCTGGTCTTCCCGCTGGACTAACCCCCCTTCCCGCCCGGCGGCCGGCCGATGCGGCATCGACCCGGCCCTGTGTGCATCCCCCGCCCCGAGCGCCCAACCCTGTAAAGTCGCAGCCATGTCCGTTCAACTGTCCATCAAGGCGGTGATCCCCGCGGCGGGCTTCGGCACGCGCATGCTGCCGGCCGCCAAGGCCGTCCCGAAAGAGATGCTGCCCGTGCTGGGCAAGCCGACCATCCAGTACGTCGTGGAGGAGGCGGTGGCCGCCGGCGTGCGGGATGTGCTGATGGTGGTCTCCCGCGACAAGAAGGCGATCGAAGACCACTTCGACCGCAGCCCCGAGCTGGAGGCCCGCCTGGCCGCGTCTAACCGGCTGCATCTGCTGGCGTCGGTCGAGTCGCTCATGCGGCAGGTGCGGATCCACACCACCCGACAGCCGGAGATGAAAGGGCTGGGCGATGCCGTGCTGCAGGCGAGGGAGCACGTGGGGGGCAGCCCGTTCCTGTGCCTGCTCGGCGACACGCTGTTCGCCCCGCGGGAGGTCGGCGATGACGCGGGCGACGTCGCGTCCCCCCCGCCGCCGTCCGTGCAGCTCAAGGAGGTGTTCCAGCGCTTCGACGGTCGGTGCAGCGTCATCGGCCTGGAACGCGTGGCCCGGGAGAAGGTGTCGCGGTACGGCATCGTCGATGCCGAGAAGGTGGAAGAGGGCGTGTACCGCGTGCGGAGTCTGGTGGAAAAGCCGCGTCCGGAGAACGCGCCCAGCGACCTCGCGGTGGCCGCACGCTACCTGCTCACGCCCGACATCTTCGGGCTGCTCGAGCAGACGCGGCCCGGCGCCGGCGGCGAGGTCCAGCTCACCGACGCCCTCTCCCAGCTGGCAGCGGCGACGCCGGTCTACGGCGTGGTGCTGCGGCAGCGGCGTCACGACATCGGCTCGCCCGAAGGGTGGCTGGCGACGAACCTGCGCCTGGCCCGCAGCGACCCGTCGGTGTGGGCGTCGCTCCGCGGCGTGATCGACGAACTGCTGGGCAAGGCGACCTGAGGCGCGGTGAAGGAGGTCCCGCCGGGCGCATCGCCGCCCTGCGACGACACGGGCTGGCGCGACGGCACAATCCAGTTGACCTTGCACGATGTCGCGATATTCTTTAGCCAACGCATACGGACCGTCGGGCCGGGAACGGTGGCTCCTTCCCGGCCCGACTTCTTTTTCCGCCTTTCCCCGCGTGCGGGCGACGACCCCGGGAGCGGTCCGATGAGCGTCAACACGGAGCTGTCGGAGCTGTTCGAGCGGATGGCCGCGATGATGGAGCTCAAGGGGGAGAGCGCCTTCAAGGCCATCGCATTCAGCAAGGTGGCCCGGCTGCTGCGGGACGCGACGTTCGACGTCGCGCAGGCCGCACGCGACGGCACGCTCGCGGACATCGAGGGCATCGGCCCCAGCAGCCGCAAGATCATTGAGGAGTATCTCGCCACCGGGAAGTCCAGCGACGTCGAGCAGGTGGCGGCACAGATTCCGGCCGGGCTGCTGCCGATGCTGGAGATCCCCGGACTGGGCCCCAAGACCGTGCGTCTGCTGTGGCAGGAGCGGGGCATCACGTCCATCGACCAGCTGGAGAAGGCGCTGGCCGACGGCAGCCTCGCGGGGCTCAAGGGCATCGGCGAGAAGAAGCTCAAGGCCATCGCCGACGGGCTGGCGCTGCGCAAGGCCTCTGCCGGGCGCGTGGGGATCGCCGAGGCTGAGGCGATCGCCGGGCCGATGCTCCAGCGGCTTCTCGCGCTTCCCGGCGTCGCGCAGGCCGAGGTGGCCGGCAGCCTGCGCCGGAGAAAAGAGACCATCGGCGACGTGGACCTCGTGTGCTGCCTCAAGCCCGGACACACCGACGGGCACGCGGTCACCGCCGCCTTCGCTGCCTTCCCCGGCGTGAGTAAGGTGCTCGGCCAGGGGGGGACCAAGGCGTCGGTGCTGACCGACGGCGGGCTTCAGGTGGACTGCCGCGTGGTGCCGGCGGAGAACTTCGGCGCCGCGCTGATGTACTTCACCGGGTCGAAGGAGCACAACGTCCGCTGCCGCGCCCTCGCCCAATCCAGGGGGATGACCCTCAACGAATGGGGGCTGTTCGACGCCCGTGCCTACGACGCGGCGGCCAGAGAGACGGGCAAGCCGCCCGACCTCGCCCCGGTGGCCGCGAAGACCGAGCAGGACATCTACCGCGTACTGGGTCTGCCGTGGATCCCGCCCGAGCTTCGGGAAGACCGCGGTGAGTTCGACCGACCCATTCCGAGGCTGGTCACCGAATCCGACCTCAAGGGCGACCTGCACACGCACACCACCGCCTCCGACGGGCACAACTCCATCGAGGAGATGGCCGAGGCGGCCAGGGCCCTGGGGTATGAGTACCTCGCCATCACCGACCACTCCCGCAGCCAGGCCATCGCCAACGGGCTGTCCATCGAGCGGCTGCTGGCGCACGTCGAGGCGGTGCGGGCGGCGGGCAGACGCATCAAGGGCATCCACCTGCTGGCCGGCAGCGAGGTGGACATCCTTGCCGACGGCTCGCTCGACTACCCCGACGAGGTGCTGGCCCAGCTCGACTGGGTGGTGGCCTCGCCCCACGTCGCACTCAAGCAGGACACCGAGAAGGCCACCGCCCGCATCGTCCGCGCGATCGAAAACCCGTACGTGCACGTCATCGGCCACCCCACGGGACGGCTGCTCGGCAGCCGTGAAGGCCTGCCGCTGGACTTTGCGCGCGTCATCGACGCGGCGAGGTCCAACGGGACGGCGCTGGAGATCAACGCGGGCTACCCGCGGCTGGACTTGTCCGAGGTGCCGGCACGCCGGGCCATCGAGGCGGGGGTGTGGCTGTGCATCAACACCGACGCCCACGCGGTGAGCGGGTTCGCCGAGCGTCGCTGGGGCATCGGCGTGGCCCGGCGTGCGTGGGTCGAGCCGAAACACGTGCTCAACTGCCTGCCGTGGAAACAGCTTCAGGCGTGGAGCCGCCGCAAGCGCGGCTGAGACGCCCCGTCGGCCGGGGTGAGCAGCGCCAGCACCTCGGCATTCCCCCCGCTGCCCCGCACGGGCGAAACCGTCCACTGGCGAAGCACGAACCCCGCCGACTCGACGTCGGCCCACACCCGCGCGAGCACCGCCTCGAGGCATTCTTCCCGCAGTACGCCCCCGCGGAGCTCGTGCGGCTCGGCCTCATAGTGCGGCTTGACGAGGCTGACCACGACCCCGCCGCCATGGCACGGGTTGCCGCCACGGCCCCCCCCTGCCGCTTCTGCACCCCGTGGCGCTTCGTCGTGCCTTTGCACGCCGTCGGCAGCGGCCGTCGCGCGCAGCACCCGCCGGGCCGACGGCAGGATGTGCTTCTGTCGCGTCCAGCCGACGTCGATGACCACCACATCCACCGGCTCGGGCAACTGCACGTGCATGGCGTTGGTCCGCTCCATGACCACCACGCGCCCGTCGCGTCGCAGGCGGTAGTCGAGCACGCCGTAGCCGGTGTCAATCGCGTACACGCGGGCCGCGCCATGCTGCAGCAGGCAATCGGTGAAACCCCCAATGTTGCACCCGAAGTCGGCCGCGACCACGCCCTTAACGCACAGGTGAAACGCCGTCAGGGCGTGCTCGAGTTTCAGTCCGGCCCGGGAGGCGAAGGCCATCGCTGGCCAAGCCTAGGTCGTGAGGTCTTGTCGGCAGGCAGCGGGCGGATTGACGTCGCCGCCCCTTCGCGTCTCTACTGATGCGAGGGGAAGCGGCATCTCTCAACGCAAGAACAGACCTCAAGGGGGGTGACAGGGCATCGGGAGCGAAACGCCATGGCGAAGAAGAGCAGCAAGGCCGCGAAGAAAGCGGCCCGGAAGGTGACGAAAAAGGCCGGCAAGTCGGCGAAGAAGGTCGTCAAGAAGGTGACCAAGGCGGCGAAGAAGACGGTCAAGGCCGCGCGGACGACCGCCCGCAAGGCCGCACGCCCCGCGGCCCCCGCGCCAGCGTCGGCCGCGGCCGCCCCGTCGTCTGCAGCGTCCGCGTCCCTGCCGGCGGTCGGCTCGCCGGCGCCGGCGTTCTCGCTGCCCTCCAGCCAGGGGCGGACGGTCTCGCTGAGCGACTACGCCGGCAAGACGGTCGTGCTCTACTTCTACCCCAAGGCCGATACGCCCGGCTGCACGACCGAGGCCTGCGGCTTCCGCGATTCGTTCGCCGAGTACGGCCAGCGCGGCGTGGAGGTGCTGGGCATCTCGCCGGACCCGCTCGACGCGGTGACGAGGTTCGCCCAGAAGTACAACCTCCCCTTCCCGCTCCTGGCCGACGAGGACCACAAGGTGTGCGAGGCCTACGGCGTGTGGGTGCCCAAGAGCATGTACGGAAAGACGTACATGGGTGCCGCGCGGACGACCTTCATCATCAAGGACGGGCAGGTGGCCAAGGTGTTCGAGAAGGTCAAGCCCGACGGTCACGAGAAGGAAGTGCTGGCCGCCCTGTGACGCCCGCGGGCGACGGGCGCAGGAAAGCGGAGCACGACGGGCACGACGACGTGGCCAGTGTCCTGGGCGTGGCCCCGCCCGGCGGTCTACGACGCAGGTCATCGCACGGGTGACGTTTCACCGCACGCTGTGCGATGGTTTGCCGTGCAAAAAGCGGACCGCGGGGGTGGATTTTCATTGATTTCAGGTCTCTCGTGTGTTACCGGACGTGCGGTGCGGAGCGAGCGGCGACCCGGTCCTTCCGGGTTCCGGACGTCACGCACCGCAGTGAAGGGATGCCCTGACGTATTCGTGCAAAGGAGTTGACCTGTGGCCAAGAAGTCTTCGTCGTCACCTTCGTCGTCGCGTTCCAGCTCGCCGCGGAAGGCCCCTTCCCGGACCAAGTCGGCCGCCGCCGCATCGGATGCACTCTCCCCCGAGACCCCTGCCGCTGCCGTGGCCACGGCCGAAGTGACCGCATCGGCGGCCACGCCCGCGCACGTGAAACCGGCCGCTCCCGTCAAGGTGATCGAGAAGTCGCTGGCGCCCGAGCCGCCCATCGGCGCCGATCAAGCCGCCCCGGCCCCGCTCAATCCGCAGCGTCGGGTCCCGACCTATCAGGAAATCGCGGAGCGGGCGTATTTTCTCTACATCTCGGGGACGCCCGGCGGAGCGCTGGACCACTGGCTCGCCGCGGAGCGCGAGCTGAGCAACAAAACCTGAGGCCGCCTGAGGTCTTTCAGGAGCACAACGCCCGTCGCCCCCCCCGAATCGCACGGCCCGCACGGCCACCGTGGGCGCGGTCTAGCATGACATGGTCAGCGTGGTGTGTCTGAGCCATGAGCATGTGGGTGCCGATGTTTCCGCTGCCCGACGTGGTGCTGCTGCCGCGGGCCATCCTGCCGTTGCATATCTTTGAGGAGCGGTACAGGGCGATGACGCGCGACGCGCTCGCGGGCGACCGCCGCATCGCCATGGCCAAGTTGCGACGGGGTTGGGAGAAGGCCGGTACCGCCAACCCGCCTGTCGAGGACGTGCTGTGCGTGGGCACGATCATCGAGCACGCCCGTCTTCCGGACGGGCGGTTCAACCTGCTGCTGCAGGGGGAGTCGCGGGTGTGTTACACCGGGCTCGAGCGTCCGGGGGTTTACCGCGTGGCGAAGGTCGAGCCGATGGACGAGAAAGTCGTCCTCGAAATCGACGTGGCCGACCTGCGTGAGCAGATGCTGACCATGTTCGAGTCTGGCGAGTTGAGCCGACTCCCGGCGGCGGAGAACTTTGTCAAGCTGCTGCGAAGCTTCCTGGCGACGTCGGCCGTCGCCGACCTGATCGGCTTCCACCTGCTCGACCCCACGGAGAAGCAGCTCCTGCTGGAGGAGCCGGACGTGCGTCGGCGGGTGGAGCGGCTGGTGGACCAACTCCGCTGGCTCGGCCGGCGGTTGCGACCCAAAGGGCCGCCGATGCCCCCGGGCGTGAGCCTGAACTAGCGGCCCGGCCGGCCGGGATCGGCGGGTCGTGGCGCGACGGGTGCACCTGCCCCCCCCCGGGGCGTTTGGGCGGATGTGGGCAGGTCGATCCGGGCACAATCGTTCCCGCAGCGGTGGCGTAAGTCGTGACGCCGTGTGAGGTTGGCGTCCGGTATCGGTTTCGCGCAGAATCTGCAAAACGGGGACGGGGTGGGCGTTCTTCAGAGCTGGTCGTGGGCCAGAAGATGGCCGGTTGTCATCGTGTGAGATGGGTCACGGTTGACAGGGGATGGAGCGGGGTGTGCGGGGGGGGTGGGTCGGACGATGTGGTACTTCGCGTACGGGTCCAACCTGAACGTCGCCGCGGTGGCCGCGTGGTGCCGCGACCACGGGCTGCGGACGCCGAACCTCAAGTCGCCGAAGCCGGCGGTGCTGGACAACCACCGGCTGTGTTTTCCGGTGTACTCGGAGTACTGGGGCGGGGGCACGGGGGACATCGTGTACGACCCGGGCAAGTACGTGGCCGGGGCGTTGTTCGAGCTGACCGAGGCCGACCTGAAAATCCTGGACATGAAGGTTGACCGTCGGCTGGAGGGGGACCGGGAAGTGGGGACGTACAAGCGCATTGAGGTGAAGGTCTCGCCGCTGGGCAAAGGGGAGCCGGTGATGGCGGTGACGTATCAGGGGGTGAACATCGAGAAGTATCACATTCCGCCGACGAGGCGGTACATGGAGCTGGTGATCCAGGGGGCGTACAACGTGGGGTTGTCCATGATGTGGATCGCCTACCTGCAGAGTTTTTCGACGCAGGAGGGGCGGGTTCGCAGGCCCGAGCGGTCGTCCGGGGGTGGGGGGGGTGGGGGTCGGTGAGCGTGGATTGACGGGTGGATGCGGGGGTCGAATACTTCGGCTCACCCATGAGTGACCCGGCTTCTACGACGGAGAACGCCCCGGAGGTCGCACTTCCGCCGACGCTCCCGAAACACCCGGCGCTGGCACCGCTCAAGCGGCGGTTTCCCGGCATCGGGCTGAAGGTGGGGAGCTTTCGCGACCAGGTGACCGTGGTGGTGCCGCGGGAGCACCTCAAGCCGGTCATGTTGTTTCTGCGTGACGACCCCGAGCTGCGCTACGACATGCTGTTCGAGCTCAACGGGGTGGACTACCTGAACTTCCCCGGGGCGACGCACCGGTTCGCGGTGAACTACGGGCTGCTGTCGATTCCCAACAACAGCCGGCTGTGGGTGAAGGTGTTTCTGGACCCGACGCTGCCGACGGGGCCGGGGGTGGCGCCGCGTGACGAGGAAGTCCTCGAGAAGGGCGACCCGGGCCTCAAGGTGGACACCGTGACGGACGTCTGGGCGTCAGCGGAGTGGATGGAGCGGGAGTGCTACGACATGCTGGGGATCATCTTCGTGGGCCACCCGGACCTGCGGCGGATCCTCACGTGGAACGGCTTCGGCTCGTACCCGCTGCGGAAGGACTACCCGCTGCGCGGCGTGGGCGAGCGGGAGAACTACAAGATCGTCACGCGCGACAGCGCGTGACGTCGGCGGGCATGGAGCCGGTTGGGCGAACGGGGGCCAAGGTGCGGCCGCGGAAGCCGCTCGATCTTGGCCTAAACTCCCTTTCCCGTGTTTGAGCCCATTACCGAGCGACGGTACCTCGTGCCCTTCAAGGCCAGCCGGCTGCCGCAGGTCTTCACCGACGTGCTGGTGATCGGCGGCGGCGTGGCGGGGTTGCGTGCGGCGATCGCGGCGGCCGACGGCGGCTGCGATGTGCTGCTGCTGACGAAGGACACGATCGAGCAGTCCAACACGTGGTACGCGCAGGGGGGAATCGCGGCGGTCATGCAGCCCAGCGACTCGGTGGAGTCGCACGTTCAGGACACGCTGGTGTGCGGTGCGGGGCTGTGCGACGAGGCGGCGGTGCGGGTGACCGTGGAGGAGGGGCCGCGGCGGATCCTGGAGCTGTTGCAATGGGGGGCCCATTTCGACCAGCAGCCGGGCAACCCGTACGACCTGGCGTTCGGGCTGGAGGGCGGTCATTCGATCCCGCGGATTCTGCACGCGTCGGGCGATGCCACCGGGCGGGAGCTGGCGACGACGCTGATCAACACGCTCCGCTCGCGGGAGAGCATCCGCGTGTCGGAGAACTCGTTCGCGATCGACCTGCTGACCGACGGAAACGGCGGCACGCCGTTCTGCTGCGGGGCGCTGGCGCTGATCAAGGGGCAGGTCACGGTGATCTGGGCGCACCGGACGATCCTCGCGTCGGGCGGGGCCGGTCAGCTTTACCGCGAGAGCACCAACCCGAAGATCGCCACGGCCGACGGGCACGCGATGGCCTACCGGGCCGGGGCGGTGCTGCAGGACATGGAGATGGTGCAGTTTCACCCGACGACGCTCTACGTGGCCGGGGCGAGCCGGGCGCTGATCACCGAGGCGGTGCGCGGCGAGGGGGCGAAGCTGGTGGACCGCAACGGCTACGCGTTCATGAAAGACTATCACCCGCTGGGGGACCTGGCCCCGCGCGACATCGTGAGCCGGGCGATCGTCGAGCAGATCCGCCGGACCAACTTCACGCACGTGTTTCTGGACTGCCGGCACCTCGACCCGGCGGCGTTCAAGGCCCGCTTCCCGCAGTTCTCGGCGCTTCTTGCGCAGTTCGAGCTCGACCCCGCCCGCGACCTCGTCCCGGTGCACCCGGCGACGCATTACATCATCGGCGGGGTGGACACCGACCTGTACGGCCGGACCAGCCTCAAGGGTCTCTACGCCGTGGGCGAAGCGGGGTGCACGGGGCTGCACGGGGCCAACCGACTGGCGAGCAACTCGCTTCTGGAAGGGTTGGCGTTTGGCGCACGGGCGGGGGAGGATGCGGCGACCGGCGTGAAGGAGGCACCCGCGAAGTTCCCGCAGAAGCTCGAGCACCGCATCCCGCCGAGCAGCAAGACCGAACTGGACCTCACCGACGTGAAGTCGTCGCTGCGGTCGGTGATGTGGCGCAACGTCGGGATCGAGCGCAGCGGCGACCGGCTGGCCGAGACGCGGGAGATCATCGCGTTCTGGTCGCGCTACGTCATGGACAAGACGTTCAAGCCGGAGACGCACGGGGTCGAGGGCGCCATCGCCGGTTGGGAGCTGCAGAACATGCTGACGGTGTGCTACCTCATCGCCACCGCCGCGTACACGCGTACCGAGAGCCGCGGGGCGCACTACCGCCGCGACTACCCCGAGCGCAACGATGCCCACTGGCGCATCCACCTGCTGTGGCGGAGGCCGGTGGAGACGCCGACGCCCGCGCCGCTGGAGTCGGCGGTGACGGTGGGCCAGGCGTGAGTCGGTGCGGCGGCGACGTCACGCCGGAATCGGAAGGCGGGCGGCGGCTTCGGCGATGAGCCGGGGGGCCTGCCGGAAGGCCTCGGCAAGGGCCATCCCTTGCGGGGTGGCGGCCTGTGCGGCTGCGAAGAGAACGGAAGGATCGGCGTCGATGCGGCCGGCGATGAGCAGACAGGGCACGCCGAGCCGCCGGCACATCTCGGCCACGCCGACGGCGGTCTTGCCCGAGAGCGACTGGCTGTCGAACGCCCCTTCCCCGGTGATGCACACATCGGCCCCCGCGAGCCGGTCGGCCAGTCGGGTGGCGGAGGCGACCAGCTCGATGCCGCGGACGAGCCGGGCGTTGAAGAAGCTGAGCATGGCCCAGCCCAGCCCGCCGGCAGCGCCCGCGCCGGGCGTGCGGGCTTCGTCGAGCTTGAAGCAGGCTTCGGCGAGGCGGCGGTGCTGGGCGTCGAACCACGCCACCTGCTCGGCGGAAGCACCTTTCTGCGGTCCGTAGACGGCCGCCGCGCCGTCGGGGCCGAAGAGGGGGTTGGTCACGTCACAGGCGACGTCGATGGGGATGCGGTCCAGGGGCGAGCCGCGGCCGCGTTTGATCAGCAGGACGCGGGCGAGGTCGCCGCCGGTGAGCGGTTCAGACGGGACGGCGTGCTCGCCGTCATCGAGGAGGAGGGTGTGTCCGACGGCGTTGCAGCAGCCGACGCCGGCATCGATGGTGGCACTGCCGCCGATGCCCAGAAGGATGCGTCGGGCGCCGGCGTGGGCGGCGGCCAGCAGCAGCTCGCCGGTGCCGTGGGTGGTGGTGCACATCGGGTCGCGCAGCGTCGGCTCCAGCAGCGCCAGGCCTGAGGCGGCGGACATCTCGACGACGGCCGTGGGACCGTCGTCCAGCAGGCCCCACGCGGCGTCAACGGAGGTGTCGGGTCGGGGGCCGGTGACGCGGGCCGTGAGCCGCCGGCCGGGCATGGCGGCGAGCATGGCGTCCACGAAACCTTCGCCGCCGTCGGCCTGCGGGCACAGGTCCAGCTCGGCGTCGGGGCGGCATCGGCGGACGCCCTCGGCGATGGCGGCGGCGACGGCCTGTGCGGGGAGGCATCCCTTGAACTTGTCGGGGGCGATGACGATGCGCATGGGGCACGTGCGGGGATGGCGTGGCAGACGGGCGGGCGAAAAGGGGGGGCAGCGAGGGGGCGGGGGTGGGTTAGAACCGCAGCACGGTGTAGCCGACGGCGTCGTTGCGGAGGATGCCCACGCGGACGCTGCCGCGGTCGGGCAGTCGGCTGAGCAAGTCGCCGAAATCCTGCAGTGTGCGGACGCGGTAGAGGCCGACCTGGAAGATGACGTCGCCGGGCTGCAGCTGGGCCCGCTGGGCGACGGAGTTGGCAGCGACTTCGGTGATGAGCAGGCCGTCCTCGATGGCGAGGTTGAAGCGGCGGGCGAGTTCGGGGGTGACCTCGACGAGGTTCATGCCCAGCCTTCGGCGGGCGATGGCGGCGGGGTCGCGCGTGGCCAGAGGCGTGCCGACGATGCGGTGCACCTTGCCGCCGGCGACGATGTCCACGCCGCGGGCGAGGTCGGCCTCGAGCAGGCGGACGTAGGCGTCCACGATGTCGCGGACGGGACGGCCCGCCACCGACTCGACCACATCACGCCCGGCGGGGGTGACCAGCTCGACGATGCTGCGGACGCCCGCGGGCGGGGTGAGCTCGCGGCGTTCGGTCATCTCCACCGGGACGGCTATACGGCGTACGTTGGCGGGGTCGAGCAGCGCGGGAATCAGCTCGCGCAGGCGGTTGACCTGGATGGCAAAGCCGATGTTCTGGGCGTCACCGCGGATGGCGGTGTTGATGCCGATGACCTGCCCGTAGGCGTTGAGCAGCGGCCCGCCAGAGTTGCCCGGGTTGATGGCGGCGTCGGTCTGGATGAGGTCGGTGAGGGGGGCGGCGTTGGGCGAAGGGCGGATTTCGCGGTGGATGGCCGAGACGATGCCGGTGGAGACGGAGTAGGACAACCCGAGGGGGTTGCCCACGGCGATGACCGGCTCGCCGATCATCAGATCCGAGCTGTCGCCCAGCTCGAGGCGGTGCAGCGTCTCGCCGGTGTCGATGCGGAGGACGGCCAGGTCCGCGTCAGGGTCGGCCGAGAGCACCTCGGCGGGGAAGCGCCTCCCGTCGGAGAGCTGCACCGCGATGCGTCGGGCGCGGTCGATGACGTGGTTGTTCGTGACGATGTACCCCTGCTCGTGGACGATGAACCCGGAGCCGAGCGAGTTCTGCCGCTCAAGGATGGTCTGCCGTCCGAACTGCCCGAAGAACGGGTCGTTGCCGAACGGCGAGACCGACCGCGCGACCACCTTTTCAGCGGTGATGTAGACCACCGCGTCCTTGGCCTGGCGGACGACCCGGACGGCGACCGTCTCGCGGAGGTTGGGCTGCTCGGGCGCGGGCGTGGCCGCGGCAGCGGCGTGCAGGGCCAGCAGCGTGGCGAGAGCCGCCGCCCACCGCTGCCGAGCGACGGGCGATGGTCTGCGGTCGCCCGCACCGGCTCGAAGCTCGCTGGACATGTGTCACCTCCACCCGGGACACGACGGCGGCCTGTCGCGGCCGCGGGTCGGGGCGCGTCGCGCCGCACGGCGTTCGTCGGCCGCCCGGCCCGGATGCTAGGAAAGTCGTTCGGCGGCCGGGTCCGTCGTGCCGGCAGAGCGCGGCCGTGGGCCACGGCCGAGGCGGGCGGGCGGCGCGGGCGTGTGGGGCGGGCGTGCGGGGAAGGCCGCATCCCGTGGCGGCTGGACGTTTGCACACGGACGGGTATTCTGGCCCGCTACGCGGGTCGCGGGCGGGCGCGGCCACAGGGATGACCAGCAGCAGCCACTGCGGAGAAGCCGACATGTCCAGCAAGCCGACGTTGAACGTGTGCCTGGTGGGTCAGAAGTTCATGGGGCGTACGCACTCCAACGCCTACCTCAAGGTGGCGAAATTTTTCGACGTGCCGCTGGAGCCGGTGATGCACACGATCGCCGGTCGTGATGCGGCCGAGCTGGAGGCGTTCGCCCGCAGGTGGGGCTGGAAGCGGCACACGACCGACTGGAAAGCGGCGGTGACCGACCCGGAGATCGACCTGGTGGACATCGGCGTCCCCAACGACCGGCACATGGAGATGGCGATTGCCGCGCTGGAGGCGGGCAAGCACGTGGCGTGCGAGAAGCCGCTGGCGCACAACATGGACCACGCGCGGGCGATGCGGGACGCGGCCAAACGTGCCCGCAAGAGCAAGACGTTCGTGTGGTACAACTACCGGCGGGTGCCCGCGGTGGCGCTGGCGCATCAGCTGTGCCGGGAGGGTCGGCTGGGACGCATTTATCAGATCCGCTGCTACTACCTGCAGGACTGGGCGGCCGACCCGAACATCCCGTTGATCTGGCGGTTCCAGCAGAAGGTGGCCGGCTCAGGTTCGCACGGCGACCTGGGGGCGCACGTGATCGACATGGCACGGTTCGTCACGGGCGACGAGTTCGTTGAGGTCAGCGGGGCGCTGGCGGAGACGTTCGTGAAGGAACGGCCGATCCCGTCGGTGGGGTCGGCCGGCGGCATCGCGGGCGGCTCCAAGGCGTCGAGCAGAATGGGCAAGGTGGACGTGGACGACGTGATGCTGTTCTTCGGGAAGATGAAGTCGGGGGCGGTGGTGAGCGTGGAGGCGACGCGCTTTTCCACCGGCTACCAGAACAAGAACGGCTTGGAGGTGCACGGGGACAAGGGCGCCGTCCGCTTCAACTTCGAAGACATGAACGTGCTGGACTTCTACGACGCCACACTGCCGCGCAAGGTGCAGGGGTGGACGCGGATCATGGTCACGCACGGCGGCGACCACCCGTACGCGCATGCGTGGTGGCCGGACGCGCACATCATCGGTTACGAGCACGGTTTCATCAACATGACCGCGGACATCCTGATGGTGCTGGGGGGGCAGTCGCCGACGGTGCCGCTGCCCGACTTCGAGGACGCGTTCCAGACCCAGCGGGTGCTGCACGCCGCCAGCCTTGCTGCCCAGGAGAAACGTCCGGTGCGGCTGAGCGAGGTGAAGTAGCCACGGCCTGCATGCGGGCCGCCGCGTGGTCGTCATGCGTCGTCACAGCAGCCCGCTGCCCCGACGCAGGCGCCTCAGCATCGGCAGCGAGAGCAGGGCGAGCCCGGCGGCGAAGGCCGAGGGGACCGGAATCACGTTCGGCCCCGGGGAGGGGTCGGCCGGCGGCAGCGGGCCGCGGAAGAGGTGGTTGTGCACCTCGCCGGTCTGGTTGAAGTTCATCACGTACACCCCGCCCTCGACGTTCTGGTTGTTGGAGTTGAGCGTGAGGTTGGGGCCGAGGATCGACCCCACCCACGTACTGCGGAGGTTGAGCGTCGTCGCGTCGGCGAAGTTCCACATCAGCCGAGGGGCGAGCGTCTGCCAGTTGCCGAGAAAGTTGCCCGGGCTGGGGTTGAGCGTAGCGCCGCCGATGACGTTGATGATGGCGGCGGTGGCGTTGCCGAGGTTGAAGGAGAACTCGAGGTTGTTGCGGGCGAGCTGCGACGCATTGAGCTGGAACACCGCGGTCTTTCCTGCGGCGGCGCTGCCTGCGGTGAACACCAGCCGCTTGTTTTCCACGACCGAGATGGTGCCCGCCGCGAAACCCGCTTCCGTGCCGGTGAGGCTTCGGTAGTACGACGAGGCACTGCTGATCTGCCCGGCCAGCGAGGCGATGCTCACGCTGGGGTCCACCACGGCGGTGGCATTGTTGAGCTGAAAGCCCGACGGCAGCGGCAGCCGCGTCCGCACGACCCCGCGGTTGACGTGCATCGCGTTGCCCGTGACGTTGCCGGCGATCGTGAGGGTGTCCCCGTTGCCGGCCGAGGCGTGCATCGCGAACACCGGCGAGTTGGTCACCTGCAGGTTGTTGGTGAAGGTGCGGCCGTCCACGTGCGAGCGTGTGTTGAGCGTGCCGGTGACGACCACGTTGAAGTCGGTGAGCGTCGCCGCCGACGCCACACCGGCCGAGTACAGGACCCCGGACAGGCACACCAGCCCCGCCGACACGACCACCCAACGACCCTTGCCCATCCGGACCTCCGCTCTCTTCTCCGCCGCCGTGGCCCCACCACGGGCCGCCATGGTGCGGCGTCTTCACAACCTTCGAATACAACGACGGGCCGGGCAATCCCATTTGTCGCGGAGTCGGCCGGGCGGAGCACGTCCGAGTAGGTGCCGTCGAAGGTGGCACTCCGCAAAGGCCCTGGAGACGTGGGGCAAACGCATTTGCACCGTGCTGCGTGGTCGTGACAGCCGCCACACGTGCACCGAGAAAACCGCTAGTAAAGTGTTAACGCAGCAACAATTCTGCGCAAACGAGCAAGCGTCCGGTCTTACCCAGCTTGCCCGATGGGCGTGTCAGGCGCCGAGGGCGGCCACGGGCGTGGCAACAATCGTTCGCTTCCGCGGTCGGGTGTCGAACTCGCACAGGATGACCTGCTGCCATTGCCCCAGCAGCAGACGTCCATCGCCATACGGCACGGTCAGCGACGGCCCGATGAGGCTGGAGCGGAGGTGCGAGTGGCCGTTGTCGTCGTTCCAGGTCGCCTCGTGGTCGTAGCGGCCGTCGGCGGGCGCGACGCGTTCGAGCATGGCGTTGAAGTCGTGTTTGACCAGACCGGGCTCGTACTCGATCGTGGTCAGCGCTGCGGTGGAGCCAAGGACGAACAGGTGCAGCACGCCGTCCCCGGGCAGGTGTGCAACGTGCTGGTTGAGCTGAGGCGTGAGGTCCACGAGGTGGCCTTCGCCTTCGGTGTGGACGTGCAGGTGAAATCGCAGGGATGCGGGACGGGACGTCGGGGCGAGCCGTGAGGGCATCGGACCGAGTGTGGACATACGCGACTTTCCTTTCAACCGCCGCCGTTCGCTGCACGCGGCTCGCACAAGCTTTGGCGTGCTGGACGCCCAAGACAATCGTTTACACCACACATTGATTCTTCTAACGACGTCGATATAGGCGGCTTCGGGCGGGACGCTGACCGGACGGGTGCAGCCGGTTCAGCCGGGCGTGATGTCGTCGGCCCGCGGGCTCGACGATGGGTGGGGATCGTCGGCGACCGCCGGGACGCCACGGGGCCGCCCCGAGCGGGTTCGGCCGGGGCGCGGCCGCGCCCAGCTTTGAACGGTCTGGAACGCCGCTCGCAGCCGGTCCGTGGTGAGCTGGGAGACCGGCAGCCAGAGGGCGTCGCGTCGGTCGTCGCGGAGAAGGTGCTGTGCCGCGAGGGCGAGCTGCTCGAAACGGGCGGTGTCCCACGGGTCGGGTGCGGCGGCCGTGTTCGACGCGTGGCGGCGGATGAGCTCAAGCAGCTCGGCGGGGTCGCCCGGCGGGTTCATCGCGCCGCACAGCTCGGCGATGTGGCCGGGGGCGACCCGGAAGAGCTTGCAGGGGGCGTTCTCGCGTCGGCCGACGGGCGCGATGACGAGGTAGTCGAAGTCGCCGAGCGGTCGGACCTGTCGCCACGCCCCGGAGGCGAGCTGCCGGAGTTCATCGACGTACTGCCTGATGCGGCCGGCGGTTTCGAAGGCCAGTGCGGCGGCAGCGTCGCGCATGCGTGCCGTGGCGGCGTCGACTTCCGGCGCGGGCTCGGCGAGCGTGTGCAGTGCCCGGCGGACCATCTGTCGGTAGGCCGGCAGCGAGATGGACCCATCGCAAGGGGCTGGGCAGCGCCCCATGTCCTTGTAAGCGCAGGGCTTTCCGTGGGGGGCGTCGGCGAGGATCGCGGGGTAGCGGCACAGCTCGAAGGCGCTGTCGAGGCGGTCCATGAGCTCGCCGGCGGCGGCGGGCGACTCCAGCGGCCCGAGCAGGACGCCGGGCCGGCGGACGAACGCCGCCACGTCGGTGGTGCGGGTCCACCGCGGGCGGTCGCCGTCGGGGTCGATGTGCAGCCAGCAGGTCGGCCGAAGGTTCACCAGCTCGAGGTAGCGGTCCGGGAAAAGACTGCGGGCGGCCTGCCAGTACACGAGGTCGGCTTCGAAGTCGCTGTCCACGCGGCGGAAGTGCACGACCCGGACGACCTCCCGGTAGTCGATGCGTCTGGAGGGCGCGGCCGTCGGGTCGGCGTCGAGGCGACGGCGCACGGCGCCGCGAAGATTGGCCGTCGCGAGCAGCTGCACGGGACGGTCCTCGGCGTCGGCGAGCAGCAGCACGCACCGCACCGTCGGCAGGGCGTCCAGCACCATCGGGACCGCGTCCCGGGACGCGTCGTGCAACGCGACGCGCCAGTCGAACGGGGCGATCGCAGAGGGCTCGATATCGGGTGGAGCGGGGCGCGGGGGGGACACGACCGGCGGAGTTTAACGGACCGGCGGTGCCGAAGGGCCAGAGGGGATGACACGTTTTTCCGCGTCCGCCGTCGCTCGGGCAGCCAGCCTGTCGGGCGTCCTGACCGTCAGGCAGCCTGTCCGACCTCGACCCGCGGATAGGGCAGGTCGAAGACGGCGGCGAGGGCCCGCAGCAGCTCGGCCTCTTCGACGGTCACGCTGTGGTCGGAGAGGATGGCCTCGCGAGCGGCCGAGAGCACCCGGCGTCGAACGCCTACCGGGGCGGCGGCGATGCGATGCACGACCCGGTCGAGCAGGCGTACTTCCTCGGCGGTCGGAAGCCCGGTGGGAAGGCGGTCCGGCAGCAGCTCGGGGACGATGTCGAGCTGGTCGAGCGCGGCGAGGAGTTGCTGCCGCATCCGCTCAGGGGAGAAGTTCGACGCCGACCGCAGGACCATGGTGAGCAGGGCCGTGATGTCGTGGCGAAGCGCGTAGAGGCTGGAGGGGCCGGCGGGCGGCTTTGGCCTCGGCAGGGGCAGCGCGGCGAGGACGACCTGATAGAGGCAGTACTCGGTGAGCGTGACCTGCCGGTCGGCCCAGATGACCCGGAAGAGGGCCGTGCGGAAGGTCTCCGCCTGACTCGGCGAGAGGTCTTTGAGCGGTTCGAGGCACAGCTCGAGCAGAGGGAGTCGGTCCGCCGGGCCGAAGGCGCCGACAACGGGCAGCAGGCGCTGCAGTTCGCGTTGAAGGGGGGCATCGAGGGCGTCACCTGCGGCGGCGAGGGCTTCGCTCCGCCGCTTCGGGCCGTCCTGTCCGAGCAGCAGAAGGCACAGCACGACGGCCCGTGCAGAGAAGGGGTCGCCGGCCGCTTCCCGCAGCTCGGCGGGAATCGTCCGCAGCAGGAAAACCGCCGAGCGCAGCGGGGTCGGGGGAGTGGCCGGGCCGTCGGGGCCGTCCGGACCTGCCGTCGTCGGCCCGTGGCGGCCGCCGGATGGACCTTCACTGCCGTCGGCCAGCGCGGCGACGGGGACGGCCGGGCGACGCAGGGGCGGCGGTGACGTGCGGCGGTCCGTCCGGTCACGCGCAGGGCGTTGCCCCCGCGAGGCGAGATAGCCCGGGGCGATGGCCTCGATACGCTTTTCCAGCGGCGGGTGAGTGGCCAGCAGCCGGGAGAAAAAGCCGCGCGAGAGGCTGGCGAACATCAGGTGCGCGGCTTCGCTGGCCTGGGGGGTCTCCAGACGGCCCGTGCCGATGAGCAGCTTGGCCAGCGCGCCGGCGAGGCCGTCGGGGTTGCGGGTGAACTCGACGGCGGCGGCGTCGGCGAGGTATTCGCGTTGCCGCGACACGGCCGCCTGCACCAGCTGGCCGAAAAACACGCCGACATAGCCCACCACGAGCATGACCAGCCCGAGCAGGGCCAGCATGACAACGATCCCCGCGCCGTCGTTGCGACGGCCCCGGGACGGCACGCGCATGTACATCATCAGTCGCAGGAGGATGTACCCGGCGATGGCCAGGCACATGATGCCGTGCAGCCAGCCGATCAGACGCACGTTGAGCGTCATGTCGCGGTTGACGATGTGGGAGAACTCGTGGGCGACGACGCCCTGCAGCTCGTCTCGGGTGAGCTGCTCGAGCGCGCCGCGTGTCACGCCGATGACCGCGTCGGCCTGCGTCTTGCCGGCGGCAAAGGCGTTGATGCCATCTTCGTTGTCCATGACGTACACCGCCGGGACGCGGGCCCCCGAGGCGATGGCCATCTCTTCGACGACGTTGAGGAGCTGCCGCTCGAGCGGGTCGGTGGTCTGCGGGGAGACGCGTCGCCCGCCGAGCATGTCCGCCACGGCCGGCCCCCCTGCCGACAGCTCGGCCCACTTGTACAGGGCGCCGATGCCGATCAGCCCCAACGTCACCGCCGTGGTCCAGAACACAATGCCGGGGTGAGCCCACCAGAGCCGGAAGAGCTGGACGTCGGCCAGCCATTGGGGCAGCGAAGGGTTGGCCCGGAGCGCGGCGCGAAGGGATTTGTCGTCGACCCCGCCGCCCAGCACGAGCAGGCCGACGGAGACGGCGACGTTCATCACCACGACAATGGCGAGCACGCCCAGCGAAAACAGCAGTACGAGCTTGAGCGTGTTGCGCCGGGCGACATCCTGACGGCCGAAGAAATCCATGCCTCGCCCCTTGCGCCCCGCCGCCTCTTCGCTCCCCCCTTTGAGCCCTTCCTCGCCACGCCCCCACCTCTCCCCTGCCCGGCCGCGGAGAGCACCCCTGACCCCCGCCGCACGCCGTGAGAGGTGGGCGGTCCGGACTGCCTCACGGCCGGCCAGCGCTGCCCGTCAGGTGCCGCCGGAGCCGAGCCGGACCTCGACCACTTCGCGTTCGCTCGCCCGGGTGATCTCCCACAGGGCGGCTTCGGCAAAACCCAGCGGCCCGGCCAGCAGCACCGTCGGGAACGACTTCAGCAGCGTGTTGTACCGCATGACGGCGTCGTTGTACGCCTGCCGGGCAAACGCGATGCGGTTTTCCGTGGTGGCCAGCTCTTCCATGAGCCGCTGCATGACCGACTGGGCCTTGAGCTCGGGGTAGGCCTCGACCCGGCCAAGGAAGCGCGTCAGCGCCAACCCCAGCCGCCCTTCCGCCGCGCCCACGCCCATCAGGTACGCCGCCGACGTTCGGTCGAGTTGAACGCCCGTTTCGGCCGCGGAGATCGCCTGTGACCTCGCCTGGATCACGGCTTCCAGCGTTTCCCGCTCGTGCGCGAGGTAGCCCTTGGCCGTCTCCACGAGGTTGGGGATGAGGTCGTGCCGTCGCTTGAGCTGAACGTCGATCTGGGAGAACGCGTTGCGGACGCGGTTGCGGGCGGCGACCAGCCGGTTGTACGTCCAGGCCACGACAACGGCCAGGACGACCAGCACCGCCAGAACGACCAGCACCAGCTTGCCCATGCGACGCGCCGCAGCTTAGCCGCGGGCGGCCGGGACACCAAACCGCCCCACGTGCAGCCGCCCGACCTGAGCGGGCCGGGTGCGCACGGCCGACGTCGCGGGGCGACTCCCGCCTAGGCAAGGACCCGGAACGTGACGCCCGGGTCGGCCGTCTGTTTCACACGCAGCACGCCAGTCCCGCTGTCCACGCCGAACTCGACACTGCGGCCGCCGAACGTGGTGACCGGGTCGCCGGTGAAGTCAACAACGTAATCGGCGGTGTAGGGCGGTTCGCCACGGGGCCCGACGCCGAACTCCAGCGAGAAGGCCGTGCTCTGGGGCAGGCTGCCGCTGGCGGGAACGAAGGCGTAGGTGTAGCGGCCGCTGCGGCCGTTGGCGTCCACGACGGTGCCGCTTTCGGCCACGCCAAAGGACGGGTCGCCGAAGCTCTGCGTCGCGGTGAAAAGCAGCGTCCGCGTGACGCCGGGGATCAGCGGCGACTGGGCCGTCCGCTGCGGCGGGGGGAGCGGCAGCGGCTGCGACGACACGCCACGCCGCTCGCTGGCCACGGCCCGGTCCGGGACGCTGAGCGTGACGGGCGTGATTTCGGCAAAGACGACGTACGCCGAGGTGGCGGGGTTGGCATTGACCGGCGCGACGAGCCGCAGGTTGCGGGTGAACCGCAGAAGTTTGTTCGCCCCGACCGCGATGCGTGCGTTGTCCACCCGACCGAGCTCGACCGGCACGGCGGAAACGCCTGCCGCCGTCGGCGACGCCAGCACCCGCACGTTGACCGTGCCACGGACGGCGACGTTGCCGAGGTTGCGGAGCAGCACCTGCGCCGTGCCGCGACTGCCGGGCGCCACGCCGGCTGAACCGGCCCCAGGTGCACGGAAGCGGTACAGCGTGCCCTCCACCGTGAGACGGCTGAACGGCACGTCCACCACGACAGGACGGGCCAGACTGACCACGTTGTTGCCCTGCTGACTGGCCGGCTCGTTCAGCCGGTTGTCCGGGTCGGCCACGACAACGATCTGATATTCGCTGACCGGCAGCGTCCGCGGCAGAACGACCGGAACATTGACCCGGCGGGGACGCGAGCCGTCCGCCAGACCGGACACATTCACGTTGCGGGCCTGCCCGATGAGGACGCCGTCCGGCGTCGCCGGCGACACCGCCAGCACCTGGACGTCCACACGCGTGTTGCGGCCGACGGGCGCGGTGTCGAGGTTCGCTATCTGAACAGGGACCCGTCCACGGGCGGCCTTCCCGACCACGACGGCCGGCGGGAGCGTCGGGTTGAGTGGCGTCACGGCCAGGTCCGCGGCAAGATGCTCACGCCGCTCCAAAAGCTCCGCGTGGGCCGTCTTCGAGCGAAACGCCCGGACGCTTAGCCGCTCCACCCCCTTGCCGGACAGACGTTGACTGGCGGATACGACCACCCCTCACGCTCCTCTCTTGGTTCAACCGACCTGGGCCCGCACGGCCGGACGGCCGCAAGCCGGCTGCCTGACCGCTTGGGCACGCTACGCGGTGCCGCCGTGCGGACATGCACGTTGGCACGTCGCGACGGACTCTACTCCTAGACGGAGACGCCGATGTGCAGGTTGCGTCAAGAGCCGTCGGGCGGCCGTTTTCCGCAAGGTCCTGCCAGAGACGGACGGCAAAAGGCGGTTCGTCGCCACGGGGGCGAAGGTGGCCCGCAGGTGCCACGAGGGCGTCCGAGTAGAACGGTGGCGGTGGCGGCAGGTCCGTGCCTCCGGTGAAAAAAAGAAGCCCGGCACGAGACGTGCCGGGCTTCGAAGTTAATTGCTGGCAGTGACCTACTTTCCCGCTGATGCAGTATCATCGGCCCCAAAGGCTTAACGGCCGTGTTCGGAATGGGAACGGGTGTGACCCTTTGGGTATAGCCACCAGCAAAAGCCTGTGGGCGAGGTGTCCCCCGACCACAGGTGCGTTTTTGCAAGTGTGATGATGAGGTTCGTGCCGTGCGGTTGCCGCACGGGTCCGCGTTGCCGAACACCCGTTCGGACCTGGCGATTCCGGGGAGGAACCGCACAGGGTGCCGACGATGATCGATAAAAGTGGTCAAGTGGTCGACCGTTAGTACCGGTAACCTGAGAAGCTCTCGCTCCGTACAGCTCCGGCCTATCAACCGGGTGGTCTACCCGGGGTCTCATGGAACCCTAATCTTGACATAGGCTTCACGCTTAGATGCTTTCAGCGTTTATCCGTTCCCGACATAGCTACCCAGCCGTGCCCTTGACAGGACAACTGGTACACCAGGGGTCGGTCCTTCCAAATCCTCTCGTACTATGGAAGAGGTGCCGTCAAGGTTCCTACGCCCACAGCAGATAGGGACCGACCTGGCTCACGCCGGTCTGAACCCAGCTCGCGTACCGCTTTAATTGGCGAACAGCCAAACCCTTGGGACCGCCTTCAGCCCCAGGATGCGATGGGCCGACATCGAGGTGCCAAACCGCCTCGCCGCTATGGACGCTCGGAGGCGATCAGCCTGTTATCCCCAGCGTACCTTTTATCCGTTGAGCTATGGCCCTTCCACACGGGACCACAGGATCACTTAGGCCGACTTTCATCTCTGCTCGTGCTGTAGCACTCGCAGTCAAGCGGGCTTCTACCTATGCGCTCGACGACCGATTGCCAACCGGTCTGAGCCCGCCTTTGCACTCCTCCGTTACTCTTTTGGAGGAGACCGCCCCAGTCAAACTAACCGCCTAGCAGTGTTCCCTGCCCGGGTTCACGGGTCAGGGTGAGACGACGAATGTTAACAGGGTGGTATTTCACCGTTGGCTCCCCTCGAGCCGAAACCCGAGGATCAACGCCTCCCACCTATCCTACGCAGTCCACATCCGGCATCGCTACCAGGTTATAGTAAAGGTGCATGGGGTCTTTCCGTCTTGCTGCGGGTAGACGGTATCTTCACCGCCACTTCAATTTCACCGAGTCTGCGGTTGAGACAGCGCCCAAGTCGTTACGCCGTTCATGCGCGTCGGAACTTACCCGACAAGGAACTTCGCTACCTTAGGACCGTCATAGTTACGGCCGCCGTTTACCGGTGCTTCGGTCGCCAGCTTCGGGGCGAACCCCTGACCGACTTCCTTAACATTCCGGCACCGAGCAGGCGTCATTCCGTATACATCCTCTTGCGAGTTAGCACGGAACTGTGTTTTTGATAAACAGTCGCCCAGGCTGCTTCCTGCGCCCTGCCATTGCTGGCGAGGGACCCCTTCTCCCGAAGTTACGGGGTTAGATTGCCTAGTTCCTTAACCGCAGTTCTCTCGAGCGCCTGAGGATACTCTCCTCGCCTACCTGTGTCAGTTTTAGTACGGTCTGACGTGTCGTCCACGTGACGCTTTTCTCGGGCCCCACTCCGCAGACTTCGCCATCAAAACGGGCTCGATCTTGCGAAACCCCCACGTTCGGCCGGGGGATCTGCCTTGTGAAACCGCACGTCACGCTTCAACCTTCACGCCAGGTGCTGGAATATTAACCAGCCGTCCATCGACTACGCCTTTCGGCCTCGCCTTAGGTACCGACTAACCCTGGGCGGATTTACCTTCCCCAGGAAACCTTAGGCTTTCGGCGTGCAGGATTTTCACCTGCATTATCGTTACTCATACCGGCATTCTCACTTGCACACGCTCCAGCCGTCCTTTCGGTCGACCTTCGACGCGGAGTGCAACGCTCCTCTACCGCTCTGACGAGCCCGCGGCTTCGGTATCCCGCTTATTCCCGATCATTTACGGCGCTACTGTTCTCGACCAGTAAGCTATTACGCACTTTTTAAATGGTGGCTGCTTCTAAGCCAACATCCTGGCTGTCTCAGAACAATAACTTCCTATCGAACTAAGCGGAATTTAGGGACCTTAGCCGACGGTCACGGTTGTTTCCGTCTCGACCGCGAAGATTATCCCTCGCGGACTCACTCCCGATGTACGCCTGCCGGTATTCGGAGTTTGATAGAAGCGTGTAGGCGGGTAGCCCCACGTCCTCTTTCAGTAGCTCTACCCCCGACAGGTATGTCGATCGAGGCTGCCCCTAAAGGCATTTCGAGGAGAACCAGATATCTCCCAGTTTGATTAGACTTTCACTCCTCCCCGCAGCTCATGCCAGAACTTTTCAACGTTCACGGCTTCGCGCCTCCCGCCCCTGTTACGGAGCGTTCACGCTGGCCACGGGTAGATCACTAGGTTTCGGGCCGCATGCCGACGACTAGACGCCATCTTAAGACTCGCTTTCGCTTCGGCTCCGGGGCTGAACCCCTTAGCCTCGCCGCCGACATGCACTCGCCGGTCCATTATGCAAAAGGTACGCCGTCACCCCGGCTTGCGCCATGGGGCTCCGACCGCTTGTAAGTGTACGGTTTCAGGTACTTTTCACTCAGCTTGTAGCTGTACTTTTCACCTTTCAATCGCCCTACTTCTTCACTATCGGTCATCGAGGAGTATTTAGCCTTACCCGGTGGGCCGGGTGGATTCACACGGAGTTCCACGAGCTCCATGCTACTCTGGAACGCCTCTCAACGGAGACCGGTCGATTTCGCCTACGGGCCTATCACCCTCTGTGGGACGACATTCCTGACGACTTCGGCTATCGACGGTTTTGTAACTCCTCAAGGCGCCCTCAACCCCAGGGCGAACCCTGGTTTGGGCTGTTCCGATTTCGCTCGCCGCTACTCACGGAATAAATGTCTTTCTCTTTTCCTGTGGGTACTTAGATGTTTCAGTTCCCCACGTTCGCTCCGTACGGCCTATGCATTCAGCCGCAGGTACCTGCCCGTTACGGCAGGTGGGTTTCCCCATTCAGAGATCTCCGGATCAACGCTCGTTTGCCAGCTCCCCGAAGCTTATCGCAGGCTACCACGTCTTTCATCGCCTCTCGATGCCAAGGCATCCACCGTACACCCTTAGTAACTTGACCACTTTTATCGATCACCGTCACGACACGTCAGGGCAGACGTGTCGCCGTCCCGGGTCAACAACCCCCGGGCAACCCGGCCAACCACTCCGGGCGTCGATAACGGATCTCATCGCCAAACAGGTGCTCGGCAAGCTCAAACCGACAGAAAGACCAGCCGTTCTCGCGAACGGCAGCAAGGTTCGAGCTTGCGGAGGTCTTCATCGCTCCGGAACGCGTCCGGAGCATCTGGACCTTGAACCTCATCATTCACTTGTCAAAGAACGGCTGAAGCAGACACTCGCGTGACCACTTCAACCCCGCCAAGTGCGGAAGCGATCGCTCGAGTGACCAAGCCAACGCTTCCAGACTCGACGACAGACAACCGCCCGGGGTTCCACCCCGTCGTGACTGCTGGGTGCCTCAGCACCCTTGGTTGTCTCAGGTGCTCAGGCCAGCAACACGCTCGACGAATTCGCTGCGTTCCGTGCCAACTCGTCCAGACCTCGCTCGTACCGTCCGTTGCTGCCTTGCTTTCACCGGCCACCGCGTGTCCGGGGCGGGGATGTTATGCCCTGTACCCGTATCGTCAAGTGTCCGGGGGAAATTTTACATCTCCGTGGGTTGGACCTGCACATCACCACACGTCCGACCCAACGTGACCGTCCGACCGCCGCCCCTTACGCGGGCGGTTGTCGAGCGGGAACGAAGGTTAAGACTCCATGACCGGCCTGTCAACCGGCCGGGAAGAAATCCGCCCGAGGGACGCGACGGAATCGAGTCTTAAGTCGCTTGATAGCATGCACTTACAGCATCAACTCGCGTTCTCTTCGCTGTGGCTGCTTCTCCGCGCGCCGGCTGCCCCACGCCCGACCATGCTCCGCCGGTGGGGTGGCAGTCTGCTGGCCGCACGCCGCCGGGCATCCGCCACAAGCTCCCCGTCGTCTCGCGGGGCGGAGGCACGTCCACAGACCCCACGCGGCCACGGCCACGGCAAGCCCGACGAGAACATGTTGCACCCACACCGCCACGTCCCCAACACCTCTTTCTTCGCCCCGGTCAGCCGATGAGCCGACTCGCGAACTGATACACGGCCCAAGCCGCCACGTATGCAAGCAAGTTCATGTAAACGAGCATGGCGATGGGCCATCGCCACGAGCGGGTCTCCCGTCGGGCCACGGCCACCGTGCTCAGGCACTGCAGGGCCAACGCGAACCACACCAGCAGACTCAAGGCGGTGGCCGGCGTCCAGACGGGTCGGCCGTCCGGGCGGATGTCGGCCCGTAACGCCTCGCGCAGGCCGGTCGTGTCGTCGCTGTCGGCGTCGCCAACGCCGTAGACGATCGCGAGCGTGCTGACGAACACCTCACGTGCCGCGAAGGCGCCGACGAGGCCCACCCCGATTTTCCAGTCGAAGCCCAACGGCTCCAAGGCGGGTTGCACGGCCTGCCCGAACCGACCGGCCACGGAGAAGGCCAGCTCTTCGCGGGCCAATGTCTGCGGCGACGCCCCCGACGCCAGCAGCTCAGCCCGCGTGGACGGCGGGAGCCGCGGGTAGTACATCGCCGCCCAGAGAAGGATGCTCAGGAAGAAAATGGTCGTGCCCGCCTTGACGACGAACTCCTGCGTGCCGCGCACCACCTGCCGCGCGACCTGTCCTGCACGCGGCCAGCGCATGGGCGGGAGTTCGAGGATGAAGCCGCCGTCTGCCATGTCGTGTCGATGCCGGCTTGTCCAGCGGCCGATCGCCCACGCGGTCGCCGCCGCCGCCGCGACGCCGAAGCCGTAGAGCGCCAGCAGCACCAGCCCCTGCCCTGCCGGGCCGAGGTCGCCGAACACGGTGGCGATGACCAGCGCGTAGACAGGCAGGCGGGCCGAGCAGCTCATGAACGGCGCGATCAGCAGCGTGGCGAGCCGCTGACGGGGGCTGTCGATGACGCGTGTGGCCAGCATGCCGGGGATGGCGCACGCGAACGACGTCATGAGCGGGATGAAACTGCGGCCGGAGAGGCCAAAGCGGGCGAAGAGCCGGTCCATGAGGAACGCGACTCGGGCGAGGTACCCGCTGTCTTCCAGTGCCGCAAGAAACAGAAACATGATGGCGATCTGCGGCACGAACACGAGCACCGCCCCCACCCCGGCCACCACCCCGTCGGTCCACAGGTCGCCGAGCGGGCCGTCCGGAAGCCACCGGCCCACCCACGCCCCAGCCGACGTGACGGCCGCTTCGGTGGCCGACATCAGCGGGTCCGCCAGAGTGAAGACCGAGATGAACACGGTCAGCATGACGGCGGCGAACACCGTCAGCCCGATCGCGCCATGCGACAGATAGCGGTCGAGGTCGGGACCACGGCGCGACCGGCCCGTTTGACGGGCCGACACCGTCAGCGGGACGTGCACCGTCCGGGGCGGGATGGCGTCGGCCACCACGTCGTCCACCCACGCGTAATGGGCCTCGACGTCGGCCTGCACCGGCTCGATGCCGGCATCGTGCAGCCGTCGCCGGGCGGCATCGACGGCTTCCTGCACGGCAGACCGGAGCGACGCGAGGCCGGTCAGCGACGGATCGCTGATGAGCAGACGCTCGGCGAGGGCGGCTGCGGAGGCCCCGCCGGCCAGACCAGCGTGCTGCACCGCGTCCGCCAGCGATTCGATGGCCTGACGAAACGGCTGCGGCCACGGCAACGCCGGCGGACACGCGGCACGACCGCCGCGGGCGGCACGCACGACGGCCCGCTTGAGCCGCTGGAGCGACTCGGCCGTATACCCCTCGACCGAAACCACCTCGACCCCCAGGCGGGCGGCCAGCCGGGCGAGCTCGGGCTCGACGCCCCGCCTTCGGGCCAGGTCCATCATGGTCAGGGCCACGACCACCGGTCGGCCCAGCTCCAGCACCTGCGAGAGCAGGTACAGGTTGCGCGGGAGGTTGCTGGCGTCGAGCACGGCGACGATGACGTCCACGGCCTGCACGGCCGGCCCCTCGCCGCGCAGCACGCGGCTCACCACAGCCTCATCGGGCGAGCGGGCCACGAGCGAGTAGGTGCCCGGAAGGTCCAGCACCTCGGCCTCGACCGTACCGGCCTGGCCCGTGCCGGACCCGGCGTCCGGGTCGGGCAGCCGGCACCGGCCGGACTTGCGCTCCACCGTCACGCCGGGATAGTTGCCGACTTTCTGGCGCAACCCGGTGAGCGCGTTGAACAGCGTGCTCTTCCCGGCGTTGGGGTTGCCCACCAGGGCCACCACGAGCCGGGGCGCCGCCGCGTCGGACTTCAACGCTTTGGGCGCGGACGCATGGGCAGCCTCGGGACGGCGCGAACGGGCTCGACGACGCCAGAAGTGCATTCAGACCCCTGCGTCCATCGGGCACACCGTGACCTCGCCCGCCAGCGCCGCCCGCAAAGCCAACCGGTATCCCCGCACGTCGAACTCGATGGGGTCGCCCCACCACGCGCGTCGGCGACACACCACCTCCACCCCCCGACACAAGCCCATCTCCAGCAGCCGACGGCGGACTTCCGGCTCCCCCCGCACGGCCACCACGCGGGCGCGCCCGCCGACGGGCAGCCGGTGCAAGGGGACGTCACTGTCCGACGGGCTGACAACCGGTTCGCTACGCTCGACCACCCTTCCCATTCCGTGTGACAGTACCGCAACTGAGACTCAGTATCAACGTGTCACGGTGTCGCAGGGGCGGTTGAACGCCGGGCCGGGTGATGGGGGAGATGGGGGTTAGAGGATCAGCTGCAGAAGCTTGCGGCTCGCGGGGTCGAGCTGGTCGTCGGGGGGCAGCTCGTACGTGTTGCCTTCGGCGTCCTTGACGCTGCGGCGGCCGTCGGCGTGTGTTTTGATGTCCTCCCGCTCCTGCACGCGGAAACTGATTTCGCCGCGGTCGGTTTCCACCAGCCACTGCTGGTGGCCGAACTGCATTTTCAGGTCAAGGACACGTCGAATGCGGGGGATGAAGGTGCTGAGGCGGATGGCCTCGCGGAGCTTGGTCTGGAGGTCGGTGGGAAGGGCATGGAGGTCGCGGACGAGCAGCAGTTCCTTGCCCTCCTTGCTCCGGATGGAGAGGTACTGATCGGGCATGGACCATGGAAAGGCCCGGCGGACGCGTACATCGGGCACGTCGTCGTGTCCGGGCCGGACGAGCACGATGCGGGTTTTGGGGTCGAAGCGAAGGTCGAACTCGGGGGTGGGTTCGGGTTCAGGGTGGAGGGGGGGCGGCGGCGTGGTCGGCTCGGAGGTCATGGAATGGGGTTGAGCTAGGCGGAGTGCTGGGTTTCCAGCAGGTAGGTGTAGTACATGACGCGGGGGGGCTGGCCGCCGGCGAGCTTGATGAGGCTGTTGAGCTGGCCGCGGTGATAGGTGGCGTGGTCGAGGCAGTGCTGAACGAGGTGTCCGAGCGGCAGGGAGATGAGCCGGCCGTCGAGGGTGGTCCACTGCAGTTTGCCGGCCAGCGACTGGGCGGTTTGCTGATGGAGGAAGTCGCCGAACTGGGCGTGGACCGCGCCCCATCGGATACGCACGGATTCGAGGTCGGGCAGGTCGGTGCGGTCGAGCATGCGTCGGGGGCTTTCGCCTTCGAAGCGGCTGAGCCAGACCACCTGTGCGGCGAGCATGTGCACGAGGGTGTCGTGGACCGTTTTGAAGGAGAAGCCGAAGTCGTGGAAGTACTTCTCGCGGTCGCAGCTCCGGGCGGCGTCACACTGTCGGTCGTCGCACCAGCGGACGTACTCGAACATGCGGATGAGGTGGTCCTTCGGCGGGGTCATGGGTGCACCTCCGGCGGGGGCCGGCGGGGGACGGACTGCCGTGTTATACACGGTGTCACCTACTTGCCCAACGCGACCATGGAGCCGAGCTCCTGCTGGGTTTTCACCAGCCGCGCATAAACGCCGTTTTCCTTGTTCGCCAGTTCACTGTGCGTGCCCGTTTCGACAATTCGGCCGCGGTCGAGCACCACGAGGCGGTTGGCGGCGGTGAGCGTGGAGAGGCGATGGGCGATGGCGATGGTGGTGCGGCCTTCGACGAGGCGGTCGAGGGCCTGCTGGATCTGTTTTTCCGTCTCGGAGTCCACCGACGAGGTGGCTTCGTCGAGGATGAGGATGCGCGGGTTGTGCAAAATAGCCCGGGCGATGGAGATGCGCTGGCGCTCGCCGCCGGAGAGCGACTGCCCGCGTTCGCCGACGAGGGTGTCGTAGCCGTCGGGGAAGCCGACGATGAAGTTGTGGGCGTTGGCGGCTCTGGCCGCGGCGATCACCTCGTCGGGCGTCGCGTCGGGTTTGCCGTAGCGGATGTTGTCCGCGATGGTGCCCTGGAACAGGTACGGCTCCTGCAGGACCATGCCGACGGCCCGGCGCAGGGCGGCGAGGTCCCAGTCGCGGACGTCGACGCCGTCGATGAGGATCTGGCCTTCGGTGACGTCGTAGAAGCGACAGATGAGGTTGACGAAGGTGCTCTTGCCCGCGCCGGACGGGCCGCACAGGCCGATCATCTCGCCGGGTTCGATGACCAGATCGATGTCGCGCAGGGCGGGCTGCGCCCCTTCATACGAGAAGCTGACGCCGCGGAACTCGACGCGTCCGAGCACGTGGGCCGGGCGATAGGCGTCCTTGCGGGCGTAGACGTCGGGCGGGGTGTCGAGGACTTCGAAGACGCGGGCGGCCGACGTGGCCGACCGGGTGACCATGCGGTTGGCGTTGAGCAGTTCCATCACCGGCCCGTAGAACTGCCAGACGGCCCCGGAGAAGGCCAGCAGGTCGCCGACGGTGGTCGTCTCGGGCTTGTAGATCAGCAGCAGGCCGCCGACGACCAGCACCATCAGTCCGCCGAAGCGCATGATGCCCGAGACCACGGGCTGGAGCGTCCACCACAGCCGGTTGGCCTCGATTTCGCGTTCGGCGTATTCGTTGGACCGCTGGTCGAAGCGGGAGACCTCGCGCTTCTCGTTGGCGAAGGCCTTGATGACACGGATGCCGGGGATGGCGTCGCCCACCACGCCGGACACGCGCGACCAGTAGTGCCAGACGCGGCTCCATGCCAGACGCATCCGCCGGTGACGCAGGTAGCTGAGCACGCCGACGATGGGCACGGGCGTGAGCGCGACCAGCGCCAGCCGCCAGTTCATGTAGAACATGATGCCGCCCATCGCGAGGATGAGCACGGCGTCGCGGAAGACGTTCACCGAGCCGAAGACGATGAAGTCCCAGAGGCGCTCGGTGTCGCTGGTGACGCGGGTGATCAGCGAGCCGACACGGCGCTTGTTGAAAAACCGCAGCGAGAGGCTCTGCAGGTGGGCGTAGACCTGGTGCCGCAGGTCGCGGGCGACCAGCGTGCCCACGCGGGCGAGGATGGACATCCGCAGCCCGCCGATCGCCTCGCTGAGCAGGATCACCCCGACGAGCACGCCGCCCCACAGCAGCAGGTTGCCCAGGCGGGTGGCGGTGTCGAGGCCGGTGGCCACCAGCGCCTCGTCGACCAGGTGCTTCTGGGCGTAGATGGGCAACGCGCCCACCACGGCACCGAGCAGCGTGAGGACCAGCGCGAGGTTGATCGACCGCCGGTAGGGTTTGGCCACGCCCAGAAGCCGCAGGAGGATTTTTCGCTGCTGCAGACAGCTCGGGCACACGCCGTCGGCGTACGCCGGGATGAGCTGGCCGCACTTCCTGCACAGGTCCTGGGCTTCCGCCGCGCGCTCGACGGCCTCCAGCCACGCGGGCGGGTCGTCCCGCCGAGCCCCTTCGCCGCCGCCGTCGGAGGCCGGACGCCGCGGGAGCCGGCGCTGCAGCTTGCGGTGCAGCCGGTTGACGGACGTGCGGCACCGGCGCGAGTAGCGGGCGACGGCGACCGCCTGCCCCTGTCGCACCAGCACGAGCCGGTCCATCCCCAGCCCTTCTTCGATCAGCGTTTCCTCGAGGTCCGCCAGCGCGTGCCGCTGCACGCCGCGGGGGGTGAGGATCAGCAGCTCCCGTTCGGTGAGCAGCAGGTGTGCACGGCAGAAACGCAGGTCGTCGTCGATGTCGAACGGGGCGTAGGCCACGACGGGCTCACCGGGGACGTGAGCCTGCGCGAGCTGCCGGGCCTCGGCCGAGAGAAACGACAGGTCGACCGCCCCGGCGGCAGGGGTGTCGGTGGCCTTCGGCGATACCACGACGCCTTCACTGGCGTGTCCGTCCAAGGTGGGCTCCGCGACGGCCGACCCGCGGCCCGTCGGCCTCATTGTAACACGCAGGTGCCGGAAACTTCCTGTGTCGTCGGCCCTCCCCTACCCTGCAACGCGTGCGGAAGGTCGCGGTCATCACGGGAGGCGCGGTTCGCGTGGGTCGGGCGGTGGCGCTGCACCTGGCCCGGCACGGCTACGACCTGCTGGTGACCTACCTCACCTCCGAAGCTCCCGCCCGCTCACTCGCCGCCGAGTGCGCTAAGTTCAACGCCAAATGCGAACTCCTGCGATGCGACCTGCGCAATCCCGACGCTGCCGAAATCATATCTCGTAAGCACCACGACACCTTCCCCGGCCAGCTCCACCTCCTCCTCCACAACGCCAGCCTCTTCCCCGCCGCCAAACTCGAGGACTCCACCTCCGAGCTCATGGCCACGCTCATGCAGGTCCACGTCATCACCCCCCAACTCCTCACCGCCCGCCTCGCCGCCCCCCTCCGCGCCTCCTCCGGCTGCGTCATCGCCATGGCCGACGGCGTCGAAGGCAAGGGATACCTCCGATACCCCGCGTACGCCGCCAGCAAAGCCGCCCTCCTCAGCCTCACCCGCTCCTGGGCCCTCGCCCTCGCCCCAGACGCCCGCGCCAACGCCATCGCACCCGGCGCCGTCCTGTGGCCGCAAGACACCCCCGACACCGAAAAGGCCCGATTCCTCGAACGCGTCCCCCTCGCCCGCGAAGGCACCCCCCAAGACATCGCTAACGCCGTCTGGTTCCTCGCCGAAGAAGCCCCCTACATCACCGGAACCGTCCTCCCCGTCGACGGCGGCCTCCGTTAGCCGGGAGGCTCAAATCAGCACCACCGGCACCGTGCTACCGGCGCATCAAAACCGATGCCCCCCGAATCGAAACACCGCGCCCACCATCACAAACCCCATACCCGCCAGCGCCACATTCATCCGCGCCGCTCCATTCAGCTCCGTCATCGCCCCAGCCATGACCACCCCGCCCAACACCACCATCAGCCAAAAAAACCACGTCCGCCACCGGCTCACTGGGCCCGGCGCACGCATCAGTGCCCCTTCCCGAAAAACGTCTTGATGCTGTCGTAAATGTCGTCCTTCGAGTTGACGCGGCTGGTGACGACGTTGGGCTGGCCGCGGAGGTGTTCGTGCAGCACGTTGATGAAGTTGCCGCTGCCGTAAGCGCTGGCGACCTGGCAGTAGCCGAAGAGGTTGGCGATGGGCAGGAGGTGCTCGCGGAGGAGCTTGACGCACTCGCGGCTGTCGGCCTCGGAGGAGTTGTCGCCGTCGGAGAAGTGGAAGAGGTAGATGTTCCACTCGTCGGGGTTGTAGTGCTGGTCGAGCAGCTGCTTGCACACGCGGTAGGCGGAGGAGATTTTCGTGCCGCCGTCTTCACGGAGGTGATAAAAGGTCTGTTTGTCCACCTCCTTGGCGTTGACGTCGTGGACGATGTAGCGGGTTTCGATGCCTTCGTAGTTTTTGCGGAGCCAGGTGTCGATCCAGAAGCTCTCGAGGCGGACGAGCTCTTTCTGCTCCTCGCCCATGGAGCCGGAGACGTCCATCATGAAGACGATCACCGCGTTGGACTGCGGGCTTTTGACTTCCTTCCACGAGCGGTAGCGGATGTCGCGGCGCTGGGGGACGATGACGGGGTGGTCGGGGTCGTAGTTGCCCAGCGCGATCTGCCGCTTGAGCGCCTCCTTGAACGAGCGTTTGAAGTTGCGGAGCGACTCGGGGCCGACCTTGCGGATGCTGGAGTACTTGTCGCGGATCGTGGTGAGGCGGTGCTTGCCTTTGGGCTGGATGCGCGGGAGCTGAAGCTCTTCGGCGAGGATGTCGGCCAGCTCATCGAGGGTGAGGTCCACCTCCATGAGGTGCTGACCCGGCTGCTCGCCGCCGGCGCCTTTACCCGACCCGCTCTGGCCGACGGGCTGGCCTTCGTTGCCGTCGCCGGCGCCCACGCCTTTGGAGTTGTCGCCGTAGCGGAAGTGAGGCAGTTCGATGCCGCGGATGGGGATGGAGATGAGGTGTTTGCCTTCTTTGCCGATCAGCTCGCCGCGGGAGATGAACTTGCGCAGGTCGTCACGGATGCGGCCCTTGACGATCTGACGGAAGCGCTGGTGGTCTTTTTCGATCTTCAGGACCATCGGGACTCTCAGGGAAGTGTAGCCGAGGTCCCGTCGGGCGATGCGGGCATCACCTTGTACAGACCGAGGCTGGCTGAGCCCTTTTCGGAGCGGGACAGGCACACCCACGGGACGCCCGTCCGGTCAAGGTCGGCTTCGAGCGCGGGCAAGGTGTAGGGCTGGTGGGTCTCCACGACGAGATGGCGGACCCGTGGCAGCCAACGTCTCAGTGCGGCCGTATCGCCGAACAGCTCGACTTCCGCGCCTTCGATGTCGCACTTGAGAAGGTCGATCGCCGTGCCCTCGGGCAGCGTCGAGAGGAGGTGGTCCACCGTGATCACTTCGACCTCGACCGGCTCGAGCTGGTCCGGCTGGGCCCCCCGTGGAGCGGCGCGGCCCCCTCCAGAACCCCCGCCCGACGACACCAGCCGATACATCCACGCACCGCCCGACCGGTCGAGCAGGAGCCGGCCGGCCTTGCTGCTGACCGCAGCGTTCCGATACACGTTCGTTCCACGTCCGACCTCGCGGGTCGTCGACTCGAGGTTCGTTCGAGCGAGGTGCAGGTTCTCTTCGTCCGGCTCGACCGCCACGATGGTGCACGCCGGCCACGCGGCCCGCCAGACCATGGTCGAATAACCCACATTCGACCCGAGATCCACCACGATCAGCGCGTTCTTCACGTGCTCGAGAACGTCCACGTATTCGCCTTCAGTAAAGACTTCGAGTGCTGTGTACAAATCAGTCGAGCCCAGCCGAAGGTAGAAGGATCGCGGCGCCCCGACGACTTTGACTTGCACAGCGCGTCCGGTGCCCAGGACTCTCCAGGGCCATTTTCGACACACGGCATTCTGGACCATGCGCGCGAACGACCCAAGGGAGGCCGCCTGTCGGTATCGCCGGCTGATGGCTGAGAGCTTCATTCGATTGCTGCTGCGAAGACGGAGGTGACGCGAACGGTTCAACAGGGCCGACCACATGGGCAGCCGTGTCAATCTTCGGCAGATTACCCGTTCCTGATTCGAGACGAGATGTCAGGCGGGTTCTTGACAGGAGCTCACGGCGGGACGGGGCTGCAGGCCTTTCCGGCTTGAGCCTCAGGACGCACTGACACCCCGCGATGCGGGAACGGTCAGCGGTTCGGCCGGCGTGTCCGTCCGCCTGACAGGACTGCGCCCCCTGACCCTTGTCACCGTCCCGGCGATCGCGCCAAGGCAAAGGTTCAGCCCGACGAGAGCATCCACTTCCCCGCGACGGTCACCCCGAAGTTTGGCCAGGCCCGCCCGGGCGGCATGCAACACCCCCAAACCCGTCCGGCCGACGAGCTGACGGGCCACCTCGGTCACCGGGAAGGCGTCTTTCATGTAGATGTGGCTTTCCCCCAGCCCTCGGGCAACGCCCAGCACATAGTCCGGCGTTTCCACCCGCTTCGGCGTCACATAGTGCAGGACGTGCGCGCGGGGGGCCGACCACAGCTCCAGCCCGGCGGCCAGCGCCCGGCGGTTCCATTCGGTCTCGCCGCCACCGAGCAGCGACGCACCGCTGCGGCACAGGCCCGGCTTGAACCAGCCGACCCGCTGGACCGCCTCCCGGCGCAACGCGAAGTTGGCACCGGCCGCGTCCCACGGCCGGGTCAGCCGGCGAGGCGGCCCCGCGTCGAAATGCCGCTCGGTCAGAAGTGTGGCCGTCTGGTCCGACATCCATGGCGGACGCGTGGCGTCACGCCACCAGAGCTCGATCTGTCCTGCGGTGATGCTCGCAGGCGTCGTCTCGAACACCTCCAGATGCCCCTCCAGCAAGCCCGGGTCGGCCCAGACGTCGTCGTCGAGGAAAATGACCACGTCGCCCGCCGCCAGCTCCACACAGCGGTTGCGGCCACGGTTGACGTTCCGGTACTGCACCGTCTCAAGCTGTGCGGCGAAGGGAAGCTCCTTGAACCCTTCCGTCGCGACGGCCGCCGTGTCGTCCGTGCAGGCGTCGGCCACGACCACCAGATGCACGTCCACGCCGGCCGGCACACGCAGGGACCGAAGGCTCTCCAAGGTCTGCGCCAATAGGGCACAGCGATTGTGCGTCGGGATCGCAAGCGTCACACACTTCATCGACATCTCCGCGAGGTCTGCACTGCCGCCGACTCAGGCCGTCCTCGGGCGCTGTCCCCTCGTTTGAGTACGGCCCTACGCGACGTCAACCTGAAGCCGGGCCCGCCGCGGCCTCGGCGGCCACGGGGGCTGGTATGGGGGCCGGCACGGACACGGCATCCATCCCGAGCAGCTCGCGGATCAGCCCGTCCGGCAGGTCCTCTCTCGGAATCCGCGAGATGGGCCGCCGGCCGGACTGCCGACTCGCCCACTCCAACGCCAGCCGCCAGGAAAGCGGGTGCCAGCACCCGGCCGCCAGCTTGAGCGCTGAGCCGAACTTTCGCCGTTTGGCACGGTGCATCGCCCGGATCAGACGCAGCATCTGATCGATCACGGTCAGCGAAGGCGGATTGAGCTCGGGCGGGATGTGCTGGCGCTGCAGCCGACGGAGCGTCCGCAACTCGGCGTCGAGCTCGGCGTCGATGACCGCGCTGGTCACCGACTCGTGCTCACCCTGGTGCCACTCCACCAGCGGAACATTGACGATCAAGGCGTCACCGAACCGGCAGAGCTTCATCGTCCAGACCGAATCGACGGTCGTCCGGATCCCCGGGGGGACCTCCCACGCCCCGCCCTGCTCGACCGCCGACCGGCGGGCCATGAGCTGCGTCGGCACGCCCCCGCCCGACTCGTCCTGCAGATACATCGCCAGGTGTGTGTAGCGCTGCGGGATACGGGTCAGCAGCGACCCCGCCGGCAACGCCGGCTCGTGCACGACCTCGCCGTTGACACAGCGGGCCGCCTTGCACGACACCAGCGCCACCGAATCCCGGCCGTGAACGGCGGCGACCAGCACTTCAAGGCACTGCGGCCGAAGCACATCGTCATCGTGCAGCGGCTTGACCCACTCCCCCCGGGCGGCCCGCAGCAGGGTGTTCATGTTCGGGACCTGCCCATGCGGAGCAGGATTCTGCATCACCCGCACCCGCGGGTCCCGACGGGCCAGCTCGGTGAGATACGACCACGTCTCCCCGGCGGGCTCCTCATCGTCGCTGATGAGCAGTTCCCAGTGCTGGAATGTCTGATGGAAAACACTCTCGACGGCGCGACGCAGCAGCGGCAGGCGCCTGCAGGTCGGGACGACCACGCTGACCAAAGGCATGCCTCAGAGATAGTCCGAAGTGCAGGGTCAAGCAAGGATTAATATTTTCCGAAAAAATAAGCAATCGTTTTCGGATGTCCAGAGTACGATATCACATGGAGACCGCTCGGGGCGTCTGTCGAAAAAATTCACGAGAACTTCATGGACGGTCCGGTTCGCTCACGGCCCACGGCGGCTCGCTTCAGCGGCCTGTGTCGCCCGTCTGGGCTGTCGGCGGCGTGCCTTTCCGCGTGCACAGGAACAGTGCCACGACAAACAGCCCGGCCGACCCGAGCAGCCCCGTCCACGTGCCCCACCGCCCCACCAGCCACGCGTCCAGCGGGCCCATTGTGGCATAGCTCACCCAACCCAGTTCGGGGTCGGTCAGCACGAAGAACACGGCGGCGGCGACGGTGGTCAGGAGCAGCCAGAACGCCGGCCGCCGGATGTTGTGGATCGAGGTCATCGGTTCGCCTTGATGCGTCAGGGACGGCCCCGCCCTGGTCTTCTCAGGCGAGCCGGTGTCTCGGTCGGCTCCAGCATCAACGGCGGTGACCGCGCCGCCGCCAGACGCTCCCGGCTCGCGGCCCTACCGGGTCAAGCGATGCAGCCCTTGGGCGGCTTCCGGGGGGCCCTGGGGAGCTTCGGGCTGCCCTGACGGGGGCGTCGGACGGGGGGCAGACGGGGGCAGAGGGGGGGGGAAGACGCTTGCAACGGGGGCCTACGCCCGCCGGTGGGGGGTCAGTCGTCCTGTTTGCTGTCGCCGCGTGCGAAGATGCTGGCGACGTAGTTCAGCACGTCGGTGGCGCTGGTTTCGTTGTACCCGAAGTACTTGATGAGCCGCTGTTTCACGACATCGATTTTTTGCTGGGTTTCGTCGTCCACGACCGAGGACACGAGGTTTTTGAGCTTGATCGTGTCGCGCTGGTCCTCGAAGAGTTTCAGTTCGAGAGCCTTGAGCAGGCGGGCGTTGGTGTTGTACTCGAACTTCTTGCCGTCCAGCGCCAGAGCGCCGATGTAGTTCATGATCTCCTGACGGAAGTCGTCCTTGCGGGCTTCCGGGATGTCGATCTTCTCTTCGATCGACCGCATGAGCCGCTCGTCCGGCTCTTCGTCGCGTCCGGTGTAGCGGTTGCGGACCTTCTGGTGCTGGGTGTACGCGCGGACGTTTTCGATGTAGTTGGCCGCGAGCCGCTTGATGGCGTCCTCGTCGGCCGAGATCGCCCGTTGCACTTCGCCCTTGAGGATGTCCTCGTACTCCTCGCGGACGACCGCCAGCAGCTCCTTGTACTGCTTTTTGAGCTCTTCGTCGGTGATGAGCGAGTGATGGCTGAGGCCTTCCTCCAGCTCGTTCATAACCATGAACGGGTTGATCGACTTCTCGAGCTGGGCCTGGTGGCTCACGAGGGCGTTGGAGATCTTGTCCTGGATGTACCGGGGAGAGATGCCGCTCATCCCTTCGCGGGGGGCCTCCTCGCGGAGTTCCTTGATGGAATCTTCCGTGAAGCCGGGGATGCTCTTGCCGTTGTACAGCTTGAGCTTCTGGAGCTTGGTGATGCCGGCCTTCTTGGGCTCGCTGAGGCGGGTGAGCACCGCCCACATGGCCGCGACCTCGATGGTGTGCGGCGCGATGTGCATCCCCTTGACCTTTTCGGGGCCGAAGTCCTTGAGGTAGATGCGGATTTCGTCGTCGAGGCGGGTGTTGTAGGGGATGTCGATCTTGATGGTGCGGTCACGGAACGCCTCCATCATCTCGTTCCCCTGCAGCCGCTTGTACTCCGGCTCGTTGGTGTGACCGAGGATCACCTCGTCGATGTAGGTCTGAGCGAACTTCTTGGGCTTGATCATGTGCTCCTGGCTCGCCCCCAGCAGGTCGTACAGGAAGGCGACGTCCAGCTTGAGCACCTCGATGAACTCGACGATGCCGCGGTTGGCGATGTTGAGCTCGCCGTCGAAGTTGAACGCGCGCGGGTCGGAGTCCGAGCCGTACTCGGCGATCTTGCGGTAGTTGATGTCGCCGGTGAGCTCGGTGGAGTCCTGGTTCTTCTCGTCCTTGGGCTGGAAGGTACCGATGCCCCGGCGGTCCTTTTCGGAGAGGATCAGCCGCTTGACCCGCACGTGGTCCATGCACCGCCGCCAGTCGCCGTTGTACATCTCCAGCAGCTCGGCCATCATCTTCCGGCAGAACGGGCACACCTCGCCGTAGAGCCGGATTTTGCGGCTGTCGGGCAACTTCTCGTTGATGGTCGCCAGCACGTCCTTGCGGGCTTCGGGCGGAATGAGCAGCAGCGGCTCTTCGTGCATCGGGCAGTCGGCGTACTCCTCCGGGTCCGACTCGCTCTTCTTCGGCAGCCGCCAGGCGTAGGTGTACAGCTTGCCCTCGTCGGTCCTGGAGTAGTGCTCGAGCCCCTTCTTCAGCAGCCGGGCGATGGTGCTCTTGCTCGAGCCGACCGGGCCGTGCAGCAGCAGGATGCGGCGTTCGGTGCCGTAGCCGCACGCGGCGGACTTGAAAAAGTCCACCAGCTGCATCAGCGGCTTCTCCAGCCCGTAGATCGCGTCCGACCCGTTGCCGATGGGGTCGGCGAAGAAGTGATACCGCGTGATCTCCTGCTTGAACTGGGTGTACGTCTCGGTGCCGTACGACATGATCATGTCGTACACCCGCTGGAAGGCGTTGCGGGCCACCTGCGGCTGGTCGTACACGATGTCGAGGTAGTCCCAGAAGCTGCCTTCCCAGTGGTGGTCGCGGTAGGTCTGGGTGTCCAGACGCTGCTCGATGAGCTGGGCGAGGGGGTTTTTCGCGGGCGGAATGGGCGGCATCGACGTGTTCTCCGCGGAGACGACCACCTGCGGCGACCCGATGCCGCCGGGCGCGGAGCACATGGCCGCGGCCCCTCGGCCGGTTCGCCGCAGGACGACCTCATCTCGGTCGGAAGCGCCCGTCCTGCCCCCGCTGGCGTCACGGCCTCCACCGCGTAGGGCGATGCGGGAAGCCCTCCGCTTCCACACCGCCTCCGAACGGCGACGACCGGAACGCCCTCGACGGGCTGCCGACCGTCCCTTCCGCGGCCGGCCTCCACACCGGCCACGGTCGAGCCTGGCTCGTTCGGGAAACCGGGCTTGGCCCGGCTGTACTTGCCGGGGCGGGCCTCGTTGCCCACCCCGCCTCTTCTGCTCTCCATCCTACCCCACCCTTTTCTCTAGACTACCCGTGCCCCGGCGGCGGCGTCCAACCGTCAAGCGGGCAAATCGGCCCCACGGCCCGTCCTGACCGTCTCGGCACGCCAGCAACACACCGTCGGAGTATCTCCGAATGCCACGGCGCTGCGGCCGCATGGGTCCTGACCGCCCGCCGCGGCTGCAAGGGGACGGGTGCCCCCGGCCGTCGGCCTCCGCTCACGGGCTGACGCGGCTGTCCAGCCACTGGCACAACGCGTGGTAGAGCACCACGTGGGCCTCCTGGGTGCGATGGGCACTGGGAGCGGGGACGTGCAGCTCGTGACGGCAGCGGCCTTTGAGCCGGCCTCCGTCCCTTCCGAGAAACGCGCAGGTCACCAGCCCGCCCGCCTCCGCCGCGTCTACAGCGCGAAGCACGTTGGGCGAGTTGCCGCTGGTGGTGAAGACGGCCAGCACGTCCCCCGGCCGCCCGAGCGCCTCGACCTGCCGGGCGAAGACCTGTTCGTAGCCGAAGTCGTTGGCCGCGCAGGTGAGCACGCCCGGGTCGAGCAGGGCCAGGGCCGGGAGGGCGCGGCGGTTGCGCTCAAACCGTGCCACCAGCTCCTCGGCGAAATGGATGGCGTCCGCCGCCGACCCGCCGTTGCCGCACGTCAGCAGCTTCCCGCCGGCCTGCCACGACGCCAACAGCGCCTCACCGAACCGCTCCAGCTGGGGCCACAGCGCTTCTACGGCAGGCCAGAGGCCTCGCCACTCGCTGGCCGCGTGTGCCAGGGGGTTGTCGGGCATGGCCGGCAGTATAAGCGGCTGTGGCGGTCAGCCCGCCATACCACCCCGCCGCCGGCCGGGCCCGGCCGGGCGTCCGACGCTCCGTCCGGAGGTCCGCGACGGGCTGGAGACCAAGGCGTGACCGTCACCCCGGAGCGGGCGTCGCCGCCCGTGGGGCTTTACACGGCGGCGGCTGCCGCCGGCTTGGGCGTTTCGGCGGGTTTGGCCTCTTTCTTCCCGTACGTCCGGGCCCGCGGCGGGATGAGTGACGTATCGACCGGTTCGTAGACGATCGACGACGTCTCCGTCGCGGGGTCGAACAGTGCCACCGTGGTCTTGAGGTAGTTGGCGTCGTCGCGCTCGGGGAAGGCGGGCTTGTAGTGAGCGCCGCGGCTTTCGTTGCGCTGCAGAGCCCCCTTCAACGTCGCCTCGGCCAGCAGGATCATGTCGCGCAGGGCCCGGGCAAACGAGAGGTTCTGGTTGCTCCACATGCCCGTGTCGGAGAGCCGCAGCTTCTTGTAGCGGTCCTTCCACTCCTCGCAGGCACGCAGCGTCGCCTCCAGCCGCTCGTTGTGCCGGACGACCGTGCAGTTGTCGGTCATCTGCCGGCCCATCTCGGCCCAGAGCGTGTAGGGGTTTTCGGTTCCGGCGTTCTTGACCAGCGCGTCCATCTTCGCCTGCTCACGGGCGACGACGGCGTCGAAAACGCTCTGCGGCACGTCGGCCGCGGCCACGGGGGCGATGTCGACCGCGTAGTTCTTCACGCAGGTCCCGCCGAAGAGCCCGTCGAAGATGCAGCTGAGCAGCGAGTTGGCCCCCAGCCGGTTAGCGCCGTGGTAGGCGAAGCTGGCCTCGCCCATCGCGTACAGCCCCGGGATGTTGGTCATCATGTTCTTCGGGTCGCCGTACTTCAGGCCGCCGGTCTTGGGGTCCTTGGTGAAGCCGCACCAGATGCCGCCCATCGAGTAGTGCACGGCGGGGAAGATCTTCATCGGCTCGTTGAGCGGGTCGGTGCCGACGAACTTCTCGTAGATTTCGAGGATCCCCTCGAGCTTGGCGAGGACCTTCTCCCGGCCGATCTGCCGGGTGATGTCGCCGAGGTCGAGATAGACCATGTTGCCGCCGCCCACGCCGAGCTTCATCTCCGTGCAGACCTGGAAGATCTCCCGGGTGGCGATGTCGCGTGGCACGAGGTTGCCGTACTTCGGGTAGCGCTCTTCGAGGAAGTAGAAACGCTCGTGTTCGGGGATGTCGTTGGGATGCCGGGTGTCGCCGGGCTTCCGCGGTACCCACACCCGGCCGCCTTCGCCACGGGCCGACTCGGAGATGAGCCGACACTTGTCTTCGCCGGGGATGGCGGTGGGGTGCACCTGGATGAACTCGGGGTTGGCGTACTTGGCGCCCGCCTGCCAGACGCGGGAGTTGGCCGCGCCGGTGCAGATCACCGACATCGTGCTCTTGCCGAACATCAGCCCGTTGCCGCCGGTGGCCATGACCACCGCGTCGCCCCGGAACGCCTGGATTTTCATCGTGCGCATGTCCTGGGCGACGATGCCCACGCACTGCCCCTCGTGGATGACCGGCCAGAGGAACTCCCAGAACTCGTACTTCTTGACCTTGCCTTCGGCCTCCCAGCGGCGGGTCTGCTCGTCGAGCGCGTAGAGCAACTGCTGGCCGGTGGTGGCCCCGGCGTAGAAGGTCCGCTTGAACAGCGAACCACCGAAGAGCCGCAGCGCCCGCTGCCCCTCGGGCGTGCGGTTAAACGGCACGCCCATGCGGTCGAGCAGGTCGATGATGCGCGGCGCCCAGTTGCACATCTCCAGCACCGGCGGCTGGTCGGCGAGGAAGTCGCCGCCGAGGATGGTCTCGTCGAAGTGCATCCACTCCGAGTATCCCTGCTGACGGGCGATGTCGTTGCAGGCGTTGATGCCGCCCTGAGCGCACACCGAGTGCGACCGCTTCACGGGCACCATCGAGAACAGGTCGACGTTCATGCCTTCTTCGGCGAGCTTGATCGCACACGCCAGGCCCGCCAGGCCGCCGCCGACCACGATCACCCGCTTCTTGCCTGCTGCTGCCGCCATGTCACATCCCTCAGGTTGAAATCAACGCAACACTTCGCACAAGCCCCCCGCCATCGTGCCCCTCCCCGCCCCGGCTGCCCGCGGCCCGCGGCCCGACCGTTACCGGCCGGCTGCCGTATCGACCGCCGCCGACGGGCCCGGGACCGCACGTTCGACAGGGCCACCCCCGATGTTGTGTTTCCGCTGCATCTGCAGGGTCACACCCCAGTCGGGCTTGGCGGCCAGCGAGGTGCCCAACGCCGCGAAACCGCACACGGTGGTGAAGACGAAAATCGCCACACACAGGTAGCCGAACCGCTGCTGTGCCTGCTTCGAGATCGTCAGCCCCCAGCTGATCGCGCCCGTCCAGAAGCCGTTGGCCAGATGGAACGTCGCCGCCAGCACGCCCAGCGGGTAGACCACCCACCCCACCCACCACGCCGCGTGCATGTGGTTGATGGTGCTCTGCGTGGCATATTCATGCGGCACGAAGGTCAGCCGTGTGCCCAGCTCGCCGGGGATGAGCCCTTTGAACGTGAGCACGTGGAAGGCAGCAAAGAACATGATGATGATGGCCGACCACCGCTGGGCCACGTAGAACCAGTTCTTGGCGAAGCTGTAGTTGAGCGGGTTGGAGTGCCCCTGGAACGAAATGTACAGGCCGTAAAGCGTGTGGAAGATCAGCGGCAGGAAGATCATGCCCAGCTCGATGTAGAGCAGGAAGGGCAGGCTGTGGATCTTGTCCACCTGCTGCTGGAAGACGGTGGGCATGCCGTCCTCACGGGCCCCCTCGACGAGGGTGGCGTTGATGAGCAGGTGCACCATGATGTAACCGCCGAACAGGATTCCGGTGAGCGAGTGCAGCCGGCGAAGGTAGAAGTGTGTCTTGTCGCCGAGCAGGGGTTCGGCATGGGTCACAGCCACTGCGGTGGACACGGTCGATGCCTCCGGTGAAGTCCAGCACCGAAGTATAAGAGAAGCGCTGGCCAGCATCTACGCGAAGCGGGCCCCCGCGGCGGGTTGCACAGCTTTCAAAACGACTGCACGGCCACCGCGTCACACGGCGCGCACGTGCTGGCAAAGGTTCTCTGCCGAGAGCTGCTCCGGTGCGACCGCCTGGGCTGCGGCAAAGGGTCCCACCTGCTCACGTCGCAGCCGCGTCAGATAACCTGCCGAGCCGAGGGCTTGCCCGAGATCGCGGGCGAACGACCGCACGTAGTAGCCGCGCCCCACCGTCAGGCGGACGGTCACCTCGGGGTCGCATACATCGAGCAGCTCCAATGCGTAGACGCGGACGCGGCGCGGTTCGGGGACCCAGACCTGCCCCTGCCGCGCCAGCTCGTACGACCGGCGGCCTTGCACCTTCAGCGCGGAAAACAGCGGCGGCACCTGTTCCAGCTCCATGCCGTCCGGCCGGGGCTGGGGCGGGCCGAACCTCGGCAGCGCCGCCAGCACGTCCGCCACCGTCACCGTCGGCCCGTCCACGGGCGTGACCTCGGACTCGGGGTCGAGCGTCGGCGTGGTGGCGCGAAGTCGCACGGTGGCGAGGTAGGTCTTGGGCAGGCCCATCAGCCGCTCGCACTGCTTCGTCGCCTTGCCCAGGAGGGCCAGGAGCACACCGGTGGCGAAGGGGTCGAGTGTGCCGGCGTGGCCGAGCTTCGTCCCGCGCGGCAGCAGACGCTTGAGGCGGTTGAGCACCCCGGCCGATGACACCCCGGCCGGCTTGTCCAGCACAAGAATGCCGTCGAGCGAGTTGAGTGTGGCCATGGGCGATTCGGCGGACAGGTGGACGGGAGAACGCAAGCGTAGCCGCCGGGGTCGGTCGCGCTGGACACGGCCGGGCATCATCCGCGTGCTCAAGAAGGCGTACCGGGCCGGACGCGATGTGTCGTGGTCGGCGGCGGTGGCGCGGCGGGGGGAGCTGCGTCGGGCGGCGCTGGCGGCGGTGCGGCCGGGGCTGTTCGGCTCGTGGGACCGCGCGTTGCACGCGGCCGGTTTGCACGCCGACGACATCGCACGCTACCGCACATGGGACCGGGCGACGGTGGTCGCGGAGTTGCGGGAGCTTGCTGCCGACGGCGCACCGCTCGCCAGCGGCATGGTCCGGCGGGAGGACCCGGGGCTCCACGCGGCGGCCGTGCGGCACTTCGGGTCGTGGTCGGCGGCCTTGCGACGGGCCAGCATCTCACCCGAGCGGGTGCGGCTTCGTCGCCGGTGGTCGAAGGCGGGCGTGCTGTCGGCGCTGGGCACACGTCTGCAGCAGGGCCGCAGCGTCAGCGGGACGGCGGTCCGCCGCGACGACCCGGCCCTGTACGGCGCGGCCTGCCGGCACTTTGGCAGCTACCGGCTTGCCCGTGAGACGGCGACGGGCGGTCGGCCGGCGGAACCCTGACGGGCCGCGGCATGAGGTCGCACGGCCGTTGGACACGGACGACGGACGCTGCCCTGCGCGACCACACTGCTGCAGGACAGGAGATTCGGCAGCTATGTGGAAACCACTCAAGACCGGCGGCGTGCTGTTCTGGACCGATGTCTTTATTTTTCTGGCCATGCTCGCGGTGACGGTCACCGGCGGCATCCTGAAGTGGGGTGTGCCGCACGGGGGCGGGGGCATGCGCCGGGCGGGCCAGCAGCTGTTTCTGGGCCTCTCGCGGCACGACTGGGGTGAGGTGCACTTTTACCTCGCGCTGGCGCTGATCGCCGGCGTCGCGCTGCACCTTCTCTCGCACGCAGGCTGGGTGTGGACGTCCGTGAAGAAGCGGATCCTCGCTCCGATCGGGCTGGTCCGCGTGGCGACTTAGGCCCGTCAAGAGCTACCGGCGTGCCGGTAAAAGGGGGCGTCCGTTCGGAGCCGGACGCTGGAGCGTTCGCAGCAACGTCAGCCCCGTGGCCAGCAGCACCGTCCCCACCGCCGCCCGCAGCAGCGACGCGACGCCGAGCGGGTCGAGTGCGGCCACCGTCTCTTCCTTGAGCAGGCTCCCCACGTCGGCAGGTGCGTACCACGCCACCACACCGACCGTGACTGCGTTGTAGACCGCGTGCAGCAGCATCGCGGGGAACACCGACCCCGTCCGGCACACGAGGTAGCCCAGCGCGGCCCCGAGCAGCGTGCGGGGCAGCAGGCCGGCCACGTCGAGATGGGCGGCGGCGAACAGCACAGCGGTCACCCAGACGGCCGAGTGCATCGAGAGGCGTTTGCGCAGTGCCGCCAGCACCACGCCCCGGAACAGCAGCTCTTCGCACACGCCCGGGACCACGCCGAACGTGACCACCGCCAGCACGGGCGAGACGGCCAGGCTCTGGCCGATGATCTCCGCCAGCGATTTCGCCGCGTCCGTGAGGGGCAGGTCGAAGAGCCGGTTCTGCACGCCCAGCAGCACCGACATGACCGGAGCCAGCCCCATGCCCAGCAGCGCCGCGCCGGCCAGCGTCGGCGTCGGGCGTGACGGCGGACGCAGGCCCAGCACCGTCTGGCGGTCGTAGCCGGCGAGGTAGGCGAGGGCGAGCGTGGGGAGCAGGAAAGAGACGGCCAGCAGCAGCGTCACGAGGGTGAGCGGGTCGAGGGTGCCGCTGACCAGCAGGCGGCCAAACCACGGGCCGGCGTAGAACTGGGTGAGCAGGGCCGCGGCGATGAGCAGCAGGGCCTCGTCGATGGTGGGCCAGCGGCCGACGGCCGGGCGCGCCCCCCGCTTGCGCAGGCCCTTGAAGCTCAGCGGCTCCCAGCTGGGGTTGACCAGCTGCTCGTTGGTGAACAGCCGGGCCGAGATGGAGAGCACGACCGCCGCGAAGAGCAGGTTGGCGCCGGCGGCGACGGCGAAATTCACGGCGGTGATGCGGTCGGTGAGGATGTCGCGGATGACCACGGTGGTGTTCGCCACCGGCGTCATCAGGATGCCGTAGGTGGCCGGGGGGTCGATCACGGCCACGACCATCGCGAGCATGGGCAGGAGCATGACCGGCCCGGCGAAGCTGTTGGCCTCGCGGTAGGTCCGCGCGATCAACCCCACGCACAGCACCATCGCCGAGAACAGCACCAGTGCCGGGACGGCGGAGAGGAACGCCAGCACCAGCTTGCCCGCGTCGAGCGCCATCGAGCTGAGCTGCTGCTGGGCGGCGGCGGCAAGGTTGGCGAACACCAGCGACATCGACGCCATGTTCAGCCCCGCGGTGAGGATGGCGCACCCCACGACCAGCAGCCCCTTGGCCAGCAGCAGCTCTTCCCGCCGAACGGGCGTCACCAGCAGCGTCTCGAGCGTCCCCAGCTCGCGTTCGGTGGTGGTGGCGTTGAGGGCCGGGAACAGCGCCCCGAGCATGCCGGTGATCAGCAGCAGCAGCGGGAGGAGCTGGGCAAGGAAGCGTCCGAGCAGCTGGTCGCGCGACGCGATGTCGGTCGTGCTTCGGTTCACGCCCGCCAGCACCTCAGACCCCACGCCACGGGCGGCAAGCCGCTGCTGGACCACCCACCGCTCGTACTCGCTGAAAACCTGCCGCAGCCGGTCTTCGACGGCGTCGGCCTCGGTGCGGGAGCGGTCCACACGGATGACGAACGTGGGCGGGTCGGGACGGGCCTCGGGCGGGGCGTCCGCGGCGATGAGACGGGATTCGGCGTCCGGGGGGACGACGATGACCGCGTCCACTTCCCCGATACGCAGGCGGTTGTCGTCGGCTTCGCCCGTCTCCACGCGAAGGCGATACTCGGGCAAAGCCAGCCGCCGCATCAGCTCCGGGGCGTGCTCGCCGCCGCTGACGACCACGGTGGCCTGCCGCGTGGCCTGCTGCTCCTGCTTGCCTTGAGCCAGCTTGCCCAGCCCGGCGAAGAGCAGCGGGTACAGCAGCAGCGGCACGCCGAACATCACCAGCAGCGAGCGGCGGTCGCGGAGCAGCTCGCGAAGCTCCTTCCGGAAGACGGTCAGGATGTTGGCCGGGCGGAGCATGGTCAGGTGCGGGCGTTGGAGGCGATGCGGGCAGACGGCGTGTTACGTGTGTTACGTCTGGGCGAGATGGATGTGTCCGACGAGGTGGAAGAACGCTTTTCGCAGGTTGGGCTGACCGGTTTGCCGCAGCAGGTCGTCCACCGTGCCCTCGGCCAGCACCTTGCCGTGGCCGATGACGCCGAGCCGGTCGCAGAGGTCTTCGGCCTGATACATCATGTGGGTGGACAGGAGGATGCACTTGCCGGTGCGTTTGAGCTCGAGGATGGCCTCTTCGACGTTCTGCGACGCGACCGGGTCGAGGCCGGACGTCGGCTCGTCGAGGATGACCACCGGCGGGTCGTGCACGACGGCACGGGCGAGGGAGACGCGCTGTTTCATGCCGGTGGAGAGGCGGTCGTTGGGCCGGTCGGCGTAGGCCGTCACGTGAAACAGGTCGAGCGTGGCGCTGACGCGGCGTTCGAGCTCGCTGCCGTGCAGGCCGTTGAGCTGGCCGAAAAAGCGGAGCGTCTCGCGTGGGGTGAGACGCTGATACAGCCCGGTGGAGGCGGACATGAAGCCCAGATGCCGGCGGACGAGCTCGGGCTGGGTGCGGATGTCATAGCCGGCCACGCGGGCGGTGCCGGCGGTGGGCGTGAGGATGGTCGCGAGACAGCGCAGGGTGGTGGTCTTGCCGGCGCCGTTGGGCCCGAGCAGGCCGTACACCTCGCCGCTGTAGGCGGTGAGCGTGGCGTCGGTGACGGCCGGGATGGGCTGGCCGTCAGGGTCTTCGTAGTGCTTGCTCAGGCCGAGAACTTCGATCACCGCTGCAGAACGTAAACGCCGCGTCGCCGTCGGGAAAGAGGGGGAACGCCGTGGGCGGGCGGACGTCCCGAGCGGCTGGTGTGGCAGGGCTGGCCGACGCCAGGCTCCGGCGAGGGCTGCCCGGTGAACCGGCGGCCGACAGGACAGGGGCGGCCCCGGGCGTCTTCGGTTACTATCCCGCGGCGTCCACAACGGGGGGGCCGGACGCGAAGGAGACCGCCAAGGCCATGTCCGAACCGCTCGGCTCGCTGTGTATCGTCCTGCACGGGCACCTGCCGTATGTCTTGCACCACGGCTCCTACCCGCACGGGGAGGCGTGGCTGTACGAGGCGGCCGCCGAGACCTACCTGCCCGTCCTCGACATGATCGGCGAGGCCGCGCTGCTCAGGGCCCGCCCGGCCCTGACCATCGGGCTCACCCCGGTGCTTCTCGAGCAGCTCACGCACGAGCGGTTCAAGACCGGTTTTGTGAGCTACCTCCACGAGCGGATGGACCGTGCGGAGCAGGACCGCAAGGAGTTTGAAAAGGCCAACCAGCCCCATTTTGCGTACCTGGCCCGCCGCTGGCACGAGTGGTACGGCCACAAGCTGGAGCACTTCGAGCGGATCAAACGCGACATCGCCGGCGAGTTCGCCGCGCGGTTCCGTGAGGGGCACATCCAGGTGCTCACGAGCAACGCGACGCACGCGTACATGCCGCTGCTGCTGAACGACGAGATGCTCACGGCGCAGATGACTTGTGGCGTGCGGACCAGCGAGCGGATTCTGGGGGTGCGGCCCAGGGGCATGTGGCTGCCGGAGTGCGCCTACCGGCCGCACTGGAACCCGTGGATGCCGGCGGTGCTGTACGACAACCCGCGCGACCGCCCGGGGCTGGAAGAGTTCATCGAGCGGGCCGGCGTGACGCACTTTTTCGTGGACACGCATCTGGTCACGACCGCCTACCCGCAGGGCGTTTACCGCAACGGGCAGTTTACGTCGCTGCACGAGAACGGCGTGCACAAGGACCCGTGGCAGTATGCCGGCGGGTGGGGCAGCGTGCTGGAAGGCGTGGGCGTGGTGTCGTGGCCGCGGGAGCCGAAGGTGTTCGCATTGGCACGCCACCCGCGCGTCTCGGAGCAGGTGTGGTCGGGTCAGATCGGCTATCCCGGGGCCGGCGAGTACCTCGAGTTCCACCGCAAGCACGGCGAGCGCGGCCTGCGGTATCACAAGGTCACCAGCAACACCTCGCCGCTGTCGGCCAAGCACCCGTACTACCCCGACGACGTCAAGGCGAAGCTGTACGAGCACGCCCAGCATTTCGCCGGGGTGGTGAAGGAGGTGCTGGCGCAGTACCGCCGGGAGACCGGACGCAGCGGCATCGTGGTGGCCCCGTTCGACGCGGAGCTGTTCGGGCACTGGTGGTTCGAAGGGCCGCAGTTCCTCCGCGACGTGGTGCTGACGCTCAACGCCGACCCGGACGTGAAGCTGCGGACGGCCGAGGAGGCACTGAACCATCAGCCGCCCGACAAGGTCGTGCGGATGCCCGAGGGGAGCTGGGGCGCTAACGGCAACCACTCGGTGTGGATCAACGACCGCAACCGGTGGATCTGGGAGATCGAATACCGCGCCGAAGGCACCTTCCTGAAGCTGCTTTACGCCGTGCCGTGGCGCACCCACCCGCTGCTCAAGTCGCTGATGGAGCGGCTGGGCCGCCAGCTGCTGCTGATGCAGGGGAGCGACTGGCCGTTCGTCATCCACACGCAAGGGGCACTGGACTACGGCACGCAGCGCTTCTCCGGGCACGCGACCAGCTTCGACCGCCTGGACCGGATGATCGAACACGTCGCCGCGGGCAACGAGCTCACCGAGCTGATGAAGATCGAACTGGCGGACATCGACGCCCACGACAACATCTTCAAAGACATCGACCTGACCTGGTGGCTGCGTTAGCGGCGGACGGTGGGCGGGCGAGCTGACGTCCGAAGCGACGACGGCGGGTTCAGCCGGGGTACCATCCGTCGATGCTGCCGCACCGGCACTTGGGCAGGATGGCGTACCGGCAGGCGTGGGCCGAGCAGGAGGCCGAGCACGCCGCGGTCGTGGCGGGGCGTTCGCCGGGCGTCGTGCTGACCGTCGAGCACCCGCCGGTGATCACGCTGGGCCGGCGCGCAGAGCTGTCGGCATCACACCTGCGCGCTTCGACGGACCTGCTCGCCCAGATGGGCGTCGAGCTGGTGGAGTCCGACCGCGGCGGCGACATCACGTTCCACGGCCCGGGCCAGCTCGTGGCGTATCCGATCGTGCGGCTGGCCGACTTCGGCTTGAGCGTCGGCGGCTACGTGCGGTCGCTGCAGCAGGCGGTGATGGACGTGCTCGAGCCGCTGGGCCTGCACCCGCAGCTCGACCCGTCTGCCGTGGGCGTCTGGGTGCCGACGCGCCGCGGCGGGGCCGGGGACGGCACGCTGGCCAAGGTCTGCGCGGTCGGGGTGCGCGTCAAAGCGGGCGTGACCCTGCACGGGCTGGCCCTGAACGTGACCACGGACCTGCGCTATTTCGACCTGATCGTGCCCTGCGGTCTGACGCGGCCCGTGACGTCGCTGGCCGAGCTGCTGGGCGTGCCCGACTGCCCGGGGCTGGAGGAGATGGCGTACCGACTCCACGGGGCACTGTGCCGGCGGCTGGAATCGGCTCGCGCTGAGCGCATGACCGGCGTTGACAGCGGCCAGCCTGTCTCCGCGGCGGCCCCGCCCCCGACGCCGCAGCTTGGGGACCGCGTCTAGCGTGGCGAGTCGGGGGAAGCGTCGCCCGCGGCGGTTGGCCCGCCGACGCGCACCACCGGCGCGATCTGCTCCAGGTCGGCCGCCACCTTGCTCGCGTCGCCCACGACGACCACCACGACCTGCCGTTCGTCGAGCACCTCGCGGGCCAGCCGCATCACGTCGTCGGCCTCGGTCGCCGCCACCAGCGCCAGCGAGTCGCGCAGATACGTCGCCGGCAGCCCGGCGTATTCGATCAGCCACAGGTCGTTGATGACGTCCTGCGGCGTCTCGCGGTCGATCGGGAAACTGCCGACGAGGTAGCTGCGGGCGATACTCAGCTCGCGGTCGGTCACCGGATCGTCCTTCATCCGCGCCATCTCCGCCAGCACCGCCGAGACGGTTTCGGCGGTCGTGTCGGTCTTGCTGAACGTGGAGATCTCGAGGTGGCCTGCGTCGCGGTACGGGCGGAAGTAGCCGAAGATGCCGTAGGTCAGCCCCTTCTGGACGCGGATCACTTCGTTAAGCCGCGAGTCGAAGCTCCCGCCGAAGACCTGGGTGAGCACGCGGGCGGTCTGCCAGCGCGGGTCGGAGCGGGTGAGGGCGAGCTGGCCGATGCGGATCTCGCTCTGCGACGCCCCGGGCTTGTCCACGAGATAGATGGTCGTGGCCGACCGCGGCGGCGCGGGCGGGACGGCCGCCGGCGGCGCTTCCCCGTCCACGCGCCAGTCGCCGAAAAACCGCTCGGCCAGCGTGAACGCGGCCTCGGGCGTGAGGTCGCCCGCGACGTAGAGCACGGTCGTCTCGGGACGCACGTGCGTCGTCCACCACGCGGCCACCGCGTCCCGGGTCATCGAACGCAGCGTCGCGGACGACGTCGTCCGGCCGTAGACGTGGCCGGCGCCGAAGAGGCGGGCACGGAACTCGCGGTCGGCCAGGAACTTCGGGTCCTGCTCGCTCACGGCCAAGCCGGCCAGTGCCTGCTGACGCAGCCGTTTGAACTCGTCCTCGGGGAACGTGGGCCGACGGACCACCTCCGCCAGCAGCTCGATCGCGCGACCCGCCTGATCCGCCAGGGCCGACGCCGTCACCGAACCGACGTCCGGCCCGACCGTGGCGGAGAGGTCGATGGCCCGGTTCTCCAGCTCGGCGGCCAGCTCGCGGCTGGAGAAGTTGGCCGTGCCCTGCGTGAGAAGCCCCGCCGCCATCTCCGCGACGCCGAACGCGCCGTCGCTCTCGGCGTACGCCCCGCGCTTCAGGCCCAGCGTGAACGTCACCAGCGGCAGCTTCTCCCGCGGCACGACCACCACCTTCAGCCCGTTGGGCAGGACCCGCTCGACCGTCCGGGGCGCGGGGTAGTCCTTGAGGATGTCGGCAATCGGCGGCGCTTCGGGGAAGTCTGCCGGACGGACGGCCGCGGCCTTGGGCCCCTGCCGCTCGGGCACGGGGTTGCCCTCCACCGGGGCCGGCGGCGGCGTGTCGTCCTCCTGGCGGGCGACGAAGCTCCGCAGCAGCTCGCCGAAGCCGGCCGGCTCGACCGTCACCGTGTTCCGGCGAGCCTCGACGAGATACGTCCGCGCGACGCGCTGGACGTCCTCGGCCGTGACCGCGCGGATCTCATCAAACCGCCGGTTCACACGCTCGAGGTCCCCCACCACCACGGCATACTGCCCCAGCAGCTCGGCGCGGCCTTCGACCGTCTGCGCCTCGGCCACGGCGGCCTTGGTCAGCCGCAGCTGCGCCTTGGACAGCTCCTCGGGCGTCACGCCTTCGGTCTGGACCCGCCGCACTTCCTCATCGAGGACCTTGAGCACCGCGTCGCGGGCCTTGCCGCCCATCGGCTTGAGGGCCGCCCCGAAACCGAAAATGCCGTCCTGCTCCAGCGCCCACGCCTCGGCGGCCGCCGCCACCGCCAGGTCCTCGTCTTTAACAATGCGACGGTACAGCCGGGACGACTCGCCCTGCCCGAGGATGTCCGCCAGCACGTCCAGCGCCACCGCGTCCGGGTGGCTTACCGGCACCGTGCGGTACACCTGACCCACCAGCGTCAGCGGCCCTTTGGGCTCGGTGATGCGGATCTCCCGCGGTGCGGTCTGCTCGGGCTCGCGGACGGTCACCCGCGGCGGCTCCTCCCCCCGCGGAATCCAGCCGAAATACCGCTCGGCCAGCGCGAGCACGTCCTGCTTCTTCACCGCGCCCACGACCACCAGCGTCGCGTTGTTGGGAACGTAATACGTCTCCCAGAACCGCGCCAGCTCGTCCACCTTCGCCTGCCGCAGGTGGGGGATGTTGCCGATCGGAGCCCAACGGTACGGGTGCTCGCGGAACAGCTCGGGCAGCAGCCGCTCGAGCACCGTGCCGTACGGGCTGTTGAGCCCCTGCCGACGCTCCTCCTCCACCACCGACCGTTCCGTCGAAAACGACTCCTGGTCGATGCGCAGGAACGCCATCCGCTCGGCCTCGAGGTACAGCGCCAGCTCGAGCTGATTGGCGGGCAACTTCTGCACGTACACCGTCGTATCGAAGCTCGTGTATGCGTTGGCGTCGCCGCCGACCTTGCGGATGAGCTCGAAGTGCGACTTGGGCCCCAGCCGCTCCGTCCCCCGGAACATCATGTGTTCGAACATGTGGGCGAAACCCTGACGCTGCGGGTTCTCGTTCTTCGAACCGACGTGATACCACAGTTGCACGGCCACCACCGGGACATCGAAGTCTTCCAGCACCAGCACGCGCAGCCCGTTGGGCAGCGTTCGGTCGAGGACGTCGAAGCGGGCGGTGCTGGCGGGGGCGGCGACGCCGCGGCCCGGGAGAAGCAGGGCCAGGAGCACGCCCAGCGCGGCCAGCCACGCGAGGCGGGAAAGGCCCGGTCGGTGTTGCCGGGCGGCGCTCCGGGAAAGGTGTGCACGGGGGTGAAGACGCGGGGCGGCAGGGCCGAAATGGATGCTGTTCATGCGGTGGCTCGGTGGCCGATGTTATCGGTGGACGGCGACAAAGGTGCGTGGCCGGGCGTCGGGCCCGGCGGACAGCGGGGAACGTGGGCCGGTTTAACAGAAAACGTCTGCGTTCCTTGTGCGATTTTTAACGGTGCCGTTAAGGGCGAGTTTAAGCTATGATGTCGAAACGAATGCCTTGGGGGGCGACGGCGCCGCCGCTGACCGGGTCGGGCACGTCCCCTTCGCGCCCGATGGAGCCGGTGATGCGCGCGGAACAGGTCATCCCGCCCCTGCCCGAGCTCGGCCATTCCGAGGGCTATTACGTCCGCGGCGCGCAACGCGCCGAGCGGGACGGCGACGTGCTCCGCCTACACGCGTACAAGGTCGGCCAGTACATCACGCTGGCGATGGACCCCAACCTGACGTGGGAAGAAAAGCTGCGGTACATCCGGCACACGCTCAACAAGCACTGCGTGCCCCCACGCATCCCCGACGACAAGGTCTGGGCGTTCTACAAAGAGCTGCAGCGGATGGTGCGTGACGCGGCCGGTCAGGAGGCCCTGCGCATCGCCTCCAACGAGGACGACCTCTACGCCGCCCTGCTTCAGATGGGCAAAAGCCGCGAGGAAATCGCCGAGCGGGCGGAGGTGTTCTTCAAGCGGCTCATCCCCACCGAGGAGTGCCCCGACTGGTTCCACGAATCCGACTACGCCCAGCTCAAGCTGCTGCGGGACCAGTGGGTGTGACCGCGGTGCGTGGATTGGGGGAGGGGGCGGGGCGCGAGCGGCGGGCCATGCCCGAAACCTGAACGCGGCCGGTCGCCCGGCCCGACCCGGCACGGCATGCCGCCGATGGCCCGACCCGGCGCGGCACGAGGCCGGTCAGTTCGCCTCAGTGCGGCCACGTCCACAGCGGGGGTGACAGGGGGTCACCCGCCTCACTCATCCAGCGGCCCATGCGCTCGCGGCATGCCTCCAGCACGGCGGCACACGCGGGGTCGTCCGCCCGGTTGTGCAGCTCGCCGGGGTCGGCGTGCAGGTCGTAGAGCTCATCGAACGCCGCCGGGTTGTACACGTACTTCCAGCGGTCGGTGCGCAGGGCGCGGGAGGAATACAGCCCCTGCTGCGTGCCGAAATACTGCACGAACGCGCTGTCCCGCGGGGTTATCTCCCCGCGGGATAGACCCCGCAGGTCCTGCCCGCAGAAGCTCGGGGGCGGCTGCAGCCCCGCGGCCGTCACGATGGTCGTCGCCAGGTCCAGCGCGTGGATGACCGGGGCGTGACAGACCGACGGCGCTACGCCGGGGAAGCGGCAGATCAGCGGCACCCGCACGATGTCGTCGTACATGGCGTAGTGCTTGTCCATCATGCCGTGGCCGCCGCAGAAGTCGCCGTGGTCGGCCGAGTAGATGACCAGCGTGCGGTCGAGGAGCCCCAGACCCTGCAGCGTCGCCAGCACCCGTCCGACCTGCCGGTCGAGCAGGTCGATGGTGGCCAGATAACGCGACACGACCGGCTGCCACTGCGCCCAGGTCATGCCCTCGGTCCCCCAGCGCAGCCGGCTGCGACGCTGGGCGGGCGGCTTGTGGTGCAGGGGGTCGGGGAAGCTCGGCCAGGGGGGAATCGTCTCCGGGGGGTACAGCCCGGCCTCGTCCTCCGGGACGTGGTTGGGCAGATGCGGCTCGGGCGGGTCCCACCGCAGGACGAACGGCCGGCCGCCGGCGGCCTGCTCATGAAGCATGCGGACGACCTGCCGGGCCTGCCACGCGAGCGATGAATGCTCGACGGTCACGCCGCGGTCGATGGCGCCGAACCAGCCTTGCGGCGGGGGCGGCAGCCCACGCGCCTGCCGGTACGCCCGGTACTCACGCAGGGACACGAACTCGCGCACGCCGTGGTCCGCGGGCGAACCGGCCACCTCCTGGTGAAACTTGCCCACCCAGCGCACGTCGTAGCCGGCGTCGGCGAGCAGACGCGTCCAGGTGGGCAGGCCCGGGTCGGCCGACGTGAAGGTCTCGCAGCACCACGGAATCGTCAGGCAGCCGTGTCGCGTGGGGAAGACGCCGGTGAGCAGCGACGCCCGCGCCGGCGAGCAAATCGGCGCGGGGGTGACGGCCTGCGTGAAGCGGACGCCCTCGGCCGCGAGGCGGTCGAGGTGGGGCGTGCGCAGCAGCGGGTGCCCGCTGATGCCCAGGCAATCGTGGCGGTGCTGGTCGGCGTGGATGAGAAGGATGTTCAGGGGCTCGGGCATCGGAAGGCGGCCGCCCAGCGGCCGTCGGACACCCTACCGCTTCCGGTCCAGGCGCCGCCAGACCGCACCGCCGCACCCTGCCGCCCCCGCCCCCGCTTCGCTGTAGGGCGACCGCTACGCCGGCGGTCGACCGCTGGGTCGGTTCGGAACGCGGGGGTGCGGCCCGCGGCGGTGTGGCCCGGTCCGTGCCGTGGGTGGCCGGCGTCAGTGCGGCTCGTTGCCGCCGCCTTCGCCCGCCCCTTCGATGGTGCCGACTTCGATCTTGAGGTCCTCGCGTCGCTGGATCTTCTCGCACCGGCCGTCGCGGATCCAGATGATGCGGTCGGAGACGGCCAGCATCTTGTGGTCGTGCGTGGCCGAGATGATGGTCACGCCCTTTTCCTTGTTGAGGTCGCGCAGCAGTTTGATGATCAGCGTGCCGGTGTTGAGGTCGAGGTTGCCCGTCGGTTCGTCGGCAAGGATGATCGACGGGTCGTTGGCGAAGGCGCGGGCGATGGCGACGCGTTGCTGCTGCCCGCCGGACATCTCCGAAGGTTTGTTCTTGAGCCGGTGGCCGAGCTCGACACGGGTGAGGATCTCCCGGGCCTTGTCCTGGGCGTCGGCGGTGGTCATCCCGGCGAAGATCATCGGCAGCATGACGTTCTCCAGCGCCGTCATCACCGGGATGAGGTTGAAGGTCTGGAAGATGTAGCCGATCTTGCGGCAGCGCATCCACGCCAGCTCGTAACTGTCAAGCTGAGCGATGTCCACCTCGTCGATGTACACCTTGCCTTCGGTGGGCTTGTCGAGTCCGCCGATCATGTTGAACAGCGTGGACTTGCCCGAACCCGACGGGCCCATGATCGAGATGTACTCGCCCCGGTTGATGGACAGCGTCACGCCCTTGAGGGCCTTGACCACCTCGTTGCCCATCCGGTACTCCCGCTTCACATCGATCGTCCGGACGGTGTACTCCGTGAGCTGGCCCGGTTGGGCGGCGGTCGTCGAGGATGAACTGGCGACGTCGGTCATGGCACGTGGGTCCACACGGGGACAAGGGCGGGTCTCAGGACATCGGCCTCCCCGCGTTCAGCGGCGGGGGAAGTGCGGGTTGGACTGCTTGGTCTTGCGGTCGCTGTCGGGGATGAACCGCCACTCGTAGTCGAAGCCTTCGCTCAGCGGGACGGCCAGCTGCCCCGCCACCGCGGAAATCTGCCCCTTGAAGCCGACCGGCTTGCCCATGGTGTCCACGGCGTCGCGCTCGAAGCCGAGCCGCTCGCCCTGCCGCAGCGCGGCCCGCGCTATCGGAAGCTTGGCGTCCCCGCGGAAGAGCACGTAGTCCCCCTCGAAAGGCGCCTCGCCCACCATGGGAGCGGCCCCCACGGTGAACTGCTGAACCGGACGCGTGCTGCCCCGGTCGGGCTGCAGTTCACAACCCGCCATCGCGGCCGCGGCAACGACCATGCCCAAGACCCCGCCGAACCGAACCACCCGTTCACGCTTCATGCCTGACCTCGCCTTTTTCCAAAAGTCGTGTTTGTCTTGAACCGCGCCTCTCTGACCCCTGACGCTCAGGTATCGACCCGCATCGCCTCGATCGGCTGCATGCGGGCCGCCTGCCACGCCGGGTACACCGCCGCGGCGACCGTCAACGCCACGCCGATGAGCGTACAGACCGCAAAGTACAGCACAACTTCCCCCCACGGCAGGTTGATGAACGTGTAACTGCCGTAGCTTGCCGCGGAGGCGGCCAGCGACAGTGCCAGCCCCAGCGACACGCCGATCAGCGTCCCCGTCACCCCCTGAAACAGCGACTCAATCAGGAAGAGCTTGATGATGAACGAGTCCAGCGCGCCAAGGCACTTCATCGTGCCGATCTCGCGGAACCGCTCGGTCACGCTCATGAGCATCGCATTGAGGATGCCCACGAAGGCCACGAGCAACGCCAGCCCGACCAGCCACCGCTTCTGAATCCTGCTGTTTTCGATTTCCTGCGGCGTAGACGGCACGCCTGACGCTTTCATCTGGGCTTCGATCTGCTGCGGCACGGAAAGTTGCTGGCGAATGTCGATGCTGGCCAGCTGGGCGTCGAGCCACTCTTTCAGGGCCAGCGGCTCGGCCGTGGCCAGACGTTGCATGTCGTCGTTGCTCAGGGGAAAGCCGCCCAGTTTTTTCCGCAAGTCTGCGACATTCGACCCGGTGACGCGTCGGAAGGCGGCGGCATCCACCGGGGCGCTGGCGTTGGCCGCCGCCAGGCTACGCAGGCGGCTCTCCTTCTCGGCCACACGCTCTTCGATCGCGACCTGCTTCTGCCGAAGTTCGACGAACTTCGGGTCGGTTGACGACCGGGCCACCCACTCCCGCAGACCGGACACCACTGCCTCGGAAACGAGGATGGACATCAGAAACGCCAGCGCCAGCACGATGCCCGACGTCACCACGAGTGAGCGGGTCAGCCGAAGCCGGATCGACTTGTACGCGATTTCCACGGCCTTGCTCAGCGGCAGCGTGATCTGCCGCTGCACGCCACCGTGCGGGGCCGACCGGCCGGCGGACGGGGTGGACACAACCGAAGCCATCGGCCGCATTGTGCGTCAGAAGTGCCCCGTTGTCACCCCGGCGGCGGCGCAATCGTCGGCGGCGCACCGTCCGACGGGGGAGTCGGCTGCGGCGAAGAGGGCTCCCCTCTCGCCGGGGACGCGTCTCCCGGGGCGGTCACCAGCAGCCGGTGGACGGGCAGCTCGGGGCGGCAGTTGAAGCGCAACCACAGCAGCCTCCCCAGCCCGCGGCTGACGTACATCCGGCTGTGACGGAGAGCGAACGGCCCGGCGACCTTCTCCCGCTCACGGATGGGCAGCAGCAGCGGTCCCAGCCCGGGAACGCGGATCTGCCCGCCGTGCGCGTGGCCGGCAAGGATCAGTCCGCCCCGGGCGTGCTCATCGACCAGCGGGTGTGCGTCGGGGTTGTGGCACAGCAGCAGGCGGGGGGCCTGCGGCGGGATGGACGCCACCGCCGCCGCGGCGTCGAGGCGGCCGGTGTAGAAGTCTTCCACGCCCGCCACGTACAGAGGGTCGTCGCGGCCGGGAAAGCGGAGTTCGACGGCGGCGTTGCGGAGCAGGTGGACGCCCGTGCCCGCCAGCCGCGATTGCAGCTCGTCGGCGAGCGAGAAGTCACCGTTCACGCGCGCGCTGGTGCGGGGGTCGTAATCGTGGTTGCCCAGGCACGCGACGGTGGGAACGCCGAAACTGGCGAGCCAGTCGGCCGCGGCCGGCAGATGCTCGCGCGAGTGCGTGGTGAGGTCACCGGTGAAGGCGACGAGGTCGGGTTTGAGCTCGTCCCGCACCCGACGGGCGATCTCGCTCGGGTAGTCGGGGTCGAGCGTGGGGTCGAGGTGCAGGTCGGTGAGGTGAGCGACCCGCAGGCCCGAGAGAGAGGGCGGGAACCCGGGGAGACGCTCCGCCCGCTCGTGCACGTGGAGCCAGTACGGCTCGACGGCCGCGGCGTGGAACAACCCTGCGCCGAAGGCGGCGGCCGCACCGGCCGCGCCGGCCACGAACTGTCGTCGGCTCAGCGACACGCGGTCCGTCCTCTCGCAACAGGGCTTCCCCGGTCTACGGCAAGGGCGATCGGAACGACCCGAGGGGCTGGGAGCCTCACGGGCGAAGGATGCCGACCAGCTTCACGTCGAAGATCAGCGTCGCGTTGGGCGGGATGACGCCGCCGGCCCCGCGGCTGCCATAGCCGAGTTCGGGCGGGATGGTGAGCTGCCGCTCGTCGCCGATGCGCATGCCCTGCAGGCCCTCCTCCCAGCCGGGGATCACCTGACGGGTTCCGAGGACGAAATCGATGGGTTGGCCGCGGTCGAGCGAGGAGTCGAACTTCTTGCCGTCTTCGAGCCGACCGGTGTAGTGCACCCACACGCGGTCGCCGTTGCGTGCTCCGAGCTGGTCGTCGGTGGCCCGCTTGGTTTCGACGATCTTCAGGCCGCTGGGCGTGGTGCGGCTCGCGGGCGCGGCGGCATTGGCGGGGGGAGCGGCGGCCGGGGCGTCGCCGGTGGGCTGCCCGGCGGCGTACACGGCCAGGGCGGCGACAAGTCCGGTGACGGCCAGGAAGACGAGGGGCGAGGCGCTCATGGTCGGCTCCTGAACAGGGTGTGCGGGTTTCCAGGTCACGGAAGTTCGGGCGGTCGCCGCCGTGCCGGGCCTGCGGGAAGCGGTCGGCCGGCCGGCTGCGACGTCCAAGGCTGCATAGTAAGGCGGCCGCACGGGCCGCAGGCGAGACAGGCTGCTGGCGGCGAACAGCGCCGTCGGCACAGGACGCCGGGCAACGGGGCGGTGCAGGTTATCGGCCCCCCCTTGTCGCGGACGCGAGCAGGCCTGGGGAGCATGGAACACGGCTGGCCCGACCGGCAGACGTGTGGACAACACGAAATCTCTGGACAGGGGCATGCGTCCGGGGGGATGCTGCGCCGATACTTGCTTACGTCCCCAGGAGGAACCGAACCATGCCCAAGTCGATCCAGGAGTGGCTGGCCGAAGGCGAGGAGCTTTACGCCGCCACGCTCGCCGAGTACCACGAGCTGGAGAACCAGATCTCCGAGCTGGAGCAGAAACTGGCCGCCAAGCACACCGAGGTGAACAAACTCGCACAGATCATCGGCAAGCCGCCGGTGGAAGGGCGGAAAGTGCTCACGGCCCAACTGGTCGGCGGCCCGGCCGAAGGCGGCGCCGGCGCGAACATCCCGGCCGCCCATGCGACCATCGCCCGGGCGTTGTCGGGGCGTGGGCTGGGCCGGTAGGCGCGACCTCCGGGGGGGGCACGCTGGAACGCCCGAAGGCCGAGGGCGAGCCGAAGTGCGGGTGAGGGGAGCGGGGAGGGGGGGGCGGGCGGGGGGGTCGTCAGGCATGGCCGCGTTCGGCGGGGCGAGGGGCGGGCGGTGTCCGCTGCGGCCGGCCGCGAAGACGGGGGTCACATGACGATGCCGACCATGGCCGCGGCCATGAGCGTGGCGATGCCACCGCCGACCATCGCCAGCAGCCCCAGCCGGGCGAGGTCGGTGCGGCGTTCGGGGACGATGCTGGCGATGCCGCCCACCTGGATGCCCACCGAGGCGAAGTTGGCGAAGCCGCAGAGGGCATAGGTGGCCAGAAGCGATGAGCGTGGTGAGAGGGCCTGGGGGTTGGCGGTGAGCAGGTCGCGCATCTGGCCGTAGGCGATGAGCTCGTTGAGCACGGTCTTGACGCCCAGCAGCGCGCCGACCGTGCGGCACTCGCTCCACGGCACGCCGGTGAGCCACGCGAGGGGGGCGAACAGCACGCCGAGGATCATCTCCAGCGTCAGCGGCTGGCCGCCGGGGGGGAGGCCGAGGAGTCCGCCTGCCCAGCCGAGGGTCGCGTTGACCAGAGCGATCAGCGCGGTGAAGGCGATGAGCATGGCGGCGACGTTGAGGGCGAGCGTGAGGCCTTCCGACGTGCCGCGGGCGGCGGCGTCCACGAGGTTGGCGTCGATCCGCTCGACGTGGAACTTGACGCCACCGGCGGTCACGGGCGTGCCGTCTTCCGGGACCAGCAGCTTGGCCACCATGAGCGACGCCGGGGCGGAGATGAAACACGCCGCGGCGAGATGACCGCCGGCGTCTCTGACGAACGGCTGAAGCCACTCGGTGTAGAGCCCGAGCACGCCCGAGGCGATGTTGGCGAAACCGGCGACCATGATGGCCATGAGCTCGGAGTTGGTCGCCGCGCGCATGAACGGCTTGACCATCAGCGGCGCTTCGGTCTGCCCGACGAAGATGTTGGCCGCCGCCGAGAGGGTTTCGGCCCCGCTGGTCTTCATCGACTTGCTCATCACCCACGCGATGGCCTGCACGACGTACTGCATGACGCCGCTGTGGTACGCCACGGCGGTGAGCGCGGAGAAGAAGATGATCGTCGGCAGCACGAAGAACGCGAAATACGCCCCGTGCTGGGCCACGCCCGTCAACGGACGGCCTTCGGCGTCGGTGCCCTCTACAGGCAGCGTGAACGATGAGAGGTCGCCAAAGACCACCCGCGCCCCGGCCTTGGTGAACCCCAGCAGCGCGTTGATGACGTCGTTGACCGTCGTCAGCAGCGTCGGCAGATAGAACACCACCAGCGTGAACGCCGCCATCAGCCCCAGCCCCCAGCCCACCACCCGCCACGGCACCGCCCGCCGGCCGTTGCGCAAGTAACCCAGCGCCCACGTGCCCACGACCAGCATCAGCAGCCCCAGCAGCGACTGACCCCGCTCCAGCAGCGTGCCGCCGGGAGCGGCGATGGGTGAGAGCCTGCCGCCCGGCTCGGCCCACGCCGGCGACGCCGCCAGCACTCCCATCGTCAGCACCACGACCCACGCCAACGGCCCTGGCTTCCAGCGCTTCATATTCGGCTCGGTCCTCGGAGGTGTTCCCTACGGTGCGGTCCCAGCGGGGCGGCAGTGTAATGCATCATCGCCGTCGCATCGGACCTGCACGTTCACCTCTGCGGACGGACAGGCCCGACGACGCCCGGCCGCCGTAGCCTGGCAGCGACGGCCGTTCACAGCGTGTCGGGGTCGATGGCCGCGAGGCGCCCGTCGAGGAACTCGCGCAGGAAGTGCGCCGCAGAGAGGGCGTCGAGCCGGCGCTTGCGGTCGTTGCGGGTGAGCCTTTCGCCCCCCTGCTTCCGACGCCGAAGCTGGTCTTCCGCTTCGAACGACGACAGCCGCTCGTCCACGTACACCACGGGCAGACCGGTTGCTGCCGTCAGCGACCGCCCCAGCGAGACCGCCTCCCGCGTGACCCACGACGACGTGCCGTCCATGTTCAGCGGCAGACCGACCACCAGCCGCTGCACCCCTTCCCGCCGGCACAGCTCCGCCACGCGCTCGGCGAGGTCCCGCGTGGCCGGCCACACGTCCAGCGGTTCAGCGAACTTGCCGCCGGCGTCGGAGATCGCGAGCCCGACCCGACGCGTCCCGAAATCGACCGCAAGGTGACGCATGCCTGCCCACGGAGTCCAACGCTCAGCCGGACGTCTCCCCGCCGCGCTGCATCGCCGGGACCGTCTGGCGGGATGTCCGGCGCGTCGCCGACGACGTCCCACGGAGGCCTACTGGTACGTGTCGCCGAAGCGCTCCTTCAGCCGCAGCACGAGGTCCTTGATCTTCTGCGTCTCGGACTTGGGACACACCAGCGTCGCGTCGCGCGTGTGCACGACGACGATGTCCGAGAGGCCGATGGTGGCGATCAGATGCTCGGGGTCGTCGGAAATGACGATGTTGTCGTCGGAGTCGAGCAGCTCCAGCCGGGCGGCGGAGAACGCGTTGTTGTGGTCGTCCACCTCGAGCGTCTCGGCCAGCGAGGGGAAGCTGCCGACGTCCAGCCACATCACCGGCATCTCGACCACCACCACACGCGCGCTGCCCCTGCCCTGCCCGGCCGGCTCCATCACCGCGTAGTCGATGCTGATCTTCTGCAGCATCGGGTACACCTCCTCCAGCACGGCGCTGCGCTGGGGCGTGTTCCACGCGGCGGCGATGCGGTCGTAGCCGGCGTAGCACTCCGGCAGGAACCGCTTGAGCTCGGCCAGCACCGTGTCGGCCCGCCAGACGAACATGCCGCTGTTCCAGTAGTACCGCCCGGACTCGACGTAGCGGTCGGCGGTCTGCTTGTCGGGTTTTTCCTTGAACGCCTGAACGCGGTAGCTAGGCGGATTGGTCGCCAGCGGCAGCGCCTCGCCGCGCTGCACATAGCCCAGCCCCGTGTGGCCGAAGGTCGGCACGATGCCGAAGGTCACCAGCGACTCGGGCTGCTGGGCCACAACGTCGAACGCCGCGCGCAGCGCCGCCTGAAACTTTTCCACCGGCTCGATGACGTGGTCGGCGGTGACGAACGCGGTCACGGCGTCCCGGTCCCGCTGGCGGATGACGGCCGCGGCGAACCCCACCGCGTTGGCCGTGTCCCGGCCGGCCGGCTCGCCCAGCAGGTTGTCCCTGGGCAGCTCGGGCAGCGCCGCCGCCACCTGCTCGATGTACATCGCGTTGGTGCACACGTAGATGCGGTCGGGCGGCAGCACCCCCCTCAGCCGCTCGTAGCTCAGCCGCAGCAGCGACTTGCCCCGGATGACCTCCAGAAGCTGCTTGGGACGCTTGATGCGCGACAGCGGCCAGAGCCGAGTGCCCGCGCCGCCCGCCAGGATCACGCCGTAGTGCATCGGTTCCGAATCCGTTGAATCTTCCCGCCCGACCCGGAGACCGCCTCCGCGTGCGACACGAGCCTGGCGCTTTCAGACGTTTCATCATAGCCGACGGCCCCAACGCCACACGCGCCGCGGCCCGCCCGCCACTAGCCTTACACGATGGCCCCCCAGCCCCGCCCCCGCAAGCCCGCCGCCCCACCCCACACGCCCCGCGCCCCAGCGACAAAGCCCCGCGCCACGGCGGCGAAGCCCGGCGTCACGGCGGCGAAGCCCCGCGCCACGGCCACGGCGACGCCCGACCCCGCTGCGCCGACCGCCCGACCCGCCGCATCGCCCGACGGCCGCGTCGTCGTCGGCGCCGACCGCCGCACCGTCTGGGTCTTCGAAGACCAGCTCACGCCCGAGCTGCCCTCGCTCAAGGCCGCGCCGGCCGACGCCCCCGTGTTCATGGTGGAGTCGGACCGCCAGTTCCGCGCGTGGCCGTTCCACAAACACCGCATCGCGTTCCTCGTGTCGGCCATGCGGCATTTCGCCGAAGAACTGCGCGTCGCCGGGCGCCGGGTCGCCTACTACGGCTTCAGCCCCGCGGGCTATCGCGATGCCCTCTCGGCCGTGCGCCACCACGTTCAGACCACCGGCTCCCGCGAGTTTCTCGTCACCGAGCCGTCGGAGCATCACACCCGCGCGTGGCTCGACACCCTGCCCGAGCGGCTGGGCATCACGCTCCGCTATGTGCCCAACACGCTCTTCCTCACCGACCGCGACGGGTTCGCCGACTGGGCGAGGTCGGTGAAAGCGCCGATCCTTGAGACGTTTTACCGGCGGATGCGGGTCGAGCACCGCGTGCTCATGCAGAGCGACGGGAGGACGCCCGTCGGGGGGACGTGGAACTTCGACAAGGAGAACCGCAAGCCCGCCCCGCGGAACCTGCTCGTGCCGCCGGTGCCGGAGTTCCCGCCCGACGCCATCACGCGTGAGGTGCTGGCGGAAGTGCAGCGGCGGTTCCCCGACCATCCCGGCAGCGTTGACGGGTTCTCGCTGCCGGTCACCCGGCGCGACGCCGCGGCCGCACTCGACTGTTTCATCCGGCAGCGGCTGCCGCTCTTCGGCGACTACGAAGACGCCATGGTCACCGGGCAGCCGGTGCTCTTTCACTCGTTCCTCTCGCCGATGCTCAATGTCGGCCTGCTCGCCCCCAGGCAGTGCATCGACGCGGCCGTCGCGGCCTACGACCGCGGGCACGCCCCGCTCAACGCCGTCGAAGGCTTCGTCCGGCAGATCCTCGGCTGGCGCGAATACGTCTACGGCATCTACTGGACGTTCATGCCCGAATACCGCCAGCGCAACGCGCGCGGCAACACCCGCCCGCTCCCCGACTTCTTCTGGGACGCCAGAACCGACATGAACTGCCTTCGGCAGACGCTGGGCGGGCTGCTCGAGCGGGCCTACACGCACCACATCCAGCGGCTGATGGTGCTGTGCAACTTCGCCACGCTCGCCGGGCTTTCTCCGCAGGCCGTCAATGACTGGTTCTACGCCATGTACGCCGACGCCCACGACTGGGTCGTCACCCCCAACGTCATCGGCATGGGCCTGTGCGCCGACGGCACGGACGACGCCCCCCACCGCGGCACGATGGCCACCAAGCCGTACATCTCTTCCGCCGCCTACATCGACCGCATGTCCGACTACTGCGGCGGCTGCCGCTACGACCCCAAACAGCGCACCGGCCCCGACGCCTGCCCCTTTAACTACCTCTTCTGGACGTTCCTGCACCAGTACCGTGCGCTCTACGCCGCCAACCCCCGCATGGTGATGATGCTCAAGAACCTCGACCGCATCCCCGAAGGCGAGATGCGCGAGATGCTGCGGTGCCGCGAGCAGTTCCTCCAGGGCCTGCCTGCGGGCGGCTACGCCGACCTCGACGCGCGGGTCGGGCGTTCAGACGCGCCCACGTCCCGCGCTGCACGACCGCGGTAAGCGCGCTGGTTCAATGGCCGGTTCAATGGCGGCGGTGTTGCCCTTGCGTTGACGACGGCGGCATCAACGCCGCTGGCCCGACGGCCGTCGCGCCGGCCGTGTGGCCGGAGCGGGCGGCTCGGGGACGGTGGGCGGTGGCAAAGCCACGAAATCCTCCGCGGTGACGTGGTGCACCTGCAGCTCGGGCATCCAGTACCGCAGGACCTCGAAGTAGGCCCCCTCGAACACGCCGACCGGCGCCAGCTGACGCCCCGCCCACGGCCCGGACGGCTCTATGCACACGCCGCGTGCCGACCAGCGTGTGCCCGTCTCGGTCTCGTGGATCGCCCACGCCCCGCCCGATGCCGCTCCTGCCGAGCCGGATGCCGGCGTGCCCGTCCGCGACGCCGATTCGGCCGTGAGCGCGAACCGGAGCGTCGTGTCCCCCCATCGGCGCTGAAACGCCCGCACCCGGAGCGTTGCCGGGTCGCGAAGGACCACGAGCGGCACGCCGCCGGCATCCAGGTTCAGCGGAATGTTGCTGACATCCGACGGCAGCAGCACGATCGGCGGGACGGGGCCGCCCCCCCCCACCACCACGACCGGCGTCTCGGTCGCCTGCGTTTCTGCCGCACCGCGGGTTGTCGTCGCCAGGGGCGACCGCGGCCGCACCGGCACGCTCGCCCGCCAGGCGGCCGTGTCCGTCCGCGGCGGTGGGACGGCCACCCGGGATTCGGGGTACAGCGCCCGCCATCGCCCGAAGGTCATCGCGGACACGGGCAGCGGCTGGCGAAAGCCGGTCGGCGGGCGGCCGTGCTGGGTGAGTCCGCTCACGGTGTTGATGAACTCGCCGTAGCGGGCGTTGTAGAGCAAGGTCGCGTTGGCCGGCAGAGAGACGGGTTCGATCTCGCGGGGGTTGAGGTCGCGGTCGATCAGGTAGGCACGGGCGAAGTTGGCGAACGGGCTCCAGAGCACCGCGATCCGCTGCTCGCGGACCGACTGGACGATCATCGGCGAGCGGTAGAGCAAGGCGTAGGGGTAGGCGATGGCCTCCGACGCCGCTGGCCCGCCAGCGGGGGCACCCGTCGCCGGCACCACCACGCCCACCACGAAATCGTCGTCGGACAGTCCGTCGGCTGCCGTTTCCGAGCTCGCTGCCACGTCCAAAGCCACGAGCGGAGGGTTCTCCAGCACGCGGAAGTCCCGCATCGGGCTGGTGGCGAAGCGGTGGGCGAAGAGGGCCAGCACCGGCAACAGCCCGATGAGCCACCACGCCCGGGTCTTCCCGGCGGCAACCGCCGTCACCAGGGCCGCGGCCGAGAGCACGCAAACCGTCAGCAGCGGCCACTGCAACCGCCGCGACAGATAGATTAGCGTCAGCCCGGCATCGCCCCAGAGGTCCACCCACGCGGCCGATGTGCCGTACGCGGCGACGGCGGCCGTGGTCACCGACACCGCCGCCAGCAGCAAGGGGAGCAACACGGTCCTCACTATGTCGGCCATCGGCGCCGGATTCCATCGGCCGCAAGCCCCGCTCCACCCGGCGTCGCCCCCCTTGTGGGCCCGGCCCCCGCGTGTTGGCCCGCCGTGCAGTCTTTCGACCCGTCGGCTCAACATCGCCCGGGAACAGGGGTACTGTCAGGACGCACTCCACCGCCCGGGCTGACCCCATGGACGTCGTCGCAGAAGTCCGCAACCTCACCAAGATTTACGCCAAGCCCGGTTCGGGCGTCGAAGTGGCGGCGCTTAATGACGTCACGCTCCAACTCTACCGCAACCAGTTCACCGCGATCATGGGGGCGTCGGGGTCGGGCAAATCCACGCTCATGAACATCCTCGGCTGCCTGGACCAGCCGACCAGCGGTCAATACATCCTCGGCGGGCGGGACGTGTCGAACCTGCCGGACGACGAGCTGTCGGAGATCCGCTCGCGTTCCATCGGCTTCGTCTTCCAGAACTTCAACCTCATCCAGCAGCTCACCGTGCTGGAGAATCTGGAAGTGCCGATGTTTTACGCGCGGATCCCGCCGAAGGAGCGTCGTCGCAGGGCCATCGAGCTGGCCGAGCGGGTCGGGCTGGGCGACCGGCTGGACCACCGGCCGATGCAACTGTCAGGCGGGCAGCAGCAGCGGGTGTGCATTGCCCGTGCGCTGATCAACGAGCCGCTGATCCTCATGGCGGACGAGCCGACGGGCGCGCTGGACACCAAGACCGGCCAGCAGATTCTTGCTCTCTTCGATGAACTGGTCGCGCAGGGCAAGACGGTCATCATGATCACCCACGACCCGACCGTGGCGCAGCGGTGCGATCGGATCATCCGGCTGCAGGATGGCAGGGTGATTTCGGACGAAACGCTGCGACCGCCGCGGGAGGGGGCGGGAGAAGCGGCGGCTCCGGCCGGGGCCGTGTCGGCCTGAGGGCGTGGCCGAGACGTTGGGCCGGAAGACGGGGCCAGCGCGGTCCGTTGGCCGGTACGGAGGATGGGGAAGGCAAGCCGCCGGTGATGGGAGCGTGTCGAGACTCCTTGAAACTTGCGCTTGGTTTGGGTTGTGCTGGGCGTAATCTGGGAAAGCTGGCGAAGCGGCGGAGGTCTTTTCACGCGGTTGGGATTTCAGTTTCGTCGCGGTTCAGTGGAATCGCTTGACAACCCCCCGCTCTGTGGGGCAAATTGCAAAAGAACGACGGCGACTCCATCCCTGGGTGCGCAGGGGCAGGACGGGAGAATTGCTGTTAGCGGAGCGGAGATTCAGAGGAGAGACCATGCGGAACTTGGCACTCAAGGGTGCGGTGGCGGCTGCGGCCATGCTGGTCGGGTCGGCTGCGGCCCAGGCGGCGCTGGTGGAGATCCAGATTTCGGGCGTCAACCTCGTCTACAACGGCACGAGCGTGGTTGATGCGGGTGGGCCGACGGGGAACGTGCTCGACCCGGCGGATGCGGACCAGCTCAACACGATGACCTTCATCAACAACGGCGTCCCCGTTGGCACGCTGCTGGGCAATATCTTCCTCGACCTGTCGGTGACGGGTCTGGGCGGCATCCTCGACACCCCCGGCAACATCCAGACGGTGACGTCGAACGTTCCCGGCTACGTGGACCTGCTCATCGGCACGAGCCAGCCGGTCCCGCAGTACCTGCAGGTGAACGTGGCGACCACCTCACTGACCTACGTGGACGTGGGCGGCATTCTGCAGTTCGCGTTCGTCGGCTCGCTCGGGCTGGTCAACGGCCAGGCGCTGCCCTTCGCGCTCACCGTGGCGGACCCGGTGACCGTCTCGTTCTCGCTGCAGATCGACCCGGGCACGCTCACCTCGTCGGGCGGCTTCATCACGGGGTTCGAGGCCAGCGGCACGGGTGAGATCCGCGCGATCCCCGAGCCGGCCGCGATGGGCCTGCTCGTCCCCGGCCTGCTCGCCCTGCGTCGGCGCCGCTAAGCGGCTCGCGTGAGGCGACCCCGCCGGCCCGATGGGCTTGCGGACACATCGAAAGTGAACTTGCCCCGAGGCGGTTGCCTCGGGGCTTTTTTTAAAGTCTGTGAACGGCCCGATCGACCTGCAGGGCCAGCCTCCCCGGGCGTGGTGCCGGACATGGCGACGGGTGAGCCGGCCGACTGCAACGTTCGTTGCACAGGCGCCTACGGCCTTCGTTGATGTTGGCGTTGACCCGGCGGGCGGGGAGCACCCCCGGGAGACCTAGGGTGCCGCTGGCGACGGAGCCTCGCCCGGAGTCGGCTGCGGCGATGGCGCTGTCGTCGGCTGCGTGGCCGGCAGGGTCGCTTTGAGTTCGGCTGCCCGTTCCAGCAGGGCTTGAGGCGGCTGTGTGCCCGGGTCGGCCAGTGGGGTCAGTACGAACCTCGCCCGCTGGCGGTCGGTGAGCGGCAGCAGCTCCGCCGCAAGGTCGATCGGGACCCACTGCCACCACGGAGCGAGCACGAGCTTTTTCGTCTTGAGGGTCTCGTAGCCGTCCAGCCGCAGCACCACGTCGTAGGTGCCGTAAAAGGTGAACGACCGTGTGACCGGCGTGCGGCCGATTTCCTGATCGTTCAGGAACACCAGCGCTCCGGGCGGTTCCGACTCGATGGTCAGTTCGCGTCGCACACAGCCGGCGACCGCCAGGCTCGCCAGCAAACCGCCGATGACGGCCCGAAGCGTGTGAAGGTGACCCCGGGCAGACGCCGAGGCGACGGGCGGTTGAGCATGACGAGGACGGCCGACCATGCGCTGTGAAGCTAACGGTTTGCACCGGTGGGGGCAACGGCCGCGGAACGGGCAGGCGATTTGCTGTTCATAGGATGGGTCATGCCGTGGTTCATCGTGGTGATCCTCTCGCTGTTCCTGCTCGGTGACGCCCTGTGGGCGAGCTGGGCCGCCTACCGCCTGACGCGTCCCGGCGTGCGGGGCACGCGGGCGATGTGGCTGGGGCTGTCGGTGGTGGCCGTCTTTCTGGCGGTGGTCGTGGGCAGCTTGCTGGCGTCGATTTACCTGCGGCTGAGCGATGCCGACATGCGGGTTCCCAAGCTGCTGCAGATGTCGGTGTTCCTCTGGCATCTGCTGGTGCTGCCCTTGACGCTGGTCGTGCTGTCGCTCACCGGGGCGGCGGCGGCCGTGCTGACACGACTGCGGCGTCGGCGGGAGACGCCTACGTCTTCTGAGGACGACGCCCGCGGCCGTGCCGATGCGGCGGCGGGAGAGGAGCTGTCGCGTCGGCGGGTGCTGGCGCTGGCCACGGCAGCCGCGCCGCCGGCGGCGGTGGTGCTGGCCACCGGCGTATCGCTCCCCCGGCTGGACGATTTTCGGGTCCGCGAGCTGACGGTGCCCCTGCCCAATCTCCCGGCCGACCTCGACGGACTGACCATCGCCCACCTCTCCGACACGCACCTCGGCGAGTTCACCCCGGGGCGGATCTACCGCAAACTGCTGGAGGCCACGCAAGCCCTCCGGGCCGACCTGATCGTCCATACCGGCGACATCATCAACGTGGACGCCGACGACATCCCCGAAGCCCTCGAGGGGCTGTCGAAGCTGCAGGCCCGGCTGGGGGTGTTCGTGTGCGAGGGCAACCACGACCTGATCCAGGCGCCGCGTCGGTTCTGGGAGGAGGCGAGGCGCCGGTCTGGATTCCGCTTCCTGAGGAACGAGGCCGCCACGGTGGTCTACCGCGGGTGTCCGGTGCAGGTGCTGGGGCTCAGATGGGGCGGCGTGCCGACCCCGGGCCCGGTGCCCAGCGACGCCGACGACGCGATGCGACGCCGCCGCGACCGCTCGGATGCCGCCATTGCGGCGTCGTGCCAACAGCTCAGCACGCTCGTCGAGGACGACGCGTTTCCGGTGCTGCTGGCGCACCACCCCCATGCGTTCGACTTCGCGCCCTACGCCCGTCTGACGCTCGCCGGTCACACGCACGGCGGTCAGCTCAACGTGAGCAAATCCGTCTCGCCCGGCCGGCTCATGTATCGCTACTGGTCAGGGCTGTATGACAAGCCCGACGGCCGCCGGCTGGTGGTGAGCAATGGGGCGGGGAACTGGTTCCCGCTGCGGATCAATGCGCCGGCGGAGATTGTGAAGTTGACGTTGCGACGGGGATGAAGGGGGGGGTTGGTGGAGGAGACCTCCGGGCGTGACGGGGTGCGTGCGGAAACGCACTTCGTGGCGGAGGCGATCTGGGTGGGGTACCCGCAGGCGACGTACGGGTCGCAGGGTGTGCGGCGGTGTGCGTCTGGACGCCGTGGTTGTGTCGGGAGGGATGGCGGCGGCTTGAGGGGCACGGGGGCGCCTGCGGTGGGGACGGCCTACGCCTAGCATGGCGGCGTCTGCGAGATCGAACGCCGCTGCGCTATTTTCTCAATCTTGCCGCCCACTTGTATGAAGCACCTGACTCCTAAAGAGATCGTCGCCGAGCTGGACAAGTACATCATCGGCCAGAAGGACGCGAAGAAGGCGGTGGCCGTGGCGATTCGCAACCGCTGGCGGCGACAGCAGTTGCCGCCAGCGCTGCGGCAGGACGTGGCGCCGAAGAACATCATCATGATCGGGCCGACGGGGGTGGGGAAGACGGAGATCGCGCGTCGTCTGGCGGGGTTGACGGGGTCGCCGTTTGTGAAGGTGGAGGCGACGAAGTACACGGAGGTGGGGTATCAGGGCCGGGACGTGGAGAGCATGGTCCGCGACCTGCTGGACGCGGCGCTGGTGCTCGTGCGGGACGAGATGACCGAGGCGGTGCGGGCGCAGGCGGAGGCGGGGGTGGAGGAGCGGCTGCTGGAGAGCCTGATGCCTCAGCCGAGCTTCGGCGACGAGGAGGCCAAGGCCCGCTTTGCCGAGACGCGGGAGCGGTTCCGCGCGCAGCTGCGGGACGGCAAACTCGAAAACGCCACCATCGACCTGGTCGTGGAAGAAAAGCCCACGGCCGCGAGCATGTTCGGCCAGCTCGGGCTGGAGATGGACGTGCAGATGCAGTCGATGCTGGAGCGGATGATGCCGGCGCGGCGGGACGTCCGCCGCATGACCGTGGCCGAGGCACGCAAGTATCTGCTGGCGCAGGAGGCGGAGAAGCACTTCGACAAGGCCAAGCTCACGGCCGAGGCCATCGAGCGCGCCGAGCAGCAGGGGATCATCTTTCTCGACGAGATCGACAAGATCTGCGGGGTGGAGAGCAAGAGCGGCCCGGACGTCTCCCGGCAAGGCGTGCAGCGCGACCTGCTGCCGATCGTGGAAGGCTCGACGGTGATGACCAAGTACGGCCCGGTCCGGACGGACCATGTCCTGTTCATCGCGGCGGGTGCGTTCCACACCAACTCGCCCTCGGACCTGATGCCCGAGCTGCAGGGGCGCTTTCCGATCCGCGTGGAGCTGCACGACCTCAAGGAGGAGGACTTCGTCCGCATCCTCACCGAGCCGGAGAACTCGCTGATCAAGCAGCAGGTGTACCTGATGGCCACCGAGGGCGTGAAGGTGGACGTCACGGAAGACGCGATCGAAGCGATGGCGGAGATCGCCTACACGGTCAACCGCAAGCAGCAGAACATCGGCGCCCGCCGGCTGCACACCATCCTCGAGAAGGTGTTCGAGACCATCGGCTTCGAAGCGCCGGACCTCCGCGGCCGCACCGTCCGCATCGACGGGCGGTACGTCCGGGACCGACTGGAGCGGGCGGCCAGGAACGACGACCTCAGCCGCATCGTGCTTTGAACGACGCCGACGGCCTGCCGCCCCCGCTTTAGCCCGAAGCCGCCCGCTCTCCCCCGACCTGTTCGTCGCGGGCTCAGCGCATCGGGGTGTCGATGACCTGCAGGGTCCGGCGGATGGCCTCGTCGCTGGTGAGGCGCGTGGCCACGTCCCAGCGGTGGACGAGTTCGCCGTTGCGGTCGATGAGGAACTTGGTGAACGGCGCGGCGACGGGGCCGCCGTGGCCGTGCCCGGCGTCGGTGGCGGTGAGGTATTTGAACAGCGGATGGATGTTGTCCCCGGTGACGGGCGTGGACGCGACCAGCGGGAAAGTGATGCGGTACCGCTCGCGGATGGCGGCGGCGATGTCGGCGTCGGAGCGGGCGTCGCTGTTGAAGTCGCGGGTGAGCACGCCGACGACCGCCAGCCCCCGGTCGCTGAGCCGGTTGGCGTAGAGCTGCAGGTCCTCGAACTGCCGCCGGTTGGCGTCCCACGCCACCGGGACGATGACCAGCACACGGCCGCGGAAACGGGAGAGGTCCAGCTCGCCACCGCCGACCAGGGGAAGCGTGAACTGCAGGGCCGGAAAGCGGTTGGGGGCGGTAGCGACGCCGGACGCAGGCTGTGTGGCCGGGGCGTCGGCCGGCGTAACGGCAGCCGGGGAGTCACCGGCGGGTTCGGTCGGCTCGGCGGCGTGGGTGGGAAGGGCGAAGGCAGCGAACAGGGCGAGGGCCAGCGTCAAGGAACGGGGAGTGCTCGAGGGACCGCAGAATGCCATGCCCAAGGGTAGTTCGCGTGGCACCGCGGCGGTCTAGCCGTCGATGTGGTAACCGCCCGGCGGAAGCGACAGGCCGTCGGCCCCGCTCTGGAACGGTTCGCTGCTGAAGTTGACCGTCACGGCGATGTGGTCGCCGAAGACGGTCTGCTCCACCTGCCCGTGGGCAGTGAGCAGGCGGTGGTCGGTCATCGGAAGCGTGGCGACGCGGGCGAAGTGCGGGTCGATGTGCCGGGTGTCGCGGTAGGCGCGGATGAGCGATTCAGGCGAGTCGCCCCACGGCCCGCCCCATGGCCCCCCTCTCGTCCCCAGCGACATGAGCGCGAAGTAACCCCAGAGTAGCTCCACCGTCCACGGCGGGGCAGCGCCCGACTCCGCGTGGGTTGAGGAAGGCATCGCCGCCGGCGTGCAGAAGGCGTTGCCGTAGCGGCCGTTGGCGACCAGGTCGTGCGTGACCAGCGGCCACAGCGGCACGGTCTCCCCCGCGATGCGGCGGTGGCGGTTCTCCAGCCAGCCGACGTAAGGCAGCCCGAACTCGGCCGCTTCTTCCGAGCCCACCGCCACGCCCTGCTCGGCGATGAACCGCAGCTGCGCGAGCTTGGCGGACTCGTCCTCGGCGCGGGTCTGCCGGGCGGCCGGGTCGAACGACTGATACAGCTGCACGGCGGTGATGGTGTCCGGGAAGAGCGCGCGCGGCGAGAGCGTGCGGAGCTGTGCCCAGTTGCGCTGGAGATAGTTCAGCCCCGCCCGGCCGCTGAGGATGTACGCCTGCCCGCCGGCCCAGTAACCGCCGGGCATGGCGTGTCCGTCGCGGTCGCGGACGACCCCCTGCGGGAAGCTGGGCGACTGGAGGTACATGTCCTGGTAGTTGTCGTGCAGAGCGACGGTGAACCCGGCCGGCAGACGCACGCCCCGGCACAGGTCGCGCAGCTCGTCGAGCGTGCCGAAGGCTTCGTCGGGCGGCCAGATGTCCGGGTGGGACTCGTCGTAGCCGCCGCGGATCCACCCCCGGAGCATGACCAGCGCCCGCGTCATGCCCGCCGCGTGCAGCTCGTCCAGGGCCCGGCGGACGTCGGCGTAGGTCATCGCCACACGCAACCCCTCCGGACCGGACGGCTCACGCAAGACTTCGAGCTCGCGGCGGTGGCGGACGGTGTGCCCCAGCATGAACGAGACGTGGCGGCCGCCGAGCAGCGACGTGAGCTGCGGGAACCGTTCGCGTTTCTCGGCCAGGGTGACCGGGGGCGTTCGGGCGTCCATCACCCGCCGGTAGGTCCGGGCGAGGCCGACGTGCCCGCCGCGGGTGAACCGGTAGCGGAGGGTCCGCCGGGCCTCGGGCCCGTGCGCCCAGCGCCCCAGCGACCGCAGCCACACGGGGGCCGCGTACGTCTTTGTCACCAGCAGCATCGCGTCTTCATGGCCGCGGGCGAATTCCACCAGCACGCCGGCGTCGGGTGACGCGTCGTCCGCACCGCCGCAACGGGACAGCGCCCCCCACATCCGCAGGTTCAGGTGGGACCAGAAGCTGTAGAGCCGTCGCTGCTCATCTCCGGGGCTGCGTACGCGACGGCCGACCCCCTGCGGCAACAGAAGCTCATCGACATGCCGCAGGCCTGCCGGGTAGGACAACGACGGGAGAGCGGGGTCGATGTCGTCGATGGACACCTCGAGGGCTTCGCCGAGGGCGTCGATGTGAAGCTTCAGCTCCACGGTGAAGCGGCCCACCGTGCGCGCCTCCCGCCCGTACACCGTCAGCCGGGCCAGCCCGCCGCCGAGCCCGCCGTCCACCAGCCGCTCGGCCGAGAAGTGGGCCGGGTACTGCTCGCACAACGACCGCGTCGTCCGAAGCCACACGTGACCCACGTCCACGTCGTTGTCTTCCTGAATGGCGACCGGCCACGTCTCCCAGCGGTGCCCGGCGGCCAGATTCGTGAGACGAATCACACCATCGGCGTGAAGTTCTGCGGCCAGGTGGTCGCCGCGGACGACAAGGACGGGTGCGGTCATGATGGCCGGCAGGATACTCGAGGGTGGACCGGCGCGTCCCAGGACGCGGGCGGTGGCGTTGCGCGGCGGCTGCGGTACATTCCCTGCCGCCATGCACGTCGAGTATCACAAGTGGTTTTCACCACGGTTGCAACAGGATTTCGAGCTGAAGGTCTACGGCCATGGCGGGCGGCCGCTGGTGGTGTTTCCCAGCCAGGACGGCCGTTTCTACGACTTCGAAAACTTCGGAATGGTCGATGCCATCGCGGGCTTCATCCATAGCGGGCGTGTTCGCGTCTTCGCGATCGACGGTCGCGACTGGGAAGCGTGGAACGCGCACGGCAAGCACCCGCACGACCGGGCCCGCCGGGCGGACGACTACGACGCCACGGTCGCCCAGGAGGTCGTCCCGTTTGTGCGGGCCCACAGCTCGCCGCTGCACGACCGCGACGTGCTGGTGACCGGCTGCTCGATGGGGGCGTTTCACGCGGCCAACTACTTCTTCCGGCACCCCGACCAGGTGGCCACCGTCATCGCCCTCTCGGGGGTGTATCAGCTGCGGACGTACCTGGGCGACTACATGGACGACCGGGTGTATTTCCATTCGCCGCTGCACTACCTGCCGTCCCTGGACGACCCGTGGTACCTCGACCGCTACCGACAGTCGCAGATCATCCTGTGCTGTGGACAGGGCCGGTGGGAGGAGGAGTGCCTCGAAGACACCCGGCGGCTGAGCTCGATCCTGGCGTCGAAGGGGGTGCCCCACTGGATGGACCTGTGGGGACCGGACGTGGACCACGACTGGCCGTGGTGGCGGAAGCAGTTGCCCTACTTCCTCGACCACGTGCTGCGGTAGATGACGCGGGCCAGCGGGCTACCGCGTGGGCGTGCGGACGGGTACAACACCACGCTCATGAACGTCCTGTTCATTTCTTGCAACTATCCGCTGACGTCCACGCTGTTTTGCCAGCGTCTTGCGGAGCATGGGGCCAGCGTGTTGGGGATCGGCGACGTGCCCGAGCCGCTGCTGGCGGCGAACCTGCGGGAGTCGTTGCGGGCGTACCGCTACGTGCCGGACATGAACGACCTGGAGGCCATGAAGCGGACGGCCCGGGAGCTGCGCGACCATTTCGGCCCGATCGACCGGGTGGATTCGAACATCGAGCACTGGTTGCCGACGGAGGCGGCGATTCGCGCCGAGCTGCACGTGCCGGGGCTGACGCCCGACTATCTCGCCTACGCCCGGTCGAAGATCGGGATGAAGAAGATGTTCGCCGACGCCGGTGTGCCGCTGATGGCGGGGATTTCCACCGCCGACAAGGACCGCGTCCGCGAGTTCGCGATGTTTCACGGCTTCCCGCTCTTTTTTAAGCCCGATACCGGCGTGGGCTCGCTGGGCACGTTCCGCGTCGATTCGCTGGCCGAGCTGGAGGCGAAGCTGGAGTCGATCCCTCCGAACTACGTGGCCGAGCCGTTCATCCGCGGCCGCATCCTCACGTTCGACGGTCTGGCCGACCGCGACGGCGAGGTGTTCTACTGCACCTGCCACACCTACAAGGCCGTGGCCGAGCTCATCCGCGAGAACGGCGACGCCCACATCTACTCCTTCCGGCAGCTTCCGCCCGGCATCGAGGAGATGGGCCGGCGGACGGTCAAGGCGTTCGGCATCCGCGAGCGGTTCTTCCACATCGAGTTTTTCGAGACCGCCCCGGGCGAGTACTACGCGCTGGAGATGAACCTGCGCGCCCCCGGCTCCACCGTGCTGCACCTGATGAACTATGCCGCAGACATCGACGTCTTCGCCGTCTGGGCGCGGCTGCTCATCCACGGCGACAACCGCCTGCAGTACGAGCGGAAGTACCACGCGGCCCACGTCGCACGCCGAGACCATCTGCGGTACCGCCACGACCACGGCGCGGTCCTTTCCCGGCTCGGGCCGGCGCTGGTCAACCATGCCCGGCTTCCCGTGGAGGACCGGGCCGGACTGGGCGACGAGTGCTACATCATCCGGCACGCCGACTTCGACGAGCTGCAGCGCATGATCGCGTTCATCGAAGAGAAGGCGTAGCGCCCGGCCGGCAACGTGACGCGCCGTCGCGTGTACCCGACGGTATGGTGAGCTGCTTCGGGGGCACACGTGGCCGGGCCGCGGGGCGGGCGGCCGCCGTCGCATGGATGGGGATGCTCAGCGCCATGGCAGCCGCCCGCGAGATTCATGTGTCTCCGACCGGCAGGGACGACGCGCCCGGCACACCCGAGTCGCCGATGTCGGTCCACGCGGCGGCCGAGACCGCCCGTGCGGGCGACGTCGTCGTCCTCGCCGGCGGGCTGTACACGCTGGATCGGCCGGTCGTCCCCCGACACAGCGGCACGCCCGACCGGCCCGTGGTGTGGCGCAACCGGGATGGGGAGCACCCCGTCCTCGACGGGCTGGCCTTCGTGCGCACCGACGACGGCCGCTTCCCATCGCAGGGCAACCGCGGCCTTTTCCATATCGAGAACGTGTCTCACCTCCGGGTCATCGGCCTGCACGTCCGCAACGCCCGATACGTCAACTTCATGATCACCGGCGAGCAGACGCGTCACGTCGAGCTCTACGGGTGCACCGCGGAGAACTCCTACAGCCCGGGCATCTGCCTGCACCGCGGACAACACCTCAAGGTCATCGGCTGCACCGTCACCGGGGCCAACGACCAGGAGATGCGCTCGCCGGGTCAACGCACGGGTCATGAGGCGCCGCATGAGGCGCTCTCGCTCATGCAGGTCAAGTTCGTCGAGATCGCCTACAACCGCGTGTACAAGTGCCACAAGGAAGGCATCGACGTCAAGGAGACCGCGAGCCACGTCCGGGTGCACCACAATGAGGTGTACGACCTGCCCCGCCAGGGCATCTACATCGACTGCTGGTTCGGGCACCTGCAGGACGTGGAGGTGTACGCCAACGCGGTGCACGACTGCGAGTGGGGCATCGTGATCTCCGCGGAAGGGCGCGGGGCGACCCTGTCCGAGGTGGTCATCCGCCACAACGTCGTCTACCGCAACCGGGCGTCGGGGATCTTCTTCGGCCGCTGGGGCCACGACGGCCCCCGCGAACGCATCGACATCTTCCACAACACCGTGGTGTTCAACGGGTCGGACGGCCACTGGGCCGGGGACGTCGGCGGCATCGATGTCCGCGCGGAGAACCTGCGTGACGTGCGGATCGTCAACAACATCGCCTACGGCAACCACGGCTTCGACATCGCCACCTTCGCCCCGCCCGAAACCCGCGACGCCGAGCTGGCCGCCCGCCGCATCCTCATCGAGAACAACCTCACCGGCCCGTTCCGCCCGTCGGCGACGCCCCGCGGCGGAATGTTCAACCCGCCGTGGGCCTTCGACGCCCCGGACACGCGCCACGGCGACCCGATGTTTCTGCTCTGGAAGGCCGCCGACTTCCGCCTTCGCGACGCTTCGCCCGCGCGGGACGCCGCCCGCCGCTACGACGGCATCGACGGCGGCCCGCACCTCGGCTGCGCCCAGAACCCGCCCTCACCCCACCCGACGAACCCATCAGTGAATCCCTGATTATTGAATCGGGCGTGCGTACGGAGACACTTCCGCGGACCCGTCTTGACCGTCTTGCAGGCCGCGGGCGGCCGGCTGCGGTTGAGGTCGTTGGCCGTTCGAAGGCCCACGCGGCAGGCTGCGTCGTCGCCCGTTGGCGGCGTGACGAAGGGGGTTTGGTCGCGCGGCCGTCGGCCGGCTTTCTGGGAGGAAGCGTTCTGACATGACCACGACACCGATCGACGGCGGGGCCCGTCCGGCTGGGCTGTGGGTGATGGTTCCGCTCTCGGCGATGATGTTTCTGCAGTACGCCGTCTGGGGCGTCTGGCTGCCGTATCTGGCGAACTACCTGGGGGCGCCGGTGGACGGCGGCGGACTGGGCTTTTCGCAGGGGCAACTGGGGTGGATTCTCGGGCTGGCCGGGTCGATCGGGGCGCTGACCGCGCCGCTGATCGCCGGTCAGGTGGCCGACCGGTACTTCAACGCCGAGCGGGCGCTGGCGGTGCTGCTGCTGCTGGGGGGCGTGGTGATCTTCCTCAACGCGTCCTCGCGGGAGTACGGGCTGTTTCTGACCTTGGCGGTGCTCTACAGCGTGCTGTACATGCCCACGCTCTCGCTCACCAACTCCATCGCTTTCTCGAACCTCCCCGACGCGGAGAAGTGGTTCCCGCCGGTGCGGCTGTGGGGCACGATCGGCTGGATCGTCGCGTCCAACGCGTTCACGCTGCTGTGGCTGAACACCGGCGACCCCGTGCGGGACACGGCGAGGATCGCCGACGCGCTGCGGGTGTCGGGTGTGCTGTCGGTGGTGTACGCGGTGTTCTCGCTGCTGGTGCTGCCGAAGACGCCGCCGAAGCCCGAAGGCAACCCGCTGGCCTTCCTTGAGGCGCTGGGGCTGCTGCGGAAGTTCGGCTTCCTGCTGGTGACCCTGGTGGCGCTGCCCATCGCGGCCATCCACCAGGCCTATTTCTTCCGCGTCGGCCCGTTCTATGAGTCGGGCGTCGGGGTGGAACTGCGGTACCTCGGGCCGGTGCTCTCGCTCGGGCAGGTGTCCGAGATCGTCTTCCTGCTGATCCTGGGCCTGCTGATCAAATCGCTGGGCTACCGCGGGGTGCTGCTGCTGGGGGTCTCGGCGTACGTGCTGCGGTTTGCGATCTTCGCGACCGCCGGGCTGGGCACGCCCGCCGCGGTGATCATCGCGGCCAACGCCCTGCACGGGCTGTGCTACGGCTGCTTCTTCGCCACGGCTTTCCTCTTCGTCGAGCGTTCCGCACCGGCCCACATCCGCCACTCGGCCCAGACGGTCTTCGGGATGGTCATTCTGGGGCTGGGGCCGATCCTCGCCGGCTTCTACAACCAGAACGTGGACCGCTTTGCGGTGTGGCTGGGCATCCCGGCGGACCTCGGCGGCGGCTTCACCGGCTTCTGGGCGGTGCAGGCGGGCATCGCATTTGTCTGTCTGGTTGTCCTGTATGCCCTCTTTCCCAAGCGTGGCCCCGACACGGCCTCGCCGCCGCATCCCTAGCATGTAAACGGGTGAATGTTTCGGTGTCCGAGGTCGGAGCGGGTGCGGCGTCGGCGGGAAAGCCGGTCCGCGCGTTGGGCATCGAACTCGAGCGGGTCCGGGTGGTGTTTTCACCGGCGGGTGGAGAGCGGTCCGGCGGCGTGGTGGCGGTGGATGATGTCACGCTGACCGTGACGCCCGGCGAATTCGTGGCGTTGCTCGGGCCGTCGGGGTGTGGCAAGTCCACCCTGCTGCGGGCCGTCGCCGGGCTGCAGCCGGTGACGTCGGGTCGGGTGACCATCCTGCACCGTCAGAACCTTCGCCGGGACGTGGCGTTTGTGTTTCAGGACCCGCACCTGCTGCCGTGGCGCAACGTGCTGCGGAACGTCGCGCTGCCGCTGGAGCTGATGGGGGTGCCCCGGGGCGAGCGGCTGGACGCGGCCCGGGAAGCGCTCGAGCGGGTGGGGCTGGCCGACGCCCTTCAGCGCTACCCGGCGGAGCTCTCCGGCGGGATGCGGATGCGGTGTTCGCTGGCCCGGGCGCTGGTGACGCGTCCGAAACTGCTGCTGCTCGACGAGCCGTTCGCGGCACTGGACGAGATCACCCGCCAGCGGCTGGACGAGATGCTGCGGGAGCTGTGGCTTGGGGGCGGCATGACCGTGCTGTTCGTGACGCATTCGATCCAGGAGGCGGCGTTTCTGGCCGACCGGGCGGTGGTGTTTTCCCGCCGGCCGGCCCGTCTGGTGCTCGACCACGCGATCGACCTGCCGCGGGAGCGGCCCGGCGAGCTGAGGACCGAGGTGGCCTTCGCGCGGCACACGCGGACGCTCTACCGGGCGTTGCGGCAGGCCGAGGGGCTTGACCAAGAGGGTGCGTCGCGGGCCGGGGGGGCGTCCGGGGGGGCGTCCGGGGGGGCGTCATGACGCGTGCGGTTGGGGCGTGGCTGCGGGGCAGCGGTCCGCCACTGGGGGTGGCGGTGCTGGTGATGCTGACGATCGAGGCGGTGGTGCGCGCGGGGTGGGTGCGCGAGTACCTGCTGCCGGCGCCGACGTCGGTGCTGGCGGTGCTGTGGCAGGACCGGGGCGAGCTGCTGCGGGCGACGTGGGTCACGGCGCTGGGCGCGGGGCTGGGCTTCGGCATCGCCGTGGCGGCCGGGATGGTCACCGGGGTGCTGATGGCGTCGTCGCGGGTGGTCGAGCGCGCGGTGTACCCGTATGCGGTGTTTTTCCAGACGGTGCCGATCATCGCCATCGCCCCGCTGCTGGTCATCTGGTTCGACTACGGCTTGCCCACGGTGGTGGCGTCGGCGGCGATCGTGGCGCTGTTCCCGGTCATCGCCAACACGCTGGCAGGGCTGCGGTCCACCGACCCGGCTCTGCTCGACCTGTTCCGGCTGTACGGCGGTTCGAGGCTGGCCACGCTGCTGAAGCTGCGACTGCCGTCGGCACTTCCGTCGATCCTGACGGGGCTGAAGGTGGCGGCGGGGCTGGCGGTGATCGGCGCGATCGTCGGGCAGTTCGTCGGGGGCGGCGGGCTGGGGGCGGTGGTGGACGCGTCCGTCCGGGCGGCCCGGACCGAAAAGGTGTTCGCCGCGGTGGTGCTGGCGTCGCTGCTGGGGCTCACGCTCTTCGCTTCGCTCAACCTGCTCAGCCGGGTGCTGCTCCGGCGGTGGCACGCGTCGGAGAAGCCGTGACACGCGGCGGACCGGTCTACGGCAGCGGCCGCCCGGACGCGACCGCAGCTCGGATACGATGACCGGCGGCTCGCGCGGGCGGGCCGCGTCAGGTCCGGGAAGGCCGTTGTGGGGAAGGAGCGCGATGATGCGGTGGCTGGTGATGCTGGGGTTGGCGGTGGCGTCGGCGGTGTGCTCCCTCGGCTGCAACCGCGAGAGCGACAGCGGAAGCGACGCCGCCGCGGGGGCTGCCGGCGCAGGTAACGCGGGCGGGCCGGGTGGTGCCGTCGCCGTCCGTCTTGCCCTGAACTGGAAACCCGAGCCGCAGTTCGGCGGCTTCTATCAGGCCCGCGAAGACGGCACCTTCGCCGCCAACGGCCTGCAGGTGACCCTGCTGGAAGGCGGCTCGGGCACGCCGACCGCGCAGATGATCGACGCCGGCCGGGCGGAGTTCGGCATCGTCTCGGCCGACGAGCTGGTGGTGCTGCGGTCGCGGGGGGGCGACATCGTCGCGCTGTTCGCGGTCTACCAGACCAATCCGCAGGGCCTGATGACCCACGCGGCACGGGGGATCACGTCGCTGCAGCAGCTGCTGGAGACGCCCGGCACGGTCGCATGGCAGGCGGGGCTTCCTTATGTCCAGCACTTCCGCAAGCTCTACGACCTCTCCCGCCTGCAGCAGGTCCCGTACACGGGCGGCTTCCCGTTCCTCAACGGCCCGGACTTTTCCCAGCAGTGCTTTGTGACCTCCGAGCCGATCCTCGCCCGCCAGCAGGGCCACGCCGTGACCACCTTCCTCATCGCCGAGTCGGGCTACAACCCCTACACCACCGTGCTGGTGACCCGCCGCGACTACCTGCAGCGCAACCCCGAGACCGTACGTCGGATGGTGCGGAGCGTCCGCACGGGGTGGGAGCGATACCTCGCCGACCCCTCGTCGGCGAACGCCGTGATGCAGCGGCTCAACCCGTCCATGGACGCGGCGACGTTCGCTGCCTCGGCCGAAGCGCAGAAGCCCCTGATCGAAACCGACGAGACCCGCGTGCACGGGCTGGGCCACATGACCGAGGCCCGCTGGCAGCAGCTCATCGAGCAGCTCCTGGAATACGGCGTGATCCGCTCGCCCATCCCGGCGGCCGAGTGCTTCCTGCTCGTGGACACCGGCACCCGCCCGTGACCGGCAGACCCCGCCCCCGACCCTTTTTTGTCATCACCCGTACATCCCACCCATGGCGGACCATTCCTTCGACATCGTGTCGGAAATCAACCTGCAGGAGATGGACAACGCGGTCGTGCAGGCGCAGAAGGAAGTCAGCACCCGCTACGACTTCAAGGGCACCAGCGCGTCGATTTCGGACCTCGACCGCAAGAACAAGCAGCTCACGCTCACGGCCAACGACGAGAAGCAGCTGGAGGCGGTCAAGTCCGTGCTGATCCAGAAAATGATCAAACGCGGCGTGGACCCCAAGGCGCTGGACGCCCAGAAACTCGAGCAGGCGTCGCACAACACCGTGCGGCAGGTGTACAAGCTCCGTTCGGGCGTCGACAAGGACACCGCCAGGGAACTGGTGAAGACCATCAAGGAGCTCAAGCTCAAGGTGCAGGCGTCGATCCAGGGGGACGCCGTGCGTGTCAGCGGCGCCAAGAAGGACGACCTGCAGGCGGTGATCGCGCACCTGCGGGCCAACCCGCCCGAGATTCCGCTGCAGTTCAACAATTTCCGCTGACCCGTCTGCCGCGACGGCCGCCCGGTCTTCAGTCTCTCCGAATGCTGCCGTCGCGCGGCCTCGGGACGACCTGCGTCCGCGCCAGGTCAGACGACCTTCACGCGGGCCAGTCCGGGGTCGGGTTTCGGGTAGCTCAGTTTCATGTCGCGGAGCGTGCGGACCAGCACGTCCGAGACGACCCAGTTGCGGTACCACTTGTAATCGCTGGGCACGATGTACCACGGCGCGTAGCTGGTGGAGCATTCGGAAATCGCGTCTTCGTAGGCGTGCTGGTACTCGTCCCAGCGTTTGCGCTCTTCGAGGTCGGCGACCGAAAACTTCCACTGCTTGTCAGGGTCACTCAGGCGGGCCTGCAGGCGGCGTTTCTGCTCGTCCTTGCTGATGTGCAGGAAGAACTTCAGCACCGTGGTGCCTTCGTCCACGAGAAGCCGCTCGAACTCGCGGATGCGTGCGTAGCGCGACTTCCAGACCGCCGGCGGGACGATGCCCTTGACGCGCTCCACCAGCACGGCCTCGTAGTGCGAGCGGTTGTGGATGCCGATCATCCCCTTGGGCGGGCAGCGGTAGTGATGCCGCCAGAGGAAGTCGTGCTGCCGTTCGAGGGTCGAGGGCTGCTTGAACGAGTGCACCATGCACCCCTGCGGGTTGACGCCGCTGAAGAGGCTGCGGATGGCGCCGTCCTTACCGCCGGCGTCCATCGCCTGAAAGACGACCAGCAGCGCCTTTCGGCCGTCGGCGTAGAGCACTTCCTGAAGTTTCCGAAGTTCGGCGAGGTTGCGTGAGATGTCGGCCTCGGCGGCGGCCTTGTCCGGCTCGCCGTGGCTGTCCACGAAGGCGCCGGTGGTGTCGGTCGGCCAGAGGTGCAGCTTCACCCGGGTGCCCTCGCGGACGCGGCAGGCGTCGGAGACGGCGGCGGTTGTGGTACGGCCCTTGCGATGGGAACGCGCCATGGAGGGCAATCTAGCGGATGAACGGCAGCGCGGTCACGTGGGCGATGTGATGGGCGCCTTCCGCCGGCACGCGCAGGCGGGTTCCGGGGTCGAAGTACCCCTTTTTGATCACCGCCAGCGCGATGGCCGCACCGCCCAGCACCGGCGAGAGCGTGCTGCTGGTGACCGCCCCCACGATGTTCTCGCCCGACTCGTCCGTCACTTCCGCACCCGCCGCGGGCAGCGCGTCGTCAGCGATCCGCAGCCCCACCACCTTCCGGGCCACCTGTCCGCGGGCGTACATCCGTGCGACGATCTCCTGGCCGAGGTAACACCCCTTGGTCACGCTCACCGCCCGCTCGAACAGCCCCGTCTCGGCCGGCAGCGACTGGTCGGTGAAGTCGATGCCGAACAGCGGGCGGCCGGCTTCGATGCGGCAGGCGTTGAACATCGCCCAGCCGACCGGACGAAGCAGGCGCTTGTTCGCCTGGTCACGGTAGGGCGCGTTCAGCTTCTCCCACACCTCCAGCAGGGACGCCCGCGGCAAGAGCAGGTGATAGCCGGCCTTGCCGCAGAGGTCGTCGCGGAAAAGCCAGCCTTCGTGCCCGAACAGGCTGACCCGGCGGATGCCCAGCTCGGACAGCTCGGCCGCCACGCTTCCCGCTTCCTGCAGAACGCTCAGCGCGGCCGGCCCGTACAGGCCCAGCTCCGACCACTCCCCGCTGCGGTCGTGGAACGTGACCCGCTCGGTGAACACGAACTTCTCCAGCGCCGGCCTCACCAGCGGCAGCAGCCGGCGGTCGGTCTCCAGAAGGACCTCGTCCCCGGTCTCCAGCACGTTGAGGTCGGCGACGATCCGGCCTTTGACATTCAGCAGAAAGGCGTACACGCCCTGGCCCGCGCTCAGGCCTCGTTTCGTCTCTTTCGAGTAGGTCTGGTTGGTCAGGAAGTTGTTCAGAAAACTGTGGCGGTCGTTGCCGCCCACCGCCAGCACCCCGCGGAACGGGCGGTCCATCAGCCCGCAGGCTTTGTGGATGGCGGCGTATTCGGCCTGCGGGGCGTCGTAGGCGTGGACGGTCTCGATGCCGCCGTAGTCGATCAGCTCGCCGCCCAGCGCACGGTGGACCTCGAGCAGCGGCGACGGCGGCCCGGCCGGGGTGTCCGTTGGGGACGCGGTGCTCATCCGGCTAAGCTTAGTCCGCGACAAGACTCATCCGGCCGGTGCCCACGCGGCGCACGGGCGACGATGCTCTTCCCGACCGCACCCCTCATGGTCGCAGACCCCGACAAGCCGCTGGTGGTTCATCACTACTACCCCCTGGGGTCGGGCAACGTCGGCGACGAGATGGTGGCTCTGGCCCTGCGCAAGCACCTCGTCCACCACTTCGGGCCGTGCCGCTTCGTGGACATGCCCGTCAACGACCGCTGCACCGAGCCGGGCCGGCCGATCGGGCTGCGGGGGGAGAACCTCCAGCGGAGCAACGCCGAGGCCGACCTCGTGGTCATCGGGGGCTCCAACCTGCTCGAGCCGCGCAAGCCACGCTACGACCCCCACACCCGGCGCAAGGTCGGCCGCATCGGCATTGACACCGATCTCGATTCCCTCCGGCAGTTGCAGGTTCCGCTGCTGCTGGTGGGCATGGGCAGCGGCTCGAGCTTCGCACAGCCGATGCGGGAGTACGAGCCGGACACGATCGCGCTGTTGCACGAGCTGTTCGGTAAGGCTTTCGCCCACGACGTGCGCGATGCCACCACCGCCAGCGTGCTCCTCTGCCGCGGCGTGAAAACGACCTTTTCGGGTTGCCCGGTGATGTTTCTCACCGAAACGAGGGTGACACCGCAGAAGGACGGCCCCGTGGCGGTGAGCTTCCCGCCCTTTTACATCGGCCGCGCGCTGGCGGGGAAACTTTGGCTCTGGCAGACCTTCCGCTTCATCCGCGACCTGTACCACCGCGGCGTGCCCATGGTGGTCACCCTGCACGAAGACCGCGATGTGGACTACGTGCGAAGGCGGTTGCCGCCGTCGATTCCGGTGTTCTGGACGGACAACCCGCAGGAACAGATCGCCTTCTTCACGGGCGTCCGCGGCGTGGTCGGCTTCCGCTTGCATGCGGCCCTGCTGGGGCTGGGGCTGGGCAAGCCGGTCGTGCCCATCGGCGTGGACTGGCGCGGCCGGGGCATGATCCGAACGTTCGACGCGGGCCAGTATGCGGTGATGGGCGACTCGCCGCTGCTGGACGGGCTGGGCCTGCGGCAACGGCTGCTCGACCTCACTGACCTGCTCGTCCGCGGCGATGAGGAGCTGGCCGAGTTCTGGGCGCGGGCCAAGGTCAAAGCGCTTCGCGCCTACCACACGTTTCTCACGGACGCCGCCGAGCGGTTCTGCCGGCTGCGTCAGCAGCGTGCGGCCGCGGCCCGCCGGTAAACCTCTTCGTAGGCCGTCACGACGCGGTCCCAGTCGAACTCGGCGACCCGGCTTTGCGCTGTCTCGCCCCAGCGTCGAAGCGTGGCGGGGTCGGCGAGCACCTGCCTGAGCGCGGCCGCCCACGCGTCGGGGTCGTCCGGCGGGAGCAGCCGCCCGGTCACGCCGTCGAGCACGAGGTCCTCGAGGCCGGGCACACGCGACGCCAGCACCGCCTTGCCCGCGGCCGCTGCCTCGAGCACCACCACCGGAAACGCTTCCCACGTGCGGCTGGGCATCGCCACGAGCAACGCCCGCGCCAGCAGCCCGGCCTTCTCCGCCCCCACCTGCCGCCCCGCAAACCGGACACGCTCGCCGGCCGGAGAGGCCAGTTGCTCCAAGGTCGCGCGCTCGGGGCCGTCGCCCACGACCACGAGCTTCGCTTCAGGCACCTCGAGCACCGCGCGGATAATCACGTCCACGCCCTTCCGCGGGTGCAGCCGGCCCAGGTACAGCACCGGCGCGTCGGCCGGGTCCGCTGCAGCGGGCAACGTGAGCGAGTTGCCCAGTTCCGCTACATTCACCCCGTTGGGAATCGAGACCGTTTTTTCTAACGCGGCGGGCCCGAGCACCCGCCGGTAGTTTTCCGTCGTGAAACGGCCGATGGACACGAGTACGGCGGCCCCGTCCAGTGCTTCGCGGGCGCGGTCGAGCACGCCGGGCTTGACGATGCGGACGTTGCCGGCGTTGAGGTCGCCGCCGTGCGACGTGATGACCACGGGTGCGAGCCGCTCCCGCACCGCCAGGTAGCCCGTGGGGTAGGCGTCGTGGGCGTGCACCACGTCGAACGGCCCGAACCGGCGGGCCAGCCGGCGGAGGAAATAGCCGTAAGCCGAAACGCCCCAAGTGGTTGAGACGAACCGTGGGTGTCGAACCTCGCGGTACGGCGAAGGCGGCGACACGCTTTGCACCACGTCGCGGCGACGCGGGAGTGGCGCCAGCACCGTCACGTCGTGCCCACGCCGGACCAGCGCCCGCGCCAGACCGTCCACCACCATCTCCTGCCCCCCCAGCTTGGGCAACGCCGTGGACGTGTACAGGGCAATGCGCATGGGCGACCGCGGATGATGGGCCCTGCCACCCACCGGTCAAGCCATCGGCGTTCCGGCCGCACGCCGCAAACGGGCCCCGAGAATGCCGCAAAGAAGCGATTGACGCCGCCCCGCGGGTTTTTCTACCGTGCGAACGAGAGAGGTCCGGAGTTCACGGATAAGCGGGAGAAAAGCATGACAACGACGCGTTTTCGGCGGCGGGGCATGGGTCGGTGGGCCGTTCTGGCGGCCGCGGTCTTGGCGGGGGCGACCTCGGCGACGGCCTTCGCACAGACCTGGGTGAGCCGGGTCAACGGGAACTTTTCCGACCCGGCCAACTGGCTCGGCGGCGTCGTACCGGCCAACCCGCCCGCCGTGGACCTGACCTTCACCAACACCGGCCACGGTTCGTATCGCGCGTTCAACGACCTCGGCAGCCTGCTGGTGAACTCCTTCACCCTCGACACCCGAACGGGCACCGCCACGTTCATCTCCACCAGCACCGGCTCGCCGTTTGTCATGGCCGACGGGTCGGAAATCCGCTCTGTGAACACGGGGCAGTTCCGCTTCGGCGGTGTGACGGGCACGGCCAACGACATGCGCCTGGCCGGGCTGCTGACGCTGCGGGGGACGTCCACGGGCATCGTCACGCTCGCCGGTCCGATCGTGAACCACACCCTCTCGACCGGCCGGTTGGAGGTGAGGGGCAACCCGCTCAGCGACTTCGCGGAGGACTTCCGGCTGGAGGCGGCCAACACCTTCACCGGCGGTGTGACGCTGGTGTCGGGCAATCTGGGCATCTCCAACCAGCAGGGGCTGGGCACCGGTACGTTCACCGTCCGCGGCGGCACGTTCCGGGCCACGGGCGTCGTCCCCAACCCGGTCGTCCTCGAAGCCGACCTGCAGCTCCGCACCAGCGGCAACTTCACCTTCTCCGCCCCGCTCTCCGGCAACTTCGGCCTTGAGCTCTCCAGCATCGGCTCGACGGGGCAGGCGACGGCCAACACCGTCACCCTCACCGCCGACAACCCCTTCACTGGCACCCTTCGCACGGCCAACCGCTGGGTCATGCAGAACGGCTTTACCGGGCCGGCCATCTCCGCCGGAACCGTCACCCTCAGCGGCAACGGGCGCGTGGCGTCGGCCGGCGCCTACGACCTGCGGGACGGCGGCCAGCTTTCGGTGGACAACACCAACCTGCACCTCTCCGGGCGGCTCAACCCCGGGGCGCGGCTGGAGCTCACCTCGAGCCGCTTCTCGCTCATCGGACGCGCACAGACCGGTGCGGCGGTGAGCGAGTCGGTCGCCTCGGTCGTGCTCAACGGACAGGGCGTGCTGTTCTTCAACGGCCGCACGGGGGGCGTCACGCTGACGACGCCGTCGCTCGTGCGCGGTGAGTTCGCCACGGCCAACCTCACCTTGCCCGCGGCCTCCACGTTCACCGTCACCGGCACACCGCCGACGCTGGTCGGGGGCATCGTCCCGTGGATGGCCGGGGCGTCGGCCCTGATCACCTCCGCCCGCGACCTGGTCACCCATGACAACGGGACGTTCCGCCTGCTCACGTCCGCAGAGTACACCTCGGACATCACCGCCGGGGCGTCGGCGAACGTGAAGCTGGCCAGCGTCGTGCCCAACAACGCGAGCGTCACGGTCAACGCACTGGTCGTGCCGCTGAACACCGCACTCACCGGGACCGGCACGGTCACGGTGACCTCAGGCGCGGTGGTCTTCGCCTCCAGCAGCAGCACGCCGTTCAGCAACAACCTCGACTTCGGCGCCGCCACGGGCATCCTCCACGTCGGCGACATCCCGGTGTTCAACGGGACGATCACCGGCAGCGGCGGTCTGATCAAGACCGGCGACTTCTCCTTCACGACGTCGCAGCCCCTGCTCTACAGCGGGCCGACCGTCATCAACGGCGGCGGCTTCCGCTTCACTGACCCGGACACCTTCCCCAACACCACACGGTTCATCAACCAGACGGCCGGGGGCGGCGAGCTGGTGCCGTCGCTCGACTTCCGCGGCACCGGGACGGCGGTCATCTCCGTCCCCGCTGAAGCCCGCGCGGGCGCCTTCCGTCTTGCCGCCCTCAACCCGTCCAGTGCACCTGACAACGCGCTGGTGTATGCCGGCGTCATTTCCGGCCCCGGCGAGGTCTACCTCGAGGAAGGCCGCGTCTCGCTCACGGCCGACAACACCTACACCGGCGGCACCCGCATCTTCCAGGCCGAAGTGCAGCTCAATCGCGATAGCAACCTCGGTGCCGACACCGCCCCGCTGGTTCTGGCGGGCACACGCGGCGCGGGCATCGTGCTCACGGGAGACTGGTTCTCCAACCGCCCCACGCGCGTCATCCTCTCCACCACGCTCAACACCAACGGCTTCAACGCCACGTGGAACGCCCCGGTCGACGGCACGTCCGCCGTCACCAAGCTCGGCGACGGGACGCTGCGGCTCAACGCCTTCTCCCCCAACACCGGCTTCTGGACGGTCGGCTCGAGCACGGTCTTCGGCGGACGTCTGGAGGTGAACGCCGACACACGCATCAACTTCACCGTGAGCAACGGCACCCTCGCCGTGGACGGCTCGACCGCCCGCGTGACCGTCGGCGCCGCCGGCGTGCTCGCCCCGGGCGACATCACCGGCAACGCCGGCACCATGTTCGCCAACGCACTGAGCCTGTTGCCCGGCTCCACGATCCTCTTCGACCTCGGCCCGCAGTCCGACCTCATCCGGCTGGCCGATGAAGTGGCCAAAGGCAGCGGCACCCTGCCCATCCGCTTCGACTTCCGCGTGGACCCGCTCGCCAGTCTCGGCACCTACACGCTGCTGACGGCGTTCCGCAACGGCACGTCGGCCACCAACCAGCTGACCGCGGCCGACCTCACCTTCACGAGCAACCTGCCCGATTTCGACGGCTTCTTCAGTCTCGTCACCCTGCCGGACAACACGTTCCGGCTCGACTTCACGGTGACGGTGATCCCCGAGCCGCACGCCGCGGGCGTGCTGCTGCTGGGCGTGCTTGCGGCGGGGAGACGCCGGCGGTGACCGTTGACCCGCGCGAGCCGCGGGACTGACACCAGTGTGTCAGTGCGCCAGACGCGAAACCTTTGCACACAGTGGCCGGGGGACGATTGCGCGCCTAAAATAAGGTCTCGGCGCGGCCACCGCTCCACGCGTCGAGACCATCACCCACTATGGCCGAAACTCCCCCGCCGCCGCCCACACCGCCGTCTCCGTCGTCCTCACCCCAGCCGAACCCACCCGAGCCGCCCCCGACACCCTCAACACCCCCGACCGAACCCGGGGCGACCGGGGCGACTGCGTCCCGGGCGACTGCGTCCGGGGCGGTCCCGTCCGGGGCGGTCCCGTCCGGGGAGGGGCCATCCGGGCGGGGGCCATCCGGGGGGGGGCCATCCGGGGCCGACGCAGGTGGTCCGGCAGAAGCAACGCCTGACCCGTCTCGCGGGTCGGGCAAGACGCCCGTCCACCTGACCGCCGATCGGCCGGGGCTCCGGCAGTGTCCGCTTGCGACGGGCGACTCCGGCGAGATCGGCGCGGTCTCGGCGATGTCCAGCGAGTCCTCCTACGACATCGGCGAGCTGTTGACGCAATGGCCGTACGACCCGCGTCGGTTGAACGTGCGGGTGTTTCCCGGTCTCGACGGCCGACAGAAACTGCAGTTGCGCTGTGTGATGGGATTGCTGCAGATGGACAAGTCCGGCCGGCCGGACGGCCAGCGGCCCTTCGGCTTCGAGTCGCTGCTCCACTACCACGGGCACGAGCTGCAAAACTACCGTCGAAGCAACGGCAACGACGCGGGCTTCTACCTCACGCCGGAGGAGTGCGGTTCGCTGCGGTTCGAGATGCAGCTGTACGCGCAGCGGGCCGCGAGCCTGTTGCTGCTCGGCGACTATCCCGCTGCGATGCGCGACTCGTTCCACAACCTTCGCATCGCGGACCTGTGCAGACGATTCGGCCTCCAGTCACACCATCTTCACGTCATCCTCGGCAACCGGCCGCGCATGCTCATCATGCGTGCACGCGCACGAGCGAGCCTGCTGCTGGAGGACGGTCGCCCCCGGGCGGCCTACACCACCGTCCAACGACTGATCAGGCGGCTTGAGAAGATCTACGCCGGCCGCAAACGCCGGTTGCCGTACGCATGCCTGCCCGATCTCGCCCAGCTCCAGTTGCTGGAATTCAGGCTCCGCTTGAAGCTGCCCATCGAGCGGGTACGCATGCTGCGGAAGGCGCTCGAGCGGGCGATCGCGGCCGGTCGGTACAGAGAGGCGGCCCGCCTGCGGAAGCAGATCGCCGCCCTCACCACCGATGACGGCCGCCCGCCCCGCCCCGTCGACCCCAGATAGGCCGGACACCCCGGCCGCCCGCCCCGCTGTCGCCAGCGCAGGGAGCCCCTTTGCCTGAAATGCGAAAGGGGCGTCCGGCCGCTCGCCGGACGCCCCACCTTCGCTTTCGCTACGTCGGTCTGGCCCGCTGCGGCAGACGTCCCGACCGCAGCGTTTCACGCACGTGACCCGCCGGGCCTCAGCCGCGGGCCGGCAGGATCACGCTGTCCACGGCGTGGACCATGCCGTTGCCGGCCTCCACGTTCGGCACCACGACGGTCGCGCCGCCGATGGTGACCTTGCCGTCCTTCACGGTCACCTTCAGCTCGCTGCCCGCGAGCGTCTTGACGACCTGCCCGTCCTTGAGGCAGCAGCTGCTGGTGGCACCCTCCACGGCGTGGCCGAGCAGAATGCCACGGAGGACCTCTTTGTTCTCGGGCTTGGCCAGCATCTCCAGCGTCGCCTCGGGCAGCTTGGCGAACGCGTCATCGGTCGGGGCGAAGATCGTCAGCTTCTTCTCGCCCTTGAGGTCCTTGTCCAGCCCCGACGCCTTGATCAGCCCCGCCAGCGTCGTCAGCTTCTCGTGGCCGGAGATGACGGCCACCAGGTCCTTCGGACCGCAGCACGACGACCCCGCCTTGCCGTCGGTCGAGCACGCCCCGTCGTGCTTCGGCTCGGCCTGCACCGACACCGGCTCGCCGCAGGCGCTGGGCTTGCACGGCTCAGCCGCCGTCGTGCCGCACGGCTCGGCCGCCACGGTCATCACCGACACGGTCTGCGTGCCGCACTTCCCAGACGTCGCCGGGCACCCGCCGACCGCGGAAAACATGCCGAACGACGCCGCCGAAGCGCCGAACACCGCCATGAGCAGAAACTTCGAAGTCATGCTGAAATCTCCATCCGGCGACGAGGCCGGCCGGGTTGTTCCGTCGAAATCGGTACTCGCACGGTGCGAGTTTCTGACCGGATGACGGTAGAAATAAAAACGTTTCCAAGACGATTAGAAATGCTGAGCGATTTTAGAACGACATTTTTCGCCGTCGCCGCCGTCATGCCCAGCCGGGCGGCTGGCTCCATGTGAACGGCCGGCCCGCCTGGCAGTGCAAACTGCGGCCGATCAGGTTCAGCAGCCAGCCGCTGACCGCGAACATCAGCCTCGGCATGATCGACATCAGGCCGTCTCCTTCGCGGCGGTCCTGCCGCGCCCCGAACCCCCGTGGTTCGCGCTGGCCGCCCGCAGCAAGGCCTCGCGGCGACGGCGCATCGGCGGAATGGGATGAAACACGAAGGCGATCCAATCGGGCAACTCCTCGTCAGGCCGGTTGCTCGCGGCAAGATGCCGCAACGCCGTGAGCGACTCATCCAGTGTGAACCCTGCGTCCAGCATCCCCCTGTCGGCCGCAAGGACCTGCCAGCGGCCCATGGCAGGGAACACGAATAACAGGCTGACCCAGCTCCAGGTGCTCAGCCAGACGGCAAGGAAGAAGATGGCTGCCGCCGGCGTCTCGGCCGTGCGGTAGGCGGCCGGCATGAGCAACCCGGCAAAGACGCATCCCAGCAGCACCCACGCGAAGGTCGCCAGAAGTGAGAGCAGCCGGTGGCCACGGGCATCGTGGGTGAGCTCCCGGGCGATCAGGGCGGCCGCCACGCGGGGCGGCACGTCCCAGAGGGTCGAACTGACCCACAGTCGCTTGAGCGGCCCGAACCCCGCCCAGCCGCCGGCCAGCGACCGCTCACCGTGGTCAAAATACGCGAGTGCCGGCACGGGCAGGTTGTGCCGCTTGAGTTCGGCGACCAGTTGCTCCGTCCATGGCCGTCGTGCGATTCCCGGGGACACCCGGGGACCGGGACCGAACGGCAACACGAGCTGGACGGCGGCCAGCCCCACCAGCATCACGGGCAGCACGACCGGCCACGTCGTCGGCAGTGCCGTCATCACCGCGCCGGCCACGGCGCCCGCGGCCGTCAGGGTCGCGGTCCACGTCAACAGCCGGGCGACGTAGGCCCGGCCCCAGTTGTAAGGGGAATCGAGGTCCACCTGCCGGAAGCGCGTCTCCACGAGCCGCCCGGCCACGTAATCCACCGGGGCCTGGACCAGACTGGCCAGTACAGCAGCCACGAGCATGGCGACCGCCCCGGCCACGGCCGAAGGCCACGTCGCGGTGAGGCCGGCCAACAGGTCGGGCAGGCCCAGAAGGACGGCCAGCCAGCCCACCCCGAGGACGCCGCCGATGCCGACGATGCCACACCACAGGCGTTGGCGCTGGTAGGGGCTGTCGGCCGCGAGTCGGGCGGGGTCCACAGCGGCCGGGCCGGCCGCCGCGGTCACACCGGGCGTGGTTGCCGCGGACGAACCGCTGGCGTCGGCGGAACCCGAGGCGGTGAGCGGGTTGGACGTGGACGGTGCTGTCACTGCAAGACACCCCAAAAGGGCAAAGGCCAAACACAGTAGGCCGGCGGCCCGGACGGAACCGATGACGCGGTGCGGGCCTCATCCGACGCTGCGGGCCGACCCTACACTTTTCGCCCATGGCCAAACGTGCCCCCCAAGCCACCAAGCGGACGCCCATCGCGGTCCATCGTGCGGCGGACGTGGAGATCGACCCGACCGACCACGCCGATTTGCCGGTGCAGCCGCCGCCGGGGGTGGACATCCCCCGCATTGAACGGGCGATCCGCGAACTGCTGATTGCCGTGGGGGAAGACCCTGACCGTGAGGGGCTGCAGAAGACGCCGAACCGGGTGGCACGGGCCTACGCGGAGCTGACCTCGGGGCTGAGGGAGGTGCCGGAGCATCACCTCAAGACCGTGTTCACGGAAGGGTACGACGAGGTGGTCCTGCTGCGGGACATCCCGTTCCACTCGATGTGCGAGCATCACCTGCTGCCGTTCACGGGGCGGGCGCACGTGGCGTATCTTCCGGACGGCAAGGTGGTGGGGCTGTCGAAGCTCGCAAGGCTTGTGGAGGGATACGCACGGCGGCCGCAGGTGCAGGAGCGGCTGACGACGCAGATCGCCGATGCGCTGATGAACGAGCTGCAGCCGATGGGGGCGGCGTGCGTCATCGAAGCCGTGCACACATGCATGACCATCCGCGGCGCGAAGAAAACCGGCTCCGTGATGGTGACCTCGGCGCTGCGGGGGATCTTCAAAGAGAACCCGTCGTCGCGGCACGAGATTCTCTCGCTGATGTACGGCAACACGCACCCGCCCAAGCCGTAGTCGCGGGCCACGCGGAGGGGCGGAAGCGGGTGCGGTTTTTCGTCGCGGCGGCTGCGGCAAGATTCACAACAAAAAGGTCGAACGACGTTCGAGGCGAGGTGTGACATGGCCGACCTGGCGGCTCGGATCGAACAGTTCAGGAAGATGGCAGAGGCGGACCCGAACAACGAGCTGGGTCACTTCTCGCTGGGGCGGGCGCTGCTGGATGCGGCCGAGTACGAGCAGGCCGCCGCCAGCTTCGCGCGGGCGCTGTCGCTGAACAAAAACCTCTCCAAGGCTTACCAGCTTCAGGCGTTGGCGCTGCTGAAGCTGGGCCGGCGGGACGAAGCGGTCGCGGTGCTTCAGGAAGGCGTCAAAATCGCGGATTCCCGCGGGGATTTGATGCCCAAGAACGACATGATCCGTCAGCTCAAGGAGCTGGGCGCAGAGGTCCCCGCCCTGAGCAAGCCGGCGGAGAACCGGCCCGTGGGCGAGGGCGAAGTGCTCTGCGCCCGGTGCGGGCAGGTCAAGCCCAAGCTGCCGAAGCCGCCGTTCAACCACGCGCAGGGGCGGATGATTTACGAGCGGGTGTGCGCGGACTGCTGGCGGGAGTGGATCCCCATGGGGACCAAGGTCATCAACGAGCTGCGGCTGCCGCTGGCCGACCCACAGGCCCAGAAGGTCTACGACCAGCACATGCTGGAATTTTTGAACCTGAAGTGACAGGATGGCGTAGAGGACGTGTCGTGGGCTTGACGGCGGCATTGCCGGCACGCCGGGCAGGTCTGTCCCGTGTCGTTCGAGGGACGGGCGGTTGCCCGGGATGCGGGGCGATGCGGTTCGGGCGACGTGAGCGCACGGCTCACGGGAAGCCCGGGGTGTTCAACAGGCCACAGACGCGGCCGGAAAGGCTCCTGTCATGCGGCAGGTTTATCACGCGATCATCAAGCGGCAGGCTTCGGGGTATTTCGTGGGCTGGGTGGAAGAGGTGCCCGGGACGCTCACCTACGGGCGGACGCTGGAGGAGTGCCGGCTCAACCTGCGGGGTGCGGTCAAGCTGATGGTGGAGACCATCCGTGACGAGGCGCGTCTGGGCCTGGACGACTCGTGCATCACCGAGCCGCTGGAGGTGGAGGTCGAGGACGACGCGCCCGACCTCGCCCGGGTGTGAGCATCTCAACCGAAACGTAGAGCGACGGCGACCGCCACGTGGCACGCGATGCGTCCGCGTCGAAGGGTGGGATGGGCGTTACAGGACTCGAACCTGTGACCCCCAGCGTGTCATGCTGGTGCGCTAGCCAACTGCGCCAAACGCCCGTGTGCAGTCGGCATGATAGCCCGGCGGGCCGGCGGGGCCAAACGCGGTATTCCGCGGGCGGTTGGGCGGGCAAGCGGGCGGAGCGTGCCGCGGCAAGCGGGCGGAGCGTGCCGCGGCGACCGAACGGCAGACGCCCCGGTCAGGGGACACCGGGGACGCGAAGCAGGGCCGGGGAGGCGATGCGGCGCCGGGGACGCGACACGGCGACGGGGCGGCTGTGGCTCACGCGGCAGGCACTGGCGCGGACAGGGCCGGCGGCGTCCCCGGACGTCGCCACAGGTAGAGCACGACACCGGCGGCGGCCAGGGCCAGTCCCAGCCACATTGAGAGCGACATGCCCAGGGCCACGGCGGGTTCGGCCCGGACGAGTTCGAGGGCGAAGCGCGAGATGCCCTCGAGGACGAGCATGAGGGCGAAGGTGGTCCCCCCGCCACTGTCGACAGGCGTGGCGGCCGGGGGGAGCGTGAGCGTCCAGTGGGCGAAGGTCAGGCCTGCCAGCAGCAGCGCGACCGCGGCGCTGTAGAGCTGAGCGGGATGGACGGGCAGCGAACGGCTCTGCCGGGCGATGTCGGCGGTGACGGGGTTGGCCAGCGCTTCGTCGGCGGGAAGCAGCCGCGGCCGGCCGGCGTCATCGACGACGACGAGTTCGCCGGGGACGGGCAGGCGGCCTTCATGGAACTGCGACTGCATCGGGATCGAGCCATAGGGGAAGGTGACCGCCCAGGGCTGCGTGCAGGTCTGGCCGAAGCAGCAGCCGTTGAGGAAGCAGCCGACCCGTCCAAAGGCCAGGCCGACCATCACGCATGGTGCCACGATGTCAGCGCACCGCCAGACGGGCATGCCCTTTGCCCGCAGGTAGATGACCACCGCGGGCACGGCCAGCAGGAAACCGCCGTAGTAGGTCAGCCCGCCCGAAGCGAGGTTGACGGCGTCGAGCAGGTTCTCCCACGCCGACCGCGCCGGGTTGGTGTAGACGGAGAGGTTTTCCAGCACGTGGGAGAGGCGTGCACCCACCACGCCGGTGACCAGCGCCAGCAGGGCTGCGTTGGAGAAGACGTCGGGGTCGAGGCCAGCGCGACGGGCCATCCAGCGGGCCAGTTCCATGGCGCACAGCAGCCCCAGAACGAGCATGACCCCGAAGCCGTGGATGGGCCAGTCGATGAACGGAATGCGGATGAGTTCGGGATACATGGGCGTGCCCGGTGCGGGCCAGACGGCTCGTCGGCAGACGTCGCGGAGAAAGGCTTAGGGGATGAGCTTGAGGTTGTCGATGAGGCGGGTCTTGCCCGCGCGGCAGGCCAGGGCCAGGACGGCCGGGGCGTGGATGTGGTCCACGTCCTTGAGGGTTTCGGCGTCCACGCAGGCGACATAGTCCACCAGCAGGTGCTGCTCGAGGACGATGCGCTGCATGGTGGTGATGAGCCGCGCGGCCGAGCGCACGCCCCGCTTGAAATCGGCTTCGGCGGTGAACAACGCTCTGCTGATGGCCAGTGCCTGTTTGCGTTCAGCGGGTGAGAGGTAGGCGTTGCGGGAGGACATGGCCAGCCCGTCGGGTTCGCGGACGGTGGGCACGGGGACGAGCTCGATGCGGAAGTCGAGGGCGCGGACGAGTTCGCGGATGACGCGGAGCTGCTGGAAATCCTTTTCACCGAAGACGGCGACGTCGGGCGTGAGGATGTTGAAGAGCTTGGTGACGACCTGACAGACGCCGGAGAAGTGCCCCGGGCGGAACTTGCCTTCCAGCGGTTCGGTGAGCTGGGGCCACTCGAACCGCATGGCAAACTGTGGCGGCGGGTACATCTCTTCGGCGGCCGGGTTGAAGACCAGGTCCACCTTTTCGGCCTGGCAGAGCTCGAGGTCGCGTTCGATGGGGCGGGGGTACTTGTGGAAGTCTTCGCGCGGCCCGAACTGCGTGGGGTTGACGAAGATGGAGACGGCGACGTGGGGCGCGTGACGTCGGGCCTCGCGGATGAGGGCGAGGTGGCCTTCGTGGAGGGCACCCATGGTGGGAACGAGGGCGAGGCGTCCGAGCTCGGCCCGGTCGGCGCGGGCGTCGCGGATCGTCTGGGCGATCTTCATGCTGCAGCCCTGAGGTTACGCGCCGCCGCTGCCCGACGCCACGACTTCCGGTTCGACCACCGTGACGCGGGTGAATTCGAAGTCGCGCTTCCCGGGGGCGACGTCGATGCGGACCGTATCGCCCTCGAGGAACTCGCCGCGCAGGATCCGCTGGCTGAGCGGGTTCTCGATCCGCTGCTGGATGACCCGCTTGAGCGGGCGGGCGCCGTAGGCCGGGTCGTAGCCTTCGTCGCCGAGGAGCTGCCTGGCGGCGTCGGTGACCTCCAGCCGCAGCCCGCGGGAGCGCAGTCGGCGTTCGAGGTTCCGCAGCTGCACGTCCACGATCTGCTTGAGCTGCTCGCGGCCGAGCGGGTGGAAGATGATGATCTCGTCGATCCGGTTGAGGAACTCGGGCCGGAACGCGTGCTTGAGGTGCTCGCGGACGGCGGCTTCGATTTCGAACTCGGGAGCGCCTTCGTTGGTCAGCCGCTGGATGTCGGCCGAGCCGAGGTTGCTGGTCATGACGATGACGGTGTTCTTGAAGTCCACCGTGCGGCCCTGGCCGTCGGTGAGCCGGCCGTCGTCGAGCACCTGCAGCAGGACGTTGAACACGTCGCGGTGGGCCTTCTCGACCTCGTCGAAGAGGATGACCGAGTAGGGCCGGCGACGGACGGCTTCGGTGAGCCGGCCGCCCTCCTCATAGCCGACGTAGCCGGGCGGCGCGCCGATGAGCCGGGCCACGGAGTGCTGCTCCATGAACTCGCTCATGTCGATGCGAACCATCGCGTTCTCGTCGTCGAAGAGGAACTCGGCCAGCGCCTTGCACAGCTCGGTCTTGCCGACGCCGGTGGGCCCGAGGAACAGGAAGCTGCCGATGGGGCGGTTGGGGTCGCCCAGGCCGGCCCGGTTGCGTCGCACGGCGTCGCTGACCGCGCGGACGGCGTCGGTCTGCCCGATGACGCGCTGGCCGAGCCGCTCTTCCATGTGCAGCAGTTTTTCCTTCTCGCCCTCGAGCATCTTCGAGACGGGGATGCCGGTCCACCGCGAGACGACCTGCGCGATCTCGTCGGGGGTGACCGCGTCCTTGACCAGCGCGTTGCCGCCGGCAGTGAGGGCCTTGACGCGGTTCTCCGCTTCCGCCAGACGGGCTTTGAGCTCGCGCAGCTCACCGTACTGGATACGGCTGGCGACCTCGAGTTTGCCCTCGCGGATGGCCTGCTCGAGCTGAGTCTGCTTCTGGTCGATCTGCTGCTGCAGCTTCTTGACCTCGGCCATCGCGGCCTTCTCGTTCTCCCAGCGAGCGGTGAGCGCGGCGTCGCGCTCGGTGAGCTCGGCCAGCTCCTTCTGGGCCTTCTCGAGCTGAGCGGCCGAGGCCGGGTCCTTTTCCTTGCGCAGCGCTTCGATCTCGATGGCCAGCTGCATCTTGCGGCGACGCAGCTCGTCCAGCTCGGCGGGCATCGAGTCGTTCTCGATGCGCAGCCGGCTGGCCGCCTCGTCCACCAGGTCGATGGCCTTGTCGGGGAGGAAGCGGTCCTGGATGTAGCGGTCGGAGAGCGTGGCGGCCGCGACGATGGCGGCGTCGGTGATGCGTACGCCGTGATGGGCCTCGTAGCGCGGCTTGAGCCCGCGGAGGATGGCGATGGTGTCCTCGACGCTGGGCTCGCCGACCAGCACCGGCTGAAAGCGGCGTTCGAGCGCGGCGTCCTTTTCGATGTACTTGCGGTACTCGTCCAGCGTCGTGGCGCCGATGGTCCGCAGCTCGCCCCGGGCGAGGGCCGGCTTGAGCAGGTTGCCGGCGTCCATCGAGCCTTCGGCCCGGCCGGCCCCCACCACGGTGTGCAGCTCGTCGATGAAGAGGATCACCTTGCCGTCGCTGTTGACGACTTCCTTGATGACGGCCTTGAGGCGGTCCTCGAACTCGCCGCGGTACTTGGCGCCGGCGATGAGCGCCCCCATGTCCAGCGCGACGATCCGCTTGTCCTTGAGTACGGCCGGCACGTCGCCGTTGAGGATGCGCATCGCCAGGCCCTCGACGATGGCGGTCTTGCCCACGCCCGGCTCGCCGATGAGCACGGGGTTGTTCTTGGTCCGGCGGCTGAGCACCTGCATGGTGCGGCGGATCTCCTCGTCCCGGCCGATCACCGGGTCGATCTTGCCCTGACGGGCCAGTTCGATCAGGTCGCGGCCGTACCGCTGCAGGGCCTGGTACTTGTCTTCGGGGTTCTGGTCGGTCACCCGCTGCCCGCCGCGCACGTCCTTGAGCGCGCTGAGGATCGCCTCGTGCGTGACGGCGTTGAGTTTGAGCAGCTCACGCGCCTCGGAGTCCACCTGCGTGAGCGCCAGCATGAGGTGCTCGGTCGAGACGTATTCGTCCTTGAGCCGGCCGGCCTCCTTGGCGGCACTGTCAAAGACGGACTGCAGCGACCGCGACAGCGTCATCTGTGTGCCGGTGGCACGGGGAAGCCGGTCGAGTTCACTCTCGACCAGCTGGACGATGCGGGCGCGGTTCACCCCGATGCGGTCGAGCAACGGGGCGACCACCCCGCTCTCGTCCTCGGCCAGCAGCGCCGCCAGCAGGTGCAGGGGCTTGAGCTCGGCGTGGTCCTTCTCCCGCGCCAGCTCCTGAGCCGACTGAACCGCTTCCTGTGCCTTGAGGGTGAACCGATCGAATCGCATGGGGAACTCCTTTGACCACGGGACGGTAACACACCCCGTGCCATGCGATCATTTTGCCGTAAACTTCCTCTGCACAGAGCCTTACGGTGCGCAGCCGCCGCCCATCGGCCTTGCCATTTTGGCAGAAGCGTCGCCCCCTCCAGCTCTCGGCGCCGCGTACGGGGCCGTGTGCTGTCGCGGCTCCGCCGGGTCGGAGGCCCGTCACGCCGCGGCGGGAACGCCCCCGCCGCCGGCCGCCTTGCTTTCCTTCAGCGGCCCCGGCCCCTGCCACCACTGCGCCACGAAACCCGCCAGCACGATGGCGGCCAGCAGCAGGCCCTGAGCAAGGTCGCCTTGCGGAAGCCGGGCCAGTCGGTCCGGGCCACTGTAAAACGCCCACGCCACCGCCCCGCCGCACCAGATGCTGCAGCCCGTGAGCGTCCAGAACAGCGTCGTCGCCACCCGGGGGAACAGCACCGACACCGCGACCCCGGTCACCGCGGCCAAGCCGCCCAGCGCGAGCATCATCTGCCAGAGTTGCGGGTCGAGACGGCTTTTCAGTTCGGCCAGTTCGCTGAGCCGACGGGGCCACTGCCAGTAAGACGGCCCGGCGGCCGCGGCCCAGCACCCCAACACCGCCCACAGGCCCGCCACCGCCCCCAGCCCCAGTCCCACGGCACAGCGGTGCAGGGCGAAGCCTGCGATGCCCGCCACGAGCGCGGTCCCCGCAATGGCGGCCATCGGGTCAACGGCCCACCCCATCGCGGGCGGAACGTGTTTCCCCGCCAGCGCCCCGGCCGTGACCAGCAGCAGCGTGACCAGCGGCCGGCTCACGCGGGCGCCCGCGAGCCAGAGCAGCATTCCGCCGCCCACCAGCGCGACCCACCAGTACCACGCCCACGCGGGGCCGGTCTCGGGCAGAAGCAGGAGCAGGCGTTGCAGCATGACGCTCGGCAAGGGGGACGCCCGACGGGAACACCAACAAAGCGCGACACCGTTTGTCGCACCGTCCCGCCGTCATGGTTCGATATCGGCCGGGTCCGCTCCAGCCGCGCACATTTCCGGACCTTGCGGGTTGCTGCGGCGGCGGCAGGCGGGGGCTGGACGGGTGCATCCGTTTGGACGACAAGGACTTGGAGGAGGTACGTCGGCCGGGCGTCGCTAAGCCGACGGAAACCCCAAGGTCACTCACAGTAAGAACGTTTGCTTGGCCCGACACGGGTCGGGTATCACCTAGGAACAGGGCGGCCGCTCAGGCCGCCCGAGAGTGAAAGTGAGGCGACATCGTGCTTGACATCTCGGTCCACGGCGTGACGTCCCCGGCCCTGGTCGATCACACCCGGCAGCGGCTCACGGCCGCCCTCGACCAGCTGGCCGACCACGTGGTCAACGTGCAGGTGAAACTGGAGGACATCAACGGACGCTCGAAGGGTCAGGACAAGCGGTGTCAGGTGGTGGTGAAGCTCAAGCATGACGAGCCGGTTGTCGTGGACGAAGTCGACGACGACATGTATCTGGCGATCTCCCGCGCGGCCGACCGGGTGAAGAACGTCGTCGGCCGCAAGCACGAGAAGAAGTTGGACAAGCTCCACGGCAAGGCGTAGGGGCGGTCGGTCACGGCCGGCCCGTGTCTAGGAGAGCCGTCCAAGGCTCGACGTCCGCCGCGGCGCCAACAGGTGAACGCGGCCAAACGCGGACGGTCCAGACCGGGCGGGTCAGACCGGGCGGGTTAAACCGGGCGGGTCAGCGTCGAAGCAACGGATCGAGCAGCTGGACCCACGGCTGGACCGCGCCGGACGCGCCGAAGTCGGCTTCCAGAATGAGCCGCCCACGGTCCGGGCGGGCATCGCCTTCGGGCAAGGCGATTTCGACCCAGCGGGCGACATCGCCGGACACCGTGTCCTGCCAGAGCGGCCGCGGCGGCGCTTCCGCGATGCCGTCCGTCCACATCACCCGCACGACCACCGCTCCCCGCGGTGCGTCGGGGTCCATGCGGACGCCGAAGCGGAAGGTGCGTGCGCCGGGGGGGACAGGCCAGACGCACCGGCTGTAGGCCGTGAGCGTGAGCCCGCGGCGCACCACGCGGCCGGAGACCTGAAGCGGACGGCCCGCGGCCGAACCGTCAACCACGGGTGGGCGTCGCTGGGAGAAGTAAGGCGTATGGACGACTTCCAGCGGGGGGAGCAGCGTGAGCGGCCAGACCGCGCCGGTGTCGTCGTCCGCCCAGCCCGACACCCGTTCGATGCACACCACCTCGGCGACCGCCACATCGCGGGCCGCCGACGGTTCTGCGGCCTCGGCCCCGTCGAGCCTCACGCGGCACTGGTCGCCGGCAAGGTCGATGCCATCGACGCGGGCGACCGTTCCGTCGCGAAGTTCCAGAAGCAAGCGACCCCGGTCGAGGGCGCGAGGGGGAGGGGTCGCCGGCTTCAAGGATGGGTCGGGTGACCGGCCGGCTTGCGGGGCGTTTCCCACGCCCGGGTTGTCGATCTCGGCAAGCGTGAGACGGTCCACGGCGGACCAGTTCAGCGTGACCTCTCCGTTGTCGGTTTCGACCGTGAGGGTGTCGGGCGTAAGGCCGGTCACGACGCCACGGACGAGGTCGCCGTTGTCCAGACGCACGCGGTCTTCCGGCCCGGCGGATGCTTCGACGGCGGTCAGGCCGTCACGGCGGCGTTCGATACCGGCAACGCGGGTCAGTGGCACCACGAGCCGGCCCAGTGACGGGTGCGACCAGACGACGGTTTCGCCGGCCGTGTCGGCGTGCAGCGTTCCGGCCCACCGCTGCCCGTCGCGGAGCACGAGCAGCCGGTCGGCCGAACGCTCGGACGCGGAAGCGCGGCCGGTCGCGAAGGGCGACCTGAGCTGTGCGGCGTCGTCGGCTTCGAGGCGGAGCACGGACGCGGCAGGGAGTGCCTCGGTCGTCTCGCCGGCGTCGATGCGGAAGAACCGCTCTCCGTCGCGCGAACTCGCGGCCCATCGGCCCTCGCGAAGGGCCAGCCGCCGCACCGTGCCGTCCACGAAGGTGACCCGCCAGAAGCTGCTCGCCGTCGAGGCCGCGTGGGCCGGCGGCGGCGTGCCGGCCCAGGCCAGCAGCAGGGAAACGGCGGTCAGCAGCGGCCCGGCGACGCGGGCCGGGAGGCGAGCGCGGGGCCGGGGACCGGTCGGGGGGCGGAAGGGGGGGAAGACGGGATGGGCATGGCGAGCGTGCATGGCGTCGTCGTTCAGCTCCCCGGGCCCTTGCCCGCAAACACCGGCAGATAGCGGTTGGGCATCTGCAGGATCAGCAGTGCCATGGCCGTGGCGTAGTCTTCGTTGTAGTCGCCCCGCCAGGAGCCGTTGCCGGATTGCCGGGCGATGAGCTGGTCGCGGATGGCCGGGTAATAGCTGGCCCAGTACTCGCCCCCGGCAAGAAACATCGCCTGCACCGCGTAGTAGTGGCCGTAGAAGTAGTGGCTTTCGCCTTCCGGCGGCGGGGTTTGGCCGGGGATGAACCGGTTGAGGTAGTTCAGGCCGCGTCGCACGTCGTCGCCTTCGTAGATGCCGGCGTAGAACAGCGACGCGACGCCCGCGGCCGTGCGGGCGTAGCCCGAGCCGCCGCCGCCGATGCCGCCCATGCGGGCCATGTAGGAGAAGCCGCCGTCGGGGTTCTGGCAGTTGCGGACGTACTGGATGGCGCGGTCGATGACGGCGGCATCGACCTTGATCCCCGCGTCGCGTGCGGCGCGCAGGGCCATGATCTGGCAGATGGTCACCGAGATGTCCGCGTCGTTGGGCACGGGCTGATACCGCCAGCCGCCCTCGGGGTTCTGTGCACGGATGATCAGCCGCACCGCACGCTGGAGTTTCTCGCGGACGGCATCGTCGTCGGTCATGCCGTAGACCTCCGCGAGGAACAGCGTGGCGAAGCCGTGCCCGTACATCGGCGAGCCGGAGTTGTCGGACGAGATCAGCCCGCTCTCGGCGGTGTGCCGGAGAATGAAGTCCACCGCCCGCTGCACGTTCGCCCCGTACTTCCCTCGGCCGGGCACGTTCCCGGCGGACATGAACGCCAGTGCGGCCAGCGCCGTGATGCCGGCGTGCCCGCCGCGCCCGCCGCTGTCGCCGAAGCCGCCCCAGCCGCCGTCCGCCCCTTGCCGGCCGGCCAGCCACGCGAGCCCGCGTTCCACGGCGCGACGCTGCGCGTCGTTGATCTCCCGGCCGCGGATCGGATTCACTTCCGGGCCCGGGGCGACCGGCCCGGACGGTTCCGGCGACGACCCCGACGGCTGGGCCCAAAGGCCCGGCCGTGGAAAGGCCGCTGCGAGGGCCATGAGCCCGGCGGCGGCGACGCGACCGAAGACCGGGCGTTCACGGCGCACTGCGGCCTCCTGTCCCGCCCGCAGCGGCCGAGCCCGACTGCTTTTCGGCCAGGGCGCGGTAGTACGCCTCGATGAGCTGGCGGTACTTGGCCACGGGCGTGTCGGAAGCGCCTTCGATGATGGCCTGCCGCTGGCGTGGCGAGATGGCGCCCCACTCCGAGAGACGTTCGAGCAGCTCTCCCCCCTGCGGCGACAGCCTCGGCCCGGCCTGATCGGCCTCGGCCTTGGCGCCGTCACCGCCCTGGCTGTCCTGTCGGCCGGCCTGCTGCTGGCCCTGCCCCTGGTTGGGGGCCTGCTCGCCGCCGGGCTGCACGCCGGGCTTGGACGCCCCGCCGCCGCGGCTGCCGGAGCTGCGTGCGGACTGCTGGTCTTGCCGTCGGGCCTCTTCGATGAGCGTGTCGAGGTCCTCGAGGATGCGGGCCTGCAGCCGCTGGGTGACCTCGCCGACGTCGCCGTCGGCCGTGAGGCGGTGGCGACTGCGGGCCATGCGGTCGGCGGCGGACTGCACCGGCGAGCGGGCGTCGCCGCGGTCCACCGGCTTGCCCAGCAGCAGGTCGGCGTCGAGGTCGGCGTCGGCGTCGGCCGGCGATGCGGCCTCTTCGGGCAGCGGACGCTCGGGCGGCTCGGGCAGGCGGAAGCGGCCCTGGCTGGCCTTGGCCATCATCTCACCGAGCAGGTCGCGCAGAGCTCCCTGCCGCTCGCCGAGCGCTCTGGCGTTGTCGGACCGCCCGGGCCCGGCCACCGCGGCGGCGTCCCGGGTGCCACGGTTGACCATCTGCTGCATGGCTTTGAGCAGACGCAGCTCGGCCTCGCCCGGCAGCCGCTGCTGGGGCTGCCCCTGGCCGCCTCCGCCGCCCGAAGACGATGCGCTGCGATCCTCAAACTCCCGGTCGTACGGCTCGATGTTCAGCGCGGCGATCATCGCGTCAAGCTGCTCGAGCACGCGGGCCTGCCGCGACCGTGTGGCCGACCCGGAGTCCCGGCGGTCGAGCGCGGCGGCCGCCTCGGCCATGTTCTCGACGATGTCGCGGTGAGCCCACAGGAACACGGTGGAGCCCAGCTCGACGAGGTCCTCCTCCAGAGGGGTCAACCGCTCCGCGAGGGCGGCCTGCTGCGCGCCCAGCTGACGCAGACGCATCTGCTCGGCCCGCGGCACATCGCCGGCGGCGGCGTCGGCGAGCCGCCCGATGCGGTCGGTGTCGCGGGCTACCGCGTCCTGCTCAACGCGGGCGGCCTCGTACGCGGCCCGGAGCGTCTCACGCTGCCGCTGCTCCATCGCTTCGCGGGCCCGCCGCTGCATCTGCTCCAGCAACTCCCCCGCCTGACGCAACACACGCAACGCTTCCACCTGCGGCGGTTCATACGCCCCGGCGAGGTCGCTCCCCCGCAGCAGCACCGCCGCCCGTTCCATCCGCCCGGCCGCCCTCGAAAGCAGGCTGGCGACCTCGGCCCCGTTCTCCACCCGCGACGCGGCGTTCGCCAACGACCGCGTATTCCGCTCGGTCAGCTCCTGTCCGGCGGACAGCGAAGCCCGGTCCACGGCCGCCGGTTCGTCGGCCCCCGCCCCCGCCCGCTCGGCAAGCTGCTGCAGCTCGGCCCGCTCGGCCTCCGGCAGACGCCGCATCGCCTCCGGCCGCAGCAGCAGGTTGTCCAGGTTGTGCCCGGCCTGACGTCGCACGAGGATGCCGACCTGCTCGGCCAGCTCGGCCAGCTGCCGGCTGAGGGTTTCAAGCTTGCGTCGCTCGGCCTCACGGAGCTGCCGAAGCATCATCTGCAGGCCGATCTCGGCTTGCCGCTGGTCCGCCTGGGCGTTGTTGGGCTGATTCTGTGAAAGGGCGCTGCCCGCCCGCTGCTGGGCCGAAGCGACGTTCTGCTGCCGCCCGGCCTGACCGGCCTCCCGCAGTGCCTGCGCGCCTTGCGGGTCCGAGCCCTCCATCTGCCGGGCCTGCTGCTCCATCTGCTGCAACGCGTCTTCGGTGCGCCGGGCCAGTTCGCTCTGACGCGAGCTGAGCTCCCGGAGTTTCTCGCGGTCCTCTGCGGACATCTGCTCTGGGCGGCGGCCGAGGTTGGCGCGGGCAAGCTCACGGGTTTCCCGGCCGACGGCCTGCTGGTCTTCCAGCAGCCGCTGAAGCGTCTGCATCGTCTGCGAGAGCGTCCCCAGCGACCCCAGCCGCTCGGCGGCCTCGTCCAGCATCGCCTGCGCGTCGGCCTGCCGGTCCTGCGTCTGCTGCAGGGCGGCGTCGCGCGGTGCCGCGTCGGCCATCTCGCGGGCATCGGCCAGCCGGGCCGTCGCCTCCCGCATGGGTCCCTCCGCGGCCCGGTCCAGCAGGTCGCGAACGTCCCGCGCCGTCGCCGGGAGCTCCGAAGCCTCCAGCCGGTTCTCGGCCATGCGACGAAGCAGGTCGTCCAGTCGCCCGGCGAGCTGCCGCGACTGACTGGCGAGCGTGGACTGCTGCTCGCCGAGCCGACGGGCCTGACGCTGCCGGGCTTCGTCCATCGCGCCGGCCGACGCCACCGCCGCGCGAAGCTCGGCCGTCTCCTCCGACGTCCGCCGCTGGGCGAGCCGTAGCTGCTCCACCTGCCCGGCCATCTGCCGCATCTCGTCGGCCAGTCTCGACGCCAGCTCGGCCCCGGAGACGATCACGATGCGCTGGCGGCTGGAGGTCGCCTCCGGGTGCGTGCGCACGTCGCCGCCGGGCAGGGGCAGGCGGAAGTTGTCCCTGGCGGCCAGGTGATACTCCAGCACGTCGCCCGGACGCAGGCCGCCCTGCGCTTCGGCGGGGAACAGCTCCGCCAGCGACCAGAGGTACAGCAGCCGCACGCGGGACCGGCCCGGACCGCTCGCCGCCGGCTGGAGGTCGGCACCGGCGGCAGCTTCGCCGCTGGCCATCAGCGGAATCGTCCAGCGGTGTCCATCCCCCAGCCGCTCAACGCGAAGCTCGACCGACACCACCGCGAAGTCGTCTTCGGCAACCGCCTCCAGCGGAACGACCGCCCGGGCCGTGCGTTCTTCGGTCCGCCGCGGCCGCTCGATCTCCACGGAAGGCATCTGGTCCGGGCGGACCAGCAGCTCGTACTCGCCCGAGAGCGCCATGGCAAAGCCGTCGGCGTCGGTGGCGTGGAGACTCAGCCGGGCAGACTGCTCCGCCTGCCACATGGCCTCACCCACGGACCCGGACCGCGTCACCGTGGGCATCGGCTCCACCCCGCCGACTTCGAAGTGTTCACCCAGCGGCTTGTTGAACTCCGCCGTCAGCCGCACGGTGCTCCCCTCCACCACGGTCACCGCAGCACGCGTCAGGTCGAACTGCTCGGCCGCCGCGCCGCCCGGCCCGCGGGCGTACTCCGGCGGGGCCACCTCCAGCAGCACCCGACGCACGGCCAGTCGCGGCACCACCGTCACCGTGGGGAGCCGCTTCTCGTCGTCCCCCGCCCGCACCCACACCCGCAGCAACGCCGCATCGTCGCCGGCGGCACGGGCGTCGAGCGTGGCGGCGAACGTGCCGTCGGCACTGCGGGTCATGAGCTCCTGCCGCACCGCCCCGTTGTCGTACTGATAAAACACGGTCGCCCGGGCGGAGGGGCGGTCGCCCCGCTCCAGCCGCACGCGGACGCCCACCCGGTCGCCCGCGGCCACCCGCTCGGGGACGTCCCCCACCACGGCGATGAGCGTCCGCTTGGGCCACGCGTGCCCCGCGAACGGGTCGGTCAGTCGCTGCCACGCCGCCGCGCGGTAGTCGCCGGGCATCGCCGCCGCGAGCAGGGCCACCACCGCCGCACACGCGCCGCCCCGCAGCAGCCAGCGCTGAGCCGGCGTCGCGTCGGCCGCGCGCCGAAGGTCCAGAGCGCCGACGCGTTCGGCCGCCTCCGCCCGCACCCGCTGCCGCAATACCTCCGATTCGCCCTCCCACGCCGGGGCGACCGGCCGGGATGCGTCCATGCGGGCAAACTCCACCGCCGAACGCAAGCGGTCTTCCAGCTCGGGAAACGTCTCTTCGACCCGCCCGGCCACATCGGACAGGCTCAGCCGATGCAGCAGCCCCTGGCCCATCCACCGCCAGCACAGCCACAACACGCCCGCCACCGCCGCTAGCGTCACCACGACCCGCGGCCACGCGGGCAGGTTGAGCACGTAGTCCAGTGCGACCACGCCCAGCAGTGCCCCCACGGCCGCCAGCAGCGTCCGCCCCAGCCCGCTACCCAGGCCGATCCAGCGCAGCCGACGACGAAGCCCCGCGAGCCGCCGCTCCACCACCTGCTCCGGAGCTTCCAACGCCATCCGCCTGCTCCTTAGCCCCCCGCCGCGACCGCCTCATCTCGCTACGCCGCATGGGCCGTGTCGGTCGGCCCCGGCCGCACCTGCACCCCTTCGAAGCTGCTTTCCGATGGTATCCCGTTATCGCGGCCCGCGCCGCCGAACGCCGTCACACCATGCCATACAGCTTGCGCAGCACCCACTCGGCCGTCAGCAGCACAACGAACAGCGCCATGGCCAGCGGCGCGTCCCACACCGGCCGGCTCGTCTCCAGCGGAATCACCTTCGCCGCCGACGCGATGCGGTCAGGCAGACCGTCGATTTCGGCAAGCCGCACGCTCACCCCGCCGGTCTCGCCGGAGAGGCGCACGAGTGCCGCCCGGTCCACACGGGGGTCGGCCAGCTCCAGCCGCGGCACCACCGTCTCGTAGCTCGTCGCCCATCCTGCCCCCGCACCGGGCGCATCCCCACCGCCGACGCTGCCGCCAGCCCCGACGCCCGACGGCCCGACCACCCCGGGGGCAAGAAACGGCAGCCGCACGACCGTCCGGCCGACCCGGTCCGCCCGCCACTGGCCGATAAACGTGTCCGGTCGGTCGTCCTGACGCACCAGCGACTCGCGGGCGATCAGTTCGCCGGCCGCGTTCAGCCGCTCGGCTTCGATGCGGTCGGGCAGTTGTCGCAGCAGGTTCGGGTCCAGCACGCGGACGGTGACCGACGCCGTTTCGCCCAGTTCCACCACGGGCCGACCCGCCTGCACGGTCACCTCACGCTGGCCGAGCTTGCGGCCCCGGGCCAGCAGGCGGATCTGCTGCACCCAGTACGTATCGAACACGCTTTCCCCCGTGTAGTAGCGGAAGCGCCACGACTCGTCGATGCCGGAAAACAACGTCCGTCCCGCGCCATAGCGGCCCACCACCAGAAGCGGGGCCTTGCGGCCGTCCGGGCCGACGTCCGACGGGTGCTCGGCAAGGACGTCCGCCACCGCCGGCTTCGCCTCCACGCCCCGCGCGTACCAGAACAGCATCTGCAGGTCCTCACGCAGGAATCGGGCGTTGGCCTCCGGGTCGGCCAGAAACCGGAAGACACCCGACCGCACCCCCGCCGCCGTCACTGCAGGGCGGAAACCCACCGTTAGCGGGCCGTCCGCGGCCGACCCGGTCCCCCGACCGGCCGACCGCACTGAGCCGCGGGGACGCCCCGCCGCCCCGCTCCCGACCTCGCCCCCCGACACGGCATCCCCCCCCCACAGCACCGGCAGCAGCGGCTCGATCGGCGAGCCGCGATACGCCCACGGCGCGTGACGCGGCCCGGCCACCATCATCAGCCCGCCCCCCTTCGACCCGACGAACTCCACCAGCAGCTCGAGCTGGCGGTCGCTGAACTGCCGCGGGTCCACGTCCCCCAGAATCACCACGTCGAAGGGCAACAGCTCTTCCATCGTCTCGGGAAACCGCCGGATGGGCCGGTTGCCCTCCTGAGCGAACCCCTCGTCGGCACTGGTCAGCAGAATGCTGACTTCGATGCTCCGGTCACGGATCAGTTCCGTCCGCAAGAAGCGGTAATCCCAACGGGGGTAGCCCTCGACGTAGAGCACCGTGAGCTGCGTGTCGAGCACCGTCAGGTAGGCGACCCGCTGGTTGTCGGAGGCGTCGATCTCGCCTTCGCCCGCCTCGGCCCCCATGGCCGAGACTTGCGCCGAGATTTCCAGCTCCCCCACACGGTCGGGGCGGAGAATGAGTTCGACCTCGGCCCGGCCGTCGTCATCCAGCGTGGCGTCGGCCACGGCCTGACCTTCCGCGCCGGTCGCCTGCGACACCCCCGGGAGGACGGCCCCGCTGGCCGCGTCGGTCAGGCGAACCCGAACGGGCTGACCCGCGGGATAACCCGTCCCGCTCACCGCCACACGGACCCCGACCAGATCTCCCTTGAAGGCGGCTTCCTCCACGACCACGTTCTGCACGGCAAGATTCCGCGGCGCGACGTCGCTGCCCACTTCCACCCCGAACACCTTCACCCCCTTCTCCCGGAGACGCCCGACGGCGTCACCCCCGGCCGGGCCCCACGCGGCCACCGCCGCCCCGCCCGACGCACGCGCCGGGGCGTCGCGGCCGTCCGTGAGCACCACCACCCCCGCCAGACGCTGGCCCAGCAGCTCCGCCGCCACGGACGCCACCGCCCCACCCACCGCCGTGGCGTCGGCCGAAGGCGTCAAGTCGCGGAGCCGCGCGGCCGTCAGGCCCGTCGGGCCGTCCCACACGCCCAGCGGCGTGGCCACGGCCCCGAAGCGGTACACCCTCACCACGTGGTCGCGGGCGAGCCGGTCGAGCAGCCCCGGTGCCCCCTCACCGGCGGCATCCGGCTGCGTCGGGCCCAGCAACGCCTGCACCGCCGCCGACAGACGCGGCCGACCGTCGGCCTCATCGGCCACCTTCATGCTCAGCGAGTCGTCCACCAGCACCGCCACCACCGACGGCTCGACCCGGCTCTGCGTCAGCTGCAGCACCGGGCGGTTGAGCAGCAGCACCAGAAGCACCACCAGCGCCAGCCTCAGCCCGCACAGCAGCGTCCGGGCCCGCGGCGAGCGCGCATCGCGACGGTACAGCCACACCACCGCCCACACCGACAACGCCAGCACCGCCACGTTCCAGACCGCCGCCCCGACCACGTCCTGCCACGGCCACAGCGGATAGAACCGCAGCGCAAGCTCCCCGTCCTGGGCGAGAAACCCGCTCGGCAACCCCAGCAGCAGCTCCAGCACGCGCTTCACCCGGACACAACGCTAGGGACGGACGCCGCGCCGTAGACGACGGCGGCTCCCGACCTGACCGAACACTCGCCGGCGGCCCGGACCGTCTCGAGCGGCTCTGGCCCGCGTGCCAGGTACGCCGGGCGACCGCGCCACCGCCTGCCCGTGCGACGGCCGCGAGACGACCCTTTGCGAGCATCGCAACACATGTTGCGCACTTGGCGGGCTTCTCTGCCGAGCCGGAGAGGTCAAGCCGCCACCGCAGACGCCTGAACGGGCGGCATCGGTCGTGCGGAACATGACGGGGAGCCTTCGATTTCTCGGACGTCTCCGGGTCGAACCGGGCGTCCGACCGGCGGGCACACGCGCCGATGACCCGGGCGTGGGAGCACACTTGTCGACCGGGCAGCCGATCGACCCTGCCGCGGCCAGTGAGTCGCAGGCAGGCATCGCCGCCGATGCCGCAGCGCTCTGGCGGCGCGATCTCGCCCGCCACGGCGCCGGCTGGCCGGGCGCGACCGACACAGCTGAACAGCGCCACCAGCCGCTCTGGGCATCGTGGTCGGGCCGGCTGGGCGGTCGGGGCGTCTTCTGGCTGATGTGGGGGGGGGCAGGCGTGGCCGCCATGGCGGCCGGCGTGGAGGCGGCCCTGCGGCTGGGGGCACTGCCCGCACCGGTGGGCGTGGCGGCGGCTCTGATGTGGGGGCCGTGGCTCGTGGCGGGTTTGCTGGCCGTCCATCTGTGGCGGGTGTGCGAGCTCCGCCGTCGGGTACGCCGCCGTCAGAGCGACACCGACTACCTTGCCGCGGTGGGCGTGGGCCACGGCGTGGACGCCGACATCGCCCTGGCGGTGCGGGCGGCGCTGGCCTCGGTGTACGGGCTGCCGCCACAGCTCATCCGCGGCGACGACACCGCCTGGCGCCTCTCGCTGTGCATGGAATCGCCCGGCCGGGCGGAGTTCTGCGCGGCCTTCCTGCGGGCGTGGGGCAGCAGCCGCGACCCGGCGAGGCTCGCCGAGCGGCTGGGACATGCCTGCGACCGCGGGCCGCGGGACGTCCGGGAGCTTGTCGCCCGGCTCGAGGGGCTGGTTCGGCCGCCGCGGCAGCTCCGCTGACTACGCGGTGCAGGCGCGGCCGAGCATGGCCTCACGGCCGGTCGGGGCGGTCGGGCACGCGGTCATCGGGCGCCGGATCCCGGGGCGCGGGCGGCGCCTGGTACACCCGCACGTAGTCGATCTCAAACCGGTGCGGGAAGGCCGTGTCGTCGATGCCCTTCTGCCCACCCCATACCCCACCGATGGCGAGGTTGAGCTTGAGGTACTGCGGTTTGTCGAACGGCCACTCGGCCTCGGTCTTCCGCTCGTTGGGAAAGTGAAAGTACGGCGTGTCGTTGAAGAAGAAGGTGATGCCGTCGGGCGTCCAATGGACCGCGTAGACGTGGAAGTCGGTGTGCGGCTGGTCGATCGGGAAGCTCGCCCCCCGCTGCGTGCCTTTCGCGTGGTTATACGCGGCGGTGTGGATGGTCCCGTGGAGCCGGTTCGGGTCGTGCCCGACGTGCTCCATGATGTCGATCTCGCCGCAGGCCGGCCAGCCGACCTCCCGGATGTTGGAGCCGAGCGTCCAGATGGCCGGCCACGTCCCGCGGCCGGAGGGAATCTTCGCCCGCACCTCGATGAAGCCGTAGGTCCATGCGTGACGCGTCTCGATGGAGCCGGAGGTGTACTCGGCGAAGGCCGGCTTGCCGTCGGCGTCGGTGCGGCCGGTGGGGAAGCGCTCCCGGCGGGCCTCGATGACCAGCACGCCGTTCTCGATGCGGACGTTCTCCGGGCGGTCGGTGTAGAACTGGGCCTCACGGTTGCGGAGGAAGCCGTATTCGAACCGCCAGTGGGCCGGGTCGGGTCGGTCGCCGCGGTCGAAGGTGTCTTCGAACACCAGCACATAGTCCCGCGGGCGGGCGGGGCCCGTCGCTGGCGGCAGCGGCCCGACGTCGCCGCCCTGCGCGTTCAGGCCGGGGGTAGAGGCGGGAGCGGGGCGTGGCGCGGCGGTAGCGGGCGGCGTCGTCTCCGTCGTGGAGTTGCCGTAAGGCCGGCCGCTTGAGGGGTGATTGGACATGACGAGGATTGCCAGCAGAAGAGCTGCCGTTCGAAGTTCACACATCCCGTTCGAGTCTACATCGATGCTGTGGGGATGTTGTCAGCGACGTGTACCCCCGCGGCGGTACGGCTGGCAGGTCGGGCAGAAGTGGGTGGACCGCTGGGCGAGCGAGATGGTGCAGATAGGCGTGTGGCAGGTCACACAAGGCTGGCCGCCCCGGCCGTAGACGCGGTGCTGGTGCACGAAGGTGCCCGCCCGGCCGTTGGCGTCGCGGTAATCGCGCAGGGTGGAACCGCCGGCGGCGATGGCGGCCGTCAGCACGCCCTGGATCGCCCGCAGCAGGGCCTGTGATTCAGCCGGGCGGAGCGTGTGCGTGCGGCGACGGGGGTGCAGCCCGGCGAGGTGCAGCGATTCGTCGGCGTAGATGTTGCCCAGCCCGGCGAGCAGCGACTGGTCGAGCAGGGCGGACTTCAGGGGCCGGCGCGTCCGCCGCAGGCGGGCGTGGAAGGACGCCGCGTCGAGGTCAAACGGCTCGGGGCCGAGGTCGGCGTCGGGAGGCGTGCCCGGGGGGAGAAAGACGATGCGACCGAAGCGCCGCGGGTCGGCGAACGACAGGGCAAGCGTCGCAGCCGACGCGCCTGACGGGTGCAGCTCGAGCGTCAGGTGGGTGTGCGGCAGCGGATGCACGGCGGACGGCCCTTCCCGAAGAACGAGCCGACCGGTCATGCCGAGATGGACGTAGAAGGCCGCGCCGTCGTCCAGCGGGAAGATGATGCGTTTGCCGCGCCGTGCGACGTCCACGAGCGTGCGTCCGTGCAGCAGCGGAGCGAGGTCGAGGCCCGCGTGAGGGGTGCGTCGGAAGGCGTCGAGACTGGCGATGTCCCGCCGGCCCTGCTCGACACGGCGGATGGTGCAACCGGGGACGTGAGGCCGCAGGGACGCGACGACGGCCTGGACTTCGGGCAGCTCGGGCATGGTCGGCGTTGCCGGGGAGAGGGTAGGTGAGCGTGAAGGGGTGCCGCGGACTGCGCGCGAGGCCGGGACGGGTGCTGCGGGTCCGGCCGCGGCACGGCCGGGTGTCCCGGGAGCGACAGGGCTGGCCGGGGCGAATACTGTGGAGCGGAGCGGGCCGACGGTGCGGGCGACACCTGGGGCGCGCGTTTCCCGAGGGCACAACCAGCTATGGCAGAGCACACTCCGGCACCGGCAACCCTGCAGGGCGATGAGCTTGCGGCCGCTCAGCGGCTGCAGTCGGCCTACCGCGAGCTGCGGGCGGAACTGGCCAAGGTGATTGTCGGTCAGGACCGCGTCATCGACGAGCTGCTGATCGCCCTGTTCTGCCGGGGCCATGCCCTGCTGGTGGGCGTGCCGGGGCTGGCCAAGACGCTGCTGATTTCCACGCTCGCCAGGACGCTGGGGCTGAGCTTCTCCCGTATTCAGTTCACGCCGGACCTGATGCCCAGCGACATCACCGGCACCGAGGTCATCGAAGAGGACAAGGTCACCGGCAAGCGACAGCTGCGGTTCGTGCGGGGGCCGATTTTCGGGAACGTGATTCTGGCCGACGAGATCAACCGCACGCCGCCGAAGACGCAGGCGGCCCTGCTGGAAGCGATGCAGGAGCACCAAGTCACCGCCGGCGGGCAGTTGCACCGTCTGCCGCAGCCGTTCTTTGTGCTGGCGACGCAGAACCCCATCGAGCAGGAGGGGACCTATCCGCTGCCGGAGGCCCAGCTCGACCGCTTTCTGTTCAACATCGCCGTCGGCTACCCCACCGAAGAGGAAGAGCTGGCGATCGTGCGGCTGACCACGGCCGGGACCAAGGCCGAGCTCAGGCACGTGCTCAGCGGCGAAGAGGTGCTGGCGCTGCAGGAGGTGGTGCGGAAGGTGCCGGTGGCCGACCACGTCATCCGCTATGCCCTGCAGTTTTCGCGGCTGACGCGCCGGGGCGGCGACGAGTCGGCCCTGCCGGATTTCGTCAAGAGCTTCGTGAGCTGGGGGGCCGGCCCGCGGGCGAGCCAGGCGCTGGTGCTGGCCGGCAAGGCCCGGGCGCTGCTCAAGGGGCGGTATCACGTCAGCACCGAAGACATCCGCGCGGTGGCGATCCCTGTGCTGCGGCATCGCATCGTCTGCAACTTCAACGCCGAAGCCGAAGGCATCAAGCCCGACGACATCGTCCGCAAGCTCATCGAAGTGATCCCGCGACAGCCGTACGAAGCCGCGGACGCCGCGCGGGCCTAGACCCCGCCGCCACCGGGAGCCACACGTGTCCGAACCGGCCGCCAACTACCGGCAGTACCTCGACCCGCACGTGCTGGCACGCGTCGGCTCGCTGGAACTGCGGGCCAGGCTCATCGTCGAAGGCCTGCTGACCGGCCAGCACCGCTCGCCCTACCAGGGGGCCAGCGTCGAGTTCGCCCAGCACCGGCCCTACGTCCAGGGCGACGACATCCGCCACGTGGACTGGAAGCTGCTCGCCCGCAACGACAAGGTGTACCTCAAGCAGTATCAGGTCGAGACCAACCTCGAGCTGATGCTGTGCGTGGACGCCAGCGAATCGATGGGGTTCGGGACGGTACGGAGCGAAGAAGCGACGGAGCGACGAAGCGACGGAGCGACGGAGTGGCGAAGCGACGGAGCGACGGAGCAGCGGAGCGACGGAGCGACGAAGCGACGGAGCGACAGAGCGACGGAGCGGCGAAGCGACAGCTCTTTCGGGACGCAGGTCGGGCCGGGAGAAGTGTGGACCAAGTACGACCACGCGACGGCCATCGCCGCCTCGCTGGCATACCTGGCCATCCGCCAGCAGGACTCGGTGGGACTGGCGGTCTTCGACCAGCAGCTCAGCCGCTTCTTCCGCGCCAGCAACTCGCCCGCCCAGTGGAAGCTGGTCATCAACGAACTGCAGGCGGTGCCGCGCTGGAACAAAACCGGCACCGGGCGCGTGCTCGAACAGCTGGCTGAAAAACTCACGCACCGCTCGCTGGTGGTCGTCATCTCCGACCTGCTCGACGACGTCGAGGACATCATCAAGGGCCTGAAGTACCTGCGCTACCGCAAGCACGAGGTGATCGTCCTGCAGGTGCTCGACCCGGCCGAGATCGACTTCCCGTTTGAAGACGTCACGCTGTTCAAAGGCTTGGAGGAGGCCGGCGAGCTGCTCACCGAGCCGCGCGCCCTTCGGGAGGGATATCTCGAGCAGTTGCGCCTCTTCACCGAGTCGCTCAGCCGCGCCTGCCGCGGCCTGGACATCGACTTCCAGCGGCTCAGTTCGGGCGACGGACTCGAAGTGACGCTCTCGCAGTTCCTCGCGGACCGCATGGGCCGGGGTCGCTGAGGACGAACACGCGGCCGCGTGACCTCACGCCCACTTGCCATCGGGGAAATGCTTTGTCGCATTTTGTCGCACCCCATGCTCATTTCATGGCGTGCCCCGAAATCGGCGGTAGCTTGAAGCTTGTTGTTCGTGATGTACTTCACGCATTTCCGCGTGACTTCAACAAAAGCCGTCCGGCCTTCGAGAGGAGGGCGATCATGCATCGCACCGGGACAAGCTGTGTGGCGGCGTGGGTGATGTTGGGCAGCGGGCTTCTGGGCGCATCGGCCGCGTGGGGCGGGTACGTGACGACCTACGTTCAGCCCGCGGGGGACGCGCAGTACTCGTGGAACTCGCGGTACGGGCCCTACGGCTACGAGGTCGGCGGGCCGGCCATCGGCGTGGGTTTGCAGATGGGCGGCCAGTACGGCAACGACTACACCATCGGCATCATCGAAATCTCCATCGAGCCGGCGCTCGGCGTGGAGATCATCGACGCCAAGCTGTATCTGACCTCGCTCGGCTTCGGCACGGGCTACTGGTACGGCTCGGCCAAGCTGGGCTGGCAGGACGCCGGCAACGCGACGGGCGACGTCGTGGCCGACGGGCGGGGTGCCTTCGGCCTCGGCAACACGATCGCCGACATCTGGCGCAGCGACGGGCCCGACGACGGCTCGGGCCTGCGGGTGTTCGACGTGACCACCGCCGTGCGGGGCGACCTCAACGCCCTTCGCCGCTTCTCGACGTTCGTCATCTCCGGGTCGCGCGACACGTACGGCGCGGTGGTGACCGCCGAGGGCGGCTCCCCGGCTTACCTGGTCATCTCCAGCGACGGGTTCATCCCCGAGCCGTCCGGGCTGGTCGGGCTGGTGGGCGTGGGCGCTGTGGCGCTGTGCCGCCGGCGCCGCTGAGCGTCGTCTGCGGCGGACCACGGCCTGACCGCGGCGGCTCGTCGCCGCATCGGCCCCGCCCGTAAGACGGCCTGCACGGCGCTAACATCGCCCGATGACCGTGCTCACGCCGGGGTTTCTGCTGGCCGGGCTGCTGCTGGCGGCCATTCCGCTGGTCATCCATTTTCTCAACCGGCGGCGTTTCCGTGAGCAGCCGTGGGCGGCCATGTCGTTTCTGCTGGCGGCGGTGCGGAAAAACCGCCGGCGGCTGCGGTTCGAGCAGTGGCTGCTGCTGACGGTGCGGTGCCTGCTGCTGGCGCTGCTGGGCCTGGCCCTGGCCCGGCCGGTCGCCTGCGGCAGCGGCCCGCTGGCCGGGCTCGCCCGGTCGTCCGGGCTGCACGTGTTCATCCTCGACGACTCGTACTCCATGGGCTACGCCGGGCAGCCGTCCGCGGACGCCGCGGCGTCGCCGTCGGACCGGCCGCCGGGGGCAACGGGAGCGACCCACTTTGAGCGTCAGCGGGCCCTGGCACGTGCCGTGCTCGGGCAGCTGGTCAGCGGCGGGGACGCGGTGGCGGTGGTGGCTGCGGGCCGGCCGGCGCGGGTGATCGTGCCCCGAACCTACGACCTCGAGGCCGCCGCCAGCGCGATCGACACGTTGGAGTTGCGGGCCGTGCCGACGGACCTCGCCGCGGCGGTGAAACTCGCCGACGAGCTTGCCGGCGGCGGCGCGGGCCCGGGCGGCGCGGGCGACGGGCCGTCCAGCGCCGGCGGGTCGGCGCGGACGATGGTCGGCGGCGACGCCGTGGTCCACACCCTGCGCATCTTTTCCGACGGCACCCGCTCTTCGCTGGGCGTACCCGGGAGCGACCGCAACGAGGGCCTGCGACGGGCCATGGAATCGGCCGGGAAGCGTTTCCAGCGCATCGTCTACCACCACCTCGGCACCGCCGAGCAGGCGACGGCCGCCGTGCTGTCGGTGGGCCTCTCGTCGGACAGCAACACCCCGGCTCCCCGGCCCGATGGCAGGACGACCGGCCGCCGGGACGCCGAAGGCCGCAATTCCGGCTCGGCGACGGGCGGGTCGGACGGAGGTCCCCGGGAGGGCGGAGCTGAACCGGTCGGTGGCTCGGCCGGCGACCCCATCGACCCCGGTCTGGTCACGCTCCGCGGCCCCGGGACGACGCTTCTCGCCGCCACGGTCGGCGGCTTCGGCTTCAGCGGGCGCCCGGCCGAGCGGGTCGTGCAGTGGCGCGTGGACGACACGGTGGTGTCGGGGGGCGTGTCTGCGGTGCGGCTGACAGAAGGCATCGACCGGGTGCTCTCCCCGGGCGTGCGGCTGACCTCTCCGGGTTGGCGGGTGCTCGAAACGAGGCTGGTGGGCGACGACCCGCTCGCGGTCCACACCACGCGTTGGCGCGTGCTGGAGGTGGTCGAGCGCGTACGGGTGTTGCTGGTGGAAGGCGAGCGGGGGTCAGGACCGCTGGGCAGTTCGGGGGCGTTTCTCCGCCTGGCGATGTCCCCGGCGGTGGGCGGTCCGGGCGACGCCGCCAACGCCTTCAGCAGCCCGCTCGCGGTGGACAGCATCGGCGACCTCGAACTGGCTTCCACTCCACTGAGTGATTACCGCGTGGTCGTGCTGATAGGGGTGAGCCAGCTCAACGAGGCCGAAGCGGAGGCGATCGCGCGGTTCGTGGAGTCGGGCGGGGTGCTGGTGGTCTTCGCCGGCGAGGGGATGTCGCTCGACGCGTATAACCGGGTGCTTCTGCCTCGCGGGCTGCTTCCGGGGCCGCTGGTCCGGCGGGTGTCGGCCGCCGACGCCCAGCCGTTCCGGTTCGACTTCGACCCACGCGGCAATGTGCACCCGATGCTGTCGGTGCTCCGCGGTGAAGAGCGTTCGGGGCTCGACGCGGCCGAGGTGTTCGTCTACGTGCGTGTCGACGCCGCCGCGCTGCGGGGCAGCTCCGACCAGGACGCACAGGCCGAGGGGTCGGCTCGGAACCAACGCCGGCGCGTCGTGCCGGAGCGGGTGCTCTCCTTCCGTGGGGCCGAACGCGGCGACGGCGCGGGCGGCGAGGCGGGCGGCGACAGCGACCTGGCCATCTCCACGCACACGCTCGGCGCCGGCCGCGTCGTCTTCGTCGCCACCAGCGCCGGCGCCGACGGCTGGAACACGCTGCCGGCGCGGCCGGTCTTCGTCACCCTCGTGCAGGAGATGATCGGCCGCTCCCTGCGCCCCCGGGACGGCTTCCTCAACCTTCGCGTGGGCGACCGGCTGAGGCTGGTCGTCGGCGGGCAGGTCCCGCCGGGGCAGCCGACGCTGACGCTGGCGAACGCGCCGACGCTCACGGACCCGGCCGGCCAGCCCGTGCTGCTCGAGCACCGCCCCGCGGACGACGCGTCGTCGGGGCCCGCCCTCTGGCAGAGCGTCCCGCTGACGCGGCCGGGCATCTATCGGCTCACGGGCGTGCTCACGCCCGAGTTGCGTTCGGAAGCGGCCGCCGCCTTGCCCGTGGCCGTGAACGTGGACGCCGCCGCCGAGGCCGACGTCCGCACGCTCACCCGCGAGACCGTCCGCGCGCTGCTCACCGGCTCCCGCGGCGAGACGGGCGGCGACGCCAGCCCGCCGGGGAGGGGCAGCCTTGCCGACCGGGTCGAGGTGCTGGGGGACGAGCTGCCGGCTGGTCCGGCCACCGCCGCCGAACGGGGCGCCGACTTCGGCTGGGCGGTTTTGCTGCTGCTGCTGGGGCTGGTGTTGTTCGAAGGGCTGCTGGCGTGGCGGTTCGGCCACAGCCGGAGCCA